>NZ_JH114301.1:465982-466616 GCF_000224635.1 Desulfovibrio sp. 6_1_46AFAA
ACGGCCGCCGGCGACACGCTGGTGGTGACGGACCAGAGCGGGCAAGGAGATCTTCAACGGCCTTGTGACCGATGAGATGCTGAGCAACGGCCTGGACGTGACCGTGAATAAGCCTGCTGAGGGCCAGGAAGTGCGCGTTGACGCCACGGTGACCGATCCTGCGGGCAACGAGTCCACGGCCAATGACACGGCGCACCTGGATACGACGGCTCCGGCTGTGGGCGTGGAAATCACCACGGATGCGAACAACGACGGCCAGATCAGTGACGCCGAACTGAAGGGCGGCGAGATCACGGCCCATGTGACCTTGGGTGAAGGCACGGCCGCCGGCGACACGCTGGTGGTGACGGACCAGAGCGGCAAGGAGATCTTCAACGGCCTTGTGACCGATGAGATGCTGAGCAACGGCCTGGACGTGACCGTGACCAAGCCTGCTGAGGGCCAGGAAGTGCGCGTTGACGCCACAGTGACCGACCCTGCGGGCAACGAGTCCACGGCCAATGACACGGCGCACCTGGATACGACGGCTCCGGCTGTGGGCGTGGAAATCACCACGGACGCCGATAACGACGAATTCATCAGCAAGGACGAGCTGGGCGACGGCGAGATCAAGGCCCATGTGACCCTGGGTGCA
>NZ_JH114301.1:467684-560595 GCF_000224635.1 Desulfovibrio sp. 6_1_46AFAA
CCTGGACGTGACCGTGAATAAGCCTGCTGAGGGCCAGGAAGTGCGCGTTGACGCCACAGTGACCGACCCTGCGGGCAACGAAGCCACGGCCAATGACACGGCGCACCTGGACGCGACGGCTCCGGCTGTGGGCGTGGAAATCACCACGGATGCGAACAACGACGAATTCATCAGCAAGGACGAGCTGGGCGACGGCGAGATCACGGCCCATGTGACCTTGGGTGAAGGCACGGCCGCCGGCGACACGCTGGTGGTGACGGACCAGAGCGGCAAGGAGATCTTCAACGGCCTTGTGACCGATGAGATGCTGAGCAACGGTCTGGACGTGACCGTGACCAAGCC
This sequence comes from Desulfovibrio sp. 6_1_46AFAA, assembly GCF_000224635.1. NCBI lineage: Bacteria > Pseudomonadati > Thermodesulfobacteriota > Desulfovibrionia > Desulfovibrionales > Desulfovibrionaceae > Desulfovibrio > Desulfovibrio sp. 6_1_46AFAA. The sequence continues at coordinate 468,027 of NZ_JH114301.1, forward strand.
TGCTGAGGGCCAGGAAGTGCGGGTTGACGCCACCGTCACCGACCCTGCGGGCAACAGCGACACAGCCAATGACACGGCTCTTCTGCCGCATCCGGTGAACATCGGCAGCGGCGAGGAAACGCTGAATGAGGCCGATGCCGATGCCCACACGGCCAGCGGCGCCATTGATGTGGAGCTGGCGGGCGCGGGCACCATCAAGGTGGGCGGCGAGACGTTCGATGTGCCCGAAGGCGAGTTCAGCACGGAGAAGACCATTGCTTCCGAGGGCAAGGGCGAGCTGCATCTGACCGTGGGCAGGGATGCGGACGGCAACCTCACGATCATGTACGAATACGCCATCGCCGACGGCGGCGCGCAGCACGGCGACCCGGGCTACGCAACCGATGAAAATCTTTCAGATTCTTTCGCTCTGGAAGTTTCCGACGGCGTCAACTCGGAGACGGGCAGCCTGGATATCACCATTGTGGACGGAACGCCCACACTGACGGTCAATGGCGAGGGGTACCACCAGGATGCTGTGGTGTCCGGTTCTACCATCAACAGGGAAGCGGGCAGCATCGGCTACGACTTCGGCATGGATGACCGCGACGGCAAGTCCTTCACGGTGCAGGTAGATGATACGTACACCTATGACATAACCAATATCGCGCAACAAGGCTCCGTTACGCTGGATGGCAGCTTCGGCAAGCTGACCATCAATGCCGACGGCTCCTACAGTTACACCGCCAAGCCCGGCATCAAGGGCGGCGCGCATGACAGCTTCGTCCTTACCATTACGGACGCTGACGGCGACTCCAAGGACGTCAAGCTGGATATGGCGGTTCAGGACGAGCCGCGTGTGACCGTGGATGAAAAGGGCCTGGATGATGGAGACGACGCCAGCGAAAGCGCGACTATCACGGTTCCGGAAGGCTTCACCATTGTGGGTGTGGCCGTGGATGGCCAGGGAGCGCACGGCACCGTGAGCCAGGATTCCAGCGGCGCATGGCAGTATACGCTGCATGATGCCATCAACTCCGGACCGAACGCCGGTCCCAACACCGTGGAGGGCGGCGACAGCATCAGGCTGGTGGTGGAAGACGCTGCCGGCAATCAGTCCACCATCGAGATGCCGGTGGACATCATTGACGACGTGCCGACGATTACGGGCCTGGATGGAAGTTCCGTGCATGCGGGCGAATCCGCCGGCGATACGTTCCTCATCGATATGGGGGCGGACGCCGGGGGCGCAACGCTGGAGTTCACGGTGGACGACGGCGACCAGAGCGTTTCGCTTACCCACAACGCTGACGGAACGTGGAGCGCCGAGCTTTCGGACGGTTCCAGCGTGACCGTGAGCCACGGCGAGGGTAACGAGTACCAGTACACTTTTGAGAGCGGTCACATGCCGACGGGCGGCGAACATACGCTGCATATCACGGCCACGGACGGCGACGGCGACATCGCGCATGAAAGCGTTGTCCTTCGCGCGGAGAATCAGGCCCCCGTGGCGCACGACGACGTGTTCCACATCGACAAGGTCGTGACGGGCCCCAGCTCCGGCTCCGTGTCCGTCAGCGCCACCATTGCCGAGTCCCATGCCGTGATCACCGTGGGCGGCGTCGCCAACAACGTCTCCTACGTCGATACGTCGGCTGTGCTGGGAGGCTACAAGGGCATTACCTCCGGGAACCACACTCAAACCGGAGAGGACTTCTTCAGCAAGTTTTTCCAGGACGCGGCCGGCCATGCTGTGGACATGGATGCCCTGGCGCGGGCGGACAATACCCTTACGTTCGACTGGGGAGGCGGCTCCACGCTGGCTCAGCTTCAAAACGCCGCCGATCAGGCCGCCAAGGGCGGCAAGCTGCTGTATATCACGGGCAATCCCGACGTTACGGGAAAGCTGACGCTGAATTGCGTCACTATTGTCGATGGGGATTGCTCGTTCAAGGGGAACTCCTCGGCCTTGATAGTCAACGGTTTCCTGTACACGTCGGGCAATCTGAATCTGAACAATAGGGCGGATCTGACGGTCAGCGGCGGTCTTGCCGTTGACGGCAACCTGAACGCCTCCAAGAATTCCGCGATCACCGCCGAACATACGAAGGGGGCGAGCGGCAGCTTTACCTTCACGACCACGGATTATGAGGAGGGCGGCGGAGAAAGTCATGGAGAAAAGATCATCTCCTTTGACGATCTGGTGCACAACGACAGCGACCCCGACCATCACCGGGGCGAAGCCGCCGACAACGACGGGCTGCATCTGAAGAGCATCACCATCACGGATTCCACCGGCACGGAGCACGTCATTACGGAAGGCACGGCCTCCTATACGGTGGACGGCGGCAGCATCAAGGTGGATTGGGAGAAGGGCGAAATCTCCGTCAGCAGCGACAAGGGCAACATCAAGGACCTGAACTTCCAGTACACTGTGGAAGACAAGCACGGCGCGCAGGATACGGCCGACGTGCAGGTGCAGGTAACGTCGGAACAGACCGCGGGCACACAAGGCAGCGATCTGATTCAGGGCTCCACCGGCGCTTTCGCCTACGGCGGGAACTACAACATCTCCATCGCCTTTGATACCTCGGGCAGCATGAAGAACAACGGCTTTACAACCGCCCAGGATGCCCTGAAGCACTATGTGGACAGCCTGCACGAACAGGCCGTTGACAGCCATGCCGCGTCGGTCAAGGTGCTTTTTGTCTCCTTCAGCAGCAACGCCTTGCAGCCGAAGGAATATGATCTGACCAAGGACGCTGACCTCACCGCCCTGAAGGCGACCATCGACCAGCTGACGGCCACCGGCGGCACCAATTACATGGCCGTCTTCGACATCATGAGCAAGTGGTTCCAGGAACATCCCGGCGCTGAAAACAAGACGATCTTCATCACCGACGGCGTGCCGACCTTTTATTACCCGGACAAGATAACGGTGCGTGGCGGGGCCACGGTGGACATCCGGGGCATGGCTCAGGGCGATACAATACAGATCGGCGATTACGAGTACACGCTCACCACCACTCCCAACAGCTTTCCCTGCCTGAAGGATAACTATTCTCGGGAATGGGAGGCTTATAAGGGCACCGGCAACACTGACGTCACATTTGGGGTCAACGCGGACTCCTACAATAAGCTGAACGGGCTGTCGGACATTGAAGCCGTGGGCATCGGTTCCGGAGTAACCCAGAATGGTCTCAACCAGTACGACTCCGACGGTCAGGCGCACGTCATCAATTCATCCAGCGAGCTGGAGGCCGCGCTCAATCAGCTCTTCCGCGCCGCGCCCGCCTCGGATACCATCTTCGGCAACCTCGGCGACGACGTGCTGTTCGGCGATGCGGCCAGGATGCAACTTGAAGGAAACGACTTGACGCTGGCGGCCTATGTGGCGGCCATGTTGGGTCAAGAGGACGTCACCCCGGCCGTCATTGTGGAATACGTGAAGGAACACGCCGAGGAGATTCAGGACCATCTGGTGCACAACGAGTATGACCAGAGCGACGCATTGATCGGCGGCGCGGGCAATGACGTCCTCTTCGGCCAGGGCGGGGACGACCTGCTGATCGGCGACGGCAGCAATGCCGCGAATGAGGCCCAGAATACGCTGGACTACCTCCGGAATGAGCTGAACGCCGCGTCCGGCAAGCCGGAAGATCTTGCCCATGCGGTCACCCACGCGGTCACCGACGACCCCGACCAGTTGGATGCCCTGGCCGCCAGGCTGGAAGGCCTGGAAACGCCGCAGGACGGGAACGACCAGCTCTTCGGCGGCAGCGGCGACGACGTGCTCCTCGGCATGGGCGGCGACGACAAGCTCTATGGCGGCGACGGCAGCGACATACTCTTCGGCGGTTCGGGCAACGACTATCTGGACGGTGGAAACGACACGGAGGTGGACTATCTCCATGGTGGTTCCGGCAATGATATGCTGGTCTACCATCCCAATGACGTCATTGACGGCGGTTCCGGCATGGATGTGCTGCTGGTGGGCAACGACAGTATGGATTCGCTCTTCCGGGGCGGGCAGCTTGATGCCAACGTCACCGATGTGGAAGTCATCATCAGCGGCGAGGACGTTTCAAATCTGACCAATATGGACGCCCTGGGCAACATCGGCATCACCCTGGGCGACAACTCGCTGTCGCTGGGCGACGGCTGGACCAAGGCGGACGACGCCCCTGACGGCTACCACGCCTATACCAACGGCGACGTGACCGTGACCGTTGCTCCGGACGTGCATGTGGACACCATGCAGGAACAGAGTGACGTTGCCGCCATCAATCTGATGAACAACGGATAAGGCAAGGCCGGGGCGACAGCTCCCGGCAGCAAAAAACGCAAGGCCCGCGCCGGATATCCGGCGCGGGCCTTTTGCCGTTTTTACGGCACGGCGACGCCTTATTTTTCGCATTCCGTCTGCTTTTTGCCATTATCTATATTTTTTTATGGCCTGGGAATATTTACTTTTTATTATATATGATTATATATCATATACGGTCATTATTGACTTCAGTTGTTAAAAACCGTAGATAGGAATTGCATGGGAAACGGTACGTAATAAACGACACCTTATCCCGTAGCGCGGGTTGCCCGCGAACCCGCCCTCTGCCAGTACGGACGCTCTCCGCGTCCCGGAAAGAACACGTCTGTCGCCCTGTTACATGGCCCGCCAGGTCGTAGCGCAAGCTCGGAAAGATACGCACGTTTTGTTCGCCTTCCCTTTCCTTGTGTGAGTTTGCCTTTCTTTCTCGCCGGAATTTCCGAATTATCATGAGCTTTTTGGCCTTTGCCGCCAGGGCGCACTGTTGCGCTCTGACGCGGCGTCGATTTTCCGACGGCGCGTGTTTTGCATATTACAATAAATCGCTGAGCACTGACGGGACGGCCTCCGGGCCTTTCCCCGCTAACCAACGAGGCAAATACAATGGCAGATATCATCCTTACCCGTCCGCAAGCGGGACAGCATACAGTTCTGGAAAGTGTGGCCGATTCCCGCCTGGTCCTGCAATTCCCCACGGATCAGGCTACCATGGAGCGCGCGGGAGACAACCTCGTCTTCAGTTTTGACGACGGCTCCAGCATTCAGCTTACCAATTTCTACACCCAGTATTCCCAGGAAAGCATGCCGGATTTTGAAGTGGACGGCACCCTGGTGGCCGGGGCGGACTTTTTCAGCGCCTTCGGTCCAGACCTGATGCCCGCCGCCGGTCCGGCGGCGGGAGCGGCCGCCCGCGCCGCCCGCTATAATGATTTCGGCAACAGCGACCTGCTCGACGGCATCAACCATCTGAATGAGCTGGACTGGGGCATGAACCTGGACCGGCCCTCTGCCGAGGACGTGGACGCCTTGGGCGTGGTCAGCCCAGACGCCGGGGAGACCAACGCCGCGCCCGTGATTTCCATCAGCGGCACGGTGAGCGTGGTGGAAGCCGGTGTCTTTGTGGGCGGCAACGATGCCAAGGAGGGCGTTCCCACGGCGAGCGGCCAGGTCAATGCCTATGATCCCGACGGCGACGCGCTGCATTTTGCTTTCGTGGCTCCCGACGGCAGCCTGGTTACCAGCATCACCACGGAATACGGCGTTATCACCATCAATCCCGACGGCTCCTATACCTACGTACTGGATAACGACAAGGCCAACGGCCTGGCCGAGGGCGATGTGGTGAACGAGAACTTCACCGTCCAGGTCAGCGACGGGCGAGGCGGCACGGCCACCACGACCGTGACCGTGAACGTGGTGGGCAGCAATGACGTGCCCACTCTGGAACTGGGCAAGGACCACCTTACCGTCACCGACGACGGCGCGAACGCGGTGGAAGGCGCCATTACCGACAGCGGCACGGCCCTGGGCGACGACCCGGACGCGGGCCATGACCTGCACTACAGCTTCGGCACGGACGGCGACGGCAATCCCATTACCAGCATTACGGACGAATACGGCACCCTGACCATTGATCCGGATACCGGCGAATACACCTATACCCTGGACAAGAACAGCGAAGCCGTTCAGAAGCTCCGCGGCGACGGCGACGACGTGACCCAGCGCGTGACCGTGGTGGTTACGGACGAACACGGCGCGCATGCCGAAGTCCCGCTGGACATCACCATCAAGGGCGCCAACGACGTGCCCGTCATCACGGCCGTGACCGAGCACGTCAAGGATATGGGCGTGTTCGGCGAAGACGCCGCGTCAGCCAATAGCGCCACCAAGGATTACACCGGCGGCGAAGGCCATATTCCCGGCGGCGAGCATCGTCTCGGCTTTGAGGGACAGCTTCAGGGCTTTGACCACGAAGGGTCGGACCTGACCTACGGCGTGGTCACCTCCGGCATCGTCGCGGGCGGCGAGCTGACCCTGACCAATCCCGACAATGCCGATGAAACGACGACGCTCAAGGTTCTCAGCGTCAGCACCGACGACGCGGGCACGACCACCATCGTCACCGAAGCGGGCACTTTTACGCTGGACGCCGACGGCCATTACAGTTTTGAGCTCAATACCGACGCGGGCGGCTTTGTGGACGCCATGGGCCAGGGCGACAAGTGGAACCTGACCTTTGATGTCAGCGCCTCGGACGGCGAACTGACCGGCAACAGCAGCCTGACCATCTGCATTGAAGGCACCAACGAGGCCCCGACCATCAGCTGGAGCAAGGTGCATGTGCGCGAGGACGGCGTGGCTCCGGGCGGCAACGAATCCACCACGCCCGACGGCAAGGACAACGGTTTTGTGTTTCCGGATCACCATCGCGTCGAGGTGGAAGGCACTCTTCAGGGCAGCGACCGGGATAATGACGCCCAGCTGACCTACGGCATCGACGTGAACGGCAAGGAAGGCGGCATCAACGAGTCCGGCATTACAGTCAATATGTATACCGGCTCCGGCGATAACCGCCAGCCTGTTGTCGGGGCCGACGGCAAGCAGGTGACGGAATCCCTGCTCATCAACAGCAGCACCATGTCCACCGACCCGGCGACCGGCCATGCCGTCCAGACCATCGAAACCAACTACGGCACCCTGACCCTGGACACCGTGACCGGGGACTATACCTTTGTTCTGAATACCGAAGCCGCGAATCATCTGGCCCAGGGCGAGAAGTTCGACTTTCACTTCACCACGACAGTGACGGACCAATACGGCGCGCAGGGCCATCACATGCTGGGCGTGACCGTGGAGGGCACCAACGATCAGCCTACCCTCACGGTGGACAATGCCAAGCTGGAAGTGACGGAACATGGCGCGAATTCCGGCAATGAGTATACCAATACCGACGGCGGCCAGGCCACGGGCGCGGATGTCGACCACGGCGCCGAACTCCATTACAGCTTCGGCAACGACGCGGACGGCAATCCGATCACCTCGGTTCCCGACCAGTACGGCACCATGCACATTGATCCGAATACCGGCCGCTACTGGTACGAGCTGGACAACAAGTCGCCGGAAACCCAGAAGCTGGCCGAAGGCCAGAAGGTGGACCCCACGGGCGGCAACGGCTACACGATCCGGGTGACTGACGAGCACGGCGCGTATTCCGAAGAACATGTCGAGGTGGAGATCACCGGAAGCAACGACAATCCCTATCTGGTGAACGGCAGCCAGGTGAACGTGGTGGAAGCCGGCGTGGTGCCGGGCGGCAACACCGCCACGGACGGCAAGGAACGGAGCGAGACCGGCCAGAACGTCATCAAGGATTGGGAAGGCGACGAGTTGACCTATTCTCTCAACGCAAACGCGTCCGACACGCATAATCCCGGCGCCTGGCAGGGCGAGACCGGCACGGACGATCAGGGCTGGCTGACCTACAAGACCGACATCGGCGTCTTCCATCTCGATCCCGCCACGGGCAAGTACTATTTTGTGCTGGATAATGACGCGCAGACGGTTCAGGAACTGAACGCCGGGGAAACCATTCAGCGTTACATCCACTTCACCGTTTCCGACGGCAAGGGCGGCACGCTGGAAACCTGGGCCACGGCCAACATCAAGGGCACTAACGACCAGCCCGAGCTGACGCTGAACCAGCCGGACCTGGGCGTGACGGAAGACGGCACGTTGACCGCCTCCGGCACGGTCGGCGTGACCGACCCGGACCAGGGCGGCGCGAGGGGCGAGAGCTTCACCTTCGGCATCACGGCCAATGATATGGAACATACGGATCAGGGCCACACGCCCGGCATGTCTTCCAGTATGGACGGAACCTACGGCACGTTGAGCATTGACCCGAAGACGGGCGAGTATACCTATACGCTGAACAACGGCAGCGAGGCCGTGCAGGAGCTGCGCACGGGCGAAACGCGCACCGAAACCTTCCACGTGGTGGTCAAGGACTCGCAGGGCGCGTTCGACATCAAGGAGGTCACCGTCACCATCCACGGCCAGGACGACGCCATCCGTCTTGATTCCACCGACGCTCAAGTCGTCCAGGTCACCGAAGACGGGGTGAACTTCAATACCAACGTGGACAACCACGCGTCCCAGACGGCGGGCGGCACGTTTGAAGTCACGCCGGTGGACAATCCCGTGGACGAAAACGGCGTCAACCATCTGGTCTACGGCTTCACCGACCCTGACGGCACGTTCCACGCGGGCTCCGTCGACGTGATACAGGACGGCAAGCTCTACGGCACCCTGACCATTGATGCCGAGGGCCACTATACCTTTACCCTGGCGGACAACGCCGACGTCAACGCCCTCAACGCGGGCGAACTGCTCAAGCTGGCCGGTTACGATCTGGCCGTGCGCGACGACCGGCATGCCGACGACATGGTCACCAGCCAGAAGCTGGATCTCTATATCCACGGCACCAACGACCGACCCTATTTCACCGTCGATGGGGTGGAGAGCAGCGAAATCACGGCGGACGGGCTGGTGGAAAACGGCAACACGGTCATCTCCGGCCAACTGGTTGCCGACGACCCGGATGCCGAGCACAACCCCGGCGACCTCAGCTTCAGCATCGAACATGACGGCAAGCTGGTGCAGGTCGTGGAGGGCAAGTACGGCGTGCTGGAACTGAACCAGGACGGCTCGTACAAGTACACCCTGACCCATCCCGAATTGCTGGAATCCCTGAACGCGGGGCAGAAGCTCTCCGAGCAGGATATTCTGGCTCAGGAAGACTTCAACATTCGCGTCACCGACCCGCAGAACGCCTCTACCTCGGGCAAGCTGGTCATCGACGTCACCGGCTCGGCGGACAATCCGGTCATCACCGTCAGCGGCGAGACCTCCATCCGGGAAGACAGTGGTGAGGACGTCAACCACGCCGCCCAAGATCCGGCCATCCACGGCCAGCTCGGCCTCGACCATATCGTGGATGCCGAGGATACGGGCCATGCGACCTGGAGCAATGAAGGCCAGACCGCTTTCGCGGACGGGGCTGACGGTCAGCCGCTGGGCACGCTCACGGTCAACCCCGACGGCAGCTACACCTATACCCTGAGCGAAAACGGCTCGGCTCTCGTCCAGGCCATGAACGACGGCGAGTCCAAGTACGAAACCTTCAAGGTCCAGGCGGTGATTGAGGGCGGCAAGACCGTTGAACGGGAAATCACCATCGAGATCAAGGGCACCAATGACAAGCCGGTCCTGACCGTGGGCGAGAATCACGAGGCGGCCTTCATCGGCAAGGTGCAGCAGGACGTCTTTGAAGACGACGGCCAGACCTCCGACACGGACCATCCGGGCGTCATCTTTACCGGCACCCTGCCCAAGGACGCCATGAGCGACGTGGATGACCAGACCGGCCTCCGTTACATGCTGGTGGGCGAGGACGGCAATCCCGTCACCGAGCTCAAGACCGACTACGGCACCATCACCCTGACCTATGAAACGGCGGCGGACGGTACCATCATCACCCACTACAAGTATACGCTGGACAACGAAAGCACGGATCTCGACACCGCGCTCAAGGCCGCGCAGGAAGCGGGAAAGGATTTGCTCGACCACGCTCAGGTCGTGGTGGTGGACCCGCACGGCGCCATGTCCGAGAGCGGCCATGATATCACCATCACCATTGATCCGGCTGATCCCGGCCAGGGCGGCGGCGAATATCCCGGCCACAGCCTGGAATTCGACGACAGCAGCATTCTGCACGGCTCCGTGTCGGAAGACGGCAGGGATATAAGCGCCACCGATCATGTGGAGACGACGACCTTTGAAGGCAGGCTTGAGGCCAAGTGGGATGATGGAACGGATGCTCCGGACCGCGTCTTCGGCATCCAGGGCTCGAACGGCCAGCAGGTCCAGAGCAGCGCCGCGGACGGTGGCGCCATCCATGTGGACGGCCAGTACGGCTATCTGATCATTGATCCGGTCACCGGCAAGTACACTTACACCCTGTATAACGGCGAGGACGGCAAGCCCGGCCTGGTGCAGAGCCTGGCCGACGGCGAAAAGGTCACCGAGGACTTCACCCTGATGCTCAACGGCCAGGTGGTGGAAGCCGGTGGCTCGGCCGCCAAGATCACGATCGACATCTACGGCACCAACGACGCCCCGGTCATCACCGGCGCGACGGATGCGTCCATCGGTGAGACGGGCCACGACGGCCTGACCAGCGACATGACGGCCACGGGCACGGTGACGGCCACGGACATTGACCACGCGCTGGACGCGGACGGCAAGCCCACCGGCGGCACGGAATCGGTGACGTATTACTTCGTTGACCAGGACGGCAACCATGTCACGTCCATGCCGACCGAGTACGGCACCATTGAAATCAACCCCGACGGCACGTACACTTTCCATCTGGATACGAACAAGCTGCCGCAGGATCTGGTACAGAACTATCCCGGCGGCATCGTGCATCTCACCGCCGGTACGCATCTGAGCGAGACCTTCCAGGTGGTGGCTTACGACGGCAAGGACTACAGCGAGCCGCAGGATGTGACCGTCACCATCAACGGAACCAACTACGGTCCGGAAGTAGCGGCGACCGACGTGACCCTGGCTGTGACCGAAGACGGAACCCTGACGGACAGCGGCATGTTGAGCGGCCTGTTCCATGACGACGAGGGCATGGGCAACCTGACCTTTACCGCCACTGCCGAGGACGGCAGGAGCGGCACGGTGGTGCAGGGTACGTACGGCACCCTGCAACTGGTGAACGGCGAGTATGTCTACACCCTGAACAACGCCGATCCGGCCGTGCAGGGCCTGGACGCCGACCATCCGGGCACGGACACTTTCCATATCACGGCCACGGACGAACACGGCAAGACCAGCACCGTGGAGATCACGGTGAACGTCACCGGCAAGGATGACGCGCCGGTGCTCTCCGTGGACAAGGTGCTGACCGTGCGCGAGGGCGACAGTGACAGGGCCGGCGACAGCGGCCAGGCCACAGCCTATGATGCGGATAGCGTGGATCAGTCTGACGGCGCGCTGCGCTACGGCCTGAAGGTGCCCACGGACGCCGACGGCAAGCCCCTGCACAATGCGGTGCTCAATGACGACGGCAGCATTACCAATGACTTCGGTACATTCAGGGTCAACCAGGACGGTACGTACTCCTTCGACCTGAATAACGAGTCCGATGCCGTGCGCGCCCTGACCTCGGGCAGCCTCACGGAAACCTCGGTGATTCTGACGGTGACGGACAGCCAGGACAATGAGACCAGCCTGAACGTCAAGGTGGACATTACCGGCACCAATACCGCGCCGGACCTGACCATTGATCTGGAGCCCAACGTCGACAGCCCGGTGGTGGAAAACGGCGCGGACAGCGCGGATTCGTTGTCCGGCTCATTCATTGCCAAGGATGTGGACGGCACGGTGACGTCCGTCACCGCTACTGACGGCAGCTACGGCAAGGTGGAACTGGTTCGTGGTGAAGACGGCCAATGGACCTACAAGTACACTCTGGACGAGCGGGCCGAAGTCCTGGGCGAAGGTGAAACGAGAACCGACACCTTCACCGTGACGGTGACGGACGCGGAAGGCGCGACCACGGAAAAGACTGTGACCGTGCATATTGAAGGCACCAACGACGCGCCGGTCATTGATACGGCCACGGCGGCCAATAATGCCGGTTCCCTGAACTTCCACGACGTGGACGCCAACGACAGCCACACCCTGTCCGTGGTGATCGGCGACCAGGAATACCCGGTTGGGGAGGGCGGCGTCGTGACCATCGACGGCAAGGGCACGTTCAGCTTTACCGAAAACGTTGACGGCAAGTGGACATACAGGTTCGAGGCCGACCCCGCCGTGCAGGCCGGTATGAAGGAAGGCGACAAGGAGAACCTGAGCTTCCAGATCAAGGTCAGCGACGGGCATGACAGCGCCACGTCCAAGAATCTGACTGTGACCATCGACGGCACCAACAAGGCTCCGCAGATCGGCCAGGCGGCCCTGGTGCTGGGCCTGACCGGCCTGGTGCCGGACGCGGACTTCAGCATCACGTCCAACGACACTAACGCCGACCAGCACGACAACAGCCTGCCGACGCATGACGTGCCGGTTCACGGCCAGGAGCAGGGCGACGCGCTGCACTATGACTTTGCGGATATGAACGCCCAGGGCGATGTGCAGGGGACGTTCGGCACACTGCACTTTGACGCGAATACCGGCCAGTACAGCTATACGCTGGATACCTCGGCGGATAGCCTCAAGGATCTGGCCGCTGCTCACGCCCAAGGCCATGACCTGACCGAACACTTTGATTACACGGTGTCCGACAACCTTAACGATCCCGTCTCGGGCCATGTGGACGTCAACCTTGCCACACCTTCACCCAGCGCCGGCGGCAACCTCGGTGACGCGCATGCCGACGCCGCTCAGGTGCTGTTCGGCGGCGAAGGGGCGGAAACCCTGCACGGCGGCGAGGGCGACGACATCCTCTCCGGCGGTCAGGGCGACGACATCCTGTATGGCGGAGCGGGCAGCGACTACCTCTACGGCGGAGCCGGAAACGACTTCCTGGACGGCGGCGACGACACGGCTGTGGACCACCTATACGGCGGCGACGGCAACGACATCATGATGTATCACCCCAATGACGTCATTGACGGCGGTTCCGGCATGGACGTGCTCCTGGTAGGCAGCGACAATATGGATTCGCTCTTCCAGGGCGGGCAGCTTGATTCCAACGTCACCGATGTGGAAGTGATCATCAGCGGCGAAGACGTTTCGAATCTGACCAATATGGACGCCTTGAGCAACATCGGCATCACTGTGAACGATAGCTCGCTGTCGCTGGGCGACGGCTGGACCAAGGCGGACGATGCCCCTGACGGCTACCACGCCTATACCAACGGCGACGTGACTGTGACCGTGGGCTCGGACGTGCATGTGGATACGATGCAGGCGCAGACCGAGCAGGCTATGACCCAGGTGCAGATGGAAAACAGCTAAAAAACATACAGCCGGACAGCGTCCGGTATAAACAAGGCCCGTGCCGGGATTCCCGGCACGGGCCTTTTGCATTGCGGCCTGAGGGCAGCGTCAGCCTGTTTTGGCCCATGAGAACCTTACAAATGTCGACCTGCTGACAGCGTTTTTCAGAGTCGGCTCCTAAACTTCGAAGAGCATTTCCAGATCTTCCCTGGTCAGCGACTTCCAGGTGTCCTGGCCCGGAATAATGGCTTCGGCCACGCCGCGCTTGGCTTCCTGCAGCTTGAGGATCTTTTCCTCCACCGTGTTCTGGCAGATCAGCTTGTAGGAAAAGACCTGGCGGGTCTGGCCGATGCGGTGGGTGCGGTCCGTGGCCTGGCTTTCCACGGCCGGGTTCCACCACGGGTCGTAGTGGATGACGTAGTCGGCGGAGGTCAGGTTCAGGCCCGTGCCGCCCGCCTTGAGCGAGATCAGGAAAATGGGAATGTCCGGGCTGTTGTTGAAGCGGTCCACCTGATCAAAGCGGTCCTTGCTGGCTCCGTCCAGGTAGCAGAAGGGCACCTGGGAGAATTCCAGCCACTGCTTGATGATCTGCAGCATCTGCACGAACTGGGAGAAGACCAGCACCTTGTGCCCGCCTTCCACGATTTCCAGGACCATGTCCTTGAAGGCGTCGAACTTGCCCGAGGGCAGATTATTGGAAAAGCCGGGCAGGTCCATCTTGAGCAGGCGCGGGTGGCAGCAGATCTGGCGCAGCTTGAGCAGGGCGTCCAGAATGGACATCTGGCTTTTGGCCAGGCCCTTCTGGTCCACATCGGCCAGCACCTGGGCGCGCAGCTTGCGGGCCAGGGCTGCGTAGAGCTCGGCCTGGGCTTCTTCCAGGGCGCAGCAGGTGACGCTTTCCACCTTGGGCGGCAGGTCTTTGGCCACCTCGGCCTTGGTGCGGCGCAGGATAAAGGGCCGCACGCGGGTGCGCAGATAGTCCAGGGTTTCGGCGTCGCCGTCCTTGATGGGCTTGACGATGCCGCGCTGGAAGGCGTGCTGCGAGCCCAGGAAGCCGGGCATCAGGAACTCGAACAGGGACCAGAGCTCGAAGAGATTGTTCTCAATGGGCGTGCCCGAGAGGCACAACCGCATGCGGGCGTTGATCCGACGCACGGCGCGGGCCGTGATGGTGTTGGGATTTTTGATGTTCTGGGCTTCGTCCAGAATCACGGTGTTGAACTCGTACTTTTCCATCTCCTCCAGGTCGCGCCGCAACAGCGCGTAGGTGGTGATGACCAGGTCCGAGCCCGCGATGTGCTTGAACATGCCCTCGCGCCGCGTGCCGTAGATGGTCAGGCGCTTGAGGCCGGGCACGAATTTCTCCGCTTCGCGCTCCCAGTTGGGCAGCACCGAGGTGGGCACCACGATGAGGTTGGGGCCTTCGTAATGGCTTTCCACCATGTACTGGATAAAGGCCAGGGTCTGCACGGTCTTGCCCAGGCCCATTTCGTCGGCCAGGATGCCGCCGAAGCCGTATTCCGAAAGGAAGTTCAGGTAAGACAGGCCCTGCGCCTGGTAGGCGCGCAGATTGGCGTCGAGGCCCTTGGGCGGGTCGATGGGCCGCACCTCGCGGAAGGAGCGGATTTTCTCGCGCAAATTGTTCCAGAAGGAATCCGTGGCCGCGCCGGGCAGGTCTTCCAGCAGGCTGTCCAGCACCGGGGCCTCGAACTGCTTGAATTTCTGCTGCGGGGGCTTGCTGGGGTCCAGGCCCAGGGCCGTGAGCTTGTGCGAGAGCTTTTCCAGCCAGGCTTCGGGCAGGCTTGTGTAGGAGCCGTCCTTGAGCTGCACATAGCGTTTGCCGCGCGACCAGGCCTTCCAGATCTTTTCCAGGGGCAGGGTCTGGCCCTCGTAGTCCACGCTGATGTCCAGGGAAAACCACTTTTCTTTTTCGTTGCTGGTCACCTGGGCCGTGATGGTGGACTTGGCCGTGCGCATCTTGTAGCGCGAGAGGGCGCGTTCGCCGTAGACCCGGTAGCTTTCCACCAGCTTGGGGTAGGAGTCGAGCAGAAAGGCAATGGCTTCCTCCGGCTCCAGAAACCAGAGTTTGCTGGAACGGGCCTGGAAGTCCATGCCGGAAAGCTCGTTCATGAGCTGGGCTTCCTCCTCCTGATGGCGGCGCACCAGGCAGGTCTGGCCCTCATAGCTGTAGCTGCCGGTCTGGAAATCCGGGTTGGGCCCGTTGAGCGTGAATTCGCCGTGCTTGGTTTCGTAGATGTTGTCGATTTCCAAGGTCAGCAGGCTGCCTTCCTCGTCCAGAAAGAGCTTGGGATTGTAGGTGGCGGGCTGGAAAACCGGCTCCATGAGCTTGAGGAATTCCTGCGGCTCGTAGAGTTCCGAGGCGGGCAGGCGGGTCCAGACGCGGTCCAGGAATTCCGAGATTTCCTCATGCGGCACCACCGGGCGCTCGTAAATCAGGTTGCGCACCAGGGACGGGTAAAGCCCGGTCTGCACGGGGTAGAAATTGTGCTGGTAGCAGACCCAGAGCGGCATCTGGCCGTGAAAGGTGATGGGCGCGTCCTCCAGGTTGGCTTGCCCGGAGACGCCCTGCCCGGCGGAATTGCCCGCGCGGATGGGCAGAGGCGGGCGGCCTTCGCGTTTCAGCAGCACTTCAAAGCTGAAACCCGCATCGTCCAGATTGGGCTTGAGCTTGAGGGCGAAGGGCGTGCTTTCGATGCGGCAGGGTTTGTCCGTATCCTTCCAGAGCAGGTAATATTCCTTGCGCACGGACCAGAAAAACCAGGAGGTCAGGCCGTCGGGGATTTCCACCCGATGGCCGTAATAGTCGAGATGCTGGCCGATCTGGCGGGCCACATGCGGCAGCTGGGGCGAAAATTCGCACCAGTCCGGGTTCTGGATGATCTGCTCCAGGGTCACTTCGTTGTGCACGCTGGACAGTCCGGATTTGTTCTGCCTGCCCCGGAAAAAGGAAACCAGCAGCCGCCCCTGCTCCGGCGCGAAGCGGAAGATCAGGTAATGGCGGCCCGGCTCGGGTTCCATGTCCGTGGAGAAGAAATTCCGGAAGCTCTGCTTCCAGTCCGTGGTGGGCGACGGTGTTTCCTCGGGGTCGCCCTGTTCCTTGCGCAGCTCTTCAATGAGGCGCAGGGCCAGAGCCGCCACATGCCGGCAGATGCCGGTGAAGGCGTCCGAGCAGTTGCACTGGTGGCGCGTGCTGCGGTCCGTGATGGTGAAACTCAGGCTCGGCGTATAGACCTGGAGATCTTCCCCCTGGATCACGCCCTGCACGTCCCAGGTCTCGCCTTCCTGAATATTTATTTTTTGCACCCCGCCTTCGGACAGGATATAGTAGGCGGCGTCACGGATATATTCCGGCACGCTGTCGTGCAAAAACGCCTGACACATTTCACGGACGACGCTTTGTTCTGATCGGCTCATGCATCCCTCAAGATAGTCCCGCGCCGGGCGTTCCCCCCGGAGCCGCCTGACGCAGGGCGCTGTTCTGACATTTGTGACAACTAGCACAGGTTACAGGATGAAAGCAACCGCAAGCGCGCAAATTATGAAAAAAATATTCCTGACCGCGATGGTCATGATGCTGCCCTGGCTGGCGGCCCTCAATCCGTCGGCGGCCCGTTCCGCAACAGCGGCGGAAGACCCGTCGCAGGACATGCCGATGGAGGACGCGCCCCATGTTTCGTCTTCCGGCAAGGGCGAATCCCCGGCCTACGGCGACCGCATTCTCTTCGGCAGCATCGGCGAGGCCTCCAATCTGATCCCCTACCTGACCTCGGATTCGGCCTCGCATGAAGTGGCCGACATGCTCTATGTGGCCCCGTTGCGCTACAACAAGGATTTGCAGCCCGAGCCCTGGGCCGCCGAATCCTGGAGCATGGAAGAGGGCGGACGGCTGATGCGCTTCACCCTGCGCAAGGGCATTCTGTGGGAGGACGGGCAGGAACTCACCGCCGAGGACGTGGCCTTTACCTATAAGCTGGTCATTGACCCGGCCACGGGCAGCCCCTATGCCGAGGATTTTCTGCGGATCAAGGAATTGCGCGTGCTGGACCGCTATACGTTTGAGGTGCGTTACGAGCAGTTCTTCGCCAGGGCCGTTTCCTCCTGGATGAGCCCCATTCTGCCCAAACACATTCTGGAAGGGCAGAATATCCGTGAAACCCCCTTTGCCCGCAAACCCGTGGGAGCCGGGCCCTACCGCCTGAAATCCTGGGAACCGGGCAGCCGCATCACGCTCACGGCCTCGCCCACCTATTTCGACGGCAAGCCCCACATCAGCGAAGTGGTCTACCGGATTATTCCGGACAGCGCCACCATGTTCATGGAAACCCGCGCGGGCCGCCTGGACGTCATGGACCTGAGCCCCCTGCAGTATCTGCGCCAGACCTCCGGCCCGCTCTGGGAGGAGCAGTTTCATAAATACCGCTACCTGGCCTCGGTCTATGTTTTTCTGGGTTTCAACCTGGAGCATCCTTTCTTTAAGGATGTGCGGGTGCGCCGGGCCATATCCATGGCCATCAACCGCGACGAAATCGTCAAGGGCGTATTGCTGGGGCAGGGCGTGCCCGCCTTCGGGCCGTTCAAGCCCGGCTCCTGGGCCTATCATCCCACGCTCAAGCCCGTGGCGCAGAATGTGGCGGCGGCCCGCGCCCTGCTGGCCGAGGCCGGTTTCAGGGATACGGGCGGCGACAACGTGCTGACCAAGGACGGCAGGCCCCTGGCCTTCACCATTCTGACCAATCAGGGCAATGAGCAGCGTATTCTCACGGCCACGGTGATCCAGTCCCAACTTCGGGCCGTGGGCATCGACGTGCGCATCCGCACTGTGGAGTGGGCGGCCTTTATCCGCGAATTCGTGAACAAGGGCCGTTTCGACGCCGTGATTCTGGGCTGGACCATCACCCAGGACCCGGACATCTTTCAGGTCTGGCATTCCTCCCAGGCCCATGACGGCGGCCTGAACTTTACTCATTACAAGAATCCGGAGCTGGACCGCCTGCTGGAAGAGGCGCGCTCCACGCCGGATCAGGCCGTGCGCACGCGGCTGTACGCGCGGGCCCAGGAAATCCTGGCCGATGACCAGCCCTACTGCTTTTTGTTCGTGCCTTACGCCCTGCCCGTGGTGCAGCGGCGCTTCATGGGCATCAAACCGGCTTTGGCCGGAATCATGTACAATTTCGACAAGTGGTGGGTGCCCAAGGCCTTGCAGCGCTATGAGGTGGTGGAGTAGGGGCGACCGGCAGGCGGGTTGCGGCGGGCTGTCCGCGACCGCGAGGCCAGACGCGCGGGCCGGGCGCGGCCGGGGCTTTTCCGCCGTTGACAAGGCCGCTCTTGTCGGAACATAGTCAAAAAAGTGTCTCATCCCGCTCATTTTTCACAGCTTGGCAGGGCTGACCCATGATCCGCATTCAGGAAATTCTCGACAAAGTGGCGGCCAACAACCAGAACGCAGATCTGGAGCTGATCCAGAAGGCCTATGTGTTCGCCGCCACGGCCCACGCCGGGCAGACACGCCTTTCCGGCGAGCCCTACCTCTCCCATCCCCTGGCCGTGGCCGACACCCTGGCGGAAATGGGCTTTGACGAGCCCACGGTGGCCGCGGGCCTGCTGCATGACACCGTGGAGGACACCAAGGCCACCATTGAGGAGATAGACGAGAATTTCGGCGAGGAAGTGGCCGACATTGTGGACGGGGTCACCAAAATCAGCATGATCCCGTTTGAAAACAAGGAGGAAGCCCAGGCCGAGAATATCCGCAAGATGATCCTGGCCATGAGCCATGACATGCGCGTGCTGATGGTCAAGCTGGCCGACCGCCAGCACAACATGAGCACCCTGGATTTCCAGAAAGCCCACAAGCAGAAGCGCATCGCCCAGGAAACCATGGACATCTACGCGCCTCTGGCCAACCGCCTGGGCCTCTATATGCTCAAGCGCAACCTGGAGGATCTGAGCTTCAAATATCTGCGGCCGGATGTTTTCAACCAGATCGACCACTGGCTGGATAAGCATCAGGTGGTGGAAAAGCACATCATCGACAAGGTGGTGGGGCTGATCCGGGATCTTCTGGCTTCCAACCATATTCAGGGCCAAGTCTACGGCCGCATCAAGCACAAGTACAGTATTTACAAGAAAATGCAGTCCCAGTCCCTGACCCTGGATGAAATGCACGACATCATGGCCTTCCGCGTGCTGGTCAAGGACATTAAGGATTGTTACGCGGTGCTCGGCCTGGTGCACTCGCAGTGGCGGCCCGTGCACGGGCGCTTCAAAGACTATATTTCCATGCCTAAGGCCAACGGCTACCAGAGCCTGCACACCACGGTCATCGGGCCCGAGGGCGAGCGCATCGAAATTCAGATCCGCACCGAGGACATGCACCGCCAGGCCGAGCACGGCGTGGCCGCGCACTGGCTGTACAAGGAAAAAGGCCGGGTCAACAGCAAGGATCTGGAGCAGTTCTCCTGGTTGCGGGAAATTTTTGAACGCCAGGGCGACGAGACGGACTCGCGCGAATTCATGCACGCGCTGAAAATGGACCTCTTCAAGGACGAGGTCTATGTCTACACCCCGGCCGGGGACGTCAAGGAGCTGCCCGAGGGAGCCACGCCCCTGGATTTCGCCTTTCTGATCCACACCAAGGTGGGCCAGCACTGCGCCGGGGCCAAGGTCAACGGGCGGCTCATGCCTCTGAGCACGGAGCTGAAAAACGGCGATATCGTGGAAATCGTCACGGACCCGGCGCGCAATCCCAACCGGGACTGGCTCAAGCTGGTCAAGACCGCCAAGGCCCGCAGCCGCATTCAGCGCTATTTGCGCACGGAGGAGCGGGCCCATGCCGTGGCCTTGGGCCGCGACATGCTGGAGAAAGAAGGCCGCAAGGTCAGCCTCAATGTGGGCAAGGCCCTCAAGGAAGGTCATCTGGCCCTGGTGGCCCAGGAAATGAATTTCGAAAGCGTGGACGACCTGATCGCCGCCGTGGGGTACGCCCATCTGACTCCGCGCAAGATTTTGAACCGCCTCTATGCCGTGCTCCACCCCAATGAGGCCGCCCCGGCCGCGCCCGCGGCCCCCAGCGTCAAGGAGAGCAAGGAAGAGGCCGTCCGCAAGACCGAGGGCGTGGGCATTTCCGGCGTGGACGGCGTGTTGATGCGCTTCGCCAAATGCTGTAACCCTGTGCCGGGCGATCCCATCATCGGCTATATCAGCCGGGGCATGGGCGTCAGCGTGCACCGGGCGGACTGCCCCAATGTGGCCAATATGGAGCCGGAGCGCCTGATCTCCGTGCACTGGGACGGCGCGGAGGAAAAACCCTACGAAGCCGGTATCTTCATCATTGCCAAAAACGTGCAGGGCGTGCTGGCGGAAGTGGCCCAGGTCCTGGCCAAAAACAATGTGAACATCACCGGCCTGAACATGGACAATATGGTGGACGGCCGCGCCAAGCTGCGCTTTACCGTGGAAGTGCGCGACGCTACACAGCTCTACCAGCTCATCGAGGCCATCCGCGCCCTGCCGTCCATCCTGGAAGTGGTGCGCGACACTGAGGATGTGTGAGGAAAAGTAAAGTGCATTCTTTTCTTTGAGATTATAGGTATTATAAGCACATTCCTCTTTAGCAATATGACTGTTGATCTATGCAACCCTTATTCTGTTATGGGAGGGCTGCACGCCCGTTTTCGCGGATATTGATCCCGATACGCTCTGTTTGGCGCCGGAGGCGGTGGAGGAGGCCTTGGACGTGCATCCTGACGTGGCGGGCCTGCTGCCGGTGCACGTCTACGGCAATGCCTGTGATGTGGATAGGCTGGAGCGGCTCTGTATAGAGCGCGGCCTGACCTGCATGTATGACGCGGCCCATGCTTTCGGTTCGACGCTCAATGGGCACACCCTGCTTGAGTTCGGGAATTACGCGGCATGCAGCTTCCACGCCACCAAGCTCTTCCATACGGTGGAAGGCGGTTGTTTGGTGACTCACAACATAGAGGACCAACGCCGCGTGGAGCTGTTGCGCGCCTTCGGCCATATCGGCGACGAGCACCTGACCTTGGGCATCAATGCTAAAATGTCGGAACTGCATGCTGCCATGGGGCTCTGCCTGTTGCCCTTGTTGGCGGAAAACATCCGCCTGCGGGAGGAAATCTGCACGCGCTATGATGCGCTGTTGACGTCAACAGCGGCGCGGGGGCGCCTGCGGCGACCCCGTCTAGCCTCCGGCTTGTCCTACAATTACGCTTACTATCCGATAATTTTCGAAGACGAAACTCAGTTGTTGCGAGTCAAAACCGCGCTGGAGGCAAAACATATCCATCCCCGGCGTTATTTTTACCCCGCGTTGACGGAACTCTCCTATCTGCCTCCTGTGTCCCGCGTCCGCTGCCCTCAAGCCGAGGATCTGGCCCGTCGTGTGCTCTGTTTGCCGCTGTATGCCGAGCTGACGCCTGAACAGGTCGAAAACATTTCGGATATTGTCTTGCGGCAGTTGTAAACAGTGACCTCGGCAGATATCTTCCAACGCATAAGGCCGTCCCCCCGTGGGACGGCCTTATGTTTGTGCGCGGGAAGGAATCGCACACGTAGAGGGGCGTTAACCGTTTACCGGAACATGTAAGGCATGAACTGCTCTAGAAGGTATAGGCAAAGACGAGTTGGGCTTTCCAGGCGTCCTGCTTCTCGTAGGAGTCTGGCATATAGCCTTTCTTCCAGGTATCGTCGTCAATCATGTTGACGATGTAGCCCAGTTCCAGGTTGGCTTCCAGGTTTTCGTAGATCTGCCAGGAGTTGACCAGGTTGAATTCCAGCAGGCCGTCGTTGGTGGTCAGATACGGGCCGTCGTTGGTGCCGTAACCGGAGCTCCAGGCCGTGGAGCTGTCCATGTACTTGACCATGGAGGGACTGTTGGTGCCGCCCCAGTAGGCCACGCGGAAAGTGTGTTTGAGATCTTCCACAAAGCTCATATCACGGATCTGCAGACCCACGCCCCAGGTGCCCGCGTAGCTCAGATCGCGGTCATACCATGCCCCATTGGGGGCCCAGGCCAAGTTGCCGTCGCCCATGAAGGAGGTGAAGTTGCCCGCGGCCGCAATGGAAGGCATGCGTTCGGAACCGTTTTTCACGTCGCCGTCGTCGCCCGATGCGTACCAGCCGAAGATGCCGGGAACACCCCATTCCATCTTATATTCAACGAGGGCCTTGGCCAGGAAGCCCTGACGCTCGGTGCTGCCGCGCTTCCAGTCGCCGGAGCCGAAGCGTTTTTCCACGTCAAAGCGGCCCATGGCTTCCACGTAGCCGTAATTCAGATCCAGCTCAAAGTTCCAGGGATCCAGAGCCGTGATGGCGATGGGCAGGCCGGCCCAGAACATGGAACCGTAGGCCTTGCTGGTGCTCCCCAGACCATTGTGATTGAAGCCCGGATACAGTCCGTTAAGGGTATAACTCAGAGCGCCGTCCGCTGTGCCCCACTGGTTACTCCCGGCTCTGCCGGGCCGGGACCAGGGGTTGCTATTGTCGTCGGCATCCAGGCCGTCCAGAGCGTTCTTGCCCATCATGCCGTACATGACCCAAGGCGTGATTTCAAAACCGTCGAAGGTCAGCGGCAGGCTCAGGGCGAAGAGGTCGATGTTGTCCAGGTAATTTGCTTCCCGGCGATTGTCATTGGCATCCAGCCAGCCCGAGTAGTTATCGTTGACCGGGCGCATCCAGAGGGCGGTGAGCCCCACGTTCTCGTTGAACTTGTAGTTGGCCACAACGGCGGCCACATCGCCGTCCATGACGGCGGAGCCGCCGGCCACGTTGGGCAGGGCCACGGCCTGAAGGCCCATGCGGAGCTTCAGGTCGGTCTGGGGCACCATCCAGTCGATATAGGCGTTCTTCAGCTTGATAACACCGTTGCCGTCCGCGCCCAGTGCGCCGCCTTCGTCAGCCTTGCCCCAGGTCTGGTCGCCGATCTCAAAGAAAACGGTGCCGGACAGGGCTTCGGAAGCCACCGCGTCGATCTGCAGACGGACGCGCTGTGCGGCGGCGAACTTGTCGTCGCTGTCAGCCTTCTGTTTGCTGGCGCCTTTGTCATTCATTTTGCTGATCAGCGAGTCGTCGCCGGCGCCGAAGCCCACCAGCCATTCGCCTTGGGCCTTGAAATCAATGGCCTTGGCGCTCCCCGTCGCGCCCAGAAACAGGCCTGCGGCCAGCAGGGCCACCATGCACTGTTTCTTGAACCTTCCCGGATTTTTCCTTTCTTTGCTCATGCCTCTCTCCTCAGGGCTATGGTTTATGCCGCCCGCCTTCCGGCGCTTCCCTTGGCTGTCCGGACCCGGCAGCGTTGTTGCGTTTATAACAATAACACGATTTTATAAAATGTAACAATAATTATTTCCCACAATCCGCCCGGGAAAAGCCCCAATCCTTTCCGGGGCGGATATTACGCGGTCTTGGACTCGGAACGCGCCTTCTTGTGCCCGCAACGGCAGTGCGCGCAGTTACCCCGGCAGACGTGCCCTTCAGGCTTCTTTTCCGGCACAAGCAGCACCTTGTTGCCGCTGACCGCCAGCGCAAAGCCGCTGTTGCCCTTGAAAACAATTTGTTGCGGCTCGTAATCGGCATGCAGAAAAGCGGCCTTGAGCGCGGCGGCTGCGACAGGGTTCGGCTGTTCAACCTCACGGACATCAATGAAAATACGCTTGCATGATTGATAGTAGCGTTGCAGAAGATTTATCAAGACACTGGCTTGCGGTGGATCAAAACGTGAATTAAAGCGGATGTGAAGATTGTCATGGCTGAACCTGTGGCTGACATCCAAAGATTGCACGGCTGTGCAGGCAGAATCCATATTTTTTCTCCGCGTTGCATGTGTGGATGGCTGACTTTTGCACAGGTCGGGATTCCTGTCAATAGAATTGAAATTCGTTTTCAAAAAAAATTATATATACGGATGGCATTTGCGTGGAATTTGACGCAAACTGCGCCGATCCTTCTTACCTCGAGAGCAGAGCATGAACCGACGGCGACAAGCAGTGGGGAAATTTTACGGCCTTCTGGCCCTGACCGCCGCCATTTGGGGCATCCAGCCGCTTTTCATCAAACTGGCCGTGCGCGAAATCACGCCGGTGAGCCTGACCGTGGTGCGCTTCGTGCTGATCAGCGCCACTATTTTTCTGATCATGCGCTGGCGGCACAGAACGCCTTTGCTGCCCCCTCTCTCGGCGCTCTTTCCGCTCTTTTGCATGGGCGTATGCGGCGTGGCCGTGAACAATGTGGCCCAGTTCACCGGCCTGCAGTATTCCACTGTGGGCAATGCCACCCTGATCGCCTCCACCACACCGGCGGTCACGGCCCTGTTGGCCGTGCTTTTTCTGCGTGAGCGGCTTTTGCCCATCCAGTGGCTGGGCATTGTCATTTCCCTTTTGGGCGTCCTGGTGCTCATCAGCAAGGGCTCGCTGGCGATCCTGCTGCGGATTTCCTTCAATTACGGCGATCTGCTTTTTTTCTTCGCCCAGTTGGGCTGGGCCGCGTATATGCTGATCGGCTTCCGGGTCATGCACCATCTTTCGGCACTGGGCACAACGGCCTGGGCCGGCGTGTTCGGGGCGCTGACCACCCTGGTCTACGGCCTGATCACGGATGAACTGCACTACGCGCCGCTGTCCCCGGCGGGAATGGCCTATATGGCCTATATTATCTGGATGGGCGGAGTTTGCGCCATGGTTTTCTGGAATCTCGGCGTCAAGATGGTCGGGGCCAGCTTGGCCGCCGTTTTTCTGAACATCATGCCCCTGGTGGGCGTGGCGGCGGGTGTGATCGTGCTGGATGAGGATTTTTACTGGCAGGAATGCTTCGGAGCGGGGGGCATTTTGTCCGGCGTTTATCTGCTTACCCAGGCGCGGCAGATCCTGCACCGCCGCAATGTCCGACGCAGAGCCCACTACAGGGCGGCGCGTCAGCGCATGCAGGCATAAAAAGCGAGCCGGTCGCGTATGCAACCGGCCCGTGTTTTTTATGTATCCTTGGGCTTGCGGCTTATCCCGCCGTGATGCCGCCGTTTTCCACGGTAAACAGGGCCGCGCCCGGCGCGGCGGCGCGCAGCACATCCACCATATGCGGCTGGCAGGTGAAGTAGAGCAGCTGATGAGCCGGGCCTTCCTTGCCGTCGGCCAGTTCCGCGAAGGCCCGCGCTGTGCGTTCGGCCCGTTCCGGATCGAAGTTGACCAGCACCTCGTCCATGATCACGGGCAGGGGCGCGGCATGGGCCGCGTGGTTTTTGATGTAGGCCAGGCGCAGGGCCAGATAGGCCTGTTCCTGCGTGCCGCGGCTCAAGGATTCCGGCGGCATCGGTTCGCCCTGGTCGGGCAAAATGCTCAGGCTCGAATTTTCCAGCGAGGCGCTGATGCCCCGCCAGCGGCGGCCCGTGATGCGGGCGAAGATGTCCGAGGCCTGGCGGATGACCTCCGGCTGGCGCTCGCGCTCAAAAATGCGCTTGGCGTTGAGCAGGATTTCGCGGGCCAGGGCCCGACGGCTCCAGGCCAGAGCCATACGCTCCATGCTTTCCAGCAGCAGTGCTTCCTGCTGGCGCAGTTCCGCCAGATCGTCGGTCCGGGCCAGGGCCGTAACCTTGGCGCTCAGACCGGCCACGGCGGTGGCCAGCTCCTGTTCCTCGTCCTGGATGCCGTTGAGTTCTTCCTGAATGGCGGCGCTGCGTTTTTCCTGGCTCTCCTGTTCCTCTTCCCGGAAGGAGGCCAGAAATTCCGGCAAGGGCAGGGTATCGGCGGCCAGACGCAGGGCGTCCTCCAGGTCCTGACGGCGGCGGGCCAGATCCCGCTGCTCGTCGCGCAGGGCGGCCAGACGTAAAAAGTCCTCGGCGTCCCGCGCCCCGGCCAGAGCCAGCAAATTACGCTCATTGTTGCGGGCTTCGCCGAGGGCCGCCTCACCCGCGCGCACGTCGTCCTCCTCCTCGGCCAGCAGGCCGGAGAGGCGGGCGCGCTCGTCCTGGGCCTGGGCCATGCTTTCGGCTGCAGCCAGGGCGGCGTCCAGGCTGGCCAGCCAGTCCGGAGCGGCGTCCGCATCCTGAAGCGGATCCCGCGACAGGGAGGCCAGCAGGGCCGCCAGTGGTTCGCGCAGGGCCGCCAGTTCCGCGCGGCCTTGTGCCAGTTCGGTGCGGGCACGCTCCAGAGCCGACTCGGCCGCCAGGCAGTTTTCCATGTACTTGAGGGCTTCGCGCACGGTTTCCGGGTCCAGATCCTCGCCCAGGCCGAGCCCCTTCAGGCAGCGGCTCCAGGTCTCGCGGGCCGCTCCCAGACGTTCTTCCGCCGCGCGCAAGTGTTCCAAGGCCTCGTTCTGGCGGTTCTGCGCCCGTTCCAGCTCGTTTTCATGATTCTGGAGGGCGGCCGCCGCCTTGATGCGCTGTTCACGCGCGGCGTCGGCCTCACGGCAGGATTCCAGCACTTGGCGCACGCATTCCACCAGAGCTGCGCAGTCCGCCTCTTCCGTCAGGCGTTCGGCCACGGCGGGCACGGCGCGCATGCGCTCTTCCAGACCGCGGAGATCGTCCTCCAGGGCGCGCAGTTCAGCTTCGGCGGCGGCCACGCCGCCAAAAGCCAGACGGGCGGATTCAGCCCTGGCGAAAAAGGCGGCCGCGCTTTCCGGCGACGGCACATTGCTGACGCGCTGGGCCAGCATGAGCTCATGCCAGCGGCGGCGGGTCTGCTGGACAGCACCTTCCATTTCGTGGGCCTTGCCCTGCAGAACGCCCACCTGAGTCTTGGCCAGGCCCATCTCGCGTTGCAGCGCCTCCATGTCCCGGAGGGAGCGTTCTTCGTTGAAACACTGCTCGCGTTCGCGCTCCAGAAGCATTTCCGTGGCTTCCAAGGTGACGAGATCCATACTCTCCACACCCGCAGCGGCGCAGAGCTGGCGGGCCTGCTCGCCCAGTTCGGCCACGTGCAGGGCGCAGGTCTCGCGGCGGCTCTGCAATTGCGCCATTTCCCGCTGGTGGCGCTTGGCTTCGGGACCGCTGCGCGGCAGGCCCCCGGCCAGAAAGCCCACGCCGCAGGCCAGTACCAGATAGCCGGACCAGAGGCTGACGGGCAGGGCCAGCGCATCCGTGAGCGGGAAGCTGGTCAAACCCCAGCGCCAGTAAGCCAGCAGAATGCCCACACCCGTTGCGATGAGCGCCGCGCCCACCACGATCAGCGGCAGACTTTTGACCGGCGAGGGGGCCTGTTCGCTGTTGATCCTGTTGTCCAGCTCCTGAAGGCGTTCGCGCTCTGTAGCCATGCTGGCGGACAGAGCCCGCAGAGAGCGCAGGGCCGCCGCGCGGGCGTCCAGAGCCTCACGGCTGGGGCCGCTGGCATGGCGCTGGGCCTCGCGCAATTCATCCATGCGGTTCTTGAACGCGTCCACCTGTTCTCCGGCCTGTTGCACGGCCTGGGCGGCTTCACCCGCCTCGCGCAGGCGTTCCTGCACCTCGCCGGCCAATGCCAGGGCTTCCTCCTGGCGAGCCAGCAGGCCCTCAAGAATCTCACGCGGTCCGTTGTGAGCGGAAGTTCCGCCGTTGCCGCCGCCATTGTCGCCATTACCGGATGTCCCGCTTGGGGCCGCCAGGCGCAGAGGATCATAGGCTCGTGCAAATGTGGTGCGCGCATTGTGCAGAGCGCGCTGACGGCCCGGCAACTGGCGGCGGTCTTCCTCCAGCCGGGCCAGGGTCTGGCGCAGATCGTCGCGGGCCTCGTCGTCCAGGGCGGCCACGGGCGCGGGGAGCATGGTCAGAGCGTTTCGGGCCGCGGCCACATCCCGCTCGGCGCATTCCACATCGCGGTTGGCCTTGGTCAGAGCGTCCACGGCGGCCTGATGGGCCGAATCCGCCGCCGCCATTTCGCGGGCCTGTTTTTCCAGATCTTCGCGGGCAAAGAGAGAGCGGTCCGTGGTGCGGATGCGCTCGCAGCTCCAGCCGGGCCCCAGCCGGGTCAGCTCACGGTTCAGATCCGCCTCGGCCCGGCGGCAATTGTCCTCCTGGCCGGACAGCAGGCTCTGGGCCTGGCGGTAACCGCTCTTGCGCTCGGAGAGACGGCGCAGCTCGGGCAGGGCGTCCAGCAGGGCCTGATTCACCTGTACGGCGTCGCGCCGTTCGCGCAGGCGGGCCAGTTTTTCCCGGTGCGCGGCCAACTGGCGTTCGCAGGTTTCGCGGGCCTGCTGGGCGCGGGCCAGGCGCGCCGGACCGTCTTCGGGAAAGCTTTCGCTCACCGGGGTCAGGCGTTCCAGCCGGACACCGGCCATGCGCCATTCGTCCCATTGCCGCCAGACGCCCAGACGGCGCTCCAGCAGGCGGCGCTCCTCTTCCAATTCGCTTTTATGGCGGCGCAGGTCGGCCAAGGCCGTTTTTTTGCGCGAGAGCTCCAGGGCCAGGCCGTCAAAGCCCGCGCATTCCGCGGCCACGTCCTCGATTTTGCCGCGCAGCTCTTCCAGTTGACGGATGGCCGCGTTGAGCGCCGGTTTGCTGCCGCCGCTCTTGAAAATGTCCTCGGCCTGCCGTTCCAGGATCTTCAGCACGTCGCCGGGCGCGCGCAGGCCCGGGCCGAAGCTCGCGCCGTACAGGGCGTTGCGCACGCCCTCGGCGCTCAGGCTTTCAAAGCTCTCCAGCTCGCTCAGGCTGAAGCCGAAGACATTGCGGTAGACCTCGCGGCTGACGCCGAAGAGCAGTTGTCGCAACAGTTCGGGCGGCAGCATGCCGCCGTCCGCCTCGCTCAGGGTCAGCATGCCGCCGCCCGAACCCGGCCGCCGCGTCAGATGCAGGGGTTCCCGCTCGTCCGCGCGCAGCACGAGGCTGCCTCCGGCCTGGCCGCCGCGCAGGGGCGCATAGCTGCGTTTGGCCTCGCGGCTGCGGGGATCGGGGTAGCCTGTGAGCATGGAGCGCAGGAATTCCAGGCAGGTGGATTTGCCCGCTTCATTCCGGCCCAGAAAAATGGACAGGCCCGGCGGCAGATTCTCCACCTGCACGCCGGAAAAGATGCCGAAGCCGTCGATGCGGAAGGATTCAATATACATCAGCGGACCTCCAGCAGATCCATGCAGAGGCGTTCGGCCTCCTGCAGCAGGGCCTGCATTTGCGTCTCGTCGGGCTGGGCCAGCACCTTGCGCAGACGGTTGTGGCCGAACAGCGGAGCCAGAGCCGGACCGGCCACTTCCTGCAGGACTTCCCGGCTTTCGCGCATGCGTTCGGCCAGACGCATGGCTTCGCCCAGCAGATCCTCGCGCTGCAGGTATTCGGAGCGTTCCGTAAGGGAACGAGTTTCCACCCGTAGGTCCTTGAGCCAGACTCCCGGCGTGCCCGAACTCAGATGGCGCAGGCGCTCGGCCAGATCCTCCTGATTGGCCGCGTCACGCAGCAGGGCATCCAGACTGGTGCGTCCGCTCAGGGTTACGCGGGCCATAAGGGCCTCGCAGCCAGGATCGGCGGCTTCCGCCGCTTTCTCCAGGCAGTGGTTCAGGCGGCGTTCCACCTCGTCCAGATGGTCCACGCCGTCCAGGTCCAGGTCCAGCTTCTCCCACTGCACGGGTCCCAGGCGCAGAAATGTGGAGGCACAGGCGTAGGCACCGCCTCTGGGCGCGACCGTGACCAGCAGGCAGCCGCGCGGACCCGGCTCATTGACGTGCAGGCCCTGAGCATTGCCGGGATAAGCGACAAAGGGCGTCTCCGAAAGTACGCGGCGCTCGTGCACGTGCCCCAAGGCCCAGGCGTCCAGACCCCCGGCCTTGAGATCATCCAGGGAGCAGGGGGCGTAGCGGTCGGCCTTACTCTCGCCTTCCACCGTGCAGTGCAGCACGCCCAGCTGGAAGCAGTCATACCGCGCGTCGCGTTCGAACAGGCGGGCCAGATTGCGGCCCTCCCTGGCCCGGGCGTGGCTGATGCCGTGGATAACGGCCAGCGGTCGGCCGTCTTTTTCCAGAACATGCCGTTCCGGTTCCGGGCCGAAAACCGTGACGTTGTCCGGCCATTCCACGGCGTTGAGGCGCGAGTCCAGCGGGTCGTGATTGCCGTGGGCCAGAAATACGCGGATGCCCAGTCTGTTCAGACGGTCGCAGCCGTCGCGCAACTTGAGCTGGGCTTTGACGCTGTGGTTTTCCTGATTGTAGATATCGCCGGCCAGCACCAGAAAATCTGGCTTTTCAGCCTCGCAGAAGCGGAAAAGGCGCTCCAGGGCCGTGAAGGTGGCTTCATGCAGCAGGCGCGCCAGATGGCCGCCCTGGGCGGTCTCGCGCGAAAGGCCCTGAAAGGGCGTGTCCAGATGCAGATCGGCCGCGTGGATGTAGCGGATGGCGTCCATGCGCAAAGCCTCGCTTGCGGATGATGAAAAGGTCGTATGTAGGGAGTAATAGCGGTGAAAAATCTAGACTTTTTCAAGCATTATGACAAGCGCGACGGCCATCTGCCCGGAATTTTTCCGGAATATTTCAATGACGAAAAATAGTTCGCTGTAACGGTGGGAGAAGAAAGGGGATGGCGGGACGGGCTATCTGCCGGCTTGGGCCCGCAGACGCAGGCATTCCTCGGCCAGTTGGAGCAATTCCGCGTCTTCGGGGCGTTCCTTGAGGCCTTTGCGTACATGCCCCAAGGCGCGGACATATTCGCCCGCTTCAAGCATGGCTTTGGCCATCATGGAAAAGACGGAAAATTCGTTTTTATAGTATTTGAGGGCCTCGGCAAAGCTGGCGTCGGCTTCGGAGCCCTTGCCCTGGTTCAGGAGCAGCTTGCCCTCCTTGATGCAGCGGTCCAGATTGAGCTTGCGCTGGAGGGTGGTTTCGTAATCCTCCTGGTTTTCCTGGCCCCGCAGTTCCTTGTACAATTTGATGAAAAAGATGAGCAGCTCGCGTTCTTTGCCCGGCTGGTAGCTCAGGGGCTGGCCGCACTCTTTTTTATACTGGGGATCCGAAGTCAGCACGGTCAAGGCGTTGCGGAAATCGCCGCGCAGGTCCGTGGGCGCGGTCTGCCCGCCCAGTTCCTTGAAGGCGGCGATGGTCAGATACACGGCGCGCGGGAAGTCACGGCGCTGACAGCTGGCCTTGGCACGGCCCAGATTTTCGCGGATTTTGCGTGCGTTCATGACGGATTTTCGTAATGACCTTTTTCATTAGAGCAATTTCAAAGTGGAATTGCTCTGGCGGCTGCGTGAGCAGGCGCCCGTCGCGAGCGTCAGCCGTTGACGGCTATGCCGCCTTGCGGATGACGACAGCATAACTAAGCGCCGAAGTGAACGTCTTAAAAACTTTGAGAATGCACATTCTTAAAGCTTATCCGCTCTAGTATGCCGGATTCGCCCGCCGAGGGCAAGTGGCGGAACCGCCTCTCGGGACAGTCGCGGTCCTGTGTTCAAGGCGCGCCGCCGGACCGACCATCCTGGCCGTGCCGCGCCAGACCGGCTTTGAGGGCCTGCGCCGTGGCCGGATCCGGCCGGAAGGACATGAGATGTTCCTTGAAGCTGCGGTTTACGGCGGCCAGATGCGGAGCCAGATCCCGCCGGAATTCCCGGTATTCCCTGCGTTCGGCCACACTGACCCGGCAGCCGTCGGCAATATCGAGAATTTCATAGCGGCGCATGGGTCTCAACGAGCGCACACCCGAGGCATAGAGGATTTTGTTCAGAAAGAGTTTGCCCGGCAGCAGATTGTCCGTGACCACCAACTCCCGATGCAGCCGCCGCTTGTCGATACCCCTGGCGGCGTAGGTGGCCTGCGCGTCCTCTTCGGGCAGATTTTCGAAATAATCCGGACCGTGGTAGTAATACTGCGGAAAGCCCGCGCAGCTCATGCGCAGGCCGTAATCGCCGTCTTCGCCGCCGTAAAGGCCGTATTCCTCGTTCCAGAAACCCAGTTCGTCCGAAACCGCTTTGGGGATCAGCACGGCCTGGCCCGGCAGATTGCCGGGGCACACGCCCAGCATGCCTTCCGGCGTGGCTGTCGCGCCGGGATGGCGGCGCAGCATGTCCAGATTGAAGGCTCCGCCCAGATTGGATTGCGGCCTGCCGTGCCGCCAGAGTGCCAGCAGGCCGGGCAGCCAGCGCGTCCGGCGCATGGCCGTGTCATTGTCCAGCTTCATATAGATGGGCGCGGGCACCAGTTCCCAGCCCACATTGGCGGCGCAGGCCACGCCCATGTTGCGGGGCAGGAGGAAAAGATGGTCGATGACGCCGCGCTCCCGGAACTCCAGAAGCATGCCGACCAGATCTGGATCGCTGCCGTTGTCCACCACTGTGATGTCAAAGGGCACTTCCTGCGAGGTCCGGCGCAGGGCAAGGAGTGTCTCCCGCGTGGCGCCGGGGCGGTTGAATACCGGAATGGTCACGTTGCAGACCGGCGCGACGTCGGACGGATGGCTCTGGAAGTCCTGCTCCATTATTGCTCCTTTGCGAGCGCATGCTGTGCGCGCCGTTCAAGCCTGTTAGCGTAAATGGTAGAAAGAAGGCCCGCAGGCGTCAAGGGCGCATGCTCGCGTGAAGCGCATTGACTGGATTGTGGCGCGTTGGTAGGCTTGCGCGCGAAATCCGACAGAAAGGAGCACCATGGCGCGCGTACTTTACGGCATTCACGGCACCGGGCATGGGCACGCCATGCGGGGCCTGACCATTGCCCGTCGGCTTTCCGGCCATGAATTTCTCTTTGTGGCCGACGATGACGCCCCGAAAATCCTGGAGCCGGAATTTCCTGTCCGGCGCCTGCCCAATCTGGGCACGGTGTTCAAGAACTACAAGGTGGATCTGGGTGCCACCGTCACCCGTGCCGTGCCTCTGCTTTGGCACCGGCGACGTTATATCGACCGGGTGCTCCGGCTCATGGACGAGTTCAAGCCCGACGTCTGCATGACCGACCTGGAGTATTTCGTGCCGCGCGCCGCCGAAGAGGCGGGCCTGCCCTGTCTGACGCTGGACCATCAGCATATCATCACCTGCTGCCGCCACAATCTGCCGCCGGATATGTGGTGGGACAGTTTCGTGCAGGGCCTGACTCCGCGTTATCTGTTCCGGCCCACGGCGGAAAACCTGATCATTTCCTTTTACGCGCCGCCCGTGCTCCCGCGCTACAAGGCACGCGTGGCTCCGCCCATTCTGCGCGACAGCGTGCTGGCTCTCCATCCCCGCGACGAAGGGCATGTGCTGGTCTATCAGAGCAATTCCACCCACCGGAAGCTGGTGGACTTTCTGCGCGCGGCCACGGACAAAACCTGTTATGTTTACGGCTATGGCCGTACGGAAGGCCGCGAGGGCAATGTGGTTTTCATGCGCAAGAGCGAAGAGGGATTTTTGCGGCTGCTGGAGGGCTGCTCCTACGTGATCCAGGGCGGCGGGCACACCCTGATGAGCGAGGCGCTGCACCTGGGCAAACCCATCCTGACCCTGCCGCTCAAGGCCATGGTGGAACAGCGTTTCAACGCCCTCTATGTGGAACGCCTGAACTACGGCATGCGGGCGGACATGCTCAGCCTGGAGCCGGAATTGCTGCGGCGCTTCGAAGCCCGGCTGCCGGAGTTCAAGGCGGCCATCGCGGCGGGAAACTTCTGCGGCAACGAGCTGGTTTTCGGCCTGGTGGACCACTTCATCCGCCACGGCAATCTGCCGCTGCAGGGCGCTCCGGCCGTACTGGAGGGATAGAGCAATAACCTTGAGAGTGCCAATTCTTAACTTGATCTGCTTCCGGCCTTCCACCGCTGAACGGAGTTGTAACGCCTTGTCCGATGTTTAACCCTGTCTGGGAGGCGAACGTGAAAAATCCCGAGCAGACCTTGGGCAAATTTATCGACAGGCAAAGTACCGCCTTCATCGGCTCCCTGGATGCCGACGGCTTTCCCAATATCAAGGCCATGCTGGCCCCTCGCCAACGGGAAGGCCTGCGGGTTTTCTACTTCACCACCAATGCCTCGTCCCTGCGCGTGCGGCAATACCGCCATAATCCGCAGGCTTGCGTCTATTTCTGCGACCGGCGTTTTTTCCGGGGCGTGATGTTCCGTGGCGGGATGGAGGTGCTGGAGGATATGGAGAGCAAATCCGCGATCTGGCGTGAGGGCGACACGCTTTATTATCCCCTGGGCCTGCTTGATCCGGATTATTGCGTATTGCGTTTCACCGCCGAGTCCGGACGCTTCTACAGCAAGTTCAGATCAGAGGATTTTGCATTGGCCTGAGTGTCGCCCGGCGGGATTATACGCCGAGATAGGCGCTGCGCACTTCATCGCTTTGCAGAAGATTGGCGGCCGTGTCTTCCATGACGACGCGGCCGTTTTCCATCACATAGCCGCGGTGGGCGACGCGCAGGGCCTGATTGGCGTTCTGTTCCACCAGAAAGACCGTGGTGCCGTCCGCATTGACTTTGCGGATGATGGCAAAAATCTGTTGGATGATGATGGGCGCGAGACCCAGGGAGGGCTCGTCCAGCAGGAGCAGCTTGGGCCGGCCCATGAGCGCGCGGCTGATAGCCAGCATCTGCTGCTCGCCGCCGGACAGGGTGCCCCCGGCCTGGCGACGGCGTTCGGCCAGAATGGGGAAGAGGCTGAACACGTAGTCCATGTCCTCTTTGACGCCTTGGCTGTCCCGGCGCAGAAACGCGCCGAGATCCAGATTTTCGCGCACGCTGAGGTCCGGGAAGATCAGGCGGCCTTCCGGTACTTGGGAAATGCCCATGGAGACGATTTCATGCGGCGGCAGCTCGTGGATGGGCATGCCGTTCCAGAGAATTTCACCCTGGCGCGGCCTGTTGATGCCGCAGACGGTCATCAGGGTCGTGGATTTGCCCGCGCCGTTGGCACCGATCAGGGTGACGATCTCGCCGTCGTTCACGCGCAGGGAAACGTCGCGCAGGGCCTGAATGTTGCCGTAATAGGTGTCCACATTGCGGAGTTCAAGCATCGCTTTCTCCCAAATAGGCCTTGATCACGCGCGGGTTGGCGCGCACTTCCCCGGGCTTGCCCGAGGCGATGCAGGAACCGTATTCCATGACGTAGATGCGGTCTGAAAGAGACATGACCATACTCATGTCGTGCTCGATGAGCAAAATGGAAAGGTTGCGGGCGTCACGGATGCCGCGCACCAGAATTTCCAGTTCGTGGGTTTCCTGGGGGTTCATGCCCGCGGCCGGTTCGTCCAGCAGCAGCATGCGCGGTTCGGTCGCCAGGGCGCGGGCGATCTCCAGGCGGCGTTGCGCGCCGTAGGCCAGGTTGCGGGCCCGCTCATTCCAGAGATCCTGCAAATGCAGGCTTTCCAGCAAGGCATAGCTGATGTCGACGCTTTCCTGTTCCTCGCGGCGGGTTCGCCCGTTGCGCGACAGCGCGCCCCAGATGCCCGCGCGGGTGCGGCAGTGGCGGCCCACCATGACGTTTTCCAGCACGGTCATGTCGCTGAACAGGCGGATGTTCTGAAATGTGCGGGCCATGCCCATGGCCGTGATCTTATGCGGTTTCTTGCCGTTGAGCAGATGTTTTTCGCCGTCGGCGTCATAGAGATACATCTTGCCTTCGGTAGGCGTGTAGATGCCGGTGACACAGTTGAAAAACGTGGTCTTGCCCGCGCCGTTGGGGCCGATCAGGGCCACGATCTCATTGGCGTCCACATGCAGGTCCAGATCGCTCAGGGCGCGCAGCCCGCCGAAATCCTGGGAAAGACCCGAAACTTCCAGAACCGGCGTCATGACCGGCCTCCGTTGTGGGCCCCGTGCAGGGCGCTGATTCTGTAGCGGCGGCGCTCGCCGCTGATCAGGCCCTGGGGCCGGAAAATCATCATGATCACCATGATCGCGCCGAAAATCAGCATGCGGTATTCGGAAAAAGCGCGCAGATATTCCGGGGCCAGAATCAGGATCATGGCCGCGATGGCCACGCCCGCGATGGAGCCCATGCCGCCCAGCACCACCATGGAGAGAATCATGGCCGACTCCATGAAGGTGAAGCTGGAGGGATTGATGTAGGTGGTCTTGGCCGCGAAGATCACGCCCGCGAACCCGGCCCAGCAGGAGCCCAGGGCAAAGGCCGAGAGCTTGACCCGGGTGATGTCGATGCCCATGGCCTCACCGGCGATCTCATCCTCGCGCAGGGCCTGCAGGGCCAGTCCCACCCGCGAATTTTTAAGTCGCGAGATCACGATGATGGTGATGACCACCGCCGCCAGCACCAAGTAATAAACATAGGTGGTGGAAGTGTTGATGTCCATCTCCATGCCGAAGAAGCCGGGCCGGGGAATCTCGCTGATGCCGCGCGGCCCGCCGGTAAGACTGGTCCAGTTCTGGAGGCCCAGGCGTACTATTTCGCCGAAGCCCAGAGTGACGATTGCCAGGTAGTCGCCGCGCAGGCGCAGCACGGGAAAGCCCAGGGCCAGGCCGAAAAGCACGGCCATTACGCCGCCCACGGGCAGACAGGCCCAGAAGCCCCAGCCGAAGAACTGGTAGAGCAGGCCATAGGCATATGCGCCCACGGCGTAAAAGGCCACATAGCCCAGTACCAGCTGGCCCGCCAAGCCCACCACGATATTCAGGCCCAAGGCCAGCATGACGTAGAGCAGGGCCGAGATCATGATATTGGTCTGATAAAAGGAGCTGACCAGCGGCATGACCAGCATGAACAGGGCCAGGACAACCAGCCCGCCCGCCTTGAGCCGGGGCCGTCCGGCCAGGAGATGCAGGCCCGCGCCGAGGCCTTCGGGCAGAGCCACCAGGGGCAGCCCCTTGGCCTTGCGCGAGAAACACCAGTCCCAGATGACGGCCAGGACGAAAACGCCAGCGCCCAACCAGAGAATGCGGTCGAAACGCCAGGTCACGCTGTTCTCCAGCGTGTTGAGCTTGATGCCCATGACCGGCAGGGTCAGCGCCATGAACCAGATTGCCGTGAGCACGGCCTTGAATACGCGCCGCATGGCTACACCTTCTGTACCTTGGCTTTGCCCAGAATGCCGTCGGGGCGGAAAATCAGAATCAGGATCAGAATGCCGAAGGCCAGAATATCCTCGTAGTTGCCGGAGAAATAGCCGGTGGTGAAGCTCTCGGCCAAGCCCAGCACAAGGCCGCCCACCATGGCCCCGGGGATGGAGCCGATGCCGCCGAGCACCGCCGCGGTAAAGGCCTTGAGCCCGGCGAGGAAGCCGATGCCGAAGTTGACTTGGCCCATGTGCGAGGCGATCAGCACGCCGCCCAGCGCGGCCAGTCCCGAACCGATGATGAAGGTCAGGGAAATGATCCAGTCGGCGTTGATGCCCAGCAGCAGGGCCATCTTGCGATTCTGGGCCGTGGCCCGCATGGCTTTGCCCATGCGCGTGAAGCGGATGAAGAGCGAGAGGGCCACCATGGCCAGGGTGCTGACCAGCAGAATCAGAAAGTCGCTGGGGCCCATGACGTAGTTGACATATTCCAGAAATTCCATTTCCGGCAACAGGCGGGGAAAGGGCACAAAGTCGGAGGTCTGGGCCAGCAGCACGTAGTTCTGCAGAAAAATGGACATGCCGATGGCTGAAATCAGCGGGGAAAGGCGCGGCGCGCCGCGCAGGGGCTTGTAGGCCACTTTTTCCAGGGTGAAGCCGTAGGCCGCGCACCAGATCACGGCGGCCAGCGCGGCTATGATCAGGATGCCCGCGGCCGGGAAGCCGTAGACGCCCAGAACACCGGCCACCAGCAGGGCCGTAAACGCGCCGAGCATATAGATTTCACCGTGGGCGAAGTTGATGAGCTCGATGATGCCGTATACCAGAGTATAGCCCAGAGCAATCAGCGCGTAGATGCTGCCCCTGGTCAGCCCGCCGAAAAAGAGCTCTATGAAAAATTGGATGTCCATGCTTTCCCGCGCGCGGGCATGGGCCCGCCAGATTACCGGCCTGCCGGCTGCCTGGTGAATGCTGATGCGCGCGCAGGCATCATCCCCGCGCGCAAGCGCCGCACGCGGCGGGCGCAAGAGCAGACCTGAGACTGCCGCGCCGCCGCGGGGCGGAAAAGGGGGCGCGGCGTCCCGCGCCCCCGCCAGTGCTACTGAAGCGTGAGGCTGTGGTCCAGCTCCACGAACTTGCCGTTTTTGACTTGATAGATGGAGAGCGCCATGCCGGCGGCGTCGCCCTTTTCATTGAAGCTGATCTTGCCCAGCGGGGTGTCCACCGGGTTGGTGCGCAAGACTTCCTTGATTTTGGCCGTATCCGTGCCGCCCGCCTTTTCAATGGCGGCCAGCAGGCACTGGGCGGCGGCATAGGCGTTATAGTAACCGAAGCCGGGCTCGCTGCCGTAAGCCTTGACGTGGGCCTCACGCGCCTTCTTGTATTCGGGCAGGGTGCTGGTGTCTTTGGGATAGGAGGCATATACGCCTTCGCTGTCCTTGCCGGTCATTTTAAGGAAGGTCTCGTCCTTCACGCCGTCGGGGCCGATGAACGGGGTCGTCAGGCGGTCGCGGCGCATCTGCTGGATCAGCTTGGAAGCCACGGGCTGGTAGCCGCCGAAAACCACGATGTCGGGCTTGGCGCGGCGCAGTTTGCGCACCACGGCGGAGAAGTCCACGGCGTCAGGGGTAACGGCTTCAAAAAGCACGGTTTCCGCGCCGCCCTTTTCCATGAACACGCGGTTGTTGTCGGCAAAACCCTTGCCGTAGTCGCCGTTGTCATGCAGATAGGCGACTTTTTTGGCCTTCAACTTGTTGAGCATGAAGTCGCTGGTCAGCCGGGCCTGGGCGTTGTCGTTGGCCACGGTGCGGAAGAAGAGCGGATGTTTGCCGTCTTCGGTCAGGCCGGGCGTGGTGGCCGTGGGGGACACGGCGATAAGATTGGCGTCCTGGAACAGGGGCAGGGCGGCCTTGGTGGGGCCGGAACAGATGGGGCCGATGACCACGGCGACTTTGTCGGAAATCAGCTTGGTGGCCGCGTTGGTCGCCATTTCAGGCTTGCACTGGTCGTCCTGGGAGACCACTTCCACCTTCCCGCCGAGCACGCCGCCCGCGGCGTTGGCGTCGTCAATGACGAGCTTGGCGGCGTTCAGGCTGGGCACGCCGTAGGAGGCCAGATCGCCGGAATGGGCGCCCTGGACGCCGATTTTAATGGGATCCGCAGCCAGCGCGGGCGCGGTCATCGCCACGCAGAAAGCCATTGCCGCAAGCAAGGTCATGCCTCTTTTCATCTGCCCCTCCTCCGGAAAAAATGTGCGTGCGGAGCGCGCTCCGCATAAGAGCGTTGACAAAGTCAACGCGACCAAAAATCAGAAGCGGGTCACGGCGTTGCCGTGCGTCAGCTGCCCGAAGGGTACCCGGCAGCACCGGGCATTCTCCTTTAGCCGCAACGCGGCTTAAGGAAACAGGCAGCAACGCAGCGACTGATTTTTGTGCCTTTCCGCCCGGCAAGTTTTCCTGAAAACGAGCCGATGGCGGCGCAAACACCGCGTAAGCGGAGTTTGTCATCAGTCTGCATATAGATAAGGCCTTTCTATTGCATTATTGCGCGGATTCTGTCAATGCGCTTCGCGCCCGCAAGCGGCTGTTTTCGCCGCTTTGCGGAAAATGCCCGGCCTCGGGGCATTCCGCGAAAGCGTGACGCTCAACTTTTTTTCTTGTGGCTGGAGCGCAGATGGATGCGCATGGGCGCGTGGCTGATGCCGAAGAGTTTGCGCAAAGCGCGTTCCAGGTAACGGGTATAGCTTTCGGGCACACGCTCGGCGTCGCTGACGAAAAAGACGAAGGTCGGCGGCGCGGTTTCGGCCTGGGTAAGGTAGAAGAACTTGGCACGTACCCGTTTGACCACCGGCGGCTGATGGCGGGTGAGCACCTCTTCCATGGCCCGGTTGAGCCGGCCCGTGGGGATGCGCACCTGGCATTCCTCATGAATCTTCCGGGCCAGGGGCAGGATCTTTTTGAGGCCCGTGCCGGTCCGGGCCGAAACCGCCAGGATGGGCACATGCCCGCAAAAGGCCAGTGTTTCGGTTATGTTTTTTTTGAGGGCGGCCAGAGCGGCGGGCGGTATCAGGTCACATTTGTTGATCAGAACCATGAAGGGAGTCTTGCGTGTGTCCAGCATGTCCATGAGCCGTTTGTCCTGCTGGCTGACGCCTTCGGTGGCGTCCAGGGTGAGCAGGGTCACGTCGGCCTTGGTGCTGGATTTGATGGCCGCGTTGACCGAATATTTTTCCACGCTGTCCGTGATTCTGGTGCGGCGGCGTACTCCGGCGGTGTCCACAAAGACGTAATCCTGCCCGTCGCGCCTGAAGCGCACGTCCACGCTGTCGCGTGTGGTGCCGGCCACGTCGGAGACGATCATCCGTTCTTCCCCGGCCAGAGCGTTGATCAGGGAGGACTTGCCCGCGTTGGGCCGTCCCAGCATGGCCAGGCGCAGGGCCGGGGGCGCCGGGGGTTCGACAGCGCCTTCGGGCAGCAGGGCGGCCAGATCCTCGCACAGGGCGTTGATGTTGTAACCGTGCTCGGCGGAGACGGGCAGCAGGGGAAAGCCCAGGCTGTGGAACTCGGCCATCTGCAGGTCCTCGCGCTCCTCGCCGTCCACCTTGTTGACCACGCAGAGCGTGGGCAGGCCCATGCGCCGGATATGCGCGGCCAGATGTTCGTCCAGGGGCAGAAGGCCGTCGCGCCCGTCCACCACGAAAGCCACGGCGGCGGCCCCGGCCAGGGCGGCCTCGGCCTGGGCCAGGATGTCCCGCTCAAAGCCGCGGATGCCTTCGGGGCCTTCGGTCACGGCGGCGTGCGCGTCCAGGGTGATGCCGCCGGTATCCACA
This sequence comes from Desulfovibrio sp. 6_1_46AFAA, assembly GCF_000224635.1. Classification (NCBI taxonomy): domain Bacteria; kingdom Pseudomonadati; phylum Thermodesulfobacteriota; class Desulfovibrionia; order Desulfovibrionales; family Desulfovibrionaceae; genus Desulfovibrio; species Desulfovibrio sp. 6_1_46AFAA. The sequence continues at coordinate 509,071 of NZ_JH114301.1, forward strand.
ATGCCGAAGGAGGGCAGGTCCTTGCGGCGCACCACGCCTTCCATGCGGTCGCGCGTGACGCCGGGCCTGTCATGGGTGATGGCCCGGTTGCTGCGGATCAGACGGTTGAACAGGGTGGATTTGCCCACATTGGGGCGACCCACCAGAACGATATAGGGCAGGGTTTCAGACATGGGTTAACCTTATATGATTTGGTGAACAGGCTGAGGGCAAAAGCTCAGGTCCACCAGTATCGGATGACGTGAAAGAAAATCGGTGCAGCAAAACACAGAGAGTCCACGCGGTCAAGCATGCCTCCGTGTCCCTGGATGAAGGTGCCCCAATCCTTGACCTGGCGGTCGCGTTTGATGGCCGAGAGGACAAAGCCGCCGCAGAAGCCCGCGACGGATATCAGCAGGGCGATGATCAGGCCCTGCCAGAGGTTGAATGGCCCCAGAAAAGAAAGCGCCCCGCCCAGAAGGGTGGCGAGCGTTATGCCGCCCACGAGGCCTTCCACGGTTTTGGAAGGGGAAATGGCAGGTGCGAGCTTGTGGCGGCCCAGGGCTTTGCCGCAGATGTATTGAAATACGTCGCTGGCCTGCACTACGGCTATCAGAAAGACCACCAGGCCCATGCCCATACCGTCGGGCAGAGGCAGTAGAAGCAGGGCCGGGATGTGGGAGATGCAGTAAACGCAGAGCATGATGCCCCACTGCACACGCGCCACCCGGTCCAGAAAATGGGAGCAGTCACCGCTGAAGGCCGTGAAGCAGGGCAGGAGCAGAAAGGCGTATACCGGGATCAGGATGGAGTACAGGCCGTACCAGCCGTAGAGGATCAGGCCGTACTGGAGTGGCAGAAAGACGAAAAAACTCCAGATGAGCGCCCGATGGTCGCTGGGGCGGGACGGAGCTAGAGTGGCGAACTCGCGCAGGGCATTGAAGGAGACGAAGATGAACAGAGTCGTCACCGCCCACGCGCCCAGCCAGACCGCGAAGCCGAAAACCGCGATCATCGCCCACCATGCCCGGTTGCGGGCCTGGAGATTCGCTATCCATTCCGGCACATCGGGGCCGTGCCGCCGCGCGAGCCAATAGCCGATCAGGGTGCTTGCGGTCAGAAAAAGCAGAGTTCCCAGCAGCAGGGTCAACATGGCGGCCTCATGAGGTGGAGAGTTCCGCCCGGGAGGGGGCCAGATCAAGCAGGGCAGCGGCGGCCCGGCGCAGAAAAAGTTTGTGGTGCTCACCTGTTGTGCAGGGCGGCAGCGCTTCGCCCATGATCAGACTGCACAGCAGCGGCAGGGGCAGCCATTGTCCCTTGGGCAGCACGCGGTTCAGATTGTCCAGCCAGACGGGCACTAGATCCACGTCGGGGTGGGCCTGTGCCAGGCGGTGCAGGCCGTTTTTGAAGGGCAGCAGGCGGGCCTCGCCTTTGTTGCGCGTACCTTCAGGGAAAAAAATCAGGCTGTCGCCCTGTTCCAGGGCCGCATGCAGCGGGGCTAGGCTGCGCTGCGCGTCTTCCCGGGAGAAGTGTTCCGCAGGGCGCGGAACCAGGACGGCGTTGAATATCTCAAGGGCGAAAAAACGCCGCATCCGGCTTTTATTCCAGTAGTCCGCAGCGGCCACGGGACGCGTGCGCATGCGCGCGGCCCGCGGCAGACAGGCCCAGATCAGCAGGGCGTCCAGGTGGCTTGTATGATTTGCGTAGTAAATGCTTTGCCGCCGTGAAGCGCGTGCGTGGGGCCAGAGGCAGCGGACGCCCGTCAAACCGCGCAAAAAGCAGGCCAGCAAGGCCATTTTTTGTTCCTGCCATGCCATCACGGTATTTCCTCGCAGTGACGAAGGCCTTTTGGATCCGCTTGTTTCAGCACCGCTATAGAACTTTTATTTTAGTCTATTTCCGCGACAGCCGCAATGCGGATTGCGCCGCTGTCAACTGTTCCGGATGTCGTGCCACTTGGGGCCGCGCGCGGCGCACACGTGTCAGCGCGGCGTCCAGATCGGGGCTTTTTCCCCGCCAGGCAGGGCGTCCACATGAGCGCGGACCGGGTACGCCCGAGGCCGCGCTGATCCCAGGCGAAGATGCGCTAGTCAGGCAGATCCGGTTCGTCAGCCGGAGGAACCGCGCGCCCTCAATGCTCGTGCCTGCGGTACATCCGCACCACCGCGCCTGTTGCGGGTTCAGTGGCGGTGGAAGAACTGAAAGCCGTCGTGCGAGATGAAAAATGTTCTTCCTGCGGGCGCATGTCTATCCCCGGCGCTTTGCGTGATGATCAGTTCGGGGTGGCGCTCCGGGCTTCGGCAATACCATGCCGGACGCGATTGACACAGGTCAGGCAGAGCAGAAGCGAAAGGATGGGAAACACCCATGGAAAAACGGCAGGCAGCGGCAGGCAGGCCACCAGAAGGCCCAGCAGGCCCACAACAGCGGCCCGGTCGCTTTTGCCGAGAGGGCCGTCGTAGCGGCGGGACGCGCCCGCCAGCGGTCCGATGATGCCGGCTGTTTCTGTGAATGCGGCCAAAAAAATGAACAGCAGCACCCAGCCCGCGCCGAAATCCGGCAGGCGGACAAAGGGCAGGTACAGGGCCGCGTCGGAAAGGATATCAGCCAGTTCGTTGAGATAGCAGCCCAGGATGCTTTTCTGGCCGTACTCGCGGGCCAGGATGCCGTCCACGGCGTTGAGCGCCATACGGACGGGCAACCAGAGCGGCAAAAGGATGAAAAGCACCGGGACGGGCCAGACAAAGAGCACGCCGCCCAACAATAGGGAAAGCGCCAGAGCGAGGCAGGTCACCTGATTGGCGGTAACTCCCTTGCGCGCCAGACGCGCCGTCAGAGGGCGCAGCAGGTTCTGAAAGGCTGGTTTCAGTCCGTAGATGCTGGGCATGTCTCTTCCTCCCCCACCCGCGCCGGAAATGCGGTGCCGTCCATCATGACTTCCGGCAGGACGCCCACGGCATGCTCTGCGTCCCAGTCCGGCAGGCAGGCGAAAATCCGCCCTCCGGGCAGGATCACGCGCAGGGCGTGCAGGTACATGGGCCCCCCCCCAACGCGCTGTTCCGGTGGGCCGTATTTGACGTCGCCCAGCACGGGATGCCCCAGGCTCGCCAGCTGCACTCTGATCTGATGCGTCCTGCCCGTGAACAGGCGGATCAGCAGCAGGCTTTCGTGCTCGCATACGCGCAGGGGCCGGGCCAGGCACAGGGCTTCCTGGGCGCGTTCCTCCCCGGCGGCGGTGAGCACGGCCCGCATCTTTTCAAAGCCGCGTTCCAGGCCCTTGCGCAACTGGTGACGCAGCAGGCGGGCTTCGGGCCAGGGCCAGCGCCCGCGGACCCAGACCACGTATTCCTTGATCAGGCTCCGTTGGCGGATGGCCTCCTGGAGCTCGCGCAAAGCCGAAAACGTGGCGGCCACCAGCAGAATGCCGGAGGTGTCCTTGTCCAGCCGATGGGCGGGCGTGGGTTTGAAGGCGGCCTGGGCGTAGTGGTCGGCCAGGCGGGTAGCCAGACTGTCACTGTGCCCGGTGCCCGGATGCGTGGGGAGACCGGCGGGCTTGAACAGTGCCCAGACCGGGCCTTCCGCGCCCACCACGGGCGGCAGGGGCGCGGACGCTTCCAGAGCCGGGGGGCGCGCCGGAGGCTCGGGGACCGCGTCCGTCGTCCTGACCGGCGCGGCTCCGCTCTGGGCCGCCATTTTCAGGGCAAAGGGCGGCAGGCGGACCACATCGCCGGTCTTTACGCGCACAAAGGGTTTGCAGCGGCCGCCGTTGAGGCGCACTTGGCCGGTGCGGATCCAGCGGTGCAACAGGGTCGGCGGCAGATTGAGCCGCCGTTGCAGGAACTGAAGTATTTTCTGCCCGCTTTCCGCTTGGCCCACCATGGGGCTGTCCTGACTGTCAGGAGCGGGGTCGGGATCTGAGGGGGTATCGTCCGATGGCATGACCGGATTGTGGCCCAAAGGCGCGCCCGCCGTCAAGAGGGCCTGCGCACCGGGCCAGGCAATCGAATGGACGGGATGAGCTTTGTGCCCAAAGCAAAAGAGAAAAATACTCTTGCGTCAGCCTTTCTGTAATTTTGCGGTTATGTTACAAAATCCGCCTTTCCCGCGCGCGGCGCGTCAGATGTAGCGGCAGTCCTCAAGGCAGACTGTGACGTTTTTATTGCGCTCGATCCATTCCTTGATCTTTTCATGAGCCGCGCCGCGCTGGGCATGCTTCTGGCGCAGCATTTCCCTGTCCGCCTCCACCAGCGTCCGGGAAAGCGGCATGTCCTTGGTTTCCGCGCTGGCACAGCCGAAAGCCAGGAGCAGGGGCATGGCGTCGGGCGCGCTGTTGTGCTCCTCAAAGGTACGCTGAAGCTCAAGCAGAATTTTCAGGGCGGTTTCCTCGGGGCAACTGGGGAGCAGAATGGTGAATTCGTCGCCGCCCATGCGGGCGATGCAGTCCGTGGCCCGCAGGGAGCGGCGCAGCAGCAGGGCCGTGTCCGCCAGCAATGTGTCGCCGGTGGCGTGGCCCAGATAGTCGTTGATCAGCTTGAGACCGTTGACGTCGCAGGCGATAACGCTCACCGGGCGGATATGGTTCTGCTCGATGCGCTCCACTTCCATATTGAAAAAGGTGCGGCTGCGCAGGCCGGTGAGGGCGTCGTTTCTGACCATATCCTCCAGTTTGGCCCTGTCGCCCTGGGTGGTGGTGATGTCCGTATGCAGGCCCACAAGACGCGTGGCCCTGCCGTTGACGTCGCGATGGGTCACATAGCCGCGTCCCAGTATCCAGGCCCAGGTGCCGTCGGCGCGCATTATCCTGTAGGTGCATTCAAAAGAATCGCCGTAGCGCGGCGACTCCACCAGAGCCGCCTGCGGCGGCACGATTTTGTGGATGTCGTCCGGATGGATCTTTTTTTTCCAGGTTTCAAGATCACCGGCAAACTGTTCCGCCGTGTACCCCAGCATGGAGAGATAGCGCGGGCTGTAATAGACTTCATCGGTGGCGGCGTCCCAATCCCAGAGGCCGTCGCCCGCGGCGTTGATGGCCAGGAGCAGGCGGCCCGCGTCCTGGGAGCTGTCCCGCGCGGGAGCGCTGGCGGCGTCGATGCGTTGCAGGCTGCCGGCCAGCTCTTTGGCGTGGCCGTCGGCATCGCGTTCCAGGACGGTGCCGTGCAGGGCGAAGCGGGCGTATTCGCCGTTTTCCAGGCGGACGCGCAGCACGTCCTCAATGCTGTCGCCCCACTGGGGCAGTTCCAGGGTGAGCTGATAGCGGCAGCTCGAGGCTGCCCCTTCTTCCGGGTGCAGACGTTGCCGCCATTGTTCCGGGCTGATGACCATCGGCCGGGGATCGGCATAGCCGAGCAGGGCGCAACAGCGGCTGTCCATGCGGATAGTCCGCTCCGTCAGGGAGCACTGCCAGTAACCCGTGTCCGGCGTGCCCGTGCCGGTAGTCACGGAGGGGCGGTAGGCCAGGGTCTCGGAGACGCTGTACTGGCCGACGCCGCGCACGGCGCGGCCTTCATTATTTCGCTCCACAATCAGCAGGCAGGCGCGCACAAGTAAGTCGTCAAAGGGGTAGACAAGTTCCAGCATGGGCCCGCTGGCCCCGCTCAGCACGCCTTCCAGCAACTCGTGCAGCGAAGGCAGGCAGTCCGGCGGGATGTGCGCCGCAAAAGCCGCCATGGTGGGTGGGGTATCTTTTTCAAGACGCAGCTTGCGGCGGGCGCCCTCGCTCAGAAAAAGCGCGTCCGTGGGAATATGCCATTCCCACAATGGGTCGGGCGAGCCGAGTTGTATCTGGCAGCCTGTGGGGCGGGGCAAATGGACCATGGCAGGAACCTCTTCCGGCTTTGGAGGGCAGGATAACGAAAGGGCCACTTTTTATCGTAAACTTCCGCGTCGGGCAAGCCTTCAGAGACGCTATTTCGCGGAACAGGACGATTGCCGCAGCAGCGGCGACTATAGGACTTATATCTCAATACTATGCGTAAAAGGCGTTTGAGTCCAGAAAATAATTACAGGGCAGCTGATAAGACGCCGGGCGCGGCAGGGGGCCGCTTGCGGGCATCGGCAGCAGCTATGCGGTGTTAGAACATTTCAAAGTTGAAATGCGAGGCGGCGGGGATTCAGCCGAAAACCGCGGTGCTCGGCTGAATGAATCTTTAAAACGCGAGGCGTTTCAAAGGGAATCCACTCTAATGTTCATGGGGTTCGTTGCCCAGCGGATGCGCGTGCATATGGGCGTGGGCGAAGGAAGGGGCGCAGGAGGTGAGGCGTCCGTCCAGAATGGTCAGATATTCCGTGGAGGTCTGGGCCAGAAAATCCCAGTCGTGGGAAATGGTGATCCGGGCTGTGGAAAGACCGCGCAAGATGTCAATGATCCGTTGGCGCGCGTCGTTGTCCAGACCGTTGGTAGGCTCGTCCAGCAGCAGGGCCTCGGGCCGCATGGCCAGCACCGTGGCCAGGGAGATCAGTTTTTTTTCGCCGCCGGACAAACGGTGGGTGAGACGCTGCTCAAAACCCGCGAGCCCCAGATTTTCCAGGGTTTCCAAAGCCCGTTGGCGCGCCTCGTCGGGCGTGAGTCCCAGGTTGAGCGGGCCGAAGGCCACGTCTTCCAGCACGGTGGGAAAAAAAAGCTGGTCCTCGGCGTGCTGGAGCACAAAACCCACTTTGCAGCGCAGCTCGCGGAAGTCTTTTTCTGCGCTCAGGATGTGTCCGTGAAAACGGATCACCCCTTGTTGCGGCCGGGCCAGTCCGGTGATGCAGCGGAAAAAAGTGGTCTTGCCGCTGCCGTTGGGGCCGTAGAGGCCGACTTTTTGCGTGGGGAAAAGGGAGAAATTCACATCGCGCAGCACCGTGCGGGCCTCGCCCTCACGGGCGTAGGCGAAGTGCATCTGCTCCAGGCTGAAGATGGCGGATTCGCAAGCGCCGGAAAGAGGGGTGTCAGACATGCGGGCCTCCTTCATACTCCGTCCAGACAATGCCCGCCAGGCAGAGCAGCAGACCCAGAGCGAACAGCGCGTCCACGGGGCGGGCGCGAAATACGGCCACGGACCGGAAACGACCCTCGAAGCCGCGCAACAGCATGGCCTCGCGCACGCGCAAGGAGCGCTCGTAGCTGCGTACCAGCAGGAGACCCAGCAGGGAGGCCAATGTGCGGTAGGTGTGCAGGTTGGTGCGCGGCGTAAAACCGCGCAGGCGCGCGGCCACGTTGAGCGTCTGCCATTCCGTGGCCAGCACGTGTACATAGCGGCCCGTGAACAGAAAGAGAAAAACCAGTTTCCGGGGGCAGCACAGCCGTTCCATGGCATGGCCCACAGTGGGCGAATCCATGTTGGCGACCAGGGCCAGAAAAACGCAGACAATGGCGTTGGATTTGATGCTCACCAGCAGGGAGAGACGCACGCCCTCGACGCTGACGGCAAAGATGCCCCATTGGGCCAGAACCGCGCCCGGGGTGGTCCAGGGCGTCACGCACCAGAGAAAGAGAATAAAGAGGTTTACTGTCGCCAGCCGTCGCAACAGGGGCAGCAACGGAGGACGAGCAACCGCCAACAGAACCGCCCCTAGGGCCAGACCCAGCCAGCAGGCCGTCAGATTCTGCAAAAGGGCCAGACATACGGCGGTCAGTGCGGCGAGCGCCAAGCGCACGCGCGGGTCAATGGCCTGGAGGGGCGACGGTCGGACAAAGGGCTGGTCGAACACGATGCATTCTTTTGTATGCGAATTCTCAATAAAAGTCGCGTGCCGCGATTGGTATCCGCCGCTTGCGGCTCCCCGTCGCATGTTTTCAGTGCGCACGGCAAAAGCCGTCCGTACTGATCGTTAGAGCAGATTACCTTTGAGATTGTACAATTTCAAAGTGTTGAGGACGCCCGCTCCGGTATTTAGCTAGGCTGTCCTCTACATGCGGCGTCCCTTGAAGTAAAGGCCTATGCCCACCAGCCCCAGAATCCAGCCGATGCCGCCGATAATTTCCTGAATGCCCGGTCCGGCATTGACCTGGGCCGCCAGATCGCGCCGGATGGGTCCCAGCTTGGCGTCCAGAGCGGCGTTGACGATGGCGCGCACCTGGTCCGGCGTGGCGCCTGAAACGGCCTGAGTCGCCGGGGCGGAAGGCGCGGCGGTTGTGGCAGGGGCCGCCGCGCCCTCAGTCTTTTCCGTCCCTTCCACCTTTTCCGCAGGGCTTGCCGTGGGTGCGGCCGCGCCGGAAAATTCGGAGGCGTCCATGCCCCATTCGTTCTGATGCCCTTCACCGGCGTTGATCCGGATGCGCAGGCCGTGGCCTTCGCGCGCCGCCTGCGGCACGGGGAAGCTGAACCGTCCCGCGTCGTCGGTGTGCCCTTGCAACAGTTCCTTGCCGTCCACCGCGTCAAAGACGGTAATCAAGCCGTTCTTGACCGGCGAACTACGGTTGAAGCCGCATTCCACAACCACGTCGCCGCCTTCCAGCCAGGCGAAGATATTGACCCTGTGGGCCAGGGCGGGTGCCGGAGCCAGCAGCGCCGCGGCCAGCACGGCCAGCAGCAGAAGCGGTAAAAGCGCGGCCGCCGGGCGGCATGGGGCGAGGAAGGGAGCGTTGTTCATGGTAAATTCCTTCGGATGCGGCGGATTCAGGCGTGCGCGGTCTGGAGCATCTCGGGCCGCACTCGCGCGATAAAGGACACAGTGAACATGGTGATCAGTCCTTCGGCCAGCATGATGGGCAGATGGGCCAGAAGCAGCAGTTGCGCGGCGGCCCAGAAGCCTTCGCTGGTAAAGGCCAGGGCCAGGGCGGTAAGCACGGCGGCCAGGGCCACGCCCAGCGCTCCGCCGCAGAAGGCGGCCGCGCGGATGCCCGCCGGGCCGGGCCAGATGTGGGCGATGCCCCGATAGCAATACCAGGCCAGCACGCTGGAAAAGCCCATGGTAAAGGTGTTCACGCCCAGCACTGTGAGGCCGCCGAATTGGAAGAGCAAAGCCTGCAGGAGCAGCGCCACCAGAATGGCGGGAAAGGCCGCCCAGCCCAGTAGTACGCCCACCAGGCCGTTGAGGATCAGATGGACGCTGGAAAAACCCACGGGCACGTGGATCAGTGAGCCCACAAAAAAAGCCGCTGAAAGAATGCCCACAGTCATCAGCCGGTCATAGTCCAGCCTGCGCAGGCCGATGGCCGTGCCGACCGCCGCCAGGACCGCACCCGCGCCGAGCACGGCGGGGGAAAGAACGCCTTCCGCGATATGCATGCTGTTTCCTTGGAGCAATCCCGCGCCGGGCCGGGGGAGGGAGTGTTCGGCCCGGCGCGGGATTGCGGCACATCTTTAGAGCAACGCCTGAAATGCTCGTCCGCGACAGGGCAAAGCCCGTCTGCCAAATCCTTCTAAAAACCGACTCTGGAATTATTTGGTCTTGGGAGCCACGAATTCCAGCCAGAGCACCGCGCCCAGCTCAATGGGCTTGGGCTCGCCCTTGTAGTCCAGCTTTTCCTTGGCCGTGTTCAGGGCCGCGAAACCCCACCAGCCCGCCCAAGGCACGCCGTAGGAAAACACGCCGTTTTCATCGGCTTTGACCACCTGGGTGACGAAATATTCATTGGGCGCCGTATGTCCCTTGGTCTTGTTGTAGCTTTCCACTTCCACTTCAGCGCCGGGCACGGGCTTGCCGTCCAGCAGCACGCGACCCTGGAAGACGTTGCCCGCATAATTGCCGAAAGGCCGGGTCAGGGGCACGATTTCCGTCTTCAGGCCCAAAGGCTCATCCCAGCCTTCCTCGCCACCGAAAGCCGCAACGGCGGTTTTGGTATAGTGGATGATGTAAGTATCTTCGGCGGGTTCGAAATAGGGCTCGGGTTCCACGGCAAACTGGTAGACGCCGGGCTTCTTGATCTTATAGGCGGCCTGCCAGGCCTTATGGCCCATGACGGTGGCGGGCTTGAGGCTTGCCTTGAGGTCTTCGCTCTTGCCGTCCAGGGTGACGGTAAAGGCCTTGGGCGCGGCCATATCCATGCCTTGCATTTCCATGGGATGGGAGAAGGAAATATCCAGTTTCAGATCAGCGTCTTTTTTCTCCGTCACCGTGGCGGTGGAGGGAATGACCATGCCGAAATGCGCCTCGGCCTGCGCGGCGACGCAGAACAAGAGGGCCAGGCTTGCGCAACAGATTTTCCACATAGTTTTGTCCTTTATGGCTTGTGATGACGGCGGATACCGACTCAGACCCGCCCGCGTGCATATGCGAATCTATAGGTAACACAAATTTTAAAAAAGTAGCAATAGATATTTGAAGCGAATCCGCACGCGCGGAGGCTACGGCGGACCGGCGGGACGCCGCACTGGTGGTCATTCCGGGCGGTCCCAATCGGCGTGGGGCGGGAGGATAGCTATCCTTTTTTGCGTTGGGAGCCGGTCCTGGCTGAAACCCGGCCGGCCTCGGGTTCCTTTTTCCGGCGTCGGCCGGTAGGAGATCGCGTAAAAAAAGCGCCCCTTGCGGGGCGCTTTTCACTACTGCGGCTGCTTCGCCTATTGCGGAAGCAGTTTGGGGAAGTCGGCGCTTTTGACGTTCTTTTTGATGAAGTCCAGCGCTTCCTTGTGGTTGCCGGCCAAAGAGGTGACCATGAACACGTCGCCCTGGGTGGCGACCCAGGCCTGGCAGGGCACGCCCTGCTGGGTGAAGTTGAAGGTGTACTGGCCGTTCTTTTCCACCGGGGGCTTTTCCGCCTTGAACTGGGTGGCGAACATGCCGGCAATGGTTTTGGCGTCGGAGCCGCTGCTGGGGCCCACCACCATGGTTACGGAAACGCCGCTCGTGGCTTTGGCAAAGATGGCGCTGGTCATGCCCTGATTTTCCGTGGGCGGCATGACGGCCTTCCAGCCGTCAGGCACATTGACCGTGAAATATTTCGTGCTCAGCTCCTCGGCCATGGCGGGCAGGGCCAGCAGCATGACGAACACAAAGGCCACACATTTTTTCAACATGAAGATTTCTCCTGCGAATGATGCGCCTGCAAATCGGCTGGCAGTCTGTGCTGCGCGGCAGCGGACAAAACATTTTGTTCCGCGCCAAGGCCCCGGACACCGGGCCTTGCATAAGTTTATCCAATGCCTGTTCAAATGACAAGATAAGCTCTCGCGTATCTGATTGCGAAAAAACGTGCTTCTTTGCTGCCTCATGGCGGTTGCGCCGCCGAAAAGCCTACGGGTTTTGTGTGTCTGATTTTCCAAATGAGACCTTGGCCCATGCCGGGGCCGTCTGGTTCAGGGCTGTCCGAGACCGGCGGCCTCCTTGCCCAGGGAGAAGCCCTTGCCCAGATCTTCGCCCAGGCACCAGTAATTTCTGCTCACGGGCGCGTAGAGCAACGGGGAGATCAGAGCAGGGTCCGGCCTGCCCTTGGCGTCCAGGCAATCCTCGCGGATCTTCACGTCCAGGACTTCGCCGATGAAAAAGGTGTGCGTGCCCAGTTCATGCTGCTCGCGCAGGCGCAGTTCCAGCACGGCCGGGCATTCGGCCACATAGGGCGCGTCCACCAGCTCGCCTTTGACGGGCGTGAGGCCCAGGAGGTCGAACTTGTCCGTATCCCGCCCGGAGCGCATCCCGGCGGCGTCGGCCTGTGCGGCCATGGCGGCGGAGGGGATGCTGATGGTAAAGGCGCGGCGTTCCTGCAGGGCGGCATGGCTCCAGCGTTCGCGGGCAATGCCCACGCCGATGCAGGGCGGGCGCGAGCAGCAGATGCCGGACCATGCGGCGGTCATGATGTTGGGCCGCCCGTCCCGGTCATAACTGCCGACAAGAAAGGCGGGCGCGGGCAGGGCAAAGGGCAGTGCTCCCAGAGATGCGAACATGGCGGACTCCTTGGGCTGAGGGGCTGGAAACAAAGCGGCCCGCGCATGGCGGGCTATTAAGTATGTTATGTTTTGGCGGAACGGAGGGCAAGACGTCCCAGGGCCTGCCCCAGGGCAGACGCATCTAATTTCAGCTTTTGCTGACCTCTTATTTGACGGGATTATCCGTCAAAACCAGCCTTTTTGGCGCTGGCGACGTCATCTGGTGCTTTTTGCTGCTCATGTACTTGAGTACAGCCCTGCTCTCGATGCCCGTAAGGCTCGCACGGCTCGCCAACGGGCACGGCCCTTTGGGCCGCCTTTTGGTCGGTTTCCGCGCAAAAAGCGCCATTTTCCTTGTCGGCACGCAAAAATCTTGCTTCAGCCGTTGCGGCTCAGGAGCTTTAGCCGTACGGATAACGACAGCAATTGGCTACACAAAATTATATCTAGGAAAATCGCTGTCGCTATCCGTGGCGGTGCTGTCTTGATCCGTAACACGGCTTCGCCGTGAACGGCTCAAGCAAGCCGCTGACGCGGCAACGGCCAGCGCATTTTTTAGGATTCTCCCGGCACCAGCCATCCGCCTGCGCTTCGCTCCGGCGGAGCAGCGGAGCAAAGGTGGTTTCGCCTCTTTTTGTTCGTTCCCTGATCTATCGGGGAATAAAGACTTTTTAGATGTGTCTGCCCTGGGGCCTGCCCCGCCGGTTCGTTTCCGGATGACAGGCGTTAGCCTCTGAGGGCCTGACCCAAATCGGCCAGGATGTCGTCGATATGCTCGATGCCGATGGACAGGCGCACGGTGTTGGGCCTAATGCCGGTTTCGGCCAGCTCCACCGGGCTGAGCTGGGCATGGGTGGTGGATGCCGGATGGATGACCAGAGATTTGACGTCCGCCACATTGGCCAGCAGGGAAAAGATGCGCAGCCGGTCGATGAAGGCCCTTGCCTCGGCCGCGCCGCCCTTGACTTCAAAGGAGAAAATGGAACCGCCCCCCCTGGGAAAGTACTTTTTGTACAGGGTGTGGCTGGGACTTTCCGACAGACTGGGATGATTGACCCGCTCCACGCACGGATGCGCGCGCAGAAAATCCACCACGGCCAGGGCGTTATACACATGGCGTTCCACGCGCAGGGAAAGGGTTTCCAGCCCCTGCAAAAAGAGAAAGGCGTGCAGGGGAGCGATTGTCGCGCCCATGTCCCGCAACAGCACGGCCCGTGCCCGCGCGGCAAAGGCCGCCGCTCCGGCGGCCTGTACGAAGCTCAGGCCGTGGTAGCCGGGGTCCGGCTCGCTGAACTGGGGAAACTTGCCCGAAGCCGTCCAGTCGAAGCGCCCGCCGTCCACAATCACCCCGCCCAGAGCCGCGCCGTGGCCGCCCATGAACTTGGTGGCCGAATGGACCACGATGTCCGCGCCGTATTCCAGCGGGCGCAGCAGCCAGGGCGTGGCAAAGGTATTGTCCACGACCAGGGGGATGCCGTGGCTGTGGGCCAGAGCGGCCAGGGCTTCGATGTCCACGATGTTGCTGTGGGGATTGCCCAGGCTTTCGATATAAATGGCCCTGGTTTCGGGCCGGATGGCTTCGGCAAAGGAGCCGGGCACGTCCGGGTCCGCGAAGGTGGTCGTAATGCCCCAGGTTTTCAAGGTGTGGGCCAGCAGATTGTAGGTGCCGCCGTAGAGGGTTTTTTCCGACACGATATGCTGACCCGCTCCAGCCAGATTGAGCAGTGTGCAACTGACCGCCGCCGCGCCGCAGGACATGGCCAGAGCCGCAACGCCGCCTTCCAGGGCGGCCACGCGTTTTTCGAAAGCCTCCTGGGTGGGGTTGGTCAGGCGGCCGTAAATGTTGCCGGGCTCGCTCAGATTAAAGCGGGCCTCGGCGTGGTCACAGTTGCCGAACACATAGGACGTGGTCTGATAGATGGGCACGGCCCTGGCGCCGCTGGCCGGATCAGCCTGTTCCTGACCGGCGTGAACTTGCAGGGTTTCAAAGTGCAGGGGACGGGTGGCGCTCATGGGCTTGCTCCGGAAAAGGCGGGTTTGGACGGAAATCAAATGCCTAAATCTTATTAAATAAATAAGAATTATTTTCTCCGGAACCCGGCGTCCTGTCAAGAAAAAAGCGCGATACTCCCGGCTTCCGGGCGTTGCGGCCAGGAGGTCTGAGGCGTAGACTTCGCTTGGTGGATCATTCAGAAGCAAGCGAGGTCATATGAAGGCGGAAATCATCTCCGTGGGCACCGAGCTTTTGCTCGGCCATACCATCAATACCGACGCGGCCCATGTGGCGCGCGAACTTTCGGCCCTAGGCGTGGATCTGCTGCACGTTCATGTGGTGGGCGACAATGCCGGGCGTCTGGAAGCCGTGCTGTGCGAGGCGCTCACGCGCAGCGATCTGGTCATCACCACCGGCGGCCTGGGACCCACGGACGACGATCTGACCAAGGAAACCGTGGCCCGCGTGACCGGCGCGCCGCTGGAGGAAGACGCGGACAGCCTGGAGCGGCTCAAAGAGTATTTCGGCAGCCGCCCCATGGGCGCCAATCAGCGCAAGCAGGCTTTTTTGCCGCGCGGGGCCGTGGCCTTTCCCAATGCCGTGGGCACCGCGCCGGGCTGCGCCGTGCCTGCCGGGGACGGCAAGTTCGTACTTTTGCTGCCCGGCCCGCCGTCAGAGTTGCTGCCCATGCTGCGGACGGGCGTGACGCCCTTTTTGCAGCGCTACGCCCACGGGGCCATCGCTTCCTTCATGGTGCGCACCTTCGGCATCGGCGAAGGCGCGGCGGCCATGCGCATCAAGGACCTGACGGACGGGGCCAATCCCACGGCCGCCACCTACGCCACCGAGGGGGAAATGTTTGTGCGGGTCACGGCCAAGGCTGACGACCCCGCAGCCGCCGAGGCGCTGGCCGCGCCTCTGGTGGCGGCTGTGCGCGAACGTCTGGGGGACGTGGTTTACGGCGTGAATGTCGCCGGCCTGGAAAGCGTGGTGCTGCCGGAGCTGATCCGGCGCGGGCTGACCCTGACCACGGCGGAATCCTGCACCGGCGGCCTGCTGGCCAAGCGGATCACGGATCAGCCCGGCGCGTCGGCGGTGTTCGGCACGGGCCTGGTGACCTATGCCAATGAGGCCAAAACCCGTTTGCTGGGCGTGCCCGGGGACATGCTGCGCGCGCACGGGGCCGTGAGCCCGGAAGTGGCCCGCTGCATGGCTGAAAACGCGCGCACGCGCTACAACAGTGATTTCGGCCTGGGCATTACGGGCATTGCCGGACCGGACGGCGGCACGCCCGAAAAGCCCGTGGGCCTGGTCTATATCGCCTTCAGCGCCGAAGACGGCGTCCGGCTGCGCGTCATGCGCCCCCAGGGCCGCTATCTCGGCCGGGACTGGACCCGCAACCGGGCCGCCAGCCACGCTCTGGACCTTTTGCGGCGTTATCTTTTCGGCCTGTCCCCGGATCTGGAACAATAGGGCCGCACTCCCTGAACTAAACGGCTTTTTTTCAGCGCGGGGCGGTCTCCGAAGTACGGAGACCGCCCCGCGCTCGTTCATGTCCGCTCAAAAGCCAGATTGCGCGACACCACCATGAGCACGCCGAGCATGACCAGCACCAGGGCCGTGCCCATGAGCAGGGCATAGTCCTCCATTTGCAGGATGGCGTACAACAGGCTGTACAGGGCCGTGAGCAGCAGTCCCACGCTGAAGCCCTGCCGTACGCTGCGCATGGCCGCACCGGCGTACAACGCGATCATCAGCACCGTGCAGGCCGAGGCCGCCGCATAGGACGGCAGAAAGGTGAAATGCTCGGAAAGCGAAAGCAGCACCAGATAAAAAACCACCATGGCCAGACCCACCAGGCCGTATTGCACCGGGTGCAGGCGGGCATTCAGGCTCAATTCGAAAATGATGAAGGCCAGGAAGGTAAGTCCGATGAACAGGATGCCGTATTTCACCGAGCGTTCTATCAGATGGTAATGGCTGGCGGATTCGTACAAGGCCACTCCGGCGGCGAAGGAGGTGAAGCGGTCCGGCCAGGTTTTGAGCGTGCCCAGATTGGGGTAGGAACGGGCCAGGGAGGGAATGTCCCAAACCGCCGTGAAGCCTGTGGCGGAAACCTCGCGCTTCACGGGCAGGATGTCGCCCCTGAAGCTGGGGTGCGGCCAGGGCGAGCTCAGGCTGACAGCCGTGACGCCGCCCACGGGCGTGAAGGAAATGCCGCTGCTGCCGTTGAAAACCAGCTCCTGGGAGAAATCATACTGTTTGACGTCCGGCGACAGCGGCACGGGAATGCGAAAGCCCTCCTTCACGGCGCTAAAGGGCTGAGTGCCGGGTTCTGCGGCCAGTTCGGCCCGGTTCCAGACAAAGGGGCCCACCGTGCGCAGGGCGCTGGGCCAGGAGAGCCCCACGACGGCAAAAGCCCGCTGAAAGTCCACGCTTTCCAGGTCCGGGGCAATGCGTTTCAGGCTTTCGAGAGGCGGCAGCGTGAAATGCCCGGCCATGCGCAGCCTGGCGGTGTAGACCAGGGAGCGGTAAATGCCGCGCTGTCGCTCCTGCGGATCAAGATTGCAGGTAAAATCCGCTCTGGCGGGCAGCAGCACGAAATAGCCCGGCACCAGGCGGCTCTCCTTGATGACGCGGTATTCTTCGCCGCCAACGGCTTTGGGATCCTCATTGCGCACGGTCCGGGAGGTGATCTGGCGTTCGCTGTAGGGGAGCAGCAGGATGGGACCGGTGATCTGCTGCTCCCCAC
Organism: Desulfovibrio sp. 6_1_46AFAA; assembly: GCF_000224635.1. Classification (NCBI taxonomy): domain Bacteria; kingdom Pseudomonadati; phylum Thermodesulfobacteriota; class Desulfovibrionia; order Desulfovibrionales; family Desulfovibrionaceae; genus Desulfovibrio; species Desulfovibrio sp. 6_1_46AFAA. The sequence continues at coordinate 525,578 of NZ_JH114301.1, forward strand.
CCCACGCCTTGCTGATGTCCCGCACCACGCTGCGGTACAGACTCGCGCGCTCGTCCGTGAGATCCTTGACCAGCATCAGGGGCAACAGCAACACCACGGCGATAAAGGTCACAATGCTGAAACGGGCCAGAGGCGTGCGCAGCAGGGCGCGGGTTTCCTGATCCGGGCAGGTTTCGCGCAGGGACGGGATCGCTGCCGGGACGGTTGTTTCCATTGTGGGGCGGTTTTCTGTTTCAGGGGCGGGCTGCCCGGCTTCCGGCCGGGCAGCGTCGGCGGCGGGATGCGCCGGACGCCGGGGCGCGGCATAGAGCCGGGCCAGCCAGCGCAGAAAAACAAAGCCGCCCAGCAGCGCCAAGCCAAGGCCCAGCAAGGCCACCACGGCCAGGAATATCCATTCCATAATCGCCTCCTGAAACCAAAGTAACGGAAAATCCGTACAGCCGAGCTCAGCGGGCCGGAGCCGGAGTCCGGCTGCAATAGCGGTAATAAAACAGCAGGATGTACAGCGGCACCAGGTAAGCCGCGCCCATCAGGGCCTCGTTGACAGTGAAGAATTCGTTGCTGACGATCATCAGCAGAATGTTGTTGATGACCCCGAAGGAGATCAGAAAGGCCAGCCGCACCTGGCGGGGCATGCCGCGCGTGGCCGGAAGGGCCGCCACGGTCATGACCACGCAGAGCAGGCAGGACGCCAGCAGGGCGTGCAGGATCAGGGCCGGGGATTGTCGCAGCACCCCGGCGTAATTGCTGAAAATGCCCAGATTGGAAATGACGATGGCCGTGGTGAGCAGAGGGAATTGGCGGCGCAGAATGTCCCCGGCCAGCCGTGGCAGGGCGCGGGTGACCATGGCGGCGGCAAAGGGAATCAGAATTGTGATACAGAGCGAGATGGTCATGCCGCCCAGGGAGAAGTTTTCCGGCAGGTCCAGGCCGCCCGTGCCCAGGGTGCGCAGGACGCCGTCCGTGCAGGAGAGCAGAAGCGGCAGGCTGAGCGGCAGCAGCAGGGAGGTGAGGATGTTGCCCACCAGAATCAGGGCGGTATTGGCCCCGAGCATGAGCGAAAACACGGCGGCCATGACCCCTACCGGGGCCGCGCCCAGCAGCAGGGCCCCCAGGGAAAATTCGGGCATGATCAGACGGAAGACGGCAAAGACGAAGAGCGGCAGCGCCAGCAGACGCAAGACCGTGAGTCGGCAGACGATGCCGGGCATGGCGCGCAGTTCGTCCCAGAGGGCTCCGGCCCCCACGGCCAGAAAGCTGAGATAGAGCATGACCATCAGCATCAGGCGGGGCATGGCTTCAAGCGGACCGGCCAGTCCGGGCAGGAACACCCCGGCTGCCATGGAAGCGAAGGAGGAGAATACCATGGTCAGGTCGCGAAGCTGCATGAAATCCTCCAGCGTATTCCAGGCAGCTTGCCCGCTTATGCGTCAAAAAACAAGGCCGGATGCCGGGAAAAACACATTGGCTTTTCCACGCCGCCATACCACGGGACTGTACACCTAGAGCATTTTGCGCTTGAAATTATCGCTTAGCGGCGAAGTAAATTCGCCTTGCGATAATTTCGCGGTGCGGGTTTTCACGGAAAATCCACACAGAGCGTTAAGATATTTTCAATATCAAAACGCTCTAGTTCGCCGGGGCGGACTCCAGCAAAGCCTTTTCATGGGCGGCGCCGACTTCGGGCAGCCGGGCTCTGGCCCTGGCGTACAGCTCGTTTCTGTGTTGCAGCCTCTCGGAGGAGCGGGCTTTCCAGCTTTCATAGAGCTGTTTGCTTTCGGCCAGGCCGGAGGCAACGGCATCGGACTTCTGACATTCGGGATTGGACTTGATATGCCTGATCAACCGGCCGATGCGTTCAATGCTCGGCTCGCTGTTGTAGCGGAGCCTGTCCGCCAGCAGCATGTAATTGTAGTAGCCTTCGCACTGCGGATGGTGTTTGAACGTTCCATCGGCATAACCGGCACCAAGGGTCAGGGCGTTTTCCACGGAACCGTTTTCAGCGGAGATGGCCGCGTAATGCTCCGCCCGTACATAATCCGCCGCTCCTTTCCGGGGATTGGCGTAATATGTCGCCAGAAGCCCGGCGGCCTTCCAATAGCCGGAGTCCGCGGCCCTGGTCAGCCAGTAGCGGGCTTCGCCGTTGTGATCTTCCATAAAACGGGCTGGAATGGGCGTGACCGGCGGCGTGGCCGGAGGAGAAAAGGGGGTGCTCTCCCGCTCCCCGGCGGTGGCGAAGATCCCGTACATACCGGCCCAATGCCCGGTCAGGGCGCTTTGCAAAAAGAAGTCCCGGCTCCTGGAACCCGCTTCGTACTGGTCTGCCAGCATGGCGTACTGCACGCCCAGCACATAGCCGCCTTCGCCCTTGCCCAGCAGGGTAAGCAGCCAGCCCTCCCAGAATTCCGGCGGCACCGGCCAGCTCTGGTCAGCGTGCACGCGGCTGACCACGGACAGCGAGGCCATGGCGAACATATCCCCCTGCCAGGCCAGTTGCAGCCATTCCGCGTAGGCTTCGCGGATTTTTCCGGACTTGTAGAGCCGCTCCACCCGCTTGAAAGCCGGAGTAATGAACCGGGCGTCGTCATACAGGCTCTCATACTGATCATCAGGGCGGACAAAAGCCAGGCCTACAGGCGGTGCGGTTTTCGGCAGGTGGACGTTGTCCGGTTCAGTGTCGGTCGCCAGAAAATTTTCGTTGGCGGAGAAGCCGTCCGCCCTGCTTGGATCGACGGCCACGGCTGTCATACAGGCGGTCAGGAGCAGGAGCCAAAGCGATTTTCTCATGTGTTTTCGTCCCTTCAACGGCATGGATCAAAAAACGGCGCATTTCCCGCCGGGAATGTGACGGGCGTTAATTGTCCTCTTCGGCTCAATTCTCGGGCTCAAAACATTTCACCAAGCCTTTCGCCTGGATAGGATCTCCTCCGCCGGAGTGCGGAGATAAAAAGTATATTGTAGTTTAGCTTATATTTATTTTTAAGTTTAGGCCAGGGCTCATTTTCGGGAGACATTAACCGTTTTGGAAAACGGCACAATGGAGCAAAGCGCTCCGCACGGCAGGCACGGAGCACCCGTGCGGACGCGGGGACAGCCCGTGGCTATGCCAACTCAAGGTATGCCGCGCTTTGGTTCCGTGTTTCCAGGCCATCCTCTTCTGGGTAGGGAGCTATGAAAATGGCCTCCGGTTCACCCTCCACGCGCAGAAAGCAGGCATTGTCAGCCCCGATGAGGTTGCGGGCCGCGCACGCGCAGAATTCCCGCCCGCCCCAGTTTCCCCGGATGCCGCGCAGCGGGCGCTCAAGCGTGCATTTCCGCGGCAGTATGCCGCGAGGCCCCACGCCGAAGGCCGTTACCTCGGCTCCCAGGGTTCCGGCCATGAAGCCCGGCCATTGCGCGCCTTCTGTCGGTCCCGCTTCCAGCCATTGGCCGATGAGCGGGTCCAAATGGGCTGCCAGATGAAAGGGGCGCGGCGGCAGCGGACGGGATTTCAGACGCGCGGCCATGAGCCTGGCGGCAAAGTTCTTGTCCCGGCGGAAGACGCGTACATCCCCCAGCCAGTGGGGCAGTTCCGGTTCCGGGCCGTCGCCAGTGAGCAGGCAGGCCGTCAGGGGCGGGCTGGGACGGCGCAGGGCCAGGGTCAGCATGGCCATGCGATTCAGCACGGCAGGGGTGAAATCCGTTGACGCGCCGCAAAAGACCCAGGCCTGCACGGCCGGGTCGTCCAGAATGGGCAGAAGCCGCATCCAGCCCCGTTGCGCGGACGTCTGCCGCCAAGGCACGGTGGCTGCGGAAAAGCCCACGGCGCGCAGAGCGGCTTCCTCGGGAGAATGGGCGGGTGGATGTTCGTCAAGAACACAGAGCAGGGCTTTGGGCAGGGCCACGGCAATCCTCCGGTCGGTCAGGGGGTGAAAAAATTACGGACCTGGCCTGTGCAGTTGCAGAGCGCGCTCCAGGCCGCAAAGGCGCGGCGCAGGCTTGCGGCGTCGGGCCGGGCCTGGGCCTGGAAGGCAAGACCCCGGCGCAGCAGGGGCCACAGAAAGGGCGGGATGCCGGGCGGCCTGGCCGGAACCATGTCCTGCTGCCGGGCTTCGGCCGGGGAAAGCCGTTTGAAGGGATGCGCGCCGCTGAACACTTCATGTACCGTGCAGCAGGCCGAAAAAATATCGTCTTCCATTGAGGGCGGGCCGCCTTCCAGGCGTTCGGGGCTGGAGTAGAGCAGGCTGTGGGCCGGAACGCGCAGGCTTTCGCGCAGCCCCACGGCTGCCGGTGTGCCGCCCTTGCGCACGCTGGCGGCGGCCACGTTGAAGTCGATGAGCACCGGGCGCTCCCCGCTTTTTAACAGCAGGTTGGCTGGCTTGATGTCGCCGTGGGCGATGCCCTGGGCGTGCAGAAAGGCCAGGGCGTCGAAAAAGCGTGCGGTCATGGTCGCCAGGGCCGCGCCGGGCAGGTCGCCGGGCCGGATCTCGCCCGCGTTGCGTCCCTGCAGCAGCTCCATGCTGTAGCAGAGGCCGAAGGGCTCGTTGTGCAAGTCAAAAACGCGGACCACGCCGGGATGGACCAGATGGCGCAGAATGCAGAATTCCTGCGCCAGGGCCAGTTGAGCCTGATAGTTCCGGGTCAGTTCCGGCAAAAGGCGTTTCACCGCCACCTGGGGAGAGGCATCGCTCCACTCCACACGGCGCAGATCCAGAGCGGCGTAAACTTCGCAAACGCCGCCGCAGCCCAGCAGCTGTTGCAAAAGAAAGCGTCCGTTGTGTTCCGTGCCCGGCATGCCCTTGCGGAGGTTGTGCGGCGCGGGAAAACGCCGGGGCCCGCGGAAGGGCCTTGTCGCCGGAACAGGCCGGAGATGCTTGTAAAGCGCCATGGCTCACCTCAACGAGGAAATGAAAACCGCCACCAGAGTGATGTTGTCCGGCTGGGGCACGCCGTCCACAGCCCGTGCCATGTCTTCCGCCGCCTCCCTGGCGGAAGTTCTTGCCAGGCGCGCCGCCAGGGCGTCCGGACCCAAAAGGTTGGACAAACCGTCGGAGCAGAGCAGAAATTTATCGCCGCCCCGCAGGGAAAAGCGGACTTCGTCCAGGCGCAGGGCGTCGCGTGCGCCCACGGCGTTGGTGATGATATTGCCCCGTACCATGCGCCGGGCCTCGGGCGCGGTCAGCTCGCCGTTGTCGATTTTTTCCTGCCGCAGGGTGTGCTCGCGGGTACACTGGTAGAGCACGCCGTCCCGCAGAAGATAGCAGCGGCTGTCGCCCGCCCAGAGGCAGGCCGCCTCGCCGCCGTGCATCAGCAGGGCCACCACTGTGCTGGCGGCCTGGGTCGCGCCGCCGTGCGCGCGCAAAATGTCGTTGCCCTGGCGCAGAATGCCGCCCACATTGTTCACATGCTCGTCCAGCGAGGCGGCATGGGGCGTTGTGAGCAGCATGCGGGTAACCAGCCTGCCCGCCTCGCCGCCGTGCGCGCTGCTGCCCACGCCGTCAGCCACGGCCCAGAGCAGGCGTTCGTTCCAGCTCAGAAAAGAATCCTGGTTTTCCGGGCGGATATCTCCCTTTTGGCTCCAGCCCCAGGATTCAAGAGTTACGGGAAAGCCGCGCGCATTGTCCGCCATAGAGCCTCCGGCCATCATTTATATTTGATATTTTATATAAAATTTCAATTTATACCAAACGGAGAAACGTCCGCCGGGCGGCACGGCAACAGTCTGACCAAGCCATCGGAACAGAGGATTGCTCCGCCCCTGAACGGGGTTGGAAAGAGCGCCGCGTGATCGCCGTCGCTTTACCTGTGCGACCGGCCGCTTTGGCACCGAACAGCGTAAAATCCGCCGTCGCGCAGTCCTCTCGCATGGTCAGGGCAGGCGGGATATGCGGGGCAGGCCCTGCGGCGTCCAGGCAGGGGCGTCGTAGCTGCCTTGCATGGCCAAGCGGCGTTTTTCCGGCCTGCTGTGGGTTCTGTTTTCCGGCCTGCCCGTTTTGATGTTTTTTTCCAGAGGAGCTGCTCCGGCCGCTTGCAGGGGCAGAAAGTTTTTTTCATTCAGGCCCAGTTCGGGGCTTTTGCCCAGAACCAGCACGGCCGCCGCGAATTGCGGCACAAAGCGCAATGTCTCTTCCCGCAGGGCCTGGGCGGCCGGGTCGTCGCTCCGGCACTTGCGGGTGATTTCCTCAAGGCTGTCGCCGTAGCGTTGCACGGCCTTCCGCATGGCGCCCTCGCCGCAGTTATACGCGGCCAGGGCCAGAGGCCAGTCCCGGAAAAGGCCGTGGAGATAGGCCAGATAACGGGCGGCCGCATCAGTGGATTTTTCCACGTCGAAGCGCTCGTCCTTTTCCTTGCTCACCGTGAGCCCGAAACGCCGGGCCGTTTGCGGCATCAGCTGCCACAGACCCGCCGCGCCCGCCGAGGAGACGCAGCGCGGCTCAAAAGCGCTTTCCACCAGGGGCAGGCAGGCCAGTTCTGCGGGCAGGCCCTGCCGTTGCATGCCTTCAAGAGCCACGGGCAGATAGCGTCGCGCCCGGCGCAGCACGTGATCCGTGGTGCTCCGCCGTTCTTCCAGCAGGCGGTGCAGATAGCGGCGCACCGTGGTTTCCTCGGCGTGCGGGGTCCAGACATCCAACCGGGCCTCCGCGCTCAGGGACGCGTAATCCACCACGGCGGCCCGCTCCGTGCGGCGCAGCGGGCTCCACAGGGCGTGGGCGTCCCCCATGAAGCGCGGCACATGGATGGTCTGACCGCCGTTGGCCGGAATGAGTACCCGGCTCATGGAAGCCACACGGGTCTGGGGCAGGTCAGGATCAGGAGACGGGCCGCGGGCCCGGCAGGCCGCGAGACAGAAGCAGAGGCAGACGGCAAGCCCGAAGAACCGCGCGCGGCCCGTGTGCGGGGACGTTCGGGGGGCGGCCCGGCGGGCCGGTCTGAAGCGCGCGGCAAAGTTCCTCATGACCCGCCCGGCCCCGGCAAAGGAAACCTCTGCCGGGGCGTCACGTAACAGGGTGTTATAGCAGGGATGGCGGCAGGTTGAACGTGCAGACCCTGGGATCAAAGGGATTCATCCTGTTTCTGAACTGGATCAGGAACTGGGCCCACTTGCCCTGCTGCTGCACTTCGATGAGGCAGGTGCTGCCCTCCTGGCGCTTGATGCCGCCGCCGCGCAGCAGGCGGAACAGGGCCCATTCGCCTCGGGTTGTGGTCTGGCTGCTGATGCCGTGCAGGTCTATGGTTTCCAGCATGGCCTGGGACGCGCTGTCCGAGGGCCAGGTAAACGAGGCCCCCTGCACCGGGCCGTGCATGTAGCTCAGATGCCTGCCGGCCGCGCGCAGATTGACCTGCTTGAGCGTGGCGTCCAGGGCGTGGGGTTCCATAAGGAAGGTGATGCCCAGCTCTCTGCCGGACATGAAGAAGGCTTCCTGCACCCGGTTGGCCTTTTGCAGGTTGATCACCGCCTGGCTGGAAAGCGGCATGTACCGGCCCATGATGGGGCGCAGGGTGCCCGTGCGGGTGATGAAGGGCCGCAGATAGGTTTCGTGGAAGTTGTCCAGCACGCCGCCGCTGCGGAAGAAGGCGGCGAAATCGTCCAGGTTGGCGTCTCTGGACGCGCCTGGATCAAAGGGATAGCGGGCGTTCAGATTCTTGTCGTAAAGGGCGATGACCCGTTCCTGGTAGGCCTGGTTAATGCTGCGCGCGCCCCTGTTGAGCATGTCGCGCAGACCGCCCGCGGCCACGGTGGCGTACCAGCCGCGCACCGGCGCGGGCAGACGGCCCACGGCGCTTTCCAGGCTGCGCAGGGTGTCATTTTTCTCGTCGGCCAGATCCAGCAAGGCGTGCAGCACGCGCTGTTCGCCCTGGTCGCTGGAAATGATCCCGGCGAAGTATTCCCCGGCTCCGGTCATGGCGTCCTGCACGGCCCGCAGCGCCGGGCCGGGATTGCCCTGCTCGTCCAGCAGGCTGTCCAGGGGCACAAAATACTGCCGCACGGCCTGGGCGTCGCGCTGGGCCGCCTCCAGGACGTCGCGACGCAGCTCCTCGGCGCTCTTGGCCGCCTGTTCTGTCAGGGCGCGGGCCATCTTGCCGCCGGTCTTGGAGGCCAGCTTCTGTTGCAGCTTGCGCTTGCCTTCCTCCTGCGCGGCGGCCTGCACGGCTCCGGGCTCCACGTTTTCCATGATCAGCCGGGTGTTGGCGCGTACCTCCCGCAACGCCAGCACGGCCGGGGGCATGCCGGGCGTGAGTTCCTCGGCCAGCTTGCGGGCGTCGGCCATGCTGGCGGGCATGCGCACGCTCAGGTTTTTGAGGGCCTGGCTCCAGGAACTGGTGTAATCGCGGAAGTACATGGTGCGCACTTCCTTGTAGACGTTGTTCATGTCCAGGGCGCTGAGCAGGATGGGATTAGCGCCGAAAATCCAGGTTTCGCCCGTCAGATTGCGGATGATGACCGGGCAGCGGCGGATGAGGTATTCCTCGTAGCCCTGGCGCGTGTACAGGTAGTCCACGGGCTGGGTGTCGCCGTTGAAAGGCGACTGGCCGATGGCCGCGCGGAAGGTGAAGGGCGGTTTGCCGCTTTCCCCGGCTTCCTCGCGCAGGCGCTGGTAGGCCAGTTCCGCCAGGGGAATGCGCAGCAGGGCCTTGCGGGCCCGGTCCACCAGCTCCGCGTCGGGCTCGGCGGGCGTGATGCCGTGCGCCAGAAGATAGTCCATATGGCGGCGCAGATCCGCCTGTACCGGGGCCTGGCCGGAATAGTCCCCGGCCCATACGTTGGCCAGCCAGGGATCAAGGAATTTCCGGTTGATGTGTTGGGGCTGGCAGAGCATGAGATAAGCCCTGAGCGCGTTTTTGAGTTCCATGGGATTGTTCAGGGCCGCTTCCACGCGCCGGGCCGCGGCCTGGCGCACCGGAGGCATGAGTCGCGTGTTGAGCGTGCCCAGGTAGGCTTCCTGCGTGGATTTCCGGAAAACGCGCCCCTGGTAAAGGCCGAGGCCGTAGCCGATGGCTGAATCCTCCTCCGGGTCATAGACGAAGGTGGCCTTCTCGATAATGTTCAGCTCCGGCAGGGGCGTGCGGGGCTCGTTGACCAGAGGGGCCTTTTTCTGCGCTCCGGAAAATCCGGCATAGGCCGCGTCCAGGGTTTCCACCCGCGAGTAATTGTTGATGAAACTCACCCCGAGAAAGGTTCCGGCCAGCAGAAAGAGCGCCGCCGCTGCCGCCTGCAGTCCGTAGCGGCGCAGGCGCAGTGCCCAGATGTGTTCCTTGTCGGCATTGGCCAGGCGGGCCTCGGGGATGATCAGGCCTTCCAGCAGGCGCAGCAGGAAAAAGCCCTTGGCGTAGTCGCCCACGGTGGCATTAAAGCCGGTCTGGTAGCTCAATTCTCCTTCCCGGGCCGTGGCGGCCACGATGTCCTGGGCCGAAAGCGCGCTGGAAAAGAAAAATCCCCGGAACATGACCGGCCGGTGATAGCGCGAGGGACCGAAGGCCTCGGTGATGAACTCCTCCATGCGCGAACCCAGGGCCGCCAGTTCCTGTGGAAAACGGAACATCTCGCCGCGCGAGGGGACGTCCCGTTCCTGATGGATTTTGGTCACGATCTGGGCGTTGAGGGTCTGCATGAGATCCTTGAGTTCCGCGCGCACGCTGCCCGCTTCCATGACGTCGGACTTGGCCGGGCAGCCGAAGATCTGCTCCCGCTCGGCACGGGAGAGATGGGCGAAAAACTGCGCGAAGCCCGGCACGGCGTCACACTTGGTAAAGACAAGGTAGACCGGCACATAGGTGCGCAGGCGCTTGAGGGCTTCGCTGAGCCGCTGGCGGATGGTGCGGGCCAGATGTTCGCGCCGGGGCGCGTCGTTGTCGATGATGTCGCGCATGCTCACGCAGACGATGATTCCGTTGAGGGGCCTGGCCGGGCGCACTTTGAACAGGGCGCGCAGCAGGGCGGTCCAGGCCTTGTGGGCCGGAGAATCCGGGCGGCTTTCGGTATAGGCCCCCGGCGTGTCCACAAACAGGGCCTCGTTGCTGTAGAGCACGTCGCAGTGCTCCGTGGCCCTGAGCTGATAGAGATGCCTGTCGGCTTGCTCGTTGAGCGGGAACTTGAGGCCGGAATTGAGCAGCACCGAAGTTTTGCCGCAGTTGCCGCTGCCCAGCAGCAGATACCAGGGCAGGGCGTAGCGGGAACGGCCCTTGGGGCCGTAAAAATTGGAAGTGGTGACGGTTTTGACGGCGGTCTTCAGGCGCTCCCTGATGTGGCGCAGCTCGTCGCGCAGCTGCATCTTGTGCTCTTCCGCCCGCTCGTAGGCCCGGGCCGCCTCGGGATCGTCCAGTTCCTTCCTGCGGCGGCGCGAGGCTGAAAGAGCCACAAAGAGTCCCCAGCAGAAAATAAGCAGCACCGTAGCCACCAGGCGGGCAATAACCCCCTCCAAGGGAACATATCCTGCCACGGCCACCAGAGGTCCCAGCAGCCAGACCAGCAGGATGAGCAGCAGGACAAGGCCCAGGGCGAGCACCCACGGGGTTTTGAACGCGTGCAGAAGGCTGCGGAAAAAACGGGCGATCATGGGTGGACCTCCGAGGCGGGCGTAACAGGCGCATGGGACGCGGCCGGGGTGGGAGCGGCGGTGGTTTCCTCAGCGGGGGCCGGGGTCGCCTCCGTTTGCGCGGTGGTTCCCTCCGTAGCGGCCCGCACGGGCGCTTCGGGCGCAAAGGGCGCGGAAACCGGGGTATGCCGGGCGAATTGGCTGAGCAGGGGTTCCGCCTTGCCGTTCAGCGTATGGGAGAAGCCCCAGAAAATGACGGCAATGCCGAAGACCAGCACGGCCCCGATGAGCCAGAGCGGCACATAGGCGTAGGTTTTGTTCTTGTGCGGCTCCACGCTGATTTTCTGGGCCAGATCCGGGCTGGGCTCGCCGCGCAGCAGGCGAATCTGCCTGTAGAGCTGGTCGCGCAGGGATTCCAGGGCCAGCGGGCCCCGGTCCTGCAAGCGGTATTTGCCTTCAAAGCCCAGACTCAGCAGCAGGTAAATCAGTTCCAGCAGATACAGCCTGCTGGCGGGCTGCTCCATGGTGCGGCCGAGCACGTCGAAAAATATCTCGCCGCCCCAGGTATCCTGGTGAAAGGTGCTGAGCAGGGAATGATGCTGCCAGTCGCCCTGGGCGCCCGGAATGGCCGAGGTGGTCACGCTCTCATCCAGAGCCGTGCAGAGCAGGTATTGCGCGGCATTGACCTGGGCCTCGCTGACGCCCAGAGCCGCGGCCTGGGCGTTGAAGCCCCGGATTTCAGCTTCCAGGCGGATGCGCAGTTCCTCCAGGTCGGCTTCGCGCGCGTCGCGCAGGCGCACGATTTCCAGCAAGAGGCGGGAAGCCGCGTTGACCAGGGGGTTGAGGCCCGGCGTGTATTCGTCAAAGGAGGTCTGCTGCGCCAGATAGGGCACATGGCGCGGGGCCTGCTTGCCGGGGGTCACGGCTACGGCCGTGAAGGGGAGTTCGGCGCTTTGGGAGCGCGGTTCCTCGGTAAAGAGCACCACGGTCTTGTCCGGATCGGTAGCGGCGGCTTGCTGCGACATGCTTTACTCCTTGATGGCCCAGAGTTGCAGGATGAGCCCCGGGAATGTGCCCGACACGTGCAGGGCGCAGCCGGTGGAGGCTTCCAGCTGCGCCCGCTGCTGGGAGGTGAAATCCAGTTGGAAATAGCTTTTTCCCGCGTGGAAGGGGATCTGACGGGGAGCCACGGGCATGGGATGTATTTTCACGCCCGGCAGATGCGTGTTGACCAGTTCGCGGATGTTTTCGGGCGTGCCGATCTTGATCTGCTTGGGCAGCAGGGCGCGCAGGCTTTCTTGATCCATATCCGCCTGCGCCACCAGGACGAAGAGCGCCGTGCTGAGCAGGTTCTTGTCGTGGATCGGGGCCAACTGGACATTGTTCTTGCGCTGCTGCAGGGAAAGGAGCACGGCGTGCTGTTCCAGCACCATGCTCAGGGCGTAGCGGGCCTGCTCCATGAGCGCGGGGAAACAGTGGTACTGGGCCCCGTGGTCATAGCCCGTAAGCTCGTTGGGGCGCTTGCCCCGCTCGGAAAAGGTGGACAGTTCGCCCGCCAGCGAGAGCAGCAGGCGGTAAAATTCTTCGGGGTGCAGGCCCGGCGTCCTGTCCAGATGCCGGAACAGGGGTTCCATGCGGTTCAGGCACTGCAACAGCATGAAGTCGCCCAGTTCGGCGGTGCCGGTCTGCCCGGCGCTGCTCACGCGATTGGCGATGTGGTCGGCCCGGTGGGTCAGCAGGCCGATGATCTCGCGCAGATAGCCCGTGAGCGTGGGCGAGCCCTCCAGGTGCAGAAAGGTGGGCATGAACTCCTTGTCCAGAAGCACGCTCTTGTCCTGGCGGCACTCCACCACATGGGCCACGGGCATGGTCACGTAGCCCTTGAGATCCGAATCCTCCTCGAACATCAGGCGCATGTCGAAGCGCCCGCAGAGGATGCTCGTCTCGCTGCTGTTTTTTTCCTTGTAGGCATTGTGGTCGCGGATGCGCAGGGGCGTGCGGATATAGCGGGTGGAAAGCCCCGAGGTTTCCTCGTCCCTGGTTTCCGCGCCGCCTTCCACGGCCATGGGCAGGGCCAGCATGATCCGCTTGCCGGTGAGCCCCGGCGCGATGTCCAGGGAAAGCGGCGGCTGGCCGTGCCCGATCTCGAAAAGCGTGCCGTCCGGCAGCATGCCCGCCGCCTTGCTGAGCACTACCTTGCCGAGACTGAGATACTGCTCGTCAATGAGGAATTCGGTGAAACCCCAGGCATGGGGTTTGAGCATGGCCCCGCGCATGCGCAGCTGGGCGTCCACATGGCGGTCCTGCTGCTGAAAATGCACGGGGCTGACGCCCATGCCTTCGGTCCAGATAACCCTTTCAGGAAGCATGCCTTATTCTCCTGCGATAATATCCGTCCTCACGGCCTTGGCGGAACACAACACGGCTGCCCGTGTCTCAGCGGGCCGTCTTCATGGGCGGCACGGCATAGGGCACGGGCGCGGCCCGTCGGGAGCGGGGCCGCGTGTCGGACGTTCCGGCGGCCTTCCCGGCGGCGTTGGTTTCCTCGGGCTCGGACATGCCGGGCGCGGCGTCCATGTCCTCGGAAGGCATGCGCCGGTTCCGCTCCAGCACGTCCGGGTCCGTCTCCGGTGCGGGCCTGGGCGGCGCGGGCGGGGTTTCGTCCTCATAGCTGGTCAGGGTCTGGTCCGGCGAGGGTTCGGTCCTGACGGCCGTGCGGGCGGCGGGGAGTTCCGGCTCCGGTTCGGGTTCGTGTTGCTTCAGGGCTTCTTCCGGGTCCCAGTCCTTGGCTCTGGATTCGGGGATGACGATGATGCTGGCGTCGTTGAGCTCCAGGGCGATCAGGTTCTTGCCCTCGGCGTCGATGGGCCGCAGGGTGCGCCAACGGGCGCGGTCCATTTGCCGGAATCCGGCCACGATACCCAGAAAGCGCGCGTCCGGACCGGGCAGATAGGTGATGGAGCGCGCTTCGCCGGGCACGAAAACCAGTTCGTCCGCCGCCAGGATGTCAGCGCCCAGCGTCTGCATGGGCTGGTCAAAGAGATTCTGGAAGTCGGCCTGGCGGAAGGCCAGGCCGCGCCGCAGCTCATAGACCTTGACCACCACCGGCGAAGGGCGGCCGGAAAAATCCGGATTCACGTTGGCCTGGCTGGCTACCAGCAGTTGGGCGCGCCCGCCGGAGCAGGCCGTCAGTGCGCAGATCGCCGTCAGTGCCGTCAACAACAGTGCGAATTTTTTCATTGTTGTGCTCCTTGCTTGGGACGCGCGCCCAGCGGGTTGAGGGTCCGGCCCTGCATTTCGTAGGCGCGGGCGAAATCCTGCAAGAGCAGGGCTTCCATGCCTTCATGATCGTCGCGCAGAGCGCGGTGCATGCGGATGAAGCTCTGCCAGAGACGCGTGGCCCGGCCCAGGCGCACCGGGCCGTTGATGTCCAGACGGTTTTCCACGGCACGGGGCGAAAGCTTGTCCAGCAGCGCCGCGCTGGCGGCGCGCGCCCCGGCCAGCAGGCCCATGTGGTGGCGGTGCAGATCATTGAAGCCGCTGGTCATGGCCTTCACCGGAGGCATGACGCCTTTTTGCGGCGGCCCCAGCAGCGTCGCCAGGGCGGCTTCGGGCGAAGGGCTGAACTTCAGGGGATTGTTGTTGACCGCAAGGCCGGTGCTGGTGGCCGGAAGGCGCAGCTCATTCTTGCATTCGGCGCGGTTGTGCAGGGCGTTGGTCATGCCGCCCACGGCGGCCGCCAGCAGTTCCGCGGCCAGCTTCAGCACGCGTTCCCGCTCCTTTGGCGAGGATGGCGGCTCGGCGAAACCCAAGGCCTTGAAAAAAACGTCTGTTTCCGGCCCCGGCATGGAGCGGCTTTCCGGCGCTGGCCGGAGCGCTGCGACGGGCAGGGGCTCGGGATCGACCTGCGGCGCGCCTGCAGCCGTTTCTCCGCCGAGTGGGCAGGCTTCGCCGCTTTCATCGTCGTTATCCGGTTCGGCATCCCAGTTTTCAGGGATCAGCTCCTCCTGCTCGGGCACGGCCACAATGGGCTGCAATCTGCCCAGAAGCGGATCCGTGTGGTCCGCCGGCAGAACCGCCCTGGTCTGGCGGCCGCTGAGCAGGTCGTCATACTCGCCCATGCGTTTGCGGGCCACGAGTTCTTCTTCCTGTTCCATGGCCGTGAGGGGATTCAGGGACAGGCCCTTGGGGCGGCTGAGGATATCTTCCACATCTTCGGGAGAACCGGCATACGCGCCGGGGTTGTGCAGCAGGCGGGCCATAATCGTGTACGCGCCGATGATGAAGCCCTCGCCGTGTTCGATGCGGTGGCGGCTGTTCCTGCCCACAGGTTCGTGGGCCAGGGAGAGAAAGACGCCGTTGGCGCTGACGTCCTCAAGATAGAAGTGGCCGTCCTCAAAGGTGATCAGCGCGTGCTGGCGGGAAATTTCGCGCGATCTGTCCGGCAGAACCCATTCGCATTCCTCCGAACGACCGATATAGCCCCCGGCCTCGCCGAAAACGTGCGAGACGGGAAAATTGGCCGAGAATTTCTGCCTGCTGACGATCTCAAACATAATATCCATAGGGCGCTCCGGAACGAGAGAGTTGCCGCCGCTGAGGACGTGAGGCTTCCGTATTGTGGGGCGGGGCCAGTTTTTTCAGCTTGGAAACCAGCGTGCTGCGCGGCAGATGCAGTTCCCTGGCGGCCTCGGCCACATTGCCGGAGCAACGCGCCAGGGCCCGCTTAATGAGCTTTTCCTCCAGCAGGCGCAGGTTCCGGGCCAGGCCGCCGGACCGGAGGTCCTCCTCTTCCGTGGCGGGGGATTCCACGGGAGAGAAGGCCTCCGGCGTCAGGCGGTCGGCGGCGGGATCGGCCATCACGGCCGCCGCCTGAATGCGGTTGCAGAGCTGGCGCACATTGCCCGGGTAGTCCAGGCCGCCGAGCAGACGCAGGCTCTCGGGCGTCAGGCTCAGGCCGGGGCGGCGCAACGTGTCGCGCATCTGAACCAGAAAATGTTGGGCCAGCAGCGGAATGTCTTCCGGCCGTTCGCGCAGGGGCGGAATGTGGATGCGCAGCGCGGCCAGACGGTGGTAGAGATCCGGCCGGAACGAGCCGGATTCCAGAACTTCGCGCATGCTTTTGTTGGTGGCGGCAATGATTCGGATGTCCGCCGGAAAGGTTTTGGAGCTGCCCAGGGGGCGCACCTGGCGGTCCTGGAGCACGCGCAGCAGCTTGGCCTGAAGCTCGGAAGGCATTTCGCCGATTTCGTCCAGCAGCACGGTGCCGCCGTGGGCGCTGCGCAACAGGCCGGGATTGTCGCTGTCCGCGCCGCTGAACGCGCCCTTGCGATGGCCGAAGAGCTCGCTTTCCAGCAGTTGAGCGGGCAGGGCCGCGCAGTTGATCTTGATGAAAGGGGCCGCGCGGCGCCGGCTGGCCGCATGCAGGGCCGAGGCCGCCACTTCCTTGCCGGTGCCGGTTTCGCCGGTGATCAGCACGGCCACGTCCGTGGGCGCGGCTCTGGCGATCTGCTCGCGCACCCGCAGGGCCGCCGGGCTCTTGCCCAGAAAAAAGGATTCCACGATGCGCAGGCATTGGGAGCCCTGTTCCAGGCGGGACAGGTCCTCGTTCAGGCTGTGCAGCAGCAGATCCTCTTTTTGCCGTTGAAGGTGGGCTTCCAGCAGAAGCGCGCCCAGATCGCAGAGCGGCTGCGGATCAGTCGCCGGGGCACGGTCCCGGCCAAAGCCCAGCAGCAGGCCGCCCAGTGAACGGTTTTTCCAGGCGGGCAGCGGCAGGGCAGTGAGACGGGCGGCGGCTTTTTGCGGGCACAGCAGGTCCAGAGAGGGAAAGGCGCTGTTTTGCATGCTGTCGCGCACCGTGTACTCCCTTCCGGTTTGCAGGGAAAAGCAGACGGGATCCTGACTGCCGAGCGGCAGGGAATGCCCGCAGGGCGCGCTTGCGCCCGCGCCCGCGTGCCACACGGCGCGCAGCAGCAGTTCCGTGCCCGTATAGTCCAGCAGAAAGACGCCGCAAAAGTCCGCTCGGGCGGCGGTTCCGGCCAGGCGCGCCAGGCAGGCGGCGGTTTCGGCCAGATCGGCGCAGGCCCGCAATGCCGTTGCGGCGTCCGGGGGTTCCGTGGGCCGGGTTACGGGATTCACGGCCGGGCCTCCAGCGCGCAGCTGAAAGCGCCGTTGGCCACATCCAGGGAAACGCGCAGGCCGCGCGGCGCGTTTTTTTCCTCCAGCAGGGAGGAAAGCAGGGCGGCGGCCATGCCCGGCAGCAGATGGGCGTTGATGATATGGTCGATATTGCGCGCGCCCGTGTCCACGGCGTCGCAGGAGGCCGTGATATTGTCGGCCACGGCTTCGTCCCAGAGCAGGGGGATGCGGTGGCGCTCCATCAGGCGGCGGCCCACGTGCTCAAGTTTCATGGCCGTGAGTTCCCGCAGCGTGTCCTTGTTGATGGCGGCATAGGGCACCACGGTCATGCGGCCCAGCAGGGCCGGGCGGAACACCTGGGTCAGCACGGGGTGCAGGGCCGCGCGCAGGGTCCCGATGTCGGGTTTTTCCTCTTCCTCGCAGAGGGCGGCCACAATATCGCTGCCCAGATTGGAAGTCAGAAAGATCAATGTATTGCGGAAGTCCACCTCGCGGCCTTCGCCGTCGGCCAGCACGCCCTTGTCGAACATCTGGTAAAAAAGGTGCAGGATGTCGGGATGGGCCTTTTCCACTTCATCAAAAAGCACGGCGGAATAGGGCTGGCGGCGCACCGCCTCGGTGAGGCGGCCGCCCTCGCCGTAGCCCACATAGCCCGGAGGAGAGCCGATCAGCCGGGAAATGGTATGCTTTTCCTGAAATTCGGACATATTGATGCTGATCAGCAGGCGTTCGCCGCCGAAGAGGGCATCGGCCACGGCCAGGGCGGTTTCCGTCTTGCCCACGCCCGAGGGGCCCACCAGCAGGAAGATGCCCGTAGGTTGGGTGGGGCTGTTCAGGCCCGCATGGGCGGAGAGGATGGTTTTCTCAATGATTTCCAAAGCCTGGTCCTGGCCCTTGATGCGCTCGCGCAGGCTTGCGCCCAAATGCGAAAGCGCGGCATCGCCCGCGCCGTCCAGCTTGCCCGCGGGAATGCCCGTCCATTCAGAAACGATGCCGGTCACCAGCTCCGGGCTGACCTCGTGAAAAACCAGGGGGGCGCCGTTCTGGATTTTACGCAGTTCTTCACCGAGCACGGCCGAGCTGACGCCTTGAGCCTCTTCCGTGGCGGTCCGGGTTTCAGTCTCCGGCGTTTGAACGGCTTCGGATTGGCCGCCTTCATTCGCGGCGGCTTCGTCGGCGTGCTCCACGGCCCGTTGTTTCAGAATGGCTTCCACCAGATCCAGTTCGCGCCGCCATTGCGCCTCCAGGGCCTCCGCGCTCGCCGCAAGGTCGGCGCAACGCTGTTGCAGGGCGGCGTGCCGGGTTGCGCTGTCCTCGGGGCAGCGCGCGGCCACGCCCTTGCAGCGGTCGCGTTCCAGGGCGTCCAGCTCGCGCCGCAGCGTGGCCAGCTCTTCTTCCAGGGTTTCCAGAACCGGAGGCTTGGCGCCCAGGCTGACCTTCACGCGGGCGCAGGCCGTGTCCAGCACGTCAATGGCCTTGTCCGGCAACCGGCGGCCGGTGATGTAGCGGCCCGCCAGCTCGGCCGTGCGGATCACGGCGTCGTCGCGCACATAGACCTGGTGCGCCTTTTCATAATGCGGCACAATGCCGCGCAGGATGGTGACCGTGTCCGCCAGAGAGGGTTCGCCCAGTTTGACCGGCTGGAAGCGCCGGGCCAGGGCCGCGTCCTTTTCAAAATATTTCTTGTATTCGCTCCAGGTGGTGGCCGCGATGGTGCGCATTTCGCCGCGCGCCAGGGCGGGCTTGAGCAGATTGGCCCCGTCGCCGCTGCCCGGCGTATTGCCGGACCCCACCAGGGTGTGGGCTTCGTCGATAAAGAGGACCGTGGGCACAGGCGCGGCCTTGACCTCGTCGATGACCGCCTTGAGGCGGCGCTCGAACTCGCCCTTGACGCTGGCCCCGGCCTGAAGGCGGCCCATGTCCAGGCCCACGATGCGCACGCCCCTGAGGGAGTCGGGCACGTGGCCTTCCACTATTTTCAGGGCCAAGCCTTCCACCACGGCGGTTTTGCCCACGCCGGGATCGCCCACCAGAATGGGATTGTTCTTGCGGCGGCGGGCGAGAATGTCCACCACCAGGCGGATTTCCGGGCCGCGCGCGAAAACCGGGTCGATCTTGCCGTTGCGGGCTTCCTCGGTGAAGTCCACGGCGTACTGGGCCAGAGCCCCGCCCCCGGCTTCGCCTTCGTTCCGCTTCGGCCCGGCGGGATGCCGCTCTTCGTTCAGGCCTTCCAGCTGGCGGAGCAGGGCGTCGGCGGATATTTCCTTGAGCTCCCTGTAAAAGGGCAGCGCGCCGTAACGCACGGGATTGCGCAGCAGGGCCAGCACCAGCGCGCCCGCGTTGATGCGCTCCTGCCGCAGCTCAAGGCTGGTCAGCAGATAGGCCTCCTGCAATAACTGGTAGAGCAGTGGGGAGAAGGACGGGCGGCCCGTGTGGCGGCCCGCGGGCGGGCGGTTTTTGGCCAGAATTTCGCGCAGGGCTTCGACATTGCGCTCAAACTGGGCCAGAATGTCCCGCATATCGTCCAGCGGCAGCAGGCATTCCATATAATCGTCAATGGTGATTTCATAACCGCCGCGCGCGGCGCAATTGACGGCGGCCTGCTCCAGGGCCTCCCGGCAGGGGATGTCCAGGGCTTCAAACAGGGCGGCGAGACTGACGGTGGACATGGCTCACAACTCCCTGTGATCGGTTTCAAGCGTCACGACGCCGTTGCCGCCTTCCCCGGCCCATACGGACCAGCCCAGGCGGCACTGGTTGTGTTCTTCCAGCCGCCAGGGCCTGATTTCATCGGGCAGCAGGCGGAGTTCCAGGTCAAAGTCCAGGCGGGAGCGCAGCACGAATTTGACCAGGGTCTGCAAGGCGGTGAAATCCTTGCCGCAGGGCAGAAAATCGTTGAAGCGCTCCCAGGTGAGGTCCGTCACCCGGATACGGAATTTGCCCGTCTGGTCCGGCACCTCGCTGCCGAGGATGAAGTCCAGATTCAGGCAGTCGTTGGCCGCGCCCAGGCGGGTTTGCTGGTCTTCGGGCACAGCCACCCAGCGTCGGATGCAGGGCACGATGGTGATGTGCTCGTGGCGGAAATAGTGGCGCAGAATGCTTTCCAGCGACCCTGCGGATTCGCCGTTAAAGGCGATGAGCCCCATATAGGCCATGAGCCGGGGCCAGTTCAGGCTTTTGGCCCGGCGCAGGTCGGCATGCCCCAGCCCGATGAGCCCGAAGAAGCGGCTGGAGAGCCTGTCCGTGGCTCCGGACTGGTACTGGGCGTAGTAGCGGTACTTGTGCCAGGTCTCATAGAGGAGATCGATGAGGCGCTGGTGGAAAATATCAAAAAAGTCCCGCAGGGCCTCGTTTTCGTCCTGATGCTGGGCTACATGCTCGGTGAAGTAGGCGGGCAGGGGCGAAGCCGCGCCGTGCAGGCCCATGAGATTGAGCACCATCTCCGCCGTGGGCGGCCCGTCTTCCCTTTCCCCTGCTTTCAGGGCCAGGGCTGCGATGTCGCCGGGCGGAAAGGAAAGCTCCGGATTGACCCGGAAGCGGAAGGAATCCGGCCCCGGTTCGTGACCACCCGCGCGCATGCCGCGCGCCACGATGCGCACGGCCTGGGCGAAAGCATAGGCCCCGGGCCGGGCCGTGAGGTCTTCCAGAACCGGAGCTGCGGGCACGGCGGAGGTCATAGGCTGATTCTCCCGAGCCGCGCGGGCCAGCGGTATTCCTCGCCGCGCGAAGCCTCCTCGATGGTCAGCTGATGGAAGCTGTTTACCGTGGCGTAGAGCGCGAAAAACTCATTGAGCACCGAGCCGAAAAGATACATGGCCCCCTCGGCGCAGAAGGCGCGCTGGTCCAGCACCAGGCGGGTCTGCGCGCCGCGCACAGGCAGGCCGCCGTAGATGCGGTCCGATTCGGAGCAGTGGATGCGCAGCATGCCCTTGAGGGTTTTTTCCAGCATGCGGGCGCGCGGGCGGTCATGGCGTGCGCGGAAGTCATAGGCCGCCAGCACGGCGCGCAGGGCGGACACGTCGGTGAGGGAGACGTAATTCAGCGACATGTTGGATAAAAGCCGCCAGAGGATGTCCCCTTCCAGGGGAGGACTGAACGAGGGCACCACTGGCGTAATATTGGCAAAACGGACGGCGTCCGGCGTATTGTCGGCATGAACGCGGATGTCGCCCATGCGCAGCTCGTGGGGCAAAAGGCGGTTGGTGCAGGTCAGCTCCAGGGAAATGGTCTCGCCCTGGGGCAGGGCCGCGCTGTCGGCCGTGTGCACGATGGAAATGTAGGTTTCCGGGCATTCGTCGTGATGCGAGGGGCGCAACCGCAGACGGTAGTAGGCGTGGTCGCCGGATTCGCCCGTGTCGTGCTCAAAGGATTCAAAGGAGAGATAGCGGCGGCTGTGCCTGTCGTCATGGCCCCAGGTGCCCACGCTGTCCACGCTGTACACGGCATAGTGATAGGGGCGGCGCGGATCGGGCACCACGCGGTATTCGCTCCGGCGCTGGTCCAGGGTCAGGGGCGAGGCGTCCATGCTGAAGAGATTGACCACCGGCGTGCAGAAGAGATGCCAGTTGTCCGCCCTGAAGGACTCATACTGCTCCGGCAATTGGTCCAGCACGAAATGCAGCTCGAATTCCTGCGCGCCCGGAACGGTTTTGATCCTGTCGCCGTTCAGGCCGTGCTCCAGGCCGGAAACTTCCACAAAGAGAAATTTTTCGGGAAAACAGAAATATTCCTGAAGTATGCGATAACCGGGGAAAGTATTGGCCGGGTAGGGGTACATGCCCTCGTCTTCCCGGAAGCCCACGGCGCGGATGGATTCCCTCGCGGGCAGAACGGCGGTGGTATGCTCCTCCAGCTTGGCGTCGTGCAGCACCACCCGCACTTCCCTGGTGCGCGCGACCATGGAAAAATAAATGGTGTGGGCGATGGCCGGTTCGCCGCTGATGAAAAAGCGCAGCCGTTTGAGCGGCAGATTTTCCAGGGACGCGCCCTGCGCGGCGATGCGCAGCACCAGGCTGGCCATGCCGTCGCGCTCGCGCACGCTCTGGTCCACAATGCGCAACGGCAGAATTTCGGTGTCGTAGACTGTGCGGAAGCGGCAGCGCAGCCCCCGCGTTTCCACGGATTCCACTTCCGTGCCCTTGGGGATGGTCACCGCGCCGGAGATATTGTCGCCGGGCATGTAGCGGATGACCGAAGCCGCCGGGATGGGCCGCAAATAGTTGGGCCAAAGCAGATTGAACAGGGAGTGGGTGATCTCCGGCAGCTCGTCGTCCAGTTTCTGGCGCAGGCGGCCCGTGAGAAAGGAAAAGCCTTCCAGAATGCGCTCCACGTCGGGATCGCGCCCCGGCGTGTCCAGAAAGGGGGCCAGCGCCGGGTTGCGCTGCGCGAATTCCTTGCCCAGAGTGCGCAGGGCCAGCAGCTCGTCCTGATAGTAGACGTTGAAGCTCATACGCCGCCCCGCACTTTGTCGCCGTTCAGGGAGATGCTCCATTGCCAGGGCGCGGTGGTGCCGTCGGAGCCCACCTTGAGCGCCGCGATGCGGAAGCCCATGGCAAAGAGCGATTCGGGCAGGGCCTGATGGCTGACTTCCACGTCGGTCAGGCGGGGCTCATAGCGCTGAATGCATTTTTTGACGGCGCGGCAGGTTTCGAGAATCAGTTCCGCGCGGGAGAGAGTCAGGTCGTTGAGGTCCGGGAGCCCGTAGTCCGGCAGGGCCTGCACGGAGCCCTGCCGCGCGGTGAGGAGACGCAGGAGGTGCAGACGAATGGATTCGTCCTCGCTCATGCGTGCGCCCTCATCGCCGCGCGTCAGACGGTCAAACAGGCTCCCGGCCATGACTCATTCCTTTTCCAGCTTGCCGACCAGGGACAGCGTGAAATACGCGCCCATGTACTTGAAGTGCGGACGGATGCTCATGCTCACCCGGTACCAGCCCGGATCCCCTTCCACGTCGCTGACCGTGATGCTGGCTTCGCGCAGGGGGCGGCGGCTGCGGATGTCGGAGCTGGGATTTTCCTGGTCGGCCACAAACTGGCGGATCCAGGTGTTCAGTTCCCGTTCCAGGTCCACGCGTTCCTTCCAGGAGCCGATGTGCTCGCGCTGCAAGACCTTGATGTAGTGGGCCAGACGCGAAACAATGAAAAGATAGGGCAGTTGCGCGCCCAGGCGGTAGTTGAGCTCGGCGGCCTTGCCCGCTTCGGAGATGCCGAAGTACTTGGGCTTCTGGCAGGAGTTGGCGGAGAAGAAGGCGGCATTGTCCGAGCCCTTGCGCATGGTCAGGGCGATGAAGCCCTGTTCGGCCAGCTCGTATTCGCGGCGGTCGGAAATAAGCACCTCGGTGGGGATCTTCATTTCGATGTCGCCCAGGCTCTCGTAGAGGTGCACGGGCAGATCCTCCACCGCGCCGCCGGAACGCGGGCCGATGATATTGGCCGCCCAGCGGTACTTGGCGAAACTTTCCGTAATGCGCGTGGCAAAGGCAAAGGCCGCGTTGCCCCAGAGGAAGTTGTGGTGGCTGTCGTCCACATTTTCCTTGTAGACAAAGGCCTTGACCGGGTTTTCGTCCGGATCGTAGGGCTGGCGCAGCAGGAAGCGGGGCAGGGCCAGGCCGACGTAGCGGGAGTCTTCTGATTCACGGAAGGACTGCCACTTGGTGTAGCGCGTGCCGCTGAAGATGTCCTGAAGGTCCTTGAGGGCGGGCAGGCGCTCGAAGCTGTCCTTGAGGCCGAAGAAACCCGGCGCGGCGGCGCCGATGAAAGGCGCGTGGGCCATGGTGGCGACCTTGGCCAGGTTTTCCAGCAGGCGGAGGTCCACGGCCGTGGGCTCAAAGTAGTAGTTGCCGATCATGGCGCCCACGGGCTGGCCGCCGAACTGGCCATATTCCGCCGTGTAGACCTGCTTGTACAGGTTGGACTGGTTGATTTCGGGCGCGTCGAGGAAGTCGTCCAGCAACTCGTCCTTGGTCACGTTGAGCATTTCCACGATGACGTTCTCGCGGAAGTCCGTCCTGTCGGTCAGCAGCTTGAGCCCGCGCCAGGCGGATTCCAGGGACTGGAAATCCGGATGGTGCAGAATGCAGTTCATGAAGGCGCCGAGGCGGCGGTCGATATCCGCGATCATGCGGTCGACCATGCCCTTGTTGACCTTTTCGTCCGCGTTGACGGGCTTGAGCATTTCCTCCACAACCGCGCCGATGCCGAGGCGCGCGTCTTCATAGCCGTCGTCCTGAGGGGTGATGTTGGTCTCGCTGATGATCTGCGCGAGCAGTGACCCCGCGTGTATCGTATCGTGCTGGCGCTCCTGTACTTGACTCATAACGGCATGCTCCTTGGAGATATGTGCGGCAGCGGGGCTGCCGGAGGTATCCGCGTTTCCCGGCCATGGGCGCCGGAGCATCATTCAGGCGGCTACGGGCTTCAGGCCTTGGGCTCCTCCGTCTTTTCGGGGGCCTGGGGCTTGTTGCCCGCGCCCTTGGCGCGTTTGGGCGGCGCCAGGGAAAGGTCCACCCCGGCCTCGGCCAACTCGCGGCGGATTTCCTCACGCTGGCGCGGATCCTTGACGATTTCCTCGAACGATTTGCGGAAGCTGGGGATATTGCCCATGGGGCCCTTGAGGGAAACCAGGGCGTCGCGGATCTGCATCAGCTTCTGCGTTTCCGGAATCTGGTCCAGGATGTTGCCGGGCTCGAAATCGCGCATGGAGTTGAAATCCAGCTTCACGGGGATGTCGCGCTCTTCGTCGCCGTCCTGCAGCATGTTGGGCACGGCGATTTCAAGGGTGAGCTTCTGGTTGGCCATCACGTCCGCGAAGTTGTTTTTGTTGATGGAAACAGGCTTGCGGTCCAGAAGACTTCTGGGGTCATGGCGCTGCAAAAAGTCGCCCATCACCATGACCTTCATGGGCAGCTCGATTTCTTCCACCGCCCCGCCGGTAGCCGGTTTGAAGGTGACGTTGATGCGCTCCTTGGGTGCGACGGACGATTCTTTCCTGGCCATGTGTGCCTCCGTTTATGGTTATGCTTCCTGCAACACGCCGACGGCGGTATCCAGACTGAGCCAGTGCAGACGGCGGCTCATTTCCTCGGTTTCCGGGCCGCCCGGCTTGGTCTGGGCCGTAAGCAGCAGGGTAATGATCCGCGCGGAGAGTTCCGGTTCCCAATCCAGCAGATCCCATTGTTCCAATTGCCCGTACAGGGCCTGCAACAGGCGCTGGGCAGCGGATTTCTTGCCCGCGGCCAGGCAGTAGCGGGCCTGCAGCAGGCCATGCAATATGGTGGAGCGGTTGCGCCCCGCCGGGACGTTGCCCAGATGGCGCAACCCGGCATGAAAATCTTCCTCGATGCAGAGGGCGATGGCCTCTTGCAGGCGCGCTTCCTCTTCGCCGTTTTCAGCGGCGGGCGCGCGGCCCGGCGGCGGCACCTGGGGCTGGCCCGAGGGCTGCCCCTGTTGCAGGGCCTCCAGCCAGGGCACTATTCTGGCCGGGGCAAAGGGTTCGCCGTCCTTGAACTTGTAAGCCAGCAGCTCGGGAAAACGCCCCAGCAGCTGGGCCAGCGCGTTTTTGACGCTGTTGTGCGCGGCCGTGGCCTTGAGAGCCTCCAGGCAGCGGGCCACCATGTAATGGCCTTCCAGCCAGTACGGGGCCTTGGCGGCGGAGCGCTCCAACCGGGGCAGCGCATTTTCAAACTGTTTGTTCTCAATGGCCGAGGCGTAAGCCTGGGCCTTTTCCCTGGGCACGCCGCAGGGCATCTGGGTGAGCCCAGCATTGTCGGCGGGCGGCAAATGCAGCAGGGTGCTCCACAGGGCCGTGCGGTGCAGCTGGTAGGCGCGCTCGTCGCGCATGTCGAGTGAGAGAAAATGCCCGGCCAGCTGTCTGGCCTGATCCATGACGTTACGAACCAACTGCGGCAGAACCGTGGGCGGCACGCGCCCGTCCGCGTCCATACCGGCCAGGGCCGCGTTGAGAACCGGGGAGGCGCCCTGCGCCCTGGCAGCGGAAGCGGCCGCCTCTCCGGCTCTGGTTTCCGCCTCGCGTTCGGCAGCGGCCTCCGGCGTGACGGTAATATTGCTGAAAATGCCCATGAACGCGGGGGCAAGATCGCCCGCCCTGGCCTCCAACAGCTTTTGCAGGCGCTCCAGTTGGGCTTTGAGCAGAGTGACGTGCTCCGGCTTTTCCACGGAAAAGCCCGTGCCGCCCGAGGCGTGTTGCAGACGCGCCTGCAGCCACTGCAAGGGTGCTATGCGGCGCTGCAGGCGCTGGGCTGGGGGGTGGAGGCTGTCCCAGTATTTTCCAAGAAATTCATTGAGACAGGCCAGGGTTTCGGCGCAGTCGGCCAGGCCGTCCAGTTGGCAGGTGGCGTGGATGGCATAGGCCATGGCCCAGAGGTCCTTGCTCCGCGTGGAGAGGATTTCCGTAGCCATGTTGCGCACGGCGTCCCAGTCCGGGCCTTCGGTGGCGTGCAGGGAAGTGCTTTTTTCCACTTCATTCCGCAACGCCTCGAACTCCGGGGAAAAACTGACGTCTTCCCCGCAGGGTCCGTTTTCAGGCAGGGCCGCCTTCCACGCTTTTACAAGATGCTTTACCATAACGCCCCTACGCGCCCCCGGCGCAAGATATGGCCCGCTGTAAGCGCGTGCCGGAATCGTTCAAAAGTCATTGCCCTGACTCTGAGCTGTGTCGGACGCGAACAGTCTGGAAAGCAAGAAAAAAGCAAACTGATCGTTATAAATACTTATTGATATTTGTATTTCTTTTTTAATACTCCTTTTCCTTTTTAGTGGCAAGTCTATTTTTTGAAATTTTTATAAGATTCTTTATTCAGGGGGCTGAAAATCCGCCCGGCGGGCATTTGCGAGGAAAGGGAATGGAGCGGGGGAAGAGTGTGCTGAAAGAGAACTCGCGTGGAATGTTTTTCGTTCGGTTTGGCTGGCGGCGATGACGCAGGTCCCCATCCTGTATGAGCGGGTGGTGTAGGTCACGTTAGGTCATGGAGCATTATCGTAGTATCCTCCACCTCGTGGAAGAAGGGGTGCAACATCCACGTGAGGCGGGCATGATGAGCCATGGATCAATTGGTTGATATGCTCTGGACTGTCTTGGAAAAGGTCTCATCTGTTTCTCCGGCGCGCTTTAGTTGGGGAATGTGACTCTGGCATCCAAGGGGTTATCATCCAACTTCATGCCCTGCTGGTCGATCATATCCGGTGAATAGCGCCCGAGCGCGGGCAGACGGCAGGGTTGCACCGGTTTCACATCCACAGCGGAAACATGCAGATACTTGTCCCACATCGGCAGCGGCAGGGTTGGGGGCGGATTGCCCACGTAACCGGACAAATCTGCGGGAACTTCGTACCACTCAGGATTTTTCGCTCGGCTAATGTCAAATGGTACGCCAGCTTTTGTAGCCTTGTTATACATAAAGCGTAATGGCACAGTGGCATAACGGCCGTCAGTGACTTTTGTGCGCATCAGATAACAGATATTTTGTCGTATGCCTTTCCCGATCATTTGCTGCAACTCATGTTTGAAAAAAAAACCCGGCGCGGGAACTATACCTTCCGCCCAGAGGCCGTGGGCCACTGCGCGCCGAGCAAGAGCGGCCTCGGCCCTGGCCTTGGAAAGGCCATAAGGATCATCTACGTAACTCTCTTTGTCCATAAGTAAAAAGATTTTTTCCATCAACGAGTAGCCGCCACCGATATCGGAATGCACGCCGGCCATGACGTATTCCGTTCCGGCGTCGTCAATGCGTGTGTACCGGAAATTTTTTCGACGTTCGTCCGCTGAAACTAGATGCAGTACATTATCTGCACAACCCTTGGGCAGATGCAGGATGAATTCTCCTTCATCATTGTTGCCCGGCCAGTAGAAAGACCCCACTGTGTCGAACAGCCCCACAAAGCGGATTTTTACATTGGGCAGTAGGGAGTAAACACGATTAGCGGTTTCTCCCGGTACAAAGATGGGGTTCTCGTAGTGCAACGCACCGAACTTGGGTGGATTTGCAATCACAGGTTGGGGTTTTTGGCTAAAGTCGGGCAGGCCATCCAGAATCAGGTTGACAAAGTGGCGGGCCAGGGCCGCGCCCCGGCTGAAGCCGAAAACGTCAAATGTTACTGATGCCGGTGGACAATTTTTAAATTGTCTTAAAATGGAGAGCAAGCCTCCTCTGGCCTCAAGGATGCGGGCCTGGCCGCCTTCCGGACCAAGGCCGAAACCCAAGCCCAAGCCGCTGTAGTCATCCGGGCTTTCAGCCCCCGGAGCCGGCCCGACCCCTCCCGTGCCTATAGCCATAAGCATTCTTTCCGTGGGGTCCTTCGTTGCAGCGGTGACCGTGCCCACACCTTTGATGTAGATGCTCCGTTGATCCTCGGACTCTCCATCAGGATAGAGCAAGAACAGCTTAGCCACATTGCTGGGCGAACTTTTGTCCTCGCTGGCGGGCGCGACTTCTTCCTCGATACGGCGTTGCTCTTGCTGCAAGCGCCGGTACTCGGTTTCGGCCTCTGCCGCCTGTTTTTCGGCCTCATCGGCTTCCGCGGCTTTGCGCGCGGCCCGGCTCTTGGCAGCGCGCCAGGCATCCAGGGCTTCGCC
This sequence comes from Desulfovibrio sp. 6_1_46AFAA, assembly GCF_000224635.1. NCBI lineage: Bacteria > Pseudomonadati > Thermodesulfobacteriota > Desulfovibrionia > Desulfovibrionales > Desulfovibrionaceae > Desulfovibrio > Desulfovibrio sp. 6_1_46AFAA. The sequence goes on from NZ_JH114301.1 coordinate 553,819, forward strand.
CCGCAACTGGTAATACTGCTCCGCGTCCTGCCAGCCCAGTTCCTCAATGCCTTCGGCCGCCGCCTCATAGCTCAGAGCCCTGTTGTGGCTCCACTGGGCTTCCTGTTCCAGCTTTGCCTGTTCCGCGCGGAGTTGCCTGGCTTGCGCGGCATATTCCTCCTTCCGGCGGGCGGCTTCAGAGACTGCCGCATGGGTCTTTTCCCTCTGTTGTTGCGCCTCTTCTCTCCGTTCTTTATTCTTTTCTTCCCATCCGCTTACCTTGTTGGCCTGATCCCGATCAATATCCAGATAATTGCCGGTACCATCGAAAAAAATACCGATCTGTAAATGGCGCTTGGGCTCGCAACAGGGCAGTACGCCGTTATTCAGGCCGGGGGAGATGCCGGCGCTGTCGTTGGCCGCTTGAGCGGCGGGACTTTGGGGCGTCTGAGACATGACTACTCCTTGCTGCCGGGCAGCGGGGTGTCAGCGGGAATTTTTTTTTCTCTGATGAGCAGCTTGACCGCTGCTGTATATTGTGCCGCATCGCCGGGAACTTTTTGGCCATGGGCCACGCTGAGCAGTTCTGTAAATTCCTGCAGATCATGAAAGTAATTTTCATCATCCCCATGAAGCCAGATCTCAAGATCAGATCCTCGCAAAAATGGAATAAGCTTTAACGTATATTTGCCACGGTATGGTTTGGGTTGGGTTTTCAGAACGGCCCTGGCTTTTTGCTCCATGTCCGGGGCCAGCAGCACAGCCTCATAAAAACATTGCTGTACAGGGTCATACCAGCGCGCTTCCACTTGGGTTGGCAGATATCGGGGCGACAGGGTCGCCCCCCCGCCTGCGGCGGGAGGGATACGGGGATTTGCGTAATAAATGCCGTTTGGGGCGGACCAAGAACCTTCATTAAACCAGATATACTCTACCATGACCGGACGTAGTGAACCGCCTTTGACCCAAGTAATCTTGGGTTGCGGCTGATAGGTGAACACAAGCCAGAGCAGTCCGGCACCAAGTAGAAGCAAAAATAAAAGGCTGCCGCGGGTGAACAGTGGTGTACGAGGCATGACTACTCCTTGCTGCCGGGCAGCGGGGTGTCAGCGGGAATTTCTTTTTCTTTGGTGAGCAGCTTGACCGCCGCTGTATATTTTGTCGCATCGCCGGGAACTTTTTGGCCATGGGCCACGCTGAGCAGTTCTGTAAATTCCTGCAGATCATGAAAGTAATTTTCATCATCCCCATGAAGCCAGATCTCAAGATCAGATCCTCGCAAAAATGGAATAAGCTTTAACGTATATTTGCCACGGTATGGTTTGGGTTGGGTTTTCAGAACGGCCCTGGCTTTTTGCTCCATGTCCGGGGCCAGCAGCACAGCCTCATAAAAACATTGCTGTACAGGGTCATACCAGCGCGCTTCCACTTGGGTTGGCAGATATCGGGACGACAGGGTCGCCCCCCCGCCTGCGGCGGGAGGGATACGGGGATTTGCGTAATAAATGCCGTTTGGGGCGGACCAAGAACCTTCATTAAACCAGATATACTCTACCATGACCGGACGTAGTGAACCGCCTTTGACCCCAGTGATCTTGGGTTGCGGCTGATAGGTGAACACAAGCCAGAGCAGTCCGGCACCAAGTAGAAGCAAAAATAAAAGACTGCCGCGGGTGAACAGTGGTGTACGGGGCATGGCTAACACTACTCCTTTGTTAAGAGCTCATTTGGGAAAGAAGCGTCGGGAAGCTCCAGCAAAATATCTAACAATGAGTGTTTATTAATATTTTCACATATGTTTTTCTGTATTATCTCATCTTCAAAAATGTTGTGCCCTACTTGCATGACGAATGATGTGCCTACAATACAGCCATATATATCAGTAATGCCAAGCTCAAACAGCGAATTGCATATTTCGCTGACAAATAGAAGTACTTCATTTTGTGGTTTGGAACGTAGCAAATCCCCTCTTTCGCCTTGCATATTTTGGATCACGGCATATGGCGTGGTCTGTTTTGAGACACAATCAAGCCAGGGTTGCTCAAGAAAAAAGCCCTCTTGCTCCAGAAAATAATTTTCTCCGGCAAGCTCCACGGCGCGTTCGAAACCAGGCTCCCAGGCATGCAACGCTATAGCTGGACCAGTAATTGTCGCTTTGAGTTTCTCGTCACCACATTGGCACAAGGCATAAAGAATGCGCGGATCATAAAAACGAAAAACCCCTTTTCTTTCTCCGGGTAGGGAACACTCGACCAAATTCTGTAAATGCTCAAAAAGCAGGTCGGTTTTTTCAGCCGGGGCATGGTAAAGAATGCCCAGAGGCTTTTGACCGCTTTTTTCAAAAAACCACTCTACAAATCTATTTGGTTTTTGTATTGTGACAAACAATGGTCCACGCAGCATGGATTCATGATTCATGGTGTTCATGAACAGCGGAAAGATGTGTGAGGAATCATAAAATTCCCAGAGAAGCTCAGGAAGCGCCTCATCCGCGTTGGGGTCAAGAATAGCGTGCCATACCTTATCATGGGGTGCCGCCAATATGTTTCGGCAAAGAGCATCACGCCAATGCTCATAACTTTCGTGGCGATTGAGTGGCTCCGCGACTGTGCTCTGAGGTGTAAGTAACTGCATAGTTTTTTTACATAATAAGAGTTACTGATTTTTATTGCAGATTTCACATACACAAGCCGCGTTTTTATAAGCATAGGCCAGGCAATGGATTGTCGGTGGCGGAGGTACCGGTGGCGATAGGCTTCCCTCCGGCAGCAGAGGAACGGCGGGCGTGCCGTCGCCCGGGCCGCCGCCGGAGTTGAGGCAGACGGCCGCGCCGTCCGCGCTGACGCCCGCGCCGTTGATGGTCAGCCAGCTTCCTCCGGCCTTGAGGGTCAGCTCGGCCCCGGCCTCCAGAACGATCTTGAGGCCGCCCTCCAGATGGATTTCCGTACCGGCCTTGCCAAGCCATTTGCCGTCCACTTTCGTGTGGCTGTCCGCGTGCACGGTGCGGTTGTCATTGGCGAAAAGTTCGGTTTTGCGTGGCTGCTTGAGCGTCTCGTGGGTTTCACCCTTGGTCAGGGTGTAGGTGAAATTGTCCACGGTGCGGTGCCGGTCGTGCAGGATGTGTTCTTTCCAGTCGTTCTTGACGTGGGCGTTCACGTCCTTTTCCGCATGCACGTAGATTTCTTCTTGGCCTTTTTTGTCCTCCACACGAAACTCGTTGAAGCCGCGCGCCTCGTTTTCCTTGCCCGGCGTGCTCATGGACTTGAACACCGTGCGCGTCTTGTGCGCGGGCAGCTCGTAGGGCGGCATGTTCAGCTCATGGTAGACGCGGCCCGTGATCAGAGGCCGGTCCGGGTCGCCTTCCAGAAAAGAAACCACGACCTCATGGCCGATGCGCGGGATAGCCATGGTGCCGTATTTGCCGCCCGCCCATTCCTGAGAAGCGCGGACCCAGCAGGAGGTCTTTTCATTGTACTGACCTTCGCGGTCCCAGTGGAACTGCACCTTCACGCGGCCGTACTTGTCCGGGTAGATTTCCTCTCCCTTGGGGCCGGTGACATGGGTCGTCTGCTTGTCGAGAACCAGATTCTTGGGGTGTTCCAGGGCCGGGATAAAGCGGGTCATCTCCGGAATAGCCGCGACCCGTGAGGCATAGTGCAGACCGCGCCCGTCCGGGGCCTCGTGCTCCAGCACGCCGGGCTGCTGCCCTTCGTGGCGCACGGTTACCACCCACCAGCGCCCGTTGAGGGCGGCACGAGGGTGATCGTCAATACTGAAAACATAGCTGGGCAGAAAACGGGCCACATCCGAAGTGCAGTCGATCCACTGCCGGAAGGTCAACTGGCGCGACAACTGGAGCTTGGCGTAACGCTCGCCGGGTTTACGCAACTGGTAGAGATGCGGGTAGGCATACTGTTCCAGCAACATGCCGGGCGGGGCCGGAGCGGCCTGCTTGTCCTCTTCCTTGTCGCGCACTTCCAGATCCAGGCGGGGCTTCCGGAAGTTCCATTCGCGGTAGGCGGCGGCATTGCTGTTGACCTGTTCGTGCAGGGTCAGGCGGTTGATGACCGCCGTATCCGAGCGTTGGCCCGAGCCGGGGAAAAAGCGCAGATCGCTCTGCCCGGGGATTTTGGGGCCGCCCTCGCGGTCGCAGAAGCAGAGGCAGTGGCTGTCCCGGTTGTGCTCAAAGTAGAAATAAATGCCTTCTTCCTCGCACAGGCGGGTTATGAAGTGCAGGTCCGTTTCGCCGTACTGCACGCAATACTCGCGCGGCTCATAGCTGTAGGAGAGCTTGAAGGATGAGCCGTCGGCCGTGAAGCCCTGCTCCTTGAGAATCCGCTGGATGATTTCCACCACCGAGAGATTCTGAAAAATGCGATGGTCGCGGATCTGACCCAGAAACCAGAGGCGCGGCACCAGGGAGCAACGGTAGTGGGTGAAGCGATTGGCGGTGTGGAGCTGCTCCATCTCCCGGATCAGGCCGTGGACCAGGCGTTCGCCGCCGCTGCGGTCGGCAATGGAAAGGCAGGCCGGAGTGCCCAGCAGGGCCGTAAGGTCCACGTTGGCCGAGCGGCTGACCAGTTCAATGCTGAACTCATACGGCTTGCAGACCTCCTCGAAACCCGAGAAGGCGTACACGCCGAAGTCGCCGCTCTGGGCGGTGAAGTTGAACCAGGAGGCATTGGCGGCAAGCATCTGGGTCATGGGAACTCCGGGCCGTGGCTGCTAATTGATGATGACGTCGGGACTGCCTTCGATCATATTGCCCGAACCGCCGCAGTGGCTGGTGGCGTCACCGAGACGTACCGCCGGGATGTTGTTGATGAGCACTTTGGGGCTGCCTTGCGCGGCCTTCCAGGTGTTGGGCCCGCAGCAAGCACTGTGTACGCCTGGATCGCCCACGCGCAGGGCGGCCCTGCCGTCAATGAAGACATCCGGCGAACCGCTGACGGCCGGGCCGGTGACGGTGTGCGGGCAGCAGTCCTTGCCGTGACTGTCGGCGGGGCAGAGGGCTTTATCGCCTACGCGGCAGGCTGGGGGCATACGCACCTCACAGTGTTAGGGTATCCAGCGCACCAGCCCCTCGGGAAAGTCCGGGGGCAGATCTTTTTCCATGACGGGGATGAGCGTATATATGCCTTGCGCCGGGTACAAGGTGACATTTCCACCCCAATATCCTGAAAAAGGTTTCCAGCCCGGCGTGTCAAAGCCCTCTCCCAGAAACCATGTTACGTCCTGGCCGTCTTTTTCCGTCATCAGATATTCGGAGCAAATAAGCCAGTCTCTGTATACAATAACCCGGTAATAGTTGCCGTGGACGCGTTGCCACCAGATGCCGTAGGGCCATTCCTCGGAGCCCAGAAAGGCGTGCGGCCGCACATAAGGCTTGAGAATAAGACTGTCACCGAAAATAGCAGAATCTTCTTCGTCTCGTAGAAGTGCGGCTGGCAAGCCCGTGACGTCAATGCCGCTGCCGTTCCAATAGTCAATCTGCTGCTCTAGTTCATCCATTTCCGGGTAATACATGGCCACGCGCAGGATATTGCCCTCCTGCACGCTGAGCAGAATAACATCGCTGGAAGGAAAGGGATCTCCCGGCCGCTCCGCGCGCCAAGGATGGATCCGGGGCAGCGTCAAGTCCGGGTTTTGGAGTTTCGTGTTAAAAAGTATGAGAGGCATGGGCGCGGCCTCCGCGGCATGAAGTGGTAAAGACAAGGCAATCAGGAGACAAAGCCCGCAAATGAATAATCGAATTATGGCCGTGTCTCCTGACGTCTCTGGACGCCATTGCCGACGGCTCCTGCCCTTGCTGTGAGCCGGGGAGTGGACTTTGCTTTTCATACAGTGGTCAGCGTACATACACGCCTCACGCTTTTCAGGGTATCCAGCGCACCAGCCCCTCGGGAAAGTCCGGGGGCAGATCTTTTTCCATGACGGGGATGAGCGTATATATGCCTTGCGCCGGGTACAAGGTGACATTTCCACCCCAATATCCTGAAAAAGGTTTCCAGCCCGGCGTGTCAAAGCCCTCTCCCAGAAACCATGTTACGTCCTGGCCGTCTTTTTCCGTCATCAGATATTCGGAGCAAATAAGCCAGTCTCTGTATACAATAACCCGGTAATAGTTGCCGTGGACGCGTTGCCACCAGATGCCGTAGGGCCATTCCTCGGAACCAAGAAAGGCGTGCGGCCGCACATAAGGCTTGAGAATAAGGCTATCGCCGAAAATGGCGCTGTCACGCGTGCCACGCAGATGAGCGGCCGGGAGTCCGGTAACGTCAATGCCGCTGCTGTTCCAATAGTCAATCTGCTGCTCTAGGGCCTGTTAACACTATTTGACAAAGAGCGAGTATTCCGTAAGAATGTCTTATGCAAATTACTCGCGAACAATATGAGAGAATCGCTGACTGCTTCCCGCGCCAAAGAGGTAATGTCCATTTTGACAATCTCCAGGTGTTGAATGCGATTCTGTACGTTGCGGAGCATGGGTGTAAATGGCGTGGACTGCCGAAAAATTTTGGCTGTTGGCACAGCATCTACACGCGCATGAACCGCTGGAGCAAGAACGGAGTTCTTGACCGTATATTTGAACGCCTTCAACAAGAGCAGATACTCCGCCTTAAAATAGAAGCAGTTTCTCTCGACAGTACTATTGTTAAGGTTCATCCCGATGGAACAGGGGCCTTAAAAAAACAGGTCCGCAGTCCATCGGAAAGTCCAGAGGCGGCTGGACGACCAAGCTTCATATGGTTGCCGCGAATGCTGAATGCGCGTTGAATTTCAGCCTCACTCCCGGCA
>NZ_JH114301.1:560692-589599 GCF_000224635.1 Desulfovibrio sp. 6_1_46AFAA
GGCGGCGTGGACGACCAAGCTTCATATGGTTGCCGCGAATGCTGAATGCGCGTTGAATTTCAGCCTCACTCCCGGCAACGCCGGCGATGCCCCCGAGGGGCGCAGGCTGCTTGTCCAGTTGGGGCCGATGCCAGCGCCGTGCAGCTTGCTTATGGATGGCGCATATGAGGGTAATGAAACGACTCGCTTGGGACGTGAGTTGGGCTTCACTCCGGTGGTGCCGCCCAATCCCAACCGACTGAAACCGTGGGAGTATGACAAAGAGCTATACAAAAGACGTAATGAGGTAGAACGGCTTTTCAGGAGGCTCAAAGGCTTCCGCCGTGTTTTTACTCGGTTCGATAAGCTCGATGTCATGTTCCTGGCCTTTGTCGTCTTTGCGTTAATTGTTATAGCTCTGAAATAGTGTTAACAGGCCCTAGTGTGCCTACAGACGCATAGTTGCCTGGAGCTTTGACGAGCATTGACAGCCTTGGGTAGTTCCTGCCCAACGGATTGAAGGGCGCCCGGTATTACAGTTTATGGCAGTGAGGTGATTAGTGCTGCGCCGCAGGAAGTTTTGTGCCCGTGCAAAGCGACGGGGACACCTTGATCAGTGTATGTGGCTTGGCCTTCAACAATGCTGTATATGCCTTTGCATTTTGGGCACGTCACGATGTCGCCGATGCGCGCGATACGAATGCCATCAACGGTAGTCGTGCTTGCAACCTGAACAACGGTTCCTCCATGAGTTGTGGAGTCACCAAGGCGGATAATTCCGCGATTATCTATGGAGCAGGACATAGTATTCCTCTCTAGGTATCGAGTATCCTGCGGCGCCTGTAATTACACAGCACCGGGGCGCAGTCGAATGGAGTCTCTTATGGCGTTCCATACCGCAATGGCTTCTTTGTCAGAGATGAAACCGTTACCTTGTTCGCCGCGCTTACTGAACAAATGGAGGATAAGCTGTGGCCCGGCCAGCTCCTTGCCTTGGCAGGGTATTTCCATATCAAAATTGTACATGCGCCTGCCGTTTTCTGTGGAGGCAGCGCACAGCTCCTGGGCTTCATAGCCGTTCACCACGCAGTCGCCTTTTTGCAAAATGGTTATTTTAGAGGCGATGGCCGCAAGGCGCTCATTAAAGTCTTCCTGGTCGAACATTTTTCCCTGTTTTTTGCCAAAACTGTAGCAGGCAAAATACCCCGCTATGCCTGGATAGGAGGGGCTGTTGAAGGCCAGTATGGCTCGTTCCGCGCGCCATTCACCGCTGTGTTTGGAAAATCCGCCGGGAAAGGCATACCCTGGTTCTGTGGGAAGCGGATCCCAATCGTCACGCGCGTAAAACGTCTTTGCCATTTCTTCCACATCCTTGCGGCCAGCGGCAAAGCTGCTTTTCCCCACTTCATACGCATAATAATAGACACGTTTCTTGTTATCTTGTGATACAAAATAGCATTCCATTAAAGATACATTATCATCATACGCTCTAGCCCAATGTTGTACTACTCCTCCTCCACCAGAGAGAGAAAATGTGTCTATAAACTGTGTTCCATCTATTAGTTCATGCGGAATAGATTTATAATGAGCTATCTTTTTCTGTATTTCCGCTTGGGCACTTTCCGGGGTCAGGTCTTTACGCCACTCCAAATCGGTTTTCCATATTTGCGCGGTAAATTCGACTTGGGCATCCGGGGGAAGGGCGACTAAAAAGCGGCCCGCCGCGTGTGTTTTCCAGTTTGATGTATCCACAATGACTCCTTGAGCATTTCCCATAGTTGAATGGACACAGGCGCAGAGAAACAGAAAAAGAAACAATACTGTCAATCGTGGGTGGAAGTTCATACATGCCTCACTTGCCGGGTAAAGGAACTTTTTCAGAGACCAGTTTCACGGCCCCGTATAACGAAACCCACAAGGCCCGTTCGTCATTAAAAGCCGCTTGGTGTTCATAGCCGGCGGTTCCGCTCAGCGCGGGTTGCTTCGCCTTGCCGTGCAGAAAGGTCATACGCGGCAATGCCCTGTCTTTTTTCCACGATGCGTAGGGTACAGTACCGTCGCCGGGGTTTTTGTGCTCCACCAATTTGCACCAGCGCGCGCCGTCAAAGGCGGCCCCTTTGCCGGTGTCGGTTATATCTTGAGGGTGCGCGGGTTTTTTACCCAACGGCATGGCGTCCCATGATACCGCGCCCACGGCCGGCAATGCGTCGTCACAGCCCCAGAAAGCAAAGGTGTCCGGAAAGTATTTACCGCGTATTATTTCGTGAAATTTTTTTACATCTCTAATCAGAAACTCAAATTTTTCCCTAAATGTTAGCCTGGTTTTTTCCGCATCCTCTTCAGGCGCGGTTTGTTTTTTAGGGATTTTCGCTTCATTGGCAGAGGGGATGAGGCCGTACCATTTTTTCTCTTTGTAAATTTCATCATAGGGATTATCCCCCGTGGGCAAGTATTTCCCGTTGCCGTTTTCTTTAAAATACAACCAGGGCACGCCGAGTGTTTCCTCCATGCAGTATCTGCCGCCGAAAGGCAGCAATTCCAGCCCGCCTTGGGCATAGCCCAGCAGGCGGTCACCTGTTCCGCATCCTTGCCCACCACATACCCCATGAGGCCCTTGATGCCCTGGCGCATATTGGCATAAGTTTCCGCCGCGCCGTTGGCAGGCATGGCGCCGTGGATAACGCCGAGAATTTTGTTTTGTGCCTCGTCTTTCAATTGTTGCACAAGGGCTCTTGCAACAAGACCGCCCATGGAGTGCGTGATGATGAGCACTTTTTTTGTTGCCAAAAGGCCTTCTTTATAAAAACCGATAATTTCATCAATGCGCCTTTCGATAGCTTCCGCTGACTTCGCATTGCTTTGCAGCCAGTTATATCCTCCTGCCCAGACCTCGAATCGGAAATGGTTAATGTGATCAAGTTCCGCCTGGGTCAGGCAAGGTTTCACAAGAGCCCCTTTTTGTGTCACCTGACCGGATAGAAGCGGATCATGCTTGAGCATTTCCTCCCAATTATTTACCAATGGACGTTTCCCGCTAAAGGTATGTTCACTGTAAACCCTGTTCAGCCGCGACTGTAAACGTGCCATGAAGGGGTGATAGCATTTGCTGTATATTTCTCCCCAATGACGAATGTGTTGAGCTTCATGACTTTCCAGCAAGGGAGCGTTATTTATGGTGCCGCCGTCATCAACCTGTGTCGCGTCCGGGTCGAGTTCGGCAGCCCGCCTACTTGCATTCTTCCCTAAATATTCCAGCAGAGTGACAATCCCTGAAAAAATATTGTTTGGTGGTGACCACACAGGATCTCCACCAAGTTTTTTATTTTTCAAATTCGTACCCATGATACCAGGAAGAAAGAGCACAGGGATTATCTTCCGCCTGTCCACGAATATAGTAACCGTATCGCACTGGTTTTTCGGCGTCAGCTGCCAATACGCCGCATCTTTAGCAGGATCTTCATCTTGTGCAGAAGCAACACAGCGAACACTGAGTTCATCGCTCATGGCATCACTCCTTGCCCAATATTTTGATGGTGAGTTTTGCCGGATGTAAGCGCCTCTGTATCGGGATTATTCCATCTTCGCCTGTTGTGCCGGAAACCACACTGCCGTCATCAAAATGTACTTCATAACGGGTATTCGCCAACAATTCTCCGGTCATACTGTCCTTAAGGCAAAATTCCTCATTAAACTGTGTGGCGCCTGACGGCAGTTCTGTTTCAGGGGGCTGCATGTCTTTTCCGCCAAGCATTTTACGGGTGTTGGCGTACACGGTCCATTTGCCCTTGGTCCCTTGTTCTATGCCGTTGCCGTTGATGCGGATATAGCTGCCGTCCGCAAGCAGTGTGATCTCTTTCGCTGCCGTCAACTGTATAGAGGCCTTGGCGCTGATGAGTTTCAGCACCTTGTCGGCGATGATGTCCATGTCGTCGGATTGGGCCTGAATTTCCACCTTTCCTTGTCCGGCGAAAAGGCGCACTCCCAGCCTATGTGCAAAAAGACTGATGCGATCAAGGGCGCTGCCCAGGAGACTGCGGCCCGTGCTCAGGGATAAATGCCGCCCCGTGGTGATGGCTGTGTTCTCGGCGCTGTGCGCATGGATAGAATCCATCGCGGTCAGCGCTATGCCCGAAGGGCTGGAGAGCATCATGTGCGGAGAGGTCAACTCACCATGTGGTTCGCCGTTGCCATGTACTTCATCCACCTGTTTGTGCAGCGCGTTGAACACCACTTCTCCATCCGTTCCGGAGTCCTGCGCGTTATGCGCTTGCGCGAGCTTGCTGGTTTCTTCATGTTGCGCTGCGGCTCCACGCAAATTATTATCCGCTTCGCGCATATCTTTCTGGTGGTGCCCTATACCGGAACGGGGGACAGTCGTGAGATGCATTCCTTTTCCGGCACGCAGCACCCCCCATCCGTCTGTACGCAATTCAAACCCTTCGCCACGGAACTCCTTGCGCCCTTCAATATGGTCGATGCGCGTCAAATACCCCAGGTTTATTTGTGACAGGTGATGGTCACTGGTTACCTGCACCTGAATTTCGTTCTGCGTATCGTCAAGAATAAGCTGGTTGCGGCGCCCCGCGCGAAACTCTTTGCTTTGGATACCCGAAAGCGTTTTCTGGCTCGGCAGCCGCCACGGCGGCATCAGCAAGGTGTTGTATACCCGGCCGGTAATGACGGGCCGGTCCGGGTCGCCTTCCATATATTCGATGATAACTTCCTGCCCGATACGGGGAATTTGGATAAATCCGAAATTGTCACCCGCCCAGGTGTCGGCAACGCGCACCCAGCAGGTGGTTTTTTCATCGTATGCGCCCTCACGATCCCAATGGAACTGCACTTTCACGCGGCCATACTGGTCGGTGAATACTTCTTCGTCGCCGGGCCCGGTGACCAGGGCGGATTGCAGGCCTTCAACCAGGTTTTTGGGATGCTCCAGGGCCGGAATGAAACGGGTCATCTCCGGAATGGCCCTGACCCGCGAGGCATAGTGCAGGCCGCGCCCGTCCGGGGCTTCGTGTTCCAGTACGCCGGGTTGTTCACCCTCGTGGCGCACGGACACTATCCACCAGCCTGTGTTTACATCGTCCCGAGGATGGTCGTGGATAGTGAAGGTATAACTGGGCAGGTAGCGGGAGATGTCTGATTTCGTCTCTATCCACTGCCGGAAGGTCAACTGGCGTAAGAGTTGCAAGTCCGCATAGCGCGTGCCGGTTTTTTGCAATTGGTAGAGGTGTGGGTACTGGTACTGTTCCAGCAGCATACCCGGCGGGGTGGGGGCCGCTTCTTTGTCCGGTTCCTGTTTTTTTACTTCCAGAGATAATTTAGGGTGTTCAAAGTTCCACTCGCGATACGTTGTGGCATTGCTGTTGACCTGTTCGTGCAGGGTCAGGCGGGTGATGACCGCCGTATCCGAGCGTTGGCCCGAGCCGGGGAAAAAGCGCAGATCGCTCTGCCCGGGGATTTTGGGGCCGCCCTCGCGGTCGCAGAAGCAGAGGCAGTGGCTGTCCCGGTTGTGCTCAAAGTAAAAATAAATGCCTTCTTCCTCGCACAGGCGGGTGATGAAGTGCAGGTCCGTTTCGCCGTACTGCACGCAATACTCGCGCGGCTCATAGCTGTAGGAGAGCTTGAAGGACGAGCCGTCGGCCGTGAAGCCCTGCTCCTTGAGAATCCGCTGGATGATTTCCACCACCGAGAGATTCTGAAAAATACGATGATCGCGGATCTGGCCCAGAAACCAGAGGCGCGGCACCAGGGAACAACGGTAGTGGGTGAAGCGATTGGCGGTGTGGAGCTGCTCCATCTCGCGGATCAGGCCGTGGACCAGGCGTTCGCCGCCGCTGCGGTCGGCAATGGAAAGGCAGGCCGGAGTGCCCAGCAGGGCCGTAAGGTCCACGTTGGCCGAGCGGCTGGCCAGTTCAATGCTGAACTCATACGGCTTGCAGACCTCCTCGAAACCCGAGAAGGCGTACACGCCGAAGTCGCCGCTCTGGGCGGTGAAGTTGAACCAGGAGGCATTGGCGGCAAGCATCTGGGTCATGGGAACTCCGGGGCCGAGGGTTACGCCGCTTCAAGGCGTCGGACTCGGGGCGCGGCCGCCGCTGGCGTCCGACAACCGCGCCCCAGGCGGCTAGGCGCTCTGCGGCTTGCGCCAGTCGTCGCTTTCCGAGGTGCTGGCGATTTCGTGGGTCTTGGTGAGCTTGCGGTACGTGAACTGCACGTCCTCAAGATGGGTGAAATGCGCCATGCCGGGGTCCTGACAGTTGGGCATGTAGGTGGTGATGTCCGTAATAATGGCGTCTTCCAGCGTCATGGTGAAATAATGTTCCATGGTGCCCTGGGCCGAGGTGCGGTAGAATTTGAGTTCCACCTTGGGCAAACGCTCGCCGCTGGTCAGGGCGCGGTAGAGCAGGGGAGAGCACTTGTCCATGACCTTGGTGATCTTCAGGGGCTGGTGCACGCGCTGGCCCGTGGGCTGGCCGGACTGCGGATCGCGAGGCAGCAGGATTTTGTGCTCGAAGGCCTCGATAAGGGTCTCGTTTTCGTGCCCTTCCTGATAGATGTTGCCCACCGAGGCTTCGGTAAAGTTGTTGGCGGTGATGTTGCCCTGACGCTCGCCGGTAATGGTCATATACGCTGGGGTCGGCATAACGGTCTCCTGTTGCTGGTAAGAGGATAATATATCGATCTTCTTTATAGCAAGAGCTATTCCATAGTGTAAAATTTAATAAAATTAGACTGTTGATTGATATCATTATTGCTATATGGCGAGGTTTCGCCATAGGCTTTGAAATAGGAAAGCATATAGTATGTTATAATTACTTGATATTACAAAGATAAATTAACCGGCGAAATTTCGTCGTCGCTCTGCCGCCAATAAAAACGAGAATATTATAGTTCCCTGAAATGGTTGGGATTTTGTGTGGCGAAGAATCAACCATTCATCCGATTGGCAGGTAAACAGCCCGCTTGGCATGGCCTTGGGGGCTGTTTACGCAAAAAGGACGACAGGACGTCGGGATGAGACTTTTAAGCGGTAAGAGCTTACCGGGACATTTCCGTGTCGGTTGGGCAAATCCCGCCTTTCCAACTGCACACAGAAGGCATCAGACGCATCCGCCAAGACGCTTGCTGTGTGAACGCCTTGCTGTGCGCTGTGCTTTGGGGGAGTGGTCAAAGCAGATTCACATGCGGTCACTGATTAAACTTTTTGAGCTACCATCTGGATAATATTGAAATATTTTCCAACTCCCGCTTCCATCATGGCAACATAGTGTTGCGCATGCGGGGAGGGAGATTGCAGCCAATCATCCCAGGCCTGCTTGCATGAACTCATTTCACGCAACGCAGTGATCGTTATGCCGGGTTCTTTTTCCCATAATGCCCGCCACCAGTCGCAGGAATAAAAATACCACTCGGGCATCCAGAAGGGCTGAACCTCCTTCGGCAGTTGCCCTTCGGGGAAGTCTTGTGTGAATCCGGGTACGGCCGCCGCCATCAGTCCGCCTTTCTTCACAAAGGACAGGAGTTTCGGCAGCATGGCCTCGTTCCCGCCAAAATACTGGTATGAGTTCACGCTGATGATCATGTCGAAATATTCATGAGCGAATGGTAACTCTTTCGTCGCATCGACCAGAAAGGGGAAGATTTTCGCATCATGTCCCAGGCTTGCGAAGCGTTTCGCGTTTTCACCGGGAGAAATCCATAAATCAGCCACAGCCTACCAGCGTTCAGACCTGCTTACGGAGCGACACAAAATGTTGCAGGCGTGGGCTGATTATCTCGATATGCGCTGTGCTTGGGCGATTCTTGGCAAGTAATTTTCTGAAGGCAGGCGGGGGCGGTTAGGCCCCCACCGAGCGACGCGACAACGCCGCCCACGGCCCCCGGCAAGCGCAAACTTGCCGGTTTGTTGTATGGAGAAAACCCCCCGCCGGATGGTCGGGGATGATGAGAAAAGGGAAAATGGGAAGTGTTACGGGAACACCACATGGATGGAACCCGGTCGGCTATGCGGGCCGGGTAGCGGTCTGACGACAATCTGAACATCGTAGCCAAGACGGGTAAAACAACTCAGAACTTGTGTCATGCTGATGTCATGGAATTGTCCACGCAGCATGAGCGAGAGCTTGGGCTGAGTCATTCCCAATAGTTGGGCCGCCTGCTGCCGGGGCCAGCCTCTTTCCTGTATAGTGTCTGAAATCTTGGCCACCAAGCTGGCCTTATGGAACATTTCATCGGTGTCTTTTATGCCAAGGTCGGCATTGACGTTCCCCGGACTATGCTCAAAAGATATTTTTTCTTCGCTCTGTATTGCTTTCATTATGCAGATTCCACAGTAGCCGGGAGTATCTGCATTTTTACATTCAGCGCCGAAAGGATTTTGGCAATTGTTTCATAGCGTGGTTTGGAGCCAGGACGCAGCGCTTTATACAGGCTTTCACGCCCAAGGCCCGAATCCAGTGCAAGTTTTGCCATACCACGTGCCTTTGCTACATCGGCAATAGCAGACAATAAGACGCCAGGGTCGGGGTCGGCAGCCGCAAGACTCAAGTATTCGGCAATGGCTTCTTCGCTATCCAGATAATCTGCGGCATCAAAAGGAGCAAATTTGCGTAGATCCATATTATTCCTCCATCATGGCGCGGGCGCGAGCTATATCACATTTTGGGGAAGATTTATCACCGCCAATGAGGAGCAATATAATAACGTCTTCTTTTCGCGTGAAATACACTCGATACCCTGGCCCATAATCAATACGCAGTTCAAAAAGCCCCCCGTCTAAGGATTTATAGTCACCCAATGAACCGCGTTGGACTGTTTTAATTCTACTCGCTATCCGAGCGTGTCCCCTTCCATCCCGGAGGTTGGAAAGCCAAGCATCAAAGAGCGATGAACGGATGAACGAAGGACTGTGTACATAGGAAGATTGTAATCATTTAGATACAAACTTCAAGATGAGAAATGACCCAACCCAAATGAAACGGTAGAATTTGCGGTAATCACCTTCCCAGTCCAACCGCAAGGGGGTCGGGGGAAAACGGGAACCGATCAATGTGAATGGTGATTTGTGTTTCCTCCGGCGTCAATCACGCTGCCCCGACCTTCACGTCGCCTCCAACGTCAATGTTATCCTTGAACGTCGACGGTCCCTCAAATGTCAGCCCGCCGGGGCCGCTCATGCTTCCCTGTTGGGCTGCGGCCAAATTCAGGCTTTCAGCGGAGCTGCCTACTGACATACTGCCCTTTGATTGCACCGTTCCGGCACCTGCGGCGGTCTGGGTCATATTGCCGCCCACGCGCAACTCGTAATTGCCCTTCACGTCAAAAAGACAATTCCCGGTGGCGCTGTAGTAAATATCCGCCAATCTGTTCAACCGTCTGGTAGTGCTTGATGCAGTCCCGTATCCAGGCCGTCGAAGGCAGGTACAACGTCTCTCCCTCTTTCAGCCGTTCGCGGGGGTTAGCCTACGGCACTTCATAGCCACCAACTTCAAAGACCCGCAGTGAGCACAAGAGGTACTTGGACACCTGAACCCCAGGACCACGCGAATCTATCTGCATGATCTGGAAGTGGACAGGAAAGCGGCGGACATTTTTGAGGCAATCACCAATCAAATCACCAATTGTCAAAGTTCCACCAATGAAAAAGGGGTTACTGTTTTTCAGTAACCCCTTGAAATCTGGCGGAGAGGGTGAGATTCGAACTCACGGTACGCTGTTAACGTACACACGATTTCCAATCGTGCTCCTTAGACCAGCTCGGACACCTCTCCGTGGATGGGCGAATGCTGGCACCCGCCCGTAAAGCCGAATCTGTATATGCTAAAACCGTGTCAGCCGCAAGCAAAAAGTGCGGTCTGTGCTACCATAACTTGTCCGGCGGCTTGCCGCCGGGGGGCGTATCGCTTTTTTCCCTCCACCGGAGGTGATTGATATTTGGCGCTCACGGGCTGTGATTGGCGAAGGGCGTGCCTTCACAGCCTTTTTTGAACAGCCAGGCCAGAGCCAGCACAATCACAATCGCCAGAATACTCCAGAACATGGCGTTTTCCCCGGCGTCGGCCGGTTCAGGACTTGTCCTTCTTGTTGTCGTCGTCCTCAGAGCGCGGCGGACGTTTTTTACCGCCTTGCGCGCCGCGCTGGAAGGCCCAGAGCCCGAATGCGGCCAGCAGGGTAATGCCCAGAGCGTTGAGGGTCAGATAATCCATACCGCCGCCGTCAGGCCGAAATGCCGATCTGGTTGAAGCCGCTGTCCACGTAGATGATTTCACCGGTGACCGCGTGGGACAGCTCCGAAGCCAGGAAGACCGCCGCGCCGCCCACATCCGTGGTGCTGACGTTGCGGCGCAGGGGGGCGTGGGCCTCCACATGGTTGAAGATGTCCTTGAGGCTGGATACCGCCGAGGCGGCCAGGGTTTTGATGGGCCCGGCGCTGAGGGCATTGACGCGCACGCCCTTGGGGCCCAGATCATAGGCCAGGTAGCGCACCGAGGCTTCCAAGGCGGCCTTGGCCACGCCCATGACGTTGTAGCCGGGGATGATCTTGGTGGAGCCGTGGTAGGTCATGGTGATCACTGAGCTGCCGTCGTGGAGCAGGGGCTCGAAGGCCCGGCAGAGCCCGGTGAGCGAATAGGCGGAAACCTCCAGGGCCAGCTTGAAGCCGTCGCGCGAGGTGTCCACAAAGCGGCCCACCAGATCCTGGCGGTTGGCAAAGGCCACGGAATGCACGAGGATATCCAGATCGCCCCATTTTTCCTTGACCAGGTCGGCGGCGGCCTGAATTTGGGCATCGTCGCAGACGTCGCACTGGAAGGTGAATTCCCCGCCGAGTTCCTCGCTCAAGGGCTCCACACGCTTTTTGATGGCCTCGCCCACATAGTTGAAGGCCAGCCGGGCCCCCTGGGCTTTGAGACATGAGGCTATGCCGTAGGCAATGCTTCTATTGTTGGCGAGCCCCATGATCAGGGCCTTTTTACCTTGCAGCAGCATGGCTTCTCCTTAAAAACAAGCCGGCGCGCCGGCCTTCGGTTAATGAATGTTGGTCCTGCGGGTGCGAGCCCGTTAAATTTCGCTGGTCAGAATCTCGTAGGCTTCCTTGTAGCGTTCCGCCGTGGCCTGAATGACTTCTTCGGGCAGGTGCGGCGGGGGCGGCTGCATATTCCAGGGCTGCTTCTTGAGCCAGTCGCGCAGATACTGCTTATCAAAGCTGGGCTGGCCCTGTCCGGCCTTGTACTGGTCAGCGGGCCAGAAACGCGAGGAGTCGGGCGTGAGCACTTCGTCGATAAGGTGCAGGCTGCCGTCTATGAAGCCGAATTCAAATTTGGTGTCCGCCACGATGATGCCGCGCCCGGAGGCATAGGCGCGCCCGGCCTCGTAAATGGCCAGGGAGGTTTTTTCCGCCAGACGGGCCGTGTCCTCGCCCAGCAGGCGGGCGGCTTCGGCCACGCTGATGTTTTCGTCGTGCTGGCCCAGTTCCGCCTTGGTGGAGGGGGTGAACAGGGCGGGCTCAAGTTTGTCCGACTCGCGCAGGCCCTCGGGCAGCCTGTAGCCGCAGAGCTGGCCCGTGGCTTGGTAGTCCTTCCAGCCGGAACCCGTGATGTAGCCGCGCACGATGCATTCCACCGGCAGGGGCTTGGCCTTGCGCACCAGCACGGCGCGGCCTTCCAGCTCGTCCTTCCAGGGGGCCAGGGCGGCCGGAAAACGGTTTACGTCGCTTTCCAGCAGATGGTTGGGGATAATGTCCTTGAATTTATCCATCCAGAACAGGGTGATCTTGTTCAGGATCACGCCCTTGTAGGGAATGGGCTCGCTCATGATCACGTCAAAGGCCGACATGCGGTCCGTGGTGACGATGAGCAGCGTTTTTTCGTCCACATCGTAGATGTCGCGCACTTTGCCGCGCGAAAGCAGAGGATAGGCGGTGATGTTCGTTTTGACGACGACTTTCATATGAGCTCCTGTTGTGCCGCTAGAGCATTTTCACAATGAAAATTACCCTGTACTGTTAAAATGCTCGGCCTTGTGAAACAAGGCCGCAAGATTTCCGTAGGCGGGCTTTGCCCTCCGTAAAGCGGAAATCTCAAGCGTGCTATGCTCTATTTGTGCCGGCGGGCTTCCACCGAGCGGGCATGGGCCTCCAGGCCTTCCAGACGGGCCAGGGCGGCGATGGCCGGGGCATTTTGCAGCAGGAAGGCCGACGAGGCGGCCACGATGCTGGTTTTTTTGCAGAAGGTCTGCACGGAAAGGGCCGAGGAAAAACGCGCCGTGCCCAGGGTGGGCAGCACATGGTTGGGACCGGCGTAATAATCGCCCACGGCTTCGGGGCTGTGCTGCCCCATGAAGACCGCGCCCGCATGGCGGATGTGCGGCAGCACGGCCCAAGGGTCGCGGGTGCAGATTTCCAGATGCTCCGGGGCCACGCGGTTGGCCACGGCCACGGCCACACTGAGGTTGGGCACCACCACGATGGCGCCCCAGTCCATGAGCGAACGCCCGGCGATCTGAGCCCTGGGCAGGCTTACGTACTGGTTGTCCAGTTCCTGCTGCAGGCTTTCGGCCAGGCGGGGATCGTCCGTGACGCAGATGGCCGAAGCCAGGGGGTCATGCTCGGCCTGAGAGAGCATGTCCGCCGCGATCCAGCTCACATTGGCCGACGAATCGGCCAGGACCAGCACTTCGCTGGGGCCGGCGATCATGTCGATGCCCACTGTGCCCTGAACCAGACGCTTGGCCGTGGTCACATAAATATTGCCCGGTCCGGCAATGACGTCCACCGGCGGCAGACTCTGCGTGCCGTAGGCCAGGGCCGCGATGCTCCAGGCCCCGCCCACGCGGTAGACTTCGTCGATATCCAGCAGATGGGCGGCAGCCAGGATGTGCGGGTTGACGCTGCCGTCCTTGCGGGGCGGCGTGCAGACGGCCAGACGCGGCACGCCCGCCACCTGGGCCGGAATGGCGTTCATCAGCAGGCTGGAAACCAGGGGCGTGTTGCCTCCCTGGCCGCCGGGCACGTACAGGCCCACGGCATCCACGGGCAGAACCCGCTGACCCAGGATGCTGCCGTCCGGCCGGGTCAGAAACCAGGATTTCTCCAGCTGGGCTTCGTGGAAAGCGCGGATGTTGGCGGCGGCCCCGCTGATCTGCTCCCGGCTTTCCACGGAAACCGACGCCGCGGCGCGGGCGATTTCCTGTTCGCTTACGCGCAGGGGCGGGGCGAAATCCGGGCAGTCGAAACGGCGGGTAAAGTCAACAAGGGCTTCGTCGCCCTTGCCCCGCACGGCGGCCAGAATGTCCCGCACGGCATTTTCAACCCCGTCGCCGGGGTTGCTGCGGCCCTGCAGCCACTGGGCGGCTTTGGGCCATTCCTGTTCGTTCTGCAGGGTCAGAATACGGCATGTCATAGGCAAGTCCTCTCAGCAATCGGGACAATATACAGGAGGGCCGCGAGAATGTCGAGGCGCATGCTGGGTATTGCCTGCTGGAGAAGCGTCCGGAGCTCCGGCAATGTCCTGCGCGCGCCGCCGCATCTTGACAGCACGGCGCGGCGACCTTACTCAATACAGATATACACCGTCATGAAGCATCCATCGGGATGACGTTTTCAGGGCGGCACGTTTCAGGAGGAAGCATGCGGCGTCATACGATGCAGTCATATATGCGGTCGGCCCAGGCCGGTGAGGAATTTCAGGACGAGGCCGGCGAAGGCCGTCCGGAGCAGGAGGGCATGAGCCCGGATAACAACGGGTGGGATAACGCCTTGCGCGACGAAGCCCTTATGCCGGAAGACGCGGGCGCGGCGGACCAAGCCCAGGCTGACGCCGAGGCGCGCCTCAAGGCCGAGGTTGAGGAACTGCGCCTGCGCGCCGCCGCGGAAATGGAAAATTTCAAAAAGCGTCTTACCCGGGAACATCAGGAACAGATGCGTTACGCGGCCGAAAACGTGCTCAGCGATCTGTTGCCCACGCTGGACAATCTGGATCTGGCCCTGCAATACGGCAGTAAGCACGAAGCCTGCAAGGACATGCTTCAGGGCGTGGCCATGACCCGCAAGCTGTTGCGGGAGGCGGTGACCAAGCACGGTCTGACGCCGCTGGGCGAAGAGGGCGAGGAATTCAACCCGGAAGTGCATGAAGCCGTGGGCTTTGATGCCCGGCCGGATCTTGCCTCCGGCGCTGTGGCCCGCGTGCTCCAGCGGGGCTACAAGCTGGGCGACCGGCTGCTGCGCCCGGCCAAGGTGATGATCAATCAGTAAGAACGATTTGCCCCGGCACGCCGACGAGCGCTGATCCGGTCTGCGCGGGCGGAACTCCTGGGGGCAATAGGGTTTTTATCCGGAAAATGCCCGGTTCGCCGGGCATTTTCCGCGTTGCGGGCTGCCTTCGGTCGCTTTGCCGGAATGAATCCTTTGAAACGTGCAGCGTTTCAAAGGTAATCTGCTCTAAGATCAGCGCGCAGATGCGCCCGCGCGTTGCTTTTCGCGTCTATTCCCCGCAATTGTAGTATAGTCTCTTTTCAAAAAAGAGATGCCTATCGTGAGCAATCAACCCGCCGACCTTCATGCTGGTAGTCCCCGCCAGCTCAAACCCCAGCTTCCTGTATAAGGAAACAGCGGGAAGGTTTTGTGAGCCTGTGTCAAGTCTGACTGCCTCGCATGAACGCTGTTTGGCTATTTCCAGCGCGTAATTTACAAGTGACGAACCAATGCCTTTTCCTGCCATGCCGGGGCGTACAATGACCAGATGGATGACCATCACTTTTTCGGCTGCCGCCTGACTCGGCCAGTCTATTTTCCCATATTCATCCGGCTGCCGCATATCAACAATGATGCTGCCCGCCGGAGTACTATCCTCTTCGTATACAAATAAGGCCCCAGCCAGCAAAGCTCTCTTTGCATCTTCTCGCGTTGGGTAAACACCCTCTTGAAAGACGGTAAATGCGCCGTGTTCTCTTTCATGTAAAAAATGCTCTTGGTATCCTTCTTCTATATGATCCAGATCCGCGGCGACTGCCTGTCTCAGCATTTTGTTCTCCTCTTGAAAAACAAGCTGGAAAAGCCGATGAACGCCCTGTTCATCAACTTTTCCAGCGTCGTTATATCCACATTGAAGCGAACGGCAACGGCTCAAGCCATGACTATTTTTTCTTACGCGGGGACGTCGACGCGCTTGCCTGCGTCATCCTGATCGGAATAGCGCTCCGCAATGTCCCGGAACCGGTCCTGGATGGCCGCGAAGGCGTCCACCACATCCGGAGCGAACTGCGTGCCGCGTCCGGCCAGGATGATTTTAGCGGCCATCTCATGATTCATGGGCGGTTTGTAGACGCGCTGGCTGCGCAGGGCGTCGTAGACGTCGGCCACGCTCATCAGCCGGGCCGAAAGGGGAATTTCATCGCCTTTGAGCCCGCGCGGGTAGCCCTTGCCGTCCCAACGTTCGTGATGGCAATAGGCAATGTCGCTGGCGACCCGCAAAAAGGAATTACCGCCCAGCACCTGTTCGGCCGAAGCCAGCACCGCGCGTCCGCGCACGGTATGCTCCTTCATGGCCTCGTACTCCTCGTCCGTGAGGGGACCCGGCTTTTGCAGCACGGCGTCGGCAATGGCCACCTTGCCCACGTCGTGCAGGGGCGCGGACAGATAGAGCCAGGAAATGGCGTCCGCATCAAGACGGTCCACGTATTGGGGCAGGGTAGCCATATGTTCGGCCAGGGCCCGGACGTAATTCTGGGTGCGTTTGATGTGAGCGCCGGTTTCCGGGTCGCGCCATTCGGCCAGGCTGGCCATGGCGTGAATGGTGGCTTCCTGGGTCAGGGCCAACTGCCGGGTGCGCTCGTCCACCAGTTCCTTGAGGTGGTCGCGGTAGCGTTTGAATTCGAGCTGGTTGGCCACGCGGTTACGCACCAGCGAGGCCTGGAAGGGCTTTTTGATATAATCCTGCGCGCCCAGGGAAAGGCCCTCGGCCTCGTCGGCCTCTTCGTTCTGGGCCGTGATGAACATGACCGGGATGTCGCGGGTGCGCGGCAATTCCTTGAGCCGGCGGCAGACGTCATAGCCGTTCATGCCGGGCATGATCACGTCCAGCAGAATAATGTCCGGCGCGGGTTCGCCGCCGGCCAGGCGCAGGGCGTCCCGGCCGTTTTTGGCGAACATGATGGTATAGTCCCCGCGCAGGCTTTCGCTCAGAATGCGCAGGTTTTCCGGCGCGTCGTCCACGATCAGCACGCGGCTGGGCGCGGGAACGGCGTCGGAAGCAAGGCTGCTCATGATTTTTTTCCGCGCATCAGCGGCGGCAGCTTTTCGGCCAGATAGTCCGCCATGCGACGCACCAGACGGCTTTCCGCGCCCACCAGCAGGTCGTAGGTTTTGCCCCGCACCATCTCCTCGGAGGCGTAGATGCCGCGGCCGAGGATGGCGTTGTCCCTGTCCCGAAGCGTCCAGCGCGTCTCCAGCACGGCCTTGTCGTCAAAATTGCCGTCCAGGCGCTGGACGTCCAGCAAAAGGGTGAAATCGCCGCTGCTTTCGTCGCCGGAGGGCAGCACATTGATGCCCCCGGCCAGCAGCGGCGGGGTCAGCACTTCCTGGGTGACGCGGCGCACGCCGTTGCTGACGGGTTCGGCCCAGGCGTGGAACTGGGCCACGATCAGCTGGGTCTGGCCGTCCACGCGGCTGACAATGCCGCTGCGGTCCAGATACTCGGGCACGCTGACCTGGGCCACGCGCAGGCTTTTGGCGGGCAGGCCGTCGGCCTGCACCGGTCCCAGCGAGCTTTCCAGCAGATAGTAGTTGGTGGGCGTGCTGCGGCCGCAGGCGGTCAGCAGGGTCAGCAGCGCGGCCAGAAGAAAGATATGGCGTGACATCAGCGTGTTCCTTTTCTGCCCTTGAGCAGGGCTTCCGGGTTGCGTTCAAGCAGGTCCGCGAGATCGCGCAGCGCACGGGCCGCTGCGGTGCTTTCCTTGAGCAGGCGGCGCAGATCGTTCATGGCGGGCGAGTCGCGTCCCAGCACATCCTGGGCCGAACCCGAAACCCTGCGCAGCTGTTCGGCGGCCTGGGCCATGTTGGTCATGGCCTCGCGGAAGGCCACCAGCGCGCCGGGCAGCTCCTGGCGCACGGCACGGGCCGCGCCGTCGATCTGCTGCAGGGCGCTGTCCGCCGCATTGCGCAGGGGGCTGTCCTTGAGCATCCGCTGCGCCTCGGCAAAGGTGCCGGCAAAGGAGGCGATGCCTTCCTTGAGCTTGCCGTCGGCCAGGGCCTGGGCCAGATCTTCCAGAATGGAATCCAGCGAATGGACCATCTGTTCCAGAGGCAATTTGGCCAGGGTGCGCTGGAGCGTATCAATGGGCGAGGGAATGGTGGGAATTTCCAGATCCGGCGTGGAGGAGCGGAAATTGGCCGGGGTGTCCGGGTGGAAATCCAGCTCGATGCGGTATTGGCCGGTGATCAGGCTTTGCAGTTGCAGCCGGGCGCGCAGGCCGCGCTGGACCATGCGGCGGACGATCTCCTGCTGAAAGGCCTCGGAGATGCCTCTGCCCCCGGCGCGCACAATGCTTTTTTCGTCAATGCGGATGTGCACCGGGATGGTCACGTTGGAATCGCGCGAGTTGGCTACCAGGCTGATCTGGGTAACGCTGCCCATGGGCACGCCGCGGAAGACCACGGGCGCGCCGATGGAAAGGCCGCTCACCGAGCCGTCAAAATAGAGCACGTACTCGAGGTCGTTGCTGAACAGGCGGTTCCCGGCCAGCAGAACCAGGCCCAGGGCAAAGAGACCGATGCCGCCGAGCACAAAGGCGCCCACCATAGTTTTGTATGCTTGTGAAGTCATTCTGACGTATCCTTGTCGGGCGTGGCTGCCCCGGCGTCGTCACGGGCGGAGTCCTCTCCGCGGCGTTCGCCGCCTCTGGTCAGGAAGAGCAGGGCGCGCTTCTCGGTATGGGGATCGCGCACCAGTTCGTTGGGATTGCCCCTGGCTGTGACAGAACGGGTCTGCGCGTCCAGAAAAATGCTGTTGCTGGCAATGGCGAAAATGCTGGCCAGTTCGTGAGAGACGATCACAAAGGTGGTGCCCAGCGTGTCCCGCAATTCCAGAATCAGCTCGTCCAGCAGGTGGGAGCTGACCGGGTCCAGACCGGCCGAGGGCTCGTCCAGGAAGAGGATCTGGGGATCCAGGGCCAGGGCGCGGGCCAGACCGGCGCGCTTGCGCATGCCGCCGCTGATTTCCGAGGGATAATAATCCTCAAATCCGGCCAGCCCGGCCAGGGCCAGCTTGAGCGAGGCCTGTTCGCGGATTTCCTCGTCGTCCAGATCCGTATACTGTTGCAGGGGCAGGCCCACGTTTTCGGCCAGAGTCATGGAGCTCCATAACGCCCCGCCTTGGAAGAGCACGCCCGCGTGGCGCATGATTTTTCGGCGCACTTCCTCGCCGCCGCCCCAGAAATCCGTGCCCCCGTAAAGCACTTGCCCGGCCTGGGGGGGCTTGAGCCCCATGAGCACCCGCAGCAACGTGCTTTTGCCGCATCCCGAACCGCCCATAATGAAAAAAACGTCTCCGGCGCGCACGTCGAATTCCACATTGCGCATGAGCACAAAGGAGCCGTAGCCCACTTGCAGGCCGCGCACGCTGACCCGGATCTCGCGTTCGTCCGGCCCGGTGCCGCCCGCCGTTTGGGTGTTGTCTTTGCCCATGCTCATGTCAGACGCCCAGTACGTTGCAGATGACGGTGATGGCGGCCGTGGCCACGATGATGCCCACAATGGAATGGACCACCGCCGTGGTGGTGGCCTGTCCCACGGCCTGGGCGCTGCGGCCGCAGCGCATGCCCTGGTAACAACCGGCCACGGCAATGACCACCCCGAAAATCGTACCGTAAACCAGGCCGATGAGCACATGCTTGAAGGGCACCATCTGGGTGGTGGCGTTGATGTATTCCATGGGATTGAGGTCCAGCATCATGACACCCACCAGATAGCCGCCCAGCACGCCCATGAGGTCGGCGTAGAGCGTCAGCAGGGGCACCATGGCCGTGAGCGCCAGTACGCGCGGCAGCACCAGAAAGTCCACGGGCGAGATGCCCAGAGTCGCCAGGGCGTCCACCTCTTCGTTGACCTGCATGGTGCCGATAAGGGCGGCGTAGGCCGCACCCACCCGGCCCGACATGACCACGCCCACCATCACCGCGCCCATGACCCGCAGCATGCCGATGCCCACCAGGCCCGCCACATAGATCTGCGCGCCGAACTGGGTCAGCTGCACCGCGCCCACAAAGGCCAGGATCAGGCCGAAAAGCATGCTGGTGACGGAGATGATGGGCAGGGCCTGCACCCCGCATTCATACATGGCGGCCACGAAATCCTGGCTGCGCATCTTGGACCGGCCCAGAAAAAGCCGCCAGATGGAGAGCGTCACCTCGCCGCAAAAACTGAGAAAGTCCCCGACCGTGGGCGGCAGGCTCAGGGCCGCGTCCCCCAGGCCGGACAAAAACGTCGCGTCGCTTTTTTTGCGGGCCGCGCCTTCCTGCGCGGGAACGGCGAAGGCCATGTGCAGCAGGCGTTCCAGTCCTTCGGGCAGAGCCAGATCCACATCCAGCTTGCGGGCGCGCGCGGCCTTGACCATCTGCACCAGAAAGACCAGCAGACTGGTGTCCCACCGGCCCAGACCATTTGCTTCCAGGCGCAATTCGCGCACGCGCTGGTCCGCAATGCCGGCCAGGGCAGCGTCGGCTTCCTCGGGCCACGGCTCTTCCATATTCCAGCGGCCGCCCACGCTTACGAGCCAGAGCGGCCCCTGAGCCGAAGCTGTCACTTGCGGACTTGTTTCCATCCCTATACTATACCCGCAGCATGTCTTCTCCGCAAGCGGCGACGCCGACCGGGCCGCGCAACCCTCAACCCCTACTGCCATGTCACTGAAAGAACGCCTGGGCCTAGCCTCTGATCCCATATTTCTGATGGACGGTTCCGCCTTCATTTATCGCGGCTTTTTCGCCAATAAAAATATGCAGCGCTCCGACGGTTTCCCCACCAACGCCCTGGTGGTGGTGACCCGCGTGCTGTTGCGCATCCTGCGCGAGGAGCGGCCCCGGCATTTCGTCTTCGTCAAAGACGGCAAGGGCAAAAATTTTCGCCACGATATCTTTCCGCTGTACAAGGCCAACCGCGACGCCATGCCCGAGGATCTGGCCCGGCAGATCGAGCCCATCCTGCGCATGGTGCATGCCCTGGGCCTCAAGCTGGAAGTCTCGGAGGGCTGCGAGGCCGATGACTGCATCGCCTCCCTGGCGGCCCGTTTTTCTTCCGAGCGCCCGGTGGTCATCGTCAGCGGCGACAAGGATCTGAAACAATGCCTGGGCCCCAACGTCTATATGTGGGATCCGGCGGCGCGCGAGGAAAAACTTCTCAACGAAGCCGAATTCCGGGCCGAGAGCGGGGTGAGCCCGGCCCAGTGGCCCGACGTGCAGGCCTTGGTGGGCGACGCCAGCGACAATATTCCCGGCGTGCCGGGCATCGGCCCCAAGACCGCGCGCCAGATTTTCGAGATCTGTCCCAGCCTGGAGGACATCCGGGATCATTTCGTCCTGCTGCCGCCCAAAATCCAGGACAAGATGCGCGGCCATCTGGAGGATATGTTCGTCTGGCGGGAGCTGACCACCTTGTCGCTCAAGGCCTGCGAAAGCCTGACCCTGGACGACATGGCCGTGCGGCCGCTGAATGTGCCGGAATGCCGGGCTCTGGCCGAGGAATTCGAACTCTTTGCCCTGCGCCGGGAAATGGCCTCGCTGCTGCGCCGCCAGAGCGATGAGGATGCGGCCGCGCCGCCGCGTCCGGGCGCGCGGACAGAGGATGCCGCGTCCGGAGCCGAGGGGGCCGCCGCGCAGAAAGCCGGTGCGCAAAGCGTTTCGTTCGCTGCGGCGTCATCCGGCGGCGTCTCGCGGTCCCAGACCCGCACGGGCGCGCAGATGAGCCTGCTGGATGCCGTTGAAGAACCTCTGGCCCCGGAACTTTCGGATGTCGCCGCCCTGCCGGACTGCGCGGGCCGCCATGTGGCCCTGATCTGGCCGCAGGGTCCCAAGCAGCCGCCGCATCTGGTTGTGGGCGATCCGCTGTCCGAGACGATGGAGCCTGCGGAATACTGCTGGACCGGGCGCATGGACATGCTCTGCGCCTGGCTGCAGTCGGCTCGGCGGCTGGTGGTGGCCGATCTCAAGGCCCTGCTGACCGCCGCGCCCTGTTGGCGCAATCTGCCTCTGGGCGAAACGCCGCCGCGCTGTTTCGACCTGGGCCTGGCCGCCTATCTGCTCAATCCCGAGGAAAGCGATTACGGCTGGCCCCGCTTGGCCGCGCGCTGGGGGGCGGCTCTGAAACCCGAGGGCGGGGGTCCGGCCCGGCTGGCTCTGGCCATGGCCGAAGCCCTGGAGGATCGTTTGGTCCGCGACGGGCTGCGCGAGCTTTACAATACGCTGGAACTGCCTCTTACTCCGGTGCTGGCCGAAATGGAAGGGCGCGGCGTGGCTATCGACGCCGCCGCGTTCCAGGCCTTTCTCTCCGACGTACAGCACGAGCTGGACCGCCTCACCGCCGAGGTCTACGCGGCGGCGGGAACGACCTTCAACATCCGTTCGGCCCAGCAGCTGGGCGATGTGCTCTTCAAGACCCTGAATCTGCCCTCGCCGCGCAAAACCAAGGGCGGGCAGGCTTCCACCAGCCAGCAGACTTTGGAAAAACTGGCCGGACGCCACGCTGTGGTGGACAGTATTCTGCAATTCCGCAAACTGGAGAAGATGCGCTCCACCTATCTGGACCCGCTGCCGCGCCTGGTGGACGGGCAGGGGCGTATCCATACCACCTTCAATCAGAAGGCCACGGCCACCGGGCGGCTGTCTTCCAGTAATCCCAACTTGCAGAATATTCCCGTGCGCGGCCCGCTGGGCAAGCGCATGCGGGCCTGCTTCATCGCCGGGCCGGGGCGCACCCTGGTTTCCGCCGACTATTCCCAGGTGGAACTGCGCGTGCTGGCCCATATGTCCCAGGACGCGGCCCTGCTGGACGCCTTCCGCCAGGGCGAGGACATTCACGCCCGCACCGCGGCCCTGATCTATGACCTGCAGGCCGGTGAGGTCAGCCCGGACCAGCGCCGCAATGCCAAGACCATCAATTTCGGCCTGATCTACGGCATGGGCGCGCAAAAGCTGGGCCAGGAACTCAAGATCAGCACCGCCGAGGCCAAGGAGTTTATTACCCGCTATTTTGAACGGCTCACGGGCCTCAAGGCTTTTTACGAGAACGTGGAGGCCACGGCCAAACGCCAGGGCTACGTGACCACCCTGGGCGGCCGCCGCCGTCTGTTGCCCGACATTCTTTCGGCCAACGGCCAGGCCTTTGCCCTGGCCCGGCGGCAGGCCATTAATACGGTCATCCAGGGCTCGGCCGCGGACATCATCAAGCTGGCCATGCTGGCCGTGGCCCATGACGCGGAACTGCGGCGCATGGACGCCCGCCTTCTCTTGCAGGTGCATGACGAACTGTTGCTGGAAACGCCCGAAGCCACGGCCGAAGCGGCCGGTGCGCGGGTGGCCGCCCTGATGAGCTCGGTGGCTCCGGGCGGCGAGACGCTTTCCGTGCCTCTGGTGGTGGATTGGGGGGTGGGGCATGATTGGGGCACCGCCCACTAGGCAACCCGCGCAAAGCGGTTCTTTTGCCTTCCAGCTTCGTCAAACGGCGTTTTTTACTTCGGTCGAGTACTTTAGAGTACACTCCGCTCCGTAAAAAACTTGTTTTCCTCGCTGGAAGAACAAAATTCCCTGCTTTGCGTGGATTGCCCACGGCCTGCGGAGAAATCCGTCCCGTTTTTTCTTGCCAAAAGACAAAATGCATCTTGGGAGAGGCAACGCCTGAAACAAAGCTTGGGAAAACATTTTTTGTAACTGTATGGAAACCGAATTTCTTGCCCGTATCAACGCCCTGGCCCGCGTGCCGGAGCATTCTCTGCCGCTCATGCGGGCCATGTCGCGGGGTGCGCCCTTTCGTGTGGGGCCGTATCTTTTTTGGGCCGCCGAGGACTGGCTCATGGCCGTGGCCTATCCCCTGCGCGGCAAATACAGCCACACGGCCTTTGAGGCGGCCCTTGACGAAGCCCTGGAGAAAAGCGGGGCCGTGAGCTGCTGGGCCGTGGGTCCGGATCTGCCGCCGCGTCTGCATCCTCATATTGTCGATCGCGACCGTTATTATCTGCTTTCGGCGCGGACCGAGCCCCCGGCCCGGCTGCGCGGCGTGTTGCGTCGCGCGGCTGCCGCGCTGCGGGTGGAGGAGGGCCGCGAGTTCACTCCGGCCCATCGGCGGCTCTGGGCGGAGTTTATGGGGCGCGCGGACCGGAAAGAGGCCAGGCCGCTGGCCCCGCATGTACGCGAACTGTACGCCCGTACTCCCGAGGCTCTGGCTGAAGCGGACGGCGCGCTGTGCCTGCTCAACGCCTGGGATCAGGATGGCCGCCTTGCCGCCTGCCTGCTGCTGGACGACGCGCCGGAAAAATTCTGCTCCTATGTGCTCGGCGCGCATTCCCGCGCGCAGTATACGCCCCACGCGGCGGACCTGCTGTTCGCGGCCATGCTGGAAAAGACCCGCCGGGCGGGCAAGCGCTACGTGCACCTGGGCCTGGGCGTCAATGAAGGTATTTTGCGCTTCAAGCGCAAATGGGGCGGCAGGCCCTATCTGCCCTATGTCATGGCCGCCTGGGAGGAAAAACCGCGTGCCGCGCGCAACGATACGGCCCGCGCATTGACCCTGGCCCTGCTGCGCGCCGTTGCCGCACCCTCGCCGTCACTGCCGTCGCCGGAGAACGCGCGGCCCGACCAGCGTCCCTTTGCTATGCTCTGGGAAGTGGAAAAAAACGGCAGAGTGTCCTGGCTTGGCGGCACGGCCCACTTCTTCTGCTATTCCTTTGAGACGTCCTTTATCCGCTTGTTCCGCAAGGTGGACAACGTGCTGTTCGAAGGCCCGCTGGACGAGGACGCCCTGGCCGCCGTGGACCAGGCGGGCAAACGGTTGTCGCCGGAGCACAAAGCGCTGCTGGAAATGCTCGCCGAGGAGGAAATCCGTCGCCTGGAACGGGTGGTGCGCGGCCCGGAGGGCCCGCTGGTCCGCTGGCTGGGCATGGAAGCCGCGCGCAAGGCGGACGTGCGCTGGCTGTTGCGCCATGCCCGGCCCTGGTGCGCCTTTTTCTCTCTCTGGACCGCCTTTCTGGAGCGGCAGGGCTGGTGTGGTTCCGTGGATATGGAGGCTTGGCGCATCGCCCACAATATGGGCAAGAACGTGATCGGCATGGAAAATCTGGAAGAACAGCTGGCCTCGCTGGAGTCGGTGCCCGTGGAGCGGGTGCTGCGTTTTTTCCGGGCCTGCGAAGGCTGGAAGGCCCAGTCCCGCCGGAACATGCGCGCCTATCTGGCCGGGGATCTTGAGCGGATGATGGGTTCCAGCGCGGAATTTCCCACCCGCACGGAATATGTGGTCAATGTCCGCGATCAACGCTTCCGGGAGCGCATGCGGCCATATCTGGAAGAAGGCCGGTGCGTGGTTTTCGTGGGCGCGGCTCATCTGGTCAATCTGCGCCGCATGCTGGCGGAAGACGGCTTCCGGGTGCGCCGTTGCCTGCCCGGCCTTGGGCACAAACTGCGCGCGCTTTGGCGCGGAGACGCGGAGGTGCGCTGGTGACGCCGTTCGGGGACGCAAAAAATCCGGCGCGCGGCCTGTACGGTGGGCTGTCCGGCGGTCTGGCCCGCGTGACGGCGCAGGCCGTGACGCCGGAACAGCTTCTGCCCTATGTGGGGGCCGTGTCCGGTCTGCGGCCCCGCCTGTTCGGCGGCTGTGTGGGGCACACGGGCGAAGGCGAGGTGGTGCTTGTGGGCTACCCGCTGCATGACCCGCGCGATACGGCGGCCGTGGACGCGGCCGTGCGTGAAGCCCTGACCGTGCCCGATCTGTCCCGAATTACGGTTCTGGCCGCCGCGCGCCCGGCCGCCGCGCCGTCCGGGGCCGAGAGCCGGGAAGACGCCTACTGGTCCCTGCCCCTGCCTGTGCCCCCTGTGGGCCTGAAGCTGCGGAACATGCTGCGCCGGGCCGCGCGGGACATCACGGTGGAGCAGAGCGGCGGCCCGGACTGCTGGACAGCGGAGCACGCGGCCCTGGTGGAAGATTTCTGCCGCGCCCGTGCTCTGGAGCCGGGCAGCGTGCATATTTTCCGGCATCTGGAAGCGTACCTGGCCGCCGCGCCGCAGGCCCGTCTGTTTTCCGCCCGCTGCCGGGACGGCGGCTTGGCCGGATGTGCCATCGGCGATTACTCGTCCTTTTCCACCGCGTTTTACATGTTCGCCTTTCGCTGTCCGGACGCGCCGCCGGGCACGGCGGACGCGCTGTTGGCGGCCCTGGCGGCCGAAGCGGAAGCGCGCGGGCACGGCCTGCTCAATCTGGGCCTGGGCATTCATCCGGGCGTGGCTTTTTTCAAGAAAAAGTGGGGGGCAAGCCTTTTTCTGCCCTGTGTGGAAACCGGCTGGTCCGTGCGGGCGGCAAAAAAGAGCTGGCTGGCGCGCCTGCTGGGACGCTGATTACGGAGGGCTTGTCATGATCGGGAATGATCCGTTGCGAAATCCGGCCTTCCGCGCGCCCGGTCTGGGCGAACGCCTGCGGGAATTGCTGCTGGGCGAGCGTCGTCCTCTGGACTGCGTGCAGGTGGAAGTGACCTCCTGCTGCGCCGGGCGCTGCGTCTATTGTCCGCATACCACCCAGGCCGCCTTCTGGCGGTCGCGCCACATGCCGGATGCTGTTTTCGCGGCCCTTTGGCCCTTGCTGCGCCGCTCTGGCCGGGCGCATCTCCAGGGCTGGGGGGAACCCCTGCTGCACCCGCGCTTTTTTGATTTCGCGGCCTTGGCCCGCAAGGCGGGCTGTCAGGTGTCCAGCACCTCCTGCGGCCTATGCATGGATGCGGACCTGGCCGCGCGCATTGTGCAAAGCGGCATGGACATGCTGGCTTTTTCTCTGGCGGGCACGGACGCGGCCTCCAATGCGGCGCGGTCCGGCGTGCCCTTTGAGCGGGTCTGCGAGGCCGTCCGCCTGGTCCGGGCCGCTCAGCATGCTTCGGACGCGCGGAAGGAGACGGCCCTGGAAGTCCATCTGGCCTATCTGCTGCTGGCCGACAGAATAGACGCCGCAGCCGGGCTGCCTCGGCTGATGGCCGAATTGGACGTGCGCACGGCCGTGATCAGTACGCTGGACTATATCGCCGCGCCGGAACAGGCCGCCCTGGCCTTCGCTTCGGAAGAGACGGACAAGATCGCCCGCGCCCGTGCCGTGCTGGAGCGCGCCGCCGCGCAGGCCGAGGAGGACGGGAGGGAAATCCATTACGCCCTGCCGGGCCCCCGGCCTTTGGCGGACGCCGGAGGATGCCGCGAAAACGTGGCCCGCAGCCTGTACGTGGATGCCGACGGCGCGCTTTCGCCCTGCGTCTACCTCAATGTGCCCGCTGACCGGGACGAGCCGCGCCGTCGGGTCTTCGGCAACGTTCTTGACGACGATCCCTGGGCGGTGTGGAACAGCGAAGCGTTCGGCGGGTTCCGCGCCGCGCTGGCGCACAACGCGCCGGACGCCTCCTGTCTGGCCTGTCCCAAGCGTTTTGAGGTTTAAGACGCCCCGTCACGGGCTGCCGCCGTCTTTTGCACGGCCAGCCAGCGCGTGTGTTCGTTCCGATAGCTGAAATCGCGGGACGGATGATGGCACTGCCAGATCAGGGTATGCGGATGGTCGGCGTAGACGTATAGCGGCAGGGAGACTTCCAGCGTGGTCAGTCCTTCCTGAGGCAGCCAGCCGTTCTTCAGCAAAGTCTGGCCCCAGACGATGAGATAATCGGGCGCAAGGATATCCAGAAGGGCGGAAAAGGCCTCCCGGCCCCGGCGGATGTCCTCCGGCGTGTGCCCGTCGCCGGGATTGGTCTTGATCCTTTGAAAAAAGACGGCATAGGCCAGCTTCTGCCAACAGTGTTCCGGCGCGCCGTATTCCCGGCCGCCGAGCATGGCTTCAATATTGCGGATATAGCGGATCCAGTGGTCGCCCTTCATGCCCTTGGCGCTCTCGTCCAAAGCGGTGCGCACCACGGAACGGACGAAGCTCCGGTTCTGCCCAGCCGGGGCCGGGCCGTGCGCCGCTTCGCCCAGCATGGCGATCCGTGGCGCGGCAACGCCGTATTCCGGGCCTATATAAGGAAGAAAATGGAGCGCGGACTGCGCCTGCAGGCGCGCTTCCATGCTTTTCAGTGAGGTCATGGCGAAACTCCTTCCCTCCATATAAGTCCCGGCTGGGAAGGAGCAACGGCGCAAAAGGGAATCGCGTCAGGAACCGGCGGGCCGCTGTTGGCGCAGAATAATCCGCAGGGTGTCTGCCTCCGGTCCGGTCCGCCCCTGAAGGGCCTGCTCCAGACGAGAGCGCACCAAGGCATGGCGCGGGGCCAGTTCGTAGAGCGAGGCGGCCGCCGCCGCGCAGACCGGAAAGGACGCTTCGTTCTGGCGCCCCCCGGCATTGAGCCGGGCATAGCGCAGGGCGGCATTGATGATGGCGTCCAGATAACCGACCTTGCCCGAAGCCAGAAAGGCCGCCCAGTACATTTGCAGGACCGATTTCTCGGCATAGATGTCCCAGCGGGCCAGCGACGCGGGGCTGCTTTGGATCTGGGCCAGCAGCGGGGCGTCATCCGGGCTGAGCAGTTCGCCCAGCAGGGCCGTTTCGTCGGGCATCCCGGCCAGATGCGCCACCCAGGCCAGGGTACGCCTGCCGTCTTGGCTCAGCCCGGCCTGCGGCGGCAGAAGCAAGGAGCGCGCGGAAGGGTCGTCGCGCAGGACCTCGGCCAGGAAAGCGGCCACCATCAGCCGTTTTTCACCCTGAGCCAGGACGCCCTGGCCGTCAAAAGAACGCAGAATGCCGGGCAGCACTTCGGGGCGTTTGTTCTGGTAGTAAAATTCCATATCCCGCGCATACAGGGGCAGGCTTTTGGAAACGGAGAGGGCGTCCACCGGGCGGGGCGACAGGAGGCAGAGCGCGGCCAGCAGAAACGCCGCCAACGGCGGAAGCAAAGGGCGGGTGGTTCTGTTCATGACTGCCATGGCGGAGTGAATATCTTGGAGCAATTTTACTTTGAAATTGTTCTAACGCCGAACACGGTGCGGCGCGCCGCGAAGACCGACCCGACGGGCGGCCCGTAGGGCCGTGCCTGTAGCCCAAAGGGCGTACAGGCATCAAGAGCAACGCGGCGTGGATTGCGGCGAAGCGACCGAAGGCAGCCCGAAGGGCTGTCCCCGTTGGCGACAACGGAGCCATACGAGGAACGACAGCAGCGATAACCGCGTTTTTCGCCGGAATGCCAACTTTGAACGTTGTAAAAGTTCAAAGTCAATCTGCTCTAGGTCCTGTTAACACTATTTCAGAGCTATAACAATTAACGCAAAGACGACAAAGGCCAGGAACATGACATCGAGCTTATCGAACCGAGTAAAAACACGGCGGAAGCCTTTGAGCCTCCTGAAAAGCCGTTCTACCTCATTACGTCTTTTGTATAGCTCTTTGTCATACTCCCACGGTTTCAGTCGGTTGGGATTGGGCGGCACCACCGGAGTGAAGCCCAACTCACGTCCCAAGCGAGTCGTTTCATTACCCTCATATGCGCCATCCATAAGCAAGCTGCACGGCGCTGGCATCGGCCCCAACTGGACAAGCAGCCTGCGCCCCTCGGGGGCATCGCCGGCGTTGCCGGGAGTGAGGCTGAAATTCAACGCGCATTCAGCATTCGCGGCAACCATATGAAGCTTGGTCGTCCAGCCGCCTCTGGACTTTCCGATGGACTGCGGACCTGTTTTTTTAAGGCCCCTGTTCCATCGGGATGAACCTTAACAATAGT
>NZ_JH114301.1:589751-643665 GCF_000224635.1 Desulfovibrio sp. 6_1_46AFAA
CTTTGAGCCTCCTGAAAAGCCGTTCTACCTCATTACGTCTTTTGTATAGCTCTTTGTCATACTCCCACGGTTTCAGTCGGTTGGGATTGGGCGGCACCACCGGAGTGAAGCCCAACTCACGTCCCAAGCGAGTCGTTTCATTACCCTCATATGCGCCATCCATAAGCAAGCTGCACGGCGCTGGCATCGGCCCCAACTGGACAAGCAGCCTGCGCCCCTCGGGGGCATCGCCGGCGTTGCCGGGAGTGAGGCTGAAATTCAACGCGCATTCAGCATTCGCGGCAACCATATGAAGCTTGGTCGTCCAGCCGCCTCTGGACTTTCCGATGGACTGCGGACCTGTTTTTTTAAGGCCCCTGTTCCATCGGGATGAACCTTAACAATAGTACTGTCGAGAGAAACTGCTTCTATTTTAAGGCGGAGTATCTGCTCTTGTTGAAGGCGTTCAAATATACGGTCAAGAACTCCGTTCTTGCTCCAGCGGTTCATACGCGTGTAGATGCTGTGCCAACAGCCAAAATTTTTCGGCAGTCCACGCCATTTACACCCATGCTCCGCAACGTACAGAATCGCATTCAACACCTGGAGATTGTCAAAATGGACATTACCTCTTTGGCGCGGGAAGCAGTCAGCGATTCTCTCATATTGTTCGCGAGTAATTTGCATAAGACATTCTTACGGAATACTCGCTCTTTGTCAAATAGCGTTAACAGACCCTAGTCAAAGTCGGCCAGCAGCGCGCCCAGATGCAGGCATTCCAGCGGGCTTTCACAAAGTTTGGCCTTGAGCCGGGCCTGGGCCTCCTGCAAATGCGGAGAGGAAACGCCGTTGCGGATGGAACTGTGCGCCTCCAGAAAGGCGGCCAGCCAGTCGCAGATCTTGAGCATCTGGCCGTCCTTGGGGTCCAGGGCGTCGGCGTTGCAACTACGCTGAAGGGTCTCAAAACCATCCACTTTGATGATATTGCCGCCCTCCCGGTGGCATTCCTGAAATTCCGAGCCTACGCCCAGACCCAGATAGTAGGAAATCCGTTCCACCAGGGGTGCGAAGCCCTCGTCGCGCAGGGGGCGGAAAATGCGCCGCTCCAGTTCCGCTTCCTCGTATTCTTTGAGGATCAGGGGCAGGCTGGCCACGGACTGCTTGACCGGGGAAATGATGTCGCGGGTCAACAGTTCGGGCAGGTCGTGGAACAGGCCGCAGAAGAAATTGTTGTTGGCTCTGGCCGTGCAGGCGTCCACCGAAAGGCTGAAGAAGTAGGCGAAGGTCGCCACAATAAACATGTGCCCGAGCACCGAAGTGGCCGGAATGCGCGGAGCCTGCGTCCAGCGGATCTGGAAGCGCAACTGCCCGCAGAGATTGGCAAAACGGGCCAGGGCTGTGTTGGGCGTGAGGATGGCCTCCATTCCCTCCAGATCACGGAAGGTATCCAGACGCTCCACAAAGGAGTCGTCGATCTCGTCCATTTCATCGTCAAAACCGTTGAGCGGCTTGATGAGATGGAATTCCCATTGCGAGGCATAGAGATGGGCCGCGGTGAGGATACGCCGGGCCGGGCCGCTCTCGTCGCCCGTGAGGTGCCAGGCGCGCATCCGTTCCCAGAAATTTCCCAGCGGGGAGAGCACCGGCTCAAGCCGGGCCAGCACATGTTCGGTGAGCTGGCGGAAGTGGGCGGGATTTTCCTTGATTTTGTAAAAGACCGGCGGCTTGATGTCCGTGATGATCAGGCGATAGAAATAGTCGAACAGACCGCCTTCAATGATGTCGCGCGCCAGGGTCAGACGTTGCCCGTCCGGCAGCGTGCGGGAATTTTCATGCCAGAGCACGCAGGCCAGCAGCATTTTATGAGCCTGCTTGTCGATTTCCAGCAGTTCCGCGGGGCGCAGCTTGTCGTTCCAGCGCAACAGGTACGCGCCGGAAAAGATCAGTTGCAGCAGGCTCTTGCGAATGACCGGCATACGGTATCCTCAACTAAAGACGCGCACGGCGGCGGGGCGTGGTGCGGGCCGCCGCTGTGGGTCTTAAAAAGTAATGGCGAAAGTATAGGGGCATGTGCTACAAAGCTCAAGCGCTGCGAAGCCGACGGAAAATCTCTGTCAGGCGCGGATAGCGCTTGACACGTCCCGGCCTTTGGCGTATCAAATCGACCTTTGCAGTGATCCTGCCGCCACCCCCCGTTAGACGGCGCGACACTGGACGAATTTTTTTCAGCCTGACGGCTGCCGTATATTTTTTGCTGCTTATTCCAGCAGACCCTGAGGAGTTCATTCTGATGAAGACGTTCAGCCCTACCCCCAAAGACATCAACCGCCAGTGGTTTGTGGTTGATGCCCAGGATCAGGTTCTTGGCCGTCTGGCC
Source organism: Desulfovibrio sp. 6_1_46AFAA (assembly GCF_000224635.1). Classification (NCBI taxonomy): domain Bacteria; kingdom Pseudomonadati; phylum Thermodesulfobacteriota; class Desulfovibrionia; order Desulfovibrionales; family Desulfovibrionaceae; genus Desulfovibrio; species Desulfovibrio sp. 6_1_46AFAA. The sequence continues at coordinate 592,108 of NZ_JH114301.1, forward strand.
AGCCAGATTGCCCATCGCCTGCGCGGCAAGCACAAGCCTGAGTTCGCCCCGCATATGGATAACGGGGATTTCATCGTGGTGGTCAACTGTGAAAAGATCAAGGTGACCGGCGCGAAAATGACCGACAAGAAATACTACCGGCACTCCGGCTGGGTGGGTGGCCTCAAGACCACGACCCTGGGCGATGTGCTGGCCGACAAGCCTTCGCGCGTTCTGACGGCCGCCGTGCGCGGCATGCTGCCCAAGAACCGCCTGGGCCGCGCCATATTGAAGAAACTCAAGGTTTATGCCGGGCCCGAGCATCCGCACATGGCCCAGAATCCCCAGCCGCTGACCCTGCCTTACTAAGGAGTGCACGCCATGAGCGAGAAATTTGAATACGGCACCGGACGCCGCAAGACCGCCACGGCCCGTACCCGCATTTACGCCGGTTCGGGCGGCATCACGGTTAACGGGCGCTCCTTTGAGGAGTATTTTCCCCGCAAGACCCTGCAGATGATCATCCGCCAGCCCCTGGTGCTGGCCAAGCTGGCTGAAAAGCTGGACGTGCGCGTCAATGTGGCCGGCGGCGGCGTGACCGGTCAGGCCGAGGCCGTGCGCCACGGCATTTCCCGCGCCCTTCTGCTGGTGGACCCGGCTTTGCGCCCTGTGCTCAAGAAGGCCGGTTTCCTGACCCGCGACGCCCGCAAGAAGGAACGTAAAAAGTACGGTCTGCGCGCGGCCCGCGCCCGGTACCAGTATTCCAAGCGTTAATCCGCCTTTTATTCCGGAAATCCCTCCTGCCGGGGATTTCCGGAATATATCTGCGCGACAAGCGGGCCGTCCCATGCGGCCCGCTTTTTTTGTAGCTATTGTTCCGCGCGAGGAACCATGATGCCCGGCCATTCCCAAGCATCCGGACCCTATCCGGCACCGGAAGGATCGCCTGTTGCGCCTTCCCCCATCGACTACACCTACACCCACGCCGAAACCCTGGCGACCACCGGCTATTTCTCCTGCGAACCGCCGTCCTCCCTAAGTCTGGAGGCGGCCTTGGAACGGCTGGAGGCAACACCCTTGGACGACTTTCTGCACCAGCATCTTCTGCGGGTTCTGAGTAAGAAAAGTCCGGGCGAGCTGCGTTCTCTGGCCGCAACCTGCTATGACGCCGCCGCCGATGTTTTCATCAGACCCGCCCTGGCCGGTCTGCTGCTGGAATGCGCCTTGCTGCTGCCCGCCTGCCGGGAAGTGTGCAATGGCTTTCCCGCCGACGCCGCCGCGCGGCTGGCTCCAGCCAGCCCGACAGTCTACCTGCGGGCCGCGCTTCAATCCGACCGGGAGGCCGCCGCAGCCTGGAGCGCTTTGTTCCGCGCCAATATCTGCGGCCATCATCCGCTTCCCCGGCCGGACGAGGCGGACATCCCCCCGCTGTTTTGCCCGCGAGAATTGGCGGCAAGAGCCGAGGAACTCGCGTCGCGCGCCGATATCTTGGCCCGCGAACATGCCCGCTGGAAAAGCGAAGACTGGGAGCCTCGGGAACGGCCTCCGGCCAAGGAAACTTTTTTGCGCGCCCTGGACGCCCTGATGGAGGCGGGCTTCATCGCCGGACCGGAAATGCGGCATGAAGCCTCGCTTTCGCCCATTGCCCTGCTGCGCTCCTGGCAGGTGGACATCAGCGTGCGCAACAGCCGTCTGAACCACAGTCTGCGCGGCCAAGCCACGGCCTATGGCCGGGGGCTTTCGCTGGCCCAGGCCCGCGCCTCTTACGCCATGGAAATCGTGGAGCGGGCCAGCGCCTACGTCAGCGTGGGACCAGGCCAAGCCGGGATTGGCGGCGAAGTGCTGGACCGCAAGCTGCCCCTGTTGTTGATCAAAGCCCGTTATGCGGACCTCAAAGCGCAGGGAAGGGCGGTGTTTGATCCCGGACTGTTGCCTCTGGAGGCATCTTGTCCGGACGCGCCCCTGTACTGGCTGACGGCCCTTGCCGTGGACGGCGCGGAAGTGCTGGTTCCGGCCCAGGCCGTTTTTCTGTTCTGCAATCTGGACGAGCCGGGCCTCTTTCTGGCCGGGGGCTCCACGGGACTGGCCTCGGGCAACAGCCTGGACGAGGCCAAGGTGGCGGCGATCACGGAGATTCTGGAACGGGACGCCGAGGCCACCACGCCCTTCAGCCGGGCGCGCTGTTTTACCCTCAGAAGCCGCGACCAGCGCATTCAGAGCCTTTTGGAAGACTATGCCGCGCGCGGCATCCGCGTGCAGTTTCAGGACCTCACCACGGAACTGGGCCTGCCCGTGTACCAGTGTTTCGTCACGGCTCTTGACGGTACCGTGGCGCGGGCCACCGGCGCCAATCTGAGCGGCGCGCGCGCGGCCCTGGCCGCCCTGACCGAAACGCCCTGGCCCTATGCCTGGGCGCGTCCGGCCCCTTTCGGCAAAGCATCCGGGCCAGGCCTGGCGGCGTTGCCCGAGCGCGTGCTGGAAGATCTGCCGGATTACAGCCTGCCGTCGGCCGAGGCCAATCTGCGCTTGCTGGAAAGCGTGCTGGCCGGGCACGGCAAAAGCCCGCTCTATGTGGACCTGACCCGGACGGATCTGAATCTGCCCGTGGTCCGCGTTCTGATTCCGGGTCTGGAGCTTACCGCGGAATGGGACAGTTTTTCGCGGCCGAGCCTCCGGCTTTTTGCGCGTTACGCGGCCATGTATAAATAACGCACTGATATCTCCGCTTTTTTTGTGAATTGCGACAAGAGGCCAAGTGGTCTATACTTGCTGTCACATACCTGTCACAGCGGCGGGAGGACTGCCGTTGCGGGCCGCTGAAACGGCCCGTGCAGGACTGTCGTGTCGTGAACCGCACAACCTGGAGGGTTAGGATGAAACTGGGCAAACATCTTGCGGTGCTGGCCGCGCTGACGCTTTCGCTGGGTTTTGGCGCGCAGGCCGCGTCCGCCGCGGACAAGGATCCCATTAAAATCGGCGTGTATCTGCCGCTGACCGGGCAGAACGCCTTCGGCGGCCAGCTGGAGCTGGAAGGCGTGCGCCTGGCCCAGAAGGAAATGCCCACGGTTCTGGACCGCCCCGTGGAGCTTGTGGTGGTGGACAACAAGTCCGACAAGGTGGAAGCGGCCAATGCCGTGAAACGCCTGGTGGAACGCGACAAGGTCGTGGCCCTTATCGGCACCTACGGTTCCTCCCTGGCCATGGCCGGCGCTGAAGTGGCCGAAAAGGCCAAGGTGCCCGGCGTGGGCACCTCCTGCACCAATCCTTTGGTGACCCAGGGCAAGAAATACTATTTCCGCGCCTGCTTCATCGACCCCTATCAGGGCGCTGCCGCGGCCACCTATGCCTATGAAAACCTGGGCCTTAAAAAGGCCGCCGTGCTTATGGACATGACCAACGACTATGCCGTGGGTCTCTCCAGCTTCTTCACCCGCTCCTTCAAGAAGCTGGGCGGCGAAGTGGTAGCCAACCTCAAATACAGCTCCGGCGACCAGGACTTCACGGCCCAGCTCACCGAGCTGATCGCCAAAAAGCCCGACATCGTCTTTATGCCCGCCTACTTCGCCGAAGGCGCCATCATCATGAAGCAGGCCCGCGAACTGGGCGCCACCTTCCGCCTGATGGGCGCTGACGCCATGGACAATCCCGACACCGTCAAGCTGGGCGGCAAGGCCGCGGAAGGCTTTTTGCACACCACCTTCCCCTATGATTCCAAGATGACCAACATGAGCCCCGAGGCCAAGCGCTTCACCGAGGCCTGGAAAAAGGCCTATCCCGACAAGGAAACCAACGTGAACGGCGCTCTGGGCTACAACTGCTACTTCCTGATCGTGGACGCCATCAAGCGCGCCAATTCGGCCGACCCCCAGGCCATTGCCAAGGCCCTGGCCGAAACCAAGGATCTGCCCACCGCTCTGGGCAAGCTCTCCATCAACAAGACCCACGATGCCGAAATGCCTGTGGGCATCATCGAATACAAGAATGGGCAGCGCGTCTATGTGGGCGAAGTGACGCCCAAGTAAAACGGTTGCAGTATCTGGGCCCCGCGGCGGCTTGCCGTCGCGGGGCCGCTGTCGTCTCTTTTTCCGCTGTGATCGCCGTTGACCCGAGGCCGGACCGCCAGTGTCCGGGCTTCGCGGCACGGCCGCGCCCAGAGGTGGCCCATGAGCCTTGAGATGTTTTTGCAGCACTGTTTCAACGCCCTGACCCTGGGCTCGCTCTATGCGCTGATCGCCATCGGCTATACCATGGTCTACGGCATCCTGCGCCTGATCAACTTCGCCCACGGCGACATCCTGATGGTGGGCGCGTATTTCGTCTTTTTCGGCACCTTCGCCTTCGGCTGGCCCTGGGGCGTGGCCGCCATCATGTCCATTGCCGGGGCGAGCCTGCTGGGCGTGATCATTGAGCGGGTGGCCTACCGGCCTTTGCGCGACGCTCCGCGCATTTCGGCTCTGATCAGCGCCATTGCGGTATCCTTTTTCATAGAAAGCCTCGCCGTGGTGGTCTTTACCGGACAGCCCAGGCCCGTGCTCCAGCCGGAGTGGCTGGTTTCGGAATGGCAGGTGGGCGGCCTGCGCATCCTGCGCCTGACGGCCTTCGTGCCGACCATGACCGCCGTGCTGGTGGGCATACTGCTCTACATCGTCTACCGCACCAAGCCTGGCCTGGCCATGCGGGCCATTTCCAAGGATATTGAGACCACGCGTCTGCTGGGCGTGCGGGTGGACAACATCATTGCCTTCACCTTCTGCATCGGCTCGGCCCTGGCCGCGGCCTCGGGCATCATGTGGGCCCTGCGGTATCCGCAGGTGCATCCCTACATGGGCATCATGCCCGGCCTGAAAGCCTTTATCGCGGCGGTGTTCGGCGGCATCGGCTCCATCCAGGGCGCGGTGATCGGCGGCGTGGCCTTGGGCTTTGTGGAAATCATGACCGTGGCTTTCATGCCCGAGCTTTCCGGATACCGCGACGCCTTCGCCTTTGTGCTGCTGGTGCTGGTTCTGCTGATCAAACCCACGGGCCTGCTGGGCGAACGCATGGAGGAGAAAATCTGATGCGCCTGAACCGCAGCACCCTCCTGAACATCGTGGCCATGTTCCTGCTGGGCTGTGTGCTCTGGCAGGCGGAAAGCTTTCTGGGCGACTACCAGATCTACATCGCCAAGCTGATCTTCATCAATATCATCCTGGCTCTTTCCCTGAACCTGATTTACGGTTTCACGGGCCTGTTTTCCCTGGGGCAGGCGGGCTTCATCGCTGTGGGGGCCTATGTCTCGGCACTGTGTATCCTGCCGCCCGAGCAGAAAGAAATGATGTGGATTCTGGAACCCATCATCTGGCCTTTCTCCGAATTGTTCACTCCCTTCTGGACTTCCGTGCTGGCCGGCGGCTTTGTCGCCATGATTTTCGCCTTTTTCATCGCCGTGCCCGTGCTGCGCCTGGGCGACGACTATCTGGGCATCGCCACCCTGGGCTTTGCTGAAATCATCCGCGTGCTCATCGTCAACGCCACGGCCGTGACCAACGGCTCCCTGGGCATCAAGGGCATACCGAGCCACGCCACCCTGCTGGCCTGTTACGGCTGGACGCTGTTTACTCTTATTGTGCTGGCGCGTCTGGTCTTCAGCAATTTCGGCAACGTGCTGCGCTGCATCCGCGACAATGAAATCGCGGCCAGCGTCATGGGCATCAACGTCTTTCGCTACAAGGTGCTTTCCTTCTGCATCGGGGCCTTTTTCGCGGGCGTGGGCGGCGCGCTGCTGGGCAGCCATCTTTCCACCATCGACCCGAAGATGTTCAACTTTCTGCTGACCTTCAACGTGCTCATGTTCGTGGTGGCCGGCGGCCTGGGCTCCCTGACCGGCAGCATCCTGGGGGCCACGGTGATCACCATCCTGCTGGAATGGCTGCGGGCCATCGAGGAACCCATGAATCTGGGCTTCATCGAGCTGCCGGGCATTCCGGGCATGCGCATGGTGGTCTTTTCACTGGTGTTGCTGGCGATCATTCTCTATCGGCGCGAGGGCATCATGGGCACGCGCGAGCTGACCTGGACGAGAATTTTCGCCTTCCTGAGGAGGCATAAGGCATGAGCGGCTTTGCATTGCCCACGCCGCCCGACTATGAGGGCGCGCTGCTGCTGGCCCGCGACGTGACCATGCGCTTCGGCGGGGTGACGGCGGTGAGCGAGCTGACCTTGGCCGTCCCCCAGGGGGCCATCGCGGGGATCATCGGCCCCAACGGCGCCGGTAAAACCACGGTATTCAACGTGCTGAGCGGCTTCTACACGCCGCAGGAAGGCGACGTGATTTTCGCGGGCAAGAGCATCAAGGGGCGCAAACCCTATGATATCTGCCGCCTGGGCATGGCCCGCACTTTTCAGAACATCCGGCTTTCGCGCCAGATGACCGTGCTGGAAAACATCATGGTGGGTTGCCATGTGCGCCGCCATTGCCCCTGGTGGATGGCTCCCCTGGGCCTGCCCCGTTTCTACCGGGAAGAGGCGGAGATCGCCCGCAAGGGGCGGCTGCTGGCCGAGCGCGTGAATCTGGGCGACCAACTGGACGAAAAGGCGGGCAGCCTGCCTTACGGGGCCCAGCGCCGCCTGGAAATCGCCCGCGCCCTGGCCACCGAGCCGCGCCTTTTGCTCCTGGACGAACCGGCGGCGGGCATGAACCCTCAGGAAAGCCTGGATCTGATGCACTTCATCGGGCACATCCGGGACGAATTCAATCTGACGATTCTACTCATTGAACACGACATGAAGGTTGTCATGGGCGTGTGCCAGTATATCTGGGTGATGGAGTACGGCGCGCTGATCGCCCAGGGCGATCCCGAATCCGTACGCAACAATCCTGTGGTCATCCGCGCCTACCTGGGTGAGGATGTGGTGGTGCAACATGCTTGAAATACGTGATCTCCATGTGCGTTACGGCGGCATCCAGGCCGTGCAGGGCGTCAGCCTTTCCATTCCGCGCGGCAGCATCGTGACCCTGATCGGGGCCAACGGCGCGGGCAAAAGCAGCATCATCCGTTCCATCGCCGGTCTGAACAAGACCATCAGCGGCGAAATTCTTTTTACCCGGCATGAGGGCGAGGAGCCGGTGTCCCTGATGGGCCTGAAGCCCGAGGGCATGGTGCGCAAGGGTATTTCCCTTTCGCCCGAGGGCCGCCGCATCCTGCCGCATTTGAGCGTGGAGGAAAATCTCTATCTGGGCGCGTATTCCCGCAAGGAAAAGGACGAGATCGCGGCGGACCTGGAATGGGTTTACACCCTTTTCCCGCGCCTCAAGGAGCGCAGCTGGCAGAAGGGAGGCACCCTGTCCGGCGGCGAGCAGCAGATGCTGGCCGTGGGCCGGGCGCTCATGAGTCGTCCGGACCTGCTCATGCTCGACGAGCCCTCGCTGGGCCTTGCGCCCTTGCTGGTGCGTGAAATTTTTGAAATCATCAAACGGATCAACGCGGAAGGCAAAACCGTGCTCTTGGTGGAGCAGAACGCCTTTGCCGCGCTTTCCGTGGCCCATTACGCCTATATTCTGGAAGTGGGCCGGGTTGTGCTGGAAGGTCCGGGCCGGGAACTGCTGGAAAATCCCAAAGTCAAGGAAGCCTATCTGGGCGGCTGATGCGTGGGCGGCCAGAGCATTTCAAGTCTTGACTGTTCTGTGGGCTGTTTCTAAATTAGGATTTCCATTCTCTGCCAAGGGCACTAGCCGTTACCGCGCCGGCGGCTTGCTTGAGCCGTTCACGGCGAAGCCGTGTTACGGATCACAAGGTTTGCCTACGGCTAAAGCTCCTTTATGCCGGGAGCGGCGGATACGGAGAATATCCATGAAAGATTTCTGCACCTGCGCGAACAAAGCCTGCCCTCTGCATCCTTCCAGGCATGATAAGGGCTGTTCTCCCTGTATTGAAAAGAATTTGCGTCTTCGGGAAATTCCCAATTGTTTTGTGAAGCTGGTCAAAGAGGATGTGGATCTCAACGCATCCTACACGCTTGAAACGTTCGCGGATGTGATCAGGCAAAGCAAACAAAATGCCTGAGGCGGCTCTTGGACGGCCTCTTGAAAATATGCCGCCCATCCCGCATCATGGTCATATCTTCATACATCACAGGAGCTGATCGGCATGGCTGAGAAAAAATACCGGCTTGTGACCCGCAGCGATTTCGATGGCCTTGTCTGCGCCGTTCTGTTAAAAGAAATGGACATACTGGACAGCATCAAATTCGTTCATCCCAAGGATATGCAGGACGGCAAGGTGGAGATCACCGAAAACGACATCACCACCAATCTGCCGTACAATTCCAAGGCTCATCTGGTCTTCGACCACCACCTCTCGGAAACCCTGCGCCTGGGCGGCGCGCGGCCCGAGAATTACGTCATTGATCCCGAAGCTCCCTCGGCGGCCAGGGTCGTCTACGAATATTTCGGCGGGCGGGAGCGCTTTGTGGGCATCCCGCAGGAAATGATGCGCGCCGTGGACCAGGCCGACTCCGCCCGGTATTCCAGGGAGGACATCCTTGCGCCGGAGGGCTGGACCCTGCTCAACTATATCATGGACCCGCGCACCGGCCTGGGGCGCTTCCGCCAATTCCGGATCAGCAACTACGACCTGATGATGGAGCTTATCGAGCATTGCCGCACCAATCTCATTGAGGATATCCTGCAATTGCCGGACGTGAAGGAACGGACGGAGCTCTATTTTGAGCAGCAGCCCAAGGCCGCGGAGCAGATCAAACGCTGTTCCTCGGTGCACGGCAAACTGGTGGTGCTGGATCTGCGCGATGAGGATGTCATCTGGTGCACCAACCGTTTCATGATTTACGCGCTTTTCCCGCAGTGCAACATTTCCATGCATGTGCTCTGGGGCCTGAGAAAGCAGAACACGGTCTTTGCCGTGGGCAAATCCATTCTGGACCGGTCCAGCACGGTCAATATCGGTCAGGTCATGCTGGCCCACGGCGGGGGCGGGCATCTGGCCGCCGGAACCTGCCAGGTGCCCAACGAGCGGGCCGAGGAAGTGCTGCGCGAACTTGTGCCCGCCTTGCAGGGCTGAGCCGGAAAACCTCGGGTGTCCCGGCCTTTTGCCGGAATCCGCTGTTTTTTCCCCGCTTGCCTTGAGCGGCGGCAAAAACTACTATTCCCGGATGGAATGCGTCATGCCTTCCATCCGGTTGTGTTTTTACAGCCGGAGCAGACGCCCGCGCCCAGGCGCAAGAAAGCGCCCGGAGGCGGCGCAGCCGTGCCGTTGGCCCCAAATACGGGTATCGACAGCAGCGATAAACTATTTTTTTAGCGTTGCTGTCGGCATCCGTAAGGCTCGGAGACTTGCCAACGGTTGCCGCTTCCACGGTACGCGGGCTGCGTAGAATTTGAAATATTACATATTTCAAACGCAACATGCTGTAATGAGCGACCCTCCGGAAAAAATCCGCATCATGCGGAGACTGCCGGAAGACTTGAAACCAGTTTTCAGGAGTTTTCATGCGACATAGTATCTCCTTTCTGACAGCGGCGCTGTTCTGCGCGGCCGCCGTCCTGCTTTCCATCGGTCAGGCCTTTGCCGCCGGGCGCGCAGCCGCTGCCTCTTCCGTTTCGGCGAACGAGGTGCTGACCCGGCTGCCCAACGGGCTCACCGTCTATATTCTCAAGGACACGCGTTTCCCCCTGGTCTGCACCCGCTTGTATGTGCGCACGGGCTCGGCCAATGAAGAGCCGCGCCATGCGGGCATCAGCCATGTGCTTGAGCATATGGTCTTCAAGGGCACGGAGCACCGGCCCAAAGGCCAGGTGGCCCGTGAGGTGGAGGCCTTGGGCGGTTATCTCAACGCGGCCACCAGCTTTGACAAAACCTGGTATCTGACCGACATGCCCGCCGCGCACTGGCGCACCGGCATGGACGTGGTCAAGGATATGGCCTTCCAGGCCCAGCTCGATCCCAAGGAACTGGAAGCCGAGAAAAACGTGGTCATTTCCGAGCTCCAGCGCGGCGAGGATTCGCCCATGCGCAAGCTCTATGAAAACCTTCAGGTGGCCGGGCTCAAAAATACGCCTTACGGCCGTCCGATTATCGGCTATGTGGACACCATCAAGGCCATTACCGCCCAAGATCTGCGCGACTATGTCAAGCGCTGGTACCAGCCGCAGAACATGATGCTGCTGGTGGCGGGCGACATTGAGCCCGACGCGGTGCTGGCCTATGCCCAGAAGATTTTCGGCGGCCTGAAGAACGGCGGCGACCTGCCCGTGCCCCAGCCGCTGGACCTGTCCGGCGCGGCGGGTGGTCCGCGCGTGGAAGTGAGCCGGGGACCCTGGAACAAGGTTTATCTGGGCATTTCCCTTCCCGCGCCCGGCCTGCGCGACCTGCGCGCCGTGGATCTGGACGTGCTGAGCTATCTGCTCGGCGGCGACGGCACCTCGACCTTCTACCGCAAGTACAAGTATGAAAAACAACTGGTGGACGGCATCAGCGTGGACAATATGAGTCTGGCCCGCGCGGGCCTGTTGACCATCACCGCCCAGCTGGACGCCGACAAGCTGGAACCTTTCTGGCAGGAGCTGACCAGGGATCTGGCCGGATTGACGGCCAAGGACTTCAGCGCCGACGCCGTGCGCCGGGCCAAGTTCAATCTGGAGGACAGCATGGACCGGGCCGGGGAAACCCTCAACGGTCTGGCATCCTGGAAGGGAACCATCCAGTTTGATCTGGGCGGGGAGCAGGGGGAGCGCAACATGCGTTTCGCCCAGCGCAATGTGGATGAAAATCAGTTGCAGAATGCCGTCAGCCAGTGGCTCGTGCCGGAACGGGCGCGAGTGCGCGTGCTGGCACCGGAAGGCGCGGCCCTGCCCGACCTGGAAGCCGTGCTGCGGAAGAACTGGCCCGCCGCTGCGCATGCGCAAAGCGTGGCGGCGGCAGCTGTGGCCGCCGGAAAGCGCGAGGTGGTTCAACTGGGCCAGGGCCGCACCCTGATCATGATCCCCGACGCCACGGTGCCCTATATTTCCCTGGACCTGATGCTGCCCGGCGGCAACGCACTGCTCAAGCCCGAACAGCAGGGCTTGGCGGATCTGACCGCCCGCCTGCTCACCGACGGCAGCGGCAATCTGGATGCCCAGGGCGTGGAGCGCTATTTCGCGGAACGCGCGGCCTCCATTGCCGCCAAGGCGGGCCTGCAGACCTTCGGCATCTCCCTGACCGGGCCCTCGCGCTTCAACGCGGAGTATTTCAGCGCGCTGGGCGATGTGCTTGCCAAGCCGCGTTTCGAAACCAAGGAACTGCGCCGTGAGGTGGATAACATGAAATCCGCCATCCGCCAGCGCTCGGACAATCCTCTGGCCTATATGTTCTCCAAGCTGAATCCCTTCCTCTATCCCGGCGGACAGTCCTATGGCTTTGACGGCCTGGGCACGCCCCGGAGCCTGGACGGCTTTGACCGCAAAGACGTGCAGGCTTTCTGGGCCCGTCAGTCCGGCCAGCCGTGGGTGCTTTCCGTGGCAGGCAGCTTTGACCGCGAGGCCGTGCTGGCCTTCGCCCAGGGCCTGCCCGCGCCGGAAGGGGAAGGCTTGGCCGTGGCCGCGCCCGACTGGGGCAAGGACAGAGCGCTCAGCCTGAATCTGCCGGGCCGTAATCAGGCCCATCTCCTGCAGATCTTCAAAACCGTGCCGCCCACCCATCCGGACGCGCCTGCCCTGATGCTGCTGCAATCCGTGCTTTCGGGCCAGAGCGGCCTGCTGTTTGCCAGCCTGCGCGACGAGCAGGGCCTGGGCTATACCGTAACCGCCTTCAACCGCAGCATGCCGGAGACGGGCTTCATGGCCTTTTACATCGGCACCACGCCGGACAAGCTGGAGCAGGCCCGGCGGGGCTTTGCCGGGATCATTGCCGAAATCAAGGCCAAGCCGCTGCCCAAGGCCCTGTTGGCCGCCGGAAGCAACCGCCTGCTGGGCGAATACCTGCGCGAGAGGCAAAGCCTGGCGGACCGCGCCGGTGAGGCGGCCACGGATGCCGTGCTGCACTATCCCCAGGATTTCCAGAAGCAGTTGCTGGACAAGGCCGCCACGCTGGCCCCGGCTGATTTGCAGGCCGTGGCCCGCAAGTATCTGGAACCGGCCAATGCCTATGAGGTAACCCTGCTGCCGTAGGAGCCGCTCCCAACGTGCTTTCATTCTCTCCTGCGCGAGGCCCGTTCCATGCGAAGTTCGAATATGCTTTACCATGCGTCCTGCGCCGGAATTCGCTTTCTTGGGCAGGGAATGAAACTTCCAACCTAGAGCCATTTCACTTTGAAATTGCTCTGGCGGCTGCGTAAGCAGGCGCTCGCCACGAGCGTCAGCCGTTGGCGGCTATGCCGCCGTACGGACATCGAGAGCAGAGCGAGCGGCTTAAAAACTTTGAGAATGTCAATTCTCAAAGTTAATCTGCTTAGAATATCCCCGGCGTTCGCAGGTTTTGTCTGAACAGCGCCCCGTCGCGGTCAAGTTCGACCGGGACGGGGCGCTGTTGCGACTTTACAGAACGCGTCCGCGTGAGCTATCCATGAAAAATCCTTGGGAAATAGGGCAGGTTAACGTTGAAAGATCCCCTGCTCCGGTGCTCACTCGCGTGGCCGCCCGCGCCTGAGGCAAAGGGCTGAAACTCAGTCCCACCGGGCGTCAGCTATTGCCGCCGGGGCTTGCCTGAACCGTTCATGGCGAAGCCTGGCTGTAGCCGCAACGCGACAGACGAGGACAGCATTGCTGCGAATAACGACAACAGCCGGCTGAGGTCAGCGCCGGCTTTGAGAATGGCAATTCCCCAACTTGCTCTGTGCCAAAGGACATGGCATGCATCCTTGGTGATGACAGGAGATCCGCGTAATGCCCCTCTGCCTCTGGCGTCCGAATATCGCAACCGCCCTGGAATACGCCCGTGACCGGGCCCTTCCGGTCCAACTCACCTTTGACGGCCGTCCGCGCGAAGCGGGACCTCTGCTCTGCACCGTAACCTTTACCGCCCGCGACATCACGGTCCTGTCCACGGCGGAGCCCCTGATTCCCGCTGAACTGAAGGGCGGGGAGTGCCGCATCTATTTCAAGCCGGATATCGAGGCGAAGCCGGAAGAGGCCAGGGACGGGCAGGAAGAGAGCGGTAAGGCTGCCGTCGCGCGGCACGGTTTTTATTGCAACTGCCGCGTGCAGGACGTGCGGCGCGACGCCGGAAACGCCCTGACCGAGATCACGCTCAAGACGCCTTTCCGTTCCTTATGGCGGGAGTTGCGTCGGCACGAACGGCTGCGCCTGGGGCCGGGCATGCTCAAAAAATTCCGCTTCTGGTTCGCGCCCATGTTGCCGGAGCAGCGCGGCCAGGTGCAGATCTATATGAGCCGTTACAGCCAGGATCTGGAACGGAAAATACGCCTGATCGACGTCTCCGCCGGTGGTGCGTTCGTGCGGCTGGTCGATTACGATCTGCTCAACGACATTGATATTGATCAGAATACGCTCTGCCTGCTCTATCTGGACTGCAACGGCCCGGAAGGAGAGTCCCGCAAGTTTTTTCTGGCTGCCCACAGCGTGCTTGTCGGTCGGAATAAAAAGGACAGCGCTCTGAATCTGCATTTGCGTTTTGTGCGCTATCTGTCCGCAGCGCGGCGGGATGCCGTGCTGGACTGGCAGCCAGTGGGCGAGGAGGGCGTGCCCGGTCTGGACCTCTGGATCACGGCGCGGCTCGGCGGCCCGTCAGGGAGAGGAGCCGAAAGCCAGGCCGCCCCGGCGCGGTGAACCGGCGGGGGCGGCAAGATGCTCCTGCCCGGCATCGTCGGCGATGAAACCATCCGGCGCTACCTTTTGGAGGGCATGGCGGCCCGGCACTGTGGCCGGAGCGCTGACGGTCGTCGCCGTAGGGCCGTACCCTTAAAATTTATCTTTTAAATTCAATATGTTGCTACGAAGCAAGGAAGCCTTTTTTCGCGCCTCTGATTGACAGAAAGGGGCTGTTTTGACTATCTCTAGAGATACGGAAGCGCCCTTCGGGGCTTAATAGGGAATCCCGTTCAAATCGGGAGCGGACCCGCCGCCGTGCGCCGAACTGATGCCGCTTTTCCTTGCGCGCCACTGGATTCGCTCCGGGAAGGCCGAAAAGCGAGCCGGCAAGCCGGAAGACCTGCTTTCATTCATCGTCTTTGAGGACGGACCGCCGGCAACGGGGCTTTTGCCGTCAGGTCTTGCAGTGAGGATAAATGCGCTTCCTCCTCCGCCTGTGTTGCGGGCGGAGGTTTTTTATTCCATACAGCCCCTCCATGCCTGGAGTTTTTCATGCCCGCCAGTATTATGAAACGGGACGGTGCGTCCGTGCCCTTTGATTCGGTCAAGATTCTCAACGCCATCACCAAAGCCAATCAGGCTGTGGGCGGCGAGGACATGTCGCCCACGGACCTGCTTTTCGTCACCGAAAAAGTCTGCAGAAAGCTGGATGAGCGCAGCCTCCGCCATGTGGAAGAAATTCAGGACGTGGTGGAAGAAACGCTGATCCAGTACGATTACGCCAAAACCGCCAAGGCCTATATTCTCTACCGCGCGGAGCACGCCAAGATCCGCAACGCGGAATCCTACCTGATGGATATCTACAAAAAGCTGACGTACTCCCCGGCCATCCGGGAGGACATCAAGCGGGAGAACGCCAATATTGACGGCGACACGGCCATGGGCACCATGCTCAAGTACGGTTCCGAGGGCTCCAAATTCTTCATCGACAATTATATCCTGCCCAAGGACGCCTCGGCCGCGCACCTTAACGGCGATATCCATATTCATGACAAAGATTTCTACATGCTCACCGAAACCTGCTGCCAGATCAATCTGATCCCGCTGTTCAAAAATGGTTTCTCCACCGGGCACGGCTATCTGCGTGAGCCCAATTCCATTGAAAGCTATTCGGCCCTGGCCTGCATAGCCATTCAGGCCAACCAGAATGAAATGCACGGCGGCCAGAGCGTGCCGCACTTTGACTATGCCATGGCCGAGGGCGTGATCAAGACCTATGCCAAGGAATACCGCAAGGCCTTCTGCGCCTGCCTGCGCATTGCCGGGGGCCTGGACGCGGCCGCTGCGGAGGAACTGGCCGGGAAACTGCTGGATGCCGTGGGCGTGCGCCCGAGCATGGCCGGAGCCGATGCTCTGGGCCGCGCGCTGACCGAAGCGGCTCCCGAACAGTGGAAAGAACTGACGGAACGCGCCCACGCCTATGCCGTGGACGAAGCTTTGGCCAATACGGACCGGCGCGTGTACCAGGCCATGGAGGCCCTTATCCATAACCTGAATACCATGAATTCCCGGGCCGGGGCCCAGGTGCCGTTCAGCTCCATCAACTACGGCACGGACGTCTCCGCCGAGGGCCGGATGGTCATGAAAAACCTGCTCTTGGCCACCCAGGCCGGTCTGGGCAACGGCGAGACTTCCATTTTCCCGGTGCAGATTTTCAAGGTCAAGGAAGGGGTCAACTACAATCCTGAGGACCCCAACTACGATTTGTTCAAACTGGCCATGGAAACCTCGGCCAAACGCCTTTTCCCCAATTTCAGCTTTCTTGACGCCCCCTTCAACCTCCAGTACTACAGGGACGGTTATTACGACAGCGAAGTGGCCTATATGGGCTGCCGCACGCGTGTGCTGGGCAATGTGTATGATCCGGAGCGCCAGGTGACCTGCGGACGCGGCAATCTGAGCTTCACCTCCGTGAACCTGCCGCGCCTGGGCCTGGAAGCCCGTAATGATCCGGAAAAGTTTTACGCCCTGCTGGATGAGAAGATCGACCTGGTCTTCCGGCAGTTGCTGCACCGGCTCAAGATCCAGAGCGCCAAAAAGGTGCGCAACTATCCCTTCCTCATGGGCAACGGCATCTGGCTGGATTCCGGCAAGCTGGACTGGGACGACGGCATAGGGGAAGTGCTCAAGCACGGCACCTTGACCATCGGCTTCATCGGTCTGGCCGAGGCCCTCAAGGCCCTGGTGGGCGCGCATCACGGCGAAAGCGAGGAGGCCCAGAAGCTGGGCCTGGAAATCATCGGGCATATGCGCCGTCGCGCCGACGAGGAAGCGGAAAAGACCGGCCTGAACTTCACGCTCATCGCCACCCCGGCGGAAAGCTTAAGCGGGCGTTTCGTGTCCCTGGACCGGGAGCGCTACGGCAGTATTCCCGGCGTCACGGACCGCGATTATTACACTAATTCCTTCCATGTACCGGTTTACTATCCCATCAAGGCCTTCAGGAAGATCCAGCTGGAAGCTCCCTACCACGCCATGACCAACGCCGGGCACATCACCTATGTGGAGCTGGACGGGGATACCTGCAAAAATCTCGAGGCCTTTGAGCGCATCATCCGCTACATGCATGATCAGGGCGTGGGCTACGGCTCCATCAACCATCCCCTGGACCGCGACCCGGTCTGCGGCTACACGGGCGTCATCAACGACGTCTGCCCGCGTTGCGGCCGCCGCGAGGGCGAGGGGATCAGTCTGGAGGCGCTGCGGGAACTCCGCAGAAAATACCCCCAGATGCCCAAGTGGGAATGAATGGTCGAGGTGGAATATCATAGTGGAGCAATTTCAACTTGAAATTGCTCTGGCGGCTGCGAAGGCGAGGGCGCGATTCACTTGCGCCGTTAAGCGCCGAAGCGGGCGTCTCAGATACTCTGAGAATGTAACTTCTCAAAGTTGATCCGCGTTATTGAACCCCGGTTCCCGAACCGGTGGGAAATTTTTTACAACTTTCAGAACCAGAAAGGAGATTGCGGCAATGCTGATGGAATCGCGCTTGTTTGAGGAAACGAAAACGAAACAGAAGATGGTGGGCCAGGGCATGGGCTTTGAGCGCATCCGCCGGATCACCGGTTATCTGGTGGGCACCCTGGACCGCTTCAACAATGCCAAGCGAGCCGAGGAG
Source organism: Desulfovibrio sp. 6_1_46AFAA (assembly GCF_000224635.1). NCBI lineage: Bacteria > Pseudomonadati > Thermodesulfobacteriota > Desulfovibrionia > Desulfovibrionales > Desulfovibrionaceae > Desulfovibrio > Desulfovibrio sp. 6_1_46AFAA. The sequence continues at coordinate 609,006 of NZ_JH114301.1, forward strand.
CATGACCGGGTTCGCCATGCCTGAGCGGACCGCGTCCGCGTCGCCCGCTGCGGCCCGCGCGCGGGCGGGGTTGCAGTCGGACAGTGAAGCGCGCCCGTCTCTGCGTCTGTCCGGCATTGTCGAAGAATCCATTGTGGACGGCCCGGGCCTGCGCTTTGTGCTCTTTACCCAGGGCTGTCCGCACGGCTGCAAGGGCTGCCACAATCCGGAAACGCACAGCTTGGAGGGCGGTTTCATCCGCGACGTGGACGAACTCCTCGCTGTGTATGACGAAAATCCGTTGCTGGCCGGAGTGACCTTTTCCGGCGGCGAACCCTTTCTCCAGGCTGCGGCGCTCTGCGCCGTGGCCGAGAGGGTCCGCGCGCGGGGCGGGGATGTGGTCACGTACACCGGCTATACCTATGAATCTTTGCTGGCGCGGGCGGAACGCGGAGACGCTCCGGAAATAGCCCGCCTGCTGGAGCTGACCGATCTGCTCATTGACGGGCCGTATCTGGAAGCTCTGCGGGATCTGGATCTGCCCTTCCGGGGCAGTTCCAACCAGCGTCTGCTGGACAGGGAGCAGCGGCGTCAGCTGGCGCACGCTGCAGGAAAGCATGCAAAGAACGCGGCCTGAGCCGGGCTGATTCCGATCTTTTCCGCCGTGCGGCAGTCCTTGTCGCGAATGGCCATGACGAAAAATGAGCGTATAAAAAAAGTTCAGGCGCCGCTGTGAAGAATGGCGGCGCCTGAACAAATGTGTTTCAGCGTAAATTCGGTCCGGCCGGAATCATTCCCGACCGTCGCCCGACGCTTTGGCAAGATAGGGGGCAAAGGCGACATCCATGCCCTGAATGTGCTCAATGAGCCAGTTTTTCAGAAAGTCCAGCACTTCCGTATCCACATTGGCCTTGCCGTCTGAAACCGCGTCGCGGAATTCCACCACTTTGGCCTTGAACTGGTCGTGCACGCGGATATGCTTCTCCACATCCGGGTAGTCGGAGTGGCTGAAGAAGATTTCCTCTGTATTGAAGTGGGTGAAGGCATAGCCCGCCAGAGCGTCCAGCACTTCCAGCAGTGTCTTTTCATCCCTGCCGTCCCGGATGGCCCGGTGCAGCTTGTTGATGTAGGAAAGCAAAAGTTTGTGCTGCCCGTCAACGGCCGGTACGCCCGTGGACAGACTGTCGGACCAGGTCACAATGGCGTCGCCGCTGGGTCGGAACACGGCTGGTTGTTCTGTCTGCGCCATGTCGGTGAATTTTTCCACCTGCGCCAGACAGGCATTGAGAAAATCCAGATCACTGTTGAATTTTTTCAGAAATTGCGTGATGAGCGCATCCGCGCCGCGCGCGCGGCGCGAGAGCGCTTCCTCACCGGCCGGGGCCGCGCCGGGACCGGATTCGGCCAGGGAAGGCAGCAAGCGGGATAATTCATCGGAAAGTATGTGGATGCGCGTGGCGCTTGCCGCCAAGTTCTCGCGGATCAGCTGCTGACCGGCCTGTATCAGTTTGTATTTTTCGCGCCACTCCTCCAACGACTGGGTCGCCTCCTCGGCGTCCCACCGGGCCTGGGCCAGTTCGCGCCGTAACAGCTCCGCATGTCCGGCCGCCGCGTCCGCCACTGGGCGCAGCAGGCCGTAGGCCGCGTCGCAGGGCAGGGCGGCGGTCTCCTTCAGGCCGAGCAGATCCCGTTCCAGCGCCTTTGCCGGGGCGAATACCGCCCGGTAGAGCAGAATCAGGCCGCAGCCGCCCAGCAGCAGGGCCAGAACCGGCAATATCCAGTCCAGGGGCGCGGCGGGGGCCAGAACCGTGGCCGCACCCGCCAGCAGCCCACAGGCCAGCAGCAGAAAGAGAGTGGTACGCATCGTTATATCCTGCCTTGCGCATAACAGCTCCTGGAGCCTGTCGCGCTTGAAATTGTTCCTTGACGGTCAAGCAAGCGTGCGCGGAATATTTTGACAGTATCAAAATGCTCTGTGGCCGTAAGGCTCGCCGTCGTGGACGGGCGCTTCGCCCTCGGGGCCGGTTTTGTCCGGCTTGCGGCACAGGGCGCGCAGTTGCTGAAAATTTTCAGCGGCCTTACGCTGCCCGTCAAGGCGGGCCCGATTGATCCGGGCCACGTCGTCGGCCAGCAGACGCACCACGTCGGCGTCCAGGGCACTCCGACCGGCCATGTCCCGCATGATCGTCAGGGTATCGTCGATCTGCATGCCTTGGCGGTAGGGCCTGTCCTCAGTCAGGGCGGTGAACACGTCAGCCACGGCCATGATCCGCGCGGGCAGGGGGAGTTGCCGTCCGCTGAGGCCCAGAGGATAGCCCGAACCGTCGGGCCGCTCGTGGTGCAGGCCGCCCCAGGTCCGGATGCAGGCAAAACCGGGCACGCTGCCCAGCAGATCCAGGCCGACTTCGGCATGACGCTGAATGACGGCGAATTCCTCGGGGGTGAGGGCAGCGGGTTTTTCCAGGATCTCCGTGGGCACGGCCAGTTTGCCGATATCGTGCAGCAGACCGGCCACAAAAATGGTGGTATATTCCTCTGCGCTTGCCAGGCCGCTGCGCTGTAGCAAGGCACGGGCCGTACAGGCCACGCCGCTGGAATGGGTGGCCGTGAACGGACTTTTGGAGTCGATGATCAGGGAAAACAGCCCGCAGACCTTCAGCAATTTCCGTGGCCCCAGGCATTCTGTGGGGGCGATTTCGCCCAAATGTTGGAGCATGGCTTCCGCATGGCCGGCCTGTTCTACGAACTCCCGGTCTTCGGCCAAAGCGCGCAGGGCCTCCAGGTAGCGTGGGGCGAACTTGCCGCTCTGGCGGGAAAGATGCTCGGCCACGGCGGTGAAATCCGTATTTTTCTGCGCACGCAGGGCAATGTCCAGCCTGTCGGCCAGATGGATGAGATTGCCCAGACGGGCGTCCCCACCGCATGCGCGGGCCGTGCTCCAAGGGGTATGGTGGTGGAGGACCAGGGTATGGATGGCCTCCGGCAGTCCCGCTGTTTTGCAGAAGGCCCAGCCCGCACGGGAGTGGGGGCCCTCGTTGATTTCAAAAACCAGATCCCTGGTTTCCGTTTTCAAGGGCACGGTGCCGATATCGTGGAGGATGGCCGCGGTCAGCAGCTGGCTGCGCCTGCGTCGGCTGTAGCCCAGTTTCTCCGCCATGCGCAGGCTCAGATAGGCCACGCGCGCGTGATGTCCGGCCAGAGCCGGCGTCACCATGTCCAGCGCGGTGGAAAAGCCTCTGAGCAAATCAAAAAGACGGATCGTCCGCATAAAGCCTCACGCTGTTGCCCTCACCGGAAGAATACCCTGAAGGGCTGAGCAAAACTAAATCATAGTGGTTCGGGAGGCAAGCGGGTACGCCGTTTTTATGTAATGCACACTTTTTTGTAAGCCATGGCCCGCCGCCGGGCGTTTTCACCGTCTGTCCTGCGGGAGGCATATGAAAACGCCGGAGGGCATGCCCTCCGGCGTTTTGCCGCATTCCGGATCAGTTCTTGAAGGGGGAAATCGCCCGCAAGGTTTCAATGACGCCGGGGAAGTTTTCAATCACGTAATCCACATCCTCTTCCGTGGTGTAGCGGGAGAGGGAGAGACGCACCGAACCGTGGGCGTAGTTGAAGGGCACGCCCATGGCTCTGAGCACATGCGACGGCTCCAGGCTGCCCGAGGTGCAGGCCGAACCGGAGCTGGCGCAGATGCCCAGACGGTCGAGCATCAGCAGGATAGCCTCGCCTTCCACATTTTTGAAGGCGATATTGCTGGTGTTGGGCAGGCGGTTTTCCACATCGCCGTTGACCATGCAGTCGGGGATGCGCTCCAGCAGGCCGTTTTCCAGCTTGTCCCGCAGCCGGGCCACATTGACGCGCTCTTCCTGCATATGGTCGCTGGAGAGTTGGGCCGCCATGCCCAGGCCCACAATGTAGGGCACGTTTTCCGTGCCCGCCCGGCGGCCCCGTTCCTGATGGCCGCCGCGCAGAAACGGTCTGAAGCGCACGCCCTTGCGCACGTAGAGCACGCCTATGCCCTTGGGCGCGTGGATTTTGTGCCCGGACAGGGAGAGCATGTCCACCGGCAGATGCCTGAGGTCGATGGGGGTTTTGCCCACGGCCTGTACAGCGTCGGTGTGGAAGAGTATGCCCCGTTCCTTGGCCATTTCGGCCATGGCCTGGATGGGGTAGATGTCGCCCACCTCGTTGTTGGCGAACATGATGGACACCAAGGCCGTGTCGTCGGACAGGGCGGCGGCGTATTCGTCCAGGTCCAGGCGGCCCTTGCCGTCCACGCCGAGCAGGGTCACGTGATAGCCCTGGCGCTCCCAGTACTGAACTACATTGAGCACCGCCGGATGCTCCACCCGTGTTGTGATCAGGTGGCGCTTTTCCGGCTGGGTCTGGAGGGCGGACCAGATGGCCGTATTGTCGCTCTCCGAGCCGCAGGAGGTGAAAATGATTTCATCCGGACCGGCCCCCAGCAGGGCGGCGATGCGTTCGCGGGCCGTGTCCACGGCTTCGCCCACCTGGCCGCCGAAGCTGTGCATGCTGGAAGGGTTGCCGTAGAGTTCGCCCAGATAGGGCAGCATGGCCGCGAGCACTTCCGGGGCCACGGCCGTGGTGGCGTTGTTGTCGAGATAGATGGTCTTCATGGCTTAAGCCTCCTCCACCACGATGTCGGGTTCCACATGCTCGCGCAGCAGACGCTCCACCAGATTGCGGATGGTCACCTCGCTGGAGCGGCAGTGCGAGCAGCGTCCGCGCAGGGAAACGGTCACCCGCTTGCCGTCCACGTCCACCAGCTCGATGTCGCCGCCGTCGGCCGCGAGCTGGGGCCGGATTTCCTCGTCAATGGTCTTGAGCACCTGCTGCATGCGCTGCACGTTGGTCATGCGCGGCTTGGGCTTGAGTTCGGCCAGAGGCTTCTGCTTGAGCTCGGTGGCGAGAATTTCGGCGATCTCGTCCAGGCATTCACCACAGGCGCCACCGGCCTTGGTGTAGTTGGTGATTTCCTCCACGGTCTTCAGATTGTTCTCGCGGATGGCTCGGATGATCTGGGCATCCGTGACGCCGAAGCACTTGCAGACCAGCTTACCCTCTTCATGGGCGTGGGGCACGGGCGGCTCGCCCTTCCACTGGCGGATGGCCGCCTCAAGGGCTTCCTGGCCCATGACCGAACAGTGCATCTTCTGCTTGGGCAGGCCGCCCAGGGCATTGGCGATGTCCTTGTTGGTCAGCTTGAGCGCCTCGTCCACCGTCATGCCCTTGATCATGTCCGTGAGCACGGAGCTGGAGGCGATGGCGCTGGCGCAGCCGAAAGTTTCAAAACCGGCGTCCTCGATGACGCCTTGGTCATTGATTTTCAGATAGAGCTTGAGCGCGTCGCCGCAGGCCAGGCTGCCCACCTCGCCCACGGCGTTGGCGTCGGCCAGGGGGCCCGCGTTGTGCGGGTGCAGGAAATGATCATGCACGGCTTCGCTATAATTCCACATAATTGCCTCCTGAAGCGGAATGCTTCTCAGATTCTATGATTTCCCGGAGAGTGTGCTGCTGCAAGAATCCGCGGATGTGGCCGTCCAGTTCTTTCCAGAAGCCACGTGTGGAACATTGCTGTTCACGCTGGCAGCACCGCCCCTTGGTCAGGCAGCGCACCGGCGCGATCTCGCCCTCCAGGTGCAGAAAGACATCTTCCATATTGATTTCAGACGGATCTTTAGCCAGGGCGTAGCCTCCGCCCGAGCCGCGCACGGCCCGCAGGATGCCCAGAGGCTTCAGGGCCCGGACAATCTGCTCCAGATAGCCCGAGGAGATGTTCTCCTCGCGGGCCACTTGACCCAGCTGCAGCAGACTGTCCTTGGGCTGGGCCGCCAGCCGCAGCAAAAAACGTAAACCGTAACGGGTTCTGGTGGAAAAACGCATGCGCACCTCGCTGGTCGGACAGAGGCTCCGGCCGGTTATTCCGCCCGTGTCTCACGGCTTCTGGAAATGGCCGTGAGGCTGAACGGGGTTTCCTGATATACATAATAATTGAGCCAGTTGCTGAAAAACAGGTGGGCGTGCGCCCGCCAGGTCATCAACGGCATGGCCGAGGGATTGTCGCCGGGATAGTAGTGCCTGGGCACCACGGGGTCCAGGCCCTTGCCCAGATCCCGCCGGTATTCGGCGTCCAGGGTGCCCCGATCGTATTCCAGATGGCCGGTCATGAAGACCTGGCTGTGGTCCAGGCTCTCAGCCAGGGCCAGCCCGGCCTCGCCGGACTCGGCCAGGACGCGCAGATTGGGCACCTTGAGCACGTCCTCCGCGCGCACTTCGGTATGCCGTGAGTGCGGAGCCAGAAATTCGTCGTCAAAGCCGCGAAACAGGCGGCATTCCGGATGCAGAACCTCATGACAGAAAATGCCCGAGACCTTGGCCGGAAGAATGTACTTGGGCAGGCCGTAGAAATGGTACAGAGCCGCCTGGGCCGCCCAGCAGAGATAAAGCGTGGAGTAGACGTGTCCCTGGGCGTAGCCCATGATTTCCAGCAGTTCCTGCCAGTAGTCCACATCCTCGAAAGGCAGATGTTCCACGGGCGCGCCGGTGACGATCATGCCGTCAAAACTGCGGTGGCGGATCTCCGCGAAGGTCTTGTAAAAACGCTCCAGATGGCGCAGGGGCGTATTCTTGGATTCGTGCGCCGCCGTGCGCAGCAAGGTGATGTTGACCTGGATGGGCGAATTGCCCAGCAGGCGCAGCAGCTGCGTTTCCGTGGCGATTTTGGTGGGCATCAGGTTGACGATGACGATCTCCAGAGGCCGGATGTCCTGCCGGCGGGCGCGGTCCTCGGTCATGACGAAGATGTTTTCATCTTCCAAGGCGGCGCGGGCCGGGAGATCAGCGGGAATCTTGATGGGCATGTCCACAATCCTTTACAAGACCTTGCGCAAAGGCAAAGCGTGCTTATCCTCAGATATACGATGTCGTTGCATCAAGCCGTGCTTAAAACATAGTTGTTTGCTAGGTTTTGTCAAGGCGTAACAAAAAATTTTACCCGCGCCGCAGCCCCGTGCGAGGCGCCGTCAGCGCCGTTGATTCCCGGCTTTGGCCTGATGTGTGGCCAAAGCCGGGTTTTGTTTTGTTCAGCTCAGCCGCGCCACATGGATTTCCAGGGGCAGATCACAAGCCGCCGCCTCCAGGGCCTGTCCGGCCAGGCGCTCCAGCCCGCCGCAGCAGGGCACGCTCATGCGCAGCACCGTGAGCCCGGCAATGCGCCCGGTGCGCAGGATGGCCGTCAGTTTTTCCAGCAGGACCGTATTGTCTTCCAGTTTGGGACAGGCGATGAGCGGCACGCGGCCCGCCAGCCAGTCCTTGTGCAGGTTGGGCAGGGCGAAGCCCGCGCAATGGGCGGCCAGCAGCAGATGCGCTCCGTCCAGAAAGGGGGCCTGCGGCGGCACCAGCCGCAACTGGATGGGCCAGGTGGGCAGCTCCACGCGCAGAGCTTCAGGGGCGGCCGGAACGGCGGCGTTCCCGTTCAGGGGCCGCAACACCCGCGCCGCGCTGCCGGGACAGCCGCCCGCCGGAGGCATCATCGGCGCGGGCCGGTCCGGGCTGTTTGGGGTCTCCCTCTGAGCCTTGGCCGCCAGGGCCGCCGCCTCGTCAAAGTCCGGGGCTTCGCGCGTGGTCAGGGTCAGCGCGCCCTGCGGACAGTTCAGGCAGGCTCCCAAACCGTCACAGAATACTTCACTGACCAGACGGGCCTTGCCGTCAATGACGGCCAGCGCGCCTTCGGCGCAGTCCAGCACGCACTGGCCGCAACCGTTGCATTTTTCCTCATCAATCTCAATAATGGGTCGTTTCATAGTCTTCCTTCGTCAGGCGAGAGCCCGGCGCGGCGGCAAAACCGCCGGAAGAGCCGGAAAGCATGTTTTCCGGCTCAGTGATCCTCGTAAATCGCCTATGGCGAGTTACGACATGAGTACTAGTTCCGGCAATTGCGCCGGTGTGTCCACCAGATGTCGCGCGCCTGCGGCGCGCACTTCTTCAAGGCCGCGAAAGCCCCAGGCCACGCCTACGGAAACCATACCCGTATTGCGCGCCGTGAGCATGTCCACGTCGCTGTCGCCCACGTAAAAGCACTGCCCGGCCTCCAGGCCCAGCGCGGCCAAGATGGCCCGGGGTCCGGCGGGATCGGGCTTGAGCGGCGTGCCGGATCGCCCGCCGCGTACCTCGGCAAAGGGAATTTGTGGGAAATAGCGGCTGATCAGAGTCCGGGTGAAGTCGTCGGGCTTGTTGGACAGCACGGCCAGGGTCAGGCCGTGCCGGGCCAGTTCCGTCAGGGCTTCGGGCATGCCGTCATAGGGATAGGTGCGCTCGTGCATATGTCGTCCGTACCAGGCGCGAGCCTCGTCCACCAGGGTGGTGAGCGCTTCGGGCGTCAGTGCTTGCAGCGCCGCCGGGGGCAGGGCGCTGCGTACCAGACGGCCGAAGCCGTTGCCCACCATCCGGCGGTAGGCCGCCAGGGGATGCGTGGGATAGCCGTGGGCGGCCAGAACTGCGTTGCAGGCCTGGCCGATGTCTTCAAGCGTGTTCAGCAGGGTACCGTCCAGATCAAAAATAAAAGCCTTCATATCCGCTCCATTCTACTGAACAAACGTTGCCTCGCGGCTTTGCGCCGCCTTCGGGTGTATCCGCCGTCAGCGAGTTTGTCTGCCAGTATAGCCGAAAAACGCCATAATCCCAAGTGTCGCGTACGATGGCGGCAGGGCAGACACATCTAAAAAGCCTTTATTCCCCGATAGATCGGGGAACGAACAAAAAGAGGCGAAGCTACCTTTACTCCGCCGGAGCGAAGCGCAGGCGGATGGCTGGTGCCGGGAGAATCCTAAAAAATAAGATTTTTGCGTGCCGGCAAGGAAAATGGCGCTTTTTGCGCGGAATGTACTCAAGTACATGAGCAGCAAAAAGCGCCAGATGACGCAGCCAGCACACAAAAGGCTGGTTTTGACGGATCATCACGGCAAATAAAAGGCCTGCAAAGCCTGGAATTAGATGCGTCTGCCCTGACGATGGCGGATCGGTTGGGCAACATGCCGCGTCCGGGCGTAGTTGTCACGGCTCGTGGACCAAAAGAGTTCCGTTCCCGCGCCAACACCGCGCTTTTCCATACGACGCCAGACGATCTCCACTCCCCAACCTGCCTGAATCGTGCTGTTTCCTGCTGTTCGGCTTCTGGACAGGGCCGGGCTGCCTTTGCTACACTCAAATTGTATGCGGCCGTGGCATATTGCCCGTGCCGGCCCCTCACGGGAGGAAATAATGCCAAGACATGTACTGACCATAAAGGATCTGGGAGAGAACGCCTGCTGGTTGCTGGTGCAGCAGGCCATAGGCACTCCGGATGCCAAGGCGCGCACCGACTTCATGACCGAGCGGGTGGCCGTGCTGATTTTTGCCCAGCAATCCCTGTCCGAGCGCCTCTGCGTGACGGCGGCCGTACGCCAGATGGGCGGCTTTACAGTGTATGAGGGTGAGCAGGGCACCTGGCGCATGGAGCTCAATGACTATCAGGAACATTTGATGCCGATTTTCGGCTATTATCTGGATTGCCTGTACACCTACGGCCTGCCGGTGAACACCTGGGACATGCGGACCGCCAATGTGAATTTTCCGGTCATCAATGCGGGCAGCCCGGACGCGCATCCGGCCCACGCCCTGGCCGACATCGCCTGCATGCTGCGCGCTTCCCGCTATCTGCAGGGCGTCACGGCCTCCTGGCTGGGGTGCGCCAACGGCACGCTCCATTCCCTCATCGCGGCCACGGCCTTTTTCCCCTTTGCGTTGCGCGTGGCCCTGCCCCCGCATCTGGACCCGGCCCCGCTCAAGGCCGTGGTGGACAAGCTGCAAACCCCGGTGACATTTGTGGAAACGCCGGAGGAAGCCGTGAAGGGCGCCAATTTTGTCTTTGCCGGTTGCCGGGGCGGCATGAGCGCCGAGGATGTAGGCTCCTGGCGGCTCGACGCCGCGCTGATGAGCAAGGCTAATCCCGACGCGCGCCTGCTGCTCAGCGCTTCGCCCGTGGAAGCCATTCCCGTGGACCAGAAGATTCTTTCCAGTCCGGCTTCCTGGCTGGTGCGTCAGGCCGAATACCGCCTGCGTGTGCACAAGCGGATTCTGCACTGGGTGTTTCTGGATAACGAGAGCCCGGCCTAGGTGTTTAGAGCAATTCACGCATGAAATGCGTCAACGGCTCTGTTAGCTGCAAATCCTTGTCACGAAATGTGAGCAGGCGGCCTTTGCCCGCCGTCAAAATGAATCTGCTTTAGTATAGACACGATATGTCCGATTCTTCACAACAAAGCGCGGCCACGGCCGCGCTTTCCCGTGCCCCGCACAAAAGTTCCGGCAGCCTCGGCCCGGTCGCGCAGACCCCCAGCGCATGGGAGGTCAACGACTTTCTGCGCGTCTTCTGCGCGGCCCTGCTGGCCTTGGGCGCGCAGACCGCGCGCGTGGACCGCAATGCCGTGCGCATTGCCGGGGCCTTTGGTTTTGCGGTGGATCTGGCGGTCTTTCCCAAGCATCTGATGCTCTCCGTCACCTCGGCGGACGGGCGGGACCGCCGTACCTCGGTGGGCTCCATCAAGGCCGGTGCGCCGGACTTCCAGAAGGTGGCGGGCCTCAACGCTCTGGGCTGGCGCATTGTGGACGAGCGTCTGAGTTTGGAGGAAGCGCGGCAAAGTCTCGACGCCATCCTAAGCGGGCCGCGCTATCATCCGGCTTTGGTGCGCATTCTGGTGGCCTGCGCCAATGCCGCCTTCTGCCGTTTGTTTGAAGGCGACGCCACGGCCATGGGCCTGGTCTTCATCGCCACCCTGGCGGGTTTTTATCTGCGCCAGCTTCTGGTGCGCTGGCGCGTGGACGGCAAGATCGTCTTCTTTCTCTGCGCCTTCGCCGCCTCCCTGCTGGCCGCGCCGGGCGTGCTGTTCCATTGGGGCACGACGCCGCAGACCGCTCTGGCGGCCAGCGTGCTGTTTTTGATCCCGGGCATTCCCCTGATCAACGCCATGCTGGACATCATGGACGGGCATGCGCTGATGGGCTTTGCCCGGGCCGTGCAGGCCAGTATTCTGATTGCCTGCATCGCTCTGGGGCTGGCCCTGACCATGGCCCTGCTGGGGGTGAGTTCGCTGTGACCCCTTTGCTGACAATGCTGGCGGACGGCTTTTTCGCGGCCGTGGCGGCCATGGGGTTCGCCGTCATTTCCAACCCGCCCAAGAAGGTCGTGCTTGTGGCCGGAGCACTGGCCGCCGTGGGGCATATGGGCCGTTTCGCGCTGATGCGGGAAGGTGTGGGCATCGCCAGCGCCTCACTCTGCGCGGCCCTGCTGATCTCGCTGTGCAGCATGCCGTGTACCCGGCGCTGGCACATTCCGGCGGAGATGTTCGCCTTTCCCGCGCTCCTGCCCATGATTCCGGGCATGTTCGCCTATAAGGCCATCCTGGCCACCATGCAGTTTCTGGGCACAGCGGACATGCCCCTGCGCCAGGAACTGCTGGTAAGCATCGTCTACAACAGCCTGACCACCTTCTTCATCATGTGCGCCCTGGTTATCGGGGCCGTGCTGCCGCTCTTTCTGTTTCACCGGGAATCGCCCCTGGTCCGGGGCCTGCGGGGAATCCGCCGTTACGGAAAAGCGAACCGGCGCGGGGATTGAGGGGAAAAGGCGGGGGAATAAAAACAGATCGGCCTTGAAACACCGTGTGTTCCAAGGCCGCATGCAGCCGTAAGATGCCTCGACTACTCCAACACCACGTTCCCTTGCTGGCGTCGGCAAACAACACTCCGGAATGTTGATCACAGCCCCTAATCGGGCAGGATCTCATACTCTTCCAGCTTATCCCACACGGCGCTGATCACCAGTGCCATGGCAGCGGCCAGACGGGCCTGGGCGCGGGCATCCGCGGCCGGTTCGGCCGCAACGCCGGGCGCTGCCCCTTCGGCCAGGCGGCGGCAGAAGAGCTCCGGGCAACCGGCCTGCTCGCCGTGCCCCAGCAGAGCCATATAGGCGGCAAAAGGGCCGTCCACAAAGTCGGCCTGAACGAGAGTTCCCGCTGTTGGGGCATTGTTGCTTTCGGCGGGCGCGTCCGTTTCAGCCGCGCGCAGCAGATTGCCTGTTTCCCGCAGATAACCCGCCAGAACGCTGTTGGGTGCGTGCTGCATGAGCCCGGCCGTGACCACGGCGTGGACAAAAGCCCGCCATTCGGCGCAGAGCCGGGCCTGTTCCGGCCCGTGCGCATACGCGGAAGGCAGCCCAGCATTTTCAGCCAGACGCAGGATGTCGGCGGTTTTGCTGTTGAGCTGAAAGAGGATGCAGGCCGCTTCAATGCCTTGGGCCGCGCTGAGTTGCTTTTTGGACATCAGACCTCCGTGCGGCCCCGTTCTCCGTTTTTCCGCGCTTCCCGGTAGGCCGCGTAACCGGAGGCCCGCAGGCGGCAGGCAGGGCAGACCCCGCAGCCGTAGCCCCAGTCATAACGCCGGCCGCGCTCGCCCGCGTAACAGGTGTGGCTTTCTTCCAGAATCAGGTCCACCAGAGCCGTCCCCCCCAGAGACTCGGCCAACTCCCAGGCTCCGCGCTTGCTCAGCCACATCAGCGGCGTGTGCAGGACGAAGCGGCTGTCCATACCGCAATTGAGCGCCACCTGCATGGCCTTGATGCTGTCGTCGCGGCAATCGGGATAACCGGAAGAATCGCTCTGGCAGACGCCCAGGATCAGATGGCGGATATTCTTGGCATAGGCCCAGACAGCGGCGTGCAGGATGAACAGCAGATTGCGGCCCGGCACGAACGTGGTGGGCAGGCCGCCCGGACCGTCGGCGGCGATGGGGGCCTCGGAGGTCAGGGCCGTGTCGGCCAGCTGGCGGAAAATATCCACATTCAACAGGGTATCCGGTCCCAGACGGGAGGCCCAGAGCGGATCAAGTTCCGCCAGAGCCGCACGCAGACGCTGACGGCAGGCCAGTTCCACGTTGTGCCGCTGGCCATAGTCAAAGCCCAGGGTCCGGACACGCTCAAAGCGGCTCAGAGCCCAGGCCAGGCAGGTGGCGGAATCCTGACCGCCGGAAAAGATGACCAGGGCCTGTTCCTGTTGCAGGGGAGTGGGGGAAGCGGTGCTCATGGCTGGGTGGGCCAGAATTGGCAGACCCTGGCCGGGGCGTAGCCCGCCAGAAAGGCGTCCATCAGGGTGCCGAAATAGACCCGGTTGCGGGGTTTGATGTGCTGGGCCTCCGGGCAGTCCGCCGGAAAAAAGCGCAGGGAATTGCGGTTGCCCGTGTAGTTCTGGTGCGCCAGGGGCAGGGAGAGCAGATGGGCCCAGAGGCCGCGCCGCGCATTGATGGCCTGTTCCTGCAGGCCGCGCAGGCGTTCCTGCAACCGCGGGCTCTGATCCTGATGCGGATAGTAAAAGGCCGCGCCCCGTTCGAGCATCAGATCGCTCAGGGACCGGCCGTCCTCCAGCCGCACGTCGGCCACGATGCGGCCGTGGCGGTCTTTGCTTTTGACTCCGGCGGCGAACAGACGGACTTTCTGACCTTTGGCCAGAGCGTCCAGTTCCTGCCGGGCTTCGCGGGCGTAAAACTGGGGCTTCCTGTTGTCCCGCCCCAGCTCCGGCGTGTCGATGCCCGCCAGACGCACCACGCGCCGGTCCGTAAGTTTGAGAGTGTCACCGTCGAAGCAGCGGGCCACCACGCCTTCCGGCTGGGGCAGGGCGTCTTCCTCCGCCCGCGCCGCCGACGGCAGAAGCAGGCAGCAGAGCAGGAGAAGCAGAACGGCTTTCCCCGCATGGCGGGGCCATTTGCTGTTGCTGAAATTCGCTGTACTCGCAGCCATTTTACTTTCCTGTGCCGTCTTAGCAAATAAATGGCATTTGAGAAATTTTTGTCGCTGGCACGGCAGGCAAGCGGCCCGGCGCGGGCGCTAGCCGTTGCCGAGTTCACGAGGCTTACGGATGGCGACAGCAACTAGTCACACATAGTTGCAGTAACCAGTTGCTGTCTTTGTCCATAGCTTCCTTTGTCGCAACGGCCAAAGCTGTTGTCTACGTAACCAAGCCGGGCCGCGCCGCCTAACACAGCCAGCGGCAAAAAGAATCAAATGCCATCAGTTTTCGTAGTAGGAGCGCAAAGGCTGACTCCGCACCGGATGCCGCAGCTTGCGCAAAGCCTTGGCCTCGATCTGGCGGATGCGTTCGCGCGTCACGTTGAAGAGCTTGCCCACTTCCTCAAGGGTGTGATCGCTCTTTTCCGCAATGCCGAAACGCTTGCGCAACACCTGCTCCTCGCGCGGGGTCAGATCCGCCAGCACGGCGGCCAGCTGCTCGGAGAGCTTGGTGTTGATGACTTCCTCGGCCGGAGCCACGGCCTTCTTGTCCTCAATGAAATCGCCCAGGCTGGAATCTTCCTCGTCGCCGATGGGCGTCTCCAGAGAGATGGGCTCCTTGGCTATCTTAAGCACTTTCTTGACCTTTTCCACCGGATATTCCATGCGCTCGGCGATTTCCTCGGGCGTGGGGTCGCGCCCCAGTTCCTGCACCAGATAGCGCGAGGTGCGGATCAGCTTGTTGATGGTTTCGATCATGTGCACCGGAATGCGGATGGTCCGGGCCTGGTCCGCGATGGCCCGGGTGATGGCCTGGCGGATCCACCAAGTGGCGTAGGTGGAAAACTTGTAGCCGCGCTGGTACTCGAATTTGTCCACGGCCTTCATCAGGCCGATGTTGCCCTCTTGGATCAGATCCAGGAACTGCAGGCCGCGATTGGTGTATTTTTTGGCAATGGAAACCACCAGACGCAGGTTGGAGCGGATCAGCTCCTGCTTGGCGCGCATGGCCGCGGTATTGCCGCGCTTGATGCGCCAGAGCACTTCTTCCAGGTCACCCACATTGTGGCAGCATTTTTCCTGAAGGCGCTTGAGGATTTCAATCTTGCCGATGATCATTTCCTTGAAGGAAAAGAGCTCGTCAACGCTGAGCTTGAGGTCGCGCGCCGCCTCTGTGGGATTGACCTCGCGCTTTTCCAGGCCGTCGAACATTGTCTGGATTTCCACCTGGGTGCGGCCCGTGGAGAGGATGTAGGCCGAAAGATCGCGCTGGCAGTTGTGCATCTGGCGCACATAGTCTTCCACCGTCTCGATGATCCGGTCGATGAGGGTCTTTTCCAGCTTGATGTCGCGCAGGCGGGTGACGATCTCTTCCTTGAAGCTGATGATTTCCTTCTGGGTGGCCGTGACCCGGCGTTCCAGGGTGCAACAGTCGTCCAGCTTCTTGTAGATCTTGCGTTTTTTCTTGAAGACCTGCTTGATTTCGTCCAGGAGCAGGATGACCCGCGAGCGTTGGTTCATCTCGTCTTCGCTGGGGTCGTCTTCTTCAATGGTTTTGACCACATCCTTGAGCTTGACGCGGTTCTGGCGCAGATCCTCGCCCACGTTGATGAGTTCTTCCACGGCTACGGGCACTTCCACCAGGGCGTAGAGCACGTCCTGTTCGCCCATTTCGATTTTTTTTGGCGATGACCACTTCGCCGTCGCGATCCAGCAGGGGCACGGCGCCCATTTCGCGCAGATACATGCGCACGGGATCGGTGCTGCGGGAGGAGTAGTCGGCTGATTCCTCGTCTTCGGTCAGGTCCAGCGTGTCTTCACTCACGTCGTCGTCGGTTTCGGCGGCGGTGGCGGAAATTTTTTTGCCGTCCTTTTCGGAATCCACAATGACGATTTCCAGCTGTTCGAAAATGCCGATAATCTCTTCAAACTGCTCGGGCGTGCTCATTTCCACGGGCAGAGCCTTGTTGACCTCTTCAAAGGTCAGAAAGCCCGTGCCTTTGCCCTTGGCGATAAGAGATTGTATTTGCTGGATATCTTTAAGATTACTCATGCCCTTTCTCCAAGGTTTCCTGCAGTGCGCGAAGATAATCCAAATCAGCCGCAAAGTCACCTGTACCGGTATTCTCGCGTAAGGCTGCGGAAACAGACGATTTTTGCGCCGAGGCGTAATAGGCGTCCAGGTCGCGGCGCAGGAATTCCAGTTCCTTGTCGCCGTTGTCGCGGGGCGCGGCTTCAGCCCCCCGGCAGAGGGTCCAGAAGTTTTTTTCGCGTTGGTCCAGATGATAGGGGCTTTCTTCCCCCAATTCCTCAATCTTGTCCCAGAGCCGCCGGGCAACGGCCGACTGGAGGGTCAGATCCGCGCCGAGAGCGCGCAGGTCGTCGAGCCGTTCGGGATAGCGCACCGCGTACATCATAATCTGGCGGTCGCGCATGTTCTGCCGGGCGAGGCTGGGTTTGGCCGTTTGCGCCGGGGCGCGGCCCCGGCTGTCCTGTTTCTGGCTGTGCCAGGCGGCCAGGCCCTGGCGCAGCTCGTTTTCCGAAAGTTGCAAATGCCCGGCCAGCCGCGAGACATACGGGCTGACCAGTTCAGGCAATTCCACCTGGCGCAGGAAGTTGCGCGCCCATTCCACTGTTTCGCGCGGGGCCAGGGCCTTGAGTACGTCCACGCAGAAGCGCAGCCCGTCCGGCGCCTTGGCCTGCAATTCCTCAAAAGCCTCGGGCCCGGCGGTGCGCAGCAGGCTGTCGATGTCCTCGCCTTCGGGCATCAGCACCACGTTGCAGGCCAGGCCGCGCGTGAGCAGCATTTCGCAGGAGCGCAGAGCGGCCTTGCGCCCGGCCCGGTCTCCGTCGAAGAGCAACACCATTTGGGAGGCGAAGCCCGAAAGCCGCTTGATCTGCTCCGGCGTCAGCGCGGTGCCCAGCACGCCCACGGCGTTGTCGTAACCGAACTGGTGCAGGGTGAGCACGTCCATGTAGCCTTCGGTGAGCAGGGCGCGCCCCTTGGTGGTGATGCCGCGCCGGGCCTGGGCC
This sequence comes from Desulfovibrio sp. 6_1_46AFAA, assembly GCF_000224635.1. Taxonomy (NCBI): domain Bacteria; kingdom Pseudomonadati; phylum Thermodesulfobacteriota; class Desulfovibrionia; order Desulfovibrionales; family Desulfovibrionaceae; genus Desulfovibrio; species Desulfovibrio sp. 6_1_46AFAA. The sequence continues at coordinate 625,855 of NZ_JH114301.1, forward strand.
AGGCCGTAGAGATGCTCGCCTTTTTTATAGATGGGCGTGTCCGAGCTGTTAATGTACTTGGCCTCGTCCTCTCCGGCGATGATCCGTCCGCCGAAGGCGATGATCTGGTTGGAAAGGCTCTTGATGGGAAAGACCAGCCGCCCCCGGAAGCGGTCATAGGCCCGGCCGTTGCCGGACTGGCCCAGCAGGCCCGCCTCCACGGCCAGACGGGCGTCAAAGCCCGCGCGGCGCAGGGCGTCGGCCAGAGACTGCCATTCGCGCCGGGCCCAGCCCAGGCCGAAACGCTGCACGATGTCCTCGCTCAGGCCGCGCTTTTCGATATACTCGCGGCATTCGGCGGCTTCCGGGCTTTGCAGGGCAGCGCTGAAATGCCCGGCGGCCAGCTCATACATGCGCAGCATCTGCTGGCGGCCCGAGCGGCGCTCCCGCTCCTCGCCCTGGCTGCGGGCGTTGCTCCGGCCGCGTTCAATGGTGATCCCGGCCTCGGCGGCCAGTTGCTCCAGACATTCCTTGAAATCCAGGCCGTTGATCCGGCCGTAGAAATCAAAAATGTCCCCGGAGGCGTGGCAGCCGAAGCAGTAGAACATGCCCTGTTCCTCATTGACGGAAAAGGAGGGCTTGGTTTCCTGGTGGAAGGGGCAGGGGGCCACCCAGCGCGGGCCGTTGCGTTTGAGCTCCACAAAGCGGCGCACAATGTCCACGATGTTCAGGCGCTCCTTGATGGCGCGGATGGCGTCTTTGGATTGCATGCAGCCCTGTGCTCCGGTCTAGCGTTGCGGGGGAATGCCGTCAACGCAGCAATGGAAAACGGAAAAGGCACCCACGTGGGGCGCTTGCCGAGTACTGCCGCTTACACTGAGAATTTTTGGCTTTCCGGCAAGGAAAACGCGTTGTTTGTGATGGAAGAGTGCCCTTCCCGTAGCATGCCCGACCGGGGCAAAAAGCGCGTTTGCTTCGGCCGTCGGCGGCGTTGCCGCCTTGCCTTTGCCTCTGCCGCAATGCGGCCTGCAGAGAAGGGCAGCGGCGCTACGGATAAAGGCAACCTCGATGACGCGATCGGCAGTCAAAAAGGTTCATGTAACGACAGTGGTTAACGAAATGTGACGATAGTCATGCCGTCCCCGCCCCTGTCCTCCGGGGCCAGTACGAACCGGTCCACGGCCGGAAAGCCGCGCAGAAATTCGTGAACTTCGCGGCGCAGCGCACCCGTGCCGCGTCCGTGCACGATTTCCACCTCGGAAAAACCGGCCAGCAGGGCCTTGTCCAGAAAACGCTCCACTTCGGCCAGAGCCTGGTCCGCGCGCATGCCGCGCAAATCCAGGCTCTGGGAGGCGTTTTCGTCGGTCCCGCGTTTCACCGCACTGCGCGGCGCTGCCTGGGGGGCTTGGCCGCCGCTTTCTCGCAGGTCCTTCATCTCGGCCCAGAGATTCACGCCGTTCATGTCCAGGCGCACTCGGCCCCGGCGTTCATCCACGTCCGTGATCACGCCGCGCTTGTTGAACACACTGTGCAGCACGTTCTGACCCGGCGTGAAATGCTGCGGTTTGGGCAGCACGGACTGCGTCTCCGGCTCCACAGCCGGGGCCAGGGAGGCGCGCAGGCGGGACATTTCCTTCAGGGCCTGCTTGGACGTGGCCCGTCCTTCCTTCCAGGCCCGCATCAGTTCGGCGGCCTTGCCGCGCACTTCCTCGTGCAGGCGGACGCGTTCCTTTTCCAGGCGCTCGCGGCTTTGCTGCACGGCATGGCGGGCTTTTTCCTGCTCCGCCCGCAAGACGAGCAGTTCTTCCTCGCGCCGGGCGGCCAGATCGTTGAGCCGCCCCAGCAGAGCCGTGGCGTCCTGGCCGTCCTGCAGCAAATAGTGTTCGGCCCGGTGCACAATGGTTTCGGGCAGGCCGTGCTCCCGCGCCACATCCAGAGCCTGGCTGGCCCCTACCTGGCCGTAGGCCAGCTTGAACAGCGGTTTTTTTGTGGCCGGATCAAACAACATGGACGCCGCCCTGGCTCCCTCGCGGGTCAGGGCGTAGGACTTGAGCGCCGGAAAATGCGTGGCTGCCAGTACAAAGGTATGTTTGTCCAGCAATTCGTCAAGGACCGCCTGGGCTAATGCCGCGCCCTGCGCCGGGTCCGTGCCCGCGCCGAATTCGTCCAGCAGCACGAGACCGTGCTGGTCCAGATGCTTCCAGGCCTTGGCCAGATGGTCTATCTGGGCCGTGAAGGTGGAAACATTGTCATCCAGGCTCTGCTCGTCGCCGATGAAGGCGTCCATGCGGTTGAACCATGGCAGATGCGACCCCTTGCCCGCGGGCACGGGCAGGCCGCTGAGGGTCATGGCCACCACGAGCCCCAGGGTTTTCAGGCAGACTGTCTTGCCGCCCGCGTTGCCGCCGGTGATAACCAGGGCCCGTTCGCCGGGGCGCAGCAGAATGTCCAGGGGCCGGACCGGCGCGGCGGCGGTCTTGTCCGCGCCCGTGTTTTTGCTCCGGGCCAGAGCCAGCAGGGGATGGCGGGCCTCCAGCAGACTGATGCCTTCCTCCACCGGCGAGAGGCTGATGCAGCGGCCGTCATACAGATCGGCCAGGCGGCGCATGGCCTGCAACACGTCCAGCCGGGCCAGCAGGTCCAGGGCGGCCCAGGCGCCGGGCAGTTCGGCGGCCAGCAGGTCGCGCAGATAGGCCAGTACCTTCTGCTCCTCCTCGCGCTCCTCATGCTTGAGTTCCTGGAGACGGTTGTTGATCTCCACCAGAAACATGGGCTCGAAATAGCAGGTTTCGCCGGTCTGGGACCAGTCGTGGATGATGCCCTGCATGCGGCCCTTGAAATTGGCCTTGAGCGGCAGCACATAGCGGTCCGAGGACAGGGTCATGAACTCGTCCTGCAGATAGGGCAGCATATTGTACTGCAGGGCGAAATCCTTGACCTTGCGCATGCAGCTCTGGTGCAGGCGGCGCAGTTCGCCGCGCAGACGATAGAGTTCCGGCGAGCTTTCGTCCCTGATCAGGCCGTCGTCGGAAATGCAGCGGCTCAACGCCGCCGTGAGCTGCACGGGCATGGGCGCGGCCTGGGCCAGCTCCAGCAGATGCGGCCAGTGGCGCGGGGCCTCGGGCGTATTGATGGCGGCCTGCGCGCTCTGGGCCAGGCGCAGCACTTCGCGCAGAGCCCAGAAGGCGTCGGCGTCGGGCCGGGACTGGGGGCGCTCGGCGGCGTGCAGCAGGCCGCCGACATCGGGAAAGGTGGCCAGGCTGAAGCCCTTGCCGCCGTCGCCCACGGGGCGGGCGGCCCAGGTGGCGGCTTCCTCATAGAGGCGCGCGGCCAGGGTCACGGCCTCGGAGTCCGGCAGGGGAGCAAGGGCCAAGGCGCGTTCGCGGCCCACGCCCGAGCAGCAGAGCCCGGCCAGGTATTCCGTGATCTTGCCGAATTCGAGGGAACTGAGAGTGCGGGTATGAATCATGATTTCTTTGTGCCATAAGGGTTGCGCCAGCACTAGAGCATTTCAACTTTGAAATGCTCTAACGCCGAACACGGTGAGGCGCGCCGCGAAGACCGGCCCGACGGGCGGCCCGTAGGGCCGTGCCTGTAGTCCAAAGGGCGTACAGGCATTGAGAGCAGCGCGGCGTGGATTCCGGAAAAGCGACCGAAGGCAGCCCGAAGGGCTGTCCCCGTTGGCGACAACGGAACCATACGGGGAGCAGTAGCAACGATAACCATATTTTTCGCCGGAATGCCGACTTTGAAATTTGTAAAATTTCAAAGTTAATCCGCTCTAGAAACACCCCCAAGGGGAATTGAAAAATAAAAGAGCTACGGCAAAACGTTTCCCTGAAAACATGGACTTTGTTCTTTGACAGGGAAGACGTCGCTTGCGGACCGAGGGTAGCACTTTCCCGTGCAACCCCGGCCTGCAAACGACATTCTGACGCAGTCCAGAGGACAAAAGGCGCGTTTTCAGCTGAGCCGTTTTTTGACCGCCTCGGACAGCGCCTTGCCGTCCACCCGGCCCTTGTATGAACCCATGACGGCAGAAATCACCCGGCCCATATCCTTGGGCGTGGCGGCCTGAAGCTCGGTGACGGTGGTCTCGATAATCTCCGCCAGTTCCTCGGGGCTGAGGGCTTTGGGCAGGTATTCCTGCAAAATTCGCAGTTCGGCAGCTTCCTTCTCGGCCAGATCGGCGCGGTTGGCGGCGGTGTACTGCTCAATGGAATCCTGACGCTGCTTGCCTTCCTTGATGATGACGTCCAGCATTTCCTCGTCGGAAAGGCTGCCGCCGGGCCGCCGAAGGTCCACCAACTTGTTTTTGACCGCGGTTTTCAGAAGCCGCAACACGGTAAGACGCACGGCATCCTTGGCTTTGTAGGCCTGGATGTATTCTTTCTCGATCTGTTCAGATAGGCTCATGGCGGTGCCGGGGGTAAGAGTGGAAAAGAAGCGGAAACTGCGGGAAATCCCCAAGGGATTTCCCGCAGTGTCTGTCCGAATGCGTGATGGCCTCGGGACAGCGGAACCGCACCGCGCAATGCGCGGCATGGCGCGCTGTGGGGATGGGCTAGGCCATGTTCATTTTTCTGATTTTTTTCATCAACCGCTTGCGGGCGGCGGCCTTCTTCTTTTTGCGCATGACGCTCGGTTTTTCGTAGTGCTGGCGCTTCTTCATTTCAGAAAGAATGCCGGCCTTCTCCACCTGCTTCTTGAAACGGCGCAAGGCAATGTCGAAGTTGTAATCGTCGTCGTTGAGAAAAACTCCGGGCAAGAATATCACCCCCTCCGGCGGACAGGCCGGGCTGTAAAAAGCACGGCGCTGCAAAATATGAAGAGTCTGTATAGTGCTTGGCTGGAAAAAAAGCAAGCACTGGAGCGGTTCAATTTCAAAATTGTTGAACAGCCCTCAAGGTCCGGAAAGGCGCATTTTCCAGTGGACAAGAAAAAAACGGCAAGCCCGTACGGGCTTGCCGTGTCGCCGCATGCGGGGAAAAATTAATTCAAGGCGTCTTTGAGCATTTTGCCGGGGCGGAACTTGACCATTTTGCAGGCGGGAATGGTCAAGGTGGCGCCGGTGCGCGGATTGCGGCCCTGGCGGGCTTTGCGGCTTTCCACGGCGAAGGTGCCGAAACCGGTGAGGGTCAGTTTGGCTTCCTTGCTCAACGAGTCTTCCACGGAAGCCAGAAAGGCATTGAGGGCGCGCTCGGCGGCGGCCTTGGTCAGATTGGCCTTGGCGGCGATTTTTTCAACCAGATCAGCTTTAGTCATCAGCATATCCTCCTGAAGATTTGCCAACAGATACCGCGAGCCTGACTCCCCAAGTCCGTGGCGCAAAACCACCGCGCGCAATACCATTATGATAGCGGACTTAACTCAACCTCTTTTAGCGCGGATTGTCAAGATTCAGCGCCAAAAAAGAGGACAGGCGCTGAAAATCATCCGTGCTCAAGGCTTCGGGCCGCAGGCTGGGGGCCAGGCCCGCCTGGTCCAGAGCCCTTTCCATCTGCGGCAGACCGGCCCGGCGGAAGATGCCGCCCAGCTGCTTGCGGCGCTGCTGAAAGCAGATCCGCAACAGGCGGGCCAGGGCCTTGGGATGGGCGGGCTGCGCCTCGGGCGGCAGCGGCTCAAAGGAAAGCACGGCCGAATCCACCTTGGGCGGCGGGCTGAACGCGCCGGGCCCGACCACGAATTCCAGACGCGGGCGGGCGTAGCTCTGAACCCAGACCGAGAGGGCGCCGTAGTGGCCGTTGCCGGGCGCGGCCGCCAGGCGCTGGCCCACTTCCTTCTGGACCATGAACACGGCTCGCTTCAGCCCTTCCGCGCGCGACACAATATCCCAGATCAGGGGCGAGGCCACATTATAGGGCAGATTGCCGATGACTTTCCAAGGGTGCTCCGGACTGATGCGCCGCCAGTCGAAGCGCAGGGCGTCGGTCAGCACGGCCTGGGTGCGCGGAGCGGCCTGGCGCTGCCGTTCGGCCGCCCAGTGGCGGTCCTTTTCCAGCAACAGCAGGCAGGCGTGCGGCGCGGCTTCCAGCGCCCTGGTCAGCGCGCCGGGGCCGGGGCCGATTTCCAGTACGCGGTCTTCGGCCTGGGGCAGCAGCAGGGCCGCAATACGGTCGCAGATTTCCTCCCGGCGCAAAAAATGCTGGCCCAGGCTTTTCTTGGCGCGGGGGGCCTGATTTCTGTTTTCCGGCGATGCGGGCATGGCGGCCTCAGGGCAGATCAAAACGGTCAAAGGCCAGCATCAATCCGGCCCGTCCCTGGGTGGCCGAGCGCAAGGAGGTGGAGAAGCCGAACAGACGGCGCAACGGGGCCGTGCCGCGCAGCAGCTTGCGCCCGGCATGGTCCTCCAGGTCTTCCACTTTGCCTCCGGCGGCAGTGAACAGGCTGATGGCCGGGCCCAGAAAATCCTCGGGCACGTTGATTTCCACCCGCATGACGGGCTCCAGGGCCACGGGCGCGGCTTTGGACAGTGCCTCGCGCAAAGCCTGTCCGGCGGCCATGTGACAGCCCGGTATGGTGGTCAGGCCCTCGCGCCGCTCCACATTGGTCAGGGTCACGGCCACGTCCACCAGAGGCCAGCCGGTCAGCTCGCCGCTTTGCAGGCCGTCGCGCACGCCGTCCAAGGCGGCCTGGAGCAGGGCCGGGGGCAGAATTTTACGGGCCTCCTGCGGATCCGCGGGCAGGAAATCGCCCACCGTCACCTGATTGCCCGTATGGCGGGGCAGGGGGGCCACGCGCAGGGCCACCGCTCCCTGGTGATGCTCCTTGCCCAACTCCTTGTCGAAGACGGCTTCAGCCTCGGCTTCCCTGCGCACGGTTTCGCGCAGCACCACCTGCGGCTGTCCGGCGCGCGGGCTGATGCCGTATTCGCGGCGCATGCGCTCCAGCAGCACGTCCAGATGCAGTTCGCCCATGCCGGAAATCATGCGCGTGCCGGAATCATCGTCCAGGCTGACCTGGAAGGTGGGGTCCTCCTCCACATAGCGGGCCAGGGCCTCATCCAGGGTTTTGCCCTCATCGGCGTTGCGCGGCTCCAGCGCTAGAGTGAGCACCGGGGCGTAGGCTTCAATGGATTCCAGCACGAGTTCGCGGGCCCGCGCGGCGTAGGTTTCGCCGGTATGGGCCGTGCGCAGGCCCACCACCGCCGCGATTTCCCCGGCCGAGGCCGATTCGAGCTGTTCGCGCCGGTCGGCATGCAGGCGGAAGATGCGCCCCACGCGGTCGTCGCTCTTCCGCGTCACATTGCGCAGCGAGTCGCCTTCCCTGATTTGCCCGGCATAGAGACGCAGAAAGGAAAGTTTGCGCCCGTTTTCCATAAGCACCTTGAAGACCAGGGCTACGGGCGGCGCGTCCGGGTCCGGCTCCACGGCTTCTTCGCGGCCTTGCGCATCTCGTCCCACAGGCGCGGGCACGTCCAGGGGCGAGGGCAGATAGTCGCAGACAGCGTCCAGTACGGGCTGAACACCCGCATTGCGCAGGGCCGAGCCGCAGAGCACGGGCGTCAGGCCGCGGGAAAGCGTGGCGCGGCGCAGGGCGGCGCGGACATCCTCCCGGCTGAAAGAGCCTTCCATCCAGAGCTCCAGAAATTTGTCGTCGGCCTCGGCCAGTTTTTCCAGCAGGGTTTCGCGCCAGGGCGCGGCCAGCGTAGCCTCGCGCGGGCTGAACGGCACGCGCAGCACGGTGCGGCCCTGGTCCGCCGGATCGAAGGTCAGGGTTTCGCCGCTGATCAGATCCAGCACCCCGGCAAAGGATTCGCCCTGGCCCAAGGGGGCCGTGACGGCCACGGCATTGGTCTGGAGGCGGCGGCGTATGGCCTCCAGCGCGGCTTCGAAATCCGCGCCCAGGCGGTCCATCTTGTTCACAAAGGCGATCTTGGGCACTGCGAAATGCTCGGACTGCCGCCAGACCGTCTCGGACTGCGGCTCCACCCCGCCCACGGCGCAGAAGACGCCCACGGCCCCGTCCAGCACGCGCAGAGAACGCTCCACCTCAATGGTGAAATCCACATGCCCGGGCGTGTCGATGAGATTGATCATTTTCTCCCGCCACTGGCAGGAGGTGCAGGCCGAGGTGATGGTGATGCCGCGTTCCTGTTCCTCGGGCATATAGTCCATGGTGGCCGCACCGTCGTGGACTTCGCCCATACGGTGAATTTTGCGGCTGTAGAACAGCATACGCTCGGAAAGAGTTGTCTTGCCCGCGTCGATATGGGCGATAATACCGATATTACGGATGTCGCTGATTGGGGGCATGGCTGGCTCCGGCTGGGTGGCGTTGCTTCAGTGGTACGGTTTTTTCAGGCCCACGGCAAGGGCGGGCGCGAAACCCCAGGGGCATTTCGCTCTCCTGCCGTGGGCAGAGTGATTTTGTATTTGGAGCAGGTTAACCACGGATGAGGTATTCCGAGTCCCGCGGGCACGCCGTACTAGTCCGCGTCTTCAATCCGCAGCATGTCTTGCGCATCAAATTTCCAGTCCGGGCCATAGGCAACCTCCCAGTAATAGCCGTCCGGATCCCGGAAGTAACCGCTGTAGCCGCCCCAGAAAACGTCCCTTGGCTGTTTGGCGATCACGCCGCCGTGCTCTTGGACCATTTTCATGAAGACGTCGACTTCCTCTCTGGATTTCATATTGCAGGCCAGGGTCATGCCGGCGAAGCCGCCCTGTGAAAGCGGCGGCGGATTTTCGGCATCTATGTCCCGGGCAAGTTCCTCAAGAGGATAGAGTTCCAGTTTGCTGCCCTGGTTGTCGAAAAAAACAACGACCGGTTGGTCCGCTTTTTCATAGGTCTTGAAGCCGATATTTTTGTAAAAGGCCAAAGATTTTTTTATGTCCCGCACACCGAGACATATCAGATTGATCCTGTTCACAGCACATCCTTGCTTGACTTGTCGGCCCGGCAGGCCGGTGATTCCCGTGCCGGGGTTCCGGCTGCGGAGTATTTGCCTTGCCGTGCCCTTTGCGGACGCCATGACTTATACTTTTTCAGAATGGTCCAGTTTCAGCCGGAACGCAAGACGTTGTCATTTTCGCGAAAAAGGGGACGGGGAGCCTAATGTTTCGAGGCGGAATGCCGAAAAGAGAAATGGGGAACAGGGAGAAGGAGCGCCTATGGAAGCCATACAGGACAACGGCACCTTCCAGAGCACCGAGGAACTGTTGCGCGACGGCATTGCGCCGCAGCAGGTCATGAGCAACCTGATTATCGGCAAAACCTTGCAGGAATCCACGGAGATGGCCGAACAACTGCGCATCGCGGCCACCGGCGTGGGCCAGAAGCTGAATGTGGAGGTATGATCCACAATGCACGCCGGCCTGTGCGCCGTCGTGCGTGCGGCCTGACTGACACGGGAAAACGTCTGCCGCGTTACGGTCTGTTGCTCGGTGCGCGGGGGGCGGAAAAAGTCTTTTTCTGCCAGGGTAGGGACAGTGGGAGTTAATTTGGGTTGACATATTGAAAATGAATTTCATTTTATATAGAGTGTGTCTCTACGAAATGCTCAGCCCAAGGAGAACATATGGTCAATCGTTTCGGAAGCACCTCGGACATGGTCATTCAAAGCGTCGAGGAAAACGGCGCGCAGTATCTGCTCGCCATTGACGAGAAAGGGCTTTACCTCACCACACAGAAATATCTGGACAGCAGTCTGGCGGATCCCAACCGTTATTCCGCGGCCCGCGTCGGCATGTCCGCTCGGTTGGAGGCCCTGCAACTGGACACGGCGGCCCTGACCAGTGCCAACCAGCATCGGGTGAAGAAAATCGGCGAAGGGGATGCCAAGAAGAAAATCAACCCTCTCAAGGCTTCCAAGCGCGGCATGAAAGCCTGAAAAAGATTCGTGGCTGTAGCGGCGGTAAGTCCGTCTGGGCGGGGCGTTCAAAGCGTCCCGCCTTTTCCTTTTACAGCGGTCCGAAAGCCTGGCGTGAAACCGTGAAAAAGTCCGGCGTGAGATCCTCGTGCAGCCAGAAGCCTTCGCAGCCGGGAGAAAGGGCCAGCGAGCCTGTATAGCGGAAAGGACCGTGGCGGTGGGCCCTGCAGTGGCCGCGCGCGGCCTCGGGCCTGAGGTAAATGGCCGAGGGCAGGGCGGGACGCGCGGGTTCCAGGGCCTGCTCCAGAGCGTCGCCCTGGGCAAAAGACAGAATATCCAGATCAAAGGCTTCGGGCTCGGGCAGGATCAGGGCCGGAGCCCGGCGTTCCTCATAGCAGGGCAGGCCCAGCACGCGGGCCGTGTGCGCCACGCTGTCCAGTTCCCCCTTGTGCAGCAGAACCAGTCGGCCCGGACCGGGCTGGCTTTCTTCCAGCAGGGCGCAGAGTCCGGCTTTGTCCAGGCAGAAAATGTCTTCCACGCCGCTGAGTTCCAGACTGACCAGGGCCGCGCCGTGGGGCGTGCCGCCCACACAGACCGCGCCCACCAGGGGCACGTTGGCCAGCAGGGCGGGCGCACAGGCCGCCGTCAACCGGGCCGCGGCCGCGTATTCGGGCGTAAAGGCCAGAACGGCCCAGGGAGCCGGAAACGAGGCCCTATGCCGCCAGAAGCCCAGATGGCCGTCCCGGCGCTCTTCGCGCAGGCAGCCCTGACTCTGGCCGAAATGCATGTGGGCCAGGGCCAGACCGGTTTTCAGGGCGGCCCGGCAGGAAGGCGGCGTGGCCTCATAGGCCTTGGCCGTCAGTTCGTCGTCCAGACGCGCCTCTTCCGCCCATTCCGGCCAGCGGGCGGTGTCTTCAACCGGCTCAGGCGTCGGCTTCCGGGTCAGTTCCGTCTGAAGGGCGTCGGGCATGATTCTTTCCTTATAGCGTTGGTTGGCAGGTCGCGTGTATGCGTTATGTGCTATAACTCCTAGCGGTCCGCCGTCCGACCGGCACATTCGCGCCAGCGAGTGTTGAGCAGAACGTGGGCGTCGACCCGCACGCCCGCGCCGTTCATCTTTTTGGCGGCAAAGGCGCCCCAGGGCAGGTCGGCGCAGTCATTGGCCGTGCGGCGTACCATATCCGCCAGCAGGCCGTCGCGTTTGTAATCATTATAAACAAGTGCCGAGGCCGCGCAAGCGCCGTCGAAACGGCCCGATCCCATGGCTTCCCTTGCCAGCAGTTCCACCTTGGCGTCTTTCTGGGCGTGCCCGGCAAAGCCGGCGGCGCTGTCCACGAGCAGATTTTTGAAAGATCGGCCCCAGGCGTCGGCCTCAAGGTCGATATGCAGGGCCCGGGCCTGTTCCAGCAGGCCCGGATCCAGAGTCGGAATCTCCGGGCGGCTCAGATACCGCCAGAGAGCGACAACGCTCACGATCAGAATCACCGTGGCGCAGAACAGTAACGGAATTTTCCAACCCGTGGCCTTGTCGGAGCCGGTCGTGCTCATCGTTGCTCCTGCTCGGCAAGCCACAGTTCAAGCTGTTCCAGCTGACGCGCCACGGAGCGAGGACCCGTGCCGCCCGGCGTTTCCCGGCGGCGCACGGCCGCCGCGTAATCCAGCACCGCGTAGACGTCGCTGTCGATGCGCGGTTCCAGGGCCTGTAATTCGGGCAGGGTGAGGTCTTCCAGGCCCTTGCCTTCGCGTTCGGCGGCGGCCACGGCCTGGCCGGTGACATGATGCGCCTCGCGGAAGGGCAGGCCCCTGCCCACCAGATAGTCGGCCAGTTCCGTGGCGTTGAGAAAGCCCGCCTTGCAGGCTTCGCGCATGCGGTCCGTGCGAAAGGTCAGTTCCTCCAGCATCCCGGCCATGAGCCGCAGGGAGGATTCCACCGTGCGGTCCGCGTCCAGGAAGCCTTCCTTGTCTTCCTGCATGTCGCGGTTATAGGCCAGGGGCAGGCCTTTCATGACCGTGAGCAGGCCCGTGAGCGCGCCGTAGACCCGGCCGGTCTTGCCGCGCATCAGTTCGGCCACGTCCGGATTTTTTTTCTGCGGCATGATGGAGGAGCCCGTGGCGTAGCCGTCGGGCAGCTTCACGAAACCGAAGGCCGGATTGGCCCAGAGGATGATTTCCTCGCAGAGGCGGGAAAGGTGCATCATGGCGGCGGAGCCGTCGAACAGGGCTTCCAGTACGAAATCCCGGTCGGATACGGCGTCCATGGAATTGCCGTAAATTTCCGCAAAGCCCACCTCGTCGGCCACGCTCTGCGGGTCCAGGGGGTAGGTGGTGCCGGCCAGGGCCGCCGCGCCCAGGGGCGAGATGCGCACCCGCTTGAGCGTGTCGGTCAGGCGCAGGGCGTCGCGCCGGAACATCCAGGCATAGGCCAGCAGATGCTGGGCCAGGCTCACGGGCTGGGCGGGCTGCAGATGCGTGCAGCCGGGCAGGATGTCCCCCTGATGCTCGGCGGCGCGTTTGACCAGCACGGCACAGAGCGCGGCGGCGCGCTGCCGCCAGATGTCCAGCCTGTCGGCTACGAAAAGGCGGAAGCTCAGACCCACCTGATCATTGCGGCTGCGGCCGGTGTGCAGCTTTTTGCCCACATCGCCGGTCAGTTCGGTGAGCCGGGCCTCGATGTTCATGTGCACGTCTTCCAGTTCCGGCTTCCAGACAAAGCCGCCTGACTCGATCTCGGCGCGCACCCTGTCCAGGCCGTCCGCCAGAATTTGCGCCTCTTCCGGGGTGATCACGCCCTGGCGGCCCAGCATGCGGGCGTGAGCCCGGGAAGCGCGGATATCCTGGGCGTAGAGCGCCCGGTCGTAGGTCTGGGAATCCGTATAGCGGGCCACGGCCTCTTTGGGGCCTTCGGCGAAACGGCCTCCCCAACTCTGATTGGTTTTCATCGTGCGTTCCTCATTGCTGGAAGCGCTGATTAATGAAGATTTTTGTTCTCTGCCAAGGACGGGAAACTCCGGGCGAAGGGAGTATATTCAAATATATTCGACCTTCGCACGGAGCGAGCCGGGCGCGGGCAGAGAACAAAAATCTTCATTAATCAGCGCTTCCGTTATAAAAAAGCCCCGCCCGTGCCGAAGCGGGAGCGGGGCCTTGCGGTCGTGCCGGCACGGGACTGGACCGGATTATCTTTGAAACGCGTTGCATTTCAAAGTTGGAATGCTCTATTTCGCCATCTTGTTTCTGATGGCCGCGTACATGCCCAGGCGCAGGCCGTTGAGGCGGATGAAGCCCGCCGCGTCCTTGTGGTCGTAGTCGCCGCCTTCGAACGTGGCCAGATCCTCGGAGAAGAGCGAGTAGGGAGAGGTACGGGCCAGGGGCCACACGCCGCCCTTGTAGAGCTTGGCGCGCACGGTGCCGGTGACCGTCTCCTGCGACTTGTCGAAAAAGGCCTGCATGGCTTCGCGCTCGGGCGAGAACCAGTAGCCGTTGTATACGGCGTGGGAATAGGGCACGGCCAGCATGTCGCGGATGCCGAGCAGTTCGCGGTCCATGCAGATGCCTTCCAGGTCGCGGTGCAGCGCGAAGAGCAGGGTGCCCGCCGGATTTTCGTACACGCCGCGGCACTTCATGCCCACATAGCGGTTTTCCACCATGTCGTCGCGGCCGATGCCGTGCTTGCCCGCCAGTTCTGTCAGGGTTTTGATAATGGTGTACGGCGACAGCTTCCGGCCGTTGACGGAAACGGGGTTGCCCGCCTCAAAGCCCACTTCGATAATTTCAGGTTCGTTGGGGGCCTGTTCCACGGGCACGCAGCGGTCGTGGCAGATTTCGTGCGGCGCGTTGCCGGGATTTTCCAGTTCGCTGCCCTCAAACGAAGTGTGCAGCATGTTGGCGTCCATGCTGTAGCGCTTGGCCTCTTTGGAAATGAAGATGCCGTGCTTTTCGGCAAAGGCGGTCAGGGCCGTGCGGGACATGAGATCCCACTCGCGCCAGGGCGCGATGACCCGGATTTCCGGGGCCAGGGCCTTGGCGGAAAATTCGAAGCGCACCTGATCATTGCCCTTGCCCGTGGCACCGTGCGCGATGGCGTCGGCGCCTTCCTTGCGGGCGATGTCGATAAGGGCCTTGGTGATGCAGGGGCGCGCGATAGAGGTGCCCAGCATGTAGCGGTTTTCGTAGCGGGCCGCGCCGCGCATCATGGGGAAGACGAAGTCGCGGGCCATTTCTTCGCGCAGGTCAACCACATAGGCTTTGGAAGCGCCGGTTTTCAGCGCTTTTTCCTCCACGCCGGAAAGATCCTCGGGCTGGCCCAGGTCGGCGGTGCAGGTGATGACCTCGCAATGGTAGGTTTCAATGAGCCATTTGAGAATAACGGATGTATCCAGCCCGCCGGAATAGGCGAGCACGACTTTTTTGACGTCTTGCATGCTAGAGCCCCCTTGTGGATTCGGGGGAGCAGTATTGCCCAAAAAAGACCGGGGCGCAAGTCCCGGCACCGGGCGCGGGAACTGCGGGGAGGCGTTACGGGGCGGCCCTGTCGTCCGTGATTTTTTACTTGCCAGCGGGGAGAGATGGTATTAGGTCTGGCCGGACGTTGTCATGCGTCATAATCTTTTGTTTTTTCTGTAAAAGGAGACTTTCATGTTGCAGTTTTTCGGCAGGATTTCCCTGCTGGTCGCGGCCGCCGTGCTGGCCGTCGCTCTGGCCGCCCCGGCTCAGGCCGCGGAAGTGAAAACCAAATATTTCAGCATTGACCTGCCCGCTGACTGGACCCAGCCCCAGCCCGTGCAGGAAGGCAACGGCGCTTTGATGGCCCTGTTCGTCAGCGGCAAGGACGGCAGCGCCGTGACCATCACGGTGGTGGCCAACGGCATGTCCGCCAAGGACGCGGCCACCCAGACCGTGGCCAATATGAAGAACGGCGGCATGTCGCCCAGCGATCCGGTGGAAAAGAACGGCCTGTATGAGAGTTCGTTCAGCCAGGGGGCCGGCAAGGGCATGTCCTGGTTCGGCTCCAACGGCAAGGAATTTGCCGTGACCACGGTGCTCGGCAGCTCCCTGGACAGCGCCAAGGCTCTGCTCAAGGGCCTGAAGCCGGTGGACGCCAAACTCTTCCCCAAGTTCTAAAGCCGTATCTCCGCCTTCGGGCGTGAGCTGTTTTCCAGGCCGGACGCGATATGACGCGCGTCCGGCCCGTTTTTTTTGCGTCGGGCTGTAGGTCGCCCGGTTTATTCTCTGCCCGGTTTCGTGCATGTTCCGATCATCTCTCCTGTACGGAGAGTTGCATCGCTATTCGAGAATAACGGATTGAACCGTACCCAGTTTGACGATGTCGCTGTCTTTTCTGTCGCCGTGTATGGCGATCTTGCCCAGGGCCTTGTCGATCTCGGCAAGTTCTTCAGGCAACAGGGCAACGTCCGTCGCGCCGAAGTTTTCCGCCAGGCGTTCGTCCTTGCGCATACCGGGAATGGGCACGATAAAGTCTTTTTTGTGCAGCAGCCAGGCCAGGGCGAGTTGCGCGGGCGTGGCCCGCTTCTCCGCGGCATAGGCCCGCAGCAGGTCAAGAAGCGACTGGTTGGCTTCCATGTTTTCCCTGCTGTATCGTGTGATGACGCGCCGCACGTCATCGCCCGTAAACTTCGTATCCTTGTCGTATTTGCCGCTGAGAAAACCGCCGCCCATGGGAGAGTAGGCTTCAAAACCGATGCCGAGTTCCTGGCAGGTCGCCAGCACCTCTTTTTCGGGCCGCCGCTGCATGAGGGAATATTCATTCTGCACGGCGGCCAGGGGCGTTACGGCGTGCGCAATGCGGATCTGTTCCGCCGTCGGTTCGGATTGCCCCCAGGCCCTGATTTTGCCCTCCTGAATGAGTTCGCCCATCCAGAAGGCGACTTCCGCGGGATCGCTGTCCTCGGGGACCCGGTGCTCGTAGTAGAGATCGATATACTCGGTTTGCAGGCGTTTCAGAGAGGATTCAAGCGCGTTCCTGAGTCCTTTCCGGCTGAGTTTTCCCTCCGGAATTTCCTGGCCGGGCAGGAAAACGGGCATGAACTTTGTCGTCAGGATCACGTTATCCCGAATGGGCTTCAGCGCCTTGCCCACCAGCTCTTCATTGGCATAGGTCGCATACACTTCGGCTGTGTCGAACAGGGTGCAGCCGTATTCGTCATAGGCTTTGCGCATAAGCCTGATGGATTCCCCTTCGGAGGGCACAGCGCCGTAGCCGTGGCTGAAGCCCATGCAGCCCATGCCGATGGCCGATACTTCCAGGCCGCTTTTTCCCAGCCGTCTTTTTTTCATGATCTGTTTTCTCCTGTGTTCAGGGTTATGTCCGCGATGCGAACGGCGTTTCATGGGATGCGCCAGAGCGGTTGACGCATTTCATGCGTGAGCCGCTCCGCAAGGATTCGCAGACAAATCCTTGCCGCGAAATGCGAGTAGACGGGCTTTGCCCGTCGCAAACGAGCATTTCAAATGCTGCATGCTCTTATAGCTGCGCCCCGGCCCGGGAGATAGAGACATTCCTCTCTGTTTTCTGCCTGTTTCTCTATAGCTGAATGAAAAACACTTGATCCGTGATTCGGATAATTATACGAATATATATGGCTGTCCCTGAAAAGACATGTGCGCGGAGTTTTTCACATCTGCCTGATTCTCCTGGAAAATGTTGCGGCGAGAAACGGCGGCGGAGGAGAGAACGGATCAGGAAGGAGGCGTTGTATGGCGGAAAACAGACGTGTGGATGCGGACAGGAACTGGGCCGTGCTCAGGGCGAAACTGCTTGGCGGGGCGCCGGGGGCGGGAAATTATCCCACAGCGGTCAAAGGTTTCGTGCTGCATTGCAATACAAGCAGCGCCGATCCCTGGCCCAACTTTTATCAGCCGGTGATCATTGTGGTGGCCCAGGGACGGAAGCTGGTAAGAATCGGCGGGGATGAGTACCATTACGGCGAAAATGTCTGCTTTGTGGCCGGGGTGGACATGCCGGTCACCAGTTGCGTCATGGAGGCCAGCGAGGAAAAGCCGTACCTGTCCATGTCGCTGAATCTGGACGCCGCCCGTATTGCGAACCTTGCGGCCAGGGTGCCGCCGCCGTCCCCCGGCGACGCCGCGCCCAGGGGGGCGGCGGTGCAGGCTGTCGGTCCCGGCTTGCTGGATGCGTTTTTGCGTCTGCTCGAACTGACGGAAACGCCGGAGCACATTCCTGTCATGGAAAACCTCCTGCTGGATGAAATCCATTATCGGTTGCTTGCGGGTCCGTTCGGCGGCATTCTGCGCAGCCTCAATACCCTGGGCTCACAGGGCAACCAGATTTCGCGGGCCATATCCTGGCTGAAAGAGAATTACAAAGAGCCGTTGCGGGTGGAAAAGCTGGCCGGGCAAACCAATATGGCTCCATCGACCTTTCACAAATATTTCAAGCAGATCACCACATTGAGCCCGTTGCAGTACCAAAAGCGCCTGCGCCTCAGCGAAGCCCAGCGCCTCATGCTGTCCGGCGGGCACGATGTGACCCAGGCCGCTTTTGCCGTGGGCTACGAAAGCCCGACGTAATTCATCAGGGAATACAAGCGCCTGTTCGGCAATCCGCCGCGCAGGAATGTCATGCGGATGAAGGGAGCCCTGAGCGCGTGAGCCATATCTGAAGGCCCTGCGCGCCGGCTTGCGTCCGGCCTTTTGCCGGGCCTCTCGACCGCGCGGGGCAAGTCTGGCATGCTGGGCAGGCCGCGCCGGATACGGGCGGCCATGAGAATCAAGGACAGGATACGGCATGCAGTTGTTCAGCGTGAAAATGCGCGCCAGCCGAAAGGTTCGGGGTGAGGAAGAGCATATTTCCGGGGCGGAGCGCATTGTCGGGGCGCAAGGCGTGCCCGCGCTAACCCATGATCTGGTGACCCGCGCCCAGCGCCACGGCAAGGGAAACCCCGATTTCATCAACATCAAGGTGGAGGCCGTGCCGGAATCCGCCTGCCTGCGCCTGTCGGCCCTGCCCGTGCGCGCGCAGGACTGCGCGGACGCCGCCTCCG
>NZ_JH114301.1:643750-650732 GCF_000224635.1 Desulfovibrio sp. 6_1_46AFAA
GGCCGGACTGCTGCGGCAGGCGGGCGTGCCCGCGCCGGAAGCCGTGCTGGCCCTGATGCGCGCGGCGGGCGGCCTGCGCGGGGCCATGCTGCTGGATGCCGACAGCCTGGAGCGGCTGGAGCCGGACAGGGCGCGCGGCGTCCGCGCCACCTATATGGACAGGGCCGACGCGGCATCTTTTTCCGCGCCTTCCGGCACGTCGGGAAAAAATCACTATCAGGAAGCCCTGGTGCTGGCCACCAAGGTGGCGCATGCGCCCCATATTCTTGCCGAGATCTGCATTTCGGACGATCCGGATTATGTGACCGGCTATGTGGCCTCGCGCGAGCTGGGCTATGTGCGCATCGCCAGGATGAAGGAACCCGGCTCGCCGGAGGGCGGACGCATTTTCCTGTACCGGGGTCCCAGGGAGCGGCTCGCCGCCACGCTGGACTTCATCGAGCGGCGGCCGGTGCTGGTGGAAAGCCTTCCGGACGCGCCCGTTTTTCGCGCGGGCGATTCCGCGGTTGCGGCTGTTTCCGGTCCGCCGGATGATGCGGAGAACATGACGGATAAGGCGGGCAGGGCGGACAAGTGGGCTTTTCTGGACGAACGCCTGGAGCGCCTGCGCGCAAACGGCCTGCGCCGTCATATCCGGGATATGGCTTCGGCCCCCGGTCCGCGCGTGCGCTGTGAAGGCCGGGAGCTGCTTCTGCTGGCCTCCAACGACTATCTGGGCCTGGCCGATGACGCGCGGGTCAAAGCCGGGGCCGCCGAAGCGCTCGTGGCCTGGGGCGCGGGCACGGGCGGCTCCCGCCTGACCACGGGCGGCCTGGAACTGCACAGCGAGCTGGAGCGACGTCTGGCGGCGTTCAAGCATGCGGAGGCCGCGCTGCTGTTCAATACCGGCTACATGGCCAATGTGGGCGTGATCACGGCCCTCTGCGGCCGGGGCGACGTGATTTTCAGCGACGAGCTGAACCATGCCAGCATTATTGACGGCTGCCGCCAGAGCCGGGCGGAGATCGTGGTCTACCGCCACAATGACATGGCGGATCTGGAGGCCAAGGCCCGCCGTTATGCGGACCGCCGGGGCCTGATCGTCAGCGACGCGGTGTTCAGCATGGACGGGGATGTGGTTCCCTTGCCGGAACTGTTGCGCATCGCGGACCGCTACGGCTTCCTTTCCATGCTCGACGAGGCGCACGCCACCGGCGTTCTTGGGGCCACGGGGCGCGGCACGGCGGAACATTTCGGCCTTGCCGCCGCGCCGGACGTGACCATCGGGACCTTGAGCAAGGCCCTGGGCAGCGAGGGCGGTTTTGTCTGCGGCCAGGCGCGGCTCATCGAATATCTGAAAAACAGCGCGCGCAGTTTCATTTTTTCCACCGCGCTGTCGGCCGCGCCCGTGGCCGCCGCCCTCGCGGCCCTGGATGTCCTCTGCCGGGAGCCTGAGCGCGTGCGGCGTCTGCGGGACAATACGGCCTTTTTCTGCGCCAGCCTGAAGGAGCGGGGCATGGACGCGCATTCCTCAAGCGCCATCGTGCCCCTGCTCGTGGGCGACGAGGGCGTGGCCCTGAACGCGGCGGAGCGGCTCTTTGAGGCCGGATATTTTCTTTCGGCCATCCGCTATCCTTCGGTGGCCAGGGGGCGCGCCCGGCTGCGGGTCACGCTGCGCAGCGATCATACGCCGGAAGATCTGGCGGAAGCCGCCCGTCAGA
This sequence comes from Desulfovibrio sp. 6_1_46AFAA, assembly GCF_000224635.1. Lineage (NCBI taxonomy): Bacteria > Pseudomonadati > Thermodesulfobacteriota > Desulfovibrionia > Desulfovibrionales > Desulfovibrionaceae > Desulfovibrio > Desulfovibrio sp. 6_1_46AFAA. The sequence continues at coordinate 645,451 of NZ_JH114301.1, forward strand.
CGGCGCTGGCCCTGGGATCGGCGCGTCGAGGCTGACCCGGTCCTGGCGTCCGGAGGAAAATTCTTGACTGACAGGCCAGGCGTAACGTAGAAATAATCGTTTTGAGCCACAACGGTACGGCTGCACTTTGTCATTATTTCTGACTCTCCTAAAATCCGCAGGAATACCCCATGCCCAAGCGTACGGATTTACACAAAATTCTGGTTATCGGCGCGGGTCCCATCATCATCGGCCAGGGCTGCGAGTTCGATTACTCCGGTTCCCAGGCCGTCAAGGCCCTCAAGGAAGAAGGCTATGAGGTGGTGCTGGTCAACTCCAATCCGGCAACCATCATGACCGATCCGCAGATGGCCGACGCCACCTACGTGGAGCCCATTGAACAGGACACTCTGGCGGCCATCATCCGCAAGGAACGGCCGGACGCCCTTCTGCCCACCCTGGGCGGCCAGACGGCATTGAACGCCGCTCTTGGACTTGCCAAGAGCGGCGTTTTGTCGGAATGCGGGGTGGAGCTCATCGGCGCGCGCGCCGAGGTCATTGAAAAGGCCGAAAGCCGCGAACTCTTCCGCGAGGCCATGGAAAACATCGGCCTGAAAATGCCCGCCAGCGGCATTGCCCGCAATCTGGACGACGTGCGCCGTCTGGGCAATGTGCTGCCCTTCCCGCTCATTGTACGCCCGGCTTTTACCCTGGGCGGCACGGGCGGCGGCGTGGCCTACAATCTGGAGGATCTGGAGGAGGTGGCCGCGCGCGGCCTTTCCGCCAGCCCCACCTCGGAGGTCATGATCGAGCAGAGCGTGCTGGGCTGGAAGGAAATCGAGATGGAGGTCATGCGCGACCAGAAGGACAACTGCGTGATCATCTGCTCCATCGAGAACTTCGACCCCATGGGCGTGCACACCGGCGACTCCATCACCGTGGCCCCGGTCCAGACCTTGTCCGACATGGAATACCAGAAGATCCGCGACGCTTCCATCGCCATCATGCGTGAGATCGGCGTCGAAACCGGCGGCAGCAACGTGCAGTTCGGCGTCGATCCGGCAAACGGCGACATTGTGGTCATTGAAATGAACCCGCGCGTGTCGCGTTCCTCGGCCCTGGCCTCCAAGGCCACGGGCTTCCCCATCGCCAAGATCGCGGCCAAACTGGCCGTGGGCTATACCCTTGACGAGCTGCGCAACGACATCACCCGCGAGACCGTGGCCAGCTTCGAACCGGCCATCGACTACTGCGTGGTCAAGATCCCGCGCTTCACCTTTGAGAAATTCCCCGGCGCCAAGGATGAGCTGACCACCTCCATGAAGAGCGTGGGCGAGGCCATGAGCATCGGCCGCACGTTCAAGGAAGCTCTGCAAAAAGGTCTGCGCTCCATGGAAATCGGCGCGCCGGGCCTGGGCTACAACTTCCGCGCCGAGCTGCCTTCGCGCGAAGCCATTCTGGAGGCCCTGCACCGGCCCAATTCGCGCCGCGCCTTCACCCTGCGCCAGGCCCTGGTGGCCGGGATCAGCGAGGAGGAGATCTTCGCGGCTTCGGCCATTGATCCCTGGTTTATCCGTCAGGTCAAGGACATCGTGGACATGGAGGCCCATATCCGCGATTTCGGCCTGGCCAACGACATGACCCCGGCCAATGCCGATCTGGCCGTGGTGCTGCGCGAAGCCAAGGAATACGGCTTCTCCGACCGGCAGCTTTCCGAAATGTGGAAGCGGCCCGAAGGCGATATCCGCCGTCTGCGCAAGGAAATGGGCATCGTGCCCACCTATTATCTGGTGGACACCTGCGCCGCGGAATTCGAGGCCTACACCCCCTATTTTTACTCCACCTACGAAACCGGCGACGAGCTGGCGGTCAAGGATTGCCGCAAGGTGCTCATTCTGGGCGGCGGGCCCAACCGCATCGGCCAGGGCATCGAGTTCGACTACTGCTGCTGCCATGCCTCCTTCGCCCTGCGCGATGCCGGGATCATGGCCATCATGGCCAACTCCAACCCGGAAACCGTGTCCACGGACTATGACACTTCGGACCGGCTCTACTTCGAGCCCCTGACCTTCGAGGATGTCATGAACATCGTGGAAAAGGAAAAGCCCGAAGGCGTCATTGTCCAGTTCGGCGGCCAGACCCCGCTGAACCTGGCCGTGCCCCTGATGCGCGCGGGCGTGCCCATTCTGGGCACCTCGCCCGACGCCATTGACCGCGCCGAGGACCGCGAGCGCTTCCAGGCCCTGATTCAGAAACTGGGGCTTTTGCAGCCGCCCAACGGCACGGCCATGGACCTGGAGGAAGCCCTGGAAGTGGCCGAGCGCATCACCTATCCCGTGGTGGTGCGGCCCAGCTACGTGCTGGGCGGCCGGGCCATGGCCGTGGTCTACGATGCCGCCGAACTGGCCGATTACTTCCGCGAACAGGTGCCGGAAAAGCCGGAACATCCCATCCTCATCGACAAATTCCTGGAACACGCCGTGGAAGTGGACGTGGACGCCCTTTCCGACGGCCGGGAAGTTTATGTGGCCGGGATCATGGAACATATCGAGGAAGCGGGCATCCATTCCGGCGACTCGGCCTGCGTGCTGCCTTCCTTCTCGCTCTCCTACGACCATGTGGCGCTCATCGCGGCCCAGGCCGAAGCCCTGGCCCGCGAACTCAGGGTCGTGGGTCTGATGAACATTCAATTCGCCATCAAGGGCGACGACATCTATATTCTGGAAGTCAATCCGCGCGCCTCGCGCACCGCGCCTTTTGTCTCCAAGGCCACGGGCGTGCCCCTGCCGTATCTGGCAACCCAGGTCATGCTGGGCAAGAGCCTGGACGAACTGGACCCCTGGAGCATGCGCAAGGGCGGTTTCACCTGCGTGAAAGAGGCGGTCATGCCCTTCCAGCGCTTCCCCGGCGTGGACATTATCCTGGGACCGGAAATGCACTCCACCGGCGAAGTCATGGGCATGGGTTCCAACTTCGGCGATGCTTTTCTCAAAAGCCAGCTGGGCGCGGGCCAGGTGTTGCCGCAGGGCGGCAAGATCTTCCTCTCGGTCAACGACCGCGACAAACCCTTCCTGCCCGAAGTGGCGGCCATGTTCGCCAAGCTGGGCTTCCGGCTGCTGGCCACGCAGGGCACGGCAAATGTGCTGCGCGAGCATGGCCTTGAGGTGGAGGAAGTGCGCAAGGTCTATGAAGGGCGGCCCAATATCGTGGACCTGCTCATCAACCATGAGGTGGACCTGGTCATCAACACGGCCTCGGGCAAGCACACGGCCAGGGATTCCAAGGCCATCCGGCGCGCGGCCCTGACCTACAAGGTGCCGTACTGCACCACCATCGCGGCGGCCCGGGCCACGGCCACGGCCATCGGCTCGCGGCGGGACGAAACCCATGTGGAAAGCCTGCAGGAATACTACGCGCGGGAAGCGCGGGGGTAAGTTATGAAAGCATTGCTGGTGCTGGAAGACGGGTTCACGCTGGAAGGCAAATCCTTTACCGGCGATTTTGAAACCGGCGGGGAAGTTATTTTTACCACGGGCATGACCGGCTATCAGGAAGTGCTCACCGACCCTTCCTATTACGGGCAGATGGTCTGCATGACCTATCCGCTCATCGGCAACTACGGCATCACCCGCGAGGATATGGAGTCCGCCGCAGTGCACGCCGGGGCCTTGCTGGTCAAGGAGTGCTGCAAAAAGCCCTCCAACTGGCGGGCCACCATGTCTCTGCCCGCTTTTCTGAAGCGCTATGAGAAGCCGGGCATGGAGGGGCTGGACACCCGCGCCCTGACCCGCCATCTGCGCATCAACGGGGCCATGCGCGGGGTTATCTCCACCCGCGAGTTCGATCCGCGGGCCCTGCGGGAAAAGGCCCTGGCCCTGCCCGCCATGAAAGGCCGCAACCTGGTGCCCTTTGTGGCGGCCCAAAAGCCCTACGCCTGGTACGACAACGCGCCCCGGGAGGCTGTGTTCGGCCCTGACGGCGCGTATGCCTGGCGAGGCACGGGCCTGCCCCTGCTGGTCTATGATTTCGGCATCAAGTGGAACATCCTGCGGCATCTGTGCGAGGCGGGCTTCGAACCCCTGGCCGTGCCGCCCACCTTCAGCGCGCAGGCGGCCAAGGCCAGCGGCGCGCGGGCGGTCTTTCTCTCCAACGGCCCCGGTGACCCGGCCTCGCTGACCGACGAAATCGCCGTGGTGCGGGATCTGATCAAGATCTTTCCGGTCACGGGCATCTGCCTGGGCCATCAGCTCATCGGCCATGCCCTGGGCGGCACCACGGACAAACTCAAGTTCGGGCACCACGGCTGCAACCATCCTGTCAAGGATCTGACCACCGGCCGCATTGAAATCTCCTCCCAGAACCACGGTTTCCATGTGGTGCTGGACGGCGTGCCCGATGTGGAAGCCACCCACGTCAATCTCAATGACCACACCCTGGAAGGCCTGCGCCACAAGACGCTGCCGGTCATGAGCCTGCAGTACCATCCCGAGGCGGCGGCGGGCCCGCGCGACGGCAATTATCTTTTCAGCCGTTTCCGGGAAATGATCGGCAATGCCGTGGGGGCCTGAGCCTCCGGCACTGGAAATCTCTTGATATGGCCTGGCCGTTGAGGCTATACTAAAATCTACAATGGGATAGCAGGATGCTCCCCCAGCGGCTGCAGGCAGCCGGAGAGCAGGGGCGGCCCCAAGGCCGCCGACGATCGCAACATAAAAGGAGCTTCGCGTGAAAAAATCAATTCTGAGCCTTGGGCTGGCTCTGGTTCTTGCCTTGGCCTGCGTCAACGTGCAGGCGGCCGAAAATAATGCTGCCGCGGGCATGACCGGCAATCCGGTGGACCAGTTCACCGGCGCTGTCTGGGAAAAAACCACCGAGTCCAACAAGGCCGCTTTTCTGTTTGGCGTGGAGTCGGCCATTACCGTGGAATATTTCGTCAACGCCAAGATGACGGAAAAGTCCGCCAAGGCAGGCAAACGTCCCGTGTATACGCTGTCGCCCTTTGAAAAGGGCTGGATGAAGGCCTTCAGGGACGTCAACCGCACTGAGATCATCAAGATGGTGGACGCATGGTACGCGGCCAATCCCAAGAGCCTTGACCGGCCTGTGTTGAGCGTTATCTGGAATGAACTTATCGCGCCGCGCGTTGCCGCCGCGAAGTAGCCGCCTGTAACTGACGTTCGCGTCAGCCTTTTTCAGGAGAAAAGTTATGAAAAAAGTTTTGATTGTGGGTCTGATGGCCATGATGTTCGCCACCGGCATCGGCTGCACAAATATGAGCCGCACCCAGCAGGGCGTCGCCAGCG
>NZ_JH114301.1:651173-717817 GCF_000224635.1 Desulfovibrio sp. 6_1_46AFAA
GACTTATGCAAATATAAAGGTGTTGAAATTATCGAGGGCCATCTCATGCCGGATCATGTGCACATGCTGGTGAGTATTCCTCCAAAAATCAGTGTATCAAGTTTCATGGGGTACCTGAAAGGAAAAAGCTCATTGATGATTTTCGATAAGCATGCAAACCTGAAGTACAAATTTGGCAATAGGAAATTCTTGGCGGAAGGATATTTCGTCAGTACGGTAGGACTCAATGAGGTAACGGTCAAAAAATACATTCAGCAGCAAGAGAAGCATGATATTCTGCAAGATCGAGTAAGTACCCGAGAATACCAAAACCCCTTCCAGGGGTAAGCCAAAGCGGCAAGGGCACTGGGCTTGAACAAAGTGAAAGCCAGCGCCTTTAGACGCTGGCCGGTAACAAGCCCTTATAGGGCTGGAGCAAACCACCCGCTATGCGGGTGGTTTTGATTTTTGTCTGCGGTTCCGGCAAGATCGGCGACCATATATGCAGCCGCCGTAAGGGCTGTGGTTTTTCGGAAAGTTCTGCTCCGAAAGGCAGAGATGGCCCGCACCCTCCAAGATTGAGAGGACGGGCCGTCTTTTGATCCGGTTAACATTGCTGCTTGCAGCGTGTTACGCGGGGCGCAGGGCCTCCAGGCGCTGACGGACGATGCTCACGGGGTGCAGGCAGGGCAGGCCGCTGCCGTGCAGAATCTGCACGCGGCAGGTGCCGCATTCGGAAGCGGCGATATGGGCCCCGCTTTCGCGTATGGTTTTGAACAGAGCCGCGCCGATTTCCTGGCCGATGTCGTATTTTTCTTTTTTGAAACCATAACTGCCGGAGATACCGCAGCATCCGGCATCGGCATTCCGGACCATGACGCCCGGCAGGCGGCGTAGCAGCTCCAGACCCGGCAGGCCGTTGCCTTGGGCGCGCAAATGGCAGGGCGCGTGGTAGATGGCGCGCAATTCGGGCAGGCAGGCGCTGCTCGTTCCGGCGTCCAGTTGCAATTCGCCGCGTTCCGCGCAGTCCAGCAGAAATTCCTGGGCGTCCTCCAGCGGGGTAGCGCCGTGCTTTTCAGCCAGATCCGGAAAAAATTCCGGCAGGTCGGTCCGGAACATCAGGGCGCAGCTGGGGCAGCCCGTGATGACCGGAATGCCTTGTTCACGCCAGCGGGCCAGTGCGGCAAGGTTGCGGTCCGCATTGGCGCGGGCGTCCTGCCAGAAGCCGTTGGCGATCATGGGCAGACCGCAGCAGACGAAATCGTCCGGCACAATGACCTCATACCCGGCCCTGTTCAGTGCCCAGACCATATCCAGGCCGGTACGGGGATCGTACACGTCCACGTAGCAGCCCGGAAAAAAGACCGCTTTGCGCGTTTGGGCGGGCTGGCGGACATTGCGCATCTGCTGCCGGAAAGTTTGAGCGGCAAAGCGGGGCAGGGGAGCGCGCTTGTCGATGCCCAAGGCATCCAGTAATGCGCGGGTTACGGGGTTGAGCATGCCGAAGTTTTTGAGCCCGGCCGGGATCAGCCGTAGCCAGTGCGCCTGAAGTTCGCCGTGGGCCAGCACCCAGTCGCGCAGGCCGGGGCTCTGATGTTTGCACTGCTCGGCGCGGGCCAGCATGTTGATGCTGGACACAGGTACGTCGTGCGGGCAGGAAATGTCGCAGTTCTTGCAGTTGGCGCAATAGTGCAGAGACGGATCTTCCGCCAGGCCCAGCAGGCGGAAACGTTCATAGGCCGGGCCGATCATGCGCGGGCCCAGGAACTTGGGCGTGGCCTCGGCCACCGGGCAGTGCACCACGCAGGTGGTGCAGGCGATGCATTTGTCGGGATTGATGCGTACGCTCATATGCGCTCTCCGGACGCCGGTCCGCCGGATTTTCCGGCAATGGCGGCAGCCATGCGGCCCGCCTGCCAGCCGGTGGTCAGGGCGACGCCGTGGCCGCTTTTTTCGGTTGCGAAATCATAACCGCCGAGGCTGCGCCCGGCAAAAAAGACATTCTCCCAGCGGGTCTGTCCGGCCTCGTCCAGGGGACGCATTTCGCCGTCCACCCGGACGCCCAGACGGGAAAAGACATGGCTGCCGAAAATTTCCGGTTCGGACCATTCTGTGACGTCCGGCGGCACGGGAATATCCAGTCCGAACACACTTTCACGGACCTTGCCCGGCGCGAGTTCCACGCCTCCGCCCAGGATGCCGCCCGTGGCCAGTACAAAGGCCCGGGCTCTGTGGCGGCGTTCCTGCCCGGCTGCCAGAGCCACCAGCGCCGTGCATTGCTTCCCGTTGGTTTCGGCGCGGATCAGCCGGGCGTTTTCCACCAGTTCAAAATCGTGGCGGCGTAGTTCGCGCAGCAACGCGTCCCGCAGACGCAGACCGCCCACGCCCGGCGGGATGGAAAGCATTTCCACCAGCGGGCAGCCCACGGCCTGGCTGAGTTCATGCCAGACCGAGGCATCGGCCCTGCTGCCGCAGATGGGCGGCAGCAACACGGCATCGCACTGTCCGGCGTGTTCCCGGAGGGCCCGGATCAACCAGTCCCGGCCCTGCGGCTTGTCCACCAGACGGGCCAGATCCAGAGCGCTCAGACTGCGATGGGTTTCGCCCAAGGGCGAGGGCAGCAATATCTGGATAAAGTTTTTGTCCACCCAGTCCCTATAGCGGCCCAACTGGCTGACGATCAGCGCGGGACGGCAGTCGCGCAGGCCCCGCACGCCCGCCACCAGAATGCGCTTGGCCCTGGTCAGGGCCGTGGGGTTCAGACCGGCGGGCAAAAGATAACTCGGCTTGAGCGTGCCCATGATGGTGGGCAGCAGCGCGTTGCAGGGAGCGCCCTGCGGCGACACGGCCGTGTGCAGGGGCCAGCCCTGTTCCGCCGCGCATTGGCGCAGCATGTCCAGGGCCGTCCGGATATTGCCCGCACCGAGCAGGCGGTAGGGATGCTCCGGCGGCAGAAGATCCATGCCGTTCCAGGGATCATCCAGCCGCCGTCCCCCGGCGTAGCCCAGCAGGTCCACGCAACCGCCGCTGATAGCCAGCGAGCCCATGCCGTCGGTCACCAGCCGCACGCTGCGCCCATCCTGAGCGGCGGTCAGCGCGGCCATAAGCCCGGCCAAGCCGGAACCGGCCACAAGTACGTCAATTGTCCTGCTCATCCGCGGCTCCGTCGAGGTTGAGGGTTCCGGCGTACACGGCCCGCCCCAGTTCCATTTCGCGCGCCTGCGTGCCCCAGAGGGCCGGACGCAGGCCCCGCCAGCGCTCCTGTAGAAAACGCCGCACATTGTCCGTGGGCGAAAGCTCCAGAGGCACACCGTGCTCCACCAATGCGCCGATGGTCCGCAGGGAGCAAAAAGTGCCCTGGCAGGTGCCCATGCCCAGGCGCGTGCGCAGCCGGATGTCGGACAGGGAGTGAGTGGAGGGATCGCGCGCCACGCATTCGATTTCAGCCAGGCTGACCATTTCGCACTCGCAGAGCAGGGGGTTGCCGTCACCCCCACCGGCATGTTCCTGTTCGGCCTGCTTTTCCGCCAGTCCGGCCAGTTCAGCCTGTTGCAGCACGGCGGGCAGATCGTCGCCGAGCCGGTCCGCCATGATGGTGAGCCCCCGCATGGGGAAATAGCGGGCCGCGCGGCGCAGCACGGCTTTATCGGGATCGGACACCAGCGCTTCATCCGCCGTGCGACAGGGCGCATGTACGCCGAGTCTGGCGCAGACGTTGTCGCTGACGCGTTCGGCCATGAGCCGGTAGGTGGTCAGCTTGCCGCCGAAGATGGACACCATGCCCTTCAGGCCCTGCTCCGCGTGGTCCACCACATGGAAATTGCGGCTGGCCTTGCGCCCCGCCGCATTTCCCGGCGTGTACAGAGGCCGCGTGCCCGCGAAGGCCCGCAGGATGCGGTATTGGCGTACCGCCGGGAAAAGCGGTTCGCCCAGATCCAGCAGGCGCAGCACTTCTCCATAGGTGGGCGTGGTGTCGTCGGGCCGGTCTGTGGGCGTGGATGTGGTGCCGAGAATGGTGATGGAGCCGTGGGGCACGAAAATATCGCCGTCCGCGCCGGGATGCAGGCGGTTGACCACGCGCGAGGTAAAGCGGTGATTGAAGACAATGAGCGTGCCCCGGTCCGGAGAAACGGCCACATCCAGGCCGGCCAGCCCGGCAATGCGGCCCGACCAGGAACCGGCGGCGTTGACCACGCTTTGACAGGAAATTTCCACCATTTCGCCGCTGATGCGGTCAAGAGCCGTTACGCCGCAGACTGTTCCGTTGTTCTGGTGGATGGCCGTGACCTCGTGATAGGTCAGCACCCGGCCGCCGTAACGCTTGGCGGACATGGCGTTGTGCAGTACCAGGCGAAAGCCGTCCACACAGGAATCAGGCACACGGAAGACGCGCCGGATGTCGGGCGCGAGATTGGGCTCCAGACGCAGGGCTTCGGCCACGTCCAGCTCCTGCGCGTCGATGCCCGCCTTGTGGCAGGCCTCGGCCCAGGGAGCCACGTAGGCCGGATCGTCACCGGGCGTCAGTGCGAAAAAGCCTTCGGTTTCCTCCACACACTGTCTGCCGATACGCCGCACAATCATGTTTTCTTCAATGCACTCGCGCGCGGATTCGTTGTCATTGACAGCGTAGCGACCCCCGCTGTGGAGCAGGCCGTGAAAACGGGAGCTGGTGCCGTGGGCAAGGCCGCCCTGTTCCAGCAGAATGGCGGGCACGCCGCGCATGCACAGATCGCGCAGCGTGCCCATGCCGGTAGCGCCGCCGCCGATGACGACAACCGTGGTTTCCAGCATGGGGCCTCCTGATATTTCCATTTCGCCGTGGCCGCGTCCGTAACGGGCGTTGTCTTCCCGGCAATGGCTTCAGTACAACATAAACAAATCCAAATAAAAATTTTCATTCTTTTGCCGCTGTTCGTCAAGGGTCGGGCATTGCCCTAATGGACAGTCAGCGGAGGAAACGTCCGCCGAAGGGAACCCCTCTATTCTTGCCAAGACGGCCGAACGCGGCTATTTCCTTGGAAAAAAGGAAGCATATGGACTGGTCGCGGAAACGCTGTGTCGTCCTGGACATGGACGGCACGGTTTATCTTGGGCATATCCCCATCAAGGGCGCTGTCGGTTTTATTCAAAATCACTGGCGAGATCTGGATTTTTTCTTTCTCAGCAACAATACCTCCAAATCGCCGCAGACCTATGTGGACAAGCTCAACGGCATGGGCATTCCGGCGCGCGGGGAATTGTTGCTCTCACCGGTGACGCCCCTGGTGGATTTTTTACGGGCGCGCGGCATCAGCCGGGCCTATCCTGTGGGCAACACTGATTTTCAACAGGATCTGCGTCAACGTATGCCCGAACTTCAGCAGGTGGAGGAGGACGCACAGGCCGTGATTCTGGCCTATGACACGGAGCTGACCTACCACAAGCTGGCCCGTTCAGCCTTGTTGTTGCAAAAACCTGAAACCCTGTTTCTGGCTACCCATCCGGACTTGGTCTGTCCCTCTCCGGAGGGGCCGTTGCCTGATGTGGGCAGCATGATTGAACTCTACGCCACAGCCACGGGCCGCCGCCCGCAGCATATTTTCGGCAAACCCGACCCGACCGTGCTGGCCCCTCTGCTGCGGCGCTACGCCAAAGAGGAAATGGTTATGGTGGGCGACCGCCTGAGCACGGACAAGAAACTGGCTGAAAACGCGGGCATTGATTTCATTCTGGTGCTCAGCGGCGAGGCCACGCGCGAAGACCTGGCAAAGGAGGAGCGTCAGCCCACTCTGGTGCTGGAGGATCTCGGGCAGGCCGAGAGGGATTGGCGCTGAATGCCCACCGTTCGGAAGCCGTTTGGAAAATCGAAAGCCGCCCCTGTGCAGGGGCGGCTTTTCTGTGCGAGCTCGCGGCGGCTTATTTCCCGCCCATGAGCCAGTCGAGCGGAATGAGCGAGAGTTTGGGGAAGAAGAGCAGCAGGAAGAGCATGACCACTTCCACCAGAATGAAGGGGACCAGGTTACGGATCAGCTGGGTGATCTTGATGTTGCCGATGCCGCACACCACATAAAGCACTGTGCCCACGGGCGGCGTGATCACGCCGATGCCCAGGTTCAGGATGAAAAGCAGACCGAAATAGTAGGGGTCGATACCGGCCTGGGTGATGAGCGGATAGAACACCGGCGCGAAGATCAGGATGTTGGGCGTAAGGTCCATGACCATGCCGATGAGGAAAAGAAAGACGTTGATGCACAACAGCAGCAGAACGGGGCTGTCGATGAGCGGCGAAAAGAGCGCCGTCATCTGATTGGGAATCTGGGCGATGGTGATGAACCAACCCACGGCCGTGGCCGTGGCCACGATGAGCATGACCACCGAAGTGGTTGTGGCCGCCCGCGCGCTGACGCGCAGCAGCTCGCGGAAGGAAAGCTCGCGGTAGTAAAGCACGCAGACCACAATGGCGTAAATGGCCGCGAAGGCGCCGCCTTCGGTGGGCGTGAAAACGCCGAAGCGGATGCCGCCCAGCAGGAGCACGGGCATGAGGAAGGCGGGCGTGGAGTCGATCAGGATCTTCCACTTTTCCTCACGGGTGAAGGTGATGGTTTCGTTGTAGCCGTCCTTGCGCACCACAAAGAACCAGACCACCATCAGCGCGAGACCGATTAAAATGCCCGGGACTAGGCCGATCATGAACAGTTTGGTGATGGAAAGGCCGCTGATGGTGGCGCCGAGCAGGATGAAGTTGGTGCTGGGGGGAATGATGGGGCCCAGAATGGCACCGGAGGCGATAACGGCCCCGGCGCGTCCCGGCTTGTAGCCCACTTCCTTCATCATGGGCAGCAAAAGACCGCCCAGAGCGGCGGCCTCGCCCACGGAGCTGCCCATGAGACCCGCGAAAATGATGCTGGCCACCACAGCCGCATAGCCCAGGCCGCCGCGCACCCGGCCGATCATCAGCTGGGCCAGTTGCACCACGCGTTTGGAAAGTCCGCCCGCGGCCATGATTTCACCGGCAAAGACAAAGAAGGGGATGGCCATCAGCGGGTAGTTGTTGGCCCCGTCCAGCATGCTGCCGGGAATGATCATGGCGTCCCACATGCCGGAGTGCCACATGAGCACCATGGCGCAGAGCACCAGCACCAGGCAGATGGGAATGCCGAAGGCCAGGAAGAAGAATAGGGTGCCGAGAAAGATGAAAAGTTCCACGTTCTCCCCCTATGCCTTGGTGAAAGAGGATGCCGGACGACGGATGAGAGCCACGAGGTCGCGCACCTGCATGATCAGGGCCGCGAAGGCCATGATGGGCAATGTGCCGTTGATCAGGGCCATGTTCACATTGGTGGCCACGGAATAGGTGTCCACGGTCTGGAGCACGTTGATCACGCCGCCGTAGAGCAGGAGGCCCATGGCGACCATGCCCAGGAGCGTGGCGGCGATGTCCACGTATTTGCGGGGTGCGCCGTGCAGCAGGTCCACGAACATGTCCACGGCAATGTGCTTTTTGTGGTAAAAAGCCTCAATGGCCCCGAAGAACGTGATGTAGATGAAGAGAAAGCGCGCCCATTCCTCGCTGGGGGGATAGCTGGAGGAAAAGACGTAGCGCAGAAAAGCGTTGTAAAAGACCAGACCGATCATGCCGAGGAAGATGACGGCGCAAAAAATCTCAAAAAGCAGCCGGCCGAGGGGTTCGGACTGCGCTTTGCCGTGATCCGCATGCGGATCACACGGCTTGTCGGCGTCCGGGACGGACGCCGATGGAAGGTTTTGCTGTGTCTCGTCGTGCATACTGACCTCTGCGGGAACAATGCCCTGACGGAATATGGACTTGTGCGGAAAATTTTAGAGGCTGTCGTCACGAGCGTCTTTTCGGTTATCTCCGCGTTGAAATTCGCCTTTTATTCCGGTCGAGTACCAGCAGAGTACACTCCCTTCATAAAAGGCTCTTTCTCCCTGATATAACACAAAAATCCATCTCATGACGACACCCTCTAGTGCTGCGGGGCCTTCCCGCCGAGCGCGTTGCGCGACGGGCCGGAAGCCTTACGCCCCCGGCCCGCGTTACATCGTGCTGATCTTGTTACTTGGCCTGGCGATAGCTGGCGGCGCTGTCCAAGATTTCCTGGGCATTGGGCACCGTGTCGTAAAAGAGCTTCCAGCTGCGCTTGCCGGCTTCCGCCATGTAGTCGTGGAATTCCTTGCTGGGCGTGGTGATGTGGCCATTGGCGGCGATGATGGTCTGCTTGGCTTTTTCGTCGCCCGCGGCCACCATCTTCCAGATGTCGTCGGCGGAGCGCTTGGCGGCTTCGTCAACCCACTTGCGGTCCTGTTCGGGCAGGGACTTGTAGAATTTCTCGTTGATGTACAAGGAATGGATCACCAGGATATGGCCGGTGAGGGTGATTTCAGGGGTAATCTCATACATCTTCAGGCTCACGATGTCGGCCAGCGGGCTGTCGCCGCCGTCGATGACGCCCTGGTCAAGCGCGCCGGGCACTTCGGCAAAGGGCATGGGCTGGCCGCTGATGCCGCATTCCTTGGCGAAATTGGTGTACAGGGGGATGTTGGGCACGCGCATGCGCAGGCCCTTGAGGTCGGCGATGGTTTTCACCGGCTTTTTGGTGTAAAAATGGCGGAAACCAAGGGGAAAGGCGTTGAGGGTGCGCAGGCCCGATTTTTCGGTGAAGCCCTGGTTGATCAGCTCAAAGGTCTTGCCTTCCATGGCACGGCGGGCATGGTCCAGATCGTCGTAGAGCATGGGCGTTTCCAGCATGGCCATGGCCGGATGCAGTGCCGAGGTCTGCGTGCCGGTGGCGCACATCTGAATAATGCCCTTACGGGTGGCGGCGATGTAGGCGTCTTCCTTGCCGAGCTGGCTGTTGGGGAAGACCTGCACTTCATATTTGCCGTTGGAAAGTTCCGCCAGATATTTGCCGAACTGATGCATGCCGATGGTTTCCGGCTCGCCTTCCGGCTTCATGCCCGCGATTTTGATCACGGTTTTGGCATCGGCCGACGGCGCCATGCCCAGCGCCATGCCGCAGATGAGGCCGAATGCCACAAAGAGCGCAATAATGCGTTTCATCAGAGATCCTCCTGTTGGTTTGGAATCCTTATCTGTTCTCGTACATATCCCGCGCTGGCCGTCAGCGGCGCTTTACGTCGCCCGGCGGGCGTGCGTTATGACACAACCGTGCCGCTACAGCCGCTAAATCGGCGGCGTCCGGCACCTTCCGTCCGGGCACGGCGATGGGCATGCCCCCATGCCGTCCTCGATGCACCCGTTATCCGGCGTTATCCGCTTGGGTAAAACTTACTTGACGTGGCCGATAAAATTCAATGTTTTTTTTCACAAAATTTTGCTTGGGCCGGAAATGCGCGTCCCGCGCGGTTCGGAGCTGATCGCGGGACGGCTTGGTTCAGGCGGATTTTCCTGCCATGCCGCGCGGCAAGACGGCGGACGGCAGAAACGCAGCGTCCCTGCCCATGAGAGGCAAGACCTTGGGGGCATACTTATTTTTCGGAGGTGAGGATTTGCCGATACCGAGCGTGCCTTAACAATCCGTCCTTTCTGGACTTGGTTGCATTTGGCGACAGTGGTGCGGGTGATGCAGTGGTGGCACAAAAAAGGCGGCTACCTTCCCGTAACCGCCTGAATTTGTTTGGTACCGGGAGCGAGACTTGAACTCGCAAGACCTTGCGGTCGGCGGATTTTGAGTCCGCTGCGTCTACCAATTCCACCATCCCGGCAGGAACACGCGTTTCCGGCGCGCCCTGAAAAGCGCGATGCCGTGACAACGTGAGCAAATCTTTTAGCCCAGACCGGCTGTTTCCGTCAAGAGGCCTGGCCCTACGCTTTTTCGGCATCCACCGGCACAAACGAAAAGCCTTGCACGTCGAACAGGCCGCGCGCGGTGAGCTTGAGTTCCGGAATGACCGGCAGGGCCATGAAACTCAGGGCCATGACCGGGTCCAGGTCCGGGTTGAGCGAGAAGTGCCGTCGCGCGGTCGCCAACAGCGCGGCCTTGCGCGCGGCCACTTCCCGGCCCGGCTCCGGGCTGATCAGTCCGGCCACGGGCAGGGGTAGGGCGGCCAAGGTCCGCCCGCGTTGCAGGCAGCAGATGCCGCCGCCCATGGCGCACAGGCTTTCCACGGCGGCCAGCATGTCCCGGTCATTGCCGCCCGCCACCACGATATTGTGGGAATCATGGGCAATGCTGGTGGCAATGGCCCCATCAAACACCGCGTCCGGCCGCAGATAGCCGTGCAGGATGCCCACGCCGACCTTGCCTGTGGCCTTGTGGCGCTCCACCACGGCGATTTTCGCCAGACCGGGGTTTTGTTGCGGATCAAAACAGCCCCTGTCCAGCGCCACGGGCAGGATCAGAGCGCGCGTGATCAGCGATTGCGGGGTCAGGCCCATGACCCGCGCCCGGCCCGAGGGCACGGGCAGGCGCAGGGCCTCCTGTGTCAGCGGCGCGATATGGATCGTGTCCAGCACGTCCGAAGGCGGCGGCGCGGCGGGAAGTTCCACGCAGAGACGTCCTTCCTGGGCCACTTGGCGTCCGGCCCTGAACACTTCGCGGACCCGGAATCCACGCAGATCGTCCACCAGACAGAAGTCCGCCGCCCAGCCCGGCGCAATGCCGCCCCGGTCCCGCATGCCGTAAAACACACAGCCGTTCAGCGCGGCCATGCCCACGGCCAGCAGCGGGTCCAGGCCCTCGGCCACGGCTAGGCGCAGGATTTCGTCCATATGCCCGCGTTCCAGCAGGTCCGCCGGGCTGCTGTCGTCCGTGCAGAAGCAGCAGCGGTGGGCGTTGTTGACATGCACCGCGCGCAGCAGGGCGGGCAGATTGCGCGCCGCCGAGCCGTGCCGCACAAAAACGTACATGCCGCGCACCAGGCGCTGGACGACCTCCTCCGGGCTTTCGCATTCGTGGTCGCTGGCCACGCCCGTGCCGCAGTAGGCGTCCAGCCGCGCCTGGAGCAGGCCGGGGGCATGGCCGTCCAGGCGCTTGCCCGAGGCGCGGGCCAGGACGATTTTGTCCAGCACGGCGGGATCTCCGGCCAGCAGGCCGGGATAGTTCATCATTTCCCCCAGGGCGCAGACCCGTTCGTGCCCCATGAGCGGAGCCAGATCCGCGGCGGCCAGGACCGCGCCGGAATCCTCAAAGGGCGTGCAGGGCACGCAGGAGGGCAGCGCCAGACGCAAATCCAGGGGCAGGTCCCGCGAGCTTTCCAACAGATAACGCAGGCCGGCCAGACCCAGAACATTGGCGATTTCATGTGGATCGGCCACCACTGCGGCCGTGCCGTGCGGCACGACCAGACGGGCGAATTCCGCCGGGGTCAGCATGGTGGATTCCAGGTGCAGATGGGCGTCTATCAGGCCGGGCAGCATGAAACGCCCGCGCGCGTCCATGCGGCGGCGGGCCGGAAGCCCGCTTGGGCCGAAACCCAGAAAAACCCCGTCGCCCGCGGCTACGGAAATGTCGCGCAGCAGGGTGCGGCTGAACACATCCACCACATTCACGTGTTCCACGCAGAGATCGGCCGGTTCCAGGCCTCGGGCCATGCGGATGCGCCGGGCCAGGGATTCGCTTGTGCGGGGGGACGGAGACATGGGCGCTTCCTCAATCACGGCTTTTGTCCGTGGTCAGCAGCAGGACGGCGGCCAGCACCAGGCCGCTGCCGAGCCAGCCGCCGAGGCTGAAATTTTCCTGCCAGAACAGCCAGACCCAGAGGGTGCTCAGCACCGGCTCCAGATGGCAGGTGACCGCCGCGCGCACCAGGCTGATGCGTTTGAGGCCCTGGCCGTAGCAGGTATAGGCGAAAAAGGTGCTGGTCACGCCCAGCACGGCGAGCCAGAACCAGACGCGCGGCTCATGGTTGAGACTCACGGGCACGCAGAACCAGAGCGCGAGCACGCCCCCGGCAAGCATGAAGCCGTAAATGGTGGCCGTGGCGTAACGGTTCTGCCACCAGCGGTAAAAGGGATAGTGCGAGGCGTAACAGAGCCCGGTCAGCAGCCCGCAGCCGATGCCCAAAAGCGAGGTCCGCCCCGGCAGGCTGCCGCCGGAAAAGCAGACCAGGGTGGTGCCGGTCAGGGCCACGCCGATGGCCCCGATCTTGCGCGGCGAGATCCTTTCCCTGAAGAGCAGGCGGGAAAACACGGCCACCCAGACCGGCGCGGTATACAGCAGCACCACGGCCATGGCCGCGCCGCTGAGCTGGATGGCGTACTGGGTGGCCCCGAAAAAGACGCCCACGCCCCAGACCCCGAAGAGCAGAAAAATACCCGCGTCGCGGAGCCGGATGAACAGGCCCTTGTGCAGCGCGGCGTGGACCAGGAACAACGCGCCGCCAAAGGCCGCGCGCCAGAAGGCGGTTTCCAGCGGGCTGACCCCGGCGCTCATGCAGATTTTGGAAATCACCCCGATCAGCGACCAGAAAAAAGCCGCCAGCAGAATCCAGACATAGCCGCTCAGACGGACGTTGCGCTGCATGGGAAGACTCCGTGAGGCTTGGGGGGATTCGTTCATTCCGCTAGGCCCAGAACCGCCAGCATCAGATCCGCCACCTGGGTCTGGCGCGCGGGCAGGGGCAGACCATTCCAGGCCCGCCCTGCCAGCCAGAGCGGCACCCGGCGGACCGGCTCCGTATTGTCGTAATGGCCGCAATCCGCATCCATGCCGTGGTCGCTGGTGATCAGCACGGCATAGCCCGCGTCCAGCCAGCGCGGCAGATAACGGGCCAGCAGGCCGTCGGCCGCGCGCGCGGCTTCGCGGTAGGCGGGCGCGTCCGCTCCGGCCGCGTGCCCGGCGAAATCAATGCCCATGGAATGCGCCAGCAGCAGATCGGGCCCGTAGCGCAGCCGCAGGGCCTCGGCGTCGCGGAACAGTTCGTCGTCGGGATAGGCGTCCTGGCTGTAAAACAGGCCGTGTCCGATGGGCAGGGCGGGGTCGTCGGTCAGGCGGTCCCGTTCCGGTTCAAAGGGCGCGCGGTTGCAGAGTTCGCTTATCCAGGAATAGGCGGCCGCCGCCGTGCTCAGGCCCGCGTCCCGCGCACGCTGAAAAATGGTCGGCGCCGGGCAGAGGCGGGCGTCGTCGTTGCGCAGGATGCCGCTCCGCGCCGGGCTCAGGCCGCTGAGCAGGGTGGAGTAGAGCGGGCGGGACAGCGGGGGCAGCTCGGCTTCAAGCTCGGTAAAGCGGGCCTGCCCCGCTTCGGTGAGGGCGCGCAGGCAGCTCATGCAGCGCCGGGCCGTGGCCGTGCCCAGGCCGTCCAGCAGCACAAAGACCAGACGGGACATTACCAGTCCCCCCGGCCCGCCGGGCGTTGGGGAAAATCCAGGGTCCCGGCTTCCGCATGGAGTTGGGCGGCGGTGACGCCCCGGACCTTGAAGTTTTCCCTCAGCCAGCGCAGATAGCCGTAAATTTTTTGCAGCAGCGCGTCGGCTGCGGCCTGATCCGGCACGTTGGGCGACGCGCCGGGCAGCATTTCCGAGGAATGCCAGAACAGACTGAGCACCTTGCCGCCGCGTCGCGCGTGCAGGCGGCTGGCCAGACGCATGACGCGCGGACTGTGCCAGACCGGATTGGGGCTCAGCGCGCCCCAGAAATGAAAGGAATCCAGCAGACCGGCCTTGCGGCGGGCCAGGCCGTACCAGAGCCGCGCCAGGGCGGGCGAGAGCGGAATCTGGGTGATGGGCGCTTCCAGCAGACGGCGGCCCGGCAGATCCTCGGCCCAGTAGGGATCGGCCGGGGCCAGAAAATGGTCCGGCCCGTCCCTGAAAGCGCGTAGCGGGCAGACGGAGCTGTCCACGCTGATGCCCGCCTCGGCCAGCAGCGGCCGCACCACGGCTTTCAGATCCCAGCGGCCCATGCGGAAACTGGTCAGGGGCGCTGACTGGAAGTCTCGCCCGGCGTCCAGCAGGGTGCGCAGCCGCCGGCGCAGCAGGTCGCGCGGCAGGCGGTCGGTGCGCGTGGGCGGACCGTCGGCCTTATGGGCGGCAGTCCCGGTTCCGGCCCGGTTTTCAACCAGGGGCGGGGTGCTCCAGTGGTGCAGATGCGCGCCGATTTCCGCGCCGCAGTGGTCGCGCATCCAGGCCAGCACGGGCCGGGCTTCGGCGCTGGCAAAGACCGTGTGGGCACAGAACAGGGTCAGCGGAAAGCCCAGCTCCCGGCTCAGCGGGGCCAGGCGGGGCAGCAGGGCCACATTGCGCACGCCGCAATCCGAGGCGGCGTAGCGGCCGGAGAACAGCCCTTCCTCTTCCACATCCAGACTGACGACGACGCGCAGGGCGGGCGCGTCCGCGCGCGCTTCGGAGGCGATAGTGCTCATCGGCGCATAATAAGCCGGGATGCCCGGCAAGGCAATGCCGGGCGGGGCTTGCAACAGGGCATACGAATGCACGCCTCACCGGATATTCATCTGATCCATACGTGCGTCAGCCGTTGCCGCTGGCGACTTACTTGAGCCGTGGCAGTGCTGCGGATGATGACAGCAAGGATAGACTGGCAGCGCGTCAATTTTGAGAATATCAATTCTCAAAATCAATCCGCTCTAATTGCGTGCGTCGGGCAGCACAATCACGCTGGTATTGAAGCCCAGTGCGTAGCTGTATTCCATGTGCGCGGCCATGGCCCGGATCAGATTGATGCCGCCCTGAATGTGGCCGGTATGCTGCTGTGTCTGCGCTTGCGGCGATATCTGGTAATCCAACGGGCTGAACGGCTTGCCTTCATCCCGGAAGGTGATGCGGATCGAATCCTGACTGACGGATACCGTAATATCCAGGCTGCTGGCGCCGGGCGGATTGCCGCTGTAGCGCACGGTATTGACCGCCATTTCCTCCACAATGACGCCCGCCCGCATGGCTGTGATTTCATGTACGCCGTGCTCCCCGCAAAAAGCCGCCACCGCTGCGGACAGCCCCACGGCTTCATGCAGCGTATTTTTGATGGAAACATCCAGCAAGGCGGCTTTGTGGCCGTTTTGCGGCATCATCAGCAGGCCCCGCACTTGGCCGCCCGAACGAGCCGCAATGCCTCGCGTCATCAGGAGCAGCGCCAGAGCCGTGGCTAGACCCGCGACGCTGAAGGAAAGCCATATGCCGTCGAGCCCCCACCAGCGGGAGAGCAGCCAGGCGCAGGGCGCCACCACCGCGAAACTCTGAATGACAGTGGCCGTGATGGCGACTTTGGGGCGCTGTATGGTTTGTGCGTAATAAATCATCAGCATGGCGAAGGCGTCCCCGAACAGGCTTGGGGCGAACAGGCGAACCGCGCGGGTGCCCATTTCCATATCCTGACCGCCGGAAATGCCGAAGAGAGCGAGCAGTTGTTGGGGGAACAGCAGTAATCCGCAAACCAGAATCGCGGTGGAACCCATCAGGATTGTCAGCGCCCGCCGGAACACGAAGCGGATGCCCGCGTAGTCCTCCTCGCCGCAGAGCACACCGATGATGGGCATCATGGTTTGCGAAGCGCCGGAAATGAACATGGAGGCAAGGGAAAGACAGGCCAGGCAGACGGAAAAGGCGACCATGCCGCTTTTGCCCGCGACCGACAGGACCAGAGCGTTGAGGCAGAGCAGCTTGAGAAATTGCAGGCCGATATTGAGTCCGCTGGGCAGACCGGATTTGAGCGTCTGCAAAACAAGCGGCAGAAGCGCGCCGCGTGACAAGGCAAAGCGAAATGTCCGATGCGGTGAGACGGCATAGGCCAGCAGCAGGCCGACGCCCGCGGCGTAACCGGTGACCGTGGCCAGACCCGCGCCGCGGACGTCGTCGAGCAGATGGATAAACAGCACGTCACACGCCAGGTTGACCAGGTTGGCGGTGATCAGAATCGCGGAAGCCAGCCCCGGGCGGCCGTCCGTGCGCACAAAATAGGTCAGCCCGGGAACGACGATCAGAAATGGAGCGCCGTAGACCAGCGGCTGAATGAAACGGTAAAGCAGAGCCTGAAGGGCAGGGTTGTCGCCGCTGAGCAGACTGGTCAACTTGTCCAGAAAGACCGCTCCGAGCACGCCGCAGACCGCTCCGGCCGCCAGCAGGCCGAGCACGGAGACGGTAAAGACCGTATTGGCCGCCGACGCCTCATGCCTGCCCATGTACCACGCCGCCAGCACCGAGCCGCCGATGCCGAAAAAAACGAAAACAGCGGCGAAGCCCTGCATCAGCGGCAGTCCCAGGTTCACGGCGGCGAAGGCTTCGGGGCTCAGCATATTGCCCACGATGATGCCGTCCACGACAATGCTCATGGAAAGCGCCATGCTCATGAGAATGGTCGGAAAAAAATAGTTGCTGAAGCGTTTTAACAGCAGTCTGCCGTTTCTCTCAAACATCGGATATCCTTTTCCCATGTCCGGTCCGTGTCCCGAACGATCGGCGCGGCTCAGGAAAAGTCCTTGAGCAGAGCGCGCAGCTTGCCGCTTTTACCCCGAATCACCGGCTCGTCAGAGCCGTAAACGCGGACATTGGAGGCGTGGTTTTTAGCGAAAATGCCGCGCACCCGTGTCAGCAGTTCTGCGGTCACCGCGCTTTTGTCGGCATTGTCCAGGCTTTCGCAACGCACTTCCAGGTCCGTGGGCGAACGCTGGATAAACTGGCCCGTCAGGCAGCCGGTTACATGCATTGCCGAGGTCATCAGCACTGGAGGGGCCACCAGGAAGGGGCCTTCTTCGCCGGCGAATTCCAGAATGTCCTCTTTGCGGCCCTCAATTTCCAGGCTGGGAAAAGGCGAACCGCAAGGGCAGGCCTCATGGCGCAGAATCGCCCTGTCCGAAATACGGTAGCGGATCACGGGCTGCACCAGGTTGGCCAGATTGGTGATCAGCACTCCGTCGCTGAAACCTTCCCGCGCGGGCCTGTTGTCGGCGTCCACGGGTTCCACGATGATCCAGTCGCTGTTGACGTGCATGCGGTTTGCCGAACAGAGCATGCTTACCTCTCCGGCTTCCGTGGAGCAGTAGTTGTCCATAACCGGGCACTGGAAGGTTGTTTCCAGCATCTCCATTACTTCCGGGGACAAATATTCGGCGGAGCTGAACAGGGCCAGAGGACTGACGACGAGCTGGCCCGCCTGCCGGGCGCGGGCCAGAATCTGCAAGGTTGAGGGATAGGCGCCGATGATCTCGGGTTGCAGGGCGTTGAGCCCCTCCACCATGCGCGGCAGGGGGGTGTCGATGGAAAAAAAGGCAATGCGGTCGCCCAGGCCCTTTTTTTCATATGCCTGCTGCATGCGCAGAAAGGAAAGATAGGAGGAGTGATAGCCTCCGCCGGTCGTGACGGCGCAGGCGCGCAGCCAGGGCTGCCTGAGGCGTTCCAGTTTTCCGAGTTTGGAGCCGCCCCAGAGGCGGGACTGCATGAGCGCGCCGTTGACCAGATTGTGGCGGTCATCGCGCACCATGATCAGGGGCACATCCGTGGATCCGGAGGTGGTCAGCACCCGGTAGCGCCCGAGGTAGTCCCGCGTCAGATTGTCCGGGGTCGCCAGGAACGCCTTTACCCCCCGGCTGGAGATCTCCCTGTCGCATACCCAGTCGTCAAAGCGGGACGCGGCTTCGGAACGGAGCAGGGGAGGAATTTCGCTCAATTCCGGTTGCGCTGGCAGGTCGCGGTATTTTTCGGCAAGCAGCGGCGAATGCGTCCGGGCATAGGCAAGCAGGGTGCGCAGCCGCTCGCGTTGCAGACGCGCGATGCCGTCCCTGTTCATGCTTTCAGCTTCGCGTACAAGCCGCAGGGCCAGTTCCGGCGTCATGGCGTGGGGATCGTGAGGCATCATTTTCTCCTTGCGGGTTAAAAATGCGTCATGGTCACAGCGTCCGGGGCACTGCCGCCCATCAGGCACACGGCCAGACTGTGTCCCGGCAAATCGTCGTACAAACGAAAGCGGATTTCCGGCCGCCCGTGAAGCCGTGCTCCGCCGCGTTCCAGGGTCAGGGCAAAGGACGACGGCTCCACGGACAGTCCCGTGCCGCGCAGCTTCAAATAACTCTCCTTGAGCGTCCAGATGTCGAAGAAGGTCCGTACGGAAGGATGACGGGCGTAGTGCTCGCGTTCGGAAGGATGAAAGGCTGCGGCGGCGAGCGCCGCGCAGTCGTCATCGTCACGCCTCTGTTCCACATCAACGCCGACGGGAACGGTGCTGACGACAAGCACCGCGTAATGTCCGGAATGCGACAGGTTGAAATACGGGCCGCCGCGCAGATACGGCTTGCCGTAGCGGCCGTAAGCAAGACGCCGGGCCGCGTCCGCGCCCAGGAAACGCTTCATGAGCAGCCATCCGACCAGGCCACGCAACTTGTCTTCCGGCCTTTGGCAGGCGTGCAGTGCCCGGGCGCGCCTACACGGCATTTCCCGGATCAGCTCCCCGCTCAGTGAAGGCAGCTCGCGGATGTCCGCACTGTAGCAACGCGTGTCCGTATGCTCTGGCTCGTTTTGCGCATTTCCGCTAATCACGGCGCAGCCATGCCTCAGAGGTCAAAAAAGCCCATGCCCGCGAGGCCCTGAATGAAGCCGCGCAGATAAGCGCTGCCTGTTTCGGGCCAGCGCCAGTTGTGGCGCAACAGGGCCTGCGCCGTGTAGGCGCTTTCCGCAGCCAGAGGCGCCACTACTTTGCCGCCCGCCATATTCTGGTAGGCCACCAGACTGACCAGGCGCTCGGCCCGGTCCGGGTCAAGCATGGCCTCGGCCATGGCCCGCTCGAAGACGTCGTCCTCGACCATGGGAACTTCCAGCCCCTCCGCCTGCATGGAAGCGATTATATCGCCCATGAACAGGCTGTGATTGTTGAAGGGGTGGAAAATGCGGCAGGCTGAAGGCGCCGTGGCCAGCAGCAGGACCGCCCTGGCCGTGCTGTCGATGGGGGCGAGTTCCGTCTGATGCAGGAATGATGAATACGGGAAACAGCCGATGGCATGATAGGCGCGCAGGCGTCCGATGAAACTGTTGGAACGCAAATTTATCTGGAACTCGCCGTCACGGTTGCGGGCCATCAGGTTGCCCACGCGCATGATCTTGGCGTCAAGCCCTCGCGGCACAGCCTCAAGCATGGTCCGCTCGGCCAGAAATTTGCTGTGCGCATACTGATTTTCAAGACTTTGTCCCAGAAAGATATCCTGTTCGGAAAGAGACGTGTCGGGCGGCGGCGTGCCGTCGATGGAAAATCCGGCCACGCTGGTTGTGGAGATCTGTACCAGACGCGCGCCGGTGCGCAGGGCCAGACCCACAAGCTGTTGCACGCCGCCGAGGTTGACGTCGCTGATGCCGGTGTTCGCGGCAAAGTGGGAGACGTTGGCCGCGCAGTTTATAATTGTGTCCGGACTGAAACCGGACAGGCGTTCGACGCGGGCCAGCGTTGCGGCGTCCGTGATGTCGCCTTCCAGCACGAGCAGACGTCTGCCGAACAGTTCGTCGAAGGTGTCCTCAAAATAGTAGTACAGAATCTGCTTGAGGCGTTTTTCCACGGAGTCATAGCGGCCGCGTCTGAGCAGGCAGCAGATCTTCCCCTGCTCCTGTTGGAGAAGGATATGCAGCATATGCGAACCGAGAAAGCCGGTGGCGCCCGTCAGCAGCACATTGCCCAAGGGCCGGGAAGTTCCGGTGCGAAAGGCGTCCAGAGTATTTTGGGCCAGCAGTGAATGTATGGCGTCGTAGTCGTATGTTTCTTTCACGGCGGTTTGCCGCGCGGGACAGGATTTTGCCGTGTTGCCGGTCAGCAGCGTCGCCAAGGCGCGCGGCGTCGGATGCGCGAACACGTCCGCGTAGGCGATGGCCTCCCCGCCCGATCCCCGGACGCCCAGACGCCCGGCTTCGATCAGCACGCGGGTGACGGCCAGGGACGAGCCGCCGATTTCAAAGAAGCTGTCGAGCGCGCCCACGCGTTCCAGGCCCAGCACCGTGGCATAAATAGAGCAGAACAGGCCTTCGAGTTCGGTTTCAGGGGCAACGTATCCCGTGGTGCGCAAGGGTTCCGGATCCGGCAGGGAACGGGCGTCGGTTTTGCCGTTGGGCAGGGTGGGCATGGCGTCAAGGCGGGCCCAGGCCGTGGGCACCATGTACGGGGGCAATGTGGACGCCAGTTGCTCGCGCAGGGCCTGGGGATCGGGATCGCCGCCCGTGTACCAGGCGCATAAGTGCTCCATGCCGTTCAGGGTGCGGATTCCCGCGACGCAAGCCTTGACGCCCGTCAGCGCGGCCAGAGCTCTTTCCACTTCGCCCAGTTCGATACGCAGGCCGCGCAGTTTGATCTGGTTGTCGTTGCGGCCGAGGATGACGATTTCTCCGTCCCCGGTCCAGCGGGCGTAGTCGCCTGTTTTATAGACCCGTTCGCCGTTAAAGGTGACAAAGCGCGCGGCGGTCTGCTCCGGCAGGTTGTTGTACCCCCGCGCAACCCCCGCGCCGCCCACCAGCAGTTCGCCGATCATGCCGCAGGGCAGCATATTGCCGTCGTCATCCAGCACATATTCATGCACATTGAGAAGCGGCGCGCCGACCGTCACTCTGTCCGTGCCGGTCAGTTCCTTGCCGTTGCAGGAAACCGTGATTTCCGTCGGTCCGTAGGTGTTGAACAGGCGGGCTCGGCCTTGGCGCAGCCTTGCAAGAAGCGCGTCAGGGTATTTCTCGGCTCCGGCCATGAGAACCCGGCAGCGGGAAAGCGCTTCCAGCAGCGGGGGATATTCCGTGTATTCCAGCAGCCGCGACGGCGTGGCGTTGAAGGCGTCCGCGCCCGTGCGGGCGAACAACTCGGCCAGACGCACGGGATCGCGGGCCTCGTCGTCATCCGCGAGAACCAGAGTGAGCCCGTTGCACAGCGCGGTCATGCTTTCTTTCAGGAACATGTCGAAGGCCGCCGTGGTCACGGACAGCATGGCCCGCGCGTCCGAAGCCAGCGCGGCGACATGAAGATTGCGCGGGTGCGCGGTCACATAGTTGGCGATGCCCCCGTGCCGCAGCATTACCCCTTTGGGTTTGCCGGTGGAGCCAGAAGTATAGATAAGATAGGCCAGCTGCTCCGGCGTCACGGGCAGATCGGGATTATGCGTTTCGCGCCCGGCGCGTAAGCCGTCAATGTCAAGCAGGCCGGGCATGCCGGCGAGGCGGGCGGCGGTTTCGGCGTCTTTCGCATCGGTCAACACGAAACGCGCGCCGCTGTCATCCAGAACATGGGCTATGCGCTCGGCCGGGTACTCGGGATCCATGGGGATGTAGGCGCATCCGGCCTTGAGCGCGCCCAGCATGGCGATCAGGATGCGCCCGGTACGGCGCAGCACAAAGGCCACCCGGTCCTCCGGCTGTACGCCCAGGGACAGCAGGCCGTGCGCAAGGCGGTTGGCTTCGGCGTTCAGCCGGGCATAGTCGTATTGTTCCTCACCGGCGATCAGGGCCGGGCTATCCGGACAACGCGCCGCCGCGGCTTCAAACATCCGGTGCAGCACCGGCTCGGGGAGCTCGCCCTCCGTGATCCTGAAGCGCGCCAGCAGCGCCGCCTGTTCCTCGGAAACCAGGGACACGCCGCGCACCGGGGCATCAGGCTCGGAAATGAGATTGTCCAGAGCCGTGGCCAGGGTGTCGGCAAAACGCGTCATCAGCCACGGCGAATAACGGGCGTCATCGTACTGGACGGCAAAGACGGTTTCGTTGCCGCGTCGCTCCACATGCACGGATAGTTTGAATTTGGGTTCCGGCATGGAAAGCGGCGTGACGGACAGCGGATGGCCCTCCAGGCGGCAGCCGCCGGTCACGCCCAGTTCACAGGCGTACATGATCGCAGGCGCGAAGCCGTGTTCCTCGCAGATGCGCGTATAAGGGTAGCTTTCATGGCTGACCGAACCGGAGAGAGCCTTGTGCGCGGCCCGCATGTATTCCAGGCGACTGAGATTTTCGCCCAGCCCCAGATGCACGGGCAGGGTGCGCACGAACATGCCGAAGGTGTTGCGCAGACGCGCGTCGCTTCTGCCGCTGCTGATAGTGGAAAGCCATGCGTCCGGACTCTGGGTCCAGCGGGACACGGCATAGGCCGTGGCCGCGAGATAGAGCCCGGCCGGGGTCAGGCCGTGCTCCCGGCAGAAACGTTCCACCTTCGGACCGTCCACGGCGCGCACGGCTTCGGCCAGTTTTCCGATTTCTCCGGTGGGTGGAAGGTCGGACGGCAGCTCGCTGGCCGCCTCGAAGTTTTCAAGCAGGCTGTCAAAATAGGCCTTGTCTTCCCGCCATTCCGGACCGTCTTCTTGTCGCGCCTCCTCCAGCGCCCAGTCTTGGGCCGTGAGCTTTTCGCGCAGTTCGCGCGGCAATTCGCCCCGCTCGTAGGCCGCGCCCAGCGAGTGCAGGAAAATATCCAGGGAAGCGCCGTCAAAGACAAGGTGATGGGCGTCCAGAAGCAGACTGACGCCGCGCGGCGCGCGGATGACTTCAGCCCGGTACAGCGGGCCTGCGAAAAGATCAAAGGGACGGGTGAAGGCCGAGGCATGCGCCTCCAGCTCCTCGTCGCTCATTTCCAGGCAGGGAACACTTGCCTTCGCCTCTAGGGGGATGAAGGCGGGGCGTTCGTTTTCGGCGGACAAACGGGTCTTGAGCGCGGGATGAGCGTCCAGTACGGCCGCCACGGCCACGGCCAGACGCCCGGCGTCTACGGTTTCCGGCAGATCCAGGCGCAGCGGAATGTTGTAGGCCAGGGTGTCCGGACGTTTCAGGCAGTCGAAATAGACGCCGAGCTGGTTGTGCGTCAGCGGGCAGCCCGTTCCAGACGGCGAGGCCGGGGAAGGCACGGCCGCCTCGTCTTCCTGCTGCTCCGTTGTCGCGCTCTGTTCGGCCCGCCGCAACAGCGCGCCGACAAGCGCGTTTTCCAGGCCGATCATACTGGGATCGGCCAAAATCTCCCGCACCGAAGGCGCGATGCCGAGCCGTTCATCCAGCAGCGCGGCCAGCCTGATGGTGGAAAGGGAGGTCAGGCCCGCGCGCAACAGGTTTGAGGTCAGGCTGAACTGGGCGTGGCCGAGCACCTGACGCAAAATATCCTTCAGCGTGCTTTCCAGCAGTGTTTCGGGCCCTGATGTCCGGTCTTCCCCGGCTTTCTCGTCGGCGCTGAAGTCCGGCGGGGGAAGTTTTTTGCGGTCCACCTTGCCGTTGGGATTCAGGGGAATATGTTCCAGCCGCATGGTCGCCGCCGGGACCATATACGGCGGCAACTGCTCTTCGATAAAAGCGTTCAGGTCCTCGGCGTTGAAGGCTCCCGGCGTTTTCGTGACCACATAGGCCACGGCGCACTTGCCGCCGCCGGGCGCGTCCATGGGCACCACAGCCGCGTCGACGATATCCGGATGTTGCCGGATGCGGCCTTCAATTTCAGTCAGCTCCACGCGGAACCCCCGGATTTTTATCTGGAAGTCCTGGCGGCCCACGAAGTCCAGGCTTCCGTCCGGCAGCCAGCGCACCATGTCGCCGGTACGGTATATCCGGGCGTAGTCAGGAGCGTCGCTGAAGGGATTGGGCGTGAATTTTTCCGCCGTCAGCTCCGGGCGGTTCAGATAGCCCTGGGCTACCTGGCGTCCGGCCACGCAGAGTTCTCCCGCCGTGCCCACGGGGGCGAGACGTCCGTGTTTGTCCAGAATGTACAGTCGGGTATTGTCCAGAGCTTTGCCGAGCGGAACCCTGTCGCGGAAGCTGTCCACCCGGAAGGAGCTGATGCAGATCGTGCATTCCGTGGGGCCGTAGAGATTGCAGAGGGCGTAGTCGTCCGGCGGGGTCACGGGCACGAGCGTTTCACCGCCCGTGGAAAGCGCGCGCAGGCTGCGGTTGCGCATGGTTGCGGCGAACTGACGACCCAACTGGGTGGTCAGGAAGGCCAGCGTCACGCCCTGTTCCTCAAAGGCGGCGTTCATGGCCGGAAGATCCAGGCGCATTTCTTCCGGAATGATCCAGATGCAGGCTCCGCGGCTCAGCGCCGGGAACATGTCCATGAGGCAGGCGTCAAAGCCGAAACTGGCATAGGCAGCCACGGCGTCGGAAGGCCCGAGGTCGTAACGGCTCGCGAACCAGTCGCAAAAGTTGGTCAGATTGGCATGGGAAAGCATGACCCCTTTGGGTTTGCCCGTGGTGCCGGAGGTATAGAGCAGCACCATCAGATCGTCCGGCCTGGGGAGATGAACCGGAAGCGGATCAGGGGCGGGAGTTTCCTTGGCCAAGGCCCACACCACGCCCGTGGCCAGAATTTCCCCGGCAAAGCCCGGGACCTGTCCTTCCAGGCCTTCATCAGCAATAAGAAGCGCGGCGCCGGAGTCCTGGAGCATGAACTCCAGGCGTTCCGTCGGGTAGGTCGGATCAAGGGGCACATAGGCCGCGCCGGATTTGAGCACGCCCAAGGCCCCCACAGGCATCATCAGCCCCCGCCGGACAAGAATGCCCACGGTGGCTCCACCGCCGATGCCCTTGTCCGCCAGAAGGCGGGCCAGCCTGTCGGTCAGAGCGTCCATCTCCGCATAGCTCAGAACCTCTTCGCCGAAAGCCGCCGCGCGCTTGTCCGGGCGGACGCGGGCCTGCTCGATGAACGCGTCCACCACGGTCCGGCCGGGCGCCGGGCCCGTGTCCGGTCCGGCAAAATCTTCAAGAATCTGACGACGCTGCCCGGCGGCCAACTCAGCGGCGTCCGCCAGGGTCATGTCTGTTCCATCGCACACGCGCTCAAGCACGGCCGCGAAATGCTCAAGCATGCCGGAAACGACCGCGCTCTCATATAATTCGTCAGAATAGAGGAGCTCCATGTTCAGAGCGTCATCCCGGCGGCGCATTTCCAGCGTGAGATCAATGGCCAGCTCCTGCGTGCGCACGGGGTATGGGCTGATGCGAAGCCCCGCCGCATCCGGATAGGCCGCTTCCTCAAGGTAGTTGACGATCACGTCGAACACCGGCGCGCGGGAGGCGTTTCTTTCCGGCGCGAGCAGGGGCACAAGCAGGGAAAAAGGGCAGGACTGGTGCGCGCGTATGTTCCCCAGCAATATTCCCGTTTGCCGAATGTAGTCATGCAGGCCGAGCGTGCCCGCGGGCTGCAGACGCACGGGCAGAGTGTTCACGAACATCCCCGCCATAGCGCCGGTTTCCGGCAGATCGCGGCAGTTCATGGCCGCGCCCAGCACCACGTCCTCGCTGCCGCAGTATTTGGCCAGGGTGAGGCTGAAAGCGGCCATAAGCAGGGTATAGGGGGTGACGCCCAGGCGACGGGCCTCCCGTTCCAGACCGGCAAAGGGAATGCGGCGGGCGACGGAGGCGTTGGCGCAGGGGAGCCGCTCCGGACGCACAGGCCGCGTGGGCATTTCGTTTTCCGGCACGCCATCTGAAAACAGCGCGCTGAAAAAGGCGGTGTCCGGTTCTCCTTCCTCCTGCTGGCGCACGGCGAAGTCCAGATAATCGGGCCGGGCCGGAAGCACGCTTTCGGGCGAAGTATCTTTTTCGTAAGCTTCCCAGAGGGTTGCCAGCACAAGGGGAGCGCTCAGGCCGTCCATGATGATATGATGAAAACACATGTGCAGGATGCGCGTGTCCGGGCCTGTTTCAAACAATGTGAAACGGAAGAGCGGCGCATGCGCCAAATCAAAGGGCGTGTTTAAAGCCCGGATGCGGTCCGCCACGGCTTCTTCCGGGCATGTTTCACGCCCCAGCCGCACATGGATGTTTTCATCCAGGCAGTGGACGTGCCCGCCTGAGCACATGGGGTAGAAGGAACGCAGAATGCGCTGCCGCCGGACCATGGATGCCAGGGCGCGTTCCAGCCGGGCTTCGTCCAGGCCGCCCTCAATGCTCAGGGCCAGGTTGACGTTGTAGGCCACGGATGACGGATCCATTGTCTGCTCTGCGGCCATCTGGCGCTCGGCAAAGGTCAGGGGCCAGGCCTCTCTGTCCGGAACTTCCCGCAGGGGTGCGGCGGGCGCGGCGGTTTGAAGGCGGCACAGGGCCTCGGCCAGGGCGCGGGGCGTGCGTTCCGTAAACAGCATGGCGGCGGAAATGCCGGTATCCGGCAGAAGGGCCTGCAGGCGTACCGCGCTGATGGAATCGCCGCCGAGCTGCAGAAAATCGTCGTCCAGGCCGATCTTTTCAAGGCCCAGAACCCGGCCGAAGGCCACGCACAGCGCGTTTTCGAGCTCTGTTTCCGGAGCCGCGAACACCGCCCGGTAGCGCTCGATATCCGGCGGCGCGATGCGCGAGCGGTCAATCTTGCCGTTGGCGTTCAGAGGCAGCGCGTCCACCTGCTCCATAAAGGAAGGCAGCATGTAGTCGGGCAGCACAGCGGCCAGACCGTTCAGCACAGTGCCCGCATCCACCGGAGCGGCGGCGGTATAGCAGGCGTACAGGCGCATCTGACCGGAGCTGTCTTCAAAACCCGTGACCACGGCCTTTTCCAGAGGCGCGGTCCGGAGCATGACAGCTTCGATTTCACCGGGTTCCACGCGGAATCCCCGGATCTTGAGCAGCCAGTCCTTGCGCTGCACATATTCAAGATTTCCGTCCGGGAGCATCCGGCCGATATCGCCGGTCTTGAACAGGACGGCGTCGGCTTCGCTCGCGGCGTAAGGGTTCGGAACGAAACGCTCGGCCGTGAGTTCCGGCGATTGCAGATACCCGAGCGCCGTCTGCCCGCAAACGCAGATTTCGCCTTCCTCCCCTTCCGGCACGGAGCGCCCCTCCTCGTCAAGCACGAAGATCCGGCTGCCGGGATAGGGCATGCCCAGCGGCGTATTGTCGTAAGCTTTGTCAATGCGGAAGCTGGCGAGCGGGCCACAGGTTTCGCTGGCCCCGTACAGGTTGACGATACGGGTGCGCTCGCTCCAGAGCCGCCGGACCCGTTCCGTCCCGGTGAACAGGCAGCGCAGGCAGTCGTCGGCCAACTCCAGGAAGGGAGCGGCCATCTGCGGAGAAAGAAGGGCCGCGGTGATGCCGTGGCATCGCACATAGGCGGCGATCAGGGCGGCGTCCCTGCGGATGTCGTCTCCGGCTATGTGCACGGTTGCGCCAAGAGCCAGAGGCGCGACGAGGTCCACCATGATTGCGATGAAGGAGTGCGAGGCCGTGGACAGAGTCTGGTCATCCTCGCGCAGCATGGTCATGTTGCCTTGGGTCGCCAGCGTCAGCGCTCTGTGCGGCAGAAGAACGCCCTTGGGCCTGCCGGTGGAGCCGGAGGTGAAGACCGCCAGACCGGGATCCGTCGGAGCGGGGTTTGCCAGGGGCGCGCAGGGGGCGGGCGGAAGGGCCTCCAGCCGCTGCAACATCCCGACATCCAGCAGATGCTTTGTGCCGCATTGCGCGCGGATGGCAGCGAGGCGGTCGGGCGGATAGCCGGTGTCGAGAATGCAAGGCGCGAGACCGGCTTTCCAGGCTCCCAGCAGCGCTACGGCGACCTCAAGGTCGCGCGGCAGCAGAATGGGAAGAATGGAGCCTCTTTCCAGCCCCAGGGTTTGCAGACCGGAGGCAAGCCGCCGGGCTTTGTGTTCCAACTGGGCAAAGCTCATGGAATGATCGCCACAGACAAGCGCCGTTTTCCCCGGCAGGCGGGTTGCGGTGCTGGAAATCAATGCCGCGCAGTTGTTCATGAAGGCTCCTGTTCCGGCTCAAGCAGCATGGTCAGTACGTTTTTCCCTTCCCGCCGCGCATAGGTCATGGCGTTCGTGCCCTGACCGGCAAGAAAAATGCCGAGGCCGCCGGGCGTCCGTTTCTCGGCGGGCAGGCTGACGTCCGGGGCGCCGCATTCCAGCGGATTGAACGGCTGCCCGGAGTCGGCCAGTTGAAGGGTCAGAGCGGCGGGATCGCGCCTGAGTTCAAGGCGCGCTTCCACAAGCCCGTGGTCGGAGCGGCCGGCATAGGCGTAATTGGCGATATTGGCGAAAACTTCCTCGGCCGCCACGGCAAAACGCATACGCTGGCGCTGGGTAAACGGACTTGCCGCGAGGTTTTCTTCTACTAGCTTCATAAATTCCGGTATGGCAGCTACCTGTGCCGGGAAATGCCGTTCGCGCACGAGCGTTGTGGCATTGCCCGCCGCTGCATCCTTACCGGCAGGAGCGGGAGCGGTTTCGGTCAGCTCCTGAACCTGTGTGCGTTGGGGACCGATATAGGCCAAGGCCAGCATGGTGATGTCATCGTTTTGCCGCGCGCCGTGTGCGAAACGGTCCAGATTGTTCTTGACGCCCGTGATAAAGCCTTGCAGATCGCCGGGCAGCAGATTTCCGAGCCCGGTCAGCGTGTCCCGCAGACGGTCTTCGCCGAAAAAGACATTCTCGGGATTTGTGGCGTCGGTAACCCCGTCCGTGTAGAAGAACAGGGAACTCCCGCGCTCAATATTCAGCATTTCCGTCTGGAAAAGCGTATCGTCCATGACCGCGAGGGGCAGCCCCGGCTTAGGCGCGATCCGTTCAAAGGGCTTGCCGGGCCGTTTGACGAAGAATGGATTGTGCCCCGCATTGGCATACTCAAAAGCGCCGGTGCGCACATCGAGAATTCCGATAAAGGCGGTGACAAACATGCCTGTGCTGTTATTTTCACACAACTGGACGTTGGTTGCGGCCAGCACTTCTCCGGGGTTCGCGCCGGCAGGGGCGTTGTTGCGGAGCAGGGTCTTGGCGATCACCATAAAGAGCGCGGCGGGCACACCCTTGTCGGAAACATCGGCGATCACGATGGCGAGCCGGGTATCGTCCACAAAGAAAAAGTCGAAAAAATCGCCGCCCACTTCTTTGGCGGGCAGCATGAAGGCCCGGAGGTCGCACTCGTCCCGCTCCGGACAGGGCGGAAAAATCGAGGGCAGCATCGAGGCCTGAATATCTCTGGCAATGTGCAACTCGGTGGCGATGCGTTCCTTTTCCGCCGTGACCGTTCCGAGATGTTCGATATGGCTTTTCAGGCTGCGGGTCATGGTGCTGAACGAGCGTGCCAGAACCCCCAGTTCGTCTTTTGAGCGCAGCGGAAATTCGGCGTTCAGATTTCCGGCCCCGACCTCGGCGGCGGCCCGGGAAAGTACGGCCACAGGCCTGTTGATAAAGCGGTTGAGCAGCGCCCAGGTAAGACCCGCGGCCAGCAGTATGATCCCGGCCAGAATCAGCAGCGTCAGCCGCAATGCCCGGTTGATGGTGCGGAATAAATCCTCTTCCGGCACATTGACCACCACGCTCATGCCGTTGCTCAGTTTTTTGAAGAAGGAGAGGTAGGAGGCGCCGTTGTGAACCAGAATGCGCTCCGACGGCGCATTGCTCTCAAACCAGGGAATCGAGCGCGGCGAGACATTCGTGAACCCCTGAGAGCGGGAGGGGTCGCTGAGGTTCAGAATGACGTCATGGGCGGTATCGGCAAACAGAATAATGCTGTTCGGCGTGGGCCGGATGTCCGCGATCTGGCGGGCGATGTCGCCAAGCTGCCAGTCAACCGTGGCCAGCCCGAGAAAAGCGCCTTGCTGATCGTACATGCCGCTGCTGACGGTGGTCATCAGCGCGTGCGTGCCCGTGGCGTCAACGTAGGGGCGGCTCCAGACCGCGGTCTCGCGAGCACCGGGCCCTAGCGCGTCCAACTGCCGTGTGACGTCAAGATACCAGCTCTGGGTCGGGTAGTGATATTCCGGGCTGGAAAAGCTTTCGTCAAAAACGGCCCCCCCGCTTTGCGAGTACGCGTAAAAACAGGCCAGCTCGCGCTTTTTGTCCAGAAGGTAGGGTTTATACCAGATGCCGCCGCCCACAGCCGCAGTGTTGATCTGAAAATTGCGCAGAACGGCATATGGGCCGTACAGAGTCAAACGGTCGGGGGCAGCTTGAAACAAGAGCTCGCCGATCATGGCCAGTTCTCTGGCATTGGCCTGGAGATCCTGGATGGTGTCTTCCACTTTTGCCGTTTCTTCCGCGACCAGAGACCGGCATTGGGAGATTTGCAGCGTCTTGTAGTTGCGGTATGTGCCTTTGCCGACCAAAAAGACCGCAAGGCCCAGCAGTACGGCAAGCATCACAACGACGCAGAGCATCTTGAACCGGATGGTCGCGAATATCGGCATGTCGTCAGACCTGAAAAAAGGATTCGGCCGATTTATTCCATACACAAAAAGCTTGCGAAACCCGTCATTTCCAGAATGTCCTTGACGCCGGGCTGCACGTTGCGCAGCAGCAGACGGCCGCCGGAAGCCAGCATGCGCTTGTGCAGAAGAAGCAGAAGACGCAAACCCGCGCTGGAGATATACTCAAGATTGTTCACTTCCAGAATGCACTCACTGACGCCTTCAGGAACATCTTTGAGCGCTTCGCTGACCTCGGGCGTCGTGACCGTGTCCAGTCGGCCCTGAAGCGTGACAAGCAGCTTCTGGCCCTGATGCTGTATCTCTGTGTTCATCGCTGTCATCCGATGTTGAAAGAAGGAAGTGCCAATAATTTTGGCACAAATCAGATGAGGGGGCAAGTGAGGGCCGCTGCTGAAAGCGGGGACACTCCATTTCATATGGAACTGCAAGGCGTGGGGACCGTTCTCGCCGCTCCGCCTACCTTCCATGATTTTAAAGGATAACGCCTTGTTGACTGCTGACTTGAGTCTGGAGGTCCCTTAAAAAACGCCGATACTGGAATATGCTGTTTGGGGCTCATCGGTCCTCCCTGTATAGAAAAGATCATCGGCAACAGGCCAGTTTTACAGATTTTTCTAAAAATTCATGCGGTTGCTCCGGAGCTTGCAAAAGCGCGCGGAATGCATAGTATGCTGGCAACCGCAAGCCGTAACCTGTTACGGCGCGCGTTTCCCACAGGAGCCCTATGACGCGACCGTTGAACGTGCTTTTTCTCATGGAAGATCTCTGTTTCGGCGGTACCCAGCGCCAGACTCTGGAGCTGGCCCGCCGCCTGGACCGGAAGCGTTTTTCCCCGGCCATGCTCACCCTCACCGGCGCGACGGATCTGGACAGCGCGGCCCGTGACGCGGGCATCGGCCTGACGCATCTGGGCGCGTCCCGCAGCGCGGCCCCCTTCTTTTTTCTGCGCCTGGCCCCAGCCCTGCGGCGGGCCGCTCCAGATATTCTGGTGCCCTGCACGGCCCTGCCCAACATCTGGGGCCGGATCTGGGGGCGGGCGCTGGACGTGCCCGTGGTCGTAGGCACCTGCCGGGGCGGCGGCGGCCCCAAACGCCAGCACGAGCGCTGGCTCTGGCGTCTGACCCGGCATCTGGTCTGCAATTCCGAAGCCCTGTTCCAGACGCTCCAGGGCCTGGGCGTGCCCGCCGGGCATCTGAGCTACATTCCCAACGGGGTGGACGTGGACTTTTTCCGGCCCGGCGAAAATCCCCCTTCGGCGCGGGAGCCGGTGGTCTTGTGCGTGGCGCGCCTGGCGCGCGACAAGGATCATTTGGCCCTGCTGCGGGCCTTTGAACTGATTCTGCAAAGCCGTCCGGAGGCCCGCCTGCGCATTGTGGGCGACGGCCCGGAAGAGGCGGCCCTGAAGCAATGGGCGCGTGAGCATCCGGCGGGCGCGCGGGTGGACTTTTTCCCCGGCGGCATGGACATGCGCGAACACTACGCGGCGGCCCGGCTGTTTGCCCTGGCCTCCGTGCGCGAGGGCCAGCCCAATGTCATTCTGGAGGCCATGAGCTGCGGCCTGCCGGTCTGCGCCACGGCGGTGGGCGGCATTCCCCGTCTGGTGGAGGAAAACGGCAACGGCTTCTTGTCCGCGGCGGGCGATGACCGGGCCCTGGCCCGCAACTGCCTGCGCCTGCTGGACGATCCGCAGTCCGGCGACGCTCTGGGCCGGGCCGGACGCCTGCGCGTGGAGCGCGATTTCTCCTTTACGGCCATGGTGGACGCGCATCAGGAGCTTTTCGAGCGCCTCTGGCGGGAGCACAGCCGGAAAACGCCGTCAGCCGGCCAGCGAGAAGCCCAAGCTGGAACATAGACACGCCATGAACAACTTTTTTTCTTTTTCCAGGTCATGGGCAACAGGCGTTCTGATCGTGCTGCTGGCCATGTCCCCGACAGGGGCCGCCCCGGCCCTGGCCGACGAATCCCCGTCCGGCGCCGCGGCTCCGGCCGCCGGGGAAAAGGCCGTCCCCGCGTCGTCGTCCCCGTCGCTTCCGGCGGCATCGGCGGACGCGCCCGCGGAAGTGACGGAACTCTGGACCGGTTCGCTGTATACCTCCACCTTCCGGGTGGGCCTGTGTTTTTCGGCCCAGGGTAAGGTGAGGGGCGTGCTGCATCTGCGTCTTGCCAACGGCCAGGTGGATGTCTACCACTTTGAGGGCAGCGTGAAAGACAACGCCATTGAAGCCTCCCATTCCTCGGGCCACAGGTTCAAGGGCCGTCTGAGCGCGCCGGACAAGGTGGAAGGCACAATCAGCCTTAAAAACGGCATGAAGATCAAGCTCGAAGGCAAGCGCGTCCAGGACGTGCCGCTGGCGTCCGGGGACTGCGCGCCTCTGCCGGACTAGGTTATTTCAGGAGTAATTCCATGCTGATGTTCTGGTTCTGCGTGGCCTTGGTTCAGTGCGGCCTGCTCTTTCTTCTGGCCCGTTGCGGGCGTTCCCTGGTCCGGAAGGCCGGAGAGGAGCGCGAGGCGAACCGTTTCACGCCTCCGGGCGGCTGGCCCAGGGCGGCGATGATCATTCCGGTGGCGGGCGCGCATCCGCGCATGACCGAGGCCCTGAGCAGCCTGCTGCGTCAGGATTATCCGGATCTACTGCCGGTGCTGGTGACGGCCACGGCCGAGGAACCGGCGGCCGGGCTGATCCGCACGCTGCGGGAGGATTTCCCGGCCCTGCGGCATGTTGTGGCCGGTCCGGCCGCCGGTTGCGGCCAGAAAAACCACAACAGTTTGCAGGGCGTGGCCGCCGTGGGCGACGCGGCGGACGTCTATGTGTTCTGCGACAGCACCCATCTGGCCGCAGAGGATTTCGTGCGTTGCCTTGTGGGACCCGTGGCCAGGGGAGAGGCGGCGTTCAGCACCGGCTACCATACGGTGGAGCCGCGCGACCAGCGCCCGGTGACCCTGGCCTATGCGCTCAGCGTGCTGCTGATGCGCTTTTTGCAGGCCCTCTCGGCCTTCACCCAGCCCTGGGGCGGGGCCATGGCCATGAGCCGGGCCGCTTTTGAACGCTACGGCGTGGCCGAACTCTGGGCCCATAATGTGGTGGACGATTGTTCCCTGGGCGCGCTGCTGCAGGGCCGGGGCGTGCATGTGCGTCTGTGCGCCGGGGCCTTGCTGCGCACCGAGGCCGCGGACCACGCCCTGCCGGTCTGGCGGGCCTGGATGGAACGCCAGGTGCTGTTTCTCAAGTTCTGCATACCCGGCCAATGGCTGCTGCTCGGGGTGCTGGCCGTCCTGATGGCCGTGCCGCCGCTGGGCGCGGCTCTGGCCCTGCTCGGCGGCCTGCTGGGCCTGGGCAACGGGGCGGCCGTGCTGCTGGCCCTGCTCTGGCTGGCCGCGCTGGCGGCTGCGCTGGGGCCCTGGCGGGCCTTTTTGCCCCGGTCCGTGCCCCTGGGGCGCTGGCTCTGGGCTTTTGTCTGCGCGGTGGGCATGTTTGTTCTGGTCTATCTGCGCACCATTCCCGCCAGGGAGATTGTCTGGCGGGATACGGCCTATACTGTGGGGCAGGGCGGCACGGTGCTCGGCGTGCGGCGGCGTTGACCGCGAGGTAGAGGCGAAGCAGCGTTCCTGCTTCAGGCTTTGTGTACTTTTGCGGTTACTTTGTAAAATCCGCCTGTTCCGCGCGGGCGGCGTTATCAGCGCGTTTTTGATGCTCACATATCTGAGTATGCTCCGCTCAAAAACGTGCCGCTGCCTTGCCCGCACGAAAAAATCGCCAATTTTGCAAAATTCCCGCAAAACCAGCTCCCGCTCACTTGTCGGCTGCGCCGACCACGTTCGCGGGAGATAAGGAAGTCCAGAAGCGACCTTCCGGCCTATACGGCGCTTGTCGGCCCGGCGGCAGCGCCTAGGGGCGACGGGAGTGTACGAACAAACCCCGCTTTACGCTGACGCCGTAATCAGTCCAGCGGGGTGTTCCGGGGGGCAAGAGGGCCTCGGAGGGGGCGCAGCCCCTTGGCAGGCCCCTGCCCGCGCCGGGTTTCAGCCGTTGGCGGCAAGGCCGCCGTACGGATAAAGGTAGCAGCGACAGGGGCCCAAACGGCGAGCACGCCGCAAGCCCCTGATGCCCGCAGGGCGGGATAAAACAACGTGCGGAGAACGGATTGGTCCGGGCTCCGGGCGGCTGTTTTGACACTTGTCCCGGCCCGGCGTAATAATGGATGTGTTGTACTGACGCTTGTCGGCTGATTTTCGGTATTGCGGCCGCGCGGCGCGGTTTTTTATCGTCTTCTTATGGATATGTGGTAGTTGCGCTATGATCGCCATGTCCGACCTTTTTCGCGTCAGCCTCAGGCAGGTTGTGCGCCAACGCGGCTTCGGGGTGATTTTGTCCATCGCTCTGGGCATCACCGCCTTTATTGCCCTTTCCGTGCTGGGCCGCGAAATCCGGTATAAAGTGGGCCAGGATATGGTGCTCATGGGCGGGGTCAACGTCATCCAGGTTTATATGGATGACAAGCAGTACCCCGGTCAGCCCGTACGCGAATTCTTTCCCGCCACCGTGGACGCCCTGCGCGCCCTGCCGGGCGTGGGCATGGTCAGCCGCAACGTGCGCGACGGCAAGGGCTTCCTCCTGCGCGGCGAGGGCGAACGCTCGTTGAGCGTCTATTTCATCGGCATCGACCAGTATTTCGCCGAGGTCTATTCCCTGTCCCTCACGGCCGGCCGGCTGTTCAGCGACGCGGATATGGAGCGTCACAGCCGGGTCTGCATGCTGGGCCGCGAAGCCGCCCGCAATCTCTACGGTGACCCGGACAAGGCCGTGGGCAAACTGCTGTTTCTGGAAAAGGACGTTTTTGAAGTTGTGGGCGTGGTCAGCGGCGTGATGCTGGGCAGCTGGAGCCAGGGCGGCTTTCTGCCCTATACCACCATGATCGACCGCAACTGGGGCGACGGCAAGGTGACGCGCCTGTTTGTGCGCGCCGTCGGCTGGGAAGACGTGCCGCCCCTGATCCGCCTGATCCCGGAAGTGGTGCGCGAGCATCAGGCCGCGCCCTATCTGGTCATCCGCACCCAGGAAGAGCAGCTTGAACGCATCAAGACCACCTTCATGTGGGTGGAGGCCCTGCTCTGGCTGGGCATCGCCGCGTCGCTGATGCTGGGCGGCTTCGGCATCTGGTACGGCACTTTTGCCGCAGTGCGCGCGCGCACCCGCGAAGTGGGCCTCAAAAAAGCCATGGGCGGCTCCGATACGGACATCTTGGCCCAATTCCTGGCCGAGGCCCTGTGCAAATCCGTGGCCGGCGGCATTCTGGGTATTGTGGTGGGCGTCACCTTGGTCGAAATCGGTTCGTGGTCGCTGGGCACGGGCATTTCCTACCCCCTGCTGGTCGCCAGCAGTCTGGGCAGCATCGTATTCTCCGCGCTCATCGGCGTGGCCGGCGGCTTGTATCCGGCCCTTCAGGCCAGCCGTATGGACGTGGTTACCGCACTGCGTTTTGAATAAAAGGTGAAACATGGCTCCGGTTATCGTCGCCAAGGATTTATATAAGTGTTACGCCGGGTTCTCGCCGGTCCTGCGCGGCGTGAACATTGAAGTGCAGGCCGGTGAACTGGTGGCCATCATGGGCCCCTCGGGCTGCGGCAAGTCCACCATGCTGCACATTCTGGGCATGCTGCACGCGCCCGACGCCGGTTCGCTGAACATTTTGGGCACGGATGTGCTCACCTTCACCCGCGAGCAGACCGCCGCCTTCCGGCGTGGGAACATGGGCTTTGTGATGCAGTCCAGCAATCTTTTCGAGCACTCCACGGTGTTTGAGAATGTTGAATTCCCCCTGATTTATGAAGGCATACCGCCGCAGGAACGCTGGGAGCGGGTGATCCGCGCCCTGGAACTGGTGCGCCTTTCGGCCAGGGTGCATTACCGCAGCAACCGCCTGTCCGGCGGCGAGCAGCAGCGCGTGGCCATTGCCCGCGCCATGGTCAACAATCCGCGCATTCTGCTGGCCGACGAGCCCACGGGTGCGCTGGACGCTCGCACCAGCCGCCTGATCATGGAGAATTTCCGCACGCTCTGCCACACCGGCGGGGTGTCCATGGTCATGGTTACCCATGACCCCAAGATGGCCGAATACTGCGACAGCATCTATACGCTTGAGGACGGCATCCTGCACTGCCGCCGCCATGAGCTGCCGCCGCTTCCGGAGCATGACGCGCAAAGCCTGCTCTCGCCCCCGCCGCCGGTGGTGCGCGGCGCGCTGGTGGCCGAGCGTTTTCCCGAGGCCTCGGGCCAAAACCTGATGGAAGAGGCCCACCGCCTGCACGCCGCGGGTCTGCTCTCGCGCATTTACGCCATCCGGGGCAGCGGCCTGCTGGGCAATCCCGAGGGCTACGCCCTGCCGCTGGCCGTGCGCCGCATCGGCGCGTGGCATTTTTTCTCCGTCTGCGCGTCCCTGTTCCGGCAGTTGCGGGGCTCGTCCCATTCCTTATGGGATCTCTGGCGCGATCTGCCCACCCGTTCCCGCTGGGGCCGGGGCCTGCTGAGCCATCTCTGGGCCTTCGGCTGCGGGGCCCTGCTGGCCCGCTGGGGCCTGGAGGAAAAAATCGAGTTTCTATATGCCACGGGCGCGCACAGCGAAGCCACGGCCAGTTGGGTGGCCGCGCGTTTGCTGGGCGTGCCTTTCGCCTTTTCCATGCGCGCCCAGGATCTGGCCCGGCCCGGCAAGGACTGGGCCGTCAAGGCGGCGCAGGCGGTCTTTGTGCGTTGCGACACCCAGGCCACCCTGCGGACCCTGCGCGAGATGCTGCCGGAACTGCCCGCCGAGAAGCTGATTCTGTTGCGCGATCCCCTGACCCTGACCCCGCCCGAGGACGACGCGGACATTCCCCTGCCTTCCGGCGCCCAGGAGGCCCAGCCCCTGCAAATCC
This sequence comes from Desulfovibrio sp. 6_1_46AFAA, assembly GCF_000224635.1. Taxonomy (NCBI): domain Bacteria; kingdom Pseudomonadati; phylum Thermodesulfobacteriota; class Desulfovibrionia; order Desulfovibrionales; family Desulfovibrionaceae; genus Desulfovibrio; species Desulfovibrio sp. 6_1_46AFAA. Next base: position 688,086 of record NZ_JH114301.1, read on the forward strand.
TGGCCGTGGGCACCATCAGCAAGCGCAAGGGCTATGACCTCCTGCTACGGGCCTGTGCCCAATTGCGCGCCCAGGGGCTGGATTTCCGTCTCAAGATCGTGGGCCAGGGACCGGAGCGCCTGCGGCTGCGCTGGCTTGCCTGGCGTCTGGGCCTGCGCAGGCTGGTGGAGTTTACGGGGCAGATGCCGCATGAAAACATGGCCGATTTCTATAAAAAGGCCGACATCTTCGTCTCGCCGGGGCGCAAAACCAGCCAGGGCGATGTGGACGGCCTGCCCTCGGCCCTGGCGGAAGCCATGGCCTTTGGCCTGGCCGTGGTGGTCAGCGATCTGCCGGGCCTGACCGAAGCCGTGGAAGACGGGAAAAGCGGTCTGGTGGTGCCCCGGAATGACGCGGCGGCCCTGGCCCGGGCTTTGGAACGCCTGGCCGGGGATCCCGAGGAACGCCGCCGTCTGGGCGACGCGGCCCGGACGCGCATCCATGACCTGCTGGATGCGCAGGAAGATGAAAGCCCCCTGGGCGCGCTCTTCAGCCGGGCCATCCGTGGGGCCTGAACCGGCTCCGCCCGCATGTCGGCAATCCACGGGAACAGGAATGAGCTATGGAATTTAGCGGAGTACGCGTGTTGGTGCTGGGCGATGTGATGCTCGACCACTACATTTCCGGCCGGGTGCGGCGCATTTCGCCGGAAGCGCCGGTGCCTGTGGCCTGCGTGCGGAAACGCTGGACCGTGCCGGGCGGCGCGGCCAACGCGGCCCGTAATCTCGCCCGGCTGGGCGTCGGGGTTGAACTGGTCGGCCTGGCGGGCCGCGACGAGGCCGGAGAGGCCCTGCGCCGCGAACTGGCCGCCGAAGGCATCGGCGACGGCCTTGTGTATTCCGCCGCGCGCAGCACCACGCGCAAAACCCGGATCATTGCCCAGGGGCAGCAATTGCTGCGCCTGGATGAAGAAGAGATCGTCCCGCCGCGGCCGGAGGAAAGAGCGCTGCTGCGAGAAAAAGTTCTGGAACGCCTGCCGGGCTGCGGCGCGCTGGTGCTCTCCGATTACGGCAAGGGCGTGCTGCTGGACGGCCCGGACGGCCACAGCCTGTGCGCGCCGGTCATCGTGGCGGCCCGCGAGCGGGGCATTCCCGTGCTGGTGGACCCCAAGGGCGGGCAGTGGCGGCGCTATGCCGGGGCGCAGTGCGTGACGCCCAACAGCGCGGAGTTCGCCTTGGCCTGCGGCCTGGAAGCGGGCGATAGCCCGGATCAGCGGGAGCGGGAACACCTGGCCGCCGCGTTGCGCGAACGCCACAGCCTGGAGCGCCTGTTGCTTACGCGCGGCCCCAAGGGCATGGCCCTGTTCAGCCCGGACAGGCCGCCGCGGTACATCCGGGCCGCCGTGCGCGAGGTGGCCGACGTGTCCGGCGCGGGCGACACAGTCATCGCGACTCTGGCGGCCTGCGTGGCCAAGGGCCTGGACTGGGAGGAAAGCGCGCTCGTGGCCAATACGGCGGCCGGTGTGGCTGTGGGCAAGCCGGGCACCGCGCCGGTGGCCCTGAGCGAACTCAACCTGGCCCTGCGCGAGAACGCCGACAATCCCAAACTGTACAGCCTGCCCGGCCTGCTGGAAAAACTGGAGGAGTGGCGGCGCGGAAACGCGAGCATCGTGTTCACCAACGGCTGCTTCGACCTGCTTCATCCCGGCCACATTTCCCTGATCCGCCAGTGCGCGGCCCTGGGTGAGCGCCTGGTGGTGGGTCTGAACAGCGACGCCTCGGTGCGCCGTCTCAAGGGCCCCGGCCGTCCCATCCAGAACGAGCAGAGCCGCGCGCTGCTTCTGGCCGCGTTGCAGGGCGTGGACGCGGTGGTTCTTTTTGACGAGGACACGCCCCTGGAGCTGATCCGTCGGGTGCGGCCCGACATGCTGGTCAAGGGCAGCGACTATACCGTGGAAACCGTGGTGGGCGCGGAGCTGGTGCGCGAATATGGCGGCCGCGTGCATCTGGCTGGGCTGGTGGACGGGTGCAGCACCACCAATCTGGTACGCCGGATGGGCTCGGACAGGAGCTGAGCCTGACGAAATCCGGCCCGAACCCTGTTCCGCCCGCTTTGACCGCATTGCAGCCGGGAGACCCCATGCAGCGCATTCTCGCAGCCGATATCGGCGGCACCAATTGCCGTTTCGCATCCTTCAGCCTGGATCAGGGCCGTCTCCGCCAGGAGCGGGTGGTCTGGATCAGGTCCGCGGGCCTGCTGGATACGGACATGGTGCTTGTCGCCCTGGAGCGCGAGCTGGAAACGCCCCTGCGCACGGCGGACATGCTTGTTCTGGGCCTGGCCGGGCCGGTGAGCGACGGCCTGCGCGGCGGCCTGACCAACGGCGCCCTGCGCGTGGATCTCACGGGCCTGGAACAGCGCTACGGCATTCCCCGCGCTCTGGTCATCAATGACTTTACCGCCGAAGCCTACGGCTGCCTGACGGAAATCGGGGAGCAGGCGCGTTGCGTGGTCAGGCCCACGGAGCAGGCTGAGGTGCCGCCCACGGCCAGCCGGGGCGTGCTGGGCGCGGGCACGGGTCTGGGCACCGCTTCCCTGGTGCATGACGGGCGCGGCGGCTGGCTGCCGGTGGCCGCCGAAGGCGGGCACGCCTCCTTTCCCTTTGTGGGCGACGAGGAAAATGATTTTCACAAATTCGTCTGCCGGGAACTGGGCTATCCTTTCGCGCGCGGCGACGACATTCTCACCGGCAGGGGGCTTGGCCTGCTGCACCGCTATCTCAGCGGTGAAACTCTGGAAGCCCGCGAAGTGGGCGAGAGCGCCCTCAGCCGGGATACCCCCACCCTGCGCTGGTATTCGCGCTTCTATGCCCGGGCCTGCCGCAACTGGATTCTGACTACCCTGTGCCGTGGCGGCCTGTGGATCGCGGGCGGCATTGCCAGCCGCAATCCCCTTTGCGTCACCAGCGACTATTTTTTGCGGGAGCTGTACACCACCCCGCAGTTCGCCTCCCTGATCCGTTCCGTGCCCATCTATCTGGTTGAGAATAAAAACAGTGGATTGTGGGGCGCTGCCCAGGCCGGTCTGGAGGTGTTGCGCCGCGAGGCGCGTTGAAGGCGCGGCTGCGGAAACGTGCTGTCCACACGCTCCGGAGCTGATGGCATTTTGAACTTGACATGCTGAAGTCCCGGCAAGGTCTGTCCACGTAGCCTTGCCGCCGGATGCCCGCTTGCGGGCATTCGGCCTGAACTCACGAGAGCGAGAAAACATGTCCGACACCACAAGTGCGGCTTTTGCGCAAGCCGCCGCGTCCGAGAAGTTTTCCCTGCTGCTGGCCAAAGTCTCCAGCGAGGCCCTGGTCAGCCAGAACCGGGATGTTTTTTTCAACAACGCCCTGCGGGAGCTGGGGCAGTGTCTGGAGGCGAGCCGGGCTTATCTTTTCCGGAAAAATAACGGCCTCTGGCACAATACCTACGAATGGTGCGCCGAAGGCGTCCCGCCGCAGTCGCCCGCGCTTCAGAATATCCCGCCCGAAGAGATCGGCTGGTTCGTGAGCGATCTCGAGCAGGGGCGGCCCCTGCGTATCGAGGATGTGCGCCGCGTCCCCCATGACCGGACCCGCGAGTTGCTGTTGCTTCAGGGCATCCGTTCGCTTCTGGCCGTGCCCCTGCGCCATGACGGCGCGCTGAACGGTTTCTTCGGGGTGGATATCTGCAACCGCCATGTGAGCTGGACCGAGAGCATGGTCAACATGGCCGTGGCCGTGGCCAATGTGCTGTGCGGCGCGGACCTGAATTTCAGGCAGCGCGCCGGTCTGGCCCGCAAAAGCCGACAGCTGGCCGATATTCTGGATGCCTTTGTGGAGCCGGTCTATATCTCCGACATGGATACCTACGAGGTGCTTTTCACCAACAAGGCCCTGAACGAACAGTTCCCACTGCGTCCGGGCAGGGACCAGCGCTGCTTTGCCCGCTTCCAGGGCCTGGACGCGCCGTGCCCGTTTTGCACTAATGCCTTCCTGCGCGGCCGGGACAATCCGGACAGCCCCCACCACTGGGTCCACGTCAATCCCCTGTCCAACCATACCTACACCATTGTGGACCGGCTCATCCGCTGGGAGGACGGCCGCAGGGTGCGTCTTTCCATTGCCATGGACGTCACGGACGTGCTGGAGGCCCAGCGCGAGAAGGAGCTGGCCGAGGCCGCCACCAGGGCCAAGAGCGAATTTCTGGCCCGCATGAGCCACGAGATCCGCACGCCCATGAACGGCATTCTGGGCATGACCTATCTGGCTTTGGACGATAATCCCGCGCCGCGCCAGCGCGAGTATCTGCGCAAAATCAGGCTCTCGGCCAAAAGTTTGCTGGGCATTATCAACGATATCCTGGATTTTTCAAAAATCGAGGCGGGCAAGCTCGATATCAGCGAGGAAGACTTTGCCCTGGATGAACTGGTGCAGAATCTGCGGGCCATGCTCAGCGCCCAGGTGCACGAAAAACAGCTTTCCTTTTCGGTCAATCTTGCCCGGGACGTGCCGCTCTGGCTCAGGGGCGACGCCCTGCGCATCACAGAAGTGCTGATCAACCTGCTGGGCAATGCCCTCAAGTTCACCAGCCAAGGCGGCATCAGCCTGGATGTGGGCACGGATTGCCGGGACGGCGCCGTGTTTCTGCACTTCATGGTCAGGGACACGGGCATCGGCATCAGCGCCGGCGAGCTTGAGAATCTTTTCCAGCCCTTTACCCAGGCCGACAGCAGCATTTCCCGCCGCTTCGGCGGCACGGGCCTGGGCCTGGCCATCAGCAGGCAACTGGCCCGGCTGATGGACGGGAAGTTGTGGTGCGAGAGCGAGCCGGGCAAGGGCAGTGTTTTTCATTTTCTGCTGCCCCTGGCCCTGGCCGCGCGGGCCCGGCCCGGCCCGGACGCCGAAAGCCGACCCATGGAGGCGCTGCCGCCCGGCAAGCGTGTGCTGCTGGCCGAGGACAATGCCATCAATCAGGAAATCGTGCGGGAATTACTGTGCCGTCTGGGCGTGGACTGCGCTGTGGCCGAAAACGGCCGACGGGCGCTGGACCTGATCAGCCGGGAGCGTTACGATTGCGTGCTGATGGATATCCAGATGCCGGAAATGGACGGCCTGGAGGCCACCCGCCGCATCCGGGCCATGCCCGGAGCCGTGAGCCGCATTCCCGTCATCGCCATGACGGCCGGGGCCACGCCGGAGGACGTGCGGCGCAGCCTGGCCGGGGGCCTGGATGATCATATCAGCAAACCGCTGGACCCCGGGGAGCTGCGGGAAAAGCTGAACCACTGGCTTGCCGGGGACGAGGCCCGGCAACGGAAGGATCATGACTGCTGAACTGGACATTGACTTTACCTCCGGCCGGGCCCGGCCCGGCAACCCTTTACGGATCAGCGGCGACGGGCTCAGCAGCGCCCTGGTGATCTGCCGCGCGGAGCCGGACTATCCGCTGATCTACGTCAACAGGGCCTTCCTGGCCTATGTGGGCTATGACTATGCGGAATTTTGTGAAAAAACCGGCGGCCGTTATGCCGAAATCATCCATCCCGGGGACCGGGAGCTGGTGCAAAAGAGCGTGGACGAGGCCGCGCGCGAGCGGCGGGAGTTCAGCGCGGAATACAGGGTTCTGAAAAAAGACGGCGGCACGGTCTGGCTGCGCGAGATGGGCAGGGAAACCGTCTCCGGGGACGGACAGGCCATCACCGTCAGCGTCTGCCTGGACATGACCGGGGAAGTGGCGCTGCGGGAGCAGGTCAAGCGGCGCGGCCGGGAGTTGCAGAGCCTGATGAATTCCCTGCCCTGCGGCATCTGCCGGGTGACCGCTGACGAAGAAATGTCCTTTGTCTATGCCAACACCTATTTTTATTCCATCATGGGCTGCTCGCCCGCCGAGGCCGTTGAACTGGGCCTGACCAGCGTGGAAAAGTACAGCTATCCGCAGGACTTGGAGATGATCCGGAGCACGGTGCGGGAAAGCATCGCGCGCGGCCGCGCGGCCTTTGAACTGGAACACCGTTTTGTCAACAGGGCCGGAAAACTGGTCTGGGTTCTGGTCCGCTGCCACCATGATCCGGCGGAACCCGGCTACCTGACCTGCGTGCTCTTTGACATTACCTTGCGCAAGCGGATGGAAGAGGATCTGCGCCTCAGCGAGGAAAAAAGCCGTATCGCCTTTCAGCACACGGACAAGATCATGGCCGTGTACGATCCGGTCAGCCATACCCTGTTCCAGACCGGAGACGCAGCCGCCGTTCTGGGCGTGCCCACGGAAATGCCCGATGTGCCCGAAAGTTTCGTGGCCAACGGCCTTGTGGCCGGGGAGAGCGTTGAAAGTCTGCTCCACTTTTATCATTCCATGCAGCAGGGCATCCCCAGCGGCAGCGCCAGCGTGAAGCTGAAGACCGGGAGCCGCTTTGAATGGTTCACGGGCAGGTACACGCTGATATTCGACGCCGAAGGCAAGCCCCAGCGCTCAATCATTTCCTATGAAAACGTCACCGAACAGCACGAAAAAGAGCTGGCCTACCAGAAATGGATCCAGACCTTCAAGGATCAGCAGGAAAACAGCATCGGCTATTATGAATTCAATCTGACCAAGAATATTTACGAAGGCAACGAGCGCCGCAACTCCGGCGCGCTTCCGGAAGACGTGAAGTCCTTTTCCGGCACGGTGGAGTATATTTCAAGCCATTATGTCTATGAGGGCGACCTGCCGGAGTATCTGAGTAGCTTTGACCGGGAAAAACTGCTGGGGAAATATTACAGCGGCCAGCGCGAAATACAGATCGAACACCGGCGCTTTCATGCCGACGGCAGTCTCTTCTGGGTGGTGGCCAGCATTCAGCTCATTCCGGACCCTTTCACCAAGGACGTCAAGGCTTTTATTCTGGTCAAGGACATTGACGCGCAGAAGAAGAAAGACCTGGAGTTGCGCAGCCTTATCGAGCTGGATGCGCTGACCGGGCTGTTGAACCGGGGCACCGTGGTCAGCCGGGTGACGGAACTGCTGCGCCAGAGCCCGACCGGAGCCGAACATGGCCTGATCATGCTGGACCTGGACAACTTCAAGCTGCTCAACGACAGCCGGGGCCATCAGTTCGGGGACGAGGTTCTCAGGGAAGTGGCGGAATCCCTGCGGGACGTGCTGCGCCGCCAAGACCTCTGCGGCAGGCTCGGCGGCGACGAATTCGTGGTCTTTCTGCCGCATATCCCCGTCGGCCCGGAACTGGAAAAACGCCTGGAAGTGCTGCGCGGGGCGGCGGCCAGGGACTACGGCGAGGGCCTGAGCATCACCGGCAGCCTGGGGCTCGCCCGCTATCCCCAGGACGGCATAACCTTCGACGAACTCTACAGAAAAGCGGACCTGGCCCTCTATGAGGCCAAGCGGCGCGGCCGCGACCGTTTTGTCATCTATCATCCCGATCTGGAAGACTAGCGTCGCATCAAGCGACACATGTCGCAAAGCCCTAAGGGCATGCGCGCCGCAGCAGAGGGTGCCAGCCCCGGCGGGTGCCCCTTTGGGGCAGCCTTGATTCACTTTGCGTCGAAAGATTTTGCTTGTATGGCCTCCTGTCAGGGAGGCTTTTTTCATTTTCAGCTTTGACACGGCAGGGAATCTGTATTAAATGAACGAATATTCATTCAATTTGGAAGCGAACATGGCAAATAGAAAAGAGCAAAAACAGAACACGCGGGAAAAGGTTTTGGCGGCGGCCGCGCGTTGTTTCGCGGAAAAGGGTTATTCCGGCTGCTCGATTTCGGACATCGCGCAACGGGCCGACATCGCGCAAGGCACCATGTACGTGCATTTCAAAAGCAAGGACGCTCTCTTCAAGGTCATGATTGAGGAAGAGCATGCCCAGGGCGCGGAAAAAGCAAGGCGGGCGTCAAATGTGACGCCGTATCTCAACGGCATTATCGGCGTCATGACGGACTGCATCCGGGACGTGGGCTTTCCCGTGGATCACCGCTTATGGACGGAAATCCTGGCCGTGGCCGCACGAAATCCAGCGGTGCGCGAAACCTTTGCCACCGGCGACAGGGCCATGCGCCGCGTCTTTGTCGAACTGCTCCGGAAAGCGGCGAAGGCGGGAGAAATCGACAGCAACCTGGATTTGGAGGCTGTTTCGGTCTGGCTCTACGCCCTGGTGGACGGACTTATCGCCAGAACCGCCGACGACCCCGACTTTGATTTTCAAAACCACCTGAACGTCTTTGAAACGCTGGTCCGTCGTGCTCTTTGCCCCCAACAGCAATCATGAAAGGAGTTCGCGCATGAGCAGGGAACAAAACAGAATGAAGACATTACGGCTTTTGATGCCGCAGTGGCAGGGCGGTTACGATGAATCGGAATTTCCCGGTCAGATATATCCTCTGGGCGCTAGGCTGCTGGCCTGGCTGGCTCCGCAAAGCGACGCGCCGCTTGTAGAGGTGCCCGTCGGGCCTTGGACAGGGGCTGAACCGGTCAAGGAGGGCGGCGTATTTTACCGGAGGGAAATCCTGCGCCAGATACGGGCGGCCGGAAATATTATTGAGGCATACGCGCCCGACCGCATTATTACCTTCGGAGGCGACTGCCTCATCAGCCAGGCTCCGTTTTCCTATCTGAACGAACGCTACGCGGGGAAACTCGGCATCATCTGGATTGACGCGCACCCTGATGTGACCACGCCCGAGGATTTTGACCACGCCCACGCCATGGTGCTCGGCAACCTTCTGGGCGGCGGTGAACCGTTGATGGCGGCTGAAGTGAAGAAACATTACAACGCGGAACAGGTCCTCCTGGTGGGTGTGGACGGGGTTTTCCCCCACGAGCGGGAGGCCATCGACCGTTACGGCATCAGGACCATACCAAGCAGGGACATGACCGGCTCTGGAGACGCGGTGACAAGGTGGATTCGCGACAAAGGCTTTGAACGGGTGGCCATCCACCTGGACCTTGATGTGCTTGATCCCACCGTTTTCCGCTCGCTCCTGTTCAGTAACCCCAACGTGAAAGAACATATCGAATCGGAGCGGGGCAAGGTCGGGATTCAGGACGTGGCCGAAATCCTCAAGAATATTGCCGCGCGGGTTGATGTCGTCGGAATGAGTTTCGCGGAGTACATGCCTTGGGACGCCCTCAGCCTGAAGAAAATGCTCGCCGGGTTGCCGTTCATGAAATAAGCGGCGAAATCCCGGGCGGCGGGTGATGTGCCGTCTTTATCCCTTCACGCTCTTCTGATTGGGCGACTTCGCCGTTTTGTTCGTAACGCGCCGTGCCGACACGGCGCGTTACGCGTTCACGGCTCTGTTTTTTGCGTATTTTTGTCATGATAGTATGACAGTTGTCAGATTTTTCTGAATACTCTCTTTTTCCGCTTGTGAGCTTTTTCTCTTATCTGTTGAAATCACAATTATTTTTAAAATCGTGTTTTTGGCATGACGATTGCTTTTGAATTCCCAGTAATCCCGTTTCATTGGAAGAAGTTCTCAGCCCTGGCCGCGAGACTCCGTGGGGAGGCGGGCGGCATGGACGCAACAGACCGGGCGGATGCCTTTGGGGTAAAGGCGCAAACCGGCGGTCTGCGGCGTATCCGGGTTGAGAGAGCGTCTTTTTCTCTTTCCGGCCGCACCATCAGCCCTTGGAGCAATTTCGTTTTTCCCAAGAGCAAACGCTCCAAATTTTGGCTCTAAGGGCTGTCTCTAAATAAAATTTAGACTTTTCGTCGCTCTATTGCTTTGCTGTTTTTCATGAGTAGACACGACATTTCAGACGAAAAGTGGCCATAATTGGGCCTATGTTGACAAAGGCCAGCACTGAAACCAGAGGTCGGAAGCGTAAGGATGACCACCTGATGTTTAACATCCTGCGGATCATGAAAAACAGGAGCGCCCTGGCGGGACTTGTATCCAGAGTCTGGGCCTTGGAGAACGGTACATAAACGCTTCCTTGAATGGGCTAAACTTGAGGTATGGGATGGCTCCTGCTCATGCTATCCATAAACGCAGACCCCGAGGCCATAATTATTATGCTACCTTACCGGCGTAAAGGGGGTACTTCAATCAGGAGATTGGGTGTAGCATAGGATTAACTACCAAAATCCTTTGCGTATTCATCTCACGGCAGGAAATGTAAATGACATTGTTCCTGCATGTGGCCTGATAGAAGGTCTATTGGCGAATAAGCTTCTTGCGGACAGAGCTTATGATGCCAATAAATTGCTCGCTCTGGTGGAACATCAAAACTATACTGTGGTTAATTCTTCCAATGCCAGGCAGGTTGGTTCAACGCGAGTATGACACTCACGTTTACAAGGGACGTCATCTCGTTAAGTGTTTCTTTGTCAAGCTTAAATCCTTCCACAGAATTGCTACTTGATATGATAAGCTTGCCATAACCTTTAACGCTGCGGTCATGCTGGCAGTCTGCCTCATTTGGCTACAATAATTTATTTAGAGACAGCCCCTAGAGCGTGTAGTCACGAGATTTTCTAGAATTTAATTTTATGTCATATTGCCTCAACAGAGGTGAACTATGACAACTCCAGCACACAGACGGCATGATATTTCAGATGAAGTTTGGAAGAAGCTCTCGCCGCACCTGCCTGGACGAGAAGGAAGCTGGGGGGGGTAGCATATGGCAATCGAACTTTCATCAATGCGGTATTTTGGATTATGCGCACGGGGGTGCCATGGAGAGACCTTCCACCTGATTTTGGTGGATGGAGCAACACTCATTTGGGCGTCAATATCGTGACTACAGACTCTAGAGGCAGGCGAACTATTCGCCGGTCTTGAGGATAAGCCGAAATTCTTTCACCGCCGCGTCAAAGTCCGGCCAATGAATTGAAGAAGCCATGCAGACCATATCGCAGAAGGCATTGGGCGCGGGCTCCATGTGTCCGCGTCGCCTTTGCGCAAAATAACTTCTAGACTCACGTTTTGCTCTTTTTCATAATCAGGCATAACTTCTTAATGAAAAATAGAGTTGTCAGCCAAGGTGAAAAGTGTGGCATGGTTTTATATTAGTTGTGTGGACAGTAAATTTTCTTGAATTGTAATGTATTATTGGGGAACTACACGTAGGGGTCAGCTGTCTATTCTTATCTGTGACAAGAAATCACGGGCAAATTCTGGACATAGTTTGCACCCTTTCTGAAGCAGTGTATCATCTCCAGATTTGGCATAAATATGTACGAAGTCCGTCAACACTCCCATAGCCAGCCTGCAAAAATCTTTGTAATAGCGATTGGAAAAATGTTTATTGCACGTATTGTACATGCGTAATTCTTCCAAACCATGTAGGTTACGATGATCTACATGATCGCCCTCGGCAGAAGCATAGAGAGAGGCGGCATGCCGACGATAGACACTCATATGCTCTTGAAGATAGCCTATAAGCCCGACTTCCGCATGTAGTAAATGCCAGTACCAGTCACCGGGGATAAGCGACGGGTCAAACCAGTCCGGCAGCCCATCTCGAAAGCGCCAGCGATACATGACGGAATTGGTTTGAATCAGATTGGCGAAGAGCAGGTCTTTGACCGTATAGAATGTACGTACGCCCCCTGGTAAAAGATTTTCCGGAGGATAAACCCGCGATGGGGAGCCGTCCTCATAAATGGCATCAACAGGGTGAAAGCAGAGGGAGCATTGAGGATGCATGTCCAGAAAATCGACTTGCTTTTGCAGCTTGTACGGATCAGTAAAGTAATCATCGCCATCGCAAAGAGCGACATATGTGCTGTGGCACAGGGAAAACAGAGTCTGTACATTTTCTCCATGCGCGGCATGACAGGAAAGATACATAGGGCGGACATGGGCATGGCGTGAAGCATAGTTATCAATGATTGAGGCACTGTCGTCATTCGAGCTGTCATCAACAATGATATGCTCAAAGGGTATCTTGCAGCGTTGGTCAGTGACACTTTCCATGCATTGTTCAATGAATGCTTCTTGATTCCTGCATAATGTCAAGACCGCGACGGGGGAAGTTGTGCGTGGCCATGTATAAGGCGATTGGGAATGATTTCGTTGCCTATACTCTTCCAGTACGCTGGCAAGTCTGTGTTCAACAGAATGGAGAGGGCGGTTCTGATCCCGGAAATAACGCAAAAAAGCCTGCCGCCATTCAGAAGAAAAAGCGCTGACAAAGGTGCGGCACTGTTGTGTAGACATTTCAGGCAGAGTGGAGGGCATATCCGGTAATGTGTCCAGCGGATGGGGAGAAGCAAAGAGGGTCTCTTTACCCAAAGTTTCGGCCAGACGCGTATTGCCGGGCACACACTTGCTCAGCAGGTCCAGGGCGTGCTCGCGAGGCATGAAGGGGACAGGTGCATATCCTTCTTTTTGTTCAACGCTGCGCAGAATGCGGTAAAAGTCATCGCGCTTCCATACCGGTTTTTGCTTGAAGCTGAAGGGAAAGCCGAAAAGAGCCCGCGACATGTCCAAGCCGGGCGCGGACAGGGGAAAGCTGAATTCGTTCGACGGGATTGGGGCGACATCTTCCGGAATACCCAGCGCGCTGGACAGTTGCATCAGAAGTTGCGGCTCCACCATGTGGGGGTCGGTAGACTGGTGCAGGAGCAGATGGCAATTTTCCTTGCCACAATGATGCATAAGCATACTGTAGACTTCATCCATGCGATGGCGTCCGTCTTCACGCAGCTGCAGCATATATATTTTATCGGGAGATCGTTTTTTCCAGTTACGAAGAAAACGCGTACGTAATTCGCTGTCTTGGCGGCCAAGCAGCATAACTACATGTAACTCACAGGCTTTCAGATGCGGAAACATCGCCAGCCGGCTAAAAAACAGAGGCAGACTGTCAGGATGGGGGGAGCCGCAAAAAGCGAGTATGTTCCGTCCGCTTGCTGCATCTGCATCAAGTTGCTGCAAGTGCGAGGTCACAATGGCGTCCACGGCGTGCAGATAGTCAGCACCGGCCCGACTCCGCATTCCGAACCAATAGCATTTTAATTGCTGTGTGATCGCATCATGTCCCCATACCTGAGAAATCGGCAAAAAATATGGATTATAAGTCAGATTGATTTTGGAAAATTCCTGACGTGCCGATTGGAGAAAGTATGCAGTCGACCAGTATGCCGCATCCCATATGCTGTACACCAAATAGATTTTTTGCATGGCAGACTACCTCATTGCATTTGGTTCGCTCTCATAATTTCAACAATTGTCTGCAAACGATACTGCGGCAGTTCAGCGAAAATAGGCAGGCAGAGAATTCGGGCACTGATATCTTCAGCGATAGGGCAGGAGTGGTATAATTCGCTCTCAAGATATGGCAGCTGCGTCAACAGAGGACTGTAAGGACGCTTGGGAAAAATATTTTTCGCGTTAAGGCGCTGAACAACAGCGTTAAGCGCAGCTTCACTCGGCATTATGACAGGATAACAGGCATAATTGCTCTGAAAATAAAGAGGGGTAGAGGGCATGCGTAACCCTTTATCGCAGCGAAAAAGATTTTCATCGTAAAAGGCCACTATTGCCGCACGCTGCTTTATACCAGCGGGAACAGATGAAAGCAGACTCAGACCAAAGGAAGCGTGCAGTTCGCTCATGTTCGCGTTTATACCGTAGCACTGGTGCGCTGTTCCGCTTTGTCCGCCGGAACGCAATTGTTCAAGTCTTTTTTGAGCCTGGACCGTGTGGCTTACAATGCAGCCTCCTTCCACGGCGTGGAAGCTATGTGATGCGTGCAGGCTGCAAATCGCATAGTCGCCAAAATCCAGAAGGCTCCGGTCGAGGAGGTTGGCCCCAAAAGCATTGTCGGCATCAAAAATAAGTTTGACGCCGTGTTGGCGGCAAAGTCCGGACAATGCTTCCACATCGCAACAGATGCCAAAAGCATGGCTGGCAATGACGGCGGCAATGTCCGGTTCCCGTGCCAGGGCCTCTTGCAAGGCCGCTGGTGAGATGCTCAGATTTTTTTCGTTGATATCGACGAATACGGGCCTGCAGTGTAGCCAGCGTAACACGGAAAGAACGCGTGGTGCGGCACAGGGCGTCAGGGCGATCTTTTTCCCAGCCAGTTCCTCCAGTTCCAGGACCAGCATCAGCATCAGGGAGTCATTGGCGCAACATAACACAAAAGGCACCTGCAGAAAGTCCGTCAGGGCGCGCTCCAGCTCTTGCACATATGGCCCCCCGCTCGTGAGCCAGCGGCTATCGAATATTCTGCCCACATGCCTTTGATATGTATACTTGTCCGGCACAGGAGACAAAAAAACTTGGCAGATGGAATCGTCGGAAAAAAGAGCCGGCGGCGATGCAAGGGTTTCCTGATGGAGATGGCGTAATATGGCATTATTCTGCTTGGAAAGTTTGCCGAGCGCCGTGCAGACAAAAAGTTCAAAATCAGAAACAGACGCACTCAGTTGTTTATGCAATGTTTCTGCTGAAAAAGAACAATCCACTCCATAACGCCGGTGCAAGGCTGCGGCGCTCTCCGCAAGCCGTGACGAGGTCTGCGGGTCAATTTTTCCAAGATGGTCCAACGCCATACGCGCCAGACAGCTTCGAAAACCAATATCTTCAGCAGGTGGAGAATCATCCTTCCCATACGCAACACGGTAGGCTGCGAGTTCTTTTGTCAGACTTGGGTTAATCGGATAGGACTTTTGAAATTTTTCTTCTTTCTGCAGGGAAAAAATCGATAAAAAGTCTGAAACGACATCAAAGCCTGAAGCTCTGTCGCCATATTTTTTTATAATGAGATTCTCTTTTCCACATATCTCCGTGTAGAAGTCTACTATTGTCTCCGGTACTAAATTGCTGAAATGTCCATTGGCAAGCCCTGATATATAATTGGGGAAAATCCAGTCAGCCTTCGGTGTATAGAGGATATTTGAATTTTGCTCTGGGATAGCGTTGATTCCTTCTTTAATTATTTCTTTATAAAAGCTTACTACCAGATCTTCAATGTTTCTGATATAACAAATAAATGAAAGATGCACCTTATAAAATATATTTAAAATTAAACTATTAAATTTTTTTTGTAAAATGTCATACACAGATGCATAAGAAAAAAACTCACTTGAAAGAATAATATTCTCTGATTTTGAATTTTCGATATAATATTTTATATCATTAATATATGCTGTACTTAAATGATGTTTTAAATATGTTTCTGACAATGAAAATATGTCATAAAGATATAAAATATTATCTTTTTCATTTTTTGAAGAAAAATCATCCCAGTTAAGGCTCTTTGCCAGTAATGAAATGGCAAAGTTATGGCACATTTCTATCGGCACGCAGTCGTATCCCGCTTTTTCCAGAGATCTTCTATGCGAATCAAGATAGGTCTGAATCGCCGTTGTTCCTGTTTTTGGTAATCCTATATGAATAAAAACTTTTTTCATCGCTCAGTCCTTTGTCATCCACAGCGCGTGACGGCGGTATACGGCTGCCACCATTTTGGCACGCATTTTTCTGCAGTCCCTACCCGAACCTGACTGTCTTTCCCGCTTGGAAAAATAGTGTGGCAACGCTCTGCTCAAAGATTTTTTATGGCGTCGTCCTGATCCATAAAGTAGGTGTATTCACGTCCGTTCTTGTTGGGATCCGTGTTGTCGGACGTACTGAAATACAGGGTTCCATACCAGGATGAATAGCGTCCTTTGCCTTCCGCAGCGATCGCCGCATGTGGAGCATTGGCAAAAGAAAGCCAACTGCCGTCTTCCAGAAGGCGTAAACGAGAAATGCCTCCGTCAGCGGCAAGCGCGGGGAGAGGGGCGCAAAACATCTGTCCGGTCACATGAGAGAATGGTTTTTGCAGCGGCAGGCTTTGCCGCCTGGAAAGAATGTTGTCCCATACCAAACTCGCCGGGCTCTCCGCATCAATCTTGTCCTTTTCCGCACCGGAACGGCGAAACAGGAACTCTGTGTTGCCTTCTCCCGTGTTCATGCGTACCAAGGAGAATTCTCCACCGTCACACACTTGTCGGCATAATTCATCCTCATGGACGAATTCCATGGGCCAGCCGCCCAGCCAGTCGCGGATATCGGTCCAAAAGCTCATACCCCGTCCTGAATTGTCGTACTCGCGCCAGCATCGCCATATGTCGGCCAGCCCCTTGGCGACGCCTCTCGGATTCCCTCTTGCCGGAGCGCAATGACAGCGCCAAAGGTAGCCCAGTTCCATCAAGCGGCGGCGTAGCTTTCTCGCGTGCAGATAGTGCCGCTTGATCTCAAGCCACTCCTCGGGACCCGGCAGCCCGCTGGCCAAGCCGTTGGCGTAGGCGGTATAACTGTATAGCGCCAGAGCCAGCAGCCCTCGCTTGCGGCAAGGATACGCAGCATTGCGGACAGCCTCGCGCATGTGTCCCGTATGATGAAGAACTCCCCAAGAGTAGACGATATCGAACTCTGGAAGTGCACGCATGAAGGCGGCGTCCAGGACATCCCCCTGCATGATCTGCCAGTTTTCCGGGTTCCCGGCATATGAGCGTAATTTTTGCGTTGTCTGTACAGCCAGAGGGTCAACATCAAAGCTTATGACGTTCGTCGCACCGGCACGCCATGCGGCCAGAGAACTCAGCCCACTGCCGCTGCCGACATCAAGGAAGCTGAGGTTTTTCAGCGTGGGCAGACCCAAAAAGCGGCGTAACGCTGTTCCCGATTGCGCCACGATATCTTCTGAAAGATTCTGAGCAATAAACTTGCTCCAATTCTCGCCGAATTCGAATCTGTCGCTCATTGTTCCTTTCTTCTCTTTTCCCGGAACAGGCAGACCGTTTGCGGTCTCGTTGCCTGGAAGGGCGCCAAAGGGATATTCATGTCATAGAGATATCGGAAACGCCAAAGCCCCCCTAACCGTACGTCACCGTTTTTGAACCTCGTACCGTCCACTGACGACATCCAGTTCCTCGCGCGGAAGATTGCGGCACCGCGTGGTCGACGCCCTGAGCCGAGGCTCGAAATCGTCAAGGTAATCAGCGCCGGCGCTCATATTGTGGTCAAACGCCGTGATGGAAAAGCCGTTTTGCCGCCACAGCGCATCATAGTCGATGCGACGGTAACTGTTGCCGTTGTAGCCGCATACCCGGCGGACAAGGCCGTTGGCATGTGCCTGTTCGACACTCTGGCCCATGCGCCGCGCCATCCACGCGAAAGTTTCCGCATCAGGTTTTTCATTCCAGCGATAGTGATGCAGCAGAAATTCCAGCGGCCGGTTGAAGTCAAAATGATCCCGGAAATCCACCTGATGCAGTCCATAACCTCCCGGTTTTGTGATAGCCCCAAAGCGAGCAAAGGCTTGAGGTGGACTATATAGATGCTCCAGAGCCGCCCAGGAACAAAGGAAGTCAATGCTGTTGTCCGGGATGCTTTTCAGCGTTTCCGCATCCTCGGCAATTGGCTGTATGCCGTCAGCGCAATGTTCCCCGCGCGTCAGGCATTGTCGGAACACTTTCTGATCGGCGCCAGACCAGCGCGCGGCGACGGCTTCTGCCAGAGCCCGATATAGGGGCGCATGGTAGTCGTCGGACCATGGTTTGAAATACTTGTCCGCCACATATACCTGTGCCGCGCCCAAGCTTTTGAAAGTCAGGCCGACAATAAGATTCTTCCCTGGGCCGATTTCGCAGATGTGGGCATTTCGCACGCGTTCACGCGGAAATGAGTCAAGATAAGCGTCAATACAGGAAAAGGCGTATTTAATATCTTCATGCAATTCTTCCATGGAGGGCATGCCTGTACAACCTCGCACTGTTTTTGGAAAATTTGTGTAACAATACTTTAAAGTTATATAATTTACAGTTACGCCGCGTTCAAGGTGAATATTAGGCAATTTTTTTCCCTTTTATTAAAAAACCTCCTCCAGAAGCAAAGGGGAGCATTTTTTCCTCCTTATCCGCTAAAAAATCATCCACAGCTTTGGTTGCTCCCGGACAAGTCGCAAAACCGTAATCGTCACAAATCAGTATGCCGCCGGGATTCAGGTGGTGATAAAAGAACGTGATTGAATCCCGAGTGGGCTCATACAAGTCCACATCAATATGTACGAAGGCAAATGTCACATCAGCAACGTCGGTAAAGCGCGAAGGGATCCAGCCCTTCCATATGCGGAAGCGGGAGGTGTAGCCATGTAGATGCTGGCGTACACGCGCTTCTGGACATGCGTGGGAATACTTATGCCAATGCTGGCGGTCATCATATACCCCTGGCTCTGAAATACCCTCAAAGGAGTCAAAGATATGATGTACACGCGGTTGGTCGTAAATTGGAGCATGGCGCAAAATGAGCAGTGAGCTTACCCCTTCGAAAACTCCGCACTCTGCCGTATCCCCCGGTACATCTTTAATAAGCCGAAGGAACTGCACCAGATTATGACGACGATCAAGGTTGTAGCCTTGCCATTCTTCCGGATACTCTTCACAAAGTCGTTTAGTTTCTTCGGAAGTCAACCAGTCCAATTGTGGCCATTTGAAATGATATTCTGGGCATAGAAAACGCCCCGCGTAAGCGAGATATTGTACTTTATCATGTAGAGTTTTTGGTGGCCAAGGCAATGCATAGTTACAATGTTTAATAATGTATTCGAGAAGATAATCTTTAAAGGAATCATCCATTATGTGTTTCCTTTTTAAAACTGATGACAGCACCGTGATGTCCTGCGGTTACAAGGCTAGATGGAAATCTGAACAAATTATCATTGTCAACTTCGTAATGGGAATAGATGGTCGAACAATGTTGGCATAGTGGTGGAAGGAGGTCATGCTTATTTTCTACATTACTTCGCATTCTATTGAGAAGAGGCCCATGCCAAATATTGAGTAAAGTTTCCTGATCAGCACGGCCTACTATAGGATTTTTTAGATTATAATCAAAGCAACATGTTGGAACTACACCATCAGCGAGTACGATCATTGATGTCACCAGAGAGTCACACCTTGTGTGGGCACGCTTTTTACAGGGTTTTGCTATAATTAGACCGGAATCGTAAAGCGACGGCGCTGCCCAAAAGTGGGATGTCGTGATCCATAATGCGTCATTGTTGCCCAGAAGGGGTTTGAAGAGTCTATACACAGCATGAAAGTCTTCCATGTTTTTTTTAGTGCGTACATATTGAAGGCTAATTCCAGTTTGAGAGTGAGTAGAGTTTCGTATAGCAATAAAAGATAAAATATTATCGCGCACGATACCAAACTGTGTCCCTCTGCGGATAGTTTCAAAGGTTTTTGGGTTTAGTGAATCCATACAAGGAATCAGGCGCCCGAGCTTGTGTTCTAGCAACATGTCGGCAATATCCTTATCAAGCAGAGATGCGTTTGTTTGGAGATGCACGCGCCCCACTAGCCCCAAGGTTTCAAGTAGTGCCAATTTTTTGGCAAGCCCTTTATCCATGAGGGGTTCGCCGAACATGTTGAGAAAAATGTTATCGGGCCATGTCGGCCATGATGCTATCTGTTCCACTAGCGAAGCGAACAGCTCAAATGTCATGGTCTGCGGCTTGCGCATTTTACGGTCCATGGGAGCAGGGCCATGGAAGCAAGGACAAATAGGGCAGGTCAGATTGCATGTATTCGCAACTTCCAGTGCGATTTGATGCGGATACTTCACAGTAATATTCATTGAGTAGCCTCTTTTATTGTGGCGATGCGCTGCCGCACGGCGGGCCAATGTTCGGGCGCAAAATAAGACGTGTAGCTTCTGGAGTTGTCTTTTCGGGCAAGGCAATTCTTACAGTGGGGAAAGCTGGGCGCCTCCGTACGATAAGTGGCGCGTAACTGGCGATAGGCCCCGCCATTCCAGATGGATGCAAAACTTTGTTCGTTCATGTTGCCGAGAGTCTTACGAGGCGCTACACAACAGGGGAGCACCGTGCCGTCGGGATTAATGTAGGTTCCGTATTCAGGATAATCGCATAAACCGGCCTCTGCATCCGTTGCGGCGTCGTGGCTGGAGAAAGGCTGAGGACCATAAAAGAAGCCGTCCAGGCTTTTGGCCAGGTTAATGGTTTCAGCAAGCATGTCATTGTACTCCGTCTGATTCCAGAAACATGATGAGTTTATGTCCATGCAGGCGTGTGTATAAAGATGGCAGGCTGTTACGCCCTCTACGCCGAGGCTGTGGGCAAGACGCACCAGGGCCGGCAACTGGCGGACTGTTTCACGCATGACTGCGGCATGGAAGGTGATAAGAAACGGCCTGCCCACATCTCGCCTGGCCTGCACTAGATGTTTGACGCCTTGTATTATGCGTTCGAAGTTTGCGCCTCTGCGTATCCACTCTAACGTTTCCTTAATGGGGCTATCCAGAGATATCTGAATATGGTGCAGGCTTGATTCCGCCAGTTGGCGGGATTTTTCTGGGGTCAGCAGCATCCCGTTGCTGGACGTAAAAAACGGAACAGCATATTCTGTAACCTTGTGAAGAATAGTAGGGAGATTCCTGTTCAGTAATATTTCTCCACCACTATCGAGGCGTAGTTCTGTAACATGGGGAAACATCTCTTCTGCAATTTTGTCGAAAAGACTCATTTCCATAAATGGTCCGGTAAAATATTTTTCTCTACATATTCTGCACCATAGATTACATGAATGAGAAAGAACAATATGCACACGCTGTGGAAAAGATATATTTTCCTCAAATTCGTCTTTTTGAGTGCGCATCAGCGTGTAATGTTTGCTGTTTGTGTTGGGGTCGCTATTGTCTGATGCGGAAAAGTACAAAGCTTGGCCCCAATGATTATAGTGCCCTCCGCCACTATACCAAATGCAGATATTCTGCGCATGACGTCCGGGAAGAGGTATGCCGTTCTCACAAAGTATGAGGGGCGATCTCATGCTCTGGCCGGGGATATTGCTGACGTCTTCCATGCCTTCCGGCAGCATGTATTCAAAGCCATGTCCCCGCACATGGCGAAAGGGCGGCGTCATTTCCAGATAAAAGGTCAACTTGTCAACGTCTCTCATAAACGCTTTCTCCCCCTTCTGGTTCAGCAGGCCAAATGGTCAAACGAAGACCGCAGGAATATCACGAGATGAAACGGCAGGCGGTTGGGAAGCAGCGGCATGCCAAGCCTGAAACATGAGTACGATCCACAGCAGGTACTCCCAGTTGCTTGCTCCGCTGACGTGGCGCTCCCAGGCGAAGCGTACACTTTGCGGATGGAAGATGTCCTGCTCCCGGAGGTGCCGCTCTTCCAGAAGAGCTTCCGCCCAAGGACGCAGAGGACCCCTGAGCCATTCTCCTACCGGAATGCCGAAGCCCATTTTGGGGCGTTCCACCAAGGACGGAGGAACATAGTTATGCAGTAACCGCCGCAAAAGGTATTTGCCTTTACCGTCACGTACGCGCCATGTGGTGGGAATGCGCCAGGCAAAAGCGAAGACCCGTGTATCAAGCAAAGGAACACGGGCTTCGAGGGAGTGGTGCATACTTGCTCTATCAACTTTGGTTAGAATACCCTCAGCGAGGTACATGCGTATATCCACATATTGCATAAGAGAGAGACTGGTGCCGAGACTGTCTTCAAGGTCTGTATGATCTGCAATTGTGGCGGGTGCTTTGCCTGTCGTGAGCAGCATTGAAGGGTGCCACCAATACTGCATGTAATAACGATGATAAAAGGCCAGAGCCGATCCCTGAAGGCGGAGGTCTGCAAAATTATGAAGACGCGCTCCGGCGTTGCGGGGCCGGATAGCTGCGGGCAGCATGCGTACCAGCGCGTCCCATTTGTGTGGTGAAAGAAAGCGCAGCATGGCAGCGAAAGCGGTGCGCACGGGAGTATGCGGCGCAAAGTCCGGCATCTGCTGGAGGCAGGACATATAGCGATCATATCCGGCAAAAAGCTCATCACCACCGTCGCCGGTCAACGCCGTAATCACATGACGCCGTGTGAGTCCAGAAAGCAGAGTGGTGGGAATTTGCGAGGGGTCCGCAAACGGTTCGTCGTATATGGCGGGCAGGTGTGGAATCAGATTTCGGGCATCTTTCACACTCAGGTAGAGCTCCGTATGGCAGGTGCCCAGATGGCGCGCCACATCTGCGGCAAAGGGGGCTTCATTATAGTCTGATTCTTCAAATCCTATGCTGAAAGTGCGCACCGGAGCAGCACTGCTCTTTTGCATGAGGGCGGTCACGAGGGAAGAATCGATGCCGCCCGACAAAAAGGCGCCTACAGGGACATCGGCAACTATACGACGGCGTACGGCATCGGTCAGAATAGCGTCCAACTCTTCTACATATACAGCTTCTGACTTCGACGAGAGGGGCAGAGGGCGGGTCAGCCCCTCACAGGCTACGGCAAGGGGATCCCAATATCGGCAGAGGCGAATTCGGCCGTCGGCATCCACATCCAGGCGGTGTGCGGCCGGCAGCTTGAATGCTCCCCGCCAGATGCAGTGTGGAGCCGGGATGTACCCGTATCGCAACAACAGGGCCAATGCGTCATGATTAATATCCGGTCGCCAGTCCTCAAGTGTACGCAGACTTTTCAGCTCAGATGCGAAGCAGAAGCGTCCACCATCCAGCATCCAGTATAGCGGTTTGACGCCCATACGGTCTCGTGCCAGGACAAGATGGCGTTCTTTTCTGTCCCATAATGCGAAGGCATACATGCCAAGCAGATGTTCAAGCGCCGCGTCCACCCCCAGAGTCATGCATGCCAGCAAAACTATTTCGGTATCGGACGCGCCGCGCGGGTGTACGCCCCGTTGTGCCAAAAATTCAGTAAGTTCTCCGGTATTGTAGATTTCACCGTTATAGGTAAGGACAAAACGCCCGTCAGGCGATGTCATGGGCTGATGCCCCAGCGGAGAAAGATCGCGAAGGGCAAGACGGCGGTGCCCTAGGGCCATGCCCGCCCCTGCCTCAATCCATAACCCTCCGCTGTCTGGGCCACGCAGCACAAGAGCCTGGGTCATGCCAGCTATGTAACCATGCAACATCTCCGCGCTGCCGTACGCGTGCAAATCCCAATATCCGGCAATGCCGCACATTATGAAGCGTCCTTTTGTTTACAAGGCGTTTTTCGGAGCAGGGCGTGCATCCGGTTGGCAAAATGAGATACCAGACGGCGGCAGAGCAGAGATCCTCGTTGCCATAGCCAAGGGGAGGTGTACGGCATGGGATCATCAAAATTCCGGAACAGCCATTCGCGCCTCGCTACGGCAGAAAGGCGGGCTTTGCTGGCAAAAGGCTCCCGCGCGAAAGAATCCATGACCGTATTGCCTTTATTCCGCGCAAGCTCCTCAAACAGTGCCTCCCATTGGCCATACACTACGGCGGGGGCATAGGCGGTAGCGGCGATCTTGCCCTCCTTTCCCATGGCATGGCGCTGGGAAGCATCGCTCATCAGCGTGTCAAGCGCCTGAGCTAGGCCTGCGGGCGTGGACTCTTCGACCACGAGGCCTGTATGTCTATGGACGATCACATCCTTCACCCCGGCGCATTCTGCAAAGCCCACCACCGGCAGTCCGGCGCACATGGCTTCCAGCACGGCGTTTGGAAAACCTTCATACGCCGACGGCAGACAGTATATCTGCGCCTCAGCATAGGCAAAAGGCGCGTTTCTGCATATCCCGCGCATCTGTATGCGATCTTCCAATGCCCAGCGCCGGATCAGCGTCCTCAGTCTTTTTTCTTCCGGCCCGTGTCCCCACATGAGTAAATCCCAGTCCGGATGCTTTGCAGCAAGCATCCTGAATGCTTCCAGCAGGAGCCAGGGGCGTTTTTGCTGATCAAAGCGTGCCAGATAAAGCAGGCAGAGCCGCTTCCCCTTCGCCGCCATATTGTTACAAGGCATAGCGGCGGGGGCCGCATTGGGAATAATTCTCACCTTTGGACGGAAGACCTCCGGTACACTGGAGATATAGGCGGGCAAGAGTTCGTGGATGATGTCCGCTCCGCTCAATACGGCCAGCCTTCCAGAGCGGTTCCAGACACGCTGCTCCGTGTAGCGTATGGGGTCGCAGCGTTCGGAGCAGATAAATGGAATACCGCTCCCCATGCAGGCCGTAGCCCAGAACAAGTGGTCGCTACCCGATTGCATGGAAAGGAAAATGTCAATATCGGCACTGACAAGAAGCTTTCTCAGCTGGACAAGATCCTCGTGTTTCCCCCGGTTTTCCCAAGAGACGTGTCTCACGTCGGGGCCGACAGCATAGCAGGGGATGGTGTTTTTGTTGTCGTGCGTCAGCGACAGAAGCGTTACGGCATGTCCGCGAGCGGCCATTTCCGTGGAGAGATTGACGGCCACGCGTTCGGATCCACCAAGGCTTAAGCATAAACTCGAGCAGGCTATAGCAATATTCATGACAAACGCGATCGCTTTTTCAGGCCTGAAATCAGAGCATTGTATCCTTGAAGCGGAAGTTCCCGGCATAACCAGTAAAGCACGGCTTCGGCTGTGTCAGGCATAAGCCCCCGGAAGTCCCGCCAGAGCCATTCCCGCCGTGCTGCTGCGGAAAGACGGGCCATGGAGGCGAAAGGCTCCTGCGTGAAAGCGTCCATGGCGGTATGTCCTTTGCTCAAGGCAACCTCGCACAGCAAACGCTCCCACGCATCAAAGACACATTGCTCTGCGAAGACGGCCACGGATTTCCTGGCGTTGTTCCCAAGGCACTCCCGCAACCCGGCGTCCGCCATCAGACGGCCCAGTTGCTCAGCCAGTGACGTTGTATCCATGTGATTTGCCATAAGTCCGTTTTCCTCGTGCCGGACAAGATCCGGAACGCCCTCACAGCTGGCAAAACAGACGCTGGGGAGCCCACAGGCCATCGCTTCCAGTAAGGCGTTCGGCATGCCTTCCGTGCGGGAAGAAAAGCAGAAGGCATGCGCGGCGGCATATACAGGCCAAACGTCCTTAGCTTCCCCCAGCAGCTTGAGGCGGTCGCCTAAACCTGTGGCGGCGGCATGGGCATGCAGCATATCCCGGTCCTGCCCATCGCCGACCACATGCATTTCCCAGTCCGGATATTGTGCGGCGACAAGAGCAAAGGCGTCCATAGCCAGACGGCATTGCTTCAACTCCTCATGCAGGCGTCCCAGCCAGAGCAATACTTTTGGGGCGCCGCTGCTTCCAGCGGGATTCGCACAGGTTGGGGGAGTGGGCACGGCATTGGGAATGACATGCACCCGCTCTCGCAGAAACTCGGGCACGCTGTTCCGATACAAAGGTAAAAGCAGATGGATGGCGTCCGCGCCGCTCATGGCTGCCAGGCGGCCTTTGCGATTCCAGAAAACAGTCTCAATCGTTTGTGGCGAATGCCGTTCCGAATACACATACGGGACACCACTGCCCAACAGGGTCACCGCCCATATGAGATGGCTGCCGTCCGGGAAGGGACAAACACAAACATCAGGCGAAAGAGCTCGGATTTCCTGACGCAATCGCTGAATTTTTAAATTGTTATCTGTAAGAGAGTAGGGACGGATTTCCACATCAGGATGAAGGGGATACATATCTTGTAGCTTTTCTGTCCCCCTGGGGAGGCTTGCTCGCACTCCTTCGGGCAGGCTTAACTCATAAAACCGGTACCCCAGCCGATAGAGAGGATACAAAAGGCGCGGCACGGGTTTCTGGCTGTAAATGGTCACCCGGTGCCCACGTTCCGTCATTGCATTGGCAAGCGAGGCCACTACGTTGGGTATGCCGCCACGTGCCGTATAGTTGTTGGCCAGAAGAATATGCAGTTGTTTAGATATTGGCATATCCGTTATGCACTCCAATCTTCAGTGCCGGGTTCCCTGCCATACGACAGTTGTCCTTGCAGCCCTTGTAGATGGTGCTGCCGGGAGCCAGCAGATTTCCGTTGCCGATGACAGCATGCTCAAGCAAGACGCTGTGCGGGCCAAGATGGTTGCAGGAGCCGATTCTTACTCCGCCAAGCACAATGGAGTATGGCGCAAGAAAATTGAAATCACCCAGCTGAGCGTCATGGGCGATATTGGCAGCACCGTTAATATAATTTCCATCCCCCACTACAGTATTGCAAAAAACTGTACAGCCGCGCTGAAAAATATTGCCCTCGCCGATAACGGCGGATTTGCAAATGGCTGTCCAGGGATGAATAAGATTCATAAATTTCGCGCCACGTTCTTTTAGCGAAAGGAAAATTTCCCTGCGCAGTGCCGGCTTGCCCACGCCGATGACAAAAAGATCATCGTTTTGAATTGCATGTTGATCAATATTTCCTCTATAGAGAGAATGGAGCTCTTTCAGATCGCCGGGATAGCCCTTCCAGTCGAAAAAGCCCCCAAAGTTATAGTAAGCTGTCAAGCTGGGGGCGTTTTCCAGAACATCTCGCAATATCCAGTAACATTCACGAGCCGCGCCGGAATTGCCAATGATCAGAACATTGGGCATCAGTAACGCCCTCCTGCCAGCACAAAATTCTGGCCGGTAATCCAGGCCGCTTTATCGGAAAGGAGAAATGCCGCCATGTGCGCCACATCCTCCGGGCGACCAAATCCAAGCGGGTATCCTCGCAACTGGCTTTGACGATATTCTGGCCCCATGAGGGCCTCGGCTTTTTCCTGCATCGGCGTATCGACAATGCCCGGCGAAAGACAATGCACGCGCAGGCCCCGTGGGGCGACTTCCTGGCTGATGCTTCTGGCCGCGGCGGTCAGCGCCGCTTTGGCCGCTCCATATATAAGATGTCCCTTTTCAGGGAAAACGGCGGATGCCGAGGAGACGAAAAGCAGGGCTCCGCCTTTTACGCTGACCCGTCTGTCACAAAAGCCCTTGGCCAGGAGCAACGGCACATGGAAGTTGAGATCAAAATGCCGCCGTGCCGTGGCAAGGCTATAGGCCTGCATGCTGTCCATCAGACCTTCACCTGCTGCGCATGCCATGCCCCACAGCCTGCCATGCCTCTGGCTGATCTCACGCAACCATTGTGGGATTTTTTCCATATTTTCAAAAAAATCCCGCCGGATGCTTGTCCAGCGCTCAGGCGTGTCCGCAGCTTTGCGCCCTTCGTCCAGTTTGAGGTCGTCGCGGCCGCAGGCAAGCACGGTTGCTCCTTGGGCATTACACTCCAGAGCAATGGCCCGGCCGATGCCGGAACTGGCTCCGGTAACCAGTATTATCTGGCTTGCGGCGAACATCAGGCAATAGCGTCCTTTGCCAGCGCTATCAGTGAAGCGGGACTACGGCAGTTTTTGAGATCATCAAACACAATACGCTGTCCGAAATTTTTGTCGAAAAATGCTATGAGAACCATAAAAGCCAGGGAGTCCCATTCTTCAAGGTCTGCCAGCACAGTCTCCTCATGCAGCGAGGTTTCGCATTGCAGCAGCTCCTGCAATTCGAGAAGAAAATCTTGCTTAGTCATGGCGGGTCATTTCTCCCATGATTATCTGTTCCCAGCGTTCAATGCGCTGCTGACGCGTAGGGCGTTTGGGATCTGGCTCGTAATCAATGGGAGCGGCGCAGTCCCAAGCATCAATATTACATAAACAGGATCCCCACGATAAGCCTATGCCGTAGCCGCTCATCAACACTTTGCCGGGCGCTCGCTGACCGAACACGTCACAGAGCGCAACGGGGATGGATGCTGACGCCAAGTTGCCGTATTTGCTGAAGGACTGCCATGGAGCCCTGTCCTCAGGGAATCCGGCTTTGGCGGCCACAGATTCCACAATCTGCTTATTCGCCTGGTGCAATATCAGCCAATCAATATCGGTGGGACCTATGGACGCATATTCCAACGCATAGTGAAGATGTTCCGGTACAACATCCATAGTAAAGTTGAATACAGCTCCACCATCCATATAGGTGTCTCCAAGCTGCCAGATATTGCCGTAGGGATCCGTGATGTCCCTTACAAGCCTCTCGTTTTCAGCATGTTCGCGGAGGAAAGGAATTCGGGCTTTTCCGGCGGGGATAATGATGGTCTCAAATCCGCTGCCGTCAGTGCCAAGGCCAAAACTCATAGGAGCGGCGTTTTCGTCGCGAGCCAGCAAGGTGGCGCTTCCGCCGTCGCCAAAAACCGGGGCCGTTATGCGGTTGCGAATGTCGCGTTCTGAGGGATGCGCGTCTCCAACGAGAACAAGAACCTGCCGTGCCGCGCCGGATGCGATGAGCGAAGCGCTGAGCCAGAGGCCGTAGATATACCCCGTGCAGCCTTGATTGACATCAAATGCAGCACAATGCCGCGTCAAGCCGAGTCGATGTTGTAGTTCGCAGGCGGTTGCCGGTTGATGCCAGTCAGGCATCTGGCTGACGAAAATCAGAGCATCAATGGCTTGGCGCGCGTCTGGAACGGCGTCAAGCAAGGATAGGGCGGCATGAGCACAGAGGTCGGACGCGGTTACATCCGGCGGGCAAACGCGGCGCCGGTCCATGCCCAGCGTAGCGCGAAGTCTTGTGATTTTTTTTACGCTGCCACCATAAAAATGTATTTCATCTTCCAAACGAATCTCATTCGCTGGAACTGCCGTACGTAATGCGGATATTTTAACGTTATGAAACGTATGGAACATGGAATAATTCTCTTCTTATAGATTTATTTATAATGATTCAAGTAAAATATTAGTAATAATTTTTACATGTTCTTGGTCAATATCTCCATGCATAGGTAGGCACAGTGCATGATTTGCAGCTTTTTCAGCGACGGGGCAGGAAGCCTTCCATTCAGGCCTCAAATAAGAAAGCATATTGAGCGCAGGATAAAAATAACGCCGGGGATATATTCCCTGCGCGGTCAAGGTTCGTTGTACTTTCAGCAGGAGATCTTCGTCAGATAGAAGAATCGGATAATAGGCGTAATTCCATTCCATGCCTTCCCGAATGGCAGGGCGGATCAGTTTTGCGCTGCCCAATGCCGCTTCATAGGCCGCATGGAGCTTACGCCGCTTTTCAATTTCCGCATCCGTGCCCGGCAGCAGCGCCAGTCCCATGGCGGCATGCAGTTCGCTCATTTTTCCGTTGATGCCCAGACAATAATGTGTGTCGTCGATATGACCGAAGGCCCGCGCAAGCGACAACGCCTTATGGGCTTCATCCGTATGAGAGACGACGCATCCGCCCTCCGCGGTGTGGAAGATCTTGGTCGCATGGAAGCTGCAAATGCTGTAGTCGCCATATGCTAATAGGCTTTTACCTTTATAGCGCGATCCGAAAGCCTGAGCTCCGTCATAAATGAGCGTCGTTCCCTGCTCACGGCAAATAGTATCCAGGCTTTCCACATCGCAGGCCAACCCATAGATATGGACGGGCAGTACCCCAGCGATATCGGATTCTTTGACAAGGCGCCGGCGGAGAAGATCGGGAGAAAGGCATAATGTATCGGGCTCCACATCCACAAAAACCGGCGTGCACCCCAACCACAGCAAGGCTGAGAGCGTTGCCACATACGTATAGGGGGTTACCGCGATTTTTTTTCCAGCCAATCCCGCAGATTGGACAGCAAGCATGAGAGCTGTTGTGCCGCTATTGCAACTAATAATATTGGATAGATCAAGGTATTTTGTAAGCGATTTCTCTAAGTTCTGAACACAATCTCCGTTATTTGTGATCCATGCGCTCTGGAAAAAATCGCTACACTGCTGAAAGAAAGCCTCTTGCATAGGCATTCTAGATTTTGTGACGTATATAGAATTTTTCATATCAAAATACGTCAGAAAGCAGTACGCAATAAGGCCGAATCCGACAAGTCGGATTCGGCCTTAAAAAATTGGTATGAGTTAAAAATACAGAGAAGAGATGAATATAAGCTGGTAGCTGCGGAATTACAGAAAAACAAAGGCCATAAAAGAAGACCTCTCTCTCTCTCTC
>NZ_JH114301.1:718240-739996 GCF_000224635.1 Desulfovibrio sp. 6_1_46AFAA
ACTCTCTCTCTCTCTCTCTCTCTCTCTCTCTCTCTCTCTCTCTCTCTGCCATGGTAGTTTCCTTAGTCACTTTTGGGGGAGGATGGTACGAATGTCTTTTTCTTAACCGATTGAGGAGAAATTGTCACGCCTTCAAGGAGAGAGTGGTATTTTTAACTATTGAGAACTGCAGAATTCGCGCTCTTCAGCCCAGCAAGGATTCCGGTTTTTCTCCCATCCTGTCATGATATTATGACGGTTGTCAGATTTTTCTGAATACTCTCTTTTTCCGCTTGTGAGCTTTTTCTCTTATCTGTTGAAATCACAATTATTTTTAAAAGCGTGTTTTTGGCATGACGATTGCTTTTGAATTCCCAGCAATCCCGTTTCATTGGAAGAAGTTCTCAGCCTTGGCCGCGTGACTCTGTGGGGAGGCGCGCGGCATGGGCGCAACGGACCGGACGGATGTCTTTGGGGCAAAGACGCAAATCGGCGGTCTGCGGCGCATCCGGGTTGAGAGAGCGTTTTTTTCCGGCCGCACAGGCGGCCGCACCATCAGCCATGGAGAAAAGCCCATGCCGTATCCTCGAAAACGCGTCTGGATTGTGGGCGGCATAATCCTTGCGGCGTGCGTTGTTCTGGCGGGCGCGGGGGTGGCCTACACTTCCGGCACGGAATTCTGCCTGTCATGTCACGAGATGCGCGTTTACCAGGATGAGCTCAAGCTCTCGTCCCACGCCAAGGACGCCCAGGGCAAAGACATTTCCTGTTCGCAGTGCCACATCCCCTCGGGCAATCTGGCGCGCATGCTGGGCGCCAAGGCCTGGCTGGGACTCAAGGACCTCTGGGTGCACAATCTGGACGGCGGCGAGGATCTGGACCGGGCCGGAATGCAGCCCGTGGCCCGGCGCTTTACGGACGACGCCAATTGCCGCTCCTGTCATCAGGATCTGAGCAAAAACGCCAAGAACGACGGCCCTGTTTCCAAGGAAGGTCAGCTGGCTCACGACAATTACCTGGGCAAAAACGGCCGGGCGCGTAGCGGCTGCGTGGGCTGCCATCAGAATCTCGCCCATCTGCCCGTTTTTGACGAGCGCATTCCCCATAACCAGAAGTTTGCACAGAAACTCAAGGAGAGCCGGTCATGAACTACTGTAAAATACTGCTCTTTTCCCTGCTCGCAGTGATTGTGCTGGTGGGCGGCTATTTTCTGTACATGGCCTGGGCTTTCCCCGCTGTGCGCTGCGAGGCGGCCAAGCATCTGGATGCGCCGCAGATGGCGGGCGACTGTTACGCCTGCCATGCCAAGGCCACCCCGCGCGTGGCCCAGGAATGGTATGAGAGCAAGCACGGCGTCACCCTGGTGCGCTGTCAGACCTGCCACGGCATGCCCGACGGCAAGGGCTCGCTGCCGTTTACCCGCGTGCCCGGCGTGGAAGTCTGCGCCCGCTGCCATTCCCTGTCCATCGGACGCATGGAAGCCAAATTCGGCAAGCGCAATGATTGCAGCACCTGTCACCCGCACCACCAGAGCGCCATGCACGGCGGCGCCTACCAGTACCGCCTGCCCAGCGCCAAGACGGATTTGTAATGCCTGCGGACCATATAAGGATCGGCATACCGGACACGCCAGCAACAACGAGGTTGAACATATGAATGCTTCCCGTCGTGAATTTTTACGCTGTTTTGCCATGTCTGCCGCCGTGGCCGCGGCTTCGGGCACGGGTCTCGCGGGCCTGGCCCAGGCTGCGGACGACAACCGGCCGGATAAATGGGTCAAGGGCGTCTGCCGCTATTGCGGCACGGGCTGCGGCGTCATGGTCGGCGTCAAAAACGGCAAAGCCGTCGCCATCCAGGGCGATCCCAACAACCACAACGCCGGATTGCTCTGCCTCAAGGGCTCCATGCTTATTCCGGTGCTCAATTCCAGGGAGCGCGTGACCCAGCCCATGCTGCGCCGCCAGAAAGGCGGCAAGCTGGAGCCCGTCAGCTGGGACGAGGCCCTGGATCTGATGGCCAAGAAGTTCCGCGCCAGCATCGACACTTACGGCCCCAATTCCGTGGCCTGGTACGGATCGGGCCAGTGTCTGACCGAAGAAACCTATGTGGCCAACAAGATTTTCAAGGGCGGCTTCGGCACCAACAATGTGGACGGCAACCCGCGCCTGTGCATGGCCTCGGCCGTGGGTGGCTATCTGACCAGTTTCGGCAAGGACGAGCCCATGGGCACCTATGCCGACATCGACCATGCCTCCTGTTTCTTCATCATCGGTTCCAACACCTCGGAAGCCCATCCCGTGCTCTTCCGGCGCATTGCCCGCCGCAAGCAGATGGAGCCGGGGGTCAAAATCATCGTGGCCGACCCGCGCCGCACCAATACCTCGCGTATCGCGGACCTGCACATTGCCTTTCGGCCGGGAACGGACCTGGCGCTCATGCACAGCATGGCCTGGGTGATCATCAATGAGGAGCTGGACAATCCCCGCTTCTGGCAGCGCTACGTCAACTTCATGGGCGTGGACGGCAAACCCTCGGATTTTGAGGGCTACAAGGCCTTCCTGGAGAACTTCCGGCCGGAAAAGGCCGCGGAAATCTGCCGCATCCCGGTGGAGCAGATCTACGCGGCGGCCCGCGCCTTTGCCGAATCCCCGGCGACCATGAGCCTCTGGTGCATGGGCATCAACCAGCGGGTGCAGGGGGTTTTCGCCAACAACCTGATCCACAATCTGCATCTGCTCACGGGCCAGATCTGCCGCCCCGGCGCCACGCCTTTCTCGCTCACGGGACAGCCCAATGCCTGCGGCGGCGTGCGCGACGGCGGCGCATTGTCCCATCTGCTACCCGCCGGGCGAATGGTGGCCAATCCCAAGCACCGGGCCGAAATGGAACAGCTCTGGGGCCTGCCGGAAGGGCGCATCGCGCCCAAGCCCGGCTACCACACCGTGGCCCTGTTCGAAGCCTTGGGCAGGGGCGACGTGAAGTGCATGCTCATCTGTGAGACCAATCCGGCCCAGACCCTGCCGAACCTGAACAAGTTCCACAAGGCCATGTCCAATCCGGAATCCTTCATTGTCTGCATCGAGGCCTTCCCGGACGCCGTGACCCTGCAATTCGCGGACCTGGTTCTGGCCCCGGCCTTCTGGTGCGAGCGCGACGGCGTCTACGGCTGCGGCGAACGACGCTACGCCCTGACCGAAAAGGCCGTGGAGCCGCCGGCCCAGTGCCGTCCGACCGTGAACACCCTGGTGGAATTCGCCAAACGCGCGGGCGTGGACCCCAAGCTGGTCAACTTCAGGAACGCCGAGGACGTCTGGAACGAATGGCGCATGGTTTCCAAGGGCACCACCTATGACTTCTCGGGCATGACCCGCGACCGTCTGCGCAAGGAATCGGGCCTGATATGGCCCTGCCCCGGCGAAGACCATCCGGGCACCAATCTGCGCTACGTGCGCGGTCAGGACCCCAATGTGCCCGCCGACCATCCCGACCGTTTCTTCTTCTACGGTAAACCGGACGGCAAGGCCGTGATCTGGATGCGGCCCTACAAGGGCGCGGCCGAGGAGCCGGATGCGGAATACCCGCTCTACCTGACCTCCATGCGGGTCATCGACCACTGGCACACCGCCACCATGACCGGCAAGGTGCCGGAACTGCAGAAAGCCAATCCGGCGGCCTATGTGGAAATCAATCCCCAGGACGCGGAAAAGGCGGGCATCAGGCAGGACGACACGGTCATCGTGGAAACCAGGCGCGCCGCCATGGAACTGCCGGCCAGAGTCAGCGACGTCTGCCGTCCCGGCCTGATCGCCGTGCCGTTCTTTGATCCCAAGAAGCTGGTCAACAAGTTCTTCCTGGACGCCTTTGATCCGGCTTCACAGGAACCGGAGTACAAGATCTGCGCGGCGCGGATTCGCAAAGCCTGAGGGCAACTATTCCCGGAGCAATTTCATAGTGAAATTGCTCTAACGCCGTACACGGTGCGGCGCGCCGCGACAAGGCGTGGATTCCGGCGAAGCGACCGAAGGCACCCGAGGCTGTCCCCGTTGGCGACAACGGAGCCATATGGGGATCGACAGCAATGATAACCGCTTTTTTCGCCGGAATGCCGACTTTGAACTTTGTAAAATTTCAAAGTTAATCTGCTCCAGGAGGTATTCGATGGCTATCGCGGGTATAGTGCTCAGCGTGACGGAAGGGCGTCTGTCGGAAACACGCGAGGCCTTGCGGGCCTTTCCCGGCATTGTGGACGTTCAGGAGCTGGAGGACGATTCCAGGCTGGCGGCGGTGCTGGAAAGCCCGTCCCGGCGCCTGCAGGCTGACCTGGAAAGCCTGAACGGCCTCGACCATGTGCGGCAACTGGACGTGGCCTATGTGAACTATGAGGAAGACCTGGACGGGCAGGGCCATATGGCCTGTCCGCCGCACCGCGCGCGCGGGCACCGGCGCTGCGTGAGCGTGCCGGAGGGAGAGCCTTCGTGAGTCTGTTCCGCTCGCCGCTGCGCCCGCCGGGCGCGGCGGCGGAAAAGGATTTCACACGGCTGTGCGTGCGCTGCGGCCAGTGCGTCGAAGTCTGCCCGCACCAGTGTCTTGAACTGATGGGCGGCTTCGGGCGTGAACGGCGCACCCCGCGCGTGACGCCGCGTCGCGCGCCGTGCCGGCTGTGCATGAAATGCCCGCCGGCCTGCCCTTCGGGCGCGCTGGACCCCTCGATCACGGACATGCACCGCGCGGGCATGGGGCGGGCCTATATTCTCCGGGACCGCTGCCATAATTACACGGACGGCACCATCTGCATGACCTGCTATGACCGCTGCCCCCTGCGCGGCAAGGCCGTGGTCCTGTCCGGGGGCATTACTCCGGCCGTAACCACGGCCTGCGTGGGCTGCGGCGTCTGTGAATATGTCTGCCCGGTCAAGGCCGTGGAAGTGCTGCCCGCATCCGCGCCGGGCGTGCCGCCCACGGCCGCGCCGACGCTCAAGGTTCCCGGAGGCGGCGCATGACCTCTTCCCCGGCAATCTATGTCGGCATACGGCGTTGCGCGCAAACGCTGACCGCGTTAGTATTCTGCCTGCTCCCCTGGCTCAACGCTCCGGGCGCGCACCAATTCACCCTGATCAGCGGCAGCCTTTTCGCCCTTGATCTCGGAGGCCTGCCCTTTGCCGATCCCGTGGCGGCCCTGCAGGTGGCCGTGGGCGGTTTCGCGCCCGCGCCCCGCCTGTTGCTGGGGGCCGTGTTGTCCTTGGGCCTGGCGCTTTTGCTGGGCCGGGTATTTTGCAGCTGGATCTGCCCCTACGGCTTTTTCTCCGAACTGGTGTCCAGTCTGCGGCAGCGCGCGGCGGGCGTGCCCGGCGGGCATGAAGAGTCTGATTCCCGGCAGCGGGACAGACGGGATGCGGCCTTCAGGGGCAGGGCGGGCATTGTGCTGCTGGGCCTTGTGGGCGCGGCGGTGCTGGGTTTTCCCCTGCTGAGCCTGCTGTCCATGCCCGGCGAGCTTTCGCTGGTTCCCCTGCTTGCCCGGCAGGAAGCGGGCAGGGCGGCCGGGCTGATTCTGCTTTCCGCCCTGGCCCTGCCCGTGGCGGCGCTTGCGCTGGAGGCGCTCGGCGGCAGACGGTTCTGGTGCCGCTATGTCTGCCCCCAGTCCGTGCTGCTGGGTCTGGCCGCGCGTTGTCTGTCGCAAGGCGCGCCGGGACTGCGCGTGATCTGGCGGGCTTCGGCCTGCACCTGCAAGGGCGAGACGCCCTGCCGCGCGGCCTGTTCTCTGGCGCTCAATCCGCGCCGGGCGGCCGGACCGCCCCGGCGGGATTGCGTGATGTGCGGCGACTGCCTCAAGGCCTGCGCCGCGCGCGGCGGCGCATTGCGCTGGAGCCTGCGCGCCGCGTCCCGGCGCGGGTCGAAAGACGGCGGCGGGAACGGCGGGTAACGGATTTTTTCAGCCGACGGTGCGCGTTGTCGGCATCTCTCTTTGCCTGGAAAGGAACATACAAGGAATAAACTATGAGTATCGGCCAGTGGTCGCATGAAGATTTTATTGCGCAAGTGCTGAAGTTTCACGGCCACGCGGCTCCGGGCGTGATCATCGGCGGCTATATGGTGGAAAAAGCCCGCCGCGCCCTGCCCGAGGGCATTCTTTTCGACGCCGTTTCCGAAACCGTGCAATGCCTGCCCGACGCCGTGCAGATGCTCACGCCCTGTACCGTGGGCAACGGCTGGCTGCGCATCTGCAATTTCGGCATTTACGCGCTTTCGCTCTACGACAAGTACACGGGCGAGGGCGTGCGGGTGCGTCTGGATGTGGACAAGCTGGGCCGCTGGCCGCACACCCGCATCTGGCTGCTGAAGGAAAAGCCCAAATCCGAGCAGGAGCCGGAGCTGCTGCGCGCGGAAATGGCCGAAGCGGCCATGGACATGCTCAGTCTGAGCAAAATTCAGATCAGACCGGAATTGCTGCGGCGCAAGGGCAAGGGCGCCATTGTGCGCTGTCCGCTCTGCGGTGAGTGGTATCCGGCGGCTTTCGGCCGGATCTGCCGCTCCTGCCAGGGCGACAGCCCCTATGAGCAGGGCCCCGGTCTGGCCTTCCAGGAGCCCCGGCTCACGGCGGTGCCCGTGGAGCAGGCCGTTGGCCAGCACGTTCTGCACGACATGACCAAAATTGTGCCGCAACAGTCCAAGGGCGCGGTCTTCAAGGCCGGGCAGAACATCGATGTGGGCGACATCTGCCGCTTGCAGCAGATGGGGCGCTTCCGGGTCTATACCGAGGAGGCCGCCGGGGACAATCCGGACTTCGTGCACGAGGACGCGGCGGTCAGGGCTTTTGCCGAGCTCATGCCCGGCGAGGGCGTCGCGCCCCAGGGCGAGCCCAGTGAGGGCAAAATCAATTTCCGCGCCGAGCGGGACGGCCTGTTCGAGGTGGACCGGGAGCGGCTCGCGGCCTTCAACATGCTGCCGGACGTGATGTGCGCCACGCGCCACGGCATGAGCGTGGTGCGCAAGGGCGCGCGTCTGGCGGGCAGCCGGGCCATTCCGCTGTTGCTGGCGCGGCCGGTCTTTCTCAAGGCCCTGAGCCTGCTGGACGGCGGCCCGCTGTTCCGGGTGCGTCCCATGCGCAAGGCCAGGGTGGGCACTCTGGTCACGGGCACTGAGGTTTTTCAGGGCCTGATCCAGGACCGCTTTGCCCCCATTATCCGCCAGAAGGCCGAAAACCTGGGCTGCACCGTGGTGGGCGAGCGTGTGGCTCCGGACGACGCTCCGGCCATCGGCGCGGCTCTCACGCAACTGCTGGATCTGGGCGCGGATCTGATCATCACCACCGCCGGTCTGTCCGTGGACCCGGACGACGTGACACGCAAGGCCCTGCTGGACGCCGGGCTGACGGACCTGAGCTTCGGCCTGCCCGTGCTGCCCGGTACCATGACCCTGTTGGGCCGCATCGGCGGAGCCCAGGTGCTGGGCGTGCCCGCCTGCGCGCTGTTCTATAAGACCACGGCCCTGGATCTGATGCTGCCGCGCCTGCTGGCCAATGTGCCCATGAGCCGGGCCGACCTGGCCCTGTTGGGGCACGGCGGTCTTTGTCTGGAGTGCAAAAGCTGCGATTTCCCCAAATGCACCTTCGGGCGCTGACAACCGAGCGCCACAGCCGACGCGCCCGGCGTCGTCTTGACGCTTGTGAAAACCTTTCTTAAAGTATACCGCATCCATTCATATGCCGGTTACGCCGGTCCGGGGTTTTACGCACGGGCGTGACGCGTTTTTGGGAGCAGTTCACGCATGCAATGCGTCGACTGCTCTACAAGGATTTGCCTGCAAATCCTTGCCGCGAAATGTGGGCAGGCGGGCCTTGCTCGCTGTAAACGGGCATTTCACGTGTTACATTCTCTGGCGTTTTGTCCAGACGGGAAGGGCATGGAAGGACAGCGTGAAATCTTGCGGCATGTCTTTGACGCGGCCCTGGAGGCTGTGGCTCCGGATGCCGCGCTGCTACGCCATGTGCGCCTCGACGGCGCGGGCAGGGGCGAGCTTGTGGCCGACGGCCGCCGCTGGAACCTGGCGGACCGCCGGGTGCGGGTACTGGGTGCCGGAAAGGGCGTCGCGCCCATGGCTCAAGCTCTGGAAGACATGCTGGGCGAGCGTCTGGACCAGGGCTTTGTGGTGGTCAAGTATGACCACGGCCTGCCTTTGAAGCGCATTTGCCAGGCCGAAGCCGGGCATCCCGTGCCGGACGAGGCCGGAGTGCGGGCCACCGGCCGCATGCTGGAGATGGCCCGGACCTCCACGGAGCGGGATCTGCTGATCTGCCTGCTCACGGGCGGGGCCAGCGCCCTGACGCCCGCGCCCGCGCCGGGCCTGAGTCTCGCGGATCTCAGACAGACCACTCAGTTGCTACTGGACTGTGGCGCGACCATCCATGAACTCAACGCGGTGCGCAAACATCTTTCGGCCTTCAGCGGCGGGCAGTTGGCCCGCGCCGCCGGGCGCGCCACGGTGCTCAGCGTCATCGTCTCCGACGTGGTGGGCGACCCGCTGGACGTCATCGCCTCAGGCCCCACCGCGCCGGATGCCTCCAGTTTTGACGATTGCCGCGAAATACTCGAACGCTTCGGCCTGGAGTCCCGCTTGCCGTCGGCGGTGCGGGACTATCTGCGCGCGGGCCTTGCCGGGCGCACGCCGGAAACGCCCAAGCCGGGCGATCCCCTGTTCGGTCGGGTGCGGAACATTCTGGCGGCCACCAACCGCCAGGCCCTGGATGCCGCCGCCCGCGCCGCCGAGGCCCGCGGCTACGCTCCCTGCGTGTTGACCGACCATCTGACGGGCGAGGCCCGACAAAAAGCCGTGGAACTGGCTACCGAAGCCCGGCGCCGCGCGGAAGCTCCGGGTCAGGGCGGCAAGGGCCTGTGTCTGCTGGCGGGCGGAGAAACCACGGTGACCATCCAGGGCCGGGGCAGGGGAGGCCGCAATCAGGAAATGGCCCTGGCCGCC
The DNA here is from genome assembly GCF_000224635.1 of Desulfovibrio sp. 6_1_46AFAA. Taxonomy (NCBI): domain Bacteria; kingdom Pseudomonadati; phylum Thermodesulfobacteriota; class Desulfovibrionia; order Desulfovibrionales; family Desulfovibrionaceae; genus Desulfovibrio; species Desulfovibrio sp. 6_1_46AFAA. The sequence goes on from NZ_JH114301.1 coordinate 727,193, forward strand.
GCTCTGGAGCTGGAGGGCCAGCCGCGCGTCTGCGCCCTTTTCGCGGGTACGGACGGCACGGACGGCCCCACGGACGCGGCCGGAGGCTTTGCCTTCAGCGACAGCGTCGCCCGAATGGGAGGCCGTGAGGCCGCCCGCGCCCTGCTGGCCGAAAACAACAGCAACGCGGCCCTGGCCTTGAGCGGCGATCTGCTGATCACCGGGCCGACCCGCACCAATGTCATGGATCTGGCCGTGCTGCTAGTGGACCGGCCCTGAGCGCGGCTCTTTTTTGCGGGCGGCGCTGAAAGTTGTTTGCGGATGGCTGATGCCTGATTGCAAAAATTTCGAGCAGGGTTATGCTCCCGCTTTTCGCGGGATCGTCGGCGAAAGAACGTTGTTCGCTGACGCACGGCGGCTGCGCCGCCGCAACATCCTGCGGGTTTTGGGTGTCTGATTTTTTACATTGGACACTGGATCGGGGCTTGACAGCCCACTCCGATAACAGTAATTTTTACTAAATTATGGAGGCTGTTATGGCTCAAGTCCAGACCAGAATGACACGGCAACGTGCCGTGATCTTAGAAGAGTTACGCAAAACCAAGAGCCATCCCACTGCCGATGAGCTCTACAGTATTGTACGCGAGCGCCTGCCGCGCATCAGCTTGGGCACTGTGTACCGCAACCTTGATTTTCTGGCTGACAGCGGCGAAATTCGCCGTCTGGAAGCGGCCGGTTCTACCAAGCGTTTTGACGGGGACATTTCCTGGCATCAGCACGTGCGCTGCCTGCGTTGCGGGCGTATCGGCGATGTGATGCAGCCCCTGGCCACGCCCTCGGTGGACGGCATCCAGGTGGAGGGCTTTTTTTCCATCGTGGGCTCGCGCATTGAGTTTGACGGTATCTGCGACGAGTGCGCGGGCCGTCAGAACGATGTGCAATAGTTGATTCGGCCGGGGCGGGGTGCGCTTTCTCGGCGGAAAAAATTTTTTTCCGGCCGATGTGGCGACTTGCCTTTTGTACAAATAAGGTTAGCATGTACGTGTTTTCCATATTCAACCCGCCAAGGAGTAATATCATGGCAGCCAATAAAAAGACCCGCAAAGAAAAAGTCATCGAAGTGCTCAACAAGGCCCGCAGCATGGAGCTCTTCGCCATTCATCAGTATATGAACCAGCATTACAACCTCAGCGACAAGGACTACGGCGAACTGGCCGCCAACATGAAGCTGATCGCCATTGACGAAATGCGCCACGCCGAAGACTTCGCCGAGCGCATCAAGGAACTGGGCGGCGAACCCACGGCCCAGAAAGACGGCAGCGTGAAAGGCGGCCAGGCTGTGCCCGTCATCTATGAAGATGACGTAAACCTCGAGGACAACACCATTGAGGCGTATAATCAGTTCATCAAGATCTGTGAGGAAGAAGGCGACAACGTGACCGCCCGCCTGTTTGAGCGGATCATCGACGAAGAGCAGATCCATCTGAACTACTACGAAAACACCTCCAACCATATCAAGACGCTGGGCGACACCTTCCTGGCCAAAATCGCGGGCACGCCTTCCGACATCGGGCCGTCCAAGGGCTTTGTGAACGGCGCCGAGGCCGAATAAAGTCGGAGTCCATATGGCTGATCCCAAGGATATCTGGCGTTGTCAGATGGTTAATTGCGGCTATATGTATGATCCCGACCGGGGCGACAAACGGCATAAAATTCCCGCCGGAACCAAGTTTGAGGATCTGCCCGACGACTGGCGCTGCCCGGTCTGCGGAGCCGCCAAAAAAAGCTTCCGCCGCCTGAGCGATGAAGCATAACGCATCTTCCTTTCTGAATAGACGATACCTGACTTCCGGTCCTTCGGGACCGGAAGTTTTTTTTATGATCGAAAACTCCCCGCTAAGCGGGGAGTTCCAAAAAGGCGAAGCCTATAGCTGTAAAAAAGAAGCTCTCCTTTGCTACAAAAAAGTTGTCCTGACTTCCGTAGTAGCAAAGGAGAGCGACAATGGATGATCAAAGTTTAGAGCACACGTGTTGGAATTGCAAATATCATATCGTGTTTGCACCGAAATTCAGGCGCAAAATTATTTATGGCAAATACAAGAAAGAAATTGGCCTGATATTAAGGAGGTTGTGTGAATATAAAAAGATTGAAATATTAGAAGCGCATGCATGTATTGATCACGTCCACATGTGCATAAAAATACCTCCCAAGTATAGCGTGGCACAAATCATGGGATACTTGAAGGGAAAAAGCGCGTTAATGATATTCGAGCAGTTTTCGAACTTGAAATATAAGTTTGGGAACCGTCATTTCTGATGCAAAGGCTATTTTGTCAGCACGGTAGGGGTGAATGAAGCCACTCTTTTGAAGTATATTCGTGAGCAAGAGATACGAGACAAAATAGCCGATCAGCATAGTTTGTTTGAACATAAAGACCCATTTATGGGTCGCTAGGAATAGCGGCGGAAGTCAGGTCTGGCCTCCTTCAGGGGGCGGACGAGTAACAGGCCCTTATAGGGCCAAATCAAACCGCCCCTTGAAGGGGCGGTGCTGATTATGCCCTGAAAAAATACCACGGTATTTCCCGCCTTGCCCTTTTGGAAAATTCACTGTAGGTCGATAAGTTATCTAGACCTATTCATAAGCGGCAGGGATGACATGACTATTCGTAATAAGATTCTGATTTCCATCATTGTCTCCGTTTGTGTGGCTGTTGGCGGCTGTGCTCTGCTGGCCTTCTGGCAGAGTCGGAAGGCGGCGGTGGAGGACTTCAGCGCCAACGCTGGTGGTCGCCTGCGGCTGGCCGGGCAGTATCTGAGCCAGATGGTCGGCAGTTCCAAGGGCATCGTGGATATTCTAGCCCAGCTGCCGTCCGTGGCCGAGGCCGACGGGCAGGTGACGTCCTATGCGGACAACACCGAGAGCGTCAAACCGCAGGGCGCGCGGCTCAGCGGCCCGGAGCGCGTGCTTTATGACGAATTCAGCACCTTCATCAAGGTCTATCCGCAATTTGAGCTGATTTATTACGGCACGCGGGGCGGCGGTTTCGTACAGGCACCGGACGACACGCTGAGTGCGGGCTTTGATCCGCGCAAGCGTCCCTGGTATGAGGCGGCCCAAAAAAGCGACGGCGTGGTGCTGACTGAATTCTATCAGTCCGACAACGGCAACCTGGTCACCACGGTGGCCAAAAGCGTGCGCCGGGACGGCACATTGCTGGGCGTGGTGGGCATCGACATCAATCTCAATGCCCTGAGTGCGTTTCTGGATACCCTCAAACTGGGCAAAACCGCGCGTCTGCTGCTCACCGAGGATACGGGGCTGATTTTGTACAATCCCACCCGGCCCGAGCGTGTTCTGAAAAACATCCGGGACGTGGGCGAACCCGGCCTGGCGGCGGCCTTTGACCAGGGCACGGGCAGCGGCGAGGTGAGCTACGACGGCAAGACCTATGTGGCCGTGAGCCAGGTGACGCAGGGCGGCTGGCATCTCATTGCCCTGGTGGACCGCGCCGAGCTTCTGGACAATGCCATGAAAGCCGTCCGGCGCATGCTGTATACCGGTCTGGGCTTGGTCGCCGTCGTGGCCTTGCTGGGTCTGCTGATCTCGCGCAGCATTGTTTCCCCGTTGCGCAGGCTGGGCACGGCGGCCCAAGGCGTGGCTGACGGAAATTTTGACGCCATTCCGCGTGAGGACTGTTTTCACGGAGAGCTGAAGGGATTGCACGCCGACATGCTGCGCATGGTCGATCAGTTGCGCGAGCTTATCGGCACGGCCCAGAGCAAGACGGCCCAGGCCGAGGCGGCGTTGCGGCAGGGTGAGGCGGCTCTGGCCGAAGCCGAACAGGCGCGCAAGGAGGCGGAAAACGCCCGGCGCGAAGGCGTGTTGCAGACTGCGGAGCAACTGGCGGGCGTGGTGGACGCGTTGGATTTCACCTCTTCGCATCTGAGCGAACAGACCCGTTCCATCGCCGGTGCTGTGGACACCCAGCTGGCGCGCACCACGGAAACGGCGGACGCCATGCGCCAGATGAACGGCGCGGTGGCCGAGGTGGCGCGCAATGCCTCCGATGCCTCGGGAATCGCGGCCAGCGCCCGCCGGGAATCCATGGACGGCCGGGAAAAAGTGCAGGATGTGGTGCAGAGCATCAATCAGGTGGCCGCGTTCACTGAAAAAATCAACGAGAGCATGGAGCAATTGCTGCAACAGGCCACGGACATCGGCCAGGTCATGAATCTTATCACCGATATTGCCGATCAGACCAACCTGCTGGCGCTCAATGCGGCCATTGAAGCGGCGCGGGCCGGAGACGCCGGGCGCGGCTTCGCGGTGGTGGCCGACGAGGTGCGCAACCTGGCGGAAAAGACCATGGAAGCCACCAGAAGCGTGGGCACGGCCATCAAAAATATTCAGGATGGGGCGCAGGCCAACAGCGCCTTTATCCGGCAGTCGGTGGAGCAAGTGGGCATTTCCAGAGAACTGGCTGGCAAAGCCGGTCAGGCCTTGGAAAGCATTGAGCGGATGGTCATGAACACGGCGGACCAAGTGCACGCCATAGCCGCGGCCAGCGAGCAGCAGTCGGCCTCTTCGGAAGAGGTGAACAAGAATACAGAGGTCGTGAGCCATATCGTCGGAGATGTGGCCCAGGCCATGGCCGCTGCGGACGAGGGCATGCAGGAGCTGAACCGGCTTGCCGGTCAGTTGCAGAGCATCATCCGTTCATTGAAGGAGGGCGCGTCAGGCTAGGGCCAGCCCCTTCGCAAAAAACATGCTTTTACCAGGACGTTCCCGGCTATATGCGGGTTTCCCCTACAGCCTGTGCTCCTTGCGGAAGGCCGGAATTTCCCGATGGGAAAACAGCCCCGGCGCGTCCACCCGCACGCCTCGCGCGCGGCGGGGCTGTCCGGTAACAATCCTGTTCTTGGTCGGGAAATCCCGCTGCCCGGCGGCCCGGTTTCTTTGGGCCTGGGGATGGGTCTGGTCCGGCTGTTTTTTCAGTCGGCCGGGCGGGTCAGCGGCGCATAGGCGCCTTGCGTGGCGCGCAACAGGTCGTTGGGCCCAAGCTGGATCTGCACGCCGCGCAAACCGGCGCTCACGTAGATGCGTTCGTGTGCCGCGGCGCTTTGGTCAATCAGGACGGGGTAGGCCTTTTTGGCGGCCAGCGGGGAGCAGCCGCCCCGGATATAGCCGGTGAGCGGGCGGACTTCCTTGAGCGGCACCATTTCCGCGTGCTTGTTGCCCGAAGCCGCTGCCAGGGCCTTGAGGTCCAGTTCCGCGGCCGCCGGAATGCAGGCCATCAGCACGCCGTTTTTGTCCCCCCTGGCCACCAGGGTTTTGAACACGCGTTCCGGTTCGGCGCCCAGCTTGCGGGCCATGCTCACGGCGGAAAGATCTTCCTCGTCCACCTCGGCGCGGTGCAGACTGAACTGAATGCCCAGCCCTTCCAGCAGGCGGGCGGCATTGGTTTTGGGAATCCTGGCGGTGGTCATGGGAGGGAAATCCGGAGCTCAGCGGCGTTTGAGCCAGTAGGCGAGCTTGTTGCGCAGCACGGCCGCGTCAAAGGGTTTGGAGATATGGTCATCCATGCCCGCGTCCAGAATCTCGTCGATATTCTCGGGCAGGGTGGCGGCGGTCATGGCGACAATGGGCAGCGTAGAGGATTTTTCCCTGACGGTCAGTTTCTCGCGGATCAGCCGGGTGGCTGTCAGCCCGTCCATAATCGGCATGCGCACGTCCATGAGCAGCAGGTCATAGTCCTTTGCCAGAGCCATGCTTACGGCTTCTTTGCCGTTCTGGGCCAGATCGCAATCCAGACCCAGCTGATGCAGCATGGCGCGGGCGATCTCCTGGTTGATTTCATTGTCTTCCACCAGAAGAATCCGGGCTCCACCGGGCAGAGGCAGAGAGCTCTGGACGGTCGGGCAGGCACCCGGAAGCTTTCGCGAAAGGATACAGGGGATGCTCAGATGAAAGGTGCTGCCGTTGCCCGGCTCGCTTTCGCACCATAAATTGCCGCGCATCAGACCGGCGATGCGCTTGCAGATGCTCAGGCCCAAGCCCGTGCCGCCGAAACGGCGGGCAATGCTGGCATTGGCCTGGGTGTATGGGTCAAAGAGATGCTGCTGGTATTCCCGGCTGATGCCCATGCCCGTATCCGTGACCATAAAATGGAGCAAATCCTGGCTGTCGCTGTTTTCCCGTCGGATGCGCAGCCGTACGCTGCCTTTGGAAGTGAATTTGACCGCGTTGCTCAGCAAATTGAGCAATACCTGTTTGAGGCGCAGGCCGTCTCCCCAGAGCTTGAGCGGCACGTCGTCGGCCACTTCGCAGATATATTCCAGCCCTTTCTGGTCCAGCGGGAAACGGATGGAAGTATAGACGAAATCCAGCACTTCTTCCATGGTGTAATTGACGTTTTCCAGGACCATCTTGTTGGCCTCGATCTTGGAGAGGTCCAGGATGTCGTTGATGATGGCCAGCAGGCTGGTGGCGGAAGAGCGGATCTTGTGCAGATAGTCTTTGTGTTCCGGCGAAGGATCGCTTTGCAGGGCCAGATGGGTAAGCCCGATGATGCCGTTCATGGGCGTGCGGATTTCGTGGCTCATATGCGCCAGAAATTCGCTTTTGGCCTGGGAAGCGATTACGGCCGCCTGTTTTTCGTGCTGCGTTCGCAGAAGATCGGTGACGTCGGTGCTTATGGACAGGCGCACGGGATGCCCGGTATCCCAGTGGATGACTTTGTCCACCACCGTGTACGTCCGCTTGGTGAGCTCGTTTTCATAGGTCCACTGGTAGGGTTCGTTTCTGGAGGCGATGATGGCGTTGGTGCAAAAGGGGCAAGGGCTGTCGCGCCCTTGCAGGCGCTTGTAGCAGATATTGCCCATCGGCCCTTCCGGTTTGGGAAAGCTGGCCTCCACGCTCTTGTTCAGGAAGAGCAGCTCGTAACTCTCCATATCAATGATGTAGACCGGGTCCACAAAGGCGTCCAGAATGTCGCACAGCTGGTCGTGTTTGTGGCGCAGGCGCTCATAAAGGCGGAAATGCGTCAGGGTAATTGCCAGCATATTGCCCAGCAAATGGCAGATGCCGGCATCCTCCGGCGTCCACTGGCGTGGGGCCACGCGGTGCAGAAGGCAGATGCCCCCGAACAGCTGGCCGTCATATAGAATGGGCAGGCAGAGCAGGGATTTGACCTGGAGCCGCAATAAAAGATCCCGCTTCGGACCGGCGGGCATCAGGCTGGTGTCCGTGGCGCAGAAACTTTTGCGGTGCAGCAGGATGTCGAGAATGGGCGCCAGGAGTTCCGTGTCGGCGGGGGGAGAAGCGCCGTGGGCTTTCTCCAAAACTTGATTGAACCAGACGAGCGGCTCCCGCCAAGTCTTGTTTTCGTACTCAAAAAGACAAACTTGGCCGCAGTGCAGTGATTCGCCGATACTGGCCAGAGCTGTTTTGAGAAAAGGCTCTTTGCGGTCGTTCAGAAGGGCGGAGCTTGATATTTCCAATGCCAGGGCCAGCGGATTAGAAAAGTGTTCCCCCGAGAACTGCGCGGTAGTCGGCATACATTCACCACAAGGAGTTTACTGCGTTTCCTAGCATCGGAATAAGTAGTATAGGTGGCTAGATGGGACCATGTCAAGTGGACAATTCTTCAGGCAGAAAAGCTTGTTGCGTGTCAGCCGCCTGGAACTCATTTTCGAAATAAGCAAACAGACCTCTGCGGAACGCCGTTATTTTGGCAAGATTGAACTCCAGTATGGCCCAGACGTTGATTTTGAAAAGGCAGGCGGCTAAAGTCCAAGGTGCGATGTGTTATGACTTCAACCGCCCACAACTCTTTTTTAGAATAGAATTCTGCTTTTTTCAATTAGAATTGTGGGTAAAATATTAAAATTCTGTTCAAAGTATTATCTCCAATCATTTCAGAATATTAATAGTATTCTGGCTTGAATTGTGAGGATAGTCTCTTGAACAGTGGAACTTTTACCCATGAATTCTACACTTGGGCAGCGCATAAAACTAGCTCGCGGGAAACAGTCGCAGGGGGCCTTCGCCCAGGCTATGCAGATCAGCAAAGGGGCCCTAGGTTTCTATGAACGGGACATAAATCTGCCCAACAGCGAGGTCGTGTTAAAAATCTGCTCGGTTTCCGGTGTGAATATCGAATGGCTTCTGACCGGTCTGGGGCCCATGCGGAGAGGGGAAGTGCGGGTGGGACCGCACGAAGCGGCCGCCGCCCCGGCGGCCTGGGCTCAGGAGGATTTCCGCTGTGCCAGGCTGGAGGAAAAACTCGACCGCGTGGAACGCCAGCGCGATGAACTGATGGATGAAAACCGACGGCTTTATGCCAGAAAAGACAGTCTGATGGAGGAAATCGCGGCTCTGCGCGAACGCGTGGCTCGCCTTGAGGCCAGAATCGGCAGGATGGAGCTTTCCGGCGGCTGCGAACCCTTGCCGGACCCGCTTGCCTAGGGTCAGCCCTCCTTAACCCGTCGCCATGTTCTTTTGTCCGCAGGCTGCGTCGCTCGCCCCGCGCGGCGGCTTTGAACAGACCCCACCGCCCGGGACTCACCTTTCCTGCCGAGGAACGAAAATCTTCGCTCGCAAACAGCCCCTGGAAGCGTCGGCAGTTTTCAGATAGCCACCGTCCGCACCAGCGGGCATCACTGCCAGAGCGCTTCCAACGCGCGCCGCCGCGCCGCTTCCTCTTCCCGGCGGAGGTCCTCCAGACGGCCGGTCAGATCCCTGGCCGCATTTTCCAGCGCCTCCGGCGAACCGCTGTTGTCCACCAGCAGATCACAGGCCGCCTCCTTGCGGGCTTCCGGCCATTGCCAGGCTTCCAGGGCGGCGGTCTTTTCCTCGCTCCAGCCCCTGTTGGTCATGATCCGTTGCAGTCGCAGGGGCAGAGGGCAGTGCACGCCCACGGTCAGGGGCGCGGGATTGAACGCTGCTTGCCAGCCGCATTCAAAATACAGCGGCACTTCGGCCACGGCCAGAGCAGCGCCCGCCGCTTCCTGCGCCTGCCAGAAATCCTTAATGGCGACGCGCACCAGGGCGTGTACCAGTTCTTCCACTTCGCGGTGCAGGGCCGGGTTTGCGCGCATGGCCGCCAGCAGGGCCGTCTTGTCAACGCCGCCGTTCTCCGCCAGCAGGTCCCGGCCCGAACGTCGTTCCAGCCATGCGGCGACTTCGCCGCCCGGCGCATACAGCCCGGCCACCAGGGCGTCGGCGCTGACGCAGGGCAGGCCCAGTGCCGCCAGATGCCGGGTGAGTGCGGACTTGCCGCTGCCCGGATTGCCGGTGACGATCAGCCGCCGCATCCGGCGACAGGCCGCCAGAGCCGCCTGGGGCAGGTCGTCGGGCGGCGGGCAGGCGAAATGCATTTCCTCTCCGCTGTCTGGATGGCTGAAGGCCAGATGCCAGGCGTGCAGCATCTGGCGTGGGGCCAGCTCGCGCACCGGCGCGGGCGCATACAGCTTGTCGCCCAGCAGGGGATGGCCCAGATGGGCCAGATGCACGCGGATCTGATGGGTACGCCCGGTATGGATGCGCACGGCCAGCAAGGAAACCCGTTGATCCGGCGTATTCCAGAGCCGCTTCCAGGTGGTATGCGCGGGCTTGCCGCCGCGCGTTTCGGGCAGTACGGCCATTTTGATCTTGGCCGTGGGATGGCGTCCCAGGGGCTCGCGGCATTCCCCCTGTTCCGGCGGCAGGCCGCTGACCAGGGCCAGATATTCCTTGTGCACCTCGCGCCGGGCAAAAGCCGCGCTCAGCGCCAGGCGCGCGGGTTCGGTCAGGGCCACCAGCAAAAGGCCGCTGGTATCCTTGTCCAGACGGTGGACAATGCCGGGGCGCAGGCCTTCCAGTCTGCCCAGTTGCGGAAAGCGTCCCAGCAGGCGCTGCACCAGGGTGTGTTCCGGGCAGGAAGGGCAGGGGTGCACGGTGAGTCCGGCGGGCTTGTTGCAGACCACCAGGCTTTCGTCCTGCCAGAGCAGTTCAAGATGGCCTTCCTCGGGGCTGAGCGCGTTTTCCGTCGGCGGCAACTCCAGCAGCACTCGCTGACCCGGACGGGTTTTGGCGTCAGGCCGGGACACGGGCAGGCCGTCCACCAGGCAGCGCCCGGCAAGCACGGCCTTTTGCAGGGCCGCGCGCGAAAGTCCGGGCGCGGCGTCCCGCAGGACGCGGTCCAGGCGTCGTCCGGCCGTGTCCGCCGTGATCAGCAGCTCAATACGGTTCACGGCGTGATCCCGCCAGGGTGGACAGGGTGCGCAGCCGGTCGGCAAAGGTCATGGGCCGGTATAGATTTTTCAGCTCCGCGCCGGGCGTGATGGAGGTGACCACAGCCCGGCCGATGATGAAGCGCGCGTCGTCGTTGCCGTCCTCAATGGTGCGCACGCCCCAGACGTTGTGGAAGATGGCGGCCCGGCCCTTGTACTTGCCCACATAGAGGGTAATATGCCCGCGCATGCCCACCAGGCTTAAAAACGGCACGCCGTTGTTCAGGATCAGGGCTTCCTTTTCCTTGGCGCTCAGGCCTTCCAAGGGCTGCACCACGCCCATGCGCGCCTGCGCCCCGGAGTTGCGCGGCAGCCAGAGGCCGAAGGGCGTGAACAGCTCGCGGGTCAGGGCGGAGCAGTCCCGGTCGCCGAACATGCCGCCCCAGCCGTAGCGTTGGCCCATCATCACATTACCGACCCCGGCTACGTTGCCGGGGGTCAGGGGCAGAGGCTTGGGCACGGCGTCGCCTTTGGCGAGAACGACTTCCGCGCTACGGGCCATGCCGTCCGGTCCCTTGAGCGGCACCAGCACCCGCAGGCCGCCTTCCGCGCTTTCGCTGTTCAGGGGCAGCATGGTACCGATATTGGCCTGGCCGTCGCCGCCATTGGGGCCGACGCCGGGCAGGGTTACCTTGTCGCGCAGCAGGGCCGCGTAACGGCCCGAGCGCCAGACGCTTTTGAATTCCTGATCCACCAGGGCCACGTCCTCGGCGTCCACCCAGCCTCCGGCCACCGGGCATTCCACAAAATGCCAGCGTCCGTCCAGACTGGTATGCGCGATGAGCAGCGGCGTGCCCGGCGGCAGCAGGGAATACTGGAAATAATCAAAGGGATTGGCCCTGGAATCGGGCGTGGGCTCGGAAAAGCGGGTTTCGTGGGTGGGCATTTCACGCAGGTCCGTATTGCGTACGGTAATGGCGGCCTGCGCGCGCGAGGGAAAGGTCCGCAGATGGGCGTTGCGGCTTATCTGATCCCATTCCGTCTGGGACCAACGGATGTCGTCGCGTTTGAAGCCGCGCGCCCGACGGAAAATGGCCGCCACATCGCGTTTGCGCATGGAAGTTTTGCCCATGTCCCAGGGGCCGAAAAAAATCCGGTTGAAGCGCGCGTCCTGTGCGGCCTGTTCCTCGGCGTCGAGCAGGGCTTTGTCCGGGCCGGCGGCCTTGGCGTAGACGTTCAGATCCTGCGGAAATTGACGCAGATCCGCCAGCGTGCCCATCCAGGGGGGCAGATCTCCCTCGCGGGTGGGTACCTGTTTGCCGCCGCAGGCCGCAAGCAGCATCAGGCAGAACACGGGCAGGAGGAGGCGGAGGACAGTTTTCATGGGCGTTGTTTCCTTCTCTGGCGGGAAAAGCAATGACGCGGCGCACGCGAGATGGATTGCGTGCCGTCGTTCGGGCCAAGGGCATACATAGCATCAGGGCCGCTGTTCCGGCAACGCCTTCTTTGCGGACCGGATATCTCACGCGGGCACTTGACAAAGCGGCCCGTTCCAACTATTACAAACGCGCTGTCACCATCGTCTATCCGGTTAGGACGGCGGCCTCTCAAGCCGCTAAGACGGGTTCAAATCCCGTTGGTGACGCCAAGTTTCCAGGTTTTGCGATTTGAGCATGTGCAAATTTATGTGCAAATCGCTTTTTCCAGGGGGGCGAAGGGTACGACCTTCGCCCCCTTCTTGTATGTAGAAACCCCCCGCTATTGATATGCCCCCATCAAGGTAGACAAAGTAAAAAAGCCCCTCTAGGCTCAAACTTTAGAACCCTGATGGGGGCTTGCATGGCAAACGGAAAGAAGAAGACGACTTATTTGCCCTCCTTCAAGGAAGAAGCTGTACGGCGCTACCTTGAAGGAGGGCGAAGCTATCAGCAGTTGGCGGATGAGCTTGGCCTGAAAGACAAGAAAACACTCCGTGAATGGGTAACCAAATTTCAGCGAGGCGAATCTCTCGAAGATGGACGCGGCAAGGCAACGGGTTCTCGCAGAGGGAGACCTCGCACTCAATTCGCATCTGTTGAAGAAGAGTTGTCCTATGTGAAGGCGGAACGTGATTACTTAAAAAAGTTATATCGCTCCAGATTCGGGCACGAATGGGGAGCAGACAAAAGTGGCAGCATTTCAGAATAATTGATGAATTGCGGACGCGGCATTCGTTGTCAATTTTGCTGTCTTATTCGGGATTATCCAGGTCTGGATACTATAAATGGAAGAAGAGTGTACCCAAGCAAGACAACAATGAAGGTATCTTGGAGTACATTAAAGCAATTCACTCATTACGCCCCTTCTACGGATATCGTCGTATAACGACAACTTTGCATCGTGAAGGGCTTATCGTAAACCATAAGCGAGTTCATCGCTTGATGCAAAAACTTGGCATTCAATCGGTTATCCGTAAAAAACGCCGTTACGTTGGCAAATCGGGCAGTATTGTGTTTCCGAACCTCCTTGGCCGTGACTTCAAAAGCGATGTTCCCGGTAAAAAACTTGCGACAGATATCACCTATCTGCCGACAAGCTCCGGTTTTATTTACTTGTCGGCAGTGCAGGATT
>NZ_JH114301.1:740056-745086 GCF_000224635.1 Desulfovibrio sp. 6_1_46AFAA
GGAAGAAGAGTGTACCCAAGCAAGACAACAATGAAGGTATCTTGGAGTACATTAAAGCAATTCACTCATTACGCCCCTTCTACGGATATCGTCGTATAACGACAACTTTGCATCGTAAGGGCTTATCGTAAACCATAAGCGAGTTCATCGCTTGATGCAAAAACTTGGCATTCAATCGGTTATCCGTAAAAAACGCCGTTACGTTGGCAAATCGGGCAGTATTGTGTTTCCGAACCTCCTTGGCCGTGACTTCAAAAGCGATGTTCCCGGTAAAAAACTTGCGACAGATATCACCTATCTGCCGACAAGCTCCGGTTTTATTTACTTGTCGGCAGTGCAGGATTTGCACAACACCGAGATTATCGCATACAGCCTCTCAGCCAGAAATGACCTTGAACTGGTGCTTGCCACACTGTCTAGACTTCCGGCCATGCCTGGAGCCGTGTTGCACTCTGATCAGGGCTTTCAATACACCCACAAGACATATCAGGAGCGGCTTGGCAGTTTGCAGATTCTTGGCAGCCATTCCCGTAAGGGGAACTGCCTGGATAACGCCTGTGCGGAGTCATTCTTCTCTCATCTCAAAACAGAATTATTTACAGACAACCAACCGTTACCCAAGGATGAAACTATTGCCTTGGTAGAAGCATATATCCTCTTCTACAACAAGGAACGGTTTCAGAAAAGGCTCGGCCAGCTTTCCCCGGTAGAGTACCGAGAAAAGCTGGCCGCGTAATCGTTGCCCCGGGGGATTTTTACCTGTCTACTTGACAGGGGTCAGACCACCTAGCGGGGGGTTTTGATTGTGTATATGGAACCCTTTCCGCATGACGCGCGAGGATGGCTTGATTGTCCGGCTTTCGCCGGCCTGTTGTTCCGCCGGCCTTCCTTGGCGCGGACATACAGGGCGCGGCGGACGCCTTTCCTGCCGCGAGCGTCTCAATTTCGAGCCGGGTTTATGATCAGGTTGGGCGGAAAGCGTTTGGTCTCGTCCGGGTCCATGCGTAAACGTTCTCCTCCGCTCTGGAGCAGGGAGCGGGATCGACAACTATGGCGTGACTTGTAATCAAAAATGCTATGTATTAGACTTTATATCCGGATAAACCTGTAACCCTCTGTTTTATACAGACCATCTGAACAAGAGACTTACAATGAAGCATATATTCTGCCTGTTGCTGGCATTTTGTATACTCGCCGCAAACGCCTATGCGGCCGAAAAAGCCCCAAGTGCACCTGCCGCTCTGAATCCTTATGAACAAATAATGGTCGGAAAGGTGTGGATTACAACGGACGCCGTGGATCAGAAGGGTGCCAGCGTACCCGCCGAGGATGAAAAGGTGGCGGCATTCTTCGGTAAAGCGGAATATTTTCCCGACCACGCCTTCAAGATGGTCACTCTGGACGGCAAACCGAAGATGCACGGACTTTGGAACATGACGGCGGACGGGAAAACCAGGAATCTTACGGTGCGGGATGACACGGGCAAGACCCGTTTCGCCCGGGAAGTGGAAAACGTAAAAGTGACCGACGGCGAATACACCTACCGTATTTACCCGAACAGCGAGAATAAAGCCGAACACATCGATATCATACATAAGCCGCGATAATGCCGCTGCGTTAAGGGACCGGGTCGGAAAACGCTGCAAAGTGCTTTTCCGGCCCGGCCACAGCCGCTTCATGCCCGGTTTCGACCGTGAACATGGAGCGTTTTTTTGCATGCAAAAAATCTCCAGGCGGACGCGGACACGGTTACGGAAGGCATGATTACGGATCCTATTTCAGCCCCGCCATCTGCGGTATGGTGTTCAGTTTCCATTTCCGTCATCTTTCACAATCGTCATTGCGGCTGCCATGGATCGTTGAGCGTTGGCGCTGGCTTTTCAGAGCGTCCTTTTCCGGGTACTCACGACGGCACTCTTGCCGCCGTGTCCTATCAAGAATAAATACTTTAATTTTAACAAGTTACAGCCGACAACAGCAAACAGCGCCGGAAAGCGAGGAAGAGAAGGGAACACGGTAAGGAAAACGGTTTTTTATTGATAATTTTACACAATAAAGAGGATAGAGAGCACCGAGACTATATAAAAATTTATATAATCGCGACGTTCTGCATTCAGAAATTATGTTTACTGAGCACAAGTTGTCTTGTGTCAGAGCATTTACAAATTTTCAATGTGAAAATGCTCCGGTGGTAGCATGAGTTGACGCCCGCGCCCACAGCCTGCGGGCAATGCGAGAATGTCAATTCTCAAAGTTACTCTGTTCAGGAAGTGCTGCTCTTCTCGCCGAGAAGGATACGGATTTCCCGTAAACATCATCTGCCGCGCGGATTTTTTTCAGCACATCGCCCTTAAGTACATGCTCCTGTGACAGTGTGAATATCGTCAATCGTCTTGGCTCCCTGTTGAATGGCGCGCAACACTTCTCCTTTGTTGATGCAGGAACACCAGCATACATATTCATCGTCTGGCGCGAATCAAATGTCACTTGTAAATTTCATAGATTATCCCCTTAGATGATACCTCATGCCCATACCCATGCAATAGCTGTTTGCGCGGCCGTGTGGGGATGGCGTACCGCTCCCACCTTACTCACTGGCTCGGCTGGATACGATATGGTCATGTGCCCCAACCATATTATTCTGAACAATGTCCGACGCCGCGCTGCCCCGCCCATGATCGCGCAGAAACAAGCCCCTCAAAATCCGGGACCTGGCTGCCCATGAACGCAATAGTTCCGGGTACGCGCGCGAGGGCGCGGAAAGCGGTCAGGGCCGGGCGCGCACGAAATACAGGACGGCCTATTCACCGGGCGGTTTCCGTTGGCCGTGGGGAAGATCCGGCTGGTGTCAAAGTTGATGGCGGGGCATCAGTCAAATCTTTTATTTCTTTCAAAATAAACTTAGGATCATAAATTTGTACAATCCCATCTACAAATTCCTTGCAATGGTTGATTAGCGTTATAGTACTTCTTTTATCACAAAATTCTCCGCGATGAACAATCATATTCCGTCTATTATTGATCTTTTCCGCAAGGTTGTATAATTTTTTAACAGTATTATGCTTCTCGGTACGTTCAAGCAACGGCAAAAGCAATTTGTCAACCTTGCCAATGAGGCCGTTCGCCCACCCAAGAAGTCCATCAATGAACGACGTATCAAGTTCACTCTTTTGGGTAAATTCGTATCGAATAGCGAACGTGACAGCCAACTCAGTTGCGGTTGCAGCTCGTACCACAGCGGCTGACCAATCACTCCGACTAAGCAGCCCACTTAACTTTTTCCATTGGGACCGAATTTTCTCAAGGTCAGTTCTTTCATCGTAAGGCTTGGGCTCTTTATCTGCCATTGTTCCCCACCTCTACCAATATATTTTTCTATATTTAATAATCAAAAATACTGGTGATGCAAGGGCAGTTGTGACATAGGTCGTCAAATTTGGCGCTACGCGTGGGGAGAGCCGGGAAGAGGCTCAGGGCCGGGCGCGGATCAGAAAACGGGCAGTGAGCGCCGGAGGCTGCACCGTGGTACTCCGCCCATAAACAGCCGACGAGCGAGACGCGTCTAAATCAAAGGCGGCTGTGGTAGGAGCATTGTAGTACAACACGCCCCCAATGCCTGTTCTCGTAATCCGAAGAGCCCCATAGGCTGTTTGGACTTCACCAAAGCCAGGGTTTGAGGCCAAGCCTACAGCACCACCTGATACGTTGGGCAACCCGGCATCAAGGGCCTTGCCGGGCACGGCGTCGCCCCAAAGAACACGCCCCCTCACATCGGGTACGTTCGCGCCCACAAGCGCAAACAGTTCCGGGTACGCGCCGCACTGACCAGAAAGCGGCCTATGGCCGGGCGCGGATCAGATAACGAACAGCGGTGTTCACGGGGCGATTTTCGGAGGCGGTGGGAACTTGCTGTGCAGCATTGAAGTTAAGTGCTCCTTCTCTCCAAGCCGATGACCAGGAATCAGACTCCTGATACACAGGCCAGTTCTCGGCAAAACTAAAAGAGCCATTTGGCGCGGTGCCGTGCAGGCCAATCATGTACAATGAACCGGTCAGATTTCTGATCGCATCTCCTTGCTGGACGCCCAGCGCAGCGCTGTTTCCCCCGTGGCCACGGAGAAAAAGTCCGCGCAGATCGGGCACCTGGGGGCCGACAAGAGCGGACAGTTCCGGGTACGCGCTGGGGCCGGGCGTGATGAAGCTCAGGGCAAGGCCCACATGAGGTATCGCACCGCCCGGTTCACAGGCCGGATTTCTTCGGCAGTGGGAACCACACGAGAAGCATCAAAAGCTGAACTAATATGTTCCCGCGAATAAATTCCTCCATACCCAATCGAATTTGGAGTATGGTGGGTCACATAAAACGCTCCAGTGTAATTACCGACCTCAGCGCTGCCTGAGGTCATGACATCACCGACATGACCTATAATATTCCTTGTAGCATCGCCCTGAAGTTGCCCCAGCGCACCGCTCTGGTGCGTCACCATCCCACAGTGGGAACTGGTCTGCGCACCGTGGCCGCGCAAGAACAATCCCCTAAAATCCGGCACCTTCGCCCCCACCAGTGCAAACAGTTCCGGGTACGCGCGTACTGCCCGGCAAAGCGTTGCCGATTGGGGAATTGGAGTAGCCCCCATTTCGACCGGACACCCCTCTAACTAGGGATGAGGTGCTGGAACTATGGCTGGAACTAGTGCTAAAACAAGTTCAACGGTGGAGATAGTAAACATAACGCCCCGTCGCCGTTGGTCTGTCGGCGAAAAAGTTCGCCTGATAGAGGCCAGCATGGCCCCAGGTCAGTCGGTTTCCCTGGTGGCACGAACGTATGGCGTTGCTCCGAATTTGCTTTACCGCTGGAGAAAGCAGATGAGTGAAGGCGGCAAAACAGCCATTGAAGCCAATGACGAGGTTGTCAGCGTTGCCGAAGTAAAGGCCCTGAAAAAGCGAATCCGGCAGTTGGAACGCGTCCTCGGTAACAAAACACTGGAAGTTGAAATCCTTAAAGAAGCTGTTCGCATTGGCCGCGAAAA
>NZ_JH114301.1:745434-749403 GCF_000224635.1 Desulfovibrio sp. 6_1_46AFAA
GACATGGCGCAAAGCGTCATGCTGGCATGCGTTGAAAAGCGGTTTGGGGATGTCAAAACATTGCAGCCAGTTGAATGGTTCTCCGACAACGGATCCTGCTACACGGCGAGAGAAACAATAACTTTTGCCGCCGCGCTGGGCATCGTCAGCAAGTTTACTCCATCTCGCAGCCCCCAAAGCAACGGTATGGCTGAAGCTCTCGTCAAAACATTCAAACGGGATTACGTCTTCTGCAACGATCGATCGGATGCCGAAACTGTGATGGCGCAGCTTTCCGGTTGGTTTGAAGACTATAATGAAAATGCCCCACATAAGGCCCTCCGGATGCTCTCACCTCGTGAGTTTATCCGTTCATTGCAAAACTTGGAGTGTCCGGTTTAGCAGGGGCAACTCCAGGAATCCAGATATATAAGAAGTGACCTGCTACCCTCAATTTGCCATTTGAAATATTTTGCTAATTTAGTATCTCGTAATATTTAGGAGGACATATGAGCATAGATGATCATTATAGCATGCCAGAACTTCCACAACAAAGCTGGGCCGAAGCTGGGTTGCAGTCATGTAAGTCCGCTATTGATATCTTTGGTTTGCTAGTTCCAATTTTGGGGCCAACACTTTCGCAGATTTTGGACGCAAACATAAATACTTTGCGAGAAGAGCGTATAAAAAAATTTCTCCAAACGTTGTATGAATATCAGGAAAAAATTCCACACCAAATTCTTACCTCTGCGGAATTTACAGATGCCATAAGAACTGGAATATCGCGTTATCTCACTGAACCATCTGAAAAAAAACGGCAGTTTATTTTAAATCTGAATCGCTCGCTATTCATGATTCTTGGAAGGGGAGGGAAAGTGTTTCCTTTCGAACTTTATTTGGTATTTAATGATTTTTTCGACCAACTCTCCTTACCAGCCATTGATTGTCTGGTTCATTTTCAAGATAAATTCAACTTAACAGGGACTCGCTACGACATCATTCAGTTTTTCAATGAATTGCATGGAGTACATGGAAAACGGGCTTTTATGGAGCTTGTTAACAATGCCCTCCTTGAAGAAGAGGGAGTGTATGAAATGCCCCCGATGTTTATCGTGGGTGATGACAAAAAGCGCAAAAAAGAATCTGAAGATAAACCTATAGGGCAAAAAATTTATAGAATTCAGCCTCTCGGAGGATTGTTTTCCGACTGGCTCAAGACAAATCTTAAGGACACACAAGAATTGTGCCCTACACGCTGATAATCCTAGACACTTTTTGGAGTAGTTATGGATGATTATTTGAAAGAGGCTCTTGAAATTGCTAAAGCCCAAGCTGGCGTTAGAGTAATGAAAGAAGAGGAAATTGCAGCCTTTGTGCACAAGGTTGCGCAAGGGATTCGTGCGGTAGCTGAAAGCGAACAGCCCGTGGAGCAGAACAGAGAAGAGATGGCCCTTGAAGGACGCAAGTCCGTGAAAGAAAGATCTGTCACATGCCTTGAATGCGGTAAGAATTTCAAAGTCTTGACCAAGCGCCATCTGGCTATTCATGGAATGAGCACTGATAATTATCGTGAAAAGTGGGGACTCAAAAAAGGTACCGCACTGGTGTCCAAGGCATTACAGCGTGAACGTCGCAAAAAAATGAATGACATGAAGCTCTGGGAAAGACGCCGGAAACCCAACACAGACTAATCATTTTTGTTTCTTCTCTCAGAAGGCCTCGGACGAGGGATCCCCCTTGTCTGAGGTCTTCCGCGCTATGGCCGGGCTCGGACCAGAAAGCGGACAGCGGTATTCACCGGGCGGTTTTCGTTGGCCGTGGGCACAGCGCGTGAGATATCTATGTGATGAAAAGCCGTTGCATAATGGGCTGCTGATGGAAGCATATAACCAGACTGCCCATTCCGATATACAATTCCTGATGAGCCCGCATCAATAGACGGGCCAATTGTTCCAGTAAGATTTCTCGTACCGTCGCCTTGGACTTGCCCCAGCGCTCCAGAGCTGTGCATGGTGGACGTAATACCCACGGTCGTGCCGTTGCTCTGGACGTGGGCCTGTGAGCCGTATCCACGGAGGAACAGCCCCCTCATATCCGGCACCTGGCCGCCGAGAAGCGCGGACAGTTCCGGGTACGCGCGCGATGCTGCGCCAGGGCGCTAGGGCCGCGCCCGCATGAGGTACCGCACGGCCTGGTTTGCAGGACGGTTTTCGGCAGCCGTGGGGACTACCCGTGCGGCATCGAATCTTAACCCCTGGTTATCAAAATCGACGGAATAAATCCCAATGTACGTCCCTTGGAGGATGTCAAACGCGCCAGAGGTGGAAAACGCATATCCACTGCTGTTTGCAAAACCAATCGCATCCCCCTGGATATCGCGTATGGCATCCCCCTGCACCTGGCCAAGCTGGCCAGACTCATGCAGGGTCGAGGTTACGCCCACGGTCGTGCCGTTGACCTGGGCGTAGACCTGGCTCCCGTATCCGCGCAGGAACAGTCCGCGCAGATCGGGCACCTGGGGGCCGACAAGCGCGAATAGTTCCGGGCAGGCACGGTGCCGGCGGAGCTTTGTCCGCCGTAAAGTGGAAATTTCAAGCGCAGCCTGCTTAAAAAAGAGAGGCGGCCGCCGGGGGCAACCGGCGGCCGTAGAGAGGGAGGATGTTCCGATGGTTAGAGAATTTTGTTCAAAGGAGGAGGTTTTTCGAGGGGGGGCTCCGCGCCGCCCCTGATGGGGGCTGGGGACGGCGCGGAAATCTGTTTTATTCTTTTTCGTATATATTGACCGCCCGTCGGCGGATAAACAAGTTGATGATGAAGCGGGTTGAAAATTCTGTTTTAGTCTTGGCCCATGCCATACCCTAACAACCTTGCCATTAGGATTAGTAGCATTTCTCTGGGGTCGTAGTTCTGTCGTTTCCGGTACACGGTATTTCGTGTGCTGTTGCCTTTAGCTGTAGCAATGCCCGTGCCAAAGTTGGATAGAACAGCTAATGCTTTATAATTCAATAGGATTTTATTTTTCGAAACGATGAAATCCGAAATAAAGGCGTATATTTTTTATACAGATATGCTCCAGGCCTGTATAAAATTTGCATAGGTGGTCATATTCCACACAGGTGCGGTTGGCATGGAAAGCCTGTGCCCGTGCGGCGAAAAGCAGGCCGACGCGAGTGGGTGTTTCAGGGGCTGCATGGGCCAGTGAGTGCGTGAAAAGCGGGATGGCCCGTTTCCCCCCTGGCGCATGCGCTCTTCCACATCCAGAAGCGTCATCCGCAGGACGTAGCGCGGTTGTTGCGGCTCCCGCCCAGACCGGGCAGCGTGTCCGAGGAGGTTCTGATCATATGAGGCGTTCCAGCTCCGCCATTTTCCCCGAGTTCCAGATATGCGCGGGGCCGGGCGCGAAGGAGCCTACGGCAAGGCCGGATGAGATATCGCACAGCACGGTTTGCAGGACGAGTCTCTAAGTTAGGGCCTGTTAACACTATTTCAGAGCTATAACAATTAACGCAAAGACGACAAAGGCCAGGAACATGACATCGAGCTTATCGAACCGAGTAAAAACACGGCGGAAGCCTTTGAGCCTCCTGAAAAGCCGTTCTACCTCATTACGTCTTTTGTATAGCTCTTTGTCATACTCCCACGGTTTCAGTCGGTTGGGATTGGGCGGCACCACCGGAGTGAAGCCCAACTCACGTCCCAAGCGAGTCGTTTCATTACCCTCATATGCGCCATCCATAAGCAAGCTGCACGGCGCTGGCATCGGCCCCAACTGGACAAGCAGCCTGCGCCCCTCGGGGGCATCGCCGGCGTTGCCGGGAGTGAGGCTGAAATTCAACGCGCATTCAGCATTCGCGGCAACCATATGAAGCTTGGTCGTCCAGCCGCCTCTGGACTTTCCGATGGACTGCGGTACCTGTTTTTTTAAGGCCCCTTGTTCCATCGGGATGAACCTTAACAATAGTACTGTCGAGAGAACTGCTTCTATTTTAA
>NZ_JH114301.1:749622-771951 GCF_000224635.1 Desulfovibrio sp. 6_1_46AFAA
CTGAAAAGCCGTTCTACCTCATTACGTCTTTTGTATAGCTCTTTGTCATACTCCCACGGTTTCAGTCGGTTGGGATTGGGCGGCACCACCGGAGTGAAGCCCAACTCACGTCCCAAGCGAGTCGTTTCATTACCCTCATATGCGCCATCCATAAGCAAGCTGCACGGCGCTGGCATCGGCCCCAACTGGACAAGCAGCCTGCGCCCCTCGGGGGCATCGCCGGCGTTGCCGGGAGTGAGGCTGAAATTCAACGCGCATTCAGCATTCGCGGCAACCATATGAAGCTTGGTCGTCCAGCCGCCTCTGGACTTTCCGATGGACTGCGGACCTGTTTTTTTAAGGCCCCTGTTCCATCGGGATGAACCTTAACAATAGTACTGTCGAGAGAAACTGCTTCTATTTTAAGGCGGAGTATCTGCTCTTGTTGAAGGCGTTCAAATATGCGGTCAAGAACTCCGTTCTTGCTCCAGCGGTTCATGCGCGTGTAGATGCTGTGCCAACAGCCAAAATTTTTTGGCAGTCCACGCCATCTACACCCATGCTCCGCAACGTACAGAATCGCATTCAACACCTGGAGATTGTCAAAATGGACATTACCTCTTTGGCGCGGGAAGCAGTCAGCGATTCTCTCATATTGTTCGCGAGTAATTTGCATAAGACATTCTTACGGAATACTCGCTCTTTGTCAAATAGTGTTAACAGACCATAGGGGCTTATGCATTTCAAGGGCGAACATATAACTTCGCGTGATTGCGTGTTGCATCTAAAAAGAGGGGCGGCCGCCGGGGGGACCGGCGGCCGCAAAGAGGGAGGATGTTCTGATGGTTAGAATTGTTCTATTCAGTGGAGGAGGTTTTTCGGGGGTTCCGCGCCATCCCTGATGGGGGCTGGGAGCGGCACGGAAAATCTGTTTTATCTTTTCGTATATATTTAACCGCCAGTCGGCAGATATTTTCTTTTGTTAACCAGTGCCCGATATTTCGTGCACCATGTCTTGAATATAGCAATGCTCGTGCCAAAGCTGGATAAAATAGGTAATATATTATAATTCAAGAGAATTTTATTCTTCTCGCGGAGTGGAGCCTTGGATGACAGTGTCTATCTTTTATACATACGTACTCCAGGCTTGTATAAAATTTGCACAGGCAACTCTATTTCACACAGAGTGCGGCTGGCGAGCAAAGTCTATGCCCGCACGGTGGAAAGTAGACCGCGATGGGAGGGGCGTTTCAGATATCCATGCGTCAGTGATCGGAGAAAGCGGAAAAGCGAGGCAGGCCATGAATCCTCCGTATTCGGTCCTTGGCCGGGGGCCGGATGCAATCAAGGTCCAGCGCTCTGAATCTCCGTGCTAAGCGGCGGAAAACAGCCTAATCCGTCCAGACGAAGCGTTTTCGGTCGATCCCTTGACAGGGGAAGGGGTGCTGCCTATATATGAAATATATTTCAAAACAAAACCGCATTGCCGCATGGAATAAAGAATGAGACCACAGAAAATCCGTATTATTGACGCCGTTCCCGGATGGCGGCGTTATCTGCCCGAAGGCCGCCCGAACGCGGCGGAAATAGTGGTGAGTCTTGATATGTTCGAGGCCATGCGCCTGGTAGACGCCGAGGGGCTGCCGCAGGACGCGGCGGCGCGCAGTATGGGGATTTCCACGCCGACCCTCTGTCGTCTGCTGGGCGAGGCCAGGCGGCGTATAGCCATGGCTCTGCGCGACGGCTGGGCTCTGCGCTGTGACGGCGGCAATGTGACGGTGCGCCCCTGCGGGCAACTCTGGTCCGGTGGGCCACACGGTCACGGACGCCATGGGCGCGGGCAGGGGGGACCGGGTTCCGTCGCGGTGCTGGGCCGGGATGCGGCTCTTGCCGTGGAACACGATAGCATGCCGGACCCCTGCGCGACGGAGATGGGGATCACGGACGGCCGGGACGGGGCCGACTCCTGTGTACGCCCCGAGCATACCGGACGGCGGCGCGGGCACGACAGTGGCCGGGGGCACGGCGCGGGACGTGCGGGAACCGGTTCGGAACAGGGAGTGCGAAGCCGCCGTGACGCCATGGAGGACATACAATGATGGGCAAAATGGGTTTGGGGCTGTTGGGTTTTGTGGGCAAGAGCCTGTTGAGCGGCGGCGGAGCGGCCGGGTCGGTGCTGTCGGCCGTGGGCAAAAAGTGTGCGGGCGGTGCCGGCAAGGGAGGCGGCGGCTCTTCCGTGCTTTCCCTGCTGGGCGGTAAGTCCGGCGGCGGTCAGGGATGCGGCGGAGGCCGTGGCGGGCAGGGCGGCAAGGGACGCGGCCGCAACCAGAACGCAGCCCCCCTGGAAGAGGCTTTTGCCGCCTTGCTGGACAAAGACCGGGCTGCAACCGGAGCGCGGCTGGAAACCGCCTCCCGCCCGGAGCTTGCGCCGTTCACCCCCAGTGCTGATCAAATCAGCGACGTGCGCGCCGAGGAAGCTTCCGTTGCCGGAGAAGGCCCGCTTGACGCCCGACGTGAAGCGGCACTGGAGGCGCTCATGCGGCATATCGCAAGCTTTACGGACGGGCGCGTGCGCCTACGGCACGAAGCCTTCAAGGAACAGGCCATTCATGCGGCCTTGCGCCAGGCCCTGGAGCAAACGGGGCAGTTTACTGCGGTGGAATTCAAGGCGGCCACCGGCTCGGTACTTTTGCGCTATGACGCCGGACGTCTGAGCCGCGCCGATTTTTTGGAAGCGGCCATGCCGCTGGGGCTTTTCCTGGCGACGTGCTGAGGCTGTGAGCCCCTGCCGGGAGGCAGTATGCCCATCCCGGCTTTTCTTGAACAAGAATATGAAATATATTCCAAAAAGGAGCAATCTCGTGGAAGAACACATGGAAACCAAGCTGAATGGGAATGGCTGTGGACAGGCTGCGGATGAACTGACGGGACATCAGCGGCACGGCAAGCGACATGGCCGGACCGACGTCCGGAAATGCGGGCGCGTGCATGAGCGGCAACACGGCCCGGATGACAAGCGGGAAAGCGGTTGCGGACACGCGGCCGGGCATGGGCAGAAGAAGGCCCCGGGCAACGGCAATGCCCACGGTCATCAGGGCGGCCACGCCTGCAACGGCGGCCCTGGCCGCGACCTTCCGGATCAATGGGCGCGGCCCCGTACGGCAGGCATGAGTCCGGCCCACAGAGGCGGGATGCGGGGCCACTGCCATTGCCGCGGACCGGCCCGCAGGCAGGGGTAAGGCAAAGCCCCGCGTCGTACGACGCGGGGCTTTGCCTTACGGACGTATAGCGTTCCGGCCTGTCAGGCCTTGCGTACGCGCACCTTGTATTTACGCAGAAAATCCGTGGGCATGTAGGTCATCTTAGCTTGGCGCAGCCCTTCCTCATCCAGATCCTGGGCCCGGTTGATATAGGTGAAGCCCGCGCCCGCATGCCGGGCGAATTCGCAGTTGATGGTCTGGTATACGCCCCGGAAGCCGTTGAGGCCTTTCTCGTAGTGCACGCCCAGGCTCAGTTCGTCCAGCTTTTCACCCACGCTGAAGGCTATCATCCGGCCATCCACATAGAGGGAGCCGCCGTGGAGCCCGCTGAACCTGTCCCAGTGCGAGAGCACGCGGTTGATGGCGTCATTTTCCGCCTGCAGCGACGGAGAATCCTCGCACTCGTGCCATTGGCACCAGTCATCCTGCACGGCCAGCACATCCTCCACCATGGCGTCGTCCAGCGGGCGGTAGTCCGGTTTGCCGTAGGCCTTGATATAGCTGTTGATATGATTTCTTTTCTTGTGGAAACGGTTGCCGGGCAGATCGGCCAGTTCCTCCTGCTTGTAGAGATACTCCCACTGGCCGCGATCTTCTTCGGGGTCCACCAGGCCGGGCAGGGCCTCTTGCCAGAGGCGCAGCAGTTCCTCGGGCACGCGCACGAAATCATGCGCCGCCTCGCTGAACGCGGCGGGCAGGACGCGGTTCCAGTCCACGGCGCTCCAGTCGCCCACCGGAGCCCAGCAGACCAGCCGGGGACGGGTCTGGCGAATCCAGCAGAGCGCGTCGTCAAAGCACCATTCCAGGCCGTAATATTCCTGCCAGCCCCAGAGATTGGGCAGGGTGTAGTCCAGGGAGCGGCGCGGCGTGCGCTGCCAGAGACTGTAAAAATCCCGGCTGCCGTCCAGGCTTACCGGCGTGAAATTCTTGTCCATGAAGATGTTCTCCTTTTCAGGCCCCGCCGCGTAAGCGGGCGACGGCGTCCGGCCCGTCAGGCGGGCTTGCGTTCCGTGTGGTGCTCCCGCCAGCGCCTCATGGCGAAACGCGCCCAGTCGCGGTAAAGCACCACATAGAGCATGATGCAGGTTTGCAGACATTGTGAAAACAGCATGGCCGCGAAAACCCCCGAGGCCCTGCCCCAGAGCAGGTGCCCCAGCAGCCAGCCCAGGGGCAGGCGTACCAGCCAGAAGGTGCCGCCGTAGACCATCAGATTGTATTGGGTGGCCCCGGCGCCCACCATGATGCCGCCCATGACCGTGCTGGCGATGGAAAAGGGCGTGGAGATCAGGTTGTAGGTCAGATAACTGATGATCTGGGCCTGGGTGCCGGGTTCCTGGGAAAGCAGTTCCGCCAGCTCCCGGCGGAAGGGCCAGAGCAGGGCCGCCACCAGACTCATGGCCAGGGCGGCCAGGCCCACCAGATTCAGGGCCAGGCGTTTGGCTTCCTCCGGTTTGCCCGCGCCCAGGCTGTTGCCCACCAGCACGGCCACGGTCATGTTGAAGGCCATGCCCGGCAGAAAAAGCAGGGCTTCCACCCTGAGTCCGGCGGTCAGTCCGGCCAGGGCGTTGACGCTGTCCGTGGGCAGCGAGGCCACCAGCACGAACAGGGTGAGATAGCCGGATTGCCAGACGATCTGGGCCGCGCCCGCAGGCAGGGCCACCCGCAACAGATAGGGCAGACCGGACTTGAGCCAGCGCAACGTGGGCAGGGCTCGGCGTTGCAGATAGCCGGAGTTGGCCAGCAGCAGGCAGTTGCAGAGGGCCCCCAGGCATTGCGCGCCCAGGTTGGCCCAGACCAGGCCCATGTAGCCGAAGGCGGGCAGGCCGAACCAGCCCAGACCGAAGCCCAGGCAGGCCAGCAGGTTGACCACGCAGACCAGGGCGGCCACCCAGAGCGGCGGCAATACCTGGCGCGTGGCACGAAACATGACCCCGGTGGCGGAATAGATGTACTGGGCGGGCAGGGCCAACATGGTGACCTGCCAGAGTTCGCGGGCGATGGGCAGAATTCTTTCCGGCACCATGAGCAGGCGCAATATGCCGTCGCCGAAAAACCAGCCGCCCACGGCCACCAGCAGGCCCAGACCCAGGCTGCCAAGCACGGTGGTGCCCACATAACGCTGGGCGCGGCGCATTTTGCGCGCGCCCAGAGACTGGCTGACAGCGGCCGTGGCCCCGCTGGACACGGCCATGATCACCACCATCAGGAAAATGGCGCACTGGGTCACCATGCCCAGGGCGGCCTGCACGTCGGCGCTGATCTGCCCGGCCACCCAGACCGTGTTGAAGCCCATGAAGAACACAAGGTACATCATGAGCATCTGGGGCCAGGTCAGCCGCCAGATGGCGCGCGGAGAAGTGCTCAGATCAGGCGTGGGCATGCGAACCGCCCCTGCGTTCTGACGCGACGCCCGTCGAGCTACAGCAGGCCGTCAAGGCAACGGGCCAGATCTTCCAGGGTTTCGCGGCGGCGAATCAGGCGGGCCGTGCCGTCACTCTGGATCAGCACTTCGGCGGGGCGACGGCGCTGATTGTAATTGGAAGCCATGGTGAAGCCGTAGGCTCCGGCATCAAGAATGCCCAGCACGTCCCCTTCGCGCATGACCGGCAGCAGGCGGTCTTTGGCGAGAATATCGCCGCTTTCGCAGATATTGCCCACAATGGTCTGGCGCATGGGTTCGGCATCCGCCGCGCCCTTCTCGCCACGGTAGATCTCCACATCATGGAAGGAATCGTACATGGCCGGGCGCACCAGCACGTTGAAGCCCAGGTCCGTGCCCACATAGCGCTTGTCGCCGTTGTTTTTCACGGCATGGACCCGGCCCAGCAGCACGCCGCATTCGGCGGCCACATAGCGGCCCGGCTCCACCAGAAAGCGCCCCTTGTAACCGGCGCTGGCGGCCCAGCCGCTGATCATGGCATGCAGGCGACGGCCCAGATCGGCCATGTCCAGGCGCGCCTCGCCTTCATACTTGTGGTAGGGAATGCCGAAGCCGCCTCCGAAGTCGATGATTTCCAGTCTGTCCAGCGCGCCGTCGGGCAGGGTTTCGGCCAGATCCAGCAGCACCCGGGCCGCGTTCAGATAACCGTCGGGCTCCATGAACAGTGAGCCGATATGCTGATTGATGCCGGCCAGGGTCAGCTCATGCCTGGCGAGCAGGGCGAAGACTTCGTCCATTTTGTCCGGCGTGACGCCGAACTTGGTTTCCTTGCCCGCAGTGACCACCTTGGCGTGATGCCCGGCCCCGATGCCGGGATTGAAGCGCACCATGACCTTGCCGCCGCGATTGAGGCGGCCCAAGGTATCCAGCTGGGAAAGGGAGTCCACGCTGACCAGCAGGCCGTGCACCAGGGCGTTCTGCAATTCCGTGTCGGAATTGTTGTTGGAGATGTACAGGATTTCGGCGGGCGTAAAACCGGCCAGATCGTTCATGAACAGCTCGCCCGGGCTCATGGCGTCCACCACCAGGCCTTCTTCGCGGATCATCCGCAGCAGCACGGGGTTGGCGTTGGCCTTGATCGAATAGTTGACCCCGAAGCCGGGCTGGCCGGAAAGGGCCGTCAGGTCGCGGCAGCGCTGGCGCAGGACATTTTCATTGTAGACGTAGAGCGGCGTGCCGTAGGTCTCGGCCAACTCGCGGGGAGTGTGCCTGCCGTAGAAATGGAGGCTGTCGGTGTAAGCGGAGCGGATGTCGGACATGTGTACCTCGAAATAAGATTACTACGGCCTTCGCTCTGCAAAGGCCGATGTGTGCGTGTAAAACGCCGTTCCGGCTGGCGCCGGGCGGCGGCGTGTTTAATCCCTGCCCTGACGTCAATATGGCGTTAGGAACAGTTTTCAATTATCCTTGGCAAAGCCTTTGCTGTCAAGCCGGACACGCTCCGGAGCAGGGCCGTGTCCGCTTAGGGCAGACGCATCTAAAAAGTCTTTATTTCCCGATAGATCGGGGAACAAGCAGAAAAGAGGAGAAGCCACCTACGGCTAAAGCTCCTGCGTCGCAACGGCTGAAGCAGGATTTTTGCGTGCCGGCAAGGAAAACGGCACTTTTTGCGCGGAAACCGACCGAAAGGCGGCCCAAAGGGCCGTGCCCGTTGGCGAGCCGTGCGAGCCTTACGGGCATCAAGAGCAGGGCTGTACTCAAGTACATGAGCGGCAAAAAGCGCCGGATGACGCAGCCGGCACACAAAAGGCTGGTTTTGACGGACCATCACGGCAAATAAAAGGCCTGTAAAGTCTGTAATTAGATGCGTTTGCCCTGCGCGTCCGCCGAAGGCGCATTGACATCAGCACCGCGCCGTGTTTTGCTTTCTTTTTATGCGACTGGCGGTTTTCCCCTCCTGACCTCATTCGACGCCAGGCCGGAACACGCCCCCACCTCACTAAAAATAAAGGAAGCACTGATTAATGAGGATTTTTGTTCTCTGCCAAGGGCGCTAGCCGTTGCCGCGCCGGCAGCTTGCTTTATTCGTACGGCTCACAAGTTCGCCTACGACTAAAGTTCCTGCGTCGCAACGGCTAAAGCAAGGTGAGCTGCGGGCGGAGGGGGGGATATCCAAACCCGACCTTCGTACAGAGTGAGCCTGACGCGGGCAGAGGGCAAAAAGACCATTTCAGTGCTTCCTAAACAGCCCGCCACGCGGGTTTCAGGGAGTTCTCCATGTCCATTAAAAAAGGCGACACGGTGCGTGTGCACTACACCGGTACACTGGCTGACGGCACGGTTTTCGATTCCTCCAGGGAGCGCGACCCCCTGGAATTCACCCTGGGCAAGGGCATGCTGATCCCGGGTTTCGAGGCCGCTGTGGAAGGCCATGAAGCCGGGGAAACCGTCACCGTGACCATTCCGCCTGACCAGGCTTACGGCGACGCCGACCCTGAACTGGTCTTCACCGTGGCCCGCGCCCAGGTGCCGTCGCACATTCCCCTGGAAGCGGGCGTGCCCTTGCAGCTTTCCAACGAGCAGGGCCAGATGGACGTGACCATCACTGAAGTGGGCGCGGATGAAATCACGCTTGACGCCAACCACCCGCTGGCGGGCAAGGAATTGACCTTCGAGATTGAGATCGTCGAGGTAAAGTAAGCCGTTTTCGCCTTGACTTGCGAGGAGCACGCATGAGCAGCAATACCGCCCGTCACAGCGCCATCCAGGCCATTACCACCTACAAGCCGGACGCGGCTCCGCTCAATTTCGCGGACACCAGACCCACGGACATTTTCGGCAGCAATGTCTTCAATGACCGCGTCATGCGCGAGCGCCTGCCCAAAGACGTGTACAAGTCGCTGCACAAGACCATTGCCTTCGGCGAACGCATGGATCCCTCCATTGCCGACACCGTGGCAGCGGTGATGAAAGACTGGGCCATTGAAAAAGGGGCCACCCATTTCACGCACGTCTTTTATCCGCTTACCGGCCAGACCGCCGAAAAGCATGACAGCTTCCTGATGCCCGACGGCACGGGCGGCGTGATTGCCGAGTTTTCCGGCTCCATGCTGATCCGGGGCGAACCCGACGCCTCCTCCTTCCCCTCCGGGGGGCTGCGCTCCACTTTTGAGGCGCGCGGCTACACGGCCTGGGATGTGACCAGCCCGGCCTACATCATGGAAAATCCCAACGGCACCTTTCTGTGCATCCCGACCATGTTCCTGTCCTGGACGGGCGTGGCCCTGGACAAAAAGACGCCGCTGCTGCGCTCCGGCCAGGCCCTGAACCGCGAGGCCCAGCGGGTGCTGGCCCTGTTCAACATCCATACGGATCTACCGGTGATTTCCTATGCCGGTCTGGAGCAGGAATATTTTCTCATCGACCACAACTTCAACTTCGCCCGCCCCGATCTGCAAATCGCCGGGCGTTCGCTGTTCGGCGCGCGCCCGGCCAAGGGGCAGGAATTCAGCGACCAGTATTTCGGGGTCATTCCGCAGCGCGTCCTGTCCTGCATGATGGAAGTGGAGCGCGAACTCTACAAGCTGGGCGTGCCCGTGCGCACCCGCCACAACGAGGCGGCCCCCAGCCAGTACGAGATCGCGCCGCTCTACGAGCCCAGCAACCTGGCCGTGGACCACAACCACATCATCATGGCCACCCTGCGCAACGTGGCCAAGCGCTACGGCCTGAAATGCCTGCTGCACGAAAAACCCTTCAGCGGCATCAACGGCTCGGGCAAGCACGTCAATTATTCCATCGGCAACGCGGAGCTGGGCACGCTTTTTGATCCCGGCGAAACCCCGCACGCCAATGCCAAGTTCCTGGTTTTCTGCGCGGCCATGATCCGCGCCGTGCATAAGTTCGGCGGCCTGTTGCGGGCCACTGTGGCCAGCGCCGGCAACGATCACCGTTTGGGCGCGCATGAGGCCCCTCCGGCCATCATGTCCATCTTTTTGGGCGATCAGCTCACCGAGGTCTTTGAGGCTTTCCGGGCCGGACGCATAGGTGACGCGGCCAACGGCAAAAGCGGACGGGTCATGAATGTGGGGGTGGATACCCTGCCGCCCCTGCCCACGGACCCCGGCGACCGCAACCGCACCAGCCCCGTGGCCTTTACCGGCAACCGCTTTGAATTTCGGGCCGTGGGCTCCAGCCAGTCCGCCGCCGGTTCCATCACCGCGCTCAACGCCATGATGGCCGATTCCCTGGGCTTCGCCGCCGACTGGCTGGAACGGGAAATCAAGTCCGGCACGGCTTTCAATGCCGCCGTGGAATCCTTTATCAGCCACGTCATTGAGGAACACAGCGCCGTGATCTTCAACGGCGACGGCTATTCGGAAGTCTGGCACAACGAGGCCCGGCGGCGCGGTCTGCCCGACCTGCGCAACACGCCCGAGGCCCTGCCGGAACTCACCCGGCCCGAGGTCATTGCCCTGTACGAAGGGCAGGGCGTGCTGAACCGGGCCGAGCTCAAGGCCCGCCAGGACATCTATCTGGAGCAGTACTGCAAGACCGTGCGTACCGAGGCCAATCTGGCCATCCGCATGGCCCGCACCATCATTTTCCCGGCGGGCATGCGCTACCAGGGCGAACTGGCGGGCACGGCCGCGCAGATGCAGGCCATCGGCAAGGATTACAAAACCATGACCCTGGACGAGGTCACCGCGCATCTGCGCGGCCTGCAGACGGCCACGGCCCGGCTGGAGGACGTGCTGGCCGACGTGGGCCAACTGGGCGAAAGCCTGGACGCCGCCCAGCGCTACTGTGAAGAGGTGCTGCCTCTCATGAAAGAGGTGCGTCACTATGCGGACCTGCTGGAAACCCGCGTGGCCGACGATTTGTGGGCTTTGCCCAACTACCAGGAAATTCTGTTCGGCAAATAGCGGGCGTCCATGCCCTGAGTAGAGCGGTTCACGCATGAAATGCGTCACTGCACCAGCTGCGGAATAAAGAATAGAGCGTTTTGATATTGAAAATATCTCAACGTGAATTTACTTCGCCGTTAAGCGATAATTTTAAGTGTAAACTGCTCTAGAAGGCGGCCCCGGAGATTTTCCGGGACCGCCTTTATCTTACGCGGTCGGAATCCGCCGCACATGCATCAAGTTATAATCGGCCAGGACGGAACCGGTTTGGCTCAACATCCCAGCGAACGCGACAGCAGTTCTCCAATCTGGTAAAGAGTGAAGTTGGTTATCTTGCTGTCGGCGTCATAGCCCTTCATAAGAAAGACCGTGGCGAAAAACTCGTTGTAAATGGCGTCCAGGGCGGCGGCGATATTCTCGGCCTTATACTGCTCAAGAAGCTCGCTTTTTTCCGTGAGGGCATACGGCGGCAAGTGGTACTGACAGTATTCTCCCGGCTTATGGCCGTGCCCGGTGAGTTTCGCGCCGTCTTCCGTTTTTGCTGAATCCTTTTCAATGCTCGCGTAACGGCAAAAGGCAGCATGGCTTCCGCCGTTTCCTGTCGCTTGCCGACCAGAGCGGTAATAGTGTCGATGGGGATGCCGATAGAATGAGGGGTTGGACCTGATATAAAAACTCTATGTAGTTAGTTGCGTCGGCATTTTTAAATGAGAAATGCCGGGACTCAACTACGCTACATGGAGCGCTGCTCTTATTTCCCCGAGGGGTTTTGTATTAGGAGCTATCGACCCGGCAATAATGCTGATATGGGTGCAAACCCAAAAAGAAACCCGGCATAAAGCCGGGCAGAGCACACCACTCCGTTGCCGTTTTGGGCGTCTATCGTTGCTGTCGGCATCCATAATGCGGCAAGCCGCAAACGGCTTCCGCCTCCCTCCGCGTCGCGCAATGCCATCCGCTGACGGTCGTTGAGAAGGAGATGTTCAGCCGCTGAATGTTGGTACGCGGCGATTTCGGGGCGCAGCGAGCCACGCGAGCAAGACCTGTGGGACGCCGCGTTCAAGCATTACAATGCCCAGCGGGGGCAGGGGCTTGTAGGGGGTCTGGGGGCAGCTTCGCCCCCGGCCCCCTGCCGCGCGCCTCGAGCTTTAGCCGTAGGCGAGCTTGCGAGCCGTACGGATAAAGACAGCAACGATAACGATAGGCGGCCCAGACGCCGGAAGGCATAAAGTCTACTTGCCGAAGGGCACACAAAACCTCATCCATGCGACAAGCCCACTAAAATAATTACCGAGGAAGCGTTTGCCGGAATGCCCCTGATAAACATCGCCCGGTCTTGACAAGCTCCGGCACTTTGTGTAGAGCCTGAAAACACAACGGATTTTGAAAACAGCCAAGGATTTTGCGATGCACGCTTTCCCGACCACCTTCTTTGCTGACAGCTTTATGGGCTGGTGGTGGCGCATCAACATGCGGGGGGGAGACGTGCGGGCATAAGAGTTCCGTTCGTTCAGGTCAGCTATTGTGAGCGCCGTCTCCCCGTGAGACGGCGCTTTTTTTTGTTTCCACCACACACAAGGACAAGGAAGATGAAAGACACAGGGAATGCGCGGCCGCCGCTGAAAGTGCGGCAATCCGCACGCTGGCTGCCGGCGGATATGGACACGCCCATCAGCCTGTTTATGGGCATGGTGGGCGCGGGCAACGGCATCTTGCTGGAAAGCGCCGAAGTGGACGGACGCTGGGGCCGGTACAGCATTCTGGCCTGCGACATGGCCCTGTTCATCTCCTGCCGGGAGGGCAGACTGGCCCTGCGCGTGGAGGACCAGCGCTTCGCGCCGCTCGGTGACCTGGAGGGGCAGCCCTTTGTGGAAGGCCTGCGCGCGCTCATGCGTCGCCTGGAGATCACTCCGCCGGAAAACATCGCCGGTCTGCCGCCTATCACCCGTGCCCTGTACGGCTATCTGGGCTTCGGCATGGCCGGGCTGTTCAACGACAAGCTGGCCTCCGTCATGCCCCCGGAAGAGGCGGACTGCCTGCTGGCCCTGCCCGGCACGGTGCTGGTTTTCGACCATCTCTACAATCGCCTCTGCCAGATCAGCCTGGGCGAGCATCGTCCCCTGCGCAGCGCCCATGAGGCGGTCGATCCCGCCGCCAACGGAAACAGCGGCACGGGGCTTGATCCGGACGCAATCAGCGCGGAACCCGGCGAGGCGGGCTACAAGGCCTATGTGGAGCGGATCAGGGAGATGCTGCGCCGGGGCGAAGCCATTCAGGTCGTGCCGTCGGTGCGGTTTTCCACGTCTTTCGCGGGCAATCCCTTTGAGCTTTACCGGCGCATGCGCCGCTTCAATGCCTCTCCCTACATGTTTTACATGCGCTTCCCGGATCTGACCCTGTTCGGCTCCTCGCCGGAGGTCATGGTCCGCTGCACGGAAGGGCGTTTGCAGCTCTCGCCCATCGCGGGCACACGGCGGCGGGGCAGGGACGATCTGGAAGACGCCCGGCTGGCCGCCGAATTGCGCGACGACCCCAAGGAGCGGGCCGAGCATGTCATGCTGGTGGATCTGGGCCGCAACGACCTGGGCCGCGTGGCCCGGCCGGGCAGCGTCAATCTGGAACGCTACATGGAAGTGGAACGCTACTCCCACGTCATGCACCTGACCAGCCGGGTCACGGCGCGTCTGGCCGACGGACTGGACGCTTTGGACGTGCTGGCCGCTTCCTTTCCGGCGGGCACGGTTTCCGGCGCGCCCAAGGTGCGGGCCATGGAAATCATCCGCACACTGGAAGGCCGGGCGCGCGGGCCCTACGCGGGCTGCATCGGCTGGCTGGGCCTGGACCGGGGGAGCGTCAACCTGGACACGGGCATCACCATCCGCAGCATGTGGGTGCGCGACGGCAAGCTCTTCTGGCAGGCGGGCGGCGGCATTGTCCATGATTCCGACCCGGAACTGGAATGGAAGGAAGTGTGCAACAAATCAGCCATCATGCGCCTGGTCTTGCGGGCGGAGGACGAAGAATATGTTTCTGCTCATCGATAATTATGATTCCTTCACCTACAATCTGGTGCAGGCTTTTTACGCCCTGGGGCATACGCCGCGCGTGCTGCGCAACGATGACCCCGCCGTGCTGGAGGCGGCCTCGGACCCGGGGCTGAGCATGGTCTGCATCTCGCCGGGGCCGGGACATCCCGCCGACGCGGGCCTCTGCCCGGAATTCCTCAAGCGCGTCGATCCGCGCGTGCCGGTGCTCGGCGTCTGCCTGGGGCATCAGCTTCTGGGTCTGCACGCCGGGGCCGGAGTGGAAGTGGGCCCCTGCATCATGCACGGCAAACAGTCGGAAATCGTGCACGACGGCACGGGCCTGTTCAGCGGCCTGCCCAATCCCATGAAGGTGGGGCGCTATCACTCTCTGGTGGTCCGCGCCGACGAGGACGCTGCCAATCCCCGCTTCACGGTCACCGCGCGGGCCCCGGAAGGCGAGGTCATGGCCCTGCGCTACAATGACCGGCCCTGGGTCGGCGTGCAGTTTCATCCCGAATCCGTGCTCACGCCCGAGGGGCTGCGCCTGCTGGGCAATTTCCCGCGGGCCGTCCTGAGCAAGGATAACGAGGCCGCCAGCCTCACCGCCATACTGGAGTGCCTGGCCCGCAAGGAGGATCTCACGGCTGAAATGGCCGCCACGGGGTTTTCTTCGCTCATGGACGGCAAGATGAGTCCGGCCCAGGCGGGCAGCTTTCTCATGGGCCTGCGCATGAAGGGCGAAAGCGCCCTGGAGCTGGCCCACGCCACCCGCGCTGCCCTGGCCCGCGCCGTGCGGGTGGACGGCATTTCCGGTACGAGCATCGACGTGGTGGGCACGGGCGGCGACGGGCGCAATTCCTTTAATTGTTCCACAGCCACCTCCCTGGTGTTGGCGGGCATGGGCTACAAGGTGGTCAAGCACGGCAACCGGGCCGTGTCCTCCAAGTGCGGCAGCGCCGACGCGCTGGAAGCCCTGGGCATCGCCCTGGACGAAAATCCGGCTTCCGTGGCCGAAATGGTGCGGCGGCGCAATTTCGCTTTTCTCTTTGCCCCGCATTTCCATCCGGCTTTCAGGAACATCGGCCCGTTGCGCAAGGAACTGGGCGTTCGCACGCTCTTCAACATCCTGGGCCCCATGATCAACCCGGCCCGGCCCAGCCATCTGCTGATGGGCGTGGCCCGTCCGGAACTGGTGCCCCTGGTGGCGGAAACCCTGCTTCAGTCGCCGCTCTACCGGGCCGCCGTGGTCTGCGGCGCGGGCGGCTACGATGAGCTGACGCCCATGGGTCCGGCTGAAATCTCCCTGCTGCATAACGGCACAATCAGGCCTCTGGCCCTGGACCCGGCGGATTTCGGCATCCGCTCCTGCACGCCCGAGGATCTGGCCGTGCACAGCAAGGAGGAAGCCGTGGATGTGCTCAAGGAACTGCTGGAGGGCAACGGCTCCCGCGCCATGCTGGACATGGTGGCGCTGAACGTGGGCCTGGCCGTCTACCTGCTGGAGGAAAACATGGATATGGCCCTGTGTATGGCCCGCGCCCGCGAAGCGGTCAGCGCCGGTCTGGGCAGGAAGGTGCTGCATGCGGCTTGAACGTTTTCATCAGGCCAAGCAGGCCGAAGTGGCGGCCCTGCGGCTGGCGGCGGAGCGGGGGACCCTGCCCGAACCGCTGACGTCCCCCCGGCCGGATTTTGCAGCGGCTCTGAGCCTGCCCGCCTCGGGAGCTCCCCTGGCCGTGGTGGCCGAGTACAAGCGGGCCTCGCCTTCGCGCGGGGTCATCCGCGAGGATCTGGACGTGGAAGAGGTGGTCCGCCAGTACGCGGCGGCCGGGGCCGACGCCCTGTCCATCCTCACGGAAGAAATCTGGTTTCACGGCAGGCTGGATTTTCTGACGCGGGCGGCCGCGCCCGGCCTGTATCCGGCCGCGCCTCTGCCGCTGCTGCGCAAGGACTTTATCTTTGATTCCCTGCAGGTCCGGGCCACGGCGGCCACCCCGGCTTCAGCCCTGCTGCTTATCGTGCGGCTCACGCCAGAGGCCCGCCTGCTGCGGCAATTGCGGGAAGAGGCCGAAGGCTTCGGTCTGCACGCCGTGGTGGAAATCTTTGACGCGGCGGATCTGCGCCTGGCCCGCGAGAGCGGGGCGCGCATCATCCAGGTCAATGCCAGGGATCTGCAGACTTTTGCCGTGGACCGCGCGGCCTGCCTGTCTCTGGCCCGTTCCTGCCCGCCGGAAAACGGCGAAATCTGGGTGGCGGCCAGCGGCATCAGCCACGCGGAACATCTGGTCCAGGCCGCCGAAGCGGGCTACCAGGCCGCCCTGGTGGGTACGGCTCTGATGGAGAAGGGGAATCCCGGCGCGGCCCTGGCGGCCCTGTCGGACCGTCCCCTGTCCGGCGACAAACTGGGCCATTGTTCTGTGTCAGAGGCAGTGGACAGCGACGAACTTAGGGGAGAGAATAGTCATGCTGAGTAAAATCTGCGGCCTGACCCGTCAGGAGGATGTGGATGAAGCCGCGCGTCTGGGCGCGCGTTTCTGCGGTTTTATTTTTCACCCCAAAAGTCCGCGCTCCATCGCTCCGGAACAGGCCGCGCGCCTGCAAAGCGGCTCCATGCAGCGGGTGGGCGTGTTTGTGGAGCAGAACGCCGGTGAGATCGCGCGCATCATGCGCGAGGCCCGGCTGGATCTGGCCCAGCTGCACGGCGGACAGAGCGTGGCCTGCGCGCGGGACGTGGGCGCGGAGCGGGTCATCCGGGTGCTCTGGCCGGACCGCTACATGCATCGGGCCCTGCTGCACAATGAGCTGCAAAAGTATGCCGAAACCTGCGCCTGGTATCTGCTGGACGCGGGCCTGGCCGGGGGCGGCAGCGGCAGGCGTCTGGAATGGCAGGACCTGTACGGGCTCAGAGCTCCGCATCCCTGGCTGCTGGCCGGAGGGCTTAACGCGGACAATGTGGAACGGGCGTTGAAGCAGTGCGCGCCTGACGGCGTGGATTTCAATTCCGGCATCGAGGATGCGCCGGGCCGGAAAAATTTGCGGAAAATGGCGGCGGCCGTGAGAGCCGCGGCACAACCAAAGGCAACGGGTAAGTGAAATGAAAGACAGTTATTTCGGTGAATTCGGGGGCTGCTTTGTGCCCGAGCTGCTCATGCCGCCGCTGCTGGAAGTGGAAGCGGCCATGCGCGAGATCATGCCCACGCCCGAATTTCAGGCGGAGCTGGACGACCTTCTGCGCAATTACGCCGGTCGGGCCACGCCTCTGACCCTTTGCCCCACGCTTTCGGAGGAACTGGGTTTCAACCTCTGGCTCAAGCGCGAGGATTTGCTGCATACCGGCGCGCACAAGGTCAACAATACCCTGGGCCAGGCCCTGCTGGCGAAATACATGGGCAAGACGGCCCTGGTGGCGGAAACCGGCGCGGGCCAGCACGGCGTGGCCACGGCGGCGGCCGCCGCGCGTCTGGGCATGGATTGCGTCATCTACATGGGCGGCGAGGATGTGGAGCGTCAGTCCGCCAATGTCCGGCGCATGAAACTGCTGGGCGCCGAGGTGCACGCCGTGCAGAGCGGCACCCGCACGCTCAAGGACGCCATCAACGAGGCCCTGCGGGCCTGGATCGCCAGCCAGCAGACAACCCATTACTGTTTCGGCACGGCCGCCGGGCCGCACCCTTTCCCTACCCTGGTACGCAGGCTGCAAAGCGTCATCGGCCGGGAAACCCGCGCCCAGATGCTGGAAAAGACCGGCAGGCTGCCGGATGCCGTGGTGGCCTGCGTGGGCGGCGGCTCCAATGCCATCGGCATGTTTCATCCTTTCCTGGAGGATGCCGACGTGCGGCTTGTCGGCGTGGAGGCAGCGGGCACCGGCGAGACGGGCTGCTTCAATTCCGCGCCGCTGAACCTGGGCACGCCCGGCGTGCTGCACGGCAATTACAGCATGCTGTTGCAGAACAATGACGGCCAGATCGAGCCTTCGCACTCCATTTCCGCCGGTCTGGACTATCCCGGCGTGGGGCCGGAACACGCCTTCCTGCACAAAAGCGGCCGCGTGCATTACGGCATGGTCAAGGACGCCAACGCCCTGGCCGCCTTTTTGCGGCTCTGCCGGAGCGAGGGCATACTGCCCGCCCTGGAATCCTCGCACGCGCTGGCCTGGGTGCTGGACCATCCGCAGGAATTCACGCCCGGCAGCCACGTGGTGGTCAATCTCTCGGGCCGGGGCGACAAGGACATGGACATCATTCGCGCGGCGCTTGCCGAAAAAGAGGTATAGTCATGCATGTGCTTGAAGAAAAAATCCGCAAGGCCACGGCCGCCGGACGTCCGGCGCTGGTCCCCTTTCTGACCGCGGGCTTTCCCGACAGCGCCCGCTTCTGGCCCACGCTGATGGAACTGGATGAAAACGGCGCGGACGTCATTGAAATCGGCGTGCCCTTTTCCGATCCCGTGGCCGACGGCCCGGTGGTGGAGGAGGCCTCGCGCCGCGCCTTGAGCGACGGCGTCAACCTGCGCGACCTTCTGAAGGAGATGGCCCGGCGCAAGGGTCTGATCAAGGCGGGCGTGGTGCTTATGGGCTATCTCAATCCCTTTTTGCAGTATGGTCTGGAAGAACTGGGCCGCGACGCGGAAAAAGCCGGGGTGCACGGCCTGATCGTGCCGGACCTGCCGCATGAGGAGTCCGCGCCCATGCGGGCCGCGCTGGGCAAATACGGCATCGCCCTGATTCCTCTGGTGGGGCCCAATACCAGCGAGGAGCGCATGGCTCTCTATGCCGCCGAAGGCCAGGGCTATGTCTATGTGGTTTCGGTCATGGGCATAACGGGCGAACGCGGCGGCCTGGCTCCACAGGTGGCGGCCACCATGAAACGGGCGCGCAAGGTTTTTTCCCTGCCGCTGGCCTTGGGCTTCGGCCTGCGCGAGCCCTCGCAGCTTTCGGAACTGCCCACCGAGGCCTGGCCCGACGCCGTGGTCTTCGGCAGCGCTTTGCTGAAACACGTGGATGCCGGTGAAAGCGCGGCGGATTTCCTGGCCCGCTGGAAATAGGGGAGGGCTTTTGTGAGGCGTTGACGGACCCGGCCAGCCATTATGGCGGCCGGGTCCTAACAGCGGCCTGATGCTGGTGGAGGACAATGAAGCGGTTGGGTAAAAAGTGATTGTCGGCCTGCTTGCTCTTGAAGGCTTGCGACGGGTTGCGATTCAGCCTGTCCACTGGTCGGGATTATCACGCACAGTAATTTCTTCCTTTGCTGCCACCGTGGAAAAAGGTATTTTATATAAATATATTATTATATAAAAATAAACTTATGTTATGACCGCTTCCTGCAAAATTACCGCCCTCTACAAAATGAGCAAGGCCTCCCTTCGCCGGGAGGCCTTGCTCATTTGCGCACTATTTGTGGACCAACTCGCTGATCTTTTCTACAAGGCATTCCCTGATCTTCCCCTTGCTGTCCGTGGTAAAATTCAGCGCAATGGCAAAGCGTTCCGTAATCAACATGAACGTGTCGCCATAGTAGTAATAAATCTGGGCATAACGCATATCTCCATCTTGCAACTGTTTGACAGCGAAAGCTCTCTCTTTATCAAATGCCGGATCGGTTATGGCCGTGCCGACATCTTTTTGCCCCAGGCAACGTGAAATCTCCGTGGCCGCCTGTTCCGGGCTTATCTCACTCTGCGGCGCATCCTGTGGAGCCCAAGCCACAGCAAACAATTTATTGTCCACAGTCTTTCCGCCACATGCAGCAAGGAGACAGCAAAGTGCTATGCTGAAAAAAATTCTCATCTTTTTTCCCTGGATCATCTATATTAAACATATAGTTTCTTTCAAACTAAAACTTCAATACGCATACCCCATTGTCCTCTGTGCCTTACATCCATATACAACACCCTGTGAATTATATTTTATATTAAAGACTGCAATCCATGGAATATTATTTCCACCTCCATCGTCTAATTCATATTCATAATAATATGCACACATTGTTTTTCCATCTTCTATTGATTTACAAGTTTGTAGTTTTCTTCCATCCATATTATGGATTGAAAATCCGATATAATATCCATCCCGACAACGTTTCCATTCTGTAAGTGCCCGTATATCTCTTTCACCATACATACCTCTTGTTTCAGGAGGAAACCATATTTTTGCAAAATCTTGCTGGGTAACGCTTCCTATGCTGCGGCAACCGCAAAGCAAAGCAAAGCAAAGAAAAGCAAAATGGTGTCAAAAACATGCGCATGTCTAGCCTCCCTTGCCCTGCTGTTGCGGATTATTGCCAATAGGCGGCGTTGGTTGGGAAGGCTCCAACTGTTCCTTTTTTCCACTCAGTTTATCCCAAAGCTGGCTGAAAGAAGTTTTTAGGCCAGTAAAGGCATTCTGGACGTTCACCCACTGGTTCCCCAAAAAATTCTTGGGATCCTCCCACATTTCATTGGCATCCTTCAGGGCATAGGGAATGCCTTGCATGGCAATAACATCATCTACATAGGTGAAGGCTGCTTTGTAATTAATATTGGTCACGCTCTGGCTTTCACTGGTGGTCTTGTTCTGATCGCGGTTCAGTCCACCCAGAGATTGGCCGGGATTGTCACGCACAATGATTTCACCCTTGCCGATGGTGGCATAGGCGATCTGAGTTTTCTCCGTGCTCTGGTGGCTGTATGCACCAGGCGAGAACATGAGTTTTTCTTTTACCTTTTTCCAGCCACTTTGCAACGCATCTTGACCATTTAATATTCCATCTACCCATGCAAAATGCGGAATTTCTATCTTACCATCATTACTTTCTGAATTTTTTTGCGGATTCAAAGTTGCAGATCCATCTTCCTTTCCTACATCTTCAGATTGTCCATTCTTTTCATTCCACTTGAACTGGTTCACCCAATTGACCCCCCACGAGGTGTTGGACGAATTATCCACACCGTGGAGGTTCGCATAACTCAGGGTACCGGTATCCAACTTGAGGTTGTCATTAAGCGCGGCAATGATGGCGCCCGCCACATGGGTATTTTTTTCCGTGCGGATAGTTACGCTGTCCGTGCCCAGAATGGAGGACTGCTCCGTGACCCAACGCTTTTCGGCGCTGCCGTTGCCGACAGTGAGTCCGGCTTTGGGGGTGATGGATTTGGCCGCATCGACGGCATTGGAAAGGCCGGGCAGCTTCAGATCGGCCCCATAGCCAACAGTAGCCCCGGCGCTGACAGTAAACTGGCCGGACGAGCCTTCGCCGGTGTCCTGCTTGCTGGCCACTGTGAGATTGCGGCCCACGGTCATGTCCACGTCCTTGCCCGTAAGATTGCCCCCGGCCACAGTGGTGTCCTGACCGGAGACCGTCGTCAGCTTTTCCCCGGCGGTCACCTTGGCGTTGTGATAGAACGTTCCCTCATTGTCGCTCCAGCCCATGCCCAACTGGCCGTCGGCACTGAGACCAAAATCCGGGCCGTTTTTACTGACGGTGGCTTTCAGCCCCACGCTCGCGCCCCAGGAACTGTTCTGAGAGTCACTGTCCGCCGTGGAGACGGCGGCGTGGATATTCAGATCTCGCCCGGCGACCAAGGTCATCTCCTTGCCCGCCTGGGCCTGGGTGCCCTGCATGGTCAGGTCCTGCCCGGCGGTGAGGTTCATATCCTGTCCGGCGGCAAGTTCTGTCGGCACTGCTGTAGTGGCATGGCTTTCGCTGCTGCTCTGGCTGGCATTCACACCCAGCGTCAGACTGGCGGAAGCGCTGGAGTTGGTCAGAGTCTGGCCCACCCCGTTGACGGCCTTGAAGCCGCTCTGCGCCGAATCCAAAAGGCCGTTAGCCTCTACGGCGGTCTTGGCATTCTGGTAGACCTGCTGGGCGTTGCTGGTCAGATTCTGTTCCAGGGTCAGG
The DNA here is from genome assembly GCF_000224635.1 of Desulfovibrio sp. 6_1_46AFAA. Classification (NCBI taxonomy): domain Bacteria; kingdom Pseudomonadati; phylum Thermodesulfobacteriota; class Desulfovibrionia; order Desulfovibrionales; family Desulfovibrionaceae; genus Desulfovibrio; species Desulfovibrio sp. 6_1_46AFAA. The sequence goes on from NZ_JH114301.1 coordinate 771,046, forward strand.
CTCAGGCCCGCGCGCAGTGTTTTTTCATAGGCGCTGGCGCTGGCCGTGTCCGTGGCTTGGAGGAGGTTGATATCCTTGCCCGCGGCCATGTTCAAATCCTGGGCCGCAGCCAGCCGGGAACCGGACATGTTGACGTTCTGCCCGGCATTGACCGTGATGTTGTTATTGGCCGTGATCTGGCTGGCCGCATTTTGCGTGTTGGCCTTGGCGTTGCCCTTGGCCGTTTCCTGATAACCCATGAAGAAGCTGGTCTTGTCCAGGCCCAGGATGCCTTCCACGCCGAAGCCGGAGGCAAACTTCTCCTTGCTGTGGGAGGAGGTGTTGGCGCCGCCGAGAATGTTGGCATCCCGTCCGGCATTGATGGTCACGTTATTGCCCGCGTTGAGGCTGGAACCCACAATGGCCGCGTCGCGTGAGGCCGTGAGCGTGATGTCCTGTCCGGCGGCCAGTGCCGAGCCCTTGCTGGTGCTGCCCGCGCTTTGCTCCTTTTTGCCCTCGGTGCCGTAGAAGCTCGTAAAGGAGCCGCCCCCGCCCAGGCCGAAGCCGGTCTGCTTTTTGTGATACCAGGACGTGGACTGGTTTTTGCCGTCCACAACGGCCACGTCGCCGTCGCGGGCCGTGAGGTTGATATTGTCCACGGCGGCCAGGTTGGAGGCCGTGACGCTGACGCTCTTGCCTGCGTCCAGGGTGACATTCCGGCCGATGAGGTTGGATTCCACCTGAGTCACGGTGGCCTTACCTTCCTTTTTGGACGAGGAACTCAGTCCCAGCGCGCCGGTGGAGGATTTGGAATAACTGTAAAAGTAGGTGTCCTGGGCCGAGGCCACGTTGACGTTGCCGCTGGCGGCCACGGTAAGGTCCTTGCCGCTGACCAGATTGGAGCCCACCGACCGAGGCGTGGCCGGT
>NZ_JH114301.1:772052-778404 GCF_000224635.1 Desulfovibrio sp. 6_1_46AFAA
ATGTCCTGTCCGGCGGCCAGTGCCGAGCCCTTGCTGGTGCTGCCCGCGCTTTGCTCCTTTTTGCCCTCGGTGCCGTAGAAGCTCGTAAAGGAGCCGCCCCCGCCCAGGCCGAAGCCGGTCTGCTTTTTGTGATACCAGGACGTGGACTGGTTTTTGCCGTCCACAACGGCCACGTCGCCGTCGCGGGCCGTGAGGTTGATATTGTCCACGGCGGCCAGGTTGGAGGCCGTGACGCTGACGCTCTTGCCTGCGTCCAGGGTGACATTCCGGCCGATGAGGTTGGATTCCACCTGAGTCACGGTGGCCTTACCTTCCTTTTTGGACGAGGAACTCAGTCCCAGCGCGCCGGTGGAGGATTTGGAATAACTGTAAAAGTAGGTGTCCTGGGCCGAGGCCACGTTGACGTTGCCGCTGGCGGCCACGGTAAGGTCCTTGCCGCTGACCAGATTGGAGCCCACCACCGAGGCGTGGCCGGTCTGCGTGGATGCGCCGGGCGTCAGGCCCGAAACTCCGGCCAGCAGGCTGAGATTGCCCTCGGCGGCCACAGTGGAGGATTTACTGGTGACGCGCTCCCCATTGCGGTGCAAGGAATGCCATTCCTATTCCCATTTCGAGCATAGCCAACAATCAACAACTTTTTCTCCAATGCTGTTTTGAGTCATGCCTTGAGCATTCACCGTAACATTAAAACCAAGAGATTTTTTACAACAAGTAAAGGCACTAACCCATTCGCAATAATATTCCGCATAGTATAGCTTCTCTCCATTTTCAAAATCAAGAAAGGAGAGGTTTTTCCCTTCAAATTTCTCATCCGTTATTTTTATGTTATTATAATATCCATTCAGGCAACGATCTACCTCCACATCAATTTGAGCGCAAGGCATTTGTTGCTTTTGCACGCTTGCAGGCAAGTGCGCAGCATAGAATTGACTTTGTATTGCCTCACCACATCCAGCAAGGAGGCAATAGCATATAAGCGCAAAAAATATTTTTTTCATATCTACTTAATGGATGTACTATATCATGTGTATTGGGGCAATAAAAATTATCCTAGCGGCCACGAGGCTGCATCGTGCGTCTAAATTCAATTTATTGCAGGATAAAATAGAATTGGCGTTGAAAGTTGACACAATTTCAACACAATTTGTTTGAATATTTCAAAATTTGAATTCTCTAGTCAATTATGGGTAGCCTATTGTTCTTTGCCCCTTGCACCAATAGACAATTTTTTGTGAATTATATTTTATATTAAATACAGCAGTCCATGGTATGGAATTTTCATACGCATCATCTATTTTATACCAATAATAGTATGTGCATATTGTATCTCCATTTTCTATTTGTTTACATTTTTTTGTTTTTCTATGATCCATATTATTGATTGAAAATCCTATATAATGTCCATTTCCGCATAGCCTCCATTCTCTATTTGCATCAAGATCGCTCTCGCCATACATGCTTTCTGCCTCTGGTGGAAACCATACACCTGGAAAATCTTGCTGGGTAACTGTTCCAACGGGACGGCAGCTGCAAAGTAATACAAAACAAAGGACAAGGGCGTTAACTATGCGCATGACTGACTCTTCTTGCTTTACTGTTGAGGAGTATTGTCAACAGGCGGCATCGCTTTGGGTTGCTCCGACTGCTTTTCTTTGCCGCTCAAGGTATCCCAAAGCTGGCTGAAAGAACTTTTTAGACCAGCAAAGGCATCTTGGACATTTATCCACTGATTCCCCAAAAAGCCTTTAGGGTCTTCCCACATTTCATTGGCATCCTTCAGGGCATAGGGAATGCCCTGCATGCCAATAACCTCGTCTACATAACTGAAAGCCGCTTTGTAGTTCATATTGGTGACACTCTGGTTTTCGCTGGTGCCCTTGTTCTGGTTGCGGTTCAGGCCATCCAGGGACTGGCTGGGATTGTCGCGCACAATAATCTCGCCCTTGCCGATAGTGACATAGGCAGTAACAATAATATAAATTATCTGTTTTTACTTTCCTGAAAATTATCGCTCCCCTATAAAATGAGCAAGGCCTCCCGCGATGGGAGGCCTTGCAAGAATAGGTTGTATTTTTCAACGCGGTGGATGAATATTCGGATTAATTCCATCGGATGTACTATATTTTGATCGATAGCTACTTGGATATCTATCCTAGACACAGCCATAAATTTCCCCATTGGAGTGCGCATAAATATTAAAAACTGTTATATACCATTTTGTTGTTGTAAATCCAGGAATATCTTCCCCGTAATAATAATAGGCCCATATTCTATCGCTATTTGGCAATATTTTATAAATACTACGTTGGCTGGGGAAAAGTTCCCAATCATTTTTACCCAAGTAGTGCCCGTTGGAGCAGCGTGCTTCCTCGCCTCTAGCCTGAAATGGCCAAGCAGCAGTTTGGCGCATATCGTCAGGCATCCATATTTTAACCACTTCCCCTGTTACAGGATTGTGCAAAGCGTCCTGCTCTGTCCTAGGGGAAGCGGTTTTGTCGCTTCCAAATATAACCTCTTTCAAGCAACCAGAAAGTAGACCGCAGACAGCCAGCAACAAAAGAAGGTTACGCATATAAGTCTACCTTTGTACGGCGCCCGGCGCTGCGGGAACAGACGGCGTTGCCTCGGAATTTGGCGCTTGGGCCGTGGGCGTTGATGGGCTTTCCTTTTTCTGTTCTGGTCGTTTCAATAAAGGAATACTTTTAGCTAAGTTATCCTGAATATCATTCAAAAAGCCCTTGGGATCGGCAAAGAAATCAAAAGTGCCAGTAGTCAGAGACGGGACGCCCCAACCGTCCAGCATGGTTTTCACATAGTTGAAGGCAGGTTGCCAGTCGATGTTGACATTGGCGGTCTGCTCAGTTTTCAATGCCTGGGATGGATCGCGGTTCAGACCGTCCAAAGATTGACCGGGATTATCGCGTATAATGATCTCACCCTTGCCAATAGAGGCATGGTTATTTATGTAATATTATATATAAGTTATTTTTTCTCTAAAAATTATCTCTTCCCTATAAAACGAGCAAGGCCTCTCCGTGAAGAGAGGTCTTGCGGTCATGGCCGGATGCCGTCAGATGTACCGTGCTCCAGGCGATATTCGCTCGGAAATTTTGCCCAGTAGCAGGCATAAATTTCTCCATCTGGATGGGCGTAAATATTGAAAACAGTTATATACCATTTTGTGGTATCAAATCCTGGCATATCCTCTCCATAATAATAGTAATATGCAAAAATTTTATCTCCATTTGGTAGTATTTTATAAATACTTCGCTGACTGGGAAACAGTTCCCAATCTTTTTTATCCCAATAATGACCATTGGAGCATCTAGACTCTTCGCCTCTGGCCTGGAATTCCCATGATGATGTTCTTAACATGTTTTTAGGAACCCAAATCTTAATTACTTCACCTGTTTTTGCATCGCGTAATGGTTCCCGTGGCGGGCTGGGGGTGGGACCGTTAATGCATTTATCCACAAAATTACCAAAGCCGCAGCCGGAAAACAGGCAACAGACCGCCACTAATAAAAGAATATTGCGCATGCGGGTCTCCTAGTGTTGCGCGCTGGCTTGCGGGCCAGAAGCGGGCGGCATTGAGGAGACAGCAGGCGAGCCCGTCACTGGATTAGAAGGCTCATCTTTTTTGGGTTCAGAGCGCTTCAAAAGCGGAATGCTCTTTGCCAGATTGCCCTGCAACTCATTCAAAAAGGCCTTAGGATCGACGAAAAAATTGAACGTGCCGGTGATGATAGACGGAACGCCCCAGCCGTCCACCACGGTGTCCACATAGCTGAAGGCTGGTTTCCAGTCGATATTGACGTTGGCGGTCTGCTCGGTCTTGAGGGCCTGGGATGGATCACGATTCAGACCGTCCAAGGACTGGCCGGGATTAGCACGCACAATGATTTCCCCCTTGCCGACGGTGGCATAGGCGGTTTGCGTACTTTCCGTATAGCTGTGAGCAAACTTGCCGGGTGAAAACATAATGTCCTTTTGAGTATTGCCCCACCATATTTTTGTTTTTCCCTCAGCTTTAAAAATACTGGCCATCCACCCGGGTACATTTTTGTACTTTTCATCTAGATCTTCACAGCTCTACTGTGTTGACTAGCTGTAGCCGCGAAGTGGCGTACAGATAAGGAAGGACAGCAACGATACGGATAGCGACAGTAATCTCGATGAGAGGAGTTTTGTGTAACTCATTGCTGTCTTCATACATTGCTTCTTTCATCGCAATGGCTGAAGCGAGTATCCTAGCTCTGCTGTCCTCATCCGTAGGTAGTTTCGTTGCAACGGCTGAAGCAAGAGTATACACCTTGCATGCTTTAGACGAATGAGTATATGTCTAAAGACAGTAGCGCCAAAGAATTCTTGCTCCGTGATATAACACGAAAACCCATCTCATGGCGACACCTTCTAATATGTTGATGTCCCATTCTGTAGTCGCATGCATTTACATGCCGTAATTATTCCATCTTTATTGACTGTAATATTAAAAATAACATCGTAATCAACTTTCATTTGTGTTGGTTTTAAGTTAAATGCGGGTGCATCAACTCCGACTTCAACATCTTATGTATAGTAATAATAGGCATATATGCGATTTCCATCTTGGAATTGCTTATATACATCTCCTTCCGGCTTGTCATATTTAACGCCCCTGAAACTTCCATTCCCACAATATTTCATTTGCCGCTCAACTACATAGGCGTACATACCTTGTCGCGCATGCATATTTTTAGGCATCCATAATGTAAAGCCAGTTTTTGTATCTACAAAATTTTCTGGATATTTCCCCCACAACCCACTTTTATTATATTGCGGTAAAGGGCCGCAGGCACACAGCAGTACAAATACACAGAGCAAGGCAACATTTCTGTACATACTGTCTCCTACCTTCCAGCATCAGATGTCGGTGTTACAGGCGTATCCTTCTTGGCCGGAGGATTGGCAAACATATTGCCCAATGCTTCAGGAGAAAAGCCATCGGATCATTACCTAGCCCCTGCAAGGCTTGTTCAGCCGCTGTAGGTTTCTTCTCTCCAGCCGGTTGGGAAGCCCCGTCTTCCTTTTTATCTTTGCCTTTGTCCTTATCGCCACCAAACAAGCCCGTAAAGATTCTTTTAAAGAAGTCGCCGGGGTCTGTGGAGAGTTCATTCAAGGTATTCAATACATTGGTTGTCATATTCGGGTTCAGTATGGTGTCCACATAGGTAAAGGCCGGATTCAGAGTGATATTTACATTAGTTGCCTGTTCAGTCTTCATGGCCTGAGAAGTGTCGCGGTTCAGACCGTCCAGGGACTGGCCGGGATTATCGCGCACTATGATTTCCCCGTTGCCGATAGTGACATAGGCAGTGACAATAATATAAATTATCTGTTTTTCATTTCTTGAAAATTATCTCTCCCTATAAAACGAGCAAGGCCTCTCCGTGAAGAGAGGCCTTGCGGTCATGGCCGGATACCGTCAGATGTACCGTGTTTTACACGATAATCGCCTGGAAACTTCCCCCAATAACAACCATAAATACGGCCATTTTTATCTGCGTAAATGTTAAATACTGTTATATACCAATCTGTAGTATCAAAACCAGGCATATCTTCTCCATAGTAATAATAATACGCCCATATTCGATTCCCATAATTAGGTAGAACCTTATAAATACCGCGCTGTGTGGGGAAAAGATCAGCGATATTTTTCCCTATATAATACCCATTAGAGCATCTATCTTCTTCGCCTCTGGCTTGAAACGGCCAAGTGGACAAGCTGATCATCTTTCGGGGAACCCACATTTTAATAATTTCTCCTGTCTCTGTGTCACGCAGAGGCTCGCGTGGAGGGCTAGGAGGAGGGCCGTTGACGCATTTATCCACGAACCCTCCAAAACCACAGCCAAAAAGTAGGCAATAGACAACAGCCAAGAAAAAAATATTGCGCATGATTATTTCCTAAAGTTGTGTTCTAGCTTGCGCATCGGGAGTCGGCGGCATTGACGTGGGGGATGGCGTTTGTGTATCTGGTAGCGCCGTATTGTCCCCATTTTGCTTCGGCCGTTTCAGCAACGGAATACTCTTGGCCAAATTGTCCTGTAGCTTATTCAAAAAGATTTTAGGATCGTCAAAGAAGTTTTAAATGTCCCTGTAAGGATAGAGGGGACGCCCCAACCGTCCAGCACGGTATTCACATAACTGAATGCTGGTTTCCAATCGATATTGACATTGGCGGTCTGCTCAGTTTTCAATGCCTGGGATGGATCGCGGTTCAGACCGTCCAATGAGTGGCCGGGGTTATCGCGTACGATGATCTCGCCCTTGCCGATGGTGGCATGGTTATTTATATAATATTCTATATAAA
>NZ_JH114302.1:0-28669 GCF_000224635.1 Desulfovibrio sp. 6_1_46AFAA
TTCAAGGAGACATTCGCCAAAGCAACTCGGGGAAATTGCCTGAAATACGCGGTTGAAGGTATCATGACTGGGAATGCTTTGCATGCCTATATGGCTGCTGAGCCAATCCTGCCTGGCATGGGCATAATCTTCCATGTCATAAAAGCCGTCACCGCCTGACAAGTACGAACATAAAGCAATAAACATAATAGTCTCAAGACTATGTATCTTTGTGCGCTCTACTCGTGGGTCAGGCAGGTCACGGAAAATAGCCAATGTGATTTCAATAGGGTCTTCCATAGCCCCCAGTCTATAGATCTTTTTTAGATGCGTCTGCCCTGCTTCGCCCCCACTTCCAATGCCTTAGAATTCCCAGCCGAAGCTCAGACCCACGTTGACGGATGAGGCCGCCGTGCGGGATTCCCCACCAGATCCACCTGCGCGAAAAAGTCGTTGCCGCGTGTCAGGCGCAGACTGCCCTGCGTCAGCAACCCATTCCGCCCCACGAGGTCGGTGGACGATTCAAAGCCGGCGTTGCCATAGCCCCGGAAGGACGCGCCGCTGCGGAAAACGCCGTCCAGGATCCCGTGCCGCCAGGCGGCCAGCAGATCCACGGCAAGGCCCGCGTGGTTGGGGAGTTCCCCAGTCAATGCCATTGTTGTGCCGATTCCTTTCAGCAAGGCCCGCGTGGTTGGGGAGTTCCCAGGCGCGGCCCAGATGCCCGCCCAGAGAGCAGCAGGGAGTCGTAGACGCCGCCGTCCACGTTGAGGCGGCTGGCCTGGCCGCCTGTTTCCGAGATGTCCGGACGCTGCACGAAGCCGTATTCCAGCCAACCCAGTGGTCCGGCGCTGTATTTGCCCATGTCCAGTCCTTGCCCGCGCCCGTCAGCGCCCGGCCCACGCTGACCGCGTCCGTGGCGTAACCGGCCAGAATGCCGTGAATGGCCGTGAGGATGTCGTTGCGCATAAGGCCTCGACGGGAAGCGGGCGGTAAGCCGCGCCAAACAGCAGTCTGCCTCGCCGCTGTCCCGGATAGTTGCTGTACCGGCTTGATAAACCCCGGTCGGCTCGCGGAGCGTAATGGCTTGGGGCGAAAATGAATCTTTCAATTTTTATGGAAAAATAATATATATGTATCTATACTAAAAACTTCAGAAAATAAAGTATTCCATACTGAAATTCCGGACAGATTCTCCATTCTTGCCGGTACGCCTTGAGGTGCGCTGGATCTGCCGTCTGCCACATCTTGGCAACGCCGGCGGGTTTCAAGAACCGGTGCCGTCTGCTGCTGCCGCGCTGTGATGGCCGCAAGAGAGTGCGGGATATTTTCAGGAGAGTTCTCTTTTCGTGCCTGCGGTTTGTTTCACGTCCAGACGTCTTCCAAGGCATTGAAAACAGTGTATTCCAGTCCCCGGTTGTTTGTTATGCGCATTGAAATGCGTTTGGCCATCGCTGCGGAGGCGCATGGCCAATATCAGAGCACCGAAATATCGCCCGCGAAGATGACGTTGCTACTCCTGCTGCGGTGCGGTTTTTCACAGACAAGCATAGATTTTTGACAAGGGGGTCTGAAATACGCCGGGGGACATCAATAGGAATGCAGGATCTTGCCTCTTTTCCGGCTTTGCGGAGCTCCTGTGGGAAAGGCCGGGAAGGACCTTGGTCCGTGGTCGATGGGCGTCTGGCAGTATGGGCCTTGCGGCCGGGGAAAATGTCATGCTTGTCCGTATCCGCAAAAATTTTCAACTCACCCTGCCCCCAAAATTGTCTGAATGTCTTGGGCTCGCTGAAGGCGGCTGGCTGGATTGCGAACTTTGGGAGGGCGCGCTTCTCCTGAAACCCGTCGCATCCGGACCGGAAGAAACATTTCCTTCATCCAGGGGCGGCTTTTCTCGGGCCACCCTCCCTTCCCCCCTTTGTCCTCCGCACTGGAGATCCGCTGTTTCGGCAATCTCGCCTTCCGGTTGGGGGATGCGTATCTGCGCATCGGCAACAAGAAGGCTGCGGAACTTCTTGCCTATCTCCTCTGTCACGGAGGGGAACCCATACCGAAGCAGCATCTGGCAGGGCTGCTCTGGCCCCGTGTAGGCGGCAGACAGGCTCTGGACAGCCTGTACAAGGTCTGCACGCACATCGGCGCCCTGGAATACAGGGGCATCCCTCTCAGACTCCGCTCTTCCGGCGGCGAGATTCAACTGGATTGCCGGTCCATCAGCTGTGATCTGTTCCGATTCGATGCGCTGTACCAAGAAAAGGACAACATAGCGAGTTGCCACACCCTTCTGGATATCTATGCCGGACCGTTGCTGCAGACCCAGGGCTATGACTGGCTTGCTCCGTGGGAAGCCCGCTACGAACTGCGCTATGTGGAGATCCTGACCAGCCTTCTCTCCCACTATGAGCGGTCGGGAGACGCTACCAGGGCTGGAGTTTTCCGGAAAAAGCTTCTGCTGTTCAGCGGATCTGACTGAGGAGGTGTTTTTACAGGCCGGAAGAATTTTTTCCGATAATTTTCCACGCTGTTTCCGGCATTTTTCCCGACGGACTTTTTATTCTGCATCCAAGGTCGTAGCAGGCGCCGTATGACCACGAGGCTTTTAACCCTTATCCTGAAGGAGAATACCAATGACCACCTATTCCCTGATCGTGGAAAACAAATCCATTCTTACAGGCAGCATCTGCGTGTATCAGCGTGATCCGCAGCAGAGGATCAACAGAAACCTGTACTCGCTGGCCTGGTTCAGCAAGATGTGCCATCCCAATACCACGGTGGAGTTCTCCTGGAGCATCGACTATTGCTTCAACTGGGCTGAAACCGGTGCGCTCAGACCGGGGGTCCTTTTCTCTGCTTCCGAATCCCTGGCCGCCGACCCCTCGCTGGTGGACGCCACCAATACCATCGCCTTCAATTACAGCAGCGGGGCCTTCCGCTTCGTGCAGGCCAAGGAAATCACGGATCCCGGCATGCTACGCATCATAACCGACAACACCATTCCCAACAAAAAGGCCTCCATCGGCATTGGCATGTCCGGTCAGCCCGCCTTTGCCACGGACGCCGGTCCCAACCTGAGTTATTCGTTCATCCCGCATCCCCAGTACTATGTCGCCTTCGGATACTACCTCCAGGGCGAGGTCATTGACCTGAACCTGGTCTCTTCCACCGTCTGCGTCGAATACGAGGACAATATCTTCGAGAGAACCGTGCGGCTGAAGAGCAACAACACCTGGGATGCGGATTAGGCGCATCCTGCGCGCCGGAGTGCAACCCGCTCCGGCCGTTAACAGGGCCGCGCCTTTTTATGGGCGCGGCCCGCAGGGGAGGTTTTTTGACTCCGCCCTGTTGCGGAGGACGTTTCGCCGCCACTTCCCCAGAGTGTGACGCATTCAAGGAGCATGCGTATGAACAAGGATTTTCATTATTACGGTACCTATGCGGCAGCCCGGCTTGCCGGATACAGCGCGCAGGACGCTCTTGTCATCGCCCGGAGCGCCGGATTCGTGGACGAATGCACTCTGGACGTCCTGCGGGCCGTCATGGAGGAGGCTGACGGGCATGAAGCGCTCAAGGGCCTGCACGATGATCCCGCTTCCATTATCCCCACGGCCCACAGCGACGCCGCCATACGGGCAGGCAACAGGGAATGGAGCACGGCCTTCCTTGACGAAGTGTTGCGCACCTGGCCCTGCTTTCATTATCTGCCCGGCAACTTCAGCGCGCACGGAAGCGTGCTTGAATATCAGGGCGCGACCTCAGACCTGGGCACGTATTCCATCTGGTATTACGATGAGGAAGCGCGAGAACAGTTCAAACTTCTCTGTCTGCCCAACAGCCCAACTGTCAAGGGTATGGTCAATATCCTCAAGCAAAAACGAGCTTCCCATCTGCATGCCGTCGGTCTGTGCATGCATGTGCTGGCCGACACATGGGCGCATCAGTATTTTGCAGGCATCCCGGCCTGGTTCATGAATGATGTGCAGATGGAGGACATGAAAATTCAGGATCTCACGCCTCCGGAACCAAAGTGGTATGATGATCTGGTGCCCCTGCTGCAAGATAATCCGCATTATAATTCCATGGCCTTTCTCGGGCATGCTCTGGCCGGGCATCAGCCCGATTATGCCTGCCAGTCTTTTTCCATGAAAGCCCAATGGGCGAAGAAGAAACTGAAGCGGGACAACCCGTCGCTTTTCATGAGCGCTTTCAAACAGATGCTCTATGCCCTGCAATGCATCAACAGTACCATTTCCGGAGATTTTGATCTGAATACATACGCGGATCTCGGGCACGACAGCATTTCCACAGATAAGAATGCGGAACTGATCGATAACGTTCTGCGTTCCGGAAAGAGCGATCAATCTCGGGAGTGGTGCAACTGCCTGCTTTTCCTCAGTCTGAGGGACGGCGGCATAAATCCGCCCGAGGTGGCAACGCTGCGACGTTGTGAGAATGACTGGGGCCAGGGCAGCATCAGCCCGGAAGATCTGGCCGCGTTTCAGGAGGCCGCGAAAGCCCATCTGCAAGATGTCAAGGCGATTCTGGCCGGGCACCGGATATTCCTTGACGATATTCCGCCGGAGCGCGTCGTACCATTGCGCTTGCAACTTGCGCTTAAAATGCCGGCTTCCGACGATGCCGCAATGGGCAGGAAGATTCTGGCCGACTTGCTCAGGAAGGTCTGGATCGAGCAGGGACGGAGCGCTTCCGTCAGAGACAGGATGGAAAAGAGGGCCCTGGCCGGGGCGGAGCGGATATCCCTTTCCGGCACTTGTCTGACGTGTCCCACCATGGGGGAAAAGCCGGTTGTTCTGGAAGCCGTCCTGCCCGGCGATCCGGCGACGCCCGGCACACTGAAGGCGGGCCAGGCGGTGAAGCTGCGCCTCCCTCCGATGCCGCAGGCGGACAAGGAACATGTCTATCTGTGCGCCTGGGAGCGGTCGTACGTTTTTTGCTGGGCGCGGGACTGGCATATATCGGGCCAGAAATGGGTGTTCGAACAGAAAAGATGTCTGCCGGACGGCTCCATAGACATCGCCGCTCCGCTCTGCGTCAAAAACGTCCTTTATGCGGATCAGCCGTATCTGGGGCCGCACAGGGACAGCCCGTGGCTGACATTCAGCAAGAACGAGATTTTCTGGAAGGTCACGCCGTTTTTTGCGACTGCCGCCCCATCCACTGTCAAAGCGGCGGACCATGCCGGTGAAGAGACGGAAACCGCTGCTCCTGAGCCTGAATAATCAACGCGTCCGCAGGGACGCGACAAGATGCGGCCATGCGCCGGTTGGAGAATAATTCATGAAAGTCATGCTTGTCACCAATAAATCCGCTCTGACTGAGAAATACGGATCCAATCGTGACGCCGTGCTGAACCTCCTGGTGGAATTGAACAACCATCATAAAAAGACGGATCCGGAAAGTACGCTTTATTGCATTGATGATCGGATCGATATGGAGAATATCGCCCCCCCTGTGCGGGACAATAACAAGGCGCAGACAAAAGCGGCCGTGGACGCCATTTTTGACAAGAAAAATCCCGATTGCGTGGTTCTTGTCGGCGCGGGCGACATTGTCGCCTTTCAGGAGTTGAAAGACCCGACGGATGACGCGAAAGTGATCCAGAGTGACCTGCCGTATGCCTGCGCCTACCCGTGTTCTGACGATGTACGGCATTTCCTTGATCCGAAGCGGATTGTGACCAGGATTCCCGATGTGGTGAACGACGCCGCGGAAGGAAAGCTGGTGCTGGAGAATGCCGTGCAGCAGGCCATGAGCCCGGGCAAGACCGCGCCCGAGTATGCGGAGGAGCCGTGGGCCGTATGCACCCAGCGCCGCGAGCCTGCCCTGAAGGGACTGCTGCACCTGGTGTACGGCGCGAACAAGTCGTATGCCACTTGTCCGCACAACGGCCCGTGCTGGGATACTGTCACATCCTATAGACGGAAGGTCCACGCACACGTGCTGCACGGCGGGGTCCGCTCCACCTTTCTGGTAGGGGAGAGCAACGGCGATCCGTCTGTCCGTTATGAGGCCGTGCACGTCGGTATGCTGGACGCGGCCCTGGAGGATGGCGTTATTTTGTTGGAAAGAGCCTGCCACGGCGCGCAGCTTTTTGATCCGCAAAAATGCGGTAAAGGAAAGGGTCTACCCCTGGCCAACGTGTATCTGAAGCGGAAAGCCTGGGCCGTGATCGGGAGCACAACGAGCAATTACAGCCATGAAACGAGCATGTTCTTTGCGGATTACCTTGTGGGCTATTTCGGAAAATATCTGCTGGAACCAGGAACATCCATCGGCAAGGCCTTCCTGAAAGCCAGGGAACAGACAATCAGGGATTGGGGCGGCCCATGGGACAAATTCAAATTGAAGATTCTGGCCGGTACGGTGGTCTATGGCGACGCCTCCAAGGTTGTCATAGAAAAAATGGACAAAAAGGAGGGTGCAATGGCGGATGAAAAACAGGCCGCATCACATGTGGTGCCGGTTGAGGCCAAGGATGCCCGGATGCCGGAAGCGGTGAGAAACCAGATCCGCGTCGTCCTGAAAACAAAGGGATTTGACCCTGAAGCCGTTGTGACGGCTTCCAGGCTGGCGGCCCTTGAGGAAGGCGCCGAGGAGTCGAACCGCCCGGGCGAAAAGTGGCAGTATTATATACAGCAGCGTGACAAATGGCTGCTGATTACCACGGAGGACAATAATGTGACCGCTGTGGAGGAAATCCACGAGGGATAGCGCGCGGTATGGTTGAAAACACACAGCCGGTTTTCTCTCGTATGTGGCGGAGAAAACCGGCTGTGTGTTTTTTGCGGGGCCGCGGCCAGGCGCACGGCGTCGCTCGGAGACCCCGGGCGCAGCAGGGATTCCAGCGTGTCTTGGGCCTGCGGGAAGCTCCGTCTCAGGGCCCGGCAGAAATCGCGCCAGAACGCGTCCTCGCTGTTGCCCATCACCGAGGTCCAGACCTGCCGGATCTCGCGCTTGCCCAGGACGTCGCGCGCGGCCACGGTTTTGCCGTAGCCCATGGGCGCTTCGATCAGGGTCAGGGGCCGGGAAAAAATGCCTTCCAGGGCTTGGTGCAGGCGGGGGCTGAAATAGAGGACGGCGGTATTCAGGGGAAAAGCGGCGGGCATGGGCGCTCCGGGTTCAGGGCGACGGGCAGGGCAACAGGCGTGGGCAAGCGGGAGCGGGGGAGATTTCAGCGTACTCTGAAACGTGCGGGGAAGGAAGCCTCGGATTGCGCCGGGCCGATCCGGCACGATCCAGACGCGATGCGGGGAGAGCCCGCAGAACCCCATCCGAGCGGCAAGCCGCAGGCGCGTCCGCGCTGGCAGGGGCTCTCACCGCCCAGGGCTTGCCAGAACGGCAAAAATGCTGGATTCTCTGCGTCAGGCTGTCATGAGGATGTTCGGACTAAAGGAGCGTTTATGCCGGGTTGTGTGCGCTATCCCGCGCCGGGCTGCATTGTGGAATATATGGAGGGCAATGCCGTCCAGATCGCCATGGTCACCGAAGAAGCCGGGGGCCGCCTGCGCCTTTTGCTGCCCAATCGGCGGGAAACGCGGCTGACGGCGGCGCGCCTGCTGCCCTGGCTCGGGCCGCTGCACGCGGCCGACGCGGGCCGGGAAGGGGCGGTGCGCCTGCTGGAAACACACAAAAAGGCCAGGGAGGAACTGGCCGCCGCGGTGCCGGTCATGGACGCCTGGGAACTGGCCCAGGGCGAAGTGGCGACGGCCCAGGCCCAATGGTTTGCCGAGCTCTTTGTCAGCGACCCCGATCCGGACCAGGTGTCCGCTTACGGCCGCGCGCTGCTGGCCTGCAAAAGCCATTTTCGTTTCCAGCCGCCGGATTTTCAGGTCTTTTCCGCTGAAACCGTGGAAAAGCGCCTGGCCGAGCAGAAAAGCCGGGAGGAACGCGAGGCGCTTATCGCGGGCGGGGCGGCTTTTTTCCGCCTGCTCTGGGATGTGGCCTGCAAAAAGCGTCCTCTGCCGCCCCCGCCCGCCCTCTCCGGACGGTCCGGCGCGGAAAGCGGTTCGGAATGGCCCGCGCCCGAAGTGGCGGACCGCCTCAAAGAGCTGCTGCGCGCCCGGATGATTGATCCGGAAAGCCAGGAGCATGAAGCGCTCTGGCGCATGCTCGCCAAGGGCCTGCCCGACGTGCCGCATCTGCCTCTGCAACTGCTGGTCGCCTGGGGCGAGTTGCCGCCGCACTACAATTTCTGGCTGGACCGGGCCGACTACGCGCCGGACGATACATGGTGGCAGGAGCGCGCCGACGAGGTGGAGGCCCTGGCGCGGGCGGCCTGCGGGGACGACCCGGCAGCGGCGGACCTGCCGCTCTGCGAGCTGCCCTTTGTGAGCATTGACAGCGCCAGCACCCGCGATGTGGACGACGCCTTTTTCGTCCAGAGCGACGGCGCGGGGTGCAGCCTGACCCTGGCCCTGGCCTGTCCGGCCCTGCTCTGGCCCTTCGGCGGGCCGCTGGACAAGGCCGTGCTGCACCGGGGCACCAGCATTTATCTGCCGGAAGGCACATGCCACATGCTGCCCGAGACGCTGGGCACCGGGGCCTTTTCCCTGCTGGCGGGCGAGCCGCGTCCGGCGCTCTGCGTGCGGGTGGCTGTGGACAGCGAAGGCCAGGCGGGCGCGTGCGAGGTTTTTGTCGCCAGGGCGCGTCTGGCCGCCAACCTGACCTACAAGGACAGCCAGGCCGTGCTGGACGCCCTGGCCGCGCAAGGGCGGGTGGAAACGTCCGGCGGCGCGGAGGCGGCTCTTCCGGACAATCCCGCCGCGCTCCACGCGGAGCAACTGCGCCTGGGCCTGGATCTGGCCCGGCGGCGGCAGAAGGCGCGCATCGCGGCCGGAGCCGTGATCATGGACCGGCCCGATCCGGTGATCCGCCTGGAAGGTGAAGGCGCGGAACTGCGCGTGGACGTGTCCCCGGACGATCCGGCCCCGGATGCCCAGATGCTGGTGGCGGAAACCATGATTCTGGCCAGCGCCGCCGTGGCCGAATGGGCGCGGGAGCGTGGGCTGCCCATGCTCCACCGGACTCAGGACGTGGCCCTGCCCAAGGAATACGCGGGCGTCTGGACCGCGCCCCAGGACATGGCCCGGATCATGCGGGCGCTGACGCCCTCCAGCCTGGAACTCCAGGCCCGGCCCCACGCGGCTCTGGGCCTGCCCCGCTACACCCCTGTGACTTCGCCTTTGCGCCGCTACCCGGACCTTGTCAACGAGGCCCAGGTGGTGCATTTTCTGCGCGCCGGGCAGGCACGCTGGGATGAAAGCGGTCTGGCGGAGCTGCTGAACAGCCTTTCGCCCGTGCTGGAAGCCGCCGGGCAGGTGCAGCGCTTCCGGCCCCGTTACTGGAAGCTGCTTTTCTTCCGCCAGAAGGGGGACAAGGCCTGGTGGCCCGGTGTGATCACCGAGGAGAACGACGCCTTTGTCAGCGTGAGCCTGCCGGATCAGGGCATTTTCGTGCGCGGCAAGCGCCGGATGTTCGACGAGCGGGCCTGTCCCGGCCTGGCCGTGGAAGTGCGCCTGGGCAAGGTGCATCCGCTGTATAATGAGATACAGATCGTGGAGGCCGCCACCCTGGAAGGGTAGACCCGCCAGGCTGGCGCAACTGAAAGTTATTGAAAGACAGCAGGGTACACTCAGGAGATATAATTCTGAATGTTGCCCGGCATTGTTGGGCAAAGCCTCCTTTACTCCGCCGGAGCGTAGCGGAGGCGGATGGCTGGTGCCGGGGGAATCCGGCGGAGAATAAGATTTTCGTGCGCTGTCGAGGAATCCGGCGTTTTTCGCGCGCAGCGTACTCAGGTACGTGAGCAGCAAAAAATGCCGGATGGCGCGGGCGGCGTGCGTGAGGTTGTTCTCCCCGGAGAATCACGGCGGGCAAGATACGCCTGCCTTGGGTCAGTCCGGTTTTCGGGAGGAGAAAAACATGCTTGTGCAGGCACTCTGGATAGCGGTGGCCTATGTGCTGGGTTCCGTGCCCTGGGGACTGGTCATCGCCAAAACCTTCTGCGGCATTGACCCCCGCACGGACGGCAGCCGCAGCACCGGGGCCACCAACGTCTCCCGGCTCTGCGGTTTCGGCTGGGGCGTGGCAACCCTGCTCTGCGACGTGCTCAAAGGCGCGTTGCCGGTCTGGGCCGCGCTGGCCATCAATCCGTCCCCTGTCTTTGTCAGCCTGGCCGGCCTGGCCTGCGTGCTGGGGCATGTCTTTTCCTGCTTCATGAAGTTCAAGGGCGGCAAGGCCGTGGCCACCAGCATCGGCGTGTTTCTGCCCCTGGCCTTCTGGCAGTTGCTTATCGCCGCCGCGCTCTGCCTGCTGGTGATCTGGCGCAGCGGCTATGTCTCCCTGGGGTCCCTGACCCTGGTGGCGGCCCTGCCCCTGCTTCTGCTGCTCAGCGGCATCTGGAGCTGGCTGCCCCTGAGCCTCTGTCTGCTGGCCCTGGTGGTCTGGAAGCACCGCGAGAACATCGCCCGCCTGCGGGCCGGGACGGAAAAAAGCTGGTTGAAGAGCAAACACAAGGAGTGATGCCGCACTATGTCCCATTCTGATTTTCCGGCCTATCGCGGCCGCATGGAATATGTCTGTCTGGACTGCGGGGCGCGTTATCCCGGCGACAGCCTGCTCTACACCTGCCCGCAGTGCGGCGGCGTGTTCCTGCTGGAAAACCTGGACTTCGAGCGCCTGAAAGAGCGCGGCGGCGCGGCTTGGCGGGAGCTGTTCGATGCCCGCGCGGCCACGCGCGACACGGCGCTCAAGGGCATTTTTCGCTATTACGAACTGCTGGCCCCGCTGCTGGAACAAGAGGACATCGTCTACCTGGGCGAAGGCCTGACCCCCATCGTGGAGGCCGCGCCCGCCCTGCGGGACCGCGTGGGCCTGCCCTTCGCCTACAAGAACGACGGCCAGAATCCCAGCGCTTCCTTCAAGGACCGGGGCATGGCCTGCGCCTTCAGCTATCTCAAATGGCTCTGCCGCCGTCACGAGTGGGACGAGGTGCTCACGGTCTGCGCCTCCACAGGCGACACCTCAGCGGCAGCGGCCCTGTACGCGGCCTATGTGGGCGCGCCGCTCAAGTCCGTGGTGCTGCTGCCCCACGGCAAGGTCACGCCCCAGCAGTTGTCGCAGCCTCTGGGCAGCGGAGCCACGGTACTGGAACTGCCCGGCGTGTTCGACGACTGCATGAAGGTGGTGGAACATCTGGCGGAAAACTACCGCGTAGCCCTGCTCAATTCCAAGAACAGCTGGCGCATTCTGGGCCAGGAATCCTACGCCTATGAAGTGGCCCAGTGGTACGGCTGGGACGTGGCCGATCTCTGCCTTTTTGTGCCCATCGGCAACGCGGGCAATGTCACGGCAATCATGTCCGGCTTTCTTAAAATGCTGGACCTGGGCATCATCACGAGCCTGCCGCGCGTCTTCGGCGTGCAGTCCGAACACGCGGACCCGGTCTGGCGCTACTACGCCGCGCCCAAAGAGAGCCGCCACTGGCAGCCGGTGACGGTCACGCCCAGCGTGGCCCAGGCCGCCATGATCGGCAATCCCGTGTCTTTCCCGCGCGTGCGGCGGCTGGCCGAGCGCTTTGTGGAGGCGGGCGGGGAAACAGCTTTCCAGGTGGTCCAGGTTACGGAGCAGCAGATCATGGACGCCATGATTCAGGCCAACCGCCACGGGCACATCGCCTGCACCCAGGGCGGCGAATGTCTGGCCGGCCTGTTGAACGCCCGCGCGCTGGGGCTCATCGGCGGCGACGAGCACGCGGTGCTGGACGCCACGGCCCACAGCCTGAAGTTCGCCGGCTTTCAGGACATGTATTTCAACGATGCCTTTCCGCCGGAATACGGGGTCACGCCGGACAAGAGCCTGGCGAACCGGCCCGAACTGCTGTTGCCGGAAAGCGCGCGCCAGGGCCGGGACGTGGCCGAATTCGCCCGTCTGGGCGCCGAGGCCGTGGTGGAACGGTTGGGTTTGAAGAGGAAATAGGCGCTCGTGGCGACAGCCTCTGATGCATGAATGCCGCGCGGGGCGGAAAGGTTTTCAACGGCCTTTCCGCCCCGGTTTTTTGGCGTTGCCTACCGTTGATCCCACTTCCTGCGGCATACCGCATGGGCCGCGTATTCCACCAGCCCGCAGATGTCGTAGACCGGGATGCCCGTCGCCTTCTGAACGGGTTCGGCAAAAGCCGAGAGATCCGTGCATTCCAGCAGCAGGGCGTCCAGGGCCTGCGTCCGCGCGAAGGCTTTTGCCGTGCCGACGATTTCCTGTTCCAGGCGGTCCAGGTCAAAATCGTGTCGCTTGTTTTCCAATATGGTTTCCCGGAATTCGGGCTGCTCGTCCATGCCCTGAATGCGCACCGCGTCCCTGCTCGAGGCGCAGGCCGCGAAAAGCTCCGGCGTGAGCGCCGCGGCGCTGGCCGTGAGCACGCCGATGACCGCGTTTTCTCCGTGCAGCAGGCGCAGCAGCGGCAACTGCACGAGGCTTGAGAGCAGTACCGGCACCTTGAGTTCCCGCGCGATCTGCCCCTGGAAGCGGGCCATGAAGCCGCAGGAACCGGTGACGGCGCGCACGCCGTCGGCTTCCAGTTCCCGCGCGGCCTGCACAAAGGGCTCCAGCAGCTCGGGCGTGGGATTGAACAACAGGCGCGGGACGTCCACGCCCGTGATGACCCGCGTCACCACCGGAAAGCCGAAGGTCAGGGGATTGCGCAGATGCCCCCTGGGTTTGGGAAAGAGAGAATCCAGGCAGAGCACGCCCACGGGCGTGTCATAGTATCGTGTGCCGCCTTTCAGAATCATGGCCGTCTCCTTGCAACGCGGAAGAAGCGCGGAAAATCAGTTTTTGCGCAGATCGCGGACCCAGCCGATGATGCCGAAAAAGACCCAGACGCCGCAGGCGATGTTCAGCACAAAGGATGTATAGATCAGTATCTTGGTGAATTCCAGCATGGGAGTCTCCTGAATGATTGCGTGAACGGGCTCGGATTACAGTTGTTCCGGGGCGTACATGCCGCTTCGGGGCGGGCGATTTTTCATGAGCTGGTGGATGACGAAGAGGACCAGGCAGTTGATGCCCATGCCCACCAGGTTGGCCGGAATGCCGAAGGGCTCGCCCAGCACTTTGTCGCTCCACAGCAGGTAGCTCAGGCCGCCGATGACCATGGCGGGCGCGCCCGCGTAGGGCGAAATCCTGCCCCAGAGCAGGCCGCAGAGCAGGGGCGGAATGATGGTGGAGGGCCAGAGTTTGAAGACATAGAGCATCAGGCCGAAGACGTCCTGAAAGGTAATGGCCGCCAGAATGGCCCCGCCGCCCACCACCAGGGTGGAAAGGCGTGACTGGCGCAGCATCTGGGCCTGGGTCGCCTGGGGATTGATGAACTTGTTGTAGATGTCGCGCGTGTAGGAGACGCAGGCGGTGTTGATGAAGGCCGCGGCCGAGCTCATCACGGCGGCCAGCAGGGCGGCCAGCACCAGGCCCGTGATGCCCACGGGCAGCACGTCGCGGATCAGGTTGGTGAAGGCCAGATCCGGCTTGACGTCGGGTTGCAGGGCCATGGAGGCCAGGCCGATGCCCGCCGTGGTGGCCAGGAAGAAGATCCAGTGCACGGAGAAGATCAGCACGCCCGCCTTGCTGTCCTTGGCCGACTTGGTGGAGGCATAGCGCTGGATGAAGTAGGGCGCGCAGAATTCGCCGAACAGGAAGCCGAAAAAGAGGCTGACGACCTGGATGGGTGACCAGTCCGCGAAGATTTTGAGATTGTCGACATAGGCGGGCGCGGCCTGAAGGTTGGCCATCATGACGTCGAAACCGCCGGCGTGGTCAATGGCCAGCCAGCCGCAGAGGCTTATGCCCACAATAATGATCACGTACTGGATGGCGTCGGTCATGGTCACGCCGAGCATGCCGCCGCAGCAGGTGTAGGCCAGGGTGATGGCCGAGGAGATCAGGGCCGCCGGGATCAGGTCGATGCCGGTGGCCGTCTGCATGATCGCGCCCATGGCCAGAATCTGCACGCCGAACAGCCCGAGGCAGAAGAGAAAGGAAACCACGGCGGACACAAGCCGCCCGGCATGGCCGTAGTAGAGGCCGCAGAGGTCGCCCAGGCCGTAGACGTTTTTGATGTTGTGCACGCGCCCGGCGATGTACAGGCCGGAGAAAATCTGGTTGATGACCACGCCCATCAACCCGGCGAAAACCACAATGCCCGTGGTGTGCATGAAGGCCACCCGGCCGATGGTGGCACCGCCGCCGCAGAGCGTGGCCGCGATGGCCGCGAAAAAGATGCTCATGGGCAGGCCGCGCCCGGCCACGGCGTAGTCGTCGAAGTTGGAGACCTTTTTCATGGCCCACCAGCCGATGTAAACGACCACGAAAAGGTAGAGGATGATGATGGAATAATCTATCCAGTTAATGGGCATGTCCGTCACTCCTGGGGGTTCGGGCAATTTCACTTTGAAACGGCCCTGGTGGCTGCGGAAGCAGCCGCCCGACGCGTGGGCGTATGCGCAATCCATTTGCGCGGATAAACGCCGAAGCGGGCCTGCTTCAAATTCCGGGGATATATATTCTCAAAAGCTTTTCTCTTTACTCTTGCGCGGGATGGCGATCATTCCGGCGCGTGGAGATTGCAGTAGGTTTCAAGTTTCACGGGGCGGAAGGGGCTGCGCATGTGCAGGCAGCCCACGGCGTCGGGCCGCGCGCCCTGCGCCGCCGCCGTAATCTCCGCCAGGGCCGGGCCGCACATGCGCCCCTGGCATTGGCCCATGCCGCAACGGGTCACGCGCTTGACTTCGTTGACCTCGAGGAAGCCCTCGGCCACGGCCTTGCGGATGGCGCCCGCGCTGACGCACTCACAGCGGCAGACCAAGGTTTCGTCCGGCACGTCGAAAATCTTCGGGTCAGGCGCGAAGACGTAACGCAAAAAGCCGCGCGCCGCGCGCAGCACGGCCAGTTTGCGCCGGGCCCCGGCCGCGCGGCGTCCGGCCTCGGCCGGGGAGATGACGCCCAGCCGCCGGGCAGCGTCGATGCCGGCCAGCCGGCCCTTGAGGCGGCTGGCGTCGCCGCCGTGCACATAGGCGCCGTCGCCCGCCACATACAGGCCGTCCAGGCTGGTGCGACCGTTGGCGTCCACGTCCGGATACCAGCAGCGCTGGACCCGGTCCCAGCGCAGGCGCGCGCCCAGGGCGTTACAGATCTGGACGCGGGGGATGATGCCCTCATGGCGCAGCAGCACGGCGGCCGGAAGTTCCCTCGTTTCGCCCTTGACGGTATAGGAAACCTTTTCCAGGCTGTCCGCGCCCAGAGCCCGGATGTCCCGCGCGTTGCGGATGACGGGCACGCCGCCCCTGAGTACGCGCAGGGCCATGCGCAGGCCTTTTCCCAGATAGGGCGGGTCCAGCAGGGCGGCGGGCATGGCCGCGCCGGAGAGCAGGCGTTGCGACAGGCTGCCCGTATCCAGCCAGGCCGCGATACGCACGCCCGCGTCCAGCAGATGCCCGGCCAGCAGAAGCAGCAGGGGGCCGTTGCCCGCCAGCACCACGGGGGCGTCCTTGTCCGCCGTGAGGCTGCCGCCGGAGCGCAGCAGAATGTCCGCTCCGCCCGCGCCCATGACGCCGGGCAGGGTCCAGCCCGGAAAGGGCACGGGCCGTTCCATGCCGCCGGGGGCCAGAATGACGTTGGCCGCGCTCAAACGTTGCGGCACATTGTCCACGCTGAAGGAAAGGCAGCGTTCTTCCATGCCCCAGACCACGGCGCGCGGCACGTAAGTCGCGCCGCTGCCGCGGAAATCCTCCACCAGGCGCAGGCCCGCTTCACGTTCCCCGGGGTCCATGAGGGCCTGGGCCAGGGGGCTTTCCACATTGCGCAGCAACTGCCCGCCCGGCGCGGCCTGCTCGTCCAGCAGGGTCACCGTCAGGCCGCAGGAACGCGCCGCGCAGGCCGCGGCCAGGCCGGCCGGGCCCGCGCCGACAATGACGACATCCGTATGCTTGTCCATCACTTGTCCTCCGGGGGCGTCTGCCGGTTCACGACCATGCCTTCCCGCACGGGCACCAGGCAGGACTGGACGTCGGCTTCGCCGTCGATTTCCATGAGGCATTCAAAACAGACGCCCATCAGGCAATAGGGCGCGCGCGGGCTGTGGTCCACGGGATGTGTCGCGGTACGCCCGGCGTGGGCGTGCCCCAGCACGGCGGCGGCCACGCTGATGCCCGCCGGAACGTCCAGGGCCCGCCCGTCAAAGATGATGCGCACAGTGGCTGTGTTGGCGTTGTGCATGAAAACTCCTTTCAGCAGGCGAAGCCGAAGCGTTTGAGCGTCATGCCGCGCGCGGTTTCGGGCAGCTCCCCGCCCAGAATGAAATCGGGCAGCAGACGGCTGTGCGCGGCGGCCATGGTCACGGCGCTGTGGGTATTGATCAGGCTCACCTGGGGGTGGCCGGGCAGGCGGCTGTAAATGGCCATATTGTCTTCCGGCATGACGCGCAGGCCGGACCAGGTCCGGATCAGGCGTTTTTTCGCCAGTTCCGGCCAGACCCGCATGGCCCAGCGGCCTTCCGTGGCCACCGAGGCGGGAACAACGCCGCTGTCGTGTCCAACGCGTTCATGCTTGAAGCCGATGATCACCGTGCCGCCGAAGGTCTGGGTGGCCCCCAGCACCGGAATGGGCATGACCATGGGCAGGCGTTCCACCAGCAGCACCTGGCCCTTGTCCGGATAGACCGGCAGATCCGGCACGGCGAAACGGGCGAAGCGCCGGTTTGCCAGGCCGGCGGCCAGCACCAGGCGGCGGCAGAAATAGTCCCCGTTGCGGGTGGTGACGCGGTAGCCGCCCGCATGGGGGGTCACGTCGAGCACCATGGTTTCCACGTATTCGGCCCCCAGCCGGGGCAGAGCCGCCCGGTAGGCGCGCAACAGGGCCAGCGGGTCGATGACGCCGTCCTCCTCACACCAGGCCGCGCCGCAGACCTCCGGACCAAAGGGGATTTTGGGCAGCTTTTTTTCCAGCTCGCCGCGTTCGATCACGGCCCCCCGGTATTCGCCCAGAGCTTCGCGCAGCTTGACGATGTAGTCGGCGCGCTTCTGAAAATCCTCCGCGCCGAGCACCGGAATCAGGCCGCCCGTGAAGTTCACGGGCACGCGCAGGCCGGAGATTTCTTCCAGTTCCCGGACCAGTTCCGGAAAGAGCCGCGAGGACATGAAGCCCCAGCGGGCGTATTCCGGCAGATGCAGGAATTTGGACTGGCACCAGATCAGCCCCACATTGGTGCGCGAGGCCATGTTGGTGCGGGTGGGCGCGTCCAGCACCGTGACCTTGCAGCCCTTTCCGGCCAGTCCGAAAGCCAGGGCCGCGCCGGAAATGCCGCCGCCCACGATGACGACGTCGCGTTCTCCGGATTTTCTTGACGGCGTTTTTTTGTCCATGCTTCGCCTCCCGGCGGCGGTTTGCTCAGGCCTTGTCCCTGTAAGCGATGCAGTCCACTTCCACGCGCAGATCGCTCATCATGGCGGCCTGCACGCAGACCCGGGCCGGGGCGTGCTCCGGCGTGAAAAATTCCGCGTAGACCTTGTTGAACTGGGCGAAGTCGCGCGGGTCGTCGACGAAGACGTTCACCCGCACCACGTCTTCCAGGCCGTAGCCCGCCAGGGCCAGGGCCGCCTTGAGGTTGTTGAGGGCCGCGCGGGCCTGCACGGTCATGCTGCCGGAAACGATTTCGCCGTCGGCGGCGCGGGGCACCTGACCGCTGACGTAGAGCCAGCCGTCCGCGCCCGCGGCCTTGGAAAAGGGCAGCGCGCCCGCTTTGGCCGGAGTTCCGTAACGTGTGATGGGCATGTTTCCTCCCTAAAATATTTTGCGCTTGAAATTATCGCTTAACGGCGAAGTACATTCGCCTTGCGATAATTTCGCGCTCCGGACAGGCCGGGGCAGGGCGCGCATTCGGGAGAGGAAAAGCAGGGACCATGCCAACTTTGATTTGAAGTATTTTTATTAGTATTTTAAGTGTGTTATGGTTGATGCTGATAAAAAGAGGTCATGGTTATGTAATAAAACGTGACAACCTGTGAAAAAAGAAGCACGTTGAGATCAGCATCAGCCGCGAATGCAGCCGGTCCGGGCGCGCATTTTCACATTTGAGTGTAATAAAACATTACATGTATTCTTTTATTACAAGGACAGCCCATGCTCAGCCAGATGTCCGCCATTCCGAACCTTGAGGAACTTATCCGGCGTTCGCACGCGCGTTCCGCGCGCTACGGCCTGGACCCGCATCTGGACGGCGCGCCCGAGGCCGGAGGCCTGAGCGCGGCGGGTCTGCGCAAGCGGATCAACGGGCAAAGGGAGTTCTTTGACCTGGCCCGGGCGCAGATCGACACGCTCTACGGCCTGCTCAAAGGCACGGGTTTCTGCATGGCCCTGGCCGACAGTGAGGGGTATGTGCTCTACGTGGTGGGGGATGCGGAACTGGTGGAGCATTTCAAACGGCGGCGCTGCCTGCCCGGCTACCGCTGGCTGGAGCGCGACGTGGGCACCTGCGCCATCGGTCTGGCCCTGGAGGAGAAGGTGCCGGTTTTTCTGCCCGGCGACGCCATGTTTTCGGCTGAGGCCCGCCGCTTGAGCAATGCGGGCGCGCCGGTTTTCGCGCCGGACGGCGGCGCGGTGCTGGGGGCCATTTCGCTCAGCGGCGAGTCGGCCATGATGCATGTGCACACCCTGGGCCTGGTGCGCCAGGCCGCGGAAACCGTGACCTCCCAGTTGCGCGAGCGGGAGCGCATGCGGGATCTGGCCACCACCAACCAGTATTTGCGCGCCCTCATCGAATCCGACTCGCGGGGCATTGTGACTGTGGACTCGCACGGCCGCATCGTGCAGACCAACCGCAGCGCCCGGCGGCTCTTCAATCTGCCCGCCTCGCCCGCCGGGCGGGATTTCGAGGACTTTACCGGCGGCCGCAGCGGCGTGCTGGAGCATCTTGCCACGGGCAAAAGTTTCAGGGCGCGCGAAATTCTCGCCCGGCACAGCGGCATGACGCATTTCGCTTCCTTTGACCCCATCTGCATGAGCAACGGCGAAGTGGCGGGCGGCCTGCTCACCGTGCAGGAAAAAAAGGAAGTCATGGGCATGGCCGTGGAAGTGACCGGCAGCCACGCCCATTTCACCTTTGATTCCATTCTGGGGTCCAGCGCCTGCCTGGGGCAGGCCCTGCGCCACGCGCGCATCGCGGCGGCCAGTACGGCCCCGGTGCTGCTCTGCGGCGAAACGGGCACGGGCAAGGAGCTCTTCGCCCAGGCCATCCATAACGGCGGGGAGCGGCGCAACCGGCCCTTTGTGGCCATCAACTGCGGGGCCATTCCCAAGGAACTCCTGGAAAGTGAGCTGTTCGGCTATGAGGATGGGGCCTTTACCGGCGCGCGCAAGGGCGGGCGGCCCGGCAAGTTCGAGCTGGCCGATTCGGGCACGCTTTTTCTGGACGAAATCGGGGACATGCCCTTTGACATGCAGGTCAAGCTGCTGCGCGTGCTCCAGACCGGCGAGATCCAGCGCGTGGGCGGCCTGCGTACCGTGCCTGTGGACCTGCGCGTCATTTCGGCCACCAACAAGGATCTGAGGCAGGCCATCGAACAGCAGAAATTTCGCGCGGATCTCTATTACCGCATCAGCACTCTGAACATCCTTGTGCCGCCCTTGCGCGAGCGGCCGGAAGACATTCTGCCCCTGGCCGAGTATTTCATCCAGCGGCACAGGCTGCGCCTGAACAAACCCACGGCGGTCCTGCCGCCGGACACCGCCGCCATGCTCACGGCCCATGCCTGGCCCGGCAACGTCCGCCAGCTGGAAAGCGCGGTGGAGCGCGCCATGCATCTGGCCGAGGGCGGCGATCTGCTGGCCGAGCATTTCGGCATCGCCGGGCTGGAGCGGCCCCGGCAGGCGGCTCCATCGGAACCGTCCGGCGGCACCGGCCAGGGCACCCTGGAAGACCTGGAGCAGCGGGCCGTGGCCGAAGCTCTGGCCCGGCACAACGGCAATATCAGGGCCGCGTCCCGCGCCCTGGGCGTCAGCCGCCCCACGCTCTACCGGAAACTGAAGAAAATGGCGGCCCGGGACTGAAGCCGGGCCGCGTCGGAGTCGTCCGCCCCGGTTTTGCACGGCCGCCTGATTGCCAAAATGCGGCGTTCTGGTAGCATTGCCACAAACACATCGTCAGGTTGGGCATTTCAACTCAAAGTTAATCTGCTCCAGGGACGAACTTTTCAGCCGGGATATCCGCACTATCCCGGCTTTACATATTCAGTGAGGATGCCATGACACTCTTGGGAATGCATTTGGATTTGGCGGGAGCGCTGCTGATTTTCTGCCTGCGTCTCGCGGACGTGACTCTGGGTACGGTCAGAACCGTCCTGGTCATGCGCGGCGTGCGTTTTGTGGCGGCCCTGGTGGGCTTTTTCGAGATCATCATCTGGGTGGTCGCCATCTCACGGGTCATGGCGCATCTGGACAATGTCTTCAACATCATTGCCTATGCCGGTGGCTACAGTTGCGGCATTCTGATGGGTATTTTCGTGGAAGAGCGCCTGGCTCTGGGCATCACCGTCGTCAATATCGTGGCGCCCGAGGACGACGAGCACCTTGCCGCCGTGTTGCGCAAAGCCGGTTTCGGCGTAACCCGGCTTGAGGCCTTCGGCATGCATGACGAAATGCACTTCTTGCGGGTGGTCTTGCCGCGCCGCAAGGTCAACAGCCTGGTGCGCCTGTGCAAGAAACTTTCGCCCAAGAGCTTTCTTACCATTGAGGATGTGCGCAGCGCGCACGGCGGCTATCTGCCGTAGGAGCTGTTTCTAAACGCGCGGTGCGGATTTCCGTGGAAAATCCGCACCGCGAAGAACCCACTTCAGCTTCTACAGCAGCTCGCCGTGACGCCGGATGTAAGCCCGCTTCACCACGGTGGTCAGCAGCATATAGCCCAGAATCATGCCGCCCAGCCAGGGGAAATACCCGGCGGGCAGGGCCGCCATGTCCAGGCCCCGGCCCAGGGAGGTGAAGGGGATGACCGTGCCCACGGCAATGCCCAGGCTGGTCAGGAGTGTCAACTGCCAGGACGCCCGGCTCTCCACGAAGGGCAGCTTGGGCGTGCGGATCATGTGAACGACCAGGGTCTGGGACCAGAGCGATTCCACAAACCAGCCCGCCTGGAACAGCGCCGCGAAGGCGGCCTGCCCGGCCGGGTCCAGGCTGTGCCAGGGACCGCCCAGAACCGCCGGGCAGATCAGCCGGTACATCAGGACAAAGGTCAGAAGGTCGAAAATCGAGCTGGTGGGTCCGAGCCAGAGCATGAAGGAGCTGATGGAATCGGCGTCCCAGGTACGGGGTTGGCGCAGGAATTCCTCGTCCACATTGTCCCATGGAATGGTGGTGCAGGACAGATCGTAGATCAGGTTGAGCACCAGAATCTGCAGGGGCGTCATGGGCAGGAAGGGCAGAAAGACGCTGGCCGCCAACACCGAGAACATATTCCCGAAATTGGAACTCACCGTCATCTTGATGTACTTGATGATGTTGGCGTAGGTGCGGCGTCCTTCAATGACCCCGGCCTCCAGCACGGTGAGATCCTTTTCCAGCAGGATCACGCCCGCCGACTCGCGGGCCACGTCCACGGCGGTGTCCACGGAAATACCCACGTCGGCGGTGCGCATGGCCGCCGCGTCGTTGATGCCGTCGCCCATGAAGCCCGTCACATGGCCGTTGCCGCGCAGGCAGGCCACAATGCGCGCCTTCTGCTGCGGGCTGAGTTTGGCGAAGATATCCACCCGCTCTACTTCCTGTCGAAGGCGCTCGTCGTCCATGTCCGCCAGATCCGCGCCCAGCAGCACGCGTTCGGCGGGTAGGCCCACCTGGCGGCAGATGCTGCGGGTCACGGCGTCGTTGTCGCCGGTGAGCACCTTGACGCGCACCCCGTAGTCGCGCAGGGCGGCCACGGCCTGGGCCGCCGATTCCTTGGGCGGGTCCAGAAAGGCCAGATAGCCCATGAGCACCATGTCGGCCTCGTCGGCTACAGAAAAGCTCCGGCCGCCGTCCGGCAGGGCTTTCCGGGCCACGCCCAGCACGCGCAGGCCGTC
The DNA here is from genome assembly GCF_000224635.1 of Desulfovibrio sp. 6_1_46AFAA. Lineage (NCBI taxonomy): Bacteria > Pseudomonadati > Thermodesulfobacteriota > Desulfovibrionia > Desulfovibrionales > Desulfovibrionaceae > Desulfovibrio > Desulfovibrio sp. 6_1_46AFAA. The sequence goes on from NZ_JH114302.1 coordinate 22,095, forward strand.
GGCATTGTAGCGGAGGGTGCGGGCCAGGATTTCCTCCCGCAGTTCCGGGGTCAGCGGTTCCACCTGGCCGTGGTATTCGGCCCAGGTGCAGACGGACAGCATTTCCTCCAACGCGCCCTTGGTGATCATCCGGGTCTTGCCCCGGTGGTCGGCGACGACCACGCTCATGCGGCGGCGGAAGAAATCAAAGGGGATTTCATCCACTTTGACGTAGTCCCGCCGCAGGGTGAGCATGTCCAGGTCGTCGGCATGGTCCATAATGGCCACATCCAGCAGGTTTTTCAGACCGGTCTGGAACCAGCTGTTCAGAAAGGCGTGGCGCAGCACGCGCTCGTCCTCGTTGCCGTGCACGTCCAGGGAATATTCCAGAATGATCTTGTCCCTGGTCAGGGTGCCGGTCTTGTCCGTGCAGAGCACGTCCATGGCCCCCAGGTTCTGGATGGCGTCCAGCCGCCGCACGATGACCTTTTTGCGGGCCATGAAGGCCGCGCCGCGCACCAGATTGGCGGAAACCACGGTGGGCAGCATTTCCGGCGTCAGGCCTACGGCCACGGACAGGGCGAAGAGCGCGGCCTCCACCCAGTCGCCCTTGGTGAAGCCGTTGATGAAAAAGACAATGGGCACCATGCAGGCCATGAAACGGATCAGCAGCCAGGACACGGCGCTGACGCCCCTGTCGAAACTGGTGCGGGTGGTGGTGTCGGCGATCTGGCGGGCCAGGGAACCGAACAGTGTGGCGTTGCCCACGGCCAGCACCAGGGCCAGGGCCGAACCGCTGACCACGTTGCTGCCCATGAAGGCCAGGTCGGCGCAATCCAGCGGGCTCTGAGGCGGACTGTCCGGGGCGTCCGGAGAGGCGTCCGGCAGACCGGCGAATTTTTCCACCGGCTCGCTTTCGCCGGTCAGGGAGGACTGGCTGATGAAGAGATCCTTGGCCTCCAGAATCCGCAGATCCGCCGGGATCATGTCCCCGGCGGCCAGACGGACCACATCGCCGGGCACCAGCTCGCTGATGGGCCGTTCGCCGCCCCGGCCGTCGCGCAGTACGTCGATGGTGGTGTTGACCATGGATTCCAGACGGGCCACGGCGTCGCCGGAGCGGGCCTCCTGCACGAAGCGCAGCGTGCCGCTGATCAGCACCATGCCGCCCACGATGAGCACGGCCGTGAGATCCTTTTCACCGGCGGCGGCCAGCAGATAGTCGGTAATGAAGGAAATGGCCGCGAGCAGCAGCAGAACCACGCTGAAGGGATTGAGAAAGGCCCTGAGCAGTCGCAGGGCCAGAGGTTCCCGGCGGCTGCCGATCAGACGGTTTTCACCGTGGCGCCGGCGCAGGGCCGGGATTTGCGCGCTGTTCAGCCCCTGCATGGACGAGTTGTAGGCGCGCAACAGGGCGTCCGGCTGCTGCCGGGCGGCTTCAAGCAGGTTTTGCGAGGCGGCGCGCTTCGGCGCTGCCGGGGTATGGGGGCGTCCGACGCCGCGCGCGGCGCGGTCCGCACGGGACAGCGGGCGGGACGACGGACGCGGGGGACGAAACAGGGCTTTCAGAGTCGTGAAAAAGGAAAACATGGGAACCTCCTGGGACCGGCGCGGGACGCGTCGCTCTCAAGAGGCGTTCAGCGGAGGAGAGCGGGCGCGGGCAGGCCGGCGGGATTATGCGTGCCGGGTTCAGGTGCGGGAAAGTTGGGACTGTCGGATGACATAAGGTCGTGCTCCTTTGTGCTGCGGAAACAAGGCATAGTGATTACTGATTAAGGGAAAACGCCTGGAACGTCAAATCGGGGCAGGGCCCGCGATCCATTCTCCGATCAGCGCAACGCCGCCACAAAATCATGGAGCAGGCGGACAGCCTCCACGGTCAGCCCCTCGCAGAGATGCGGCGGATCGCTTTTCTGAAAGCCGCCGGGCCGCAGCACCCGGCAATCGATCCCGCCGAAATGCTTCTGGAAGGCAGCGGTATAGCGGCCGCAGACGGCGCAGACTTCCTTCTCGGTCTTGCCCAGGAACGACGCATGGATTCCAAGGAAGAGCAGCGCGCCCTCCAGCAGGCCGCACTGGCAGCCCATGCGTCCGGCTCCGTTCAGGCCGATGGCCGCGCGGTCTAGCTGCGGGTCCAGGGGCAGATCGAACAGGCGGCTCATGCAGTACAGGGTGGTGCGGGCACAGTTGATGTCCCTGTCCCAGTAACAGGCGCGGACCATTTCCGCGATCCGCCGGTCGGTTTCCTGATGCGCGTCCATAACGGCCTCACAAGCCCAGAAGTTGCCGCCAGCGCGGCAGTTCCGGGTTCAGATCCAGATAATCGGGCGGCAGGTCCAGGGGCGCCGCCGTTGCCAGGGCCAGACGCACGTCCTCCAGATCGCCGGTGCGCGGCAGTTCCGGCACATCCTGCAAGGGGCAGAGGTCGAAGTCGTCGCTGGGCAGCATGACCATGACCGGCAGGCCCTTGAGCGCCGCTTCCAGGGCGGCGGTGGTGGAATTGGAGGCCCAGACCGTCACGCCGGGCCGCAACTGTTCGGCAATGGGGCCGTCCGCCAGGCGGATTTCACGCATCCGGCGGCCCAGCAGGGCGCGCAGGCGTTCTTCCACGGACAGGTAGGGATGGGGCTTGACGACAATATCCCAGCCTTCCAGCAGCCCGGCATGCACGGCGCGCGCCAGCAACACCAGATGGGCCTCGGTTTCGTCGTTGAAAAAGCTGGTCAGGACCAGCAGCCGTTTGAGGCCGCCCGCGGGCGTAGTCGGCGCGGGGTCCGGGGCTTCCGTTTGCGCCGGAGCCGCGTCGGCCAGGTAGAGATAGCGCAGGGCCTCCACTTCGCCCAGGCGTTCGGGCGGCATGCCCGCGTCCAGCCACTGGCGGCAGGCCGAACGGCCGTTGCCCCGGATGGCGTCAGGCTGGAAGATCGCGCAGTCCGGCGCGCTGAAGGTACGCGGATCGTCGAAATAGCGGAAGTCCGTGGGCCGGATGGTGGAATGCTGCGCGCCGAAGACCGGCCCGTTCCCGGCCTCATGCGCGGCCTGGGTCAGCATGCGCTCCCAGGGGCAGTTTTCCAGCGGGAAGAGGGTCCAGCGCTGCGGCCCGGCGCAGTGCGCATAGCTCTTGAAGCCCCGGTTCTGAAGGCAGCGCTCCAGGCCGCGCCAGCCCCGGAAGGATTCGGCCCAGTCCCCCTTGGCGTAGTCCCAGAAATTGAGCCGGGATCCGGCGAAGTGAAAGGCCGGGCGCGCGTGTTTTTCCAGACGCAGGCTGGCCCAGCAAAGGCGCAGATGCCGCCACAGGGCCGCCCAGAGATCCCGGTGGCGCAGAAATTCCTCCAGATAGTGGAAGGAAAGGCCATCCTTGCCTTCCTCGCGGAAGCGGTCGCGCAGTTTGCGGCATTGGGCGAAGGAGAGCTGGGGCGCGGGAAAGCGGATGAACAGCCAGCGCACGAACTGCGTGCCTTCACGCCGGGCCTCCGCGTCAAGAACGTCGTGCAGCTTTTCCCAGTAGCGGGAGCGGAAGCGTCCCAGACCGGCGGCGTGCATGTCCAGATTGGGGAAATAGGTAACGATGCCGGCCGTGTTTTGCTGCCCGGACGCGGGCCTCGGCGTGAGGCAGGTTTTGCCGGTACGCACGCAGGGCAGTTTGCGTCGTACGGTCCACCACCAGTGCGCGTAGCGGGCCGCGGCCCGCAAGGGCGCGGGGCAGGCGTTGTAGATTCGCCGCAGCAGGCTTTGCGCGGGCTTGAGGCGCAGTCCCGGCTCGTGGCACTCCACAAAAAGGCGGCCCGACACGGCGCAGAAATCCGCCAGCGTGTGGCGCAGGGTGGCGTCGCCGCCGCAGAGCCGCAGGGCCGTGAAGGCTTCCTCGTCCATGAGGCGCTCCAGGGCGCGCAGCTTGTAGATAGTATAGAGATTGGGCGTCATCCTGGGATGGCGCTCGTAGAGCAGGGAGCACCACCACATGGACAGGCTTTCCCCGGCTTTGAGTTTCTCCTGCAGCTCCTTGCGGCCCACGCGCAGACGGCCCAGATCATAGGCCCAGGCCGCATGTTCGGCGCGGATCGCCACCAGGTCCGCATGGAGACGCGCGGGTAGGGATATCCGGCCTTCCGGCACTTCCCAGGCGCTCCAGTGGGCGACGGCCTGTCCCTGACCGGAGGCGGGCGACGGTACGGACGGCTCCTTGGCCGGTTCCACCAGCAGCACCAGTTCTTTCATGGGCGCGCCTCCGTCGCGGCTTCTTTCAGGGCCGCGCGGACAGCCGGGCCGTAGGGCGGCCGCAGCACGCCCGCTTCGGTGATGATGCCGCTGATCAGCGCCGCCGGGGTCACGTCAAAAGCGAAATTGTAGACCGGCACGTCCTCGGGCGTCACGCGCTGCCCCCCCGCATGGGTCACCTCCCCGGTCGGGCGTTCCTCAATGGGAATGGCCGTGCCGTCGGCCGTTTGCGGGTCAATGGTCGAGAGCGGCGCGGCCACATAGAAGGGGATGCCGAAATGCCGCGCCAGCAGGGCCACGCCGAAGGTGCCGATCTTGTTGGCCGCGTCGCCGTTGGCCGCGATGCGGTCCGCGCCCACCACCACGCGCTGGACGAGCCCTTTCTGCATCAGCAGGGCGCAGGCGTTGTCGCAGGCCACGGTAACCGGAATGCCGTCCTTGTGCAGTTCCCAGGCTGTGAGCCGCGCGCCCTGCAAAAAAGGCCGGGTTTCATCGGCAATGACCCGGATGCGCTTGCCCTGTTCCACTGCGGCGCGGATCACGCCCAGAGCCGTGCCGTAGCCCGCCGTTGCCAGGGCCCCGGCGTTGCAGTGGGTGAGCACCGTGTCCCCGTCCTCAAGGCAGTCCGCGCCGAAGCGGCCCAGGCGCTTGCAGGCGGCCACATCCTCGTCCTGCATGGTCCGGGCCTCGCGCAGAAAAAGTTCCAGCAGGGCGGGGCGGCCCACATCCCCGGCGGCGCGTCGGCATGCGCGCATGCGCTCCACGGCCCAGCGCAGATTCACGGCCGTGGGCCGGGCGGCGGCAATGGCCTCCAGGGCGGCGTCCAGGCGTTCCTGCCAGCCGTCGCCGTCCCCGGTCCGGGAGACGGCCAGGGCGCAGCCCCAGGCGGCGGTGACGCCGATGGCCGGAGCGCCGCGTACCACCATGGTTTGCAGAGCCGTGATCACCTCGTCGGGCGTGCGGCAGACGAAATCCGCCTCCTCTCCCGGCAAAAGGCGTTGGTCCAGCAGATGCAGTTCCAGGGCGTCGCGGTCAAAACGGATGTGGTCGTTCATGGCGTCTCCTTGTTCCCTGCCTTACACGACAATGCGTCCGATGGCAAAAAGCGGCTTGCCGGAAGAGTGCCCGCGCCGGTATGGGGTCGGGTTCTGGACAGTCCCGCAAGCCGGGCATAGAGTTGCTCCGGCGGCAGGGGATTGTGCCCGCGCCGCCCACTACTCAGGAGGAAATCAAGATATGCGTTATGCATGGACTTTGCTGCTGGCCGGGGCATTGAGCCTGGGTCTGGCGGGCGCGGCACTGGCGGCTCCGGACGGCTTCAAGGAGCACAAACTGCCGGGCTTGGCCATCGACCTGCCCTCGGACTGGCAAATCGCCCCCAAGGAGGCTCTGGCCCAAGTGCAGAAGCAGGCCGGGGACATGAAGGTGCTGCTGATGGCCCAGAGCCCGGAAGTGCCGCAGTTCGCCATCATGGAGCAGCCCGTGGGCGAGATGGACCAGGCCGCTTTCGCCAAACTGGATGAGGACGGCGTCAAGGAAATCTGCGCGCAGGCCATTGACGGCTTCAAGCGGGGCGGCGCCACGGAAGTGAACTGCGCGCGCGAAACAACGGCCAAGGGCGCGGCTCTGGCCGTGGCCGCGCTGTTCCCGGCCAGGGGCCTGTGCAATGTGAGCTGGGGATTTTACGAAGGTAAAAAGACCCTGGCCGTGAGCGCCATGCTCCGGCAGCGCGACACCAAACTGCCCGCCCAGCTGCAAACCGTTTTGAAGAGCATCAAGCTGGGCAACTAGAACAGTTACCACTTGAAATGCTTTGTCATGCAAAGGGCCGCGTCAGCACGACGCGGCCCTTTTGCGTAAGGGGCTTTAGCCAGTTGAGCGAGCGTTTGCGAGCGAAACAGAAATCCACCCGCTATGCGGGTGGAAATAATTTGTTATACAAAAAACACCTTTCCCATACGATAGAGTTGTTCAAGCCCATCGTAATTTTTAAGGGAAAGGTGTTTTTATATGGGAACTCGAGTTCAAAGTTTAGCCCACACAAAATGGTTGTGCAAGTATCACATTGTCTTTTCTCCAAAATACAGGCGGAAAATAATATTTGCCAACATTCGAGAAAGTATCGGAGAAATTCTTAAGGACTTATGCAAATATAAAGGTGTTGAAATTATCGAGGGCCATCTCATGCCGGATCATGTGCACATGCTGGTGAGTATTCCTCCAAAAATCAGTGTATCAAGTTTCATGGGGTACCTGAAAGGAAAAAGCTCATTGATGATTTTCGATAAGCATGCAAACCTGAAGTACAAATTTGGCAATAGGAAATTCTTGGCGGAAGGATATTTCGTCAGTACGGTAGGACTCAATGAGGTAACGGT
>NZ_JH114302.1:28746-63448 GCF_000224635.1 Desulfovibrio sp. 6_1_46AFAA
GAAATTATCGAGGGCCATCTCATGCCGGATCATGTGCACATGCTGGTGAGTATTCCTCCAAAAATCAGTGTATCAAGTTTCATGGGGTACCTGAAAGGAAAAAGCTCATTGATGATTTTCGATAAGCATGCAAACCTGAAGTACAAATTTGGCAATAGGAAATTCTTGGCGGAAGGATATTTCGTCAGTACGGTAGGACTCAATGAGGTAACGGTCAAAAAATACATTCAGCAGCAAGAGAAGCATGATATTCTGCAAGATCGAGTAAGTACCCGAGAATACCAAAACCCCTTCCAGGGGTAAGCCAAAGCGGCAAGGGCACTGGGCTTGAACAAAGTGAAAGCCAGCGCCTTTAGACGCTGGCCGGTAACAAGCCCTTATAGGGCTGGAGCAAACCACCCGCTATGCGGGTGGTTTTGATTGGTTTCGGGTCGTAAAGTCGGCTCAGCTTTGCGGGCTGTTGTCGTGGAAACGGGCGGCCTGCTCCTTGAGCGTGCGGTCCAGGGCCAGGAGCAGGCGTTGGGCCGAGGCCGGGGTCATGACGATGCGCCGGTCCAGGTCCACGGCCAGGACGTTTTCAGTACCGCCGTCCTGGGTGTTCAGGCTTTCGGGCTGGCTCAGGCCGCAGCAGAGGATGACCTCCTCCGCCGTGCAGCGGGTCTGGAAGACATTGGCGTAGGACGTGGCAAGGTGGGAGCTGTTCAGGGCTACGCGGATCTGTTGGCCTTCGGCGGAAGCGGCGGCTTCGGCCCCGGTCTTGCCGGAATTTTTCTGTGCGCTCATGCTTACTTCCTTTTTGCGCCGGGGGCGGCGTTGTGATTGGCTTGGCCGGGGGTTTCCGGCGTTTTCCCCTTCTCGCCGGGCAGCTTGACGGACACCACGGGCAACGCCGGGAAGACGGCCTTGCGGGCGTCCATGCCCTTGAGTATGGCTGCGGTGATGTCCAGGCCGGCGTCGGCGTCCAGCACATTCCGGCGGGGCAGAACCAGGGCGGCCTTGTGGGCCTTGCGCCAGGCTTTGACCTCTTCCAGAAGCAGGCCGTTGACGACATTTTGTACGGCGGCCTCCTCGGCGGCCATCTGGCGGCGGAGGGTCAGCGCGCCGTCGCGGAGCACGGCCTCGCGCTCCTTGTCCGGAGCTTTGGCCCAGGCTTTTTGCAGGTCGGCAAAGCCCTGTTCCAGGCGCTGGCGGGCCTTGGCCAGATGGGCGCGCCCGGCCTCGGCGGCACGGGATTGTGACATGATCCGCTCCAGATCGACCACGGCTGTCTGGGGCGCGGCGCTGGTGCTGCCCTCCAGACAGCCGCCCAGGAGGCAGGCGGCAAGGAGGGCCGTGAGGGCAAGCGTTGTTGCAATGTGGCGCATGGGGATGATTTCCTGTTTTTTATCTGTGTTGTGTCATTGAGGGCCTTTTTATCCTGTCAGACGGAAAGGGCTTGTCACATGGATGATGTTCTGTGTGCCCTGCGGGCACGAGGGCTTTACGCCTCCCGGCCCCCTACAACCCCCTGCCCCCGTTGTACGTCGTAACGTGGTGACGCGGCGTCCCACGGGTCTTGCTTGCGTGGCTCGCTGCGCCCCGAAATCGCCGCGCGTCAGCATTTTCCGGGCATGGGGCCAGTGTCTTTCTCAACGACAGTCAGTTGATGGCATTGCGCGGCGCGGAGGGAGATCGCCTGAACCTGCGAAAGCAGGTGAAGGAAGCTCCCGCAGCAAACGCCGCGCAGCCCCCGGAAGCCGGAAGCGCTGGAAAACCTAAGCAGGGTATGGGGGTTGCAAGGGGGGCTAGGGGCGGCAGCCCCTGACCCCCTGCCCGCGCCGGAGGCGGCCCATCGCCGCTCAGGCGAAACAAGCCGTGCCCGCAGGGCACACAAAGCCTCATCCATATGACAAGCCCCGCCCCACAAAAAACGGCGCGGCGGAATTCACCCGCCGCGCCGTTGCCCGCGCCCTTCAGGAAGGGACAAGAGCGCGGACTTCAGGAGGTGCCGCCCGTCGGGGAAGCGATGTCGGCGGACGGCAACCGGACCCGGGAAGCCCCCGCCTCCCGGATGTCCGGGCGCGGCGGCTCCTTACCCAATGGAGCCGCCGCGCTGATGCTGATAACGCTTCTGGTTGTCGGTTTAGAACTCGTAGCGGAATGTCCCGAACACGCCGTGCGCCGTGCTCTTCGCGCCGAGCTGGATGTTGTAGTTCACGCCCAGGGACGTGGTTTCGTTGCCGAATTCCAAACCGGCCTGGCCCATGTAGGAGACGTAATCCATGGTCTGGGTGTCCAGTTCCGCCTTGGTGCCCGTGCCGGTGAAGCGCACGTCGCTGCGGGCGTCGATGTCCCCGGCGGCCGGAATCACGGCCAGGTCCAGGCTGGGCTTGAAGTGCCAGCCGTTGCCGGTCTCGACCTGCTTGCTGAAGGCCACGCCCACCGGGAAGGTCCAGATGCTCTGGTTGATGGCGTCGCCCTTGAGCAGTGTGCCGCCGGACTTCACGTCGTATTCGTCGGTGTTCAGGCTCATGTAGCGCACGCCCACGTGCGGGATGATATCCAGCGCGCTGGTTTCGATTTTGTACTCGCCGCGTAGGCCCGCACTGATGGCGTAGGCCGTCACGTCGCTCTTGAGCTTGCCCATCTGCATGCTTGCGGGCAGGTCCTGTTCCAGCTTGTTGTAGGTGGAGGTGTAGTTCACGTCGGCGGTCAGGCCGAAGTTGCCCGGGGTCCATCCGGCATACGCGCCGATGCCCCAGAAGTTCATATTGTTGGTGGTTTCGTTGAGATCGCCCGAGCCCTGCGCGTAGCCGCCGCCGATGTTGAAGGTGATGCCCGCGCGGATGGCGTTGTCGAAGGTGTAATCCGCGCCCAGGGCCACGCCGCCCAGGCCGCCGCTGAAGTCCATGTCGAAGTTTCCGGCCTTCATGCCGAAGCCGTTGGAGCTCTGGTAGAGAGGCATGACCCACATGGCGAAGCCGGTCTTGGCGGCGTCGCCCGCGGAAGCGCCGGTCTGCATGGAGCCGTCCAGGGCCACGCTCTGGATGGCGTTGCCGCCGGGCTGGGCCAGGCCGGTACGCTGGGTCACGGCATTGCCCGCCGCGTTGCTGGCCGCCATGGTCATCTGCGGCACCGCGCCGACGAGCGCCATGCGCGCCGCGCTTTCAATGGTTACGGCGGCAGCGGCGTCATTGTTCAGATAGTTTTCGCTGATGGCCCGGTTCAGGAATCGGACGCCCTTGGTCTCGGACATTTCACCGGCCGCGCCGGTGTTGCCCGCCAGGGCCATGTTGTTCACCACCTTGACCAGTTCGCCGTCGAGCTTGGGCATGAAGGTGGCGGCGGAAGTCAGCGCGCCCTTGTATTCGCCGGTGGCGTTCTTTTCCAGATGCACCAGCTTGGAGTCCGTGGAGAGGTTCGCGCCCACCCAGGCCGTGGAGTCGGCTTCGGTCGTGGCATTGCCGTCAGCATCTTTGTAGGCGATGTTGCTGTCAAGATTGGTGCCCAGCACGGTGTACTGTTCACCGATTTTTGCCCCGGCGATGCGCAGTTTCGCGCCGTTGGTCAGGTTGACAACGCCGCTCGCCGTGTTGGAGGACAACGCTCCTTCTGGATCAAGTGCCGCGTCGGCGCTGACCACCAGCAGGGATTTGCCGGAGAAGTCAAGCTGGTTGGGGGTGAAGGTGAATGCGGTGCCGCCGCTGGAGGTCTTGGTGCCGTCCACCACAATGCCGTGTCCTGTACCGGCAGTTCCGTCCAGCACCTGGGCCGTGTAGATGCCCAGAGCGGAATCCACGCCGTTTTCGGTCAGGCCCGCGCCGTTGGTCGCGGCATTGACCTGTCCGGCCAACCAGCTTGTGTCCGTGGTGCCGATGGCGGCCATGGAGTTCATACCCACGCCCACGTCGCCGTTGATGCTCAGATCAGGCGTGACGTTTCCGTTGGTAAAGGAGCCTACGGCCACGTTGGTGGAGGCTGTGCCCCAGGCCGGATCAATGAGCAGACCATTGCCGCCGAGATTCAACGCATCCACCACCAGCGTCGTGCCGCCCTTGGTATCCGCGTTGCTGCCCACGGTCAGGTTGCCGCCGGTCATGGTCAGTTTGTCGGCGGCCAGCGAGGTGCCGTTGGTAAGGGCGGCCGCGTTGGCCACAGTCAGTTCACCCACCATGCCCTGAGTGCTGTCCAGAACCAGAGAACCCACAGAACTGGCGTCCGCGCCGGTACCCGTGGCAATCAGAACGCCGTCATTCACACTCACCGCGCCGCTGGCGGCCAGGGTTTTGGCCTGCACGTTGGTGGCCGTCACGTTATCGGCGGCAATTGTGCCTTCCTTGGCGGAGAGGGTCAGCTCTTCGCCGACAGTGGCCGTGATATCCTTGCCGGTGGCCGTGATATCGCCCGCGTCGGCGACAATCGCGCCGCTGGCCTGGGTGGCTCCCCCGGTCAGGGTCACGTTGCCGTCGGTGGAACGGATCTGGCCGTTGGTCAGGCTGCTGCTCATAGCCGTATCGACAGTAATGTCGCCCGCGGCCTTGACTGTGCCGTTCTCGACGGCCAAGCTCTTGGTAGCTATAGCGTCGGCTTGTACCGTTCCATTGCTGGCGCTGACGCTGTTAACAGCGTCGCTGGCGTCACCAATCTTTCCGGCGTTCAGCGTCGCGCCTGCGGAAGCCGTTACCGTGCCGTTGCCGTCAGCGACCGCAGTAATGTCGCCCACTGTGTATTCGGCGGCTGCGGCATTGAGCGCGGAGCCATTGCCCAGAGAAACTTTGCTGTCCAGCGTGCCGCCCTTGGATACGGCCCCGGCGGAACCAAGGTTCAAGTTCTTGTTGGCAGCCACGGCGACTTTCGTCACTTCGCCAGTATCAGCGGTGATCAGGTTAGTGCCGTCGCCCAACAACGTAAGGTCACCGTTTGCGGTAACCGTATTGCCTGCCGCATCACCGCCCGTGATAGCCAGAGTATCAGCACCGAAATTACCGTTACTGGTGACGGCCCCACTGGTTGCGGCGTACTCTACAGTCTTGCCGTCCAGCAGCGCGCCGGTACCTTCGGCGGCTGCGCCCTTGATGCTGTTCTCGGTGCTACCCTTGTCAGCATCGGAGACTGTAACCGTTGCCGAACCATAGTTGATCAGGCCCGTGCCGCCCGCCACCAATGCGGTTTTATAGGCCTGCATATCAGTCGTGCTGATTGTATTGAGGCCTGTAACCCGCAACGTGCCGCCGTTATCCAACCAAATTTTGTTCAAGTTGTCGGCAATGGTCGTGCTGTCTTTCATCAGCGTGGTGGAAGCCGCCGCCAGCACGCCGTTTTGCAGCACGTTGATGCCCCTGGTAGATCCGTTGCCGGCAGCCGCGCTTTTGAGCGAGCCCGCGCTCACATCCAGTGCGGCGGGAAGGTTGCCCTCGTAGTCGATGTCCGTTCCGCCGCCCACGGTGAGCGCGCCGCCCTGGATGTCCAGGGTTTTGCCTTCGGCCAGGGTCCAGGTTCCGGCATTGACGCGCACCTTGGCGCTAGCGCCCGTGGCCGTAATGTCGGCATTCAGGCTGCCGCCGGGGTTGACCGCGCCGTCGCCGGACAGTTCCCCCAGCTTCAGTTCGGCGCGCTGGCTGCTGCCGTTCACACTCAGGCCGCCCGTGCCCGTGACATTAAGCGCGGAACCGTCCTCACCTTTAAGGAAAAGCTGCCCCGCCGTGACGGTGAAATCGCCATTTGTAGTGTCCGGCGTCAGGGTCAGGCTGTTGGCCTTGATGCGGGCGTCGGCATTAATGGCAAGGTTGTCGCCGGTCAGAGTCAGATTTTGGGCCTGGATGCTCCCGTGAGTGCCCACAAATACTTTATTGGCGGTATCAGTGGCAGCCAACAGATTCGTAGCTACACTGGCATTTTCGCCGAGGTGGATACGGCCCCAGGTTCCGGAGTCGCCGGACACGGCGATCTTGCCGCTCGCGACCATAGCGGACAACTGCGTATCGCTGATTTGCAGTCTGCCGGTGTGGCCGCTCCCGGTCGCCGAGTTGACTACGTTGATCGCGCCCGTATTGGTCGCCGTGCCGCTTGTCAGGTCCATCAGACCGTTGACGGTCAGAGTGCCCTTGTTGTCCAGCGTACCGCCTGTCTGGGTGTAGGTCACGCCCTCAACGACAGTCAGCGCGCCGCCGGTCTCCACATTCACCGTGCCGCCGGTCTGGTTGACCGTGGCGTCGCCGCTGGCCTTGAGGGCGCCGCTCAGCGACTGGCCTTTGACCAATGCTCCGGCCATGGTCAGGTTGCCCGCCACGTCCAGGGTGCCGCCGCTGATGTTGACCGCATTGGCGGTCAGCACGCCATACTTGGAGGCAGCCACGCTGATTTTGCCGTCGCCGGAGAGGGTCAGGGCGTTGTCCGCGCCGTAGGAGCGCAGAATGGCGTCCTTGCCGCTGTCGCCGTTCAGCGCCACTTCCCCGCCGCTGATGTTGACCTGTCCGCCCACCAGTTGGCCGTAATCACCCACGGTGACCTTGCCGCCGCTTACGGTGGTGGCCGCGCCGTTCAGGCCGCCCACCAGCATGGCCCCGTCATCCCAGTTGGTGCCGCCGCCGATTCGGTCGCTGATGGTGGCCGCTCCACCGCTGATAGCTACGGCATCCATCTGCATTTGGCTGTCGGTAATGGCCAGTGTGCCGCCGGTCATGCCAAAGGAGCCGGTCCAGGTATCAGCCGCCTCGCCGGCGCTGTCCGTGGTGCCCAACAGGCCGTGCGGACCGGTATTGAGGGTCAGCGTGCCGCCGTCATTCAGCGTGGTCGCGCCGCTCACATAGAGATGGCCGGTGCTGGAGCTGACGGTCAGGCTCTTGGCCGCGCCGCTGATGGTCAGGTTTTTGGCTTGCTCGCCGTTGTTCAGCGTTTCGGTGCCAGTAATCACCACATCCTTGTCCGGCCCCCAAGAAGCCGCCGCCACGGCCAGACCCGCGCCGCCCAGGACCAGCGCCCCGGCCACGGCCAGCGAGCCGAAGACATTGAGCAGGCCGCATTTTTTGAGTACGGCCCGATATTTATTGACAAGATTACCGATAGCGCCCTTCGTCAACATAGCATACCTCCCAGGAGCATCCGCTCCTCAAGAATTCATACGGAGCCCAATGCTCCCTTCCTTTGCCGACAGATGTACTGTCGGTTTCCGGCTGGGTTTCGAGAATTTGTGGGAGAGCTATCTTGATGAAATAATGAGTATTTTTCTAAAGTAGAAACTGGGAGTTTTTTATTGGAGAGATGCTATTGCAAATTTAAGCTGCTGAAAGTATCATTATTCAAGCACTCATTGACAGTACATCTGTCGATGAATTGTAGACATATCCGCTGGATATGCGTGCGGACATTTCCGATATCTGTCGTGAGTGCAGTATAACAGCCCGTTTTTCCTGTTTTTCAGGCCCGGAATAACGCCTCTGGCCTGAACGGCCCCGGTGCGGACGGCATGAGGCCCCGCGCGACCCCGGTTCCGGGCCGGGCAAACCGGAAGCGCTGAAATTCGACCTCAGCGGCTGCTGGTCACGCCGGATTGATCTCGCCCACCGCCTTGTCTATCGTGTGGATGAGCCCGCCGGGCAGCTTATTGTGCTGCAATGCCGTTATCACTACTGACGGCGTTCTTTCCCCGCTCGCGCCGCGCCTGTCCGGCCCGGCAAATTCCTTTACAAAAAGACGCGCCGTTGGCTATTCTGCACGCCAAGCCGGGCCGCGCGCCGTGCGCGCCCGACCTCTCGGGTCCGGGGGTCCGGTTCAAAACAAGCGAGAAGTACAATGGAAGAGTTTTCGCGTATCCAGCGCCTGCCCCCTTATGTCTTTGCCGTCGTGGGCGACCTCAAGATGAAGTTGCGTCGGCAGAATATCGACATCGTGGATTTCAGCATGGGCAATCCCGACATTCCCACGCCGGGCCATGTGGTGGACAAGCTGGTGGAGGCCGCGCAAAAGCCGGTCAACCACCGCTATTCCTTGTCCAAGGGCATCCCCAATCTGCGCAAGGCCGTCTGTGACCGTTACGCCCGCCTCTACGGCGTGGAACTGGACCCGGAACGCGAAGCCATCGTGACCATGGGCTCCAAGGAAGGCCTGGCCCACCTCTCCCTGGCCATGCTGGAACCCGGCGATGTGGTGCTGGCCCCGGACCCCACCTATCCCATCCATAAATACGCGCCGATCATCGCGGGCGCGGACGTGCGCAGCGTGCCCATCGGCCCGGGACGCGACTTTTTCGAGGATCTGACCGCCGCCACCCGCCAGGCCTGGCCCAAGCCCAAGCTGCTTTTCCTCTGCTATCCGCACAATCCCACCACCGAGGTGACGGACCTGGATTTCTTCCGCAAGGTGGTGGCCTTCGCCAAGGAGAACGGCCTCTGGGTCGTCCATGACCTGGCCTACGCGGATCTGGTTTTCGACGGCTACAAGGCCCCCAGTTTCCTTCAGGCCGAAGGGGCCAAGGATGTGGGCGTAGAGTTCTACACCCTGTCCAAGAGCTATTCCATGCCCGGCTGGCGTGTGGGCTTCTGTCTGGGCAACCCGCGCCTGGTGCACGCCCTGGCCCGGATCAAGAGCTATCTGGACTACGGCATTTTCCAGCCTATCCAGATCGCTTCCACCGTGGCCCTCAACGGGCCGGAGGACTGCGTGCACGAAATTTGCGACATCTACCGCGAGCGCCGCGACCGCCTCATTGAGGGGCTGGGGCGCATCGGCTGGGAGGTGCCCTCGCCCAAGGCCACCATGTTTGTCTGGGCGCGCATTCCCGAGCCCTTCCGCAAGATGGGCTCCGTGGAATTTTCCAAATTGCTGCTGACCGAGGCGCAGGTGGCCGTATCGCCGGGGCTGGGCTTCGGTTCCTACGGCGACGAATACGTGCGTTTCGCCCTCATTGAAAACGAGCACCGCACCCGGCAGGCCGTCAGCAATATGCGCCGCCTGCTCTCGGGCGCGCCGGAGTAAGCATGACGAAAGCCAACGAAAGCAAACCCCTGGTGGTCGGCCTGGCCGGTTTCGGCACGGTGGGCGGCGGCCTGGCGCGTCTGCTCAAGGAAAACGCGGACATCATCCGCCGCCGCACGGGCCGCGACATCGTGGTCAAGCGCGTGCTGGTGCGCAACGCCCAGAAGGCCCGCAACGTGCCGCTGCCCGAGGGCGCGGAACTGACCACCGACCCGGCGCTGCTCACAGATGATCCGGATATCGACGTGCTGGTGGAACTCATCGGCGGCATTGACCAGGCCCGCGCGCTCATCGACCGCGCCCTGGACCAGGGCAAGCATATCGTCACGGCCAACAAGGCCCTGCTGGCCGAGGAGGGCCTGGCCCTCTTCCAGAAGGCCGAGCGCAAAAAGCGCATTCTGCGCTATGAGGCCAGCGTGGCCGGGGCCATCCCCATTGTCCAGGCCCTCAAGGAAAGCCTGACCGGCAACCGCATCGAGTCGCTGATGGGCATCCTCAACGGCACCAGCAATTACATCCTGTCGGAAATGACCTCCAACGGCCTGGATTTTGACCTGGCCCTCAAGCAGGCCCAGGAGCTGGGCTACGCCGAGGCCGATCCCACGCTGGACATCGACGGGCACGACGCGGCCCACAAGCTGATCCTGCTGATCCGCCTGGCCTACGGGGTCAATTACCCCTACACGGCCCTGTCCGTGCGCGGCATCCGGGGACTTTCGGCCATGGACATCCGCTTGGCGCGCGAGTTCGGCTATCGCATCAAGCTCATCGGCCAGGTGCGCGAAGTGCGTTGCCCCGATGCGAAAAAGGACGGCAAGGATTGCGCGGGCGACGGTTTTGACCGTCCGGTCCGCCTGGAAGCCGGGGTCTTTCCGGCCCTGGTGCACCATACCTTTCTGCTGGCGCGCGTGGGCGGCGTGTACAATGCCGCGCGGGTGGAGGCCAACGCGGCCGGGGCGCTCTTCTTCCACGGGCGCGGAGCCGGGGATCTGCCCACGGCCGGGGCCGTGCTGGCCGACCTAATGGCCGTGGCCCGCGAGGAGCGGCCCAACAACACGGGCTTTGTGGGCAAGGAACTGCCCAAGGCCGCCATTGTGCCGCCCGAGGAATGGCGTTCCTGCTATTACGTGCGGGTCATGGTCCAGGACGCGCCCGGCGTGCTGCGGGATATTTCCGGCTGCATGGCCGCCGAGGGCATCAGCGTGGCCCAGATGATCCAGAAAGCGGATGAGGGCCAGGGCGTGCCCCTGGTCTTCATGACCCATGAAACATCGGCCAGAGCCATGAGCGACGCGCTCCAGCGTGCGGTGGACGCGGGTCTGCTCAAGGAACCGGCGGTGTATTTCAGGGTGCTGTAGGAAGTGGCACTGCGGCGGCGGGTTCCGGAAGGGGCCCGCCGCTTCTCGCTTCGGGGGCGCCCGCAGGCCCCCCTCCCAAGGTCATTCTGTTCTTCGTCCGTTGTTCTATTTTGCCCTGCGGGCACGGAGCTTACGGCGTGACGCCGTTTTGTCCGCCTCCGGCGCGGGCAGGGGGCGGGTTATGGGGCTGCGCCCCCTCCTCCGCCCCCTTGCAACCCCCCGGAACACCCCTGCCGGGTTTTCCAAAGCTTCCAGCTTTCGAGGGCTGCGCGGCTTTTGCTGCGGGAGCTTCCCTCACTTCGTTCGGGCGATCTCCCTCCGCACCGCGCAATGCCATCCACTGACGGTTGTTGAGAAGGGCATGTTCAGCCGTTGGACGTTGGCACACGGCGATTTCAGGGCGCAGTGAGGCAAGAGAGCAAGATCCGTGGTACGCCGCGTCGAGGTGTTACGACAATTACGCAGGGGCAGGGGTTGCGCGCAAGCCGTTGCCGCGCCAGCGGCTTGCTTGAGCCGTTCACGACGAAGCAGTATTACGGATCAAGGCAACATTGCTACGGATAGCGACAGCGATTTCCCTGGACAGCGTTTTGCGTAACCAAGTGCTGTCGTTAGCCGTTGGCAGCAAGGCCGCCTTACGGATGAAGACAACAACGATAGGCAGCCCAAACGCCGGGAAACGTAAAGCCTCTGTGCCCGCAGAGTATGGCAAGCGTTATCTATGCTTCAAGTTTCTTTCGGCGGCGCGCCCGCAGGCCCCCCTCTCGACCCCGCCCCACAAGTCTGGCATTCTTACGGCTGCCCGCCGGGGCAGTTTTGCCCCCGGTCCGGCGCGCCGCCGCGGCGGCCGGAAGGCGGCACATGTATGTTCAACAATCAGACAGCATCAGCGGAGCCACGGCCCAACCATGATCATTCTCGATGAACCCTATGTCTCGCCGGAGCTGGCGGCCTACGCCGCCGCCCGGCGGGAACCCGTACTGGATAACGCCACGGCCCGCGCCTGCGCGCGCGAATACGGGGCGGCCCTCAATCTGGTGTCCGACGACGCCTTCGCGGCGCTCTGCCAGGGCGCGCCCCGCCTGTACACCTGTTCGGAAAACGCCCTGGAATGGGTGTACAAAAAATCCGGCAACAACGCGCTGATGGAACGCATCTGGCGGCTGAAGGACAAGGCGGCCTGCCGGGATCTGCTGGCCCCGCTCTATGGGAATTTTTTCTTCCGCCGGGTCACTCCGGCGGAGCTGGCCACGCTGCCTTTTGAGGAGCTCAAGGTTCCCTGCGTGCTCAAACCCGCAGTGGGCTTTTTCAGCCTGGGCGTGTACAGCATTGAAAACGCGGCCCAGTGGGAGGCGGCCAAGGCCGCCGTGGCCGCGGACGCCGCCCGCTGGAGCGAGCAATACCCGCCCGAGGTTGTGGGCGGCGGCACTTTTCTGCTGGAGGAATACATCCAGGGCGAGGAATATGCCGTGGATGTCTACTTTGACGAGCAGGGCCGGGCCGTGGTCTGCGACATTCTGCGGCATGAATTTTCCTCGGCCGCGGACGTCAGCGACCGCCTCTACTATACGAGCCGGGAGATCATCGAAAGCCGCCTGACCGAGTTCGAGGCCTGGTTCAACCGGGTCAACGGCCTGTTGGGCCTGCGCAATTTCCCGGTCCATGTGGAGCTGCGCCGGGACGACAAGGGCCGCATCGCGCCCATTGAATTCAATCCCCTGCGTTTCGCGGGCTGGTGCTCCACGGACGTCAGCCTTTTTGCCTGGGGTTTCCATTCCTACGGCTGCTTTCTGGAAGGCGGGCGTCCGGACTGGGAACGGGCCCTGGCCGGTAAGGCCGGGAAGCTCTATACCCTGATGGTGCTGAACAAGCCCGAAAACTGCCCGCCGGTGCAGAGCTTTGACTACGACGCCCTGCGCCGGGATTTCGGCAAGGTACTGCACCTGCGGCCCTGCGATTTCAGGCGTTTTTCCCATTTCGGCTTTCTGTTTACCGAAACTCCGGCGGACCGGCGGGAAGAGCTGGACCGCATTATCCGTTCCGACCTTACGGAATATATGCAGTAAGGACATGTTTTATGTACAAACTCGAATTCACTACCAACGCGCGTTGCGAAATGCGCGACATTACCCCGGAGCTGCGCGCCCTTGTGGGCCGCACGGCCCGTGAGCGGGGTTGGCGGCAGGGAGCCCTGGCCCTGTTCTGCCCGCATACCACCTGCGGTCTGACCGTCAATGAAGGCGCGGACCCGGACGTGCGGCGCGACATGCTGGCCTTTTTCAGCCGCCTCGCGCCGGAGCAAGGCGACTACCGCCATGCCGAAGGCAACAGCGACGCCCACATCAAGGCCACCCTGCACGGCCCCTCCTTGCTGCTTCTGGTGGAGGACGGCGAAATCCGCCTGGGCACCTGGCAGTCCGTCTATCTCTGTGAGGGCGACGGCCCGCGTCGCCGCTCCCTCTGGCTGCAATGGCTGCCCGGCGAAAACGGAGAACGCGGGGAGGCCCGGCCATGAGCGGCACGCATGAAGTCACCCTGATCCTGACCCTGGCCGGAGGCCTTTCCGCCGCCCTGGTGCTGGGTTTCATCACCCAGAAGCTGCATCTCTCGCCCCTGGTGGGGTATCTGCTGGCGGGCGTGCTGGTGGGCCCGCATTCGCCGGGCTTTGTGGCCGACGCGGCCACGGCGGCCCAGTGCGCGGAGATCGGCGTGATCCTGCTGATGTTCGGCGTGGGCCTGCACTTCCATCTCAAGGATCTGCTGGCCGTGCGCAATATCGCCGTGGCCGGGGCTGTGGCCCAGATCGGCCTGACCACCGTGGCCAGCATGGGCATATTGTCCCTGTTCGGTTTTTCGCTCCTGGCCGGGGCCGTGTTCGGCATGTCCGTTTCCGTGGCCAGCACCGTGGTGCTGACCCGCGTGCTTTCCGACAACCACGCCCTGCACACCCGCACCGGCCATGTGGCCCTGGGCTGGCTGGTGGTGGAGGATCTCTTCACCATTCTGCTGCTGGTGCTGCTGCCCGCCGTGCTTACGCCCGAAGGCGGCGTCAGCGGCGGCGGTTTCTGGTCCGCCCTGGGCCTGACCCTGCTCAAGCTGGCCGCGCTTTCCGTGTTCACCCTGCTGGTGGGCCAGAAGCTGATCCCGCTTTTCCTGGGCTATGTGGCGCGCACCGGCACCCGCGATCTCTTCACCCTGGCGGTCATCGCCCTGGCGCTGGGCATTGCCGTGGCCGCCGCGCTCTTTTTTGACGCCTCCATGGCCCTGGGCGCGTTTCTGGCGGGCATGGTGGTGGGCCAGTCCGATTTCAGCGCCCGTGCCGCCGCCGAAGCCCTGCCCCTGCGCGACGCCTTTGCCGTGCTCTTTTTCGTTTCCGTGGGCATGCTTTTCGACCCGGCGGCCCTGCTCAGCGACTGGCCCCTGATGCTGGCGACCCTGGGCATCATTATTGTGGTCAAGCCCCTGGCGGCTCTGCTCATGACCACCCTGTTCCGGAAGCCTCTGCGCCTGAGCCTGTCCGTGGCCGTGGCTCTGGGCCAGATCGGCGAATTTTCCTTCATTCTGGCGGCCATGGGCATCAGCCACGGCCTGTTCGGTCCCGAGGTAAACAACGCCATCATCCCGGCGGCCATGATTTCCATTACCCTCAACCCCCTGCTGTACCGGCGCATTGACGGCGCGGTCCGCTGGCTGGAACGCCACGGCCCGGCCTGGCTCTCCCGCTCTCCCTTGCCGCGTCTGTCCGCCGAGGCTGTGGGGGCTGGCGGGACCGTGGAGGAAAACGAGCCCCACCGTGTGGTTGTGGTGGGTTACGGCCCGGTGGGCCGCAACCTCTGCCGCATCCTGCGCGACAGCGGCATCACGCCGGTGGTGGTGGAAAACAACATCGACACGGTGCGCAAACTGCGCGCCGACGGCAAACCGGCGGTGCACGGCGACGCGGCCCAGGCCGAGGTGCTGCGCGAAGCCGGACTGGAACGGGCCGAGGCCCTGCTGCTGACCACGCCGTCCATTCCGGCCCGTGAAGTGACGCCCATTGCCCGCTCGGTCAATTCCGGCATCCGTATTCTAGCCAATACAGCCTTCCTGAGCGAGGCCCGTGCCCTGCGTAAGCTGGGCGTGGCCGAGGTCTTCAGCGGCGAACGGGAAGTGGCCCTGGCCATGTCCGAATTCCTGCTGCACGACCTGGGAGCCACGGACGCCCATGCGCAGAGTGAATTGCAGCGCCTGCGCGAGGAACTGGAATAGCCGTGCCATGTTCTTTTGTCCGCTGGCTGCGTCAGGCGAGCTTTTTATTCCGGTCGAGGACCGGCAGAGTCCACTCCCGTCATAAAAAGCTCGCCTTCCTTGCCAGCGGGCAAAATTCCTATGGCACGGCCTTGCTGGGGGCAAAACCGGATTCACCATGATTTTGCACCTGGATATGGACGCCTTTTTTGCCGCTGTGGAGCAAATGGACAACCCGGAACTGCGCGGCAAACCTGTGATCATCGGCGGCGGCCTGCGCGGAGTGGTGTCCACGGCCTCCTATGAGGCGCGGGTCTTCGGCGTGCATTCGGCCATGCCCATTGTCACGGCCCGGCGGCTCTGCCCGCAGGGTATCTTCGTCCACGGCCGCCGCCATCGTTATTCCGAGCTTTCGCGCGCCATTATGGCGGCCTTGGGCGATTTTTCCCCTTTGGTGGAACCGGCCAGCATCGACGAGGCCTATCTGGACGCCGCGGGCCTCACGCGCTTGTTCGGCCCGCTGGAAGAACTCATCGCGCGGATCAAGGACCGGGTGGCCGAGGTGACGGGCGGCCTGACCTGTTCGGTGGGGGCCGCGCCCGTGAAGTTTCTGGCCAAGATCTGTTCGGATGTGAACAAGCCCGACGGCGTGTTCATCCTGCGGCCCGAGGATGCGGATGATTTCCTCCTGCCCCTGGAAGTGGGCCGCCTGCCCGGCGTGGGACGGCGCATGGTGGAGAGCCTGCGGGATCTGGGCATTGTGACCGTGGCCCAGTTGCGCCGCTACAGTCCGGAATTTCTGGAAAAGCGCTACGGCAAATGGGGCCGGGCCCTGTATGAGCGGGCCTACGGCATTGATCCGCGCCCGGTCACGCCCGAGCGGCCCATGAAAAGCGAGAGCGCGGAATGCACCTTTGAGCGGGACACCCGCGACCGGGAGTTTCTGGTCCGCATGCTTCTGGCCCATGCCGAGCGGGTGGGCGCCTCGCTGCGGCGACACAAACTCAGCGGGCGGACCATCACCCTGAAGGTCAAATTCGCGGATTTTCGCCAGATTACCCGTTCCCGCACCCTGGCGGAAGCCACCAACGCCACGGAAACCATTTTTGAGACCGGCCGGGAACTGCTGCGCGAGCTCAAGCCGGCCCAGGCCGTGCGGCTCATCGGCCTGGGTGTCTCAGGCTTTGAGGAGAATCCGGTCCAGCTCCTTCTGCCGGGCCGGGATCTGAGCAAGGCGCTGGGCAAGGGCGGCCATGATCCGCAACAGGAGGCCAAACGGCGCAAGCTGGATCAGGCCCTGGACACGCTGCGCGGGCGCTTCGGCAAGGAGGCCGTGCAGCGGGGCAGGCTGTTCCGGCCGGGCGAGGCCGGTACGAAGGAAAAGCCGGACAAAGCGAAAAAGGGCGACAGGACGAAAAAAACGTGAGGTTCCGGCAACGCGACGAGTGCGAGGCGGCGAGTAAACCGAGCCGCCCGCCATGGAGGCGTAAGCGTAATTTATTTGCGCGGTTAAGCGCCGGAGTGAGCGGCTAAAAACTTTGAGAATATCAATTCTCAAAGTTAATCTGCTCTAGGTTCAGTCCCGCCGGTTCTTGCGAAACAGGGCCATGTATTCCTGATTTCCCTTGGGCCCCCTGACGGCGGCGGGCAGCACGCCCTCGCTCGCCAGATTCAGGTTGGCCGCGCAAAAGGCCAGAATCTTGTCCACCGCGCGCTGGCGGGCGGCTTCGTCGCGTACCACGCCCTTGACCGTTTCGCCGGGCCCCAGCTCGAACTGGGGCTTGATCAGCACGGCCGCCAGACCGCCGGGCTTCAGCCAAGTCATGCACGGCGGCAGCACCAGCGTCAGGGAAATAAAGGAGACATCCGCCACCACCAGGTCCACGGCTTCGGGGATCAGCTCCGGCGGCGCGTGGCGCAGGTTCACGCCTTCCAGGCTGACGACCCTGGCGTCGGCGCGCAGTTTTTCATGCAACTGGTTGCGGCCCACGTCCACGGCGTAGACCCGCGCGGCCCCGCGCTGGAGCAGGCAGTCCGTGAAGCCGCCGGTGGAGGCTCCGGCGTCCAGGCAGACCAGGGCGCTCACGTCCAGATGGAAGTGGTCGAGGATGGTCAGCAGCTTGTAGGCCCCCCGGCTCACGTAGCGTTCGCTTTCCAGCAGGGCGAAGCGCGTTTCCGCGGGGTAGGGGTGGCCGGGCTTGGGCACGCGTTGCGGCGGCGCGCCGGGCGGCAGCAGGGGCTCGCCGTCCGGTCCGGTGGGCGAAAGGACGATCTGGCCGGCCATGATCAGGCGGCGGGCCTGCTCCCGGCTTTCGGCCAGGCCCTGTTCAAAGGCCAGTTGGTCGGCGCGCTGACGCTTGTCTTTGGGCATGGGGCAGATATAGCCGCTCGGAGCCGCGCTGGCAATGTGATCTCGCTGTGCAGGGTCATTCTGTTCTCCGTCCGTTGTTTTATTTTGCCCTCCGGGCATTAGGGTTTTCACTTTATTTCCGTTTGGGCCGCCCCCTGCCCGCGCCGGAGGCGGCCCAAGCGCCGGGAGGCGTAAAGCCTCTGCGCCCGCAGGGCCCGGGATGCCTCATCCGTATGACAAGCCCATAGAGCACGTCCTGTTGAAAAGTAACCTGCTCTAAGTATAAAAGAACCCTGCCTACAGGCGGAGAACGGAATGGCCCTGTGTCGGCGCGCGAGGCGCTTGCCAAGCGACAAAAAGAGGTCTATATATGTCATCCCTGTCTGATATTCCCTTCAGGCAGAGTAAAAAAATTGCGCGGCGTCCGTAAAGGTCAGGCCCGTGCCGGTCCCTTCCGGCAAGGCGGGCTGCTCGAAGCCGGGTCCGGCCGACTGCGACGAGGTTTTGTCATGAAAAAAGACATTCATCCCAAAGTGTTCATGGCCACCATTACCTGCGCCTGCGGCCATGAGGAGCAAGTGCTCTCCACCAAGGGCGAACAGGTGCATGTGGAAGTTTGCTCCGCCTGCCATCCCTTCTTCACTGGCAAGCAGCGCTTCCTGGATACGGCCGGCCGCATTGACCGCTTCCGTAAAAAGTACGCCAAGTTTGAGCAGAAGTAAGCGCGGACCGGCCGGACGCATGCGTTTCGCCCCGCCGCCGGGCCTTGTGCCCGGCCTGCTGGCCCTTTTGCCCTGCCTGACGGCCGACTGCCCCCCGGTGGGCGGTCAGGCCGTCATGGAGGGCGTGATGATGCGCAACGGCGATACCTATGGTCTTGCCGTGCGCCGTCCGGACGGCGTCATTCGCGCCCAGCGGCTGCCCTGGTTTTCCCTGACCCGCCATGCCTGGCTCAAGAAACCCTTTGTGCGGGGTTTTCCGGTTCTGCTGGAAACCCTGGTCAACGGCATCCAGGCCCTGAACCGTTCGGTGGAAGCCGCGGCCCAGGGCGAGGAGGAAGAGCTTTCGGGCTGGCATCTGGCTTTGAGCCTGGGCCTGGCGCTGGTCATGGCCGTCGCGCTTTTTGTGGTGGCCCCGCATCTGTTGTCGCTGGTCATGCTCTGGCTGCATTTGGGCGGCGACGTGGAAGGGCTGTCCTTCCATCTCTGGGACGGCTTCTTCAAGTGCTGCATCTTCATGGGCTATATCCGGCTGATTTCCTATGTGCCGGATATCCGTCGCGTGTTCCAGTACCACGGGGCCGAGCACAAGACCATCCACGCCTTTGAGAGCGGGGACGAGGTCAGCGCGGCCAGCGCCGCCCGCATGAGCCGCCTGCATCCGCGTTGCGGCACCACCTTTCTGCTCTTTGTGATCTGCATTTCGATCATTCTGCACGCGGTGCTGGTGCCCCTGCTGTTGATGATTTACACGCCCCAGAGCGCGATTGCCAAGCATGCCCTGACCATCGCCTTCAAACTTTTGCTCATGGTGCCCATCAGCGCCCTGGCCTACGAGCTGATCCGTTACGCGGCGCGCATGCCCGACGGCTTCTGGGCCACGCTGCTGCGCGCGCCGGGTCTGGCTCTGCAACGCCTGACCACCTATGAGCCGGACGAAGCCCAGCTGGATGTGGCCGTGGTGGCCCTGCGCGAGGCCCTGGGGCCGGACGCCGGGGACAACATCCGCACCGCGCCGTATACGGAAGCCTGACTTTTCACCCGCGCCGGGACAGGGCGGATTGCCTTTGAGACGCACACGTTTCAAAGGATTCATTCCGGCAAAAAATGCGGTTATCGTTGCTGTCGATCTCCGTATGGCTTCGTTGCCGCCAACGGGGACAGCCCCCTCGGGCTGCCTTTGGTCGTTTTGCCGTGCGGGCCGTTACCGCGCCCGCCAGGGGCCGGGTGGATCGTATTTTGTTCTTTTTCATCTTTTTGCAGTGTGTGTTGGAGATCGTGTATGTTCGCCAAACTGGAAGGCCTTGAAAAGAAATATATGGAGCTGGAAGAAGCTCTGGCCCAGCCCGACGTGTTCAACGATCAGGAGCATTACCGCAAACTGACCAAGGCGCATGCCGATCTGCGTGAGATTGTGGATCTCTTCCGCCGCCACCGGGCCCTGCAGCAGGAAATGGCTGAAAACAAGCAACTGCTGCACGACGAGGACCCGGATATCCGGGATATGGCGCATGAGGAGATTCGCAGGGCAGAAAGCGAACTGCCCCGGATTGAGCAGGCCCTGAAAGTGGCCCTGCTGCCCACGGACCCCCTGGACGAAAAGAACACCATTCTGGAAATCCGGGCGGGTACCGGCGGCGAGGAGGCGGCCCTGTTCGCGGCGGATCTCTTCCGCATGTATACCCGCTATGCCGAGCTTCAGGGCTGGAAGGTGGAAATCATGAGCGAGTCGCCGTCCGAGTCCGGCGGCTACAAGGAAATCATCTGCCTGATCGCCGGCGACCGGGTCTACAGCCGACTTAAATTTGAAGCGGGCACCCACCGCGTGCAGCGCGTGCCCGCCACCGAAACCCAGGGCCGCATCCACACCTCGGCGGCCACCGTGGCCGTGATGCCCGAAGCCGAGGAAGTGGACGTGGAGATCCGGCCCGAAGATCTGCGCATCGATATTTACCGCGCTTCCGGCGCGGGCGGCCAGCACGTCAACAAGACGGAATCCGCCGTGCGCATCACCCATCTGCCCACCAACACGGTGGTCACCTGCCAGGATGAGCGCTCCCAGCACAAAAACAAGGCCCGGGCCATGAAGGTGCTGGCCTCGCGCATTCTGGCCGCCGAGCGTGAACGCCAGAATTCCGAACTCTCCGCCGACCGCAAGGCCCAGGTGGGTTCGGGCGACCGCTCCGAACGCATCCGGACCTACAATTTTCCGCAGGGCCGCTGCACGGACCATCGCATCAACCTGACCCTCTATTCCCTGGACCGGATCATGGAAGGCGAACTGACTCCGCTGTTCGATGCCCTGTCCACAGCGGCGCAGACCGAGGCGCTCAAGGCGCAGGCCGAAGACTAGGCACAGCACCAAACCGGCGCATTTCGGCGGTCGCGGCAAGCCCTCATGGGCGGCCGCGACCGCCTTTTACGTTAAGTCGCCGTTGCGCGTGGTCTTCAGGGTGCGGTGGCTATGCCGGAGGCCGCCGCTGTTCACCGTCGCCGTTGGCCAGGAGTTTTTCCAGCATCTCCATGAGCTTGTCGTTTTCAAGCGGCTTGGCAAGATGGCCGTTCATGCCGTTGGCCAGCACCAGGTCCACGTCTTCCTTGAAGGCATTGGCGGTCAGGGCGATGATCGGCACGCTTCGGGCATCGGGCCGGTCCATGGCGCGGATGGCTTTGACCGCGGCGTAGCCGTCCATCCTGGGCATCTGCAGATCCATGAAAATCAGGTCATAGAAGTTGACGGGCGAGCGTGCGAACATCGCCACGGCTTCGGTTCCGTCCGCGGCCTCATCCATCCGCAGACCCAGGTTCGAAAGCTGTTCAATGACGATGATGCGGTTTATCTCCACGTCATCCACGAGCAAAATGCGCTTGCCCGCCAAGGCTGCCGGGCTTTTGTCGGGGGCTTCCCGCTGTTGCGGGGTGTTGTCCGCTTCCTTGAGCCAGAGCAAGAATGAAAATGCACTGCCCTTGCCCGGCGTGCTTGTGACGGCAATATCGCCGCCCATATGCTTGATGATGCTTTTGCTGATGGAGAGCCCGAGGCCCGTGCCGCCATAGGCGCGGGCAATGTGGGTGCCCCCCTGCTCAAAGGGCTCGAACAGGGTCTTGAGCGTTTCCTCGGCAATGCCCACGCCGTTGTCCTGAACCAGAAAGGAAATCAGGCGTTCGCCCCGGCGTCTGTCCTCCTGGCGCACCCGGAAAAGAATTTCCCCGAGTTCCGGCGTGAACTTGGCCGCATTGCCCAGCAGATTGATCAGCACCTGCCGCAGGCGCAGCGAGTCCGCTTTCAGATGCGCGGTTGCAATGCCTTCCACGGCAACATTGAAAGCAATGTTTTTCTCCATGCAGCGGGGACGGATAATGCTCTCCACGCTGTCCACGAGCTTGGAAAGCGCAAAACTGTCTTCGCTCAGTTCTATCTTGCCCGCCTCGATTTTGGAGATGTCCAGAATGTCGTTGAGCAGGCCCAGCAGATGGTGCGAGGAAACCTCTATCTGATTGGCGCAGTTCAGCAGTTCATCGGTGGGACTGCCCGCGTGCAGTTTTTTTCTGGCGATATTGGCCATGCCGATGATGGCATTCATGGGTGTGCGTATTTCATGGCTCATCCGGGCCAGGAAGGAGCTCTTGGCCTCGTTGGCCCTGTTGGCCGTGGCACAGGCCTCCTGCAATTCCGTCTGGATCCGGCGCAGCTCCTTTTCCACGGCAACCCGCTGCGAAACGTCGCGGGCCACGCCCAGCAGGGCCAGAACCTCGCCCCCGGCATTGAATTGGGGGATGCGCACCACATCCATATTTTCGCTGTGGCCGTCGGCAAAATACACGGTTTCTTCGGTATACAGAGGCGTGCGGCCCTCGATGGCCGCCCGGAAATTTTCCAGCGAGCGGACGGCGACCTCCGGCGGAAAGACGGCGGACGCGGGCAATCCGCGAATTTCCTCGGGAGTTTTATTCACCAGGGCCGCAAAGCGCGGGTTGACCGCCTGGTAGTTGCCCTCCTTGTCCTGATACCAGAGTATGTCCGGAGAATTGACGAAAATGGTTTCCAGCAGGGCGCGTTGTCGTTCAATGCGTTTCTGCTCCTCGATAATGGCGGTGACGTCGGCGGTATGCACAAGATGGCCTGTAACCACGCCCCGGCCGTCGGTCAGGCTCTCGGCCCTTCCCTGGTAGTAGCGGCCGGAATGTTCATGCCGGAGCACCTCCGGCTCTGTGCCGCGCGCCAGGCATACCAGCGGGCAGTAAGCCGTGCCCGGAGGGAAGATGGTGTTTTCCGCATAGGGCTTGCCCAGCACATCTTCCAGGGATTTGCCGATCAGGGCGAGCCCGGCCTCGTTCATGTATGCCAGCTTGCCCGAGAGATCGACAATGCTGAGCGGGCCTTTGTCGCTGTTCACCAGGCTGTCGGCCAAACCGTCGAAGGAGTCGGACAGGGCCCCCATTTCATCCTTGACCGGCGCGCGAAAACGAAATTGCCGCTCGCCCGCGCGGAAGCGGGAGATGCCTCGGACCATCTGCGCGATGCGCCTGGTAAAGACCGAGGCCATCCAGATGGCGATGAGGATGACCAGCACGGACATGAGCGTTGTGGAAACGGACAGGCTCGCGGCGGTCTGCCAGAGGTTTTCGCTGATGGCCCGGTAGGTGTCTTCGGAAACGGCGGAAAGTTCCTCATCCGTGGCGTTGACGAGGTTTTGCAGGGTGGCCTGCGTCGCCATGGCCGGGCGGTGGAATTCGTCCAGTCCCGCGCCCACGGCCACAAAGCCGAAGCCCCGGCGGCTATTGCCGTATTGCCCGGTATAATAGGGAATGGCCGCCGCGGTGTTCAGCTTCCACAGTCCGCTCCATAAAATGCGAAAGGAGCCCGAGCCGCCGTCCCTGGTCAGGTCGAACCAGCCGGTACACTGCGGCGCGAAATTCAGATAGCGGCAATCCAGGCCCACCATGCCCCGGCGGGTCAGTTCAGCCGCTGGTTTTTTGCTGTTGGACTGGGCCTGAAAGGTGGGCACGTCCTCAATGAACGCGGCATAACTTTTGCCGCTGGCCTGCCATTCCTCGTAAATTCGCTCTTCAAGCCAGGGAACCTGTGGGTCGCCGGTTTCGGGATCATAACCGGCGATGGAGTGGTGGCGGGGGTGACAAATGCTGCGGCCCTTGTGGTCCCAGATAAAGGCGTAATTGCCTTCAAAGGCGTCGGGCAGTTCCGTGTAGCGCTCAAGGGCCGGGGTCAGCCTGTCCACGAATTCCATGAGGTGGTCATGGTCCAGCGCAAGGGTGACGTAGCCCGTAACCGCGCCGTCGCGCACCACGGGCGAGGCCCAGCGCACCAGGCCCTTGAAGCGTATGCCGTTGGGATTTTCCTTGCCCGCATAGGCCTGCTTTTCCGGATCATAGGGGATATGGCGGGCCCGTGTATTGCTCGGCGTGTACATGCCGATGAAATTCGTGCCCACATATTGGCCGATGACGTCGGAAACGTAAATCTCGCCGGGCCTGAGTTTTTTTAGCTCCGCGAAATAATTTTCCGCCCTGACAAAGGTATTGCGCCTGTCGGCGATATTTTTGAGCGCCGGGGACAAAAGCGGGGAAGTGGTCACCTTGAGGCGCTCCATACCGTCAAGATCCACAAAGGTCATTTCAAGATACAGGGGGCGGGATTCACGTTCAAAGCCATCGGGCGGCCGGTAGTGGAAGCTGTAGTCGTTTTCCTCAATGGAGGAGGCGATCCGCGGCGCGGGCGGCGGCGGGCTTGCCCGCTGCCAGGACCGCCCGTTGGCCGCCAGCTCCCACTGGCCGGGCTTGACGAGGCGGCCCAGCTTTTGGGCTGTGAAGTTGCGGTACAAGGCCTCGTCCGGGGGGAGAGTGGCGGCAAAAAGAATGTCCGCGTCGCGGTGATACAGAAAGTCGGCCACGGCGCGGGCCGTGTCGGTGGTCATGCGCTCTATCTCGGCGGTGGCACGGTTGTCCAGGGCCTGCACCGTGTCGTTGACCGCGATCTTGCCGGTATGATCAAGGGCCTTCACGGCCTTGCGCGAAATTTCCGCCGTGCGGACTTTCAGTTCCTCGCCGAGTTCCTTGGATTGCATCCAGGCCAGGAGGGCGAGCAGAATCAAAGGCAAGACTTTGATGGCCGCAAACAGGCTGATGAGTTTAGCGCGCATGCCCACGCCGAGATCCGCCAGTTTTTTTTCAAGGCGCGTCATCAAAGGCAGTCGTTTCGGGTCCACTTCGGGAACCTCCATGTGGCGTCAACGGGGAATCAATGGAAGAAGAACTGAGGAAATGCGCGAAGGGCGGGATAAGACAGAGGTGTGGTTAGAGGGTCGGTACGGAGGGGTATTGTAATCTCATAGTCTGAAAGATGTTTTTCCGCAAGAGATGCGGGAAAAGCCGGAGAGCCGTTGCTTTTGCCTGTTTAGATCCGCCTTCAGGGAACCGGGATGAAGGGAGTCCGGAACGCGGACGCGCCGTGCCCGATTGTGAGGGGCACGGCGCGAGAAAAGGCTGTAAGCGTGGGGCTCAGTCGTCTTCGGCAATGACCGCGCTGCTCCTGACAGACGCAAGCCGCAGATCCTGGATGGCCCGATATTCTTCCGAGGCGAAGCAGGCTTCCAGCGCGGCTCTGTCCGGAAAACGGATCATAATCACCCGGTCCGGCCGCCAATCCCCGGCAAGATGCGCAAGCCGTTCGGTCCGCACCAGGTAGCGGCCGCCGTGACGTTCCACGATGGGCCTTACTTTCTTAATATAGGCGTCATAGAGCGGACGGGCGGCCGGATTGTCGAGCTGGATGCTGACTATGAAAAATGCCGCCATGGCCGATTCCCCCTTGGCCTATATGCCCAATCAGGCTTTGGTCTTGTTGGTTTCGGCGGACAGGCCCTGGCCCGGCTTGATGATCTTGGTCATGGTCGCCACCATGCCGGCGGCGTCTGCCACGTCGGCCGGGATGATCATGCTGTTGCCGGTCTTGGCCAGCTTGCCGAATTCGTTGATGTAGGCCTCGGCCAGCCGGAGCTGGGCCGCGGCCACGCCGTCGTTGCCCAGCTGGTCGCCCACGATGCGGAGGCCCTCGGCCGTGGCCGTGGCCACGGTGCGGATCTGGGCGGCCTCGCCCTCGGCCTGGTTGATGATGGCCTGCTTCTGGCCTTCGGACTGGGCAATGGCCGCCGCCTTGGCGCCTTCGGCCCGGTTGATCTGCGACTGCATTTCGCCCTCGGATTCGGCGATGGTGGCACGCTTTTCACGTTCGGCGCGCATCTGTTTTTCCATGGCTTCCATGACCGTGGCCGGGGGCGTGATGTCGCGAATTTCATAGCGCAGCACCTTGACCCCCCAAGGCGCGGTGGCCGCGTCCAGGGCCTCCACTACTTCCTGGTTGATGCGGGTACGTTCCTCAAAGGTCTTGTCCAGTTCCAGCTTGCCGATGACCGAGCGCAGCGAGGTCTGAGCCAGCTGAATGGCGCCCCATTCGTAATCGGAAATGCCGTAGGCGGATTTTTCCGGCGTGATGACCTGGAGGTAGAGCACACCGTCAATGTCCACGCTGACGTTGTCGCGGGTGATGCAGGTCTGTTTGGGCACGTCCAGCACCTGCTCCTTGAGGCTGCGTTTGTAGGCCACCACATCCACAAAGGGCAGCAGCAGGTGAAAGCCCGCGTAAAGCACCTTGTGGAATTTGCCCAGACGTTCCACCACATAGGCGGATTGGTTGGGCACCACAACGGCGGTTTTGATCAGAACGATGATGACCAGTACCGCCAGCAGGAACAGCCAGCCGAACTGACCAAAGGATTCAAAGAGGGACATAGGAGCTCCGGAATGGTTGTGCGTGAAGGGGGAGGGCGGGGCCGCAAGCCTGAAGGCAGCGTCAGCTTTGAAATTGGTACAATTTCAAAGCGAATCTGCTCTAGATCCGCTCTCCCGAAGGGCCGTCGAAAGGGGCCACCCGCAACATCAGCGCATCGCCAGGCTGGGTACCGAGCACGCGAACCGGGCGGCCTTCGTGGATTTCCGTTTCCGCCACGGCCCGCCAGAAGCTGCCGTCAATGCTCACCTCGCCCACTTCGCCGGGGCGCAGGGTTTTGCTGACCGTGCCTACGCGGTTCGTCAGGGGATGGGTCGGGGCATGGCCGCCCTGGTCATCGACCCGGTGGGCCCGGCCGCCGAAAACGGCGCGCAAATGGCGGCGCAGAAAAAGCAGGGTGAACAGGGAGACAAAGATGAACGTCACCAGCTGCCAGTTCAGGGAGAGGCCCAGCAGCGCGACGCAGGCTGTGACCCAAGCCCCGGCGCCGAAAAAAATCAGCACCAGGGTCGGGGCCATCAGCTCAATAAGCAGAAAAGCGAGACCCAGCAAAAACCAGAGCAGAGGCGCGCTCATGCCGCGCCTCCCGGACCGCGTACCCGCCGCAGGCTGAGGGCAGCGTCAACGTTGAGAATGTCACTTTTCAACGTTGATCCGCTGTTGTTGATCGGGAGCACGCGCCTACTGCTGCGGGCCCTGGTCGATATCAATGATCCGTGCCTGCAACCAGACATAGGCGTCCACTTCCTGGCCTTTTTCGGGCTCAAAGTCGCCCAGCACCATTTTGGAGACATAGAGCGCCAGGCGCATGGGCTCGCGGTTTTCAAAGGGAAAACTCAGATACAGGAGCTTGACCGGCATTTTTTCCAGCTGGCAGTCTTGGACTTCCTCAATGACGGCGCGCATCTGGTATTCGCAAAAGCGACGGCCCGGCATGATCATGTGGCGGCCCGCCACCTTGACCTTGAGCGGCGGCACGTCCAGACGGGATGCGCCGGGGTTTTCGGCCAGCCAGGCTTCGGCGTAGGCTTCAAATTTAGGGCCCTGGGTGATGGTCACCTCGTCCAGCAGGGCCTTGCGCAGGCCGTAGGCCAGACCGGCCAGCAGAAAAGTATGGGTGATGCCGGGCGTGAGGTCGTCACGGTCCCGCCCGTAGAGCGGGTCAAAGAACCACATGGGATTCTTGCCCTCGATCATGCTCACGGCCACATTGGCGCCCAGCCCGTTTTCCCAGGGGTGGGCTTCCTCCACGGTCAGATCGTTGGGCAGGCCGTCCAGCAGGGGCACGGCGCTGACCGGAGCCAGTTTGCCGCCTTCTTCCCCGGCCACCAGCACCGAGGCGCGCACGGGCTGGTCCTGGGGCCAGGCCAGCAGGATGTGATCCCTGCCGCCGCGCTTCCACTGCCAGGCGGGACGGGTGCCGCCCTCGTGCATGACCGTGCCCACCACCTGGGGCACCACCTCGGCCGGATTCTGGCCGGTGAGCACGGCCCAGGCGTCGCCCAGGCCTTCGAAGTGGGTGCGGTTCTTGCCTTCGAGCATGGCTTCCATTTCTTCGGGCGTGGGCTCCCGTCCGTCAGGCATCGCGCCGTCGGCCGGGCTCACCTGCACAAACTGCTCAGCGGCGGGCCGTTCGACAGCCTCTTCGGGCATTGTTTCCTTGCGTTTTCCGGGCATGCGAAAAATCCCCATCTGTGCGTCCCCGTCCTTCCGCTTCCCCGAAGGGGGAAGCGGAAGGACGGGACTCGACGTTATGTTCAGCGACGTCCGCCGCGATCACCACGGTCGCCGCGATCCCGGCCGCGTCCGCCGCGGTCATGCCGGTCGCCCCTGTCGCCGCGGTCGGAACGCGGCGGGCGGGCGGTTTCCTCGGGATTCCAGGGATGGCCCTGTTCTTCCAGGAGTACGGCCTTGCGGCTGGCGCGGATGCGGTCTCCGTTGATCTCAATGACCTTGACCAGCATGTCCTCGCCCAGGCGCGCCACGTCGCCGGGCTGCTCCACGCGGTTCACATCCAACTGGGACACGTGGACCAGGGCTTCCACATTGGGCAGCACTTCCACAATGGCCCCGATTTCCATGACCTTGCGGACCTTGGCCAGGTAGTTCTTGCCCAGGTCGGGGCGCTGGTCGTAGTAGGCCACCATTTCGCGGGCCTTTTCCAGGGCTTCGGCCGTAGGCGCGAAAATGGACACCCGGCCCGAATCCTCGATGTCCACGGACGCGCCGGTGGCGGCCGTGATAGCTTTGATGTTCTTGCCGCCGGGGCCGATGATCAGACGGATGATGTCCGGGTTCACAAAGACTTCGGCGTGCTGCGGCGCGAAGCGCGAAAGCTCCTTGCGCGGCTCGGCGATGGCCCTGGCCATTTCGGCCAGGATGTGCAGGCGGCCTTCGCGGGCCTGCCGCATGGCGGCGCGCATGATGTCCGTGGTCAGGCCGGTGATCTTGATGTCCATCTGCACGCCGGTCACGCCGTCGGCCGTGCCCGCGATCTTGAAGTCCATGTCGCCCAGCGCGTCCTCATCGCCCAGAATGTCGGTGAGCACGATGAATTTTTCGCCTTCCTTGATCAGGCCCATGGCCACGCCGGCCACCGGCGCGCTGACCGGCACGCCCGCGTCCATCAGCGACAGGGAGCCGCCGCAGACCGCAGCCATGGAGGAGGAACCGTTGGATTCCATGGTTTCGGCCACCACCCGCAGGGTGAAGGGGAAATCCGCGTCCGCCGGAAGAATGGGCCGCAGGGATTTTTCCGCCAGGGCGCCGTGGCCGATTTCACGGCGCGACACGCGCACGGGCTTCACTTCGCCCACGCAGTAGGGCGGAAAGTTGTAGTGCAGCATGAAGCGCTTGGTCACGTCGCCGGTGAGCGAGTCCATGCGCTGCTCATCCGTGGAGGAGCCCAGGGTGGCGATAACCAGGGACTTGGTCTCGCCCCGGCGGAACAGCGCCGAGCCGTGGGCCCGGGGCAGCACGCCCGTCTGGATCTGGATGGGGCGCACGCTTTTGGTGTCGCGTCCGTCGATGCGCGTGCCCTCGTTGACGATGCGGGCGCGCACCAGCTTCTTTTCCAGGTCGCCGATGATGTCGCCCACGCTCTTCAGCGCGGCTTCGTTCTCGGCCCAGGCCGGGTCGGCCTTGAGGGCCTCCATGACCTTTCCCTTCACGGCCTTGCGGGCGTCCTTGCGTTCCAGCTTGTCCGGCACGCGCAGGGCGTCCTCGATGCCGGCCTCGCGGGCCAGCTCATGCACCCGCGCCAGCAGGGCGGGATCGTCCTCATGCGGGGTGAAGGCCATCTTGGCCTTGCCGCAGAGTTCGCGCAGCTGAAGCTGGGCGTCGATGAGCGGCTGGATTTCCTTGCGGCCCCAGTCCAGAGCCTCGATGATTACATCCTCGGACAGGAAGCGGGCATCGCCCTCCACCATGGTCAGGGCGTCGCGCGAGGCCGCGAAAAGGATGTTCAGATCGCTCTGGGCCTGCTGCTCAAAGGAGGGATTGAGCACAAACTGGCCGTTGACCCGGCCGATGCGCCCGCCCGCCACCGGGCCCTCAAAGGGCAGGGGCGAAACCATCAGGGCCGCCGACGCGCCGGTCAGGGCCAGCACGTCGGACTCGTTCTCCTGGTCGGCGGAAATCACGCTGGCCAGCACCTGGACGTCCTCGTTCAGGCCTTTGGGAAAGAGCGGGCGGATGGGCCGGTCGATGAGGCGGGAAACCAGGGTTTCACGCTCCGAGGGACGGCCGATCTCGCGCCGGAAGAAGCTGCCGGGAATGCGTCCGGCGGCGTACATTTTTTCGGAATATTCCACCGTAAGCGGGAAAAAGCCCTTGTCGAATTCCAGGGGCTGGGAGCAGACCGTGACCAGCACCACCGTGCCGCCGCACTGCATCCAGACCGCGCCGTGGGCCTGATTGGCCAGACGGCCGCATTCAAAAATGACTTCCTTGCCGCCCACCTGGGCTGTGACCCTGGTGGGATTGAAAATATCCTGCAACATATGTGAATCCTTTGCTCGTGCGAAGGGGATTCCGGCAAAAGCGGGCAAATGAACGACAAATTTGCCTGATTTTCCCGGACCCCCCTTCTCTCGCGTTTGTGCCCCTGC
This sequence comes from Desulfovibrio sp. 6_1_46AFAA, assembly GCF_000224635.1. Classification (NCBI taxonomy): domain Bacteria; kingdom Pseudomonadati; phylum Thermodesulfobacteriota; class Desulfovibrionia; order Desulfovibrionales; family Desulfovibrionaceae; genus Desulfovibrio; species Desulfovibrio sp. 6_1_46AFAA. Next base: position 58,269 of record NZ_JH114302.1, read on the forward strand.
GGGGCGTTCATGCAGCCGCATCCGCGTCGCGGACGAACCGTAAGCCGAATGCGGCAAGGGGGAGTCCGCGACTCCCCCTTTCAGCCAAAAAGTTTACTTGCGCAAGCCCAGTTTTTCGATAAGCGCGCGGTAGCGCTGAACATCTTTCTTCTTCAGATAGTTCAGGATCTTGCGGCGCTGGCCCACCAGCTTGAGCAGGCCGGTACGGGAGTGGAAGTCCTTCTTGTGCACCTTGAAGTGCCCGGTCAGGCCTTCAATGCGCGCGGTGAGCAGCGCCACCTGGACTTCCGGGGAACCCGTGTCGCCTTCATGTTTGGCGTGGGCGTCAATAACCGTCTTTTTCTGTTCCGCATCCATGACCACAGCAGTTCTCCTTGAGAGGATGAAGTTAGTTCCAAAGTCCCCGCAATACGGCCCAGCAGGGCCCGCCCGGCGCATCCTCGCGCCGCGCCAGAGCCAGGGCTTCGCCCTGGACCAGCAACAACGCCAAGTCGTCCTCCGCCGTCCCGTTATCGGACGGGGTTGCGGCGCAGGACACGGCAATGCCGTTACGGACCCGCGCGGCCTGTTCCGGCGTGAGCTCCACCCTGGGCCAGTGCGGCAGCGCCGCGGCGATGGGACGCAGGCTGGCGGCCAGCAGGGCGGGGTCAGCCGTGAGGTCCCGCAGGTCGCGGGCCGCGTCAAGGCCGAAGGGGTGACTATACTCCCGGGTCAGTTCCGTGAGCACGGCTCCGCACCCAAGTCGCATCCCCAAGCTGTGGGCCAGGGAGCGTATGTAGGTGCCGGAACTGCAAGCGACCCGAAAGCGCACAAACGGCAGGCTCACATCAAGCGTGTCCGCCTGTGAAATTTCCATGCGTTTGACCTTGGCCGGAGCCGCCGCGCCCTTGCGGGCCAGCTTGTACAGAGGCTGGCCCTCATGCTTTGCCGCCGAATAGGGCGGCACGGGCTGCTCGCGCGCTTCTTGCCAGAGGCTGATCTCGCGCCGCACATCGCCTTCGCTGACGTGTTCCCAAGGCGCTTCGGTCAGCACCTGGCCCTGGCTGTCCCAGGTGTCCGTGGTCCGGCCCAGGCGCAGAACGCCGCTGTAGACCTTGCCGCCGCCCGCCATCAGGTGCGAGGAGAGCTTGGTGGCCTGCCCCAGCAACACCAGCAGCACGCCCGACGCCAGGGGGTCCAGCGTTCCGGCGTGGCCGATTTTTTTCTGCCCCAGACGCTTGAGCGCCGTCAGGCAGCGGGCCGATGTGGGGCCCGAGGGCTTGTTCAGCACCAGCACCCCGTGCAATTGGGGCAGCTGGGGCGGGCGCGTTTGCGGCGCGGCGGCGGTTTCCTCGTTGGTCATACGCAAGCATGCACCATAGCCGCAGAGCGGCGCGAAGTCAAAACGTTATCTGTTATCGACAGCGGATCAGATATTGTCTTCCCGGTCCAGTTGCGCGTTGACGGCCGCCAGCAGGGCTTCCTCGGCCCGGTCCGGCGTCATCCTCAAGGTGCCGCCCGCCGCGTTGAGGTGCCCGCCGCCGCCCAGGGCGGCCGCGGCCGCGCGCACGTCCGTGGCGCCGTAGGAACGCAGGCTGAATTTGCACAGTTCCGGGCTGTCCTCGCGCAGCAGGGCCGCCGCGCGCACTCCGCCCAGACGCCGCAACTGCTCCACAAAGCCTTCCAAATCCTCTTTGAGGGCCCGGCATTGGCGCAGATCTTCCAGCAGCACCCGGCAGAAAGCTATCTCGCCGTTGCGTTCCAGGCGGGCGCGGTCCATGAGCCGTCCCCAGAGGCGCATGCGGCCCATGCTCCAGGTGTTTTCCAGGCGTTCGCGCAGCCCGGTCAGATCGCAGCCGTTGCGCACCAGATGCGCGCAGAGGGAAAAGACGTCCGCGCTGGTATTGCCGTGGCAGAAGCCGCCCGTGTCCGTGATGATGCCCAGGGCCACGTCGCAGGCCAGTTCGTTTTCGAGCGGCAGACCGGCGGCCAGGGCCACATAGGCCATGAGCTGGGCGGTGGCCGCCGCCTGGGGCTCCACCCAGTTTGCCAGGCTGCCCATGCCGTTCCCGCCCAGATGGTGGTCGATGTTCACGCTGGTGAGGCGCGGCAGGCGATCGGCAAGTTCACTGCCCAGGCGGTGGGGTTCGCCGCAGTCCAGCAGCAGGGCGCTGTGGGGCGTGAAAGGCAGATGCCTCAGGCTGGTGCGCACCGTGCCGGGCAAGGGGAAGAACTTCAGGTATTGGGGCAGGCCGGTGCTGCTGTAGAGTATGAATTCCTTGCCCATGGCGCGCAGGATATGCCCGGCGGCGGCCAGGGAACCCACGGCGTCGCCGTCGGGGTTGACGTGGCCGGACACCAGGACGCGGTCCACGCCCCGCAGGGCTTGGGCCATGCGTTGTGCGCCGTCCCGGAAGAACGCGGGAATCAGTTCAGTCTGCGGCATAAATCTCCACCTGGCTGCCCACCATTTCCTCGGAGCAGACCGCTTCCATCATCAGGGCGCATTTGTCCATGCGGCTACGGAGGTGGGTTTCGCTGTTGGAAATGGAAACCACGGCCAGACGCAGGCGGGTGAGGCTGTCCTCGGTGCCCGCTTCGGCGATGGCCACGTTGAATTTGTTGCGGGTTTTTTGTTTCAGGCTGTTGGCGACGCGGCGCTTGGCCTTGAGGTTGTCGTTGCCGTCCAGGCTGAATTCGACGGTCAGAACCGCCATGAACATGGGCATAAAAGCTGTGCCTTGGCTTGGGGCCGTTAATACGCCCTGGTTATTTGACGAAAAGCAGCTTTTTCATGCTGCCTGCGTCAGCAAAATTATATTGTTTCCTTGGCAACATAAAAAATTTTTTAAGGAAGCTGACGACCAATGATGCCGGGAGGGAGAATCGTAGAGCAGGTATCGCGCGTGGTGATGGTACCGGCAACTTTTTTCAGCGTTGAGCGAAGCACCCTTGCTCCGCCGAAGCGGAGCGGAGGCGGATGGCCCGTGCCGAAGAATGCGGTAAAAATAAGAGTTTCTTTTGCAGGCAAGGAAGCGGCGCGGTTGGGATACGCAACGTACTCAGGTACGTGAGCGTCCCAACCGCGCCGCTGACGCAGCCAGCGGAAGAAAAACCGTTTTTCGCCGTATAACCCGGCAATCCAACCAGGCCGTAACCCGGCTTCCAGCCTCTACAGCGTCGCCGCTTCCTCCACGGTCTCGAAGGCTTCAATAATGTCGCCGATCTTGACGTCGTTGAAGTTCTCCAGACCCACGCCGCATTCATTGCCCTTGACCACTTCCTTGGCGTCATCCTTGAAACGCTTGAGGGACGAGATCTTGCCGGTATAGACCACCACGCCGTCGCGCAGCAGGCGCACCCCGGCATTGCGGGCGATCTTGCCGTCCGCCACATAGGAACCGGCAATGACGCCGATCTTGGGCACGCTGAAGGTCTCGCGCACCTCGGCCTGACCCAGGTAGACCTCGCGCTGCACCGGGGCCAGCAGGCCGGCCATGGCGCTCTTGATGTCATCCACCAGCTTGTAGATGATATCGTAGAAGCGGATGTCCACGTTCTCGTGCTCGGCCACATCCTTGATCTTGGACGTGGGACGCACGTTGAAGCCGATGATGATGGCCTTGGAGGCCGACGCCAGCAGAATGTCGGATTCCGTGATCGCGCCGGTGCCGCCATGCACCACGTTGAGGCGCACCTTGTCCGTGCTCTGCTTGTTCAGAGCCTCGGTAATGGCTTCCAGGCTGCCCTGCACGTCGGCCTTGACCACCAGATTGAGGGTCAGGGTTTCCTGATCCGAAGCCCGCTGGGAGAGGAACGTTTCCAGCGTGACTCGGGATTCGGAGGCCAGATCGCGTTCGCGCTGCTTGGCCGCGCGGGAATCGGCGATGCGGCGGGCCAGCTTTTCGTCGGCCACCACAAAGAATTCCTCGCCCGCCACGGGCACGCCCTCAAAGCCCTGCACTTCCACGGGCAGGGAGGGTCCGGCTTCCTTGACCTTCTTGCCCTGGTCGTTGGTCAGGGCGCGCACGCGGCCCGAGAAGGGCCCGCAGACGAAGTTGTCGCCCTGCTTGAGCGTGCCTTCCTGAATCAGCACCGTGGCGATGGGGCCGCGGCCCTTGTCCAGCTTGGCTTCCACAATATGGCCGCGCGCGGGTTTGTCCGGGTTGGCCTTGAGCTCCATGATTTCCGATTGCAGGGCCACCATTTCCAGCAGGTCGTCCAGGCCCAGGCGGGTCTTGGCCGAAACCTTGGCCACAATGGTGTCGCCGCCCCAATCCTCAGGCTGGAGACCCAGCTCGGCCAGCTCGCGCAGCACGCGGTCCGGGTCGGCGCCAGGCTTGTCCATTTTGTTCACGGCCACCATAATGGGCACGTTGGCCGCGCGCGAGTGGTTGATGGCCTCGCGGGTCTGCTCCATGACGCCGTCGTCGGCGGCCACTACCAGGATGACCAGGTCCGTGACCTGCGCGCCGCGCGCCCGCATGGCCGTGAAGGCCTCGTGGCCCGGCGTGTCCAGAAAGACAATTTCGCCGCGCTTGGTCTTCACGTGGTAGGCGCCGATGTGCTGGGTGATGCCGCCCGCTTCGCCGCGGGTCACGTTGGATTTGCGGATGGCGTCCAGCAGCGAGGTCTTGCCGTGGTCCACGTGACCCATGATGGTCACCACCGGCGGGCGCTGCTTCAGGGTTTCGGGCGCGTCGGCCTCCTTGGGCAGGAGATAGTCATCCTCAGAGAAGCCCGCCTTTTCCACTTCGTAGCCGAACTCGGCGGCCACCAGGGTGGCGGTGTCGATGTCCAGGGACTGGTTGATGGTCGCCATCACGCCCAGGCCGAAGAGCACCTTGATGATTTCATTGGCCTTGAGGCCCATCTGATGGGCCATGTCCGCCACGCGGATGGCTTCCGTGACGCGGATCTTGCGCTTGGCCGCCTTCAGGGGCTGGGTGGCCTGGGGCAGATTCACGGGCTTGCCGCCCTTGCGGCGGCCCTTGCCCCGGTTCAGGCGCGGCGAATCATCGTCGCTCTGGCGGCGGGCGAAATCTCCCTGCTGGAAGTCCACGGTACGGCGGCCCTTGAGCCGTTTTTTCTTGCTCTGACCGTCACGCCCGTCAGTGGGCTGGGCGGGCGCGGGCTGGCCGAAACCGCCGGGCCGTCCGGGACCACCGGGACGCGGGGCGCCCGTGCCTCCGGGTCTGCCA
>NZ_JH114302.1:64029-72959 GCF_000224635.1 Desulfovibrio sp. 6_1_46AFAA
GGCGCGGAACGTGGGCGGGGCGGCTGTCCTGCGAACCGGGCGCGGGACGTGAAATGATCCGCACCTGGGGCGCGGCGGGTTCAGGCCGGGATGCGCGGCGCGGCGCGGCTTCACCGGCATCGTCCGACGCGGGCGCGGCATCGTCCGCCTGCCCGGCCTCGGAACGGGATTCCGCCGCACGCGGGAGCAGGCTGGGCGCGGAAGAGCCCTCGGGCACAGCCGAGGCGTCGGGCCGGGCCAGGCGGGAGGTTTTGGCGCTTTTTTCCAGGGCTTCGGCGGGGGGTTCGCTGGCCGGAGCCTCGGGAGCGGCTGCCTTTTCCTCCTCAACGGGCGCAACAGGAGCTTCGGGCGCGACCGGGCGCGCGGGTTCGTCGCCGGGGCGGCTGATGACGCGCGCGGCGGCCACCACACGGGCGGTCTTCTGTGCCTTGGGCGCGGCAGCGGGCGTTTCCGCAACTTCCGGAGCGGCGGCCTGGGCCGTGGCGCCTTCCGGCGCATCAGCGCGGGCGTCGGCCACCGGGGCCTCGGCTGCGGCTTTTTCAGCCGTGGCCGTGCTTACGGCAGCGACAGGCGCGCTTTCCGTTTCAGTTTTGGCCGCGGGAGCGACTTCGGCCTCGGAGGCCTTTTCTCCCGGCGCGGCAGCGGCCCGCCGCGCGGGTTCAGCGGCCTCAGCGGGCGCGGCGTCCTTGCGGCGGCGGCGCACGATGACATTGGGCTGGACCTCCGTGCGCTCCACGCCGCCCTGCTTCCGGCCGGCGAAATGGTCGCGCAGGCGCGCCGCGTCCTCCACGGACACGGAACCAGCCGTGGTCTTGGCCGGAAGGCCAAGATCACGCAGAGCGCGCAGCATGTCCTTGGACTGCACGTCGAGCTCTCCGGCGAGATCCTTTATCTTAATTTTTTCTTCAGGCATGGTTACCCCCCTTATCAATGCTGTCGCCAACCGTAGCGCTGCTGTCCTTATCTGTAAGCGGTTGCGCCGCAACAGCTAAAGCAACATTCTTTTTTCGCTTATCGGCTGCCGCATCGCTGCTGTCGGCATCCGTAACACTCGTTCCTCGTGCAACGGCTGCCGCGCGCCGTGTGCCGGGCCTGTATTTCGCGAATTTCCGCTCGCAGACAGGATCGGAACACACATACCAGCCCCTGCCCGGTCTGGTTTTTTCTACGTCAATACTCAAATTTCCCTGCGGGGTCAGCACATGGCGGTTCACGTCGGCCTTGGAAAAACGGCGGCGGCAGATCACGCACATCCGCACCGGGCCTTCCGGCCTTTTTCGTTGTTCCGGCGCTTCCGGGCCGGATTCCCGCGCCGTTGCGGCGGCCTTATTTTTCCACATCGCCGCTTCCGGCGTCTTCCGCTGTTTCGGGTGCCGCATCAGGCTCCGCCCCGTCTTCTTCGGGCCGGGCGTCCCCGTCTTCCGCTTCCTCTGTCCCGGCGGCCCTGCCCAGCTCCACGGCCGAGGACTCGGGCGTGCTCTCCACCACCGGCGCCAGGAAGTTGATGGCCGAGCGCAGGTCGGAAATACGCGAAGCGCTGATGGTCAGCTTGTCGGCCAGTTCCTCGTCGCTGGCTTCACGCAGCGCGTCCAGCGAGGAATAGCCCGCTTCCAGCAGAGCTTCAATGGATACTTCCGCCACGCTGGCGACCTGCTCCAGGCCGTGGCCGATGGCATTGGCCTCGTTGTAACGGGTTTCGGTAAAGATATCGACCTTCCAGCCCAGCAGGCGCGCGGCCAGCTTGACGTTCTGGCCCTTGCGGCCGATGGCGTTGGTGAGCTGGTCGTCGGGCACGATGACTTCCAGGAGGTTTTCCTCCTCGTCCACCACGATGCGCGAAACCAGGGCCGGGGCCAGGGCGTTGCGGGCGTAGGTGGCGATCTCCGGGCTCCAGACCACGATGTCGATGCGTTCGCCGCGCAGCTCCTGCACGATGTTCTGGATGCGCGAGCCGCGCACGCCCACGCAGGCGCCCACCGGGTCCACGTCCCGTTCGCGCGAGAGCACGGCCACCTTGGCGCGGGAACCGGGATCGCGGGCCACGCCCATGATCTGCACAACGCCGTCGTCCACTTCCGGCACTTCGCGGCGGAACAGGGCGGCCATGTAGTCGCGGTGCGCGCGGGAGATGACCACCTGCGGGCCGCGTCCCTCCTTGCGCACTTCGATGATCAGGGCCTGCACGCGGTCGCCGCGCTTGTAATGTTCGCGCGGGATCTGCTCCTCACGGGGCAGAATGGCCTCGGTGCGGCCCAGGTTGACCACCCAGCCGCCCTTGTCGCGGCGCTGGATGATGCCGGAGACGATTTCGCCCACGCGGTCCTTGTATTCCTCGTAAATGATTTCCTGCTCGGCGTCGCGCATGCGCTGGATGATGACCTGCTTGGCGGACTGGGCCGCGATGCGTCCCAGGTCCTCCACCTTGACCCGGAAGCCCATTTCGTCGTCCAACTGTACGGAGGGATCATGCTCGCGGGCGTCGGCCAAGGCAATCTGGGTGTCCTCGTTGGCCACGTCGTCATCTTCCACCACGATTTTGAACTGGTATACCTCAATGTCGCCGGTGTCGTCATTGTAGGTCACTTCCACGTCCATATCCTCGCTGAAGCGGCGCAGCACCGAGGTGCGCACGGCGTCTTCCAGCGTGTCGATGAGCATGTCGCGGTCAAGGCCCTTGTCTTTGCTGATCTGATCAATGGCCTTTTTGAGTTCAAGATTCATGTCTGCCTCCGGCTGCCGCGCGTGGCGGCGTGAAATCGCTACTTCGCTTCAGGTGATGCCTCGCCGTGGGCGGGGACGGGACCGGCGCTCTTGCCGGGAGTTTTGCGGGAGCCCTTGCCCGAGCCCTTGCCGGGGCCTTTGCCGGGCTTCACCGGCTGGCGGAAAATATACATGCGGCTGGCCCGGCGCACAGCCGTCCAGGGCAGGCGCACGGGCGGCAGGCCCTCGGGGCTGACCTCCCCTTCGGGGGAAAGCGCGGCGGGTTCCAGCACAAAGGCGTCCGCCTCAACGGCGGCGAGCCTGCCGCGCCAGAGGCGGCGGGGGGCCGCGCCTCCGCAATCCGCAGGCCCCGCGGCGGCTTCCGGGGCCACGGGGGCGTGCAGCCGGGCTTCCACCATGTCGCCCAGATAGGGGCGCATCTGGTCAAGGCTGAAAAAAAGGCGCGTGAGCCCGGGGGTGGATACTTCCAGCACATAGGCCGAGGGCACGGCGTCCTCCACTTCCAGGGCCAGGCCCAGATGGCGGGAGATTTCCTCGCACTGGCCTATGCTGGCTGAAGAGGGGGCTTCATTTTTCTCCCCGTCGGCGGCCTGAGGGCTTTCCGGCGCGCCGGAAGGAACGTCCACAAAGAGCCGCACCGCCATGCGCCCGGCCTGGACCACTTCCACGCCCCAGATGACCAGCCCCAGGGAGCGGACCACGGGGTCGGCCAGACGAATGACGGTTTCCTTGAGGGCGTTTTCGCTCATGTTTTCCTTACTGAGGGCGGCTAAAGATGAAGCCCGGAAAGTGGCCTGCTTTTGCCGCGGGGACAAAAAAAAGGGGGCCTATTCAGGCCACCCCGTTGTGAACATACGTCCTGCATCAGGATGTGACGATATGCGCCGAAGCGTAAATCGTCTTGAATTGGACTCAATTAGCGCATGCCGCAATGCTTGTCAAGTAGGAGGTCCGGAAATAACCGTGGAAAATAAATTGCGTCGCGAATTACACAAGATAGACTAAAAGAAATCCGGTATTCGCCGTTAAGACTCGTGCGAGCGTGAAATATTGCCGAGGCGTTCATTGCAAGGGGATGGAAGTATGACGCTTTTTCAAAAGTTTTCAGTAAGTTGCATTGCGACGGCCGCGCTGACGGCGGTTCTGGCCTGGGCCGGGACGGCTTTTTGTCCCGAGGGGCTGGGCGCCGCGGCACTGACCGGGGCCGTGTTGGCCACGCTGTTTACGGCCCTTTGCCTGGGCCTGGGCGCGCGGCTGATTTTTCTGCGGCCCCTGAAGGCTGTGGGGCAACGGCTGCGCGATCTGGCCGAGGGCCGCCTGGACGCGGCCCAGGCCTTCGGGGCCGAGGATCTGCCCGCAATCCACGCGGGCCTGGACGCCGCGCTGCGTGCGTTGAAATTCGAGCGCGGCCTGTCGCGCGGCGTGTTTCAGGGCCTGCCCATGCCCTATCTGTTGGTGGACGCGCAAGAGCGTACCACCAGCACCAATCAGGCCTGCCTGGACATGCTGGAGATTGACGACAGCGTGGAGTCCTGTCTGGGCAAAACCCTGGCGGAACTCTTTTATAATGATCCCGCGCGTGAGACGGCGGTGGGCAAAAGCATCCGCAACGGCGAGTACTTCCGTAATCTGGATATCGTCATCACCGGCCACAAGGGGCGGAAAATCGACGTGCTGGCCAATATTTTTCCCATCTACGACGAGGACAAGGCCTGCATCGGCGGGCTCTGCCTCTATGTGGACATGACAGCCCTGAAGCAGGCCGAACAGCTCATCATGGACAAGAACGAGCGCATGGCCCTGGTGGCGCGGTCCCTAGAAGAAGCCATGGGCAGGATTTCCGGCATTTCCGGCGGCCTGTCGCGGGGCATCCAGCAGTCGGACAGCGGCGCGGCCGTGTCCGCCCAGCGGCTTGCCGAAGCGGCGACCTCCATGAGCGAAATGAACGCCACCGTGCGCGAGGTGGCGAGAAACGCCGAGGCCGCTTCCGGCGCTTCGGCCCTGACCAGGGAAAAGGCCGAAGCCGGTGCGCAGGTCGTGGAAGAGGCCGTACACAGCATCAAGCAGGTGCATCAGCTCTCCCTGGACCTCAGAGAGGACATGGGCCGGCTGGATGAGCACGCCCGCTCCATCAACCGGATCATGAACGTCATTTCGGATATCGCGGACCAAACCAATTTGCTGGCCCTGAACGCGGCCATTGAAGCGGCCAGGGCCGGGGACGCCGGGCGCGGCTTTGCCGTGGTGGCCGACGAGGTGCGCAATCTGGCCGAAAAAACCATGGCTTCCACCCAGGATGTGGGCAACGCCATCCAGGCCATTCAGGACAGCACGTCCAAAAGTATGGCCTCCGTGGACAAGGCCGTGGCCCAGATCGAACAGGCCACGGATCTGGCGGGCCGGTCCGGCCGGGCATTGGAGGAGATCGTTACCACCGTGGAGCACACGGCCGGTCAGGTCAGCGCCATTGCCACGGCCAGCGAGCAGCAGTCCGCGGCCAGCGAGGAGATCAACCGCTCCATCGACCAGGTCAGCGGCATGGCCGCCGATACGGCCAAATCCATGGCCGAGGCCCGCGAGGAAATGGACCGGCTGGTGGAACTGACCGGCACCCTGGAAGCGCTCATGGTCCGGCTCAAAGAATAGCCGGGGCCGCGTTCCAGCGGGACTGTCTTCAAAAATCAGGGCAATCCAGGGCCGCGCGGGATATGGCGCGGCCCTGGATTGCCCTCTCTGTTTCACATTGAAAATGTGTTGTAATGCCCTAAAATTCAAACTTCATGGTCAGCCAGCCGGTATGCACCTCCTGCTGCGCGCCGTATTCGCCGGTATAGGCCAGCCCAACGGCAAAACCACCGTACTGCCATTCCAGGCCCGCCTCGGCCAGCATGGTGGTATGTTCTTCGGTCACGCTGGTGGAGAAGCTCGAGCCCGCGAAGCGCATTTGCGATTCCACCTCGCCGCTGGTCAGGGTCTGGCGCAGGCCCAGGCCCAGCGCCGGGCGCAGGTTGCCCGCCCGCTCGTCGCCCAGGGCGAAGTCGCCGCGCCAGCGCAGCATGGCCGTGCCGTACAGGGCCGCGTAGTCCTGGGCGTCAAACTTTATGTCGTAGGCGGGCCGGGAAACGCCCGCGCTGTCGGACCAGTGCAGGCTGTTCTCGTCCTGATGGGACCAGAGCCAGGCCAGGCCGATTTCCGGGGTCAGGGTATTGTTGTCGTTGATCCACCAGGCATAGCCCGTGTGCAGGGCCGCATACAGGCCGTGGCCGTTAAACTCGTTGTCCGCGTAGATGGGATTTTCCGCCAGGCCGCTCTGGTAATTACTGTGGTAACGGGAAATAAAGCCCGTGAACTGGCCGCGCAGATACCATTCCGGCGTGACATTGAAGACCGCGTGCAGCCCGGCCAGGCCGGACTGGGCGGAATTGTCCGTATCCATGAGATCGCCCCAGGTATGGCTGCCGCTGTAGCCCAGATGCAGGCCCCCGGCGAAGTTCTCATTGAAACGCCAGGTGCCGCCCATGACCATGCCCACGTTGTTGCTGGTGTAGTCCTGATCGTGATTGGCCGCAGAGCTGAAATAGGGCGCGGCGAAAACCCGCCAGCGCCCGGTTTCGTCCGGCCCCAACGGATCGCCTGAGGGCATGCCCTCAGGCCGGGAATTCGGCGAATTCCCGGCCAAAATCACATCCTTTCCGGCCGCCTTGCGGGGAGCCAACTGCCCGGCCAGCACGCCGCTGAGGTGCTGCATGCCGGAACGGGCATTGCCCACGGCCTGCAACGCGGCGCTCTGGCCGGGATTGCTGCTTGCCTTGACGGTGGTACGCAGGGAGACTTTCTGATCGTTCCAGTCTGTGCCCGTGAGCCGGGCTTCCAGCAGATCGGGGAGTTCCGAGGCCACGGAGGCCACGGAACCGGAAACGTTGCTGCCGCTGCCGCTCGTCACCATGTCTTCCACTTTGTACTCTTGGCCCCAGACAAAACCTTGGGCGGTGGTGCCGGGCCGCAGGATCAGGCGGCTGCCGTTGAAGTCCAGGGAGCCGGACCCGGTAACGGCAAAAGGACGGGTAGCGTCAGTTCCGAAATCGCGCAGTTCCAGGGACCAGGCCGCGAGCCGTACCGCGCCGTTCATCTCGAGTTCGTGCGCCTCTTTGCCGGGCGTGGGCGCGCTGACCCGGATCACGCCGTAATTGGCCGCTGTGCCGCTGCCTAACGACATGCCGTAGGCGTTTCCACTTGAGCTCATGACCGTGATGGCGCCTCTGTTATCGGCCGTGCCGCCGATGTCGATGGTTATGCCGGAGGCCGGTCCCACGCTGCGGGCCGTAATCGTCCCGGAGTTATGGGCCGTGCCGCCATTCTCGAGATATATGCCGATAGTCTTGTCTGTACTGGCTCCGGTGTTCGTCACCGTGATGGAACCGGAATTGCCGACAGTGCCGGAGGTGCTGGGATCGCTGAGTATGCCGTAGACGTTGCCCCCGTTGCCGGTGAGCGTAATAAAACCGGCGTTGAGGGCCGTGCCGCCATTCTGGAGCCATATGCCGGTGATGCCTGAGGCGGACGGGTTGCTGCCCTCTATGCCCCCCAGATTGATCAGGCTGTCGCCGGGTTTGAGGGTTCCCATGCCGACACTGCTGGTGTGGATGACGTTGCCCGCCGGATTGACGCGGTCGGCCAGGGCGGGTGAGGCAAAGGCAGGCGCGAGGGCGCAGAATCCTGCCAGAACCGGGAGCAGAATCAGGGCCGGAAGAGAAGGCGCTCGAACCGCTTTGCAATGAGTCCCTTGCGGTGTCTTTTTTGGCTCCATGCCTGCCCTCCTTTGTCGGTTCCCTGGAGGCCGGCCGCGAAAAAAAACCTGGGTTTTCGCTGACGCACGGCGGCTCCGCCGCCGCAAAACCTACGGGTTTTGTGTGTCTAATTTTTCAAATCAGGCCTCGTGCCGGAAACGGAATGGGGAAAAAATAGAATCCCACTATGATTTTTTAACACGGGGAAGAAAGGGCAACAAGGGGGAGCAGGGGGGGATTCGGGGGGTAATTTTTCCGGGGCGCGCGGCCGATATTCCGGCGGCTACGCCCCGGGCAGGCGCGATTGTCCGCCCGGCCCGAAAATCTGATCCGCCAGTTTGCGGTGGGCGGCGGGCATGGCCAGATTTTCCAGTTCAACGGGCGTGACCCAGCGCCAGGCGCTGGCCGCCGTGAGGATGGGCGGGGCGGGCGGTTCCGCCTCTGTTGCGGCCGCCGTTGTCGCCGCCAGGCTGAGGGCGAAGCAGTGCAGGGTGATCCTGTAGGTGGTGTAGCCGTGGCGGATGATGCCGTAACCGCGGTCCACGGCCACGTCGAAGCCGGTTTCCTCGCCGAACTCGCGGGCAACGGCCTGTTCCGGGCTTTCGCCCGGCTCCACCCGGCCGCCGGGGAATTCCCAGAGATTGCCCCAGACCCCGGAGGCCAGGCGCTTTTGCACGAAAACCCGGCCCGTGTGGCGCAGCACGCCGGTGACCACCTCAATGGGCGTGATCGCGGCCCGTTTGCCGGGTACCGGGCGCTGGTCCACAATGCCCAGATGCAGGCTGACGCAGAAGGCGGCCAGGGGGCAGAGCGCGCAGCGCGGCTTTTTGCCGCAGACCAGCGCGCCCAGCTCCATCATGGCCTGGTTGTGCTCGCGGGCCCTGCCTTCGGGCACCAGGCGCAGCGCCCAGGCCCGCACGGCCGAGGCCGCCGGTTCCTGCTTGACCGGACCGTCCAGATCAAAGACGCGGGCCACCACCCGTTCCACATTGGCGTCCACGCAGGGCAGCTTTTCGCCAAAGGCGATGCTGGCGACGGCCCCGGCCGTGTACGGCCCCACGCCGGGCAGGGCGCGGATGTCCTCCAGGCCCGAGGGGAAGACGCCCTTGTGCTTTTCCATGATCAGCCGGGCCGCGGCCAGCACGTGACGGGCGCGCGAATAGTAGCCCAGGCCCTCCCAGAGGCGCAGCACTTCCTCTTCCGAGGCGGCGGCCAGCGCCGCCACGTCCGGAAAGCGGGCCATCCAGCGCGTGAAATAGCTCACCCCGCGTTCCATCTGGGTCTGCTGGAGCATGACCTCGGAAATCCAGACCTCATAGGGCGTGTAGTTGATGCGCCAGGGCAGGGGCCGCTGGTGCGCGGCGAACCAGGCCAGCAGGGCTTCCCGCAATTGCGGCAGATGCGCGTCGGGCGGCAGGTGGC
>NZ_JH114302.1:73312-116401 GCF_000224635.1 Desulfovibrio sp. 6_1_46AFAA
CGCGGCCTCCAGGCCGGGCAGCATCGCCGGGGCGGCTCCGGGCCGCGCTGCGGGCTGTTTGGGAGGAATTTTCTTCGTTCCGGGCATGGGCGGCAGTGTATACCCCGGCCCCGGCATTGTCATCCGGCCCGGCCTGGCCTATATTTCAAAAACGGCCCATGCCGGGCCGAATATCCCCAATTTTTAAGGAGCAGGCATGGCTGACAATCCCACCGTGTTGCTGGAAACCTCGTCCGGCGACATCCTGATCGAACTTTTTCCGGACAAGGCTCCCCAGACCGTCGCCAACTTTTTGCAGTATGTGGACGACGGCTTTTATGAAAATACCATCTTCCACCGCGTGATCCCCGGCTTCATGATTCAGGGCGGCGGCATGGGCGCGCGCATGGATGAAAAGGACACCCGCGAGCCCGTGCAGAACGAGGCCGACAACGGTCTGAAGAACGAGCGCGGCACCCTCGCCATGGCCCGCACCCGCGACCCGCACAGCGCCACGGCCCAGTTTTTCATCAATCTGGTGGACAACGACTTTCTGGACCACAGCCAGCCCACGCTCGACGGCTGGGGCTACTGCGTGTTCGGCAAAGTCACCGAAGGCATGGACGTGGTGGACAAGATCGCCAAGGTCAAGACCAAGAGCATGGGCATGCACGAGAATGTGCCCGTGGACATGGTGCTGATCACCGGCGCGAGCCGCTTTGAGTAACAACGTTAAGGAGGCTGTATGTCCCGCGCAATCGTAATGGCGGCCCAGGGGCCGTTTCTGCACGCCTGGGGACTGCTGGAGGCCTATGTGGACGTCTGCCCGGATGAAATATGGGTGGAGAAAAACGGCGGCTGGCCCGTCTGGCAGCAACTCGCCCACACGATCATGGTGCTGGATTTCTTTGTGCTCGGCGAGAATGAGCAACTGCTGCCCGTACCCTGCGACATGGACGCGCTCATGCTCAGGACGCAGGACGTTCCGGCGCTGGGCAAGACGGCCCTGCGGGGCTACGCGGCCACGGTCAAGGCCCGCGTGGACAACTGGATCGCCGGGCTGGAAGACGCGGACCTGGCCCGCACTAACGTCGTGCTGAGCGCGAAGCTGGGCCGCGAAACCTCCTACGCGGCCACCCTGGTCATGCTGGCCTCGCACACCGACTACCATATCGGCTCCTGCGACGCGGCCTTGAGGAACCATGGTTTGCCGGGCGTGTTTTAGCTGAGACGCCTTGCCCTGTTTTCGCTGTGATGTTCTGGAAAGGCGGCGGCATGTTTTACCGGGAGGCCCCGGCCGAGCATGTCGCCGCCGTATGTTTGCCGGTGGGAAAGGCCGCGCCGGTGAAGGGGGATTGACTTTGAAAACGAAGCCCGCAAGCGGGGAAGCGGCGGTGCGGCAATTGCTGCATGAATATGGCGAACGGAACCGGGATGGAATTCTGGAACTCCTCACGGACGATGTGATCTGGATCGGCACGGCGGCACATGAGCAGATTTTCGGCAAACACGCGGTGGCCCGCTTGCTGGACGACGATCTGCGAACAGACGCGACGCCGTATGACGTGGAGCTCACGGACGTTAAAGAAATTGCTCTCGGACCGGCCGTGGCGACATTGTTCGTGCAGACCAGAGCATCCCTGCGGGGAAGAACGGATTTCGCCCTGGAATGCCGCAACACCTATACCTGCTGCGACAAGGGCGACGGCTTCAGGATTTGTTCGTGGCATTGCTCCACAGCGACGGCCCTGCAGAATGAGAATGAATATTTTCCGATTTCCTTTGCGGAAAATATCATGAAAAAAGCCACCCTGGATCCGGTGACGCGTATCATGAACCGGGCCAGCTTTGAGGAATCCGTACAGCTTTACCTCAAAGAGCGGCGCGGCAATTACGCGCTGGCCCTCATTGACCTGGATGATTTCAAGGGCGTCAACGACAGGTACGGGCATCATTGCGGCGACAAGGTGCTGGCCTTTGTCGCGCAACGCCTGAAAAGGGCTTTTGCGGAAACAGACCTTGTGGCGCGCCTGGGCGGAGATGAACTCGTGGCCTTTATGCCTTCGCTGACCGGCGAGGAAGAGCTGCGAGCCAAGATTGAAGCCTTTTTCAGAGGCATCTCCCGCGCGTTGACTCTTGATTCCCAGGTCTATACGCCCTCGGCAAGCGTGGGCGTGTGCATTTGCCGGGAAAAGCGGGGAATGAGCTACGAACAGTGTTACAAGGCGGCGGACGCCGCCATGTACCAGGCCAAGCACAGCGGCAAAAACGCATGGCGTTTCAAGCGCTTCTGAGAAGGGAAGCCTTTTCGGAAAACAAAAATCCGCCATTGCCCTGGGGCAACGGCGGACCATAATCTTTGAAGAGCGGTCGGCCTTACTTGATTTTGCAGTTGCCGTCCTTGCAGTCCGGGGTGGGCTCCACGGGCGTGGCCTGGAAAAGCGCCACCTGCTCCTGGCCGTTATTGTTGGCCAGCACCATGGTGAAGCGCATCAGCCCCTGGGGCAGAGGCGGCACGGCCGTACCCTTGAAGTAACCGTTGGCCGTAAGCATCCTGGTGTTCCCGACCTTGGTGTCGCGCACGTTGGTGAGCGTCAGGCGGTCCACAATCAGCTCCTTGTCTTTGATGCCGGCGATGAAGTGCTCCTTGTCCTGGATATGGCCGTTGGAGCTGACGTGCCAGTAGTTGGGCGCCAGCAATTTTTGCAGGGCGGCCACGTCGCCGGTCATCACAGCTTCGGTGTACAAAGCCACGGTATCGGCCTTGGCATGAGCCACGCCGCCTGCCAGACAAAGGGCCAGAGCCAGAAGAAGCGGCACCAACTGTACAAATTTCATGACATTTCCTCCATAAAATCAAAGGCTTGTTACCGGGCAACGCCCGACTCCGCGCCGATGGGACGCTTTCTTTACGGCTACTTGTCGCGCCTGTCAAGAGGCTGCTGGAACTATTTGCCAAGCGGCGCGCTTTCCTCTACCCTTATCTAAGGAATATCCGTAAAAAGTAAATGCCGGTAACGCTTCCGGAACCGGCTTTTTTGAGCGCAGCAAACGCGAGAGTATATAACGCGAGGCTATAGATTATGTTGACCACTGTTTTGCAGACCATCGGCAATACGCCCATGCTCCGTCTGGATCTTTCCCGCGACCTGCCGGGCACGGTCTGGCTGAAGCTGGAAAACCGCAATCCCGGGGGCTCCATCAAGGACCGCGTGGCCTTTTACCTGATTGAGCGCGCCCTTGAAAACGGCGAACTGGAGCCCGACGGCGTGTTGGTGGAGGCCACCAGCGGCAATATGGGCATCGGCATGGCCCTGGTCTCGGCCGTGCGCGGCCTGCGTTGCGTGCTCGCCATGCCGGAATCCATGAGCCTGGAGCGCCGCAATCTGCTCAAGGTCTTGGGCGCGGAGCTTAAGCTCACGCCCGCGGACAAGGGCATGGGCGCGGCCGTGCAGGAGGCGCACCGCATCGCCCAGGCCACGGGCGGCCATATTCTCGGCCAGTTCACCAATCCCGAGGCCGTGGAGGCCCATTACCAGAGCACCGGGCCGGAAATCTACAAGGACAGCGTGGGCAAGATGGACGTGCTGGTGGCCGGTGTGGGTTCGGGCTCGTCCATCACCGGCACGGGCCGTTTTCTGAAGGAGCGCATCCCCGGCTTCAAGGTCATGGCCGTGGAGCCCGCGGCTTCGCCCGTGCTCTCCGGCGGCAAGCCGGGGCCGCATCTGATCCAGGGCATCGGGGCGGGTTTTGTGCCGGAAATCCTGGACCGCGCCCTGCTGGACGAAATCATTCAGGTGGACGGCCGGGAGGCCATTGACATGGCCCGCAAGCTCATGCGCACCCAGGGCGTGTGCGCGGGCATCTCCACCGGAGCCAACGTGCTGGCCGCGCTGGGCGTGGCGGCACGGCCCGAAATGCGGGGCAAGAACATTGTCACCTTTGCCTGCGACACCGGCGAACGCTATATGTCCACGGCCCTGTTCCAGGATCAGGACTGAAATTTTCAGCGGCACGCAGGCGGCGGCCCGGTATATTTGCCGGGCCGCCGCTAATCTTTTCCGGCCGTTGTCCGATAAGAAAACGCAACGGCACTGACAGGCGCGGATGACGGAGCGCCGGCGTTTTTCCCGGTCGGACCGACATTCGGAAATTTTTTACCTATCCGCGCGGCGTCCCCCGCACATGGAGCAGCTATGGCGCAGACCAATATCTTGCTGGAAACCGGCACCAATGAGCTGGAAATCGTGGAATTTTACGTCAACCAGGACGGCTACGAAGCCCACTACGGCCTGAATGTGGCCAAGGTGGTGGAAATCGGGCGGCGGCAGACCGTCACGGCCATGCCGGAAATGCGCCACAAAGCCCTGCTGGGGGCCTTTCCCCATCGCAACGGCCGCATTGTGCCGCTCATCGACATGGCCCAGTTCCTGGGCAGCGGCCCCATCACCAATGAGGACGCCAAAGTCATTGTGACCGAGTTCAACACGGTCTGCACGGGCTTTCTGGTGTCGGGCGTCAACCGCATCTACCGCCTGAGCTGGACGGATGTGGAAGCGCCGGGCAATTTCCTGCAGAACGTCAGCCGCAGTTCCGTGACCGGCGTGGTGCGGTTGGAAGAGCGGGTCATTTTTCTCCTGGATCTGGAGGCCATTGTGGCCGAACTGCACCCGGCCATGGCCATCAGCTTTGACGGCGCGGCCATGAATGACGCCGACGGCAAGACCTACAATATCCTGCATGTGGACGATTCCAGCAGCATCCGTTCCCTGGTGCTGGATCTGCTCAACAAGGAAGGCCGCTTCAACGTGGTGCAGCACGTCAACGGCCAGGAAGCCTGGGATTATCTCCAGCGCCTGCGCGCCCGCAGCGAAGAGGAAGGCAAGCCCATTTCCTCCTATGTGCAGGGCATCATCAGCGACATTGAAATGCCCTCCATGGACGGTCTGGCCCTGTGCAAGCGGATCAAGACGGACCCGATGCTCAACCAGGTCCCGGTGGCTATTTTCTCCTCCATGATCAACGAAAGCCTGGCCCGCAAATGCGCCAGCGTGGGCGCGGACGCCCAGTACACCAAGCCGGACCTCAAGGCCCTTTCGGTGAAGTTGCACGACCTGATCACCAGGGCCTGGGCGTAACAAACCGCTCCGCCGGACCATTCCTGTCCCGCCGCCGAGATCGCTCCCGGCGGCGGGACATTTTTTATTCAGTTCAGGAGCAGCAGAGATATTTGCGGCACGGCAGCCAGCACGGCCAGGGCCAGGAGCATGGCCAGCAGAAAGGGCAATACGGCCAGGCTGAGTTTTTCAATGCTCATCTTGCTGATGCCGCAGGCCACGAAAAGGTTCACGCCCACCGGGGGGGTCAGAAAACCCAGGGCCGCCGAGGTTATCAGCACAATGCCGAAATGCACCGGGTCGATGCCCGCGCTCTTGATCACCGGGAACATCAGCGGCGCCAGGATGATGATGTTTGCCAGGGCTTCCATGAACGTGCCCGCGATGAGCATGATGACAATGATCACAGCCAGCAGCAGATATTTGTTGTGAGCCACGCCGGCCAGCAGGCCGCTGACGGCGTCGGGCACGTTGTAGATCAGCAACAGCTGCCCCAGGGCGCAGGCCACGCACATGATGATGAATATGGTGGCGTTGGTGATGGCCGCGCCTTTGAGCACTTCCCAGGTTTTGCTCCAGGTCAGGGAGCGCAACAGCAGGCCTTCCACCACAAAGGCGTACAGCACGGCCACGGCTCCGGCTTCGGTGGGTGTGAAGATGCCGCCGTAAATGCCTCCCAGCACGATGACCGGCACCAGCAGGGCGTGCTTGGCCTCCCAGACGGCGCGCAGGGTTTCGCGCCGTCTGGCTTTGCGGGTGGCGACGTTGATGCCGCGCCGCCGTACCAGGGCCCAGGCCGTGAACATCAATACGACGCCCACGAAAATGCCGGGCAGAATGCCCGCGATGAACAGATCACTCACTGACACGCCTACCGTGGTGCCGTAGATGATTAAAGGCACGCTGGGCGGAATCATCACGCCCAGGCAGCCCGCCGAGGTGTTCACCGCAGCTGAGAAATCACGCGGATAGCCCTCCTTTTCCATGGCCGGGATCATGATGCCGCCCACAGCGGCCACCGTGGCCGGGCTGGAGCCGGACAGAGCGCCGTAGAACATGCAGGTCAGAATGCTCACGTGGGCCATGCCGCCGGTGATGTGTCCCACCAGGCAGCGAGAGACGCGCAGCAGTGCGTCGGCCATGCTGCCTTTCTGCATGATCTCGCCCGCCAGGATGAAAAAGGGCACGGCCAGCAGCGGAAAACTGTCCAGAGAGGAAAAAACCTTCTGCATCATGAATTCCGGCGGCAGATCGCCCGCGATCATGCCCACCATGACCCCGAGGCCCAGGGCGGCGGCAATGGGCACGCTCAGGATCAGCAGCAGCACAATGGTCACGGCCGTCAGAAGAATGGGGAGTTCCATACAACCTCACAGATATGACGGAGGTAAAAAGGAAACGCGGGGTCGTCACCAGGATTTGGACATCTCGGACAGGGCGTTTTCCTCGTGGGATTTTTCGGGGTCGGCGGCTCCGCTCTTTGGGCCGCGCAATTTGCGCAGGACCGTCAGGGTATGGTTCAGGCTGCGCAGAAACATGCAGGCCATGCCCAAAGGCACCACCAGATAGATACTATACATGGGCATGGCAACCGAGGCGGCCACCTGATCCGACTCGGCCACGAAAAGAACCATCCGCGCGCCCCAGACCGTCATGATTGCGCAGAACAGCAGGGTGAAGGCCGTGGAAATCACGGTCAACGCGTAGTGCACGCGCGGCCCGAAGCAATGCTTGCAGACGCTGATTTCCAGATGCCTGCCTTCCTGGGCGGCCAGGCTCGCACCCAGAAAAACGGCGCAGATAAAGGCGTAGCGGGCGATCTCCTCGGGCCATTCTAGGGCATTGTCCAGAACGTAGCGGAAAAAAACCTGGATAGCGATGCAGATGAACATGACCACCAGGGCGGCCACGCCCGCATAGCCTTCCAGCCTGGCGCAGAATTTCAGCATAATGTCCTCCGGGCGGCAGGCGGTCCCGTCATTGCGGCCGGGACCGCCTGCGAGCGTGGGTGTGCCGTTTATTTTTTATTTATAGTCGGCGGGTAGCAGTCCAGGCGGGTAGAGCCCCGCGTCCCTGATGGTCGTGATAACGCTCCGCACCAGTTCCGTGGGCACCGCCTGCCGGAATTCCAGGGGCACGTCATGGGCGGCGTCCATCCAACGCCGCAACTCCTGGGGCGGCAGTTCGATGATCTCCATGCCCTGTTCGCTCTTCAGGCGCACGATGAAATCTTCTTCATTGGCGCGGCTTTTGGCCCGCTCAAAGGCAATGGCTTCGTCCATGACCGTTGTGACCAGGGCTTGTTCCTCGGCGGAAAGGCTCTTCCAGAAGCGTTTGGAAATCAGCACCAGATGCGGGGTGTAAAAATGACGGCTGAGGGTCAGATAGCGGGTGATTTCCGGAAAACGCCAGAACCAGCCCAGGTTGAGGTCCACGTCAATGCCGTCGATGGTCTTCTGTTGCAGGGCCGTGTAGACCTCGCCCCAGGCCATGGGCGTGGGGCTCATGCCCAGGGAGCGCAGAATGGCGATATGCGCCTTGGAAGGCGTGGCACGGATCTTCAGGCCCTTGTTGTCCGCCAGGGAGCGCACGGGCCGGATGCTGAAGACCTGGCGAAAGCCCAGTTCCATGTAGCCCAGGCTCAGGCAGCCGTTCTTTTCCAGCCCGGCGGCCAGTTTTTTGCCGATGGGGCCGTCCAGAATCAGGTCCGCCGCCTTGTAGTCGGGGATCAGGTAGGGCATGTCGAAGAGCATCAGGCGTGGGTCGAAGACCGAAAAATTGCTGGTGGATTCGGCGCCGATCTGCAGAACGCCCATCTGCAGGCCCTGGACGATGGATTCCGGATTGCCGAATTTGCCGGAGCCGATGAGTTCCACCTTGAATGCGCCGTTGGAGCGGGCCTCCAATTCTTTTTTGAACAAGGCGAAGGCCTGGCCCTGCGGATGCTCGGGAAAGTTGGTGAAGGCGATCTTGATGACCTTGGGCCCGGCCTGGGCCGCCGGGCAGAACGGGCCCAGCGCCAGACTCAGCGACAGACCCAGCAACAGGCCGCCGCAGATGAGGCCCGCAAGCAGGCTGCCGAACAGGCTGGAAATCCTTTTCATGTTCATCTCCTTTAGTTGTGGGTCATAGTTCCATAAGCTGGCCGCCGCAGATGTTGACGGCCTGGCCGGTAATGAACGAGGAGGCCGTGGAGGCCAGAAAGGCGGCCAGAGCGCCGATATCCCCCGGAACGCCCATTTTCCCCGCCGGGATGCTCGTGACCATCCGGCGGATGCGCTCTTCACAGGAAATATCCTGGCCGGCCGCCTCGCGTTCGAAGCGCCGCAGATTCAGCTCGGTCAGCACCTGGCCGGGACAGATGGCATTGGCGCGCAGGCCTGTATGGGCGTACTCCACGGCCAGACATTTGGTCAGCATGATCAGCCCGGCTTTGCTCACGGAGTAGGAGCTGTGCCCCGGCGCGGGCCGCTTGCCCGCGCGCGAGGCGATGTTGATGACGGCGCCGTCCGTGGCCAGCAGGGGCAGGCAGGCCCGGACCATGCGGAATGCCCCGAAGAGATTGATTTCCATGACTGTGCGCCAAAGGTCCGGGTCCGCTTCTCCCAGTGGTGACTGCGGGGGCATGATGCCCGCATTATTGATCAGGACATGCAGTTCCGGAGCCATCCGGCGGATGTCGGCCACGGCCCGTTCCACGCAGTGCGGTCCGTCCACGGCGCTGAGATCCAGGGGGAGCGGCCAGGCTCGCACGCCGTATTTGCGGCGCAGGGCCGCGACGCAACCCCGCAGGCTGTCATTTTCCACTTCTTCCTGGTGGCCCGTGGGCGCGGGAATATCCGCCAGAATGCAGTTCATGCCGTTGGCGGCCAGACTTTCGGCAATGCCGAAGCCGATGCCGGTGGGCCGTCCCGCGCCGGTAATCAGAGCTGTTCTTCCGTGCAGATCCGGATACATGGCGCCTCCTTTTGCGTAGCTGAAATTATTTGCCGTAGCCCAGCGCGTGCGGCAGCCATGTGGAGATTGCCGGGATGAAGGTGATCAGCAGCACGCAGCAGAGCAGGGCCGCGAGATAGGGCAGCACGCCCCTGGCTACGGATTCCACAGGCACATGGGCAATGCGGGAGGAAACGAACAGGTTTACGCCCACGGGCGGCGTGAGCAACGCCACCTCATTGGTCACCACCAGGATCACGCCGAAGTGGATGGGGTCCACTCCCAGCCCGGTGACCACGGGCAGCAGCACCGGCGCCAGGATGATGATGGTGGCCAGGGTCTCCAGAAACATGCCGAGAATCAGCAACAGGCCGATGATCAACAACAGGATGACTGTCTTGTTTTCCGAGATGCTCAGAAAGAGGTTGGTCATCTGCATGGGGGCCTGCTCAATGGTCAGCAGTTTGCCGAACAGGGTGGACGCGCCCACGATCAGCAGCACCACGCCGCAGATCATGGCGCCTTCCAGGAGCGAATTGTAAATATCTCTGCAACTCAGGTGTCGGTTGACAACAAAACCCACGAACAGAGCCCAGGCCACGGCCACCACCGAGGCCTCCACCGGCGTGCAGATGCCGGAATAGATGGAACCCAGGATGATGAAGGGCGTGAGCAGGGCAAAGCTGTTTTTCAGGCAGGTCCGGATGAAGACGCGCGCATTGAAGGGCGGCTGCGAGGCGTCCCCGCTGAAGCCCTGTCGCTTGGCTGAAATCCAGGCCGTAAAGGCCAGGGCCGCCGCGATGATAAAACCGGGGATGAAGCCCGCGGTGAACAGGCCGGTAATGGAGATATTGCCCACAATGCCGTAGATGATCATGGGATTGCTGGGCGGAATCAGAATGCCGATGGTGCCGCCGGAAGAGGCCACCGAGGCCGCATAGCGGGAGCTGTAGCCGTTGCGGACCATGGCCGGAATCAGCAGCGTGCCGATGGCGGCCACGGTGCCCGGTCCGGAGCCGGAAATGGCCGCGAAAAAGGCGCAGGCCAGCACTGTGGTGATGCCCAGGCCGCCGTGCATTCTGCCGAAGATCTGTTTGACCACCTCAATGATCTGATTGGTAATGTTGCCTTTTTCCATCAGGGTTCCGGCCACCACAAAACAGGGAATAGCCAGCAGAGGGAAGGAATTCAGGCCGTCGAACAGGGAATTCTGGATGACCGTTGTGGAAAGATCTCCGCTGATCAACAGGGCGATGATCGTGGACGCGATCAGGGACATGAAGATGGGCACGCCCAGCAGGAAGAGCAGCAGCAGAATGGTCATGACGCAGAGCAGGGTGTTCATTCCGCAATCTCCGCCGCCGCTATCCCTTCCGCCCCTTGCGAAGACCCGGCCAGTTCGGCCAAAGTGCCCGCGCGCAACCGGCGGATATAGTCTTCGATGACGCGCCAGGTGCTCAGCAGAAAACTCGCGGGCACGATCAATTCCACATCCGCGCGCACAATGCCGAGAGTGGGGGAAAATTCCGGGAATCTGTAGCTGTCCCGGATGACCTCAAAGCAGTACCAGGCGATCAGCAGGTTGAAGACCACGCAGAAAAGATCCGCCAGAACCCGGAAGGCCAGGCGGACGCGCAAGGGCGCTTTGGCGAACTGCGCGCTTATCCGGACATGCGCCAGACGCTTGGTGGCCAGGGACATGCCCAGATAGACCGTCCAGATGAAGCAGAAGCGGCTCAGTTCCTCGGTCCAGGCCAGGGCCGAGCCGGTGATCAGGCGCAGCCCCACCTGGATGAGCAGACAGGCGATCATCACGCCGCATAACAGCACGCAGGCGTATTCTTCAAAGTTGTCACAGCATTTGCGGAACATGACAGCCTCCCGTTTCGGCAAGGGGGGACGGCGCGGGGCACTCGGTTTCATATCGTCCGCGCCCCGCGCGGCGGCCTTAGAGCGGATTAACTTTGAGAATTGACATTCTCAAATTTTTTAAGACGCTCGCTCTGCTGTCGTCATCCGTAAGGCGGCATAGCCGCCTTACGGATGACGCTCATGGCGGGCGTCTGCTCACGCAGCCGCCAGAGCAATTTCAAAGTGAAATTACTCTATTCCCCCATGATGGCGAGAGCTTTATCAATCCGGTCTTTGCCGCCCACGGCCTCGTAATAGGCGGGCCAGACGGCGCGGGCCTTTTCCTTCCAAAGCTCTTCGTCCGTCACGGCATCGATGGTCATGCCGTTGTCCAGGCAGGCGCGCAGGGCCTTGCTTTCGTCCTCCGCGGCCCATTGCCACTCGTAACGGGCGGCCTCCCGCGCAGTGCGGTCAAAAAGCGCTCGGGTCTGCGGGTCAAGTCGGGCGTACCAGCGTTCGCTGACCAGAATCGGCGCCACCCAGAGCATGTAATGGATATCGGAGATATACTTCTGTACTTCCCAGAACTTGGTGTCCCGGTTGATCTGGTGCGGGTTTTCCTGGCCGTCGATGACGCCCTGCTGGAGCCCGTTGAACGTCTCGGACCAGGACAGGGGGTGCGGCTCCACGCCCCAGGAGCGGAAGGCCTCCAGTTGCAGCTTCACCGGCGGCACGCGCAGCTTGAGGCCCTGCATGTCGGCCATGCTCCGGATAGGTTTTTTGGAGTTGGTCAGCACACGGTAGCCGCCGATGAGCCAGGCCAGGGGCCGGGTGTTGCTCTGTTGGGCGATGGCGTTGTTGAGCTCCTGCATGAAGGGCGCGTCGCTGAAAAGCGTGCAGGCGTTTTCCCTGGTGGGGAACATATAGGGCAGGATGAGCAGAGTGGCCCTGGGCGCGAAGGGCGTCAGGTTGCCCGCCGCGAGTACGCCGATCTGGATTTCATTGCCGCGCAATTGCTTGACCACGGTCTGTTCGTCGCCCAGAACTCCACCGGGAAAGAACTCGCACTTGATCTTGCCGCCGGATTCCCGCTCCACGATTTCAATCATTTTTTCCAGAGGGACCGCCTGGATGGAAGTCCCCTTGGGCGTGGAGCAGGCGATGCGGACTTTCATGGACGGATAGTCCGCCGCGCGCGCCTGCCCGCAGAGGCAGGACAGAAACAGGGGAAGCAGGATCAGGACAGAGAGTTTTCTCATGCTGTTCTCCTTGTGGTAGAAAGGCTGGTCATAAAAATGCGCCGACAGCCTCTAATCGATCTTGTAGGCCCCCAGCTGCCCCAAAGCGATGCTGGCCGGGCTGATGACCGAGGGGTCCACCATCACATTGACGCAGGCCACGGTATTGGCGGCAAAGGCCGCTTCAATGGCCGGGCGGATGTCCTGCGGGCGTTCCACGTAAAAACCCTTGCCGCCCGCTGCTTCCACCATTTTTTCGTAGGGCGTGGGGCCGATCCAGGTCACGGAGTCCAGGGTGTAGCCCAGGCGCAGCTGCTGGCTGTGCCGGATCATGCCCCAGCTCTGGTCGTTGGCTACCACGATGACCAGGGACAGGCCCTTGCGCAGAGCCGTGGTCACTTCCATGAAATTGAAGCCGAAGGAGCCGTCGCCGGTGACCAGCATGACCCGGCTTTCGGGATAGACCAGTCGGGCCGCAATGGCGTCCGCGATGCCGCCGCCGATGCACCAGTACTGCCCGTGGTCCAGAATTCTGTACGGCGTGCGGGCCGTGCGGCCGATATGCACCCAGGTCAGGGTATCGCCGCCGTCGGCCAGCACCACGTCGTCGTCCCGGTCCATGAATCGATCCACTTCATGGACCAGACGCTGGGGATGAATGGGCACGGCGTCGCTGGTCTGCATGGGCAGCATGGCTTCGGCGCAGCGCTGTTGTTCCGCGCGCAGTTCCTCCACCCAATCCGCGTAGCGGCGTCCCAGGCCGTCCGGCCCGATTCCGGAGAGGCCCAGGGCGTCCAGGCGGCTGTTGGCCAGCTCCAGGAAGGCGCGCACATCGCTGATGACGGGCAGGTCAATGGCACGGTTGCGGCCCGGTTCCTCGCCAGCCACGTCCACCTGGATCAGCGCGGCATTTTTGTTGTAGGCGGCTCCGAAAAAGTGGTTGAGACTGATGCGGTTGCCCAGAATCAGGGCCAGATCCGTTTCCGCATAGGCCTTGCGGGCGGCCAGCGGACGGTGCGGACCGGCCAGACCGAAACAGAGCGGGTGCAGATCCGAAATCAGGCCGCGTCCCATATTGCAGGTGAAAACCGGGATGCCGCACTTTTCCACAAACTCCCGCAGGGTTCCGCCCGCCCTGGAATACCCGGCTCCGCTGCCCGCTATCAGAATGGGCCGTTCAGCCTCGCGCAGCAGGGCGATGGTTTTTTCCACTCCGCGCGGGTCCACGGGCCGGGAATCCAGCACGGTCTTGTGCCAGGCGCACTGCCCACCCGGCATGGCCTTGCCCAGCACGTCGCAGGGCAGTTCCAGAAAGACCGGGCCGGGCCGCCCGGCCAGGGTCATGCGAAAGGCCGTTTCCACGTATTCGGCCACCCGCTCGGTCTGGGTGCAGACATAGGCGGCCTTGACGATAGGCGCGGCAATGGCCGCCTGGGGGGCGTCCTGAAGGTCCATCTTGTCCCGGTAGTCCGTGCCTGAGGCTCCGGCGATGACCAGCAGCGGCGTGCAATTGGTGGCCGCCTGCTGCAAGGGCGAAATGCAGTTGGTGAAGCCCGGTCCGGCGGTGAGCATGGCCACGCCGGGCTTGCCCGTCATGCGGGCGTAGGCGTCGGCCATGAAGGTGGCCGCCTGTTCGTGCCGCGTGTCCACCAGGCGGACCGGGCTCTTTTCCAGGATCTGGTGGATATGGTTGAGATGTCCGCCGGTGAGGGTGAACACAAATTCCACGCCCAGATCGATCAGGGCGCGGGCGGCGGCTTCGCCTCCATTGGCAGCTTGCATGTTTTTCTCCTTTGCTGGGGTCGGGACGTGACGGCATGGTGAATGATTCGCTTTGTCCGGAGATAGCAAGGGGCGTGCCTCAATGTGGGCGAATGGCGATTGTTTTGTATTTTACATGGATGCGTGCCGTGGCTGAAGGGAACGGGCGGAGAGCGCGGGACTTTTTGTAAAGTTTTCTTAATCTCTGTACAGTATAATTGTAAGGTAATCTTTACAGATCGGTCACAGCCGTGTCGGCGGCAGAGTGCCGGATGCCGTATTTTTTCAGCTTGGCGTAGAGGGTCACGCGTGAGATGCCCAGCTGCCGGGCCGTGAGCGTGACGTTGCCTTGATTTTCCTGCAGGGCCGCGGTCAGAAAGCCCGCCTCCTGCGCGCTCAGCCAGGCGGCGAGATCATGGTGGCGTTGCGGGGGCGAGTGGCGTTCGGGAATCTGAACGCCGCCCGTGACTTCGTGGGGCAGATCGCGCGCGTCGATGCGTTCGCCGCTCTGATGCAGGGTGGCGTGCACCAGAGTGTTGAACAGTTGGCGCACATTGCCGGGCCAGGCATAGGCCTCCATGACGCGCACGGCCTCATCCGTGAAGTTCGCCGTGGGGCAACCGATCTTGGAAAGAATATGCCGGGCCAGAGGCAGAATGTCTTCCGTGCGGGCGCGCAGGGGCGGCAGGCGGATGGTCAGGGTGTTGATGCGGTAATAGAGATCTTCGCGGAAGTTTCCCTGGCTGATCATGTCCTGCAAATCGCGGTTGGTGGCGGTGATCAGCCGGAAGTCCACCTCCCGGCCGGAAACGTCTCCCAGGCGGGTGATGCGTTTTTCCTCCAGCACACGCAGCAGTTTGACCTGGGCGTGCAGCGGGATGTCGCCGATCTCGTCCAGGAAGAGCGTGCCCGTGTTGGCCAGTTCGATCTGGCCGATCTTGCCTTCCTTGCGCGCGTCGGAAAAGGCGCCCGGCGCATAGCCGAACAATTCGGCCTCGAAAAGCTCTTTGGGAATGGCCGCGCAATTGATGCTGACAAAAGGGCCGGCGGCGCGGTTGCTGCGCACGTGCAGGGCGTGCGCCGTCAGCTCCTTGCCTGTGCCGGTCCTGCCCAGAATCAGCACGGGGTGGGCATCGGCGGCATAGTTTTGGATGAGTTTTTTCACCGCCTGTATGGGCGCGCTGTCGCCGATGATGCTTTCAATATCGTAATGGGCGTTGTGTTCCGACTTGAGGCTGCGGTTGTAATGCTTCAGTTTTTTTGCCAGGAAATCGATTTTGCGATTCAGCTCGCGCAGTTCCGCCGGATCCGTGAAAAGGATGTGCGAAACCATGCCTGTGACCGCGCCGTCGCTGTCGCGCACCGGGATTCTGTTAACCACGAATTTGTAGTTGTCGCCGAAGAGCGGCAGGGTGCAGAGATCGCCCATTTCCGGACGGCCGTTTTTGATGACCACCGGCGCGCGGGTCAGAGGATTCAGATCCGGCAGTGGCCTGCCCAGAATGGTTTTGACGTCGCCGCCCAGCAGGGAGGCGTAGCACTGGTTGACTTTGCGGACGATGTAATTGGTGTCGCAGTAAAGGATGCCCTCGGGCAGGGCATCCAGCACGCTCTGATAGAGCAGTTCGGAACTGTTCCATTCCTCCGGCATACGCCCTCCGTCGACTCCCACAGGAAGGGGGGAGCCTGCGCGGCCGCTGTGGCGGCTTTTTCGCCAGTTGTATCCTTGTAACATAGGCGGGGGCGTTGTAAATAATTGTTTCTGATATAATTCCTTATATTTGAGGTACTATATATGGCCGGGAAATGCAACGGGCCGGTATTGCCGGGGCAATCGAATGAATGCCTCAATCATCGGATATTCATTTGCTTCCATATGTGGCCTTCCTTCCTCATTCCCGCGAACGCAGCCGACACAGTCGGCAGGTGAGCGGGGGCTGGTTTTGCGGGAATTTTGCAAAATTGGCGATTTTTTCGTGCGGACAAGGCAGCGGCGCGTTTTTGTGCGGAACATACTCAAGTATGTGAGCAGCAAAAACGCGCCGATAACGCCGCCCGCGCGGAAAAGGCGGATTTTGTGAAATAACCGCAAAGCTACAGGAAGGCTGCCGCAAGAGTCTTTCCCGCTCTATTCATTAGAGCGTTTTGATATTGAAAATATCTCAACGCTCTGCGCGGATTCTCCGAGAGAATACGCACAGCGAATTTACTTCGCCGTTAAGCGATAATTTCAAGCGCAAAATGATCTAGCGGATTGCGGCTTTTTCGCGCCGCCGGAGGATCAGAATCCTTCTTCCAGCGGCGGCCAGACCAGCCACGGGCCGTCGGGCCGGACATAGGGTCGGGGGGGGCGGACGGCCCGCGCGTCTGAAGCCAGATGCACCTGGCGGCCCCGCGTGCTGATGCGGCCCTCGGCGAACCATTGCAGGGCCTGGGGATAGATGCGGTGTTCCATGGCATGGATGCGCCGCATCAGGTCGTCCGGGTCTTCCCCGGCGTTGACCGGCACGGCGGCCTGGATGATCACCGGGCCGCTGTCCACTTTTTCCTCCACGAAATGCACGGTGCAGCCGGAAATTTTGACCCCGTATGCCTGGGCGTCGGCCCCGCCGTGCACGCCGGGAAAGCTGGGCAGCAACGCCGGGTGGATGTTGACGACCCGTCCGGCAAAAGCCGCCAGAAAGGCGGAACTGAGCAGGCGCATGTATCCGGCCAGGACGATGAGTTCCGCGCCGCTTTCCTGCAGCACGGCGATGAGCTTCCGGTCGTAGCTCTCCCGGTCCGGAAAGAGGGTGTGGTCCAGAGCCAGATGGGGCAGTCCGGCCTTGCGGGCGCGCTCCAGCACGCCGGCGCCCGGCCGGTTGCTGAGGATCATGCGGATGTCCACATCCAGAATGCCGTCGGCGGACTTGTCGATCATGGCTTGGGCGTTGGTGCCGCTGCCCGAGGCCAGTATGGCGATTTTCAGGGGCATAGTGTCCTCAACGGGCGGCTCAGGCCCGCGTAAAGTGTTGCGTAATGGCGTCCACCAGGGCCGGAATGGTATATTCCCCAGGCTGGATCCGGCAGTCCAGCCCGTGCTTGCGCAGCGTTTCCGCCGTCACCGGCCCGATGGCCGCCAGCAGGGTTTCCGGATGGGCCTTGAGCTTTTCCGCCGGGATCAGGTTGAGGAAGTTTTCCACCGTGGAGGATGAGCCGAAGGTCACGCAGGACAGCGAGCCCTCTTCCAGGCGCGCCAGCACCTCGTCCTTGCGACCGGCGGCGGGCACGGTTTCATAGGCCGGGATGACGTCCACCGTAGCCCCGGCCTTGCCCAGTTCCACGGGCAGCACGTCGCGGGCTTTGGCCGCGCGCGGCAGCAGCATGCGCGTGCCCGCCAGTTTGCCGCCTTCACGCGCCAGCAGGCCTTCCACCACGCCCTCGGCCACATAGCGCTCGGGCACGAAATCGGGCCGGATGCCGCGCTCATGCAGGGCGTCCGCCGTGGCCGGGCCGATGGCCGCCACCTTGCAGGCCCCCAAGGCCCGGCTGTCTTTGCCCGCGGCTTCCAGACGCTGCCAGAAATGACGCACCCCGTTCACCGAGGTGAAGATCAGCCAGCCGTAGTCCGCCAGCCGGGCCACGGCCGCGTCCAGCTCTGCATAGTCGGGCAGGGCGCGGATTTCAATGGTGGGGCACTGGATGACCTCAGCCCCGAGCCCAGACAGACTGCGGGCCAGACTGCTGGCCTGTTCCCGCGCGCGGGTGACCACAATACTTTTGCCCAGCAGGGGCTTTTGCTCAAACCAGTTCAACTTGTCGTGCAGGCTTGCCACCTTGCCCACCACGATCACCGAGGGATTGGTGAAATGCGCGTCCACGGCGGCCTGGGGCAGCTCCCGCAGGGTGGCGACCAAGCTACGCTGGCGCGGCGTGGTGCCCCGGTAGATCAGGGCCGCCGGGGTTCGCGGGTCCAGTCCCGCGTCCAGCAGGTTGCGGGCGATGTCCGGCAGATTCTTCATGCCCATGACAAAGACCAGGGTGGAGGCGCTTCGGGCCAGGGCCTGCCAGTTGTGCACCGAGCCGGGCTTGTCCGGGTTTTCGTGGCCGGTGATGATGGTCACCGAGGAGGCGAAATCGCGGTGGGTCAGGGGAATGCCCGCGTAGGCCGGGGCCGCGATAGTGCTGCTGATGCCCGGCACTTCCTCAAAGGGCACGCCCGCGGCCAGCAGTTCCTCGGCTTCTTCGCCGCCGCGCCCGAAAATGTAGGGGTCGCCGCCCTTGAGCCGGGCCACTATGTTGCCCTCTTTGGCCTTGCGCACCAGCAGGGCGTTGATTTCGTGTTGGGGCAGGGCGTGGTTGCCCGCCACCTTGCCCACGTAGATCAGTTCGGCGTCGGGCCGGGCGTGCCCCAGCAGGCTGTCGTTGGCCAGGGCGTCGTAAACCACCACGTCCGCCGCGGCCAGGGCGTCCCTGGCCTTGAGGGTCAGCAGGCCCGGATCGCCGGGGCCCGCTCCCAGAAGATAGACTTTCATTGCACGCCTCCGCGGGCCAGTTCCAGCAGGGTTCGCGCGCCGAAGCCCGACGCGCCCACCGGGCAGAGCGGCGATTTCTTGGCGTTCCAGTCCACGCCCGCGATGTCCAGATGTGCCCAGCGCACGCCTTCGCGCACGAAGTGCTTCAGGAACAGCGCGGCATTGATGGCCCCGCCTTCGCGCGGCCCGGTGTGGCAGATATCCGCCACTTCGCTTTTGAGCTGTTCCGCGTAAGGCTGCCAGAGCGGCAGACGCCAGTAATTTTCGCCGCCCACGCCCCCGGCGGCTCGGATGCGTTCGGCCAGGTCCGTATCGTCGCAGAACAGACCGGCCAGTTCCGTGCCCAGGGCCACGGCGCACGCGCCGGTGAGCGTGGCGATGTCCACCATGGCAGCCGGGGTCCACTGTTTCTGGGCGTAGGCAAGGGCGTCGCAGAGAACCAGGCGGCCCTCGGCGTCGGTATTGGTGATTTCCACCGTGTCGCCGCCGGCCGAGCGCACCACGTCGCCCGGACGCGTGGCCCTGCCGTCGGGCATGTTCTCGGCGCAGGCCAGCAGGCCGATCACCCGGCGGGGCGCGTCCTCTTCGGCCAGGGTCGCGATAGCGGCCAGCACGTCGGCCGCGCCGGTCATGTCGCATTTCATCTGCTGCATGTTGGCCGCCGGTTTGAGGCTGATGCCGCCGGAGTCAAAGGTGATGCCCTTGCCCACCAGGATCAGCGGCTTGTCCTGCTCGTGGCCCTCGGGGGCATGCTCCAGCACGACCAAGCGGGGCGGACGGGCCGACCCCTGGCCCACGGCCAGCAGCGCGCCCATGCCTTCCTCGGCCAGGGCGGTTTCGTCCAGCACCATGCAAGTGAAGCCCAGTTCCCTGCCCAGTTCCACGGCACGCTGGGCCAGGCTTTCGGGATAGAGCAGATTGCCCGGCATGTTGGCCAGATCCCGCGCCAGAGCCACGGCCTTGGCCGCGCGCTCGCCCCGGCGGGCCGCCGCGTGCTCGCCGTCGGGCACGGATTGTCCGTCAAAGCCCAGGGCCAGCCATTGCGGATCAACGGCTTCGTCTTCCTGCGGCTTTTTCAGGGCCGTAAAACGGTAGAGGGCCAGCTGGGCGGCATAGACGCATTCCTCCACCAGGCGTTCCCGCCCGCCGGGCAGGCGGGACAAAGCCGGTTCGGGCAGCAGGATGGAATTCAGCCCCAGGCCGCGGCAGCGCTGCACGGCGGCGGCGATAGCCGCGCGCAGTCTGGCGGCATCCACTTTTTCGCGCGGTCCCAGACCCACGGCCAGGACGCGCGGCACGGAAAGCTCCGGATGACCATGCAGCAGGACCAGCTCGCCGTCCTTGCCCTTGAAGTCGCGCATGGCCGGAGCTATGGCCAGCCAGGGCGCGGCCTTGTCCAGTTCCGGGCACTCGCGTAAGATGTCTTCGCCTTCGCAGGCCGGGGCCAGCATGATCTCGGCTTTCCACTGCTCGGGTCCGAGGTTCTGGAAGCGTATATCCATAAATGGGTTCTCCTCATGGGTGCGGTCGCCGCCGCGGCGGCGCGCTTGAAATCTGAGCGCCCGAATATACGCCGGGCCGCCTTTTTTGCCAAGCGCGGCGGTCAGGGGTGGTGGGCATCCTTCCGCCGGGCATGATCCTTGCAATTTCTAAAACCGCCCGCCATTTTTTTGCCAACGGAAAATTCATGCTCGTTTATATCCACGTTCCCTTCTGCCGCACACGCTGCCGCTACTGCGCCTTTCATTCCATCCCGCTGGGCCGTGGCGTGGAGCCCGCCGCGTCGCCCCTGCTGCGCGACTATCTGGACACCCTGCTGCTGGAGCTGGCCCATTGGGGCGACCGCCTGGGCGGAACCGAGGTGCAGACCGTTTTTTTCGGCGGGGGCACGCCCAGCTTGCTGCCGCCGCGCATTGTGGGCATTGTGCTGGAACGTCTGGCCCGCTGTTTCACGCTCAGCCCCAAAGCTGAAATCACCCTGGAGGCCAATCCCGAATCCCTGCGGGGAAGCCAGAGCGTGCCGCAGTATCTGGCGGCGGGCGTGAACCGTTTGTCCATCGGCATCCAGAGTCTGGATGAAAGCATGCTGCGCCTGCTGGGACGGCCGCACAGGGCCCAGGACAGCCTGCACGCGGTGTTCGCGGCGCGTGAGGCGGGTTGCGCCAACATCAACATGGACCTGATGTGGGGCCTGCCCGGCCAGAGCGTGCGCCAGTGGCTGCAAACCCTCAAGGACGCCGTGCGCATGAGCCCGGACCATATTTCCGCCTACGGCCTGACTCTGGAGCCGGGCACGGCGCTGGAACTGGATTGCGAGGAAGGACGCCTGGCCCTGCCGCCCGAGCGGGATCAGAACATTATGTTCATGGAGGGCGCGGCTTTTCTGGAAGCCAGCGGTTATCTGCACTACGAAATTTCCAATTTCGCGCGCATGGGCTTCCAGTGCCGTCACAATCTGGGTTACTGGGAGGGGGCGGACTATCTGGGGCTGGGCCCGTCGGCCACCTCCACTATCGCGGGGCGGCGCTGGACCAATCCGGCCGGTCAGCGTGCCTGGGACGCGCGTGCCCGCGAGGGCTCGCTGGGCGCGGAAGTGGAAAACCTGACCCCCACCGTGCGCGTGCTGGAACTGATCATGCTGCGCCTGCGCACCTCGCGGGGCATGCGGCTCAAAGCCTACCGGGAAATGACGGGGCGCGATTTTCTGCGCGATCACCAGCGCCTGATCCAGGCTTTGCACGAAAACGGGCTGATCCGCATCCGCAACGGCTATCTGCGCCTGACCCGCAGCGGCATGCTGGTTTCTAATTCCATTCTTTCCAACCTGTTTGAGCGCACTGAAACCGTGCTGGCGCAGCCCCTGCCGCCCGGCGCGGCCACACGGCTGCCCCCGGCCCCGGCGACGGGGGACGACGAACCGGAAGTGCGGGCCGTGGTCTGGCCGTCGGCCTGATATTTCCGAGAATTTTACCGCGCCCCCAGGGCCAGCAATTGCACGGCGGCCAGATGTTCCAGCTCTTCGCTCATGCACAGGGCGTCGGCCAGGCTCGGGCCCCAGCAGCAGAGGCCGTGTCCGGCCATCCAGACCGCGGCCCCGGCGGGCTTGTCCGCGCCCACCGCGCGCGCGGCGTCGGCAACGGCCAGGGCCAGCTCCGCGCCGCCCGGCGGCAGGGCTGGCGCAAAGCCCAGACGGGCCCGCCAGACATCGGCCTCGAACAGGGGCAGGCGCAGAAAATCTTCCTGGCCAGCCACAACCAGGCTCAGGGCCAGCAGGCGGCGGGGATGGCTGTGCAGCACGGCTCCGCAATGGGGCAGGGCGCGGTACAGTTCCAGATGCATGCCCAGTTCCGAGGAAGCCGGGCCGCCGCAGAGTATTTCGCCGGTCCGCGCGTCCACCAGGCAACAGTCCCGCGCCGTCAGGCGGCCCTTGGCCGCGCCCGAGCGGGTCACACAGAGCAGGCCGTCGCGGGGCGCGGGCAGGCGGCGGCTGGCGTTGCCGTTACAGCCCGACAGCAAGCCCTCCTGCCATGCGTCGCGGCAGACGGAACGCAGGTCCTCCACACAGACATCCAGGTCCTCAGGGTTCGGATTCATACTTGCTCGCTCCTTGCCGCCATGCGCTCAGGTCCAGGCGGGACAGCTCGCCCGACGCGTCCACCTCGACGGTCCGGGCCAGGGTGTTCAGCAGCTTCTGCACTGGCCGGTAGGCGGGATTCAGCACAAAGGAAATGCGGCCCTCAGCCTCTGACGGCAGGTATTTGCGGATCATCCGCAGTGGCAGCAGGCCTTCGTCAAACAGCAGCAGATTGAGATAATAGGCGGTGTCGCCGGAAAGCCGGGCTTGGTTACTTGTTTTTTTGCCGCGCTCGATGTCCGCGTCCACCATGCCCTCGGCATAGCCCAGATGGCGCACCATGCCTTCGGCCGCGACCGAAGCCAGCGCATAGCCGGCTTTTCGTGCCCGCCAGCTGTAATCCTGATCCTCATGCCCGTATCTGCCGTAACCTTCATTCCAGAAGCCCAGGCGCTCATATACCGCGCGGGGAATACAGACGCAGCCCCCGCCGCAGACCGTGGTCAGTTCCGCTTCGCCGCCGTCGCGCAGGACAAGCGGTTGACGGGAGGGCTCATGCCAGTCGCAGAGCCTGTAGGCGGCCATGCCCACCTGCGGATTTTGCGCCAGCAATCGTGTGAGCCGCTCCAACCAGAGCGGATCCAGAATCTCCACATCATTGTCCAGCTTGATGTAAAAATCGTCGTCCGCCGCGTCATCCCAGGCCAGATTGGCGGCCACGCTGACGCCCATGTTGCGGGAAAGCAGCTTCAGGCGGATATGCGCATGGGCGGCGGCCAGGCTTTGCAGATACTCCCGGCTGCCGTCCTCACTGCCGTTGTCCACAATGGTCAGCGCATAGCCCGGGGGGGTCCGGGCCAGCAGGCTTTCAAGGCAGATACGGGTGAGTGCGAGCCTGTTCCAGGTGACAACGGCCAGGTGGGCGCGCATCAGTCGGCCTCGATGCCTTCCCGGTCGCTGCTTTCAAAGTGGTCAAAGCCGTGCAGGCAGTCCAGGGGCTCGTTGTTGCAGGTGATGCCGCCGCCTGCCGTGACCGTGCCGATGCTGCAAAAGCCGGGGATGGCCGCGTGCAGGGAAGGCAGCATGTCCGGCGCGCAGGAACCCAGCAGGGCGTAGTCCTCGCCGCCCAGCAGGGCTTCGTGGACCGGATTTTTGCCCTGCTCCCGGGCGTAGCGCAGCACTTCGGCGTGCAGCAGGCCTTGGGGCAGCAAGATGGCCGCGCCCAGACCGTGATTGTCCCGGCCTTTTTCGGCTCCGGCGCGCAGTTCGCCGCTCAGGCCCAGCAGGCGGGGCAGATCGCGGATGATGCCGTCGGAAAGATCCATGAGCGCGGGCGGCCGGGCGTTGTAGCCCGCGCGCGCCAGCATCAGGCCCGCGTCCACCTGGGGTTCGGGCCGCAAATGGGCGGCGCAGGCCTCGGGCCAGTCCCGCAGGGCATCGCGGCCGCAAGCCTCCAGCATATGCAGGCCCACTCGCGCCAGGCCCACGCGGCCCACCACAAAGAGGCTGTCGCCGGGCATGCTGCCGCCGCGCGCCAGAAAACCGCCGGGCTCGGCGGTTTCGCCCCAGACCGTCACGCTGATGTGCAATTGCCGGCAACGGGAGAGATCCCCCCCGGCCAGGGCCATGCGCTGCTGTCCGGCCAGGGCGGCCATGCCGCTGAAAAAGGCTTCCAGCCAGGCCATGTCCACCCAGTCCGGCAGGCCCAGGCAGAGGGTGAAGCCCAGAGGCCGGGACCCGCAGGCGGCCAGATCGCTGACGTTGACGGCCAGGGCCTTGTGCCCCATGTCCTCGGGGCTGAAATAGGAGCGCCGGAAGTGGATGTCTTCCAGAAAGAGGTCGCTGCTCACGCACAGGGGCCGCCCGGCCTTGAGCACAGCGCAGTCGTCGCCCCGGCCCAGCAGCAGAGAGGCGTGCGTCTGGGGAAAATGGCGGGCGAGGCAGGCCAGAATGCCGTCCTCGGAAAAGGGGGAAGCGGAAGGGGATAGCGGGGCCGGAACCATGTCAGTTCTCCATGAGCAGATATTCGGTCAGAATGACTTTCAGCCCGAAACCGGGAAAATTCACCTGCACCTTGTCCGGAGGCAAGTGTTTGATGATCTTGCCGCGGCCGAAAATGCGGTGGCGGCAGTGGCAGAGCCGGGCCGTGCCGGACATGGAAGCGGTGGGAGATGTTGCGTCATCCGCGCTATCCTGAACCTCGGCCTGAAACGACGACACGGAGCCGCTTTCAGGCAGGAGCTGGCAGTCGTCAAAGGCTGTGCCTTCTCCGGCGGGGCCGGGAAAGGCGGGAACCGCCTGACGCGCGGGGGGCAGCAAATGGCCGCGCACGCCGCCCGCGCCGGAAAAGCAGCTTCCGCGGCGGCTGAGTACCCCGCCGAAGCCTTCCACCCATTCTTCGGTCAGGCCGGGGGACAGCTCGCGCACAAAGGGGCTCTGGCTGACGTGCAGGCTGCCGCGCTCGGCCCGGCTGTAGATGGCCGCCGGGGCGTACAGTTCCAGATCCTGGCGGGCGCGGGTGCAGGCCACGTACATCAGGCGGCGCTCCTCCTCGAAATCCTCGGGCCGGGCCAGGGCGTGGCGGGAGGGAAAGCGGTCCTCCACCAGATCGATGATCAGCACGGCGTTCCATTCCAGGCCCTTGGCCGAATGCACGGTGGACAAGGTGATGCGCCCCTCGCCGTCGTTTTCGTCCTCTTCCGGCGACTCCAGGGCCAGATCCGCCACAAAGAGGTCCAGTTCGCTGTACCCGGCGGCCATCTGGATGATTTCCTCCAGGCCCTGCTGGCGGCGGGGCCAGTCTTCGGGATAGGTGCTTTCCAGCCTGGGCCGGTAGTGCTCCAACACGGCCCCGAACAGGGCCGCCGGGCTCTGCGGCCGGGCGCGCAGGTCGTCCACGAAGCGCATGTCTTCCAGCAGATCCGGATGGCGGGCAAAGGCCTTTTCCACGGCTTTGGCGTCCCCGCCCGAGGCCACGGCATAGAGCTTCTGCACGGTCTTGGGGCCGATGCCGCTGTGCAGAGCCGCCACCCGCGCGAAGGCGGGCAGGTCCAGGGGGTTGAGCACCAGACGGGCGTAGGCGATGACGTCCTTGACGTGCGCGGCCTCGGTATAGCGCAGGCCGCCGTATTTGCGGAAGGGAATGCCCGCCTGGTTCAGGGCCATTTCCAGGTTGTAGGAATGGAAGCCCGCGCGGAAGAGCACCGCGATTTCGTGGGGCAGATGCGTGCCCAGCAGTTCCTCGATGCGGCGCACCACCAGCTTGGCCTGGCTCATGTCGCTGAGCGGCGTGACTAGGCGCACCGGGTCGCCGCCTTCCTTGCGGGTGAACAGGGTTTTGCGGAAGGATTCCGCCGCATGGGCCAACAGACTGTTGGCCACGTCCAGCACGGGCTTGGTGGAGCGGTAATTCTCTTCCAGGCGGATGATGCGCGTGCCCGGAAAAAGTTTGGGGAAGTCCAGAATATTGCGGACATTGGCCCCGCGAAAGGCATAGATGGACTGGGCTTCGTCGCCCACGGCCATGACGTTGCCGGTTAGGGACGTGGTTTCCCCGCCGTTCGCATCCTTGCCGGGCGGCCCGGCCAGCAGGCGCACAATGCGGGCCTGGACCAGATTGGTGTCCTGGTATTCGTCCACCAGGATATGGCTGAAGCGCAGGCGCAGGGCTTCGGCGGCGGCCTGGTTTTCGCGCAGCAGGGTTTCCAGCTCAAAGAGCAGGTCGTCGTAGTCCAGCAGGCCCTTTTCGCGGCGGTAGGCGGTATAGGCTTCGCCCAGAGCCGCGAGGGCTTCGGTGTGGGGCAGAAGGTGGAAGGCTTCGCGCCGCAGCACTTCCTCCAGGGACAATTCCTTGTTCCGGGCTTTGCTCAGCAGGCCCACGATGCTCTGGGTCTTGGGGAAGGAGCGGTCGCCCCGGCCCAACTTGAGCTCATCCTTGCAGTATTTGACCGCCGCCGTGATGTCCGCCGAATCCATGACCGTGAAGGGCCGTTCGCCCAGCCAGGCGGGGCGCCAGCGGCGCAGCACGCCGTAGGCGAAGGCGTGGAAGGTGCCCCCCTGCACGCCGGAAAGGCCCTGGTCCAGAAGCATGCCCGCGCGCTGGAGCATCTCCTGCGCGGCCTTGCGGGTGAAGGTCAGCAGCAGGATGGACGTGGGCGCGACGCCGTGCTCGGCCAGCCAAGCCAGGCGGTAGACGATGGTGCGGGTTTTGCCGCTGCCCGCGCCTGCCACGACCAGCACGGGACCGTCGCCGCTGGTGGCCGCCGCGTACTGGGCTTCGTTGAGGGCCTGGGCGTAATCAATCATGAGATCAGCATAGCATAAGCCGTGTGCACAAGCCAGAGCCGCGCGCAACCCCGCATTGACGCGGCCTGTGCACGCGTCTATTATTGAAAATATACGCCTAGCGGAGGAAAAATGATATGCCCGAACAACAGGAGCAATTTCAGAACGCGGTTTTTCAGGTTCTTGAAGCCGTGATGTTCGAGAACTGGCTGCGTTTTTATTTTATTACCGAAAAGCCGGACGCGCCCGCCGGGCCGGACGGCGAGACGCCGCTTTTTCTGGCCGTGCCCGAGAAGGGTATGGAGCGGATCAAGGAACTCTATCCCCATCTGCTGCCGTTGGCCGAGGATATGAACGGCCGGGAAGTGGATTTTGAAACCTCCCGCCGGGCCGTGTGCACGTTCGTGCTGGACAACCTGGACGGCAAGAGCCTGCCCAAGGACATGACTTCCACCATTTTTGAGAGCGCCACCTTCCAGGTTCAGATGCAATTGTTCAATGCCTGGGTGCAGATGCACGAGAGCCAGCTGGACCAGGGTTTTCTGGAATTCGGGGCTTGGCGCAAGCTTTTCACCCAGTGGCGGGAAACGCCGGGAGCCAAGGAGCTGGCGAACAGGCTGGCCATGTCGGGCCAGGGCTCGGCCGCGCAGGGCAAAGACACGGTACATTAGAGCAGATTGCTTTTGAGAATTGGCATTCTCAAAGTTGACGCCG
Source organism: Desulfovibrio sp. 6_1_46AFAA (assembly GCF_000224635.1). Classification (NCBI taxonomy): domain Bacteria; kingdom Pseudomonadati; phylum Thermodesulfobacteriota; class Desulfovibrionia; order Desulfovibrionales; family Desulfovibrionaceae; genus Desulfovibrio; species Desulfovibrio sp. 6_1_46AFAA. The sequence continues at coordinate 100,281 of NZ_JH114302.1, forward strand.
CCTTCAACCTGTCGTTCTGTCGCTACTCGCAGCAGTGCTGCTCTTATCTGTAGGCCGCCGGCCGTTCCGCCGGTTCCGGCTTTCGCAGCCGCCAGAGCAAAGTAACTTTTCAAAGTTACTTTGCTCTGGCGGTTGCCGTCCCCGTTGCTGGCGGGCGCCACCTGTGACATCGGCCAATGACTGTCTCTTTCTGAGCGGCACGTCCCCGTTTTCTGTGGCGTGGGCATCAAGACCGGCAGCCCGATGGCGTTCCTTCATGCACGTCCTGGCCTGAAGGCCGGTTCTGTTTTTCCCGCTGCTGTAGTCTTGAGTGGAGATAATTTTTTGTACGTCCATATGCCTGGGTGGCTGGATTGGGTTTGTCGGTGTATAAAATTTTTTACGCAGCGGCGTAACAACTGAAAAATTTTTACATTATATTTCAGTATGTTAAATAAATTTTCGAGAAAATCTAATTTGGCATGCCAGTTGCAATATAAAAAGTACCTTCCTTTCTTTTGCTGACAGCCTCCTCCAAACAAAACGGCCTGCCTCCCCAAGCGGGCCGTTTTTTATTGCCTTCTCCCTGTGGTCGTCTGCTATGCCACCAAGGCAGACCCATCTAAAAAATGCCGCCAAGCTATGCATACGTATATTTATTTCAAATAGTTACTATTTATGATCTGGCCTCCCCGTAGAATTGAGCAAATCCTCCTCTGCCCTACCGGAGCGTAGCGTAAACGGATGACGCGGGCAGCGCACGAAAGTCTGTTTTTCCCGGATAATCACGATAGGCAATGATGGCAGGAAATATGAAATTTGATACGTCTGCCCCGCCCGCGCCTGCCCGTTTACGGATGCGGGTGGCGGCGTTATACTGGCGGCGCGCGGATAACGGCGTGCAAGCCTTACATTGCGCGCGGCTTCGCCATAAAGACGCGCTGAGGATGGGACAGCATGGATCAGCAAAATTTTCTGGCTTCGGAGTATGCTCCGACACGGCCCGAGGACGCGGCCTTTCACATCATCCCCGCGCCGCTGGAGCGCAGCGTCTCCTACGGCGGCGGCGCGGCGCAGGGCCCGGCGGCCCTGCTGGACGCCTCCCGGCAGTTGGAAGCCTGGGAAAGCGGGCTTGCGCCGGGCGAGTCAGGTTTTTATACCGCGCCGCCCGTGGACTGTGCCGGGCCGGTGGAAGGGGTGTTGGCCCGCATTGAGTCCGCCACGCGCCGGGCTCTGGATTGCAAGGCCGTGCCCGTGCTGCTGGGCGGCGAGCATACCGTGAGTCTGGGCGCGCTGCGGGCCCTGGCCCGGCAGGCGCGGGAAAAGGACGAACCTTTCGGCATCGTCCAGTTTGACGCGCATGCGGACCTGCGGCCTGAATATGAGGGCGATCCCTTTTCCCACGCCTGCGTCATGCACCGGGCCGTGGCCGACCTGGGCCTGCCGCTGGTGCAGTTCGCGGTGCGCGACATGAGCCGGGAGGAGGCCGAGGTACGCAAACGCTACAACGTCACCCATTATGACGCCTATTTTCTGGCCCGCGTGGGTCTGCCCGAACAACCCCTGCCCGAGGATTTTCCGCGCCGCATCTACATCAGCTTTGACGTGGACGGCCTGGACTCTTCGCTGATGCCGGCCACGGGCACGCCGTCGCCGGGCGGCATTTCCTGGCGCGAAGCCCAGTTCATTCTGGAGCGCTGCGCGCGGGACCGTGAAATCGTGGGCCTGGACGTGGTGGAACTGGCTCCCATTCCGGGCCTGCACCACGCAAACTTCACCGCCGCCAAACTGACGCATCTGCTCATGGCCCTGGCCCTGCAGGGCCGGACAGACTTGCAGGGGAAAAAGGCATGAAAAACACCGTCGCCACGTTCAGGCAGGCTAAGGGCCGGGAAAAACTGGTCATGCTCACGGCCTACGACTACAGCACGGCCAAGCTCATGGACCGGACCGGCGTCAATGCCCTGCTGGTGGGGGATTCGCTGGGCATGGTCATGCTGGGTTACCCTGACACCCTCTCCGTCACCCTGGAGGACATGATCCGCCATTGCGCGGCTGTGGCGCGCGGCGCATGCTCGGCCCTGGTGGTCTGCGACATGCCCTTCATGAGCTGCCAGGTTTCCGTGACCGACACCGTGCGCAATGCCGGTCGGCTGGTCAAGGAAGGCCGGGCCCAGGCCGTCAAGCTGGAAGGCGGCGCGGACTTCTGCGACGAGGTGCGCGCGCTCACGCGGGCGTCCATCCCGGTCATGGGCCATCTGGGCCTGACCCCGCAGTCGGTCAATGCTTTCGGCGGTTACAAGGTACAGGGCAAAAGCCTGGCCGCCGCCCAGAAGCTGCTGGACGACGCCCGCGCTTTGCAGGAGGCCGGGGCCTTTTCCCTGGTGCTGGAATGCGTGCCCGCCGCCCTGGCCGCCCGCGTCAGCAAGGAGCTGGAAATACCGGTCATCGGCATCGGCGCGGGGCCCGAGTGCGACGGCCAGGTGCTGGTCTGGCAGGACATGCTGGGCCTCTGCGATACCGTGGCCCCCAAATTCGTCAAGCGTTTCGGGGAGGTGGGCGAAGCCATGCGCGCGGCCTTCACGGCCTACGCGCAAGAAGTCAAGGGCGGAACCTTTCCGGCGGAGGAACACTGCTACAGCCTGGAGGGCGAGGCCGAGCTGCTGGAAAAACTCTACTAGTCTCAGCCCTGGGCATATGTGCGTTACCTCCTCCACATTCCGGAGATGCGCCCTTTCCCGGCGGCGGAAGTTCAACCGCCGCCGGGAAGAGGACGGATATAAGGTTATGCCGGGCTCTCCGGGAAGAATGCCGGGGAGTACTTCAGCAGGCCGGGCAGGCGTTCCGCGCCTCCCCTGAGGTTGATGGCCATAAAGGCTTCCTCCGGCACCTCAAAAGGGGAAACAATGCCGAAAGAAGCGGCGGGCTTGTAGCCGAAGCGCGGGTAGTAGCCCGCATGTCCCACCAGGATTACGAATTCCCAGCCCAAAGAACGGGCAATCTCATGCCCGCGCCGGATAAGGGCACCGCCTGTGCCCCTGCCCTGATGCGAAGGCTGCACGGCCAGCGGGGCGAGGGCCAGAGCCGTCGTCTCCCCGACCTTCAGCCTGGTGAACATGATGTGGCCGACGATGCGGCCGTCTTCCTCGGCCACCAGGCTGAGTTCGGGAATATATTCCCGCGAACGGCGCAGGCGATCCACGAGAAAATGCTCGTCGCCGCTTGCATGCTCGGCGTTTTCAAAGGCCGTGCGCACCAAGTCGTGAATAATGGGGAAATCCTCGGGGCATTCCGGGCGGATAGCGATAGTCATGGTTGACTCCATGGAGAGGTGAAACCTCAGCGGTTATCGGTCTGGGCGCGCACGGCGCTCAGACCTTCGGAAGTGATGCGGTAAGGGAGACTGTTTTTCGAGCTGATGAGCTTTTTGCTTTTCAGTTTTTTGAAGATCTCCGGGCTGCAGTCGCTGAGCAGCCAACCCTCGCGGGTATAGCATTCCACCTCAGCTATCTTGCCGGAACTGTCGCGGATTATCAGGATTCTGCCACCCTTGGCCAGGGTGTGAAGAGTTCTTTGCTCAAGACGGGAAATGTTCACGGGATACCTCGTGTCAGTGGATAAACGACAAGACGCCGCGCAAAGGCGGCCGGCCATGTTCGCGTCCCGCCGGCCCTGCGGCCTCAGCGGAACTCATTTATCCAATGATTACGGTATCCAGCATCCAACATCCGTTAAAATAAAGTAACGGCGCACTCTATACGTAAGGCCCTCGTGCCGTCAATGAGGGCTGAGCCTAGTGAGATGTCACGTTTCACCTGTCGGTTCAGCGTGAAGGCCGCACAGCAAAAAACGTGGTTTTTGCTGTGCTTACGCCGCCTGCGGCGGCGCGCAACCCCTTGCGGATTTGCGATATGTGTCGCTTGACGCGACACTAGCCGCACAGCCTTCCGCACACGGCCGCCAGCCACAACGCGCCCGGCCAGAGCACGCTTTCGTCAAAGTCGAAATGCGGCGTATGGTGGCCGCCTGCCAGATCAGCGCCCAGCAGAGCATAAGCGGCCTGGCCGCCGCCCAGCCGCACGGCTTCCATCAGGGTGGCCGCGTCTTCGCTGGCCGTCATGCGTCCCTCGGAACATATTTTGCCCGCTGCGAACAGGGGCTGTCCGTCCGGGCCCGGCGGCAGTTCCAGGGCGGTCCGGGCCAGCAGTTGGGCCAGCTCCGCATCGCTGTTCGCGCAGCCCGCGCGGCCTTGAATCGTGATCTCCAGGCCCAGTTCCCGCTCACGCGCAATGCGCCTCAGGGCCGCGCGCGCCCCGGCCAGCAGGGCGTTGTCCGCCTCACGGTCAACGCAGCGCGTTTCGCAGGCCATGACGGCCTGGTCCGGCACGATGTTGCGGGCCGAGCCGCCCGCGAGCAGGCCCACGTTGATCCGGCCTTTTTGCTTCGCCTGTCCCTCCTGCCCGCTTTGGTCCGTCTGATCGGGCAGGGCATGCAGGGCCAGCAGCGCTTCGGCGGCCCCCTGAAGGGCGTCGCGTCCGGCCTCGGGCGCGAGCCCGGCATGCGCCGCGCGGCCCGTGAAGCGCGCGTCGAATTTGGTTGTGGCCAGAAAGCCCGACAGCCCGGTGACCAGGCTCCCGCTTTCCGGCGCGCTGAGCCCGAGGTGCACGGCCAGAAAACGGCGCGCGCCCAGCACCTGCTGGATCAGCGCGGACGCGCCGCGCACGCCTTCCTCCGCCGGTTGGAAGAGCAGGCGCACATTGCGCGCCAGGCGCGTTGCGTCCCGCCGCAGCAGAGCGGCCAGCCCCAGGCCTAGGGCCGTATGCCCGTCGTGGCCGCAGGCGTGGCAGAGACCGGGGTGGCGGGAGGCGAAGCCCTCCCGCGCCGGGAGATGCCCGGCATCGTCGGCCTCGGGCATTTCCAGGGCGTCCAGATCAAAACGCAACACCAGATCCGGCTCCCGGCCGGGATGCAGGTCCGCCACAATCCCGGTGGCCGGGCCCATGCGCTCAAGCCAGCGGGGGTCGGCTCCTTCCTGAACGGCCCGTTGCCGCGCCCGCTCGAGCACGGCGGGGGCGGGCAGGCCCATGCGCTGGTCCGGATTGAGGATTTCGCGGCCCACGCGCGGGGCATAGCCCAGGGAGTGCAGGACGTCCGCCGCAAAGGCCGTGGTCCAGAATTCCGTCCAACCCGTTTCGGGATGCCGGTGCAACTCACGTCGCCAGGTGATCAGGGCCGCCGCCAGTTCCGCATCCGTAGCTCTGTTCATGGCCGTTGTCCGAAATCCACGGGCACGCGCACACGCTGCCCGGCCTTGTTGGTGAACAGCAGATAGCCCTCGCGCAGGCCGAAGAGATAGAGGCGGCGGGTCAGGTCCACATCCTTGCGGCAATAGGCCGCGATTTCCTCGCAGCGGCCTTCCTTCCACCATTGCAGGGCCTGCAGGCCGTCGGCGCTCTTGGGTTCGCCGAGCGTGGCTTGGCCCAGATTGTCGAGCGAAATTCGATAGTTGAGACGCTCCTTGATGCGCTGGAGCAAATCCAGGCTGGGCAGGGCGCGCAGCTCAAAGGGCGCGAAGGGCGTGAGCACCGCATAGTCGAAACGCAGGCTGTTGAAGCCCACCACGGTCTCGGCGGCGCGCAGGCGCTCGAACAGGGCGGGCAGTTCGTCCTGACTGTAGGAAAAATAGTCGTCGGCCAGGCTGTCGTAGAGCACGGTGACGCTCACGCCCATTTGTCCGGCTTTGTGCCAGCCGCCGACTTCAGCCGCCGAGCGCCGGGTTTCCACGTCAAAGACCACATAATGCGGGGGCGGCGGCACGGGAATATGGACCGTGAGGCTGTCGGGCACAGGGGAAGATGCCGGAGTCGCGGGCCTGTTTTCCATGATTTTCTCCTGACGCGGGGCGTTGGCGAACGGCGTGCCCGGCGTCTCTCGCGGCCGGATATCCAGAGAGGCTCCCGCTTCGGCGTTCAGGTTCGCCTCCAGGCGGCCATTCAGATGGCCATCCAAAGATTCCGGGGCCGGGCTGATTCTCAGCTCCCGGCAGAGCGCGTCGCCTTCGCCGCCCGGCGCGAGCAGTTCGTCCAGCAGGGCCAGGGCGCCCTGTTTGCTGATGGGCCGGTTGCCCGAACCGCATTTGGGCGAATGCACGCAGGAGGGGCAGCCGTCCTCGCAGGGGCAGGCCCCCACAACCCGGCGCGTGGCTTCCAGCAGTTCCCGCGCTCCGGCAAAGGCCTGGCGGGTGAGGCCCGCGCCGCCGGGCAGGCCGTCGTAGACGAAAACGCAGGGCAGCCCCGTCTGGGGATGCAGGGGAATGGAAATGCCGCCGAAGTCGTTGCGGTCGGCCATGACCTGCAGGGGCAGCAGGCCGATGAGCGCGTGCTCCAGAGCGTGGATGGAGCCCATGAAATGCAGGAAGCGCTCCTCCAGCCCGGCCCGGACAGCGTCCGGAATCACGTACCAGAGGCCTTCGGTTTCAAAGACTTGGGGCGGCACGTCCAGAGGCACGATGGTCAGCAGCCGGTTGCCGGACGTCGCGCGCTTTTCATAGCCGGTAATGCGCTCGGTGATCCGCAGCCTGCCCCGGCAGACCAGGCAGCGGCCGATGGCAAGGCGCTCCGTCTCTTCCAGGATGTCCGTGCTTTTCTGCCCGCGCGTGCGCGTGAACCAGGAAACGTTGGCTTCTTTGGCGCGGATCGCGGCCCGGCCGGGGTCCACTTCCTCAATGACGTACGTGCGGCCCCGGTGCAGGTAGACCGCGCCGGGATGGGTTTCGCGCCAGGCCCGGAAGCCGTCCACCGAGCCGATGACAGCGCCCGCCTGATCCTCGATGCTGTAGCTCTGGCCCGTGCCGCGCAGGTCCACCAGGCGCTGGGGCCGCTTGCGCGCGGCCAGCCATTGCCTGCCGTCGGCGGATTGCAGCAGCAGGCTTTGCTTGCGGAGCTCGCGCACGGCCCGGCGCGCGCCCGCGGGGTGCAGCCAGGGCTCATCCGCGCTCAGGGGCAGTTCGGCGGCGGCGCATTCCAGATGCCGGGCCAGAATGACCTCGTTGTCCGGATTGACCACGGCCTTTTCCGGCGGGCGGCTGAAAAAATCCTCGGGATTGCGGGCGAAATACTGGTCCAGGGCGTCCTCCCCGGCCACCACGATGACCGCCGATTCCTGCTGCGCCCGGCCCACCCGGCCGCCGCGCTGGAGGGTTGCCATGACCGTGCCGGGATAGCCCACCAGAATGCAGACGTCCAGGCCGCCGATGTCGATGCCCAGCTCCAGAGCGCTGGTGCTGACCACGGCCAGCAGCTCGCCCGAAGCCATGCGGGCCTCGATGCTCCGGCGCTCCTCGGGTAGAAAGCCCGCGCGGTATGCGGAAATGCGTTCCTTGTACGGGCCGGACTGGCTGCCCGCCCAGAGGCTGACCAGCTCGGTCATCCGGCGCGAGCGGCAATAGACGATGGTGCGCAGATTGCGGGCCAGCGCCGCCTTGAGCAGGTCGATGGCCGCCGTGGCCGGGCTCTGCTCGGGATTGAGAAAAACGAAATGGCGCGGCCCTTGGGGCGCTCCCGACGTGTCAATGACCACAGGCGCATCGGCCGGGCGCGGCGTTTCCGCCATTACGCCCGGTTCTTCAACGACGACAGGCGCGCTGTCGCCCGCGCCGATAAGCCCGCTTGCCAATTCGCCGGGATTGCCCACCGTGGCCGTGCAGAGCACATAGGTGGGCCGCGCGCCGTAGCGCCCGGCCAGACGGTTCAGCCGCCGGAAGACCTGAGCCATGTGCGCGCCGAACACCCCCCGGTATGTGTGGGCCTCGTCCACCACCACGTGGGTCAGGCCCGCCAGAAAGGCGGCCCACTGCTCGTGGTGGGGCAATATGCCCAGATGCAGCATTTCCGGATTGCTGACCAGCACTGTGGGCGGATCGCGCCGGATCTTGCGCCGGAAATGGTCGCTGGTGTCGCCGTCGTAGAGCGCGGCCGTGGGCCGGGCCGCCTCGGGCCAGGTCGCGGTCAGGGCGGTGAAGGCCGCCAGCTGGTCCTGGGCCAGGGCTTTGAGCGGAAAGAGATAGAGCGCCCTGGCGTCGGGATCGTGCAGATGGCGCTCCAGCACGGGCAGATTGTAGATCAGGCTTTTGCCGCTGGCCGTGGGCGTTGCCACCACCACGGAATGCCCGGCGCGGATGTGGTCCGTGGCCAGGGCCTGATGGCTGTAAAGGCGGACGCCGCGCTCCTCCAGCAGATTGCCGATGGCGCGCGGCCAGGGCAGGCGGCTGGGCGCGAACACGGGTTCCGCGCCGGGCAGCAGGCGGTGATGGGTGACCTGGCCGCCCATTTTGGCTGAGGCCAGCAACGCGGCAATGTATTCGCCGACGCCTGCGGGGGTTCCCCTTCCGGCATCCATCTCAGGCTCCCCGGCCTTCTGAACCGGGCATGGCGTCCTCCGGGCCCAGGCGGCGCAGCACGCGCGCGGGCGCGCCCACGGCCAGGCAAAAGGGCGGCACGTCGCGGGTCACCACGCTGCCCGCGCCGATCATGGCGCCCTCGCCGATGCTCACGCCCTTGAGAATCAGGCAGTTCATGCCGATCCAGACGTAGTCCCCGATGCTCACCGGCGCGTCACGTTCCAGGCCCGGTTCCGTGGCGCGGGCCTCGGGCGGCCAGAGGGCGTGGAAATCCGAATCCACGATCACACAGTTGGGGGCCAGCAGAACCTGACGGCCGATGCTGATGCGTTGCGAGCGCGCGGTGACGGACGTGCCGCTGAGCTGCGCGCCCTCGCCGATTTCGATGGCCGCGCCTGGCCCGAACACACGCAGGCGCACGGGCGCGTACAGGCTGGCCGCCGTGGCTCGCCGCCGGGAGGAAATCAGACTGGCGCGCGCGCCGATGCGGATGCTGCCGCCCGGCCAGCGCAACAGGCCCACGGGCCCGTGGGCACGCGTGCCCGGCCCCACGGCCACGCCCAGCAGGGCGGCCTTGCAGCGCAGGCGCACTGTGCCCCAGAACGCGCCCCAGAGCCGCATGCTCTCCAGGCAGACATAGCTGATGATATTGCTCGGGGTCAGGCCCCGTTGCAGAGCTTTGCGCAGGATGTTCATAAAACGCAGGATAGCGCCTTGGCGGCGGGGGGGCAATACGCGCGGGGCAGGGCCATTCTGTTCTCCTGCCGTCGGCAGAGTGATTTTGTATTTAGAGCGGGTTATTTTTCAAAGGTACTTGTGCTATGGGCTTGTCATGCGGATGAGGTACTCCGGGCCCTGCGGACACGGAGGATTCACGCCTCCCGCCCCCTGCCCGCGTCGGAGGCGGCCCAAACGGCGGCACGCCGTAAGCCTTCGTACCCGGAGGGCAGAATAACACAGCGGACGGAGAACAGAATGACCCTAGGGGCAGGGCAGGCAAGGCTACTCGCCCCGCAGCGCCTCCCGTATCCGGCAAACCCCGCAGAGATCGCCGGAAGAGGTGGGATAGCCGCACTGCGGGCAGGGGGCCAGTTCCACGCCCTCCTCGGCCTCGCGCCGGGCGAAGACGGGCCGCCCGCGCGCCAGAAAGCCCTGGTAGAAATCCAGTTTGCGGCCGGGCATGGCCGTTTCCAGGCGTTGCAGCAAGCCCTTGAGCACGGTGAAGCTGGCGCCGGGGCTGTAGGGGCAGGGCGCGTAATGGTTTTCAATGCCCATTAGAAAGGCATAGTTGGCGGTTTCAAATTCCGTGAGCCGCCAGAGCGGTTTGACCTTGCGGGCAAAGCCGTGCTCGCCGGGCAGCAGGGGGCCCTGATCCGAAAGGTAGGCCGTGTCCCAGCGCAGGGTATTGCTGAACAGGCGGGCCGCCTCGTCGTCCAGGTTGTGGCCCGTGGCCAGGGCGTCAAAGCCTTCGTCCAGCGCCACCTTGTTGAAGAAGTGGCGCTTGATCTTGCCGCAGGCCGAACAGATCGGCCGGTGCAGGCGTTCCTTGACCGCCGGAATGGGCAGGCCCTCGGCGGCCATGTCCTTGACCAGCAGCTTGAGGCCGTGCTTGGCGCAGAAACGCTCCACCACTCCCCGCGCCGCCGCCGAGGAGCCGGGGATGGCCAGGTCGATGTGCAGGCCGGTGACGTTGTACTCCTGGCGGGCCAGCTCCAGCATCAGGGCCAGGGAGTCCTTGCCGCCGGAAAGAGCCACCAGAATACGCTCGTCGCGGGTAAAGAGCTTTTGGCCTTCAATGCCGCGCGCGACCTGGCGGGCGAAAAAATCCTTGTAGCAGTCCGGGCAGAAGGCGGCATTATGGCTTTTAAGGGCCACGGCCGCCGGGGCCTTGCAGATTTTACACTTCATGGGTGTCCTGAAAAAGGCTGGAGGTTAGAGCACGTTCACTTTGAAATTGCTCTGGCGGCTGCGTGAGCAGACGCCCGCCACGGAGGCGTAAGCGCAATTTATTCGCGCCGGTAAACGGCGAAGCGGGCGTTGCGCAAAAAGACTCATTGTGGAGTATCGCAACGGTAATCCGCTCTAAGACGATTCGTCGCGCTGGGCCGCCGCAGGCTCCCGCGTATCCGGAGTTTTCTCCGCCGGGGCGGGCGCGCCGGTCCCCAGAGCCCGCAGCCAGGCTTCGAACAGGGCGCAAGCCTGGTCGGCCATGTGCTGCAGGCCGGTGGACGGGGCCAGCGCGCGGCCGCATTGCGCCAGTCTGTGCCGCGGCCCCGCATCCTGCATGATTTCGATCATGGCCTTGGCCAGAGCCTGGGGATCGTTCTCCTCCACGGTCAGGGCCGCGTTCTGCGCCTGGTCCGGGCCGCCCAGGCGTTCCAGGTGCAGGCCGCTTCGGCTGCAAATGACCGGCAGGCCCGCCGCGAAGCCAGACCAGAGCGTCTCCGGCGCTTCCTCGGGCGAGGAACCCGGCGCGAGCCATGCGTGGCAATTCCGCAGCACATCGGGCGCGTACTGTTCGTTGAGCAGGCAGAGGCGCGATTCCACACCCAGGGCGGCGGCCTCTTCCAGCACTTCCTGAAAACGCGGACCGCCGCCCAGCATGCGCACTTCCCAGGGGGGCAGGTCGTCGCGCTGCCAGATGGCGGCCATGGCCCGCGCCACCAACTGCGCGCCGGATCGCGGCGCAAGGCTTTCCCCCATGCCGAAAATGAAGTGCCGCCCTTCTTCCTCCCGGAACGGGCTGGGCGGATCAAAGCCTTCCAGGCAGATGCCCGGCGGCAGCAGGGGCAGGGCGTCTGCGGGAACGATAGGGGGAACGACGGGCGCGGCGGCATCGGGCGCTTGTTCCCAGGCGGCCAGAATCCGGTTTTGCACGTGTTTGGAACCGCAGAGGATATAGCGGGCGGCGCGCATCTCTTTGCTTTTGCACCGTTCCGGCGCGGGCGGCCGCAAAAAGAAGGCGTGCGCGAGCAGCGCGCTGCCGGACGGGCGCATGCGCAGCACGCGGCGGCCCAGAGCCAGGGCTTCCTCGCCCACGGTCTGGATCAGCAGCTTTTTATGCCGCCGTTGCCGGTTCCAGAGGCGCAAGAGGGTCAGCGGATTGCCCGTGCCCGTGCCGCTCACGGCCAGCAGGGGCAGATTCAGGGCGCGTGCGCGCTCGTGCAGGCGCGAGCCCTTGAGGCAGACCAGCAGAGGGGCCAGGCGGCCTCCGTCACGCATGGCTCTGACCAGGGCCAGGGTCTGTTCCTCCTCCAGCCGCCGGACCCGCGCGCGCGTGGAGCCGTCGGGCGCGGCGTCCTGATTTTCGTCCTGAAGGGAGAGCAGCAGGATACGCATCAGTAAGGCGTGCCCTGGGCCAGCATCTGCGCGAGCAGGGCGTCTTTGAGCCAGAGGGCCGTGGGGCCGGGGCGGCCCCGGTAGTCCCCCTGGCCCACGGGCCTGCCGTCAAAATGCGTGACGCCCACGCAGAGCGTGGCGCTGGTGAACAGCAGCATTTCGCGGGCCGTGGCGATATCCTCTTTGTGGATGGGCCCCTGGATGACCGGCATGCGTTCCTCGGCCAGTTTGAGGGCCGCCAGCAGGGTGGTGCCGGGCAGGATGCGGCGCAGTTCCGGGCTGCGCAGGCGGCCCCGCGCGTCCACAATGCCCAGGTTGGCAATGGCCGCTTCGCCCATGAAGCCGTTCTCGTCAAAGGTCACGGCCACGTCCATGCCTTTTTGGCGGGCCTCCACGGCCATGAAGACGTTGGGCAGATAATTGGTGTTCTTGATCCGGGCCAGATATTCCTGCTTGGGCGGAATGGCGCTGCTGAAGGCCGTGAGCCCTTTGCGGTACAATTCCTCGGAGGGCAGCCTGGAGGCCAGGGCCACAATGTACAGACCGGCCAGCGGGCATTCCTGCGGGGAAACGCCGAAACCGCCCGGCCCCCGGCTGAGAAAGACGCGCAGGTCGCCGTGGTCCCGCCCCGAGGCGCGGGCCACGTCCAGAATGCGCGCGCGCATTTCCTCCCAGGAGCAGGGCGGCGTGATGTCCAGGGCCTGCGCGCCGTCGCGCATCCGGGCCAGGTGTTCGTCCAGGACGAAGATCTTCCGCTCCCGGTAACAGATGCTTTCGAACAGGCCGTCGCCGCGATGGCAGATATGATCGTCCAGGGGCAGGAGCAGGAGGCGCGGGTCCGTGCCGATGCATCCCACCCGGTGATCGTAAAAGGCCAGGAATTTGTCCGCCCCCGGACGGGGGGCGGACAAAAGGGCTTGCAGATAGGTGTCGGAATCCACGGCCTGCATGGCATATTTCTCCGCGCTACCGCATGAAGACATTCTTGTCCGGCACGCGGACCAGATCGCGCTTGAGCAGTTCCTCGGCGATCTGCACGGCGTTGAGCGCCGCGCCCTTGCGCACGTTGTCGGCCACGATCCAGAGGTTCAGGCCGTTTTCAATGCTTTCGTCCTCGCGGATGCGCCCCACAAAGGTGGGATCGTCGCCGATGCAGTAGGCGGGCATGGGGTACATGAGTTCGCGCGGATTGTCGAAAACCTTCACGCCCGGAGCCTGGGAGAGCATGATCCGGGCTTCCTTGGCCGTGATCTTCTTTTCGGTTTCGATATTCACGGATTCCGCATGGCAGAAAAATACCGGCACGCGCGCGCAGGTGGCCGTGACCTTGATTGAGGGATCGTCGAAGATCTTCACGGTCTCGTTGACCATCTTCATCTCTTCCTTGGTGTAGTCGTTGTCCAGGAAGACGTCGATGTGCGGCAACACGTTGAAGGCGATGCGGTAGGGGTATACCTTGTTTTCCGGGTCGCGGGCGTTGAAAAGGTCGCGCACCTGGCGTTCCAGCTCCTCAATGCCTTTCTGGCCTGTGCCGGACACGGCCTGATAGGTGGAAACCACCACGCGGTTGATGTGTGCCGCGTCGTGCAGGGGCTTGAGCACCACTACCATCTGGATGGTGGAACAGTTGGGATTGGCAATGATGCCTTGATGCTCTTCCAGGGCCTCCGGATTGACTTCCGGCACCACCAGGGGACAGCGCTCGTCCATGCGCCAGGCCGCGGAATTGTCCACCACCACGCAACCGGCATGGGCGGCGTGCGGCGCGAACTTCGCGGACGTGCCGCCGCCGGCGGAAAAGATGGCCAGGTCGATGCCGTCAAAGACATCTTCCTTCAGCTCTTCCACCGTGAGTTCCTCCTCGCCGAAAGGCACTTTGCTGCCCGCTGAGCGGGCCGAGGCGAAGGCCCGTACTTTCGTGGCCGGGAACTGCCGCTCGTGCAGCGTCTTGAGCATTTCACGACCCACGGCGCCCGTGGCGCCCACAACGGCAACAGTCAACGTATCGCTCATGGCTTTTGGTCTCCTTGGTGGAAAAGAGGCGCGCGTTTTCCGCGTTTGTGAGCACGCATCATAACCGCCCTTATCCGAAAAGTGAAGCCGGGGCTGACAGCGTCCCAGGGCAATCGAATGAATAGGATGAGTATTTTTTGTGTCCGGAGTGAAAAAGAAAAATACTTTTGCGTCAGCCTTCCTGTACCTTTGCGGTTATTTTACAAAATCCGCCTATTCCGCGCGGGCGGCGTCATTCCCCGGCCTAGCCCGCGCCGGTCGCCGCAATCCATCGTTTGGTTCTTCAACCAGGCATAATTTGCGGATATGTTTTATTTTTTTTATGAGGCCGCCGCTTGACATTTTTTTCTCAATGTGGGAGTGGGGAATTGCGAGCGAAAGTTGCAAGAGAGCACCCGCGCACAACCGGCATGCCGGACGTTGCCACGGGGTCGCCGAAGGGGCAAGGCCGCAAGGCTGAAACTCTCAGGCATCAGGATTGCAACCGGACGCATCTCTGAACCGCCCGGCGCGCGACAGAGCCAACGCAAACGCGGGAGCTTTGCTGTGGCCGGTCGCGCGATTCTCATTACCAACAATCCCTCTTTTCCGTCCCGCGTTCCGGCGGGTGTGGACGTTCTGTTGCTGGACGGCGGCGCGCGCGACGCGCTGACCATGGCGCGCGACCGCGTGCATCAGGGCTGGCGGCTTGCCAATCACCCGTTGTACGGCAATTTCCGTCCGCATCAGCAGCCCTACCGTTCCCTGCTTCTCTTGCCGCCCTCCCCCTCCGGGACGGTGGACTCTGACTCTCTGCATTTTCTGGAAGAAGCCCTGCAGCTCTATCAGAGCCCGGCCGCGAAGGTCCGGCAAAGCCTGCCCGGCGACCTGCCCGAGGCCATGCGCCGCGATTGCGCTCTGCTGGACTGTGAATTGCTGAAAGCCACTCTGGAAAGCCTGCACTGACTCCTTTCCCAACCGGGCCGGTCGGTCCGGGCATGCCGGGATGCGGACGGATGCGGGCACCTCCCGTTGCGTCACAATCATCATGGATTCATCCGGGCGGCCCGCCCGAAGACGTCTGACCCAAGGAGTTTGTCGTGAACCTGGAACTGCATAAGATTGCAATCCGCAAGCTGGAATGGGGCCCGCGCACCGGCGCGCGGGATCATGTGCTCACCGTCAATAAGGAGGAGCTGGTCAGCCTGCTGCTGGAAGACCCGGCCCTCCGGAATGTGGAGGCCGAGCTGGTCCATCCCGGCGAGAGCGTGCGCATCCTGCCCTGCAAGGATGCCGTGGAGCCGCGCTGCAAGCTGGAAGGCCCGGGCGAGGTGTTTCCCGGCTGGATCGGCGACGTGGACACCGTGGGCCAGGGCAAGACCCTGGTGCTCGAAGGCGCTGCGGTGCTGACCACCGGCCGTCTGGTGGCCCCGCAGGAGGGCATTGTGGACATGAGCGGCCCGGGCGCGGCATACACGCCTTTTTCCAAAACCTGCAACGTGGTTCTGGTCTTCGAGCCCGTGGACGGGGTGGAGTTGCATGAGCTGGAGGCGGTCTACCGCCGGGCCGGGCTCAAGGCGGCATACTATCTGGCCTCCTGCTGCAAGGAAGACAAGGCCGACACTGTGGAGAGCTACGCCTTCCCGCCCCTGGCCGAGGCCATGAACGCCTGGCCCGGGCTGCCCAAGGTGGCGTATTTGTATATGCTCCAGTCCCAAGGCCTGCTGCACGATACCTGGGTCTACGGCGTGGATGTCAAAAAAATTCTGCCCACCATGATCAGCCCCACGGAAATCATGGACGGGGCCATTATTTCCGGCAACTGCGTTTCGGCCTGCGACAAGAACAGCACCTACACGCACGTGAACAATCCGGTGATCAAAAGTCTCTACGCCCACCACGGCAAGGACATCAATTTCGTGGGCGTGATCATCACCAATGAAAACGTTACCCTGGCCGACAAGAAGCGCAGTTCCTCCTACGCGGTGAAGCTGGCCCGGATGCTCGGCGTGGACGGCCTGGTGATTTCCGAGGAAGGTTTCGGCAACCCGGACGCGGATCTGATCATGAACTGCTGGAAGGCCGAGCGCGCGGGCATCAAGACCGTGTTGATCACCGACGAATACGCCGGGCGCGACGGGTCGAGCCAGTCCCTGGCCGACTCCTGCCCCGAGGGCGACGCCTGCGTCACCGCCGGCAATGCCAATGAAGTCATCGTCTTGCCGCCCATGCAAAAGGTCATCGGCGAACCGGCCACGGCTGACGTCATCGCCGGGGGCTTCTTCGGTTCCCTGCGCGAGGACGGCGGCATGGAAGTGGAATTGCAGGCCATTATGGGCGCCACCAGCGAATTGGGGTTTAACCGTATTGGCGGCCGCACCCTCTAGGGAAGTGCTGAAATAATCAAGCATGG
>NZ_JH114302.1:116577-196085 GCF_000224635.1 Desulfovibrio sp. 6_1_46AFAA
GGCAGGGGCATGATGCCCCTGCACCCGCATTACCGAAATGTTGCTGCAAAGCAACAACATTTCGAAAGTGAGGGGGACCGGGGGGAATGATTCCCCCCGGACGGGGTTTGGGGCGGTAAGCCCCAAAAAAACATCGACACTTCGTTAGAAACAGCGCGGAAATGACAGAGAAGGAGTGGATCATGGCATATCGTGTCATACACTATATCAATCAGTTTTTCGCCGGCATCGGCGGCGAGGACAAGGCGGACGTCGGCCCTGAAGTGCGCGAAGGCGTTGTGGGTCCCGGCATGGCCTTCAAGGCCGCTCTGGGCGGCGAAGCGGAAATCGTGGCGACCTTTATCTGCGGCGACAACTATTTCGCCAACCATATGGATGAAGTGTCCGCCCTGGTGGTGGAAACCGTGCGCGAATACAAGGCCGACGCCCTGATCGCGGGTCCGGCCTTCAATGCCGGGCGCTACGGCGCGGCCTGCGCCTCGGTCTGCGCGGCGGTCCAAAAGGCTCTGCACATCCCGGTGGTCACGGCCCTGTACCGGGAAAATCCCGGCGTGGATCTTTTCCGTAAGGAAATTCCCATTGTGGAAGCCGCCGATTCCGCGCGCGGCATGGCCAAGGCCGTACCGGCCATGGCCCGCGTGCTGCTCAAGCAGCTCGGGGGCGAGGCTTTGGGAACCCCGGCCGAGGAAGGCCTGATCGAAAAGGGCATCCGCGAAAACATGTTCTATGAGCAGCCCGGCGCGGAGCGCGCCGTGTCCATGCTGATCAAAAAGCTCAAGGGTGAGCCCTTTGCCACGGAATACGCCATGCCGGTCTTTGACCGCGTGACCCCGCGCCCGCCCGTGGCGGACATGAGCAAGGCCAAGATCGCCCTGGTCACTTCCGGCGGCATTGTGCCCTTCGGCAACCCGGACCACATCGCGGCCTCCAGTGCCCAGAATTTCGGCGAATACGACATCACCGGCGTCACGGATCTGCTCCAGGGCAAGTATCAGACCGCCCACGGCGGCTACGACCAGACCTACGCCAATCAGGACCCGGACCGCGTGCTGCCCGTGGACGTGCTGCGCGACCTGGAAAAGGAAGGCCGCATCGGCTCCCTGCATCCGCTCTTCTATTCCACCGTGGGCAACGGCACGGCCGTGGCCAAGGCCAAAGCCTTCGGCATCGAGATCGGCAAGCGTCTCAAGGACGCCCAGGTGCAGGCGGTGATCCTCACCTCCACCTGAGGCACCTGCACGCGTTGCGGTGCAACGCTCGCCAAGGCCATTGAGGACACCGCCGACGTGCCGGTGGTTCACATGTGTACCATCGTGCCTATCTCTTTGAGTATCGGGGCCAACCGCATTGTGCCCACGGTCTCCATCCCCCATCCGCTGGGCAATCCCGAACTCTCGCCGGAAGCGGAAAAGGCCCTGCGCCGCGAACTGGTGGAGCGCGCGCTCACGGCGCTCTCCACTCCCGTGGATGAACAGACGGTCTTCAATACGTAAATTGCGGACGTAACAACAGCAATGACGGCCCGGCGGGCGCGACAGCGCCCGCCGGGAACCACGGGAGCATACATCATGGAGCAGCGTGAACTGGTCATCATCGGGGCGGGCCCGGCCGGACTGACCGCCGCCGTCTACGGCAAACGCGCGGGCCTGGACGTGCTTGTGCTGGAAAAGGGCAAGGCCGGCGGCCAGATCCTGATCACCAGCGAAATCGAAAACTGGCCCGGCACCATCAGTGCTTCGGGCGTGGGGCTGGCCGACAGCTTCCGGGCTCACGCCGAGCATTTCAAAGCCGAATTCCGCACCGCCACGGTGAAGGAACTGCGCCCGGCGGGCGGCAAAACCGTGGTGGTCACGGACCAGGGCGAGATTGAGGCCAAGGCGCTGATCATCGCCACCGGGGCCAACTTCCGCAAACAGGGCTGCCCCGGCGAAAAGGAATTCACGGGCAAGGGCGTTTCCTACTGCGCGGTCTGCGACGCGGCCTTTTTTGAGGAGCTTGAGGTGGCGGTCATCGGCGGCGGCAATACCGCCGTGGAAGAGGCCTGCTATCTGACCCAGTTCGCGGAGAAGGTCTACATCGTGCACCGCCGCGATCAGTTCCGCGCCGACAAGCTGGTGGCCGAGCGCGCCCTGAAAAATCCCAAGATCGTGCCCCTCTGGGACAGCGTGTTGGAAGCCATCGAGGGCGACGGCCTGGTGGAGCGCATGGTGCTCAAGAACGTCAAGAGCGGCGAAAAGAACGTGGTGGCCGTCAACGGCGTGTTCATCTTCATCGGCACGCTGCCCAACGCCGCCTTCCTGAGCGGCGTCTGCGAAACCACGGAGCAGGGCTGGATCATTACGGACGCCGACATGCGCACCTCCACGCCGGGCGTCTTCGCGGCGGGCGACGTGCGCGACACGGCCCTGCGGCAGGTGGTCACGGCTGCCGGGGACGGCGCGCGGGCGGCCATGTCCGCCTATGCCTATCTGGCTGAACAGGAATAGATTACCTTTGAAACGCTTCGCTTTTCAAAGGTTCATTCAGCCGAAAAATGTGATTTTCGGCTGAATCCACGCCGCGTTGCGGCGCGCCGCACCGTGTGTGGCGTAGCGGGAGCTCGTGCGGCTATTTTTATACAAGGAGCAAGCACATGGGCAATGTCGGCATCAAAGGCACGGCCTACTGCCTGAATTTCGCGCCGGAACTGGCGCTGCATTACGGCGGCACGCCCGCCCAGGAGCGTCGCGCCAAGCCCGATTCCGAGTATCTCAAGGCCCTGCCCGGGCGGGCCCAGAGCTATGAGGAAGCTGCGGGCTACGCCCCCAACAAGACCTATATCGGGGCCATGAGCGTGGAGGAACTGGCCGCCGCGCCCGCGCCCTGGCTGGAAAATCTCGGCGCGCCCGAGCGTTACGGCAAATACGGCGAGATCATGCCCGAAGACGAGTTTCTCGGCTTCATGGACATCTGCGACGTTTTTGACCTGATTTGGCTGGACAAGGATTTTGCCGCGCGCATCAAGGAAAAATTGGCCCAGGACCCGGTTGTGGGCGAGAGCCAGCTGGCCCGCCTGGAAGCCGGTCATGAGGCCGCTGAAATCGCCGAAGCCGTGGAAAAGCACATGGCCCTGCCGCTGTATCTGGACGGCCGGGTGGTGGGCTGCTGCCGCCGGGCTCATGATACGGACGAAAACCTCTCGGCCCACGTCATGCTGGAAAATCTGGCCTGCAAGGCCAGCGGCGTGCTGGCCCTGTTGCATTTGATCAAAAACAGCGGGCTCGCGCCTGCGGACATCGACTTTGTTGTGGAATGTTCCGAGGAAGCCGTGGGCGACGTTATGCAGCGCGGCGGCGGCAACCTGGCCAAGGCCGTGGCCGAAATCGCGGGCTGCGGCAATGCCAGCGGCTTTGACGTGCGCGGCTTCTGCGCCGGTCCGGCGGCGGCCGTCATCGCCGGCGCGAGCATGGTGGCCTCGGGCGTGCGCCGGAATGTGGCCGTGCTGGGCGGCGGTTCGTTGCCCAAGCTGTATATGAACTCGCGCGACCACGTCAAAAAGGGGCTCAAAGCCCTGGAAAACTGCATCGGCAGCTTTGCGGTGCTGCTCGTGCCGGACGACGGCACGGAGCCGGTGATCCGCCTGGATTCCGTGGGCAAGCATTCCGTGGCCGCCGGGGCGGCCCCGCAGGCCATCACCTCGGCCCTGACCTTTGAGCCGCTGACCCGCCTGGGCCTCAAGCTCACGGATGTGGACAAGTACGCCCCCGAACTGCACAACGCGGAAATCACCCTGCCCGCCGGGGCGGGCAATGTGCCCGAGGCCAACTTCAAGATGATCGCGGCCCTTTCGGTCATGAAAGGCCAGCTCAAGCGTGAGGAGATTCCGCAATTCGTGGCCGAGCACGGCATTCCCGGTTTCGTGCATACCCAGGGGCACATCCCCTCGGGCGTGCCCTACATGGGCCATGCCCGCGACGCCATCAAGGCCGGGAGCATCAAGCGCGCCATGATCATCGGCAAGGGCAGCCTGTTCCTGGGCCGCCTGACCAATCTGGCCGACGGCGCGTCCTTCCTGATCGAAGCTCCTTCCGAAACCGGAGGCGCGACGGGCGCGGGCGTCACCAAGGACGAAGTGCGCGAACTGCTGCTGGACGCGCTTGCCGATCTGGCCGCCAACCTTCAGAAAAACTGAGGTCTGCCATGGCGGAAGTAAACGAAAGCAAACGCGCCCTCATCGGCAAATCCCTGGCGGAGCTGGTGGCCACGGCGCGCGGCGGCGGCCCGCGCAATCGCATCGGGCTGATGGCCGCGGGCAGTGAGCTGCCGGTGGAAGAGTTCCTGCTGGGCGCGGGCACGGCCATGCGCCGGGACAGCCGCCTTCAGGTGGTAGGCCTGGGCCCCCGGCCGGACGCCCCGCTGCCCGAGGGCATGGACTGGATCGAAACGCCCGACTGTGAGGCCGACATTGCGGCGGCCATGGAAAAGGCTCTTGATTCCAAAGGTGCCGACGCGCTGGAAGGCGCGGTGGCCCTGCACTATCCCTTCCCGGTGGGCGTGACCACCATGGGCCGGGCATTCACTCCGGCCAGGGGCAGGGCCATGATCCTGGCTTCCACCACGGGCATCAGCGCGCCGCAGCGGGCCTGCGCCATGCTGCGCAACGCGGTGTACGGCCTGGCGACGGCCAAGGCTATGGGCATTGCCGATCCCGGCCTGGGCGTGCTCAATCTGGATGCCGCGCCTCAGGTTATGCGCGCCCTCAGCCGTATGGCCGAAAAGGGCTATGCCGTGCGTTTCGGCCAAAGCGTGCGCAAGGACGGCGGCGCGTTGCTGCGCGGCAATGACATCCTGGCCGGCGCGGTGGACGTCTGCGTCTGCGACACCCTCACGGGCAACGTGCTGGCCAAGGTCTTCGCGGCCTTCGGCACCGGCGGCGGCTACGAAGCCGCGGGCTGGGGCTACGGACCCTCCGTGGGCGAGGGCTGGAACAAGGTGGTGTCGATCATCTCGCGGGCCTCGGGCGCGCCGGTCATCGCCAATGCCCTGAGCTACACGGCCCAGGCCTTGCGCGGCGGCCTGCCCGCCAGGGTGGCGGCGGAACTCCGGGTGGCCCGCGCCGCCGGTCTGGACGAGGAACTGGAAGGGCTCATGCCCAGGCCCGAGGCCGGAAGCGGCGACGTGCCGGTCATGCCGCCCGTGGTGCCCACGGATGAGGAAATTCACGGCATCGACGTGCTCGATCTGGAAAACGCCGTGCATGTGCTCTGGAAAGAAGGTATCTACGCCGAAGGAGCCATGGGCTGCACCGGGCCGGTGGTCAAGCTGGCCTCGGCCGGTCTGGAAAAGGCCAGGACGCTGCTTACGGCGGCGGGCTATCTGTAAGGGAATCGCTGAGTAATGGTTTTGCCCTCTGCCTGCGTCAGGCTCGCTCCGTGCGAAGGTCGAATATGTTTGAATATACTCCTCCGCCCGCAGCTCGCCTTCCTTGGCAGAGAACAAAAATCTTCATTATCAGTACGTTCCAGGAAAATGTCTCCATCCTTTTGCGGCATATACAACACGCAAGCAGCGAGGTGCACTATGGTTATCGTGGACAAGGAAAATTTCGAAGCGGAAGTGCTCAACAGCGCTATGCCCGTCATCGTGGACCTTTGGGGCCCGCAGTGCGGTCCCTGCCTGGCCCTGATGCCGTCGGTGGAAAAGCTGGCCGAAGAGTACGAGGGCAAAATCAAATTCTGCAAACTGAACGTGGCTGAAAACCGCCGCCTGGTCATCTCCCTCAGGGTCATGGCCGTGCCCACCATTCTGTTTTACAAGGGCGGGGAAAACGTGCAGCGCATCAGCAGCGACGAAGTGACCCTGGACACCATCCGGGAAGGCGCGGAGAAGCTGTTGGCATAACAACGGCTTGGCTTGTTGCGGAACAAGCAAAGCAACAACAAGGAGTGCATCATGGGTAAACTTGCAGGTAAGAAGCTGCTGCTTCTGGGCGAACGGGACGGCGTTCCCGGTCCGGCCATGGCGGCGGTCTTCGCCAACTCCGGGGCCGAGGTGCTGTTCTCGGCCACCGAATGTTTTGTCTGAACCGCCGCAGGCGCCATGGACCTGGAAAATCAGCAGCGTGTGAAAGACGCCGCTGAGAAGGTCGGGGCGGAAAACCTGGTGGTGGTGCTCGGCTCTTCCGACCCCGAAGGGGCGGAAATCTATGCCGAAACCGTCACCCTGGGCGACCCCACCTTTGCCGGTCCGTTGGCGGGAGTCCCGTTGGGACTCTGCGTGTACCATGTGTTTGAAGAGGAAATGAAGAGCGAAGCCGATCCCGCTGCCTGGGAAGAGCAGATCAGCATGATGGAAATGGTGCTGAACACCGAGGCGCTGGCGGCATCCGTGAAGAAGATGCGCGACGCCAACAGCAAGTATTCGCTGTAGGCCGGGCCGCGTCCGAAAATGTGCGCTTCCCCCGCAGTGCGTCACGCTTTGCGGGGGAAGCGTCGTACTGAAGGGCCGTGAATGAGTTTTGCTTCAGGCCTCCTGCCCGCGCCGGGCTTCAGCCGTTGGCGGCAAGGCCGCCTTACGGATGAAGGCCGCAACGATAGGCGGCCCAAACGGCTGGAGGCGTAAAGTCTCCGTGCCCGGAAGGCAAAACAACGGACGGAGAACAGAATGACCCTGCCCTCCCCGGCTGTTTACGGAAGCCGCAAAAGCCGCTAAGAAATCCCTATGGTTTTTCTGCACGCCTTGGGGGGAATTTTCGGCCTGCTGCTGGTCGTGGCGGTGGGCTATGCTCTGGCCTGGAAGGGCTGGTTTTCCACGGAAAGCCAGATGCTTTTGCCCAGGCTGGTGACCTATGTGGCCCTGCCGCCTTTTCTGATGTGCACGCTGTTGCAGTCCTTTGACCGCGACCATCTGCTGCACATGCTCTACGGCGCGCTGCTGCCCTTCACCTCCCTGGTCATCACTTTCAGTCTGGCCTGGGTGGTGGGCAGGATAGCTCATGTGCAGCGAAAGCACTTCGGCCTGTTCTGCGCCTGTGTTTCCAATTCCAATACCATCTTTGTGGGCATTCCGGTCAATCTGGCCCTGTTCGGGGAGGAATCCCTGCCCTATGTGCTGCTCTATTACTTTGCCAGCACCATTTTTTTCTGGACCGTGGGCAACTACGCCATCAGCAGCGACGGCTGCGGGGAGGGCCGGGAACGGACACGGCTCTGCGACAATATCCGACATATTTTTTCACCGCCCATGCTGGGTTTTCTGACCGGCCTGGCCCTGGTGATGTTCAAGGTGGATCTGCCCCGTTTTCTGCTGGATGCGGCCAAATATCTGGGCAATCTGACCACGCCCCTGGCTCTGCTGTTCATCGGCGTCACCCTGCAAACCATGGATCTGCGGCACCTCAAACTCGACCGGGATCTGGTTCTGGCCCTGGTCGGGCGCCTGGTGGTCAGCCCTCTGGTGGTGCTTTTGCTCGTGCCCCTTTTCCCCATACCGGAACTTATGGGCAAGGTCTTCATCATGCAGGCCTCGCTGCCGGTGCTGATGCAGGCGGCCATCCTCAGCGCCTACTACCGCACGGACCCGGAATTCGGCGCGTTGATGGTTTCCCTGTCCACGCTGCTTTCGGCTCTGACCATTCCCATCTATATGACCCTGCTCTGAGCGGCTCCCGAAATCTCGCATAAACCGGGTCATTTTCCCCGCATGCGCCGCAGCACGCCCAGCAGCGGCGCGTCGGGCGTGCGCGCGCATTCCTTCCAGACCAGTTCAGCCGCTCCGGCGGGCATGTCCCGCAGGGCTTCCCCGATGTTGCTGCCGTCCCTGGCCTGATCATAGGCGTAAAGCCAGATGCCGAAAAAGAAGGCGTCCTCATTATGATCGCCCGCAGCCAGGATATCCCGGCAACGGGTCATGGTTGTTTTCCAGGGGCCGCGATGCCAGGTTTTCTTCTGTTCCCGCCAGACTTCGGCCAACCCGCGCTCGGGATGTGCGGCGCAGATCCGTTCCACGCGGGCCAGCAGGGCGCCCAGATCGCGCGGGTTGAAACCCGTGCCGCCGTGCCGGGCGCTGACATAGGCGTCCAGCTCCAACGCCTCCAGGAGACGGCGCATTCTTTCGCCGCCCGGCTTAAGCGCGGGCTGGGCCCAGGCCGCGCACACGGCTGAGGCCGAATCCGTGAAAACTTCCCGTCCGGCGGCGTCAGGCGGCGTGCTTTGCGGCCATGCCGTCAGCGGCAGGCAGAGCAGAAAGGCGCACAGCGCCGGGATGTTCCGCATATTTCCCCCTTCAGACATTTTCACATTGAAAATGGGCAAATGCACGGCGGCCGCGAGGGCAGCGTCACAGCTCTAGAACAGGTCAACTTTGATGTTATGCATTTCAAAGTCAAAGGCACGCTTACTCCGCCGTAAAGCCTTACGGGTTTTGCGTGTCGGATTTTTCAAATGAGGCACTGGATGCTGCGAAGGCCGCGGCCGGGGGAGAGCGCGTGTTGCGTCTCCCGCTGCGGTCGCGGCCTTCGGCATGGTCAGACTTGGGAAGGATTTATTTGACGCTTTCACGCATGACGTCGAGCATCAGCGCCTCGGGCTTTTTGGAGCAGGCATCCAGATACGCCTTGAGCGTGTCGTCGCTTTCCAGCACCGAGCCGGGCTTGCCGCTCTTCTGGCGGTTGTAGCCGTCCAGCCAGATCACAAAGCCGCTGCCGTCGTCTTCATTGGCCTTATAGTCTTTGCAGGTCGTCTTGTTCGCCCGCCAGGGGCCGTCGGCTGCCACAGGCTGGTTCTTGCGGGCCTCCTGCCAGAGAGTGACTACCTTTTCAGTGGGCTTGGCCTGGCAGGCCGCATAGACCTGCTCCAGCAGCGGAGCCATGATGTCCGGATCGGCCACGGCCTTGCCCTGCGCGGCGGCGGCATAGCCGTCGATCTGCAGCCCCTCGAACAGCGGCGGCTGGCCGGACGTGCTGGAAATGGCCACCAGTTCAGCGCAGATGAAATTGGACGGGTCGATTTTTTCGTCCGCCGCCTGGGCTCCTGCGGGCAGGGTCAGCATAAGGCAGCAGAGGATAAACAGTTTTTTCATTCTTTCTCCCTTGGATGGAACGTTGTGACTTTTCTTCCATTACCTACGAGCCCGCATCTGTCAACAGGCGATATAAAACGGCCGCCGGAAAATCTCCGGCGGCCGTGGGACGACGTGAAACCTATGGGATTTTTTGATCTGTTGCCAGCTTTTCAGAAGTGTTTCCCTAAAGTTCCGGGGGCAGCTCCTGCAATTCCTTCCAGGTAAACACCGGCCCGTCCACACAGACGTAGCGGCCGCCGATATTGCAGCGCCCGCAGATGCCGATGCCGCATTTCATGCGTTTTTCCAAGGTGGTGACAATGTTCTCCGGCGCGAAGTTCAGCTTTTGCAGAGCCTGCACCGTGAACTTGATCATGATCGGCGGCCCGCAGAGCACGGCCACGCAGTTGGCCGGGTCGGGATTCAGTTCCAAAAGCACATTGGGGATCAGGCCCACTTTATGCTCCCAGCCTTCAAAGGGGGCGTCGATGCACAGGGTGCAGTCCAGGTCGGGACGCCGCAGCCAGTCTTCCAGCTCATAGCTGAAGGCCATGTCGCGGGGCGAGCGCGCGCCGTAGAGCAGGCTGATCTTGCCGTAGTCCGCCTTGTGTTCCAGCAGATGCAGCATGATGGTGCGGATGGGTGCCATGCCGATGCCGCCACCCACGAAGAAGATGTCCTTGCCCCTCCAGTCGTTGTAGGGGAAGAAGTTGCCCAGCGGGGCGCGCATGCCCACCTTGTCGCCGGGCGACAGGCGGTGGATGGCGGCGGTCACTTCACCGGCCTGCATGACCGAGAATTGCAGATAATCCTTCCGTGACGGCGGGGAGTTGATGACGAACGTGGATTCGCCCGCGCCGAACACCGAGAGTTGGCCTACCTGGCCCGGCTCGTGGGTGAAGGACTCCATGGCTTCGGGATCGTCCAGGACCACGCGCAGGGTCTTGATATTGCCGGTTTCCTGGATGACTTCGGCCACGGTGGCGGGCATGGGTTTATAAGGATTGCCCTGGGGCTTGGGCCGGGGCGAGATCTCCCGCAGCATGCCCTTGCCGCCTGCGGGAGCCGCGGGAGCTTTGGGGGCCGTCTTGGCCTTGGACTCAGCCTTGGGCGCGGGGGCGGCTTCGGGAGCCGGGACCTCGGCGGGCGTTTCCACAGCGGGGACGGCGCTTTCCTTGACGGCCAGTTCGCCCTCTTCTCTCACCACAGGGGGGTGCTCCTCATGCGCCACAAGGTCCGCCTCCGGGCGCACGGCCGGAGAGACCGGCCGTGCGGACGCGGGCACTTCGGCGGGCCGGGGCTTCGGGGGCGCGTCTTTCTTGGGCGCGGCGGCCTTGGCAGCTTCCTTGGGCGCGGTTTTGGGAGCGGCCTTGGCGGCCGTCTTGGATGCGGTTTTGGCTTTGCCGGAAGTTTTCTTGGTAGCCATGCGTCAGCTCCTCTACTCGGCGGTAGCCTGGTCTGCGTTGAGCGCGGCGAGCACTATGGCGCGGATGTCCAGGCAAACAGGGCAGTTGCTGATGCAGCGGCCGCAGCCGTTGCAGGAGAATGCCCCCCAGTTTTCAGGATAGGTGGAGAACTTGTGCGACACGCGGTTGCGCATGCGAAAGGCTTTGAGCATGCGCGGGTTGTGGCCGCTGGCCTCGCGGGTGAACAGCGAGGACATGCAGTTGTCCCAGCTGCGCAGGCGGCGTCCGCCCTTTTCGCTCAGGCCTTCGCCTTCGTCCGTGATGCTGAAGCAATAGCAGGTGGGGCAGAAGTAGGTGCAGGCCCCACAGGACAGGCAGCGGTCGGTCTGGCTCTGCCAGAACTCCGTATCGGTGAACAGGGCCGCCAATTTTTCCGGCGCGCCCTTGATATTGGGCGCGGGCTCCAAGGTGGCCCAGGCGGCTTTGCGCGCGGCCTCGGCCAAGGGGAACTGTTCCGCGCCGTCGGGCAGATCCGAGGCGGCCAGCAGTTCCTCGCCCTTGGGCGTCACGGCCTGAAGCACGTAGCCGCCTTCAATCTCGGTCATCAGCACATCCGACCCCTCGGGGGAGGAAGGACCGCCGCCCACCCAGTGGCAGAAACAGGTGTTGCAGCCGGAGGCGCAGGTGATGGTGACCACCGTGAGCGCCTCGCGCCGGGCCTTGTAATAGGGATCGGCAAAAGGACCTTGCAGGTAGGGCCGGTCCAGCACGGAAAAACCGCGCGCGTCGCAGGGGCGGCAGGCGAAGACCACCGTGGGCTGGGCCTCAATGCTGTCGTCCAGGCTCATGGTCACGCGCTCGGGATTTTCCGGGTCTTTGCTTTTTTTATAGCTCACCAGGGTTTCACACTGGGGCAGCACCGCCGCCTTGGGCGGCACGGTGGCCTTTTCCAGGGTGAAGGGCATGCCCCGGCTCCAGGGCTCGTAGACCACGGAGCGCTTGTTGGCCGGTTTTTCCACCGGCACCAGCACGCGGCGGCCGTTTTGCGAGAGGAAGGCCAGAAGGGCGGGCAGGCCGTCGGATGTGACAAAGCGGGTAGTGCTCATTTCCAGTCCCTCTCATGAATGTTCTTTTCTTCCAGCTCATAGCCCAGCAGAGGCGGCACGGCGGCGGGGTCAAGGCCGGCCTTGTAGTCGTCGAAGAGCCGGCTGACGGCGCGGGCGATCTGCTGGCGCAGAGCCAGGATGGGGATGCCCACCGGGCAGGCCCGCTGGCATTCGCCGCAGCCCGTGCAGCGCCCGGCCAAGTGCAGGGCGTGGATGGTCTGGAAGAAGAGTTTTTCGCGCGTGCTGTCCTCCTGGCTCATCCAGTGCGGGTCGCGGCTGTCGGAAACGCAGAAGTCGCGGCACACGCACATGGGACAGGCATTGCGGCAGGCGTAGCAGCGCAGACAGCGCTCCATCTGGCCGCGCCAGAAGGCCATGCGCTCCTCAAGGCTCATGGAATCCAGCAGGGCCAGCTCCGGCGGAGTGTACGCGCCGGGCTCCACCTTGACCGGCTCGCCCGCGCTCGTGTCGGCCAGCACGGCCATGGGCGTGGTGCAGCCGTAGCATTTGCCCTGGGCGAAGTCGGTCATGCAGAAACGGTGTTCCTTGCCGTCGGCCGTGATGGTCACCCCGGCCTCGTCGTAGGCCACCTTGTCGATCTTCGTGTAGCGGCCCAGCTTTTGGTTGACGCGGGCCATATCCAGCGTGCCCTCGCAGGGCAGGGCGAAAATGGTCACGTCCTCGCGTCTGATCAGGTTTTCCTGCAACAGTTCCACCACCGAGCGCGAATCGCAGCCCTTGACCACGATGCCCACCTTCTTGCCCTTGAAGGAGGGCAGGTAGACGGCCGGGTTATTGACGTTGAAAGGCCCCCAGACCAGTTTGTCCACGTCTTCCGGGGTCTTCATGAACAGGGGCACGGTATGCGCGCCGTCATAGCCCTGCTGCCAGCCGATGACGCAGTCCAGTTCCGGCAGCTTGGCCTTGATGGCTTCCTTGAGCTGGTCCAGGGCGGCGTTTTGGCCGGTGCCCAAGGGGCGCAACGAGGTCAGGGCCATATCCGCGATCTTCAGCAGGGGCTCGGCGTCCTCCAGGCGGGGCGCGGGGCCCAGCTTGTGGATGCGGTCGGTAAAGACCGTGACCACCTGCTGCCAGCGCTGGCCTTCGGAGGCCGAAACCCAGGTGTACTCGAAGCGCCGCTCGTCAATGCCCAGCACGGGCAGAAACTGTTTGAGCACTTCCAGACGGCGGCGGGCGTAGAAGTTGCCCGCGGCGTAGTGGCAGTCACGCGGGTGGCAGCCGGAAACCAGCACGCCGTCCGCGCCGTTGAGCAGGGCCTTGACGATGAAGAGCGGGTCGATGCGGCCCGAACAGGGCACGCGGATGATTCTGAGGTCCGTGGGCTGCCCGGCGCGGGCCACGCCCGCCGTGTCGGCGCCGCCGTAGGAGCACCAGTTGCAGAGAAAACCCACAATCCGCAGTTCTTTGCCGTTCAGCACTGGCATAGCGCGTTCACCTCCGCAAGAATCTGGTTGTCGGTGGCGTGGGAGAGCTGGATGGCGCCCTGCGGGCAGGTGGCCGTGCACAGACCGCAGCCCTGGCAGACGGTCTCAATGACCTGGGCCTTCTGCTCGCCGCGGATTTCCACTTCCTTGATGGCCCCGAAGGGGCAGCAGCGGATGCATTTGCCGCAGTCCACGCAACGGCGGATGTCCACCTGGGCGATCTGCGGGTCGCTCTCCAGCTTGTCGCGGGCGAAGAGCGCCAGCACCTTGGCCGCCGCAGCCGAGCCCTGGGCCACGGAGGCCGGAATGTCCTTGGCTCCCTGGCAGACGCCCGCCAGAAACACGCCGGCGGTATTGGTTTCCACGGGCTTGAGCTTCACATGGCTTTCCATGAAGAAGCCGTAGTGGTCGTAGGAGATGCGCAGCTTCTCGGCCAGCTGGGGCGAGCCCTTGCTGGCTTCGATGCCCACGGCCAAGACCACCAGGTCGGCCTTGATCTCCACGGGCTCTCCCAGCAGGGTGTCCACGCCCATGACCACGTACTGGCCGTTGCCGTCGGGGTAGATGCTCGAAACGCGGCCCCGGATGTACTCCGTCCCATATTCCTCCATGGCCCGGCGGGTGAATTCGTCGTACATCTTGCCCGGCGCGCGGATGTCCATGTAAAAGACGTAGGACTGGGAATTGGGGATGTGGTCCTTGGTCAGCACGGCCTGCTTGGCCGTGTACATGCAGCAGAAACCCGAGCAGTAGGGCCGCCCGATGGATTTGTCGCGCGAGCCCACGCACTGGATGAAGACCACCTTCTGCGGCTCGCGGCCGTCCGAGGGGCGCAGGATGTGGCCGCCCGTGGGGCCGGAGGCGGACAAGAGGCGCTCGTACTGCAGCGAGGTGATCACGTCGGGATATCTGCCGCCGCCGTATTCCTCGTATACGGTCCAGTCCATGAGATCGTAACCCGTGGCCGCCACGATGGAGCCCACTTCCTCGGTGACTATCTCGTCCTGCATGTCGTATTGGATGGCCCCGGTGGGGCAGACCTTGGCGCAGACGCCGCACTTGCCCTTGACGAACTGGCGGCAGTGCGCGGCGTTGATGACTGCCTTTTTGGGAATGGCCTGCGGGAAGGCGATGGTGATGGCCGTGGTGGGGCCGGTAAATTCATTGAAGGCGTCGGGCGTCTTCTTGCTGGGGCATTTTTCAGTGCAGGCCCCGCAACCGGTGCATTTGCTCCAGTCCACATAGGCGGCCTTCTTGCGGATCTTCACCGTGAAGTTGCCCACATAGCCCGAGATGTCCTCCACTTCCGAGTAGGCGTAGAGGGTGATGTTGGGGTGCTGGGCCACGTCCACCATCTTGGGGCCCAGAATGCAGGCCGAGCAGTCCACGGTGGGGAAGGTCTTGTCCAGCTTGGCCATTTTGCCGCCGATGGTGGCTTCGCGCTCCACCAGAATCACCGGCACGCCGCCGTCGGCGCAGTCCAGGGCTGCCTGGATGCCCGCCACGCCGCCGCCGATCACCAGCACCTTCTTGGTCACGTCGAAGGACTTGGCCTGCAGGGGCTTGTCATTGCGCAGCTTTTCCACGGCCAGGAGCACCAGTTCGGCGGCCTTGTTGGTATTGGCTTCCTTGTCCTTGCCGATCCAGGAGACGTGCTCGCGGATATTGGCCATTTCGAACATGTAGCGGTTGAGCCCGGCCCGTTCCACAGTGCGGCGGAAGGTGGGTTCGTGCATGCGCGGCGTACAGGAAGCCACCACCACGCCGTCCAGCTTGTGCTCGTGGATGGCAGCCTCAATGGCGGCCTGGCCCGGCTCGGCGCAGGTGTACATGGGGTCGTCGGCATAGACCACGTCCGGAAAACCGCGGGCGATTTCGGCCACTTTGGCGCAGTCCACGGTGCCGCCGATATTGCTGCCGCAATGGCAGATAAAGACGCCTATTCTCATGATCTGTCTCCTTCGCCGGCCTGCGCGCCGTCAATTTTGCGCAGCAGATCGTCGGCGCTGACGCGGAGTTTTTCAAGGCCGAGATGCTCGGGGGCGATGCCGAAGGCCAGGCCCATCATCTGGGTGAAGTAGAGCACGGGCATGCGGAAGAAGACGTCGGCCTCCTTGGCGGCCTGTTTCTGGCGCAGATCCAGATTCATCTGGCAGAGCGGGCAGGCCACTACAATGGCGTCCGCGCCCATTTGCGTGGCCAGCTCCAGGATGCGGCCCGAATTGCGCGCGGTTATGGCCCGCTCGGGAATGCCGAAGGACGCGCCGCAACAGGCGGTCTTGAGCGGAAAATCCAGCATCTCCGCGCCGCAGGCGGACAGCAGGCTTTCCATGAGGGTGGGATTTTCCGGGTCCCCAAAGTCCATGATTTCCGGCGGGCGGCTCATCAGGCAGCCGTAATAGGCGGCCAGCTTGACGCCCTTGAGGCTCTTTTTCACCATGGCGGCAATGGCATCGGCGTCGTAAACCTGGGCAATGCCCTGCATTACCGAGGTGACCGGAGGAAACTGCGCCGCCGCCGGGCTGTCCAGCAGCTCGTCCACGCGCGCGCGGAACTCGGGATTTTCCATGCGCTTGGCCGCGTGGCGCAGATTGGACAGGCAGCTGGGGCAGGGCGTCAGCACGGTTTCGGCCTGCTCGCGGGCCGCGATGTCCAGATTGCGGACGCAGAGGGCCGCGGAAAGCTCGGTGTCCACGGCGTGGGCCGGGGTGGAACCACAGCAGTTCCAGCCGGGCAGTTCCTCAAGATACATGCCCAGAGCCGCGCATACGGCCTGGGTGGATTTTTCATAATCCGCCGAGGAGCCTTTGGCCGAACAGCCGGGATAGTAGGAAAATTTCATGGCCGCACCCCCTCGCGTTTGGCGCGCTCCTTATAGCGTTGCATGATCCGGGCCACGGCGTCGGCCCCGCCGCCGGGGATGGCGTGGGGTTTGAAGCCCAGCTTTTTCTTTTTCAGCGCCTCGGGCGCGAGATCCAGGTCGGTGAACAAGCGCATGGAGCGCATCATGTACAGCGCCATGGTGCCGATCTCGTAGGTGCGGCCGAAGGCGCGCACGGTATCGAGAAAGGAGAACCAGAACTTTTCCACCTTGGGCACGGCCACCCGGCCCTCTTTGCGGGCCATGTGCCGCAGGGTCTCCATGACCGCCGCCACGTCGATATTGTTGGGGCAGCGCAGGGAACAGGTGGAACAGGACAGGCACAACCAGATAGAGCGCGAATTGAGCACCTCATCTTTCAGGCCGAGCTGCACGCCGCGCATGATCTGATTGACCTGCCGGTCGTAGACAAAGCCTGCCGGACAGCCGGCGGTGCAGTTGCCGCACTGGTAGCAGGTAGAAACGTTTTGGCCGCTTTGCGCCTCCACTTCCGCCGTAAAGGCGGCGTCGCGCATCCGGCTCAGGTTGATGGCGTCGTTCATGACAACTCTCTGGTTAGAGGCTGAAGGACAGGGGCGGGTGAAAGCCAAATTTTTTTGGTATCTACAGGAGAATATAGTAAAAATCTAGGTGCTGGCCGGGAAAAGTCAAATATAAAATCTTTTCTTTCACAACCTCCTGGTATCACGCGTATTTTGGATCAAGTTCCAGGCCGCGCGCAGTCCCAGAAGATAGCTCTGCACGCCGAAACCGGCGATACTGCCCGCGCTGACCGTCGAAAGTACGGACTCGTGGCGGAAGGCTTCGCGCGCATGTACATTGGACATATGCACTTCCACCACGGGCATGTCGAGAATGGCGAGCGCGTCCGCAATGGCGTAACTGTAGTGGGTCCAGGCGCCGGCGTTGATGACCACGGCCCGGATGCCCTCGCCGGGGGCACGGTGGATGCGTTCCACCATCTCCCCCTCGTGGTTGGTCTGGAAGGTTTCCAGCTCCACGCCCAGCTCCTTGCCCAGATCCGCCAGGGCGGCGTTGATGTCCGCCAGGGTGGCCGTGCCGTAGTGGGCCGGGTCGCGTTTGCCGAACATGTTCAGGTTGACGCCGTGCAGAATCAGAATTTTCATGGGAGTGCTTCCGTTCTCTTCTCTGAAAGATGTCAGTGTGCGCCGTACAGGGCGGTTTCCAGAGCCTGCCGGGATTATCCGGGGTAAACGGCTCTTCACGCGCTGGCGGTGTCATCCGGCATTTTTTGCTGCTCACCTACTTGAGTACAGCTCTGCTCTCGATGCCCGTAAGGCTCGCCCGGCTCGCCAACGGGCACGGCCCTTTGGGCCGCCTTCCGGTCGGTTTCCGCGCAAAAAATGTCGTTTTCCTTGCCAGCCCGCAACTATCTTATTTCCCGCCGGATTCTCCCCGGCACCAGCATCCGCCGCCGCTGCGCTCCGGCGGAGCAACGGTGGCTTTGCCCAATACTGCCGGTAGGTGCTGTTAATTGCCTGGATGAATTTGATAACAGCAATTGACCATGGTAGGTATTTGATACGTGTACCTTGGCTATATACCGTACAGGGCGGCTTCCAGAGCCTGCCGGGAGGCGGCGGGCAGGGGCCTGCCGGTCCAGAGCCGGAACTGGGCGTCGCCCTGGCCGAAGAACATTTCCAGGCCCGTGACGCAACGCCGCCCGGCCTGCCGCGCTTCGCGCAGAAAGCGGGTTTCCAGCGGGTTGTAGACGATGTCGTAGGCCAGGCCCGCGCCGCCGTCCCCACCGTAGGGGCTTCCGGTCGCCGTGTCTGTCGCGGATGCGACATGGCCGGGCGCGGCCAGGCTGAAATCGTAGGGACTTTCTTTCTCATATTTGCCGCGCATGCCCAGGGGCGTGGTGTTGATGATCAGATCGGCGGGCACATCGTGGCGCTGCTCCCAGAGCACGGGCGTAAAGCCGAAGCGCTCGGCCAGGGACAGGTGGCTGCGGTTGGAGGGCGTTGCCACAAAGGCCTTGCGGCAACGGCGCAGACGCAGCCCGGCGGCCACGGCGTGGGCCGCGCCGCCCGCGCCCAGCAGGAGCGCGTCCATGTTTTCCAGGGGCACGGCCGCCAGCGGGGCCAGAAAGCCGCTCACGTCGGTATTTTCACCGCAGAGGTCTTCGCCGTCCCAATAAACGGTGTTGGCCGCCCCGGCCAGCTCCGCCTGTTCGCTGACCCGGTCCAGCAGGGGCAGCAGGGCCATTTTGTGCGGAATGGTCACCGAACAGCCCCGGATGCCCAGCAGGCGCACGCTGTCCACAAAAGCGGCCAGGCGTTCCGGCGGCACTTCCCAGCGCAGATAAACGGCCGGAATGCCCAGCGCCTGAAAACCACTGTTGTGCAGCAGCGGGGAAAGGCTCTGGGCCAGGGGCCAGCCGATCACGCCGTAGAGTTGCGAGGGAAGAAAGGGGGTTATGTCGGACATGGGAGGCTCGGGGATGACGGTGACGGACAAGAGGGCCGCGTAAACGCACGCCGCCGCCACGTCAGAATAGCCTATCCCGGTCCGCCGGGCAAGAATGCGGTCCCCGTGGGCAGGACATACCGAGCGGCAGAATCTGCCGCTCGGAGGGTTCAGGTGCGGGCCAGAGCAGGTAACCTTTGAAACACTGCTCGTTTCGCGGCGCGCCTCACCGTGTTCGGCCGTTAAAGCATTTCAATGCTGAAATGCTCTAACGCTTCAGTTCCATGGCCTTCTGGAGCATCTGGTCCGCCGTGGTCACCACCTTGCTGTTGGACTGGAAGCCGCGCTGGGTGATGATCATGTTGACCATTTCCGTAGCCATGTCCACATTGGAGTTTTCGACGTTATAGGCGTTCACGGTGCCGTAGTTTTCCGTTCCGGCCACGCCCATTTCCATCTGCCCGGCTTCCTCAGTGGCCGAGAAAAGATTGCTGCCCTCGCGGCGCAGGCCGTCCTCGCTGGTGAAGCGGCAGACC
The DNA here is from genome assembly GCF_000224635.1 of Desulfovibrio sp. 6_1_46AFAA. Taxonomy (NCBI): domain Bacteria; kingdom Pseudomonadati; phylum Thermodesulfobacteriota; class Desulfovibrionia; order Desulfovibrionales; family Desulfovibrionaceae; genus Desulfovibrio; species Desulfovibrio sp. 6_1_46AFAA. The sequence goes on from NZ_JH114302.1 coordinate 135,421, forward strand.
GGGATCTGCCAGAGGTTCTGGCCCTGGCCGTTGGAATACCGGCCTACCACCGTGCCGTCGGGATTGATGCCGATGGTGCTCAGCGTGCCCTCGGCATAGCCGTCCTGCTTGTAGGCGCCCGTGGGCGAGGAACTGTTGTAGGCCGTGGTGGCACCCTCGGCGCGCACGGCGTCCGCGCCCATGGAGGGCAGTTTGCTCTGGTCCGTGCCCACCTCCGCCGCCGAGGCGGGGGCGTTCTGCCAGCCTCCGGCGGCGCTGATGCCGAAATTCACGGTCATGGCCGCGCCGTCCAGATTGAGCTGGGGCAGACCGCCTTCCAACTGGGCGGGCTGCCAGTCCGCAAGATTTTTGCTGCCTTCCACCGAGGGCGTGAAGGCGGACATGCCGGTCAACCGGCCCGAGGCGTCGAATTGCAGAACGCCGCTCATCAGCAGGCCGTCGCCCTCCGAGGGCTGAACGGGGTTGCCGTCCGCATCGGTCTTGCCCGCGGCCGCTCCGGCGGCAATGACGAATTCAATCATGGAACCCGCCGTGCTGTCGGGCGTGCCGTCGAAATAGGCCGTGACCGTGCGCGCCTTGCCGTCGGCGTCGTAGAGCGTCATGGCCTGGGAATAGGCGTAGGAGTCGGAGGAAAGGGGGGGCTTGCCCGCGGCGTTGTAAAGCCCCAGCAGCCCGAAATAGGGATTGTCGGCATCCTCGGTCTTGTTCTGGTTCGAATTCAGATTGAGGGTCAGATCCACCCGTGCCGTGCTCTTGGCGGGCATGGTGCCGAATCTGTCTATCTTGACTTCCTGCAGGCCGCCCAGGCTGCCGTCCGTGTTATACTGGTAGCCGTTGAGGGCCAGGCCCGTGGGGGTGCGCCACACGCCCTCGTTGTCCGGGCGGAAGTCGCCCGCGCGGGTGTAGTAGAGATTCGCGCCGTCGCTGACCTGGAAGAACCCCTTGCCGTTGATGGCCATGTCCGTGACCGTATTGGTGGCTTCCAGAGCGCCCTGCTGAAAAATGGTGCGCACCGCGTCCACCTGCACGCCCTTGCCGGTCTGGCCCAGGGCCACGCGCGAATTCTCCTGGGCGTTCCACCAGTCGCCCGTACCGCCCTGGCTCGTGGAGAGCATATCGGAAAAAAGGGTATTCTGCTGCTTGTAGCCGATGGTGCTGACATTGGCCAGATTGTTGGTGGTCACCTGCATGCCCTGGCTCAGGCCCTTCATGCCGGTGGCTCCGATGTACAGTGCCGAGTTCACGTGCTGCCTCCTGGAGCAGATTACCTTTAAAAAGGTATCTTGCTCTAAAAAAAGCGGGCGAAGAGGAAAAATCTTCCTCTCCGCCCCCAAGGGAAGCAGTATTCATGCCAACGGCAAATCAGAGCATTTCAGTGTTACATCCTCATGAACTGTCGCTTATTTTTCCAGGGGCAGCCCGGCCTTCTCCCAGGCTTCAATGCCCTGGTTCATATGCAGGATGTTCCTGATCCCCGCCTGCTCCAGCGCTTCCAAGGCTCCGGCGGAACGTTGGCCCGTGCGGCAGTAGAGCAGCACGGGCCTGTCCTTGGGCAGGGCCGCCACGTCCAGATCGAAGCGGCCGCCGAAGAAGTCCAGGTTGCGCGCGCCGGTCAGATGTCCCTGCCGGAATTCGCCGGGCGTGCGTACGTCCAGAATCAGCAGCCCCCCGGGCGGGGACTGCAGCAGAGCCGCCGCCTCCTGCACGCTGACGTCCTTGGCCTGGGCGGAGACGGGCGCGGTCCAGAGCAGAGCGCAGAACAGGATGCAGGCCAGCACGCCCGGCAAGAGTCCGAGAACCGCCGGAATGCGGTTCTCGGTATGATCGGCGAGGGCGGGAAGTGAAAACGGATGCCGGGTCATAATGCCGTGTCTCCTTTTACTGGATGGCCGCGCGGGCTTTGGCGAAGCCGTCGGCGGCCTTGCGGATCACGCTTTCGTCCACGCAGAAGGCCAGGCGGAAGTGGCCGGGGCAGCCGAAGCCCGAGCCGGGCACGGCCAGCACGCGCTCTTCCAGCAGCCTGTTCACAAAAGCCACGTCGTCGCCGCCCGGCGCTTTGGGGAAGAAATAGAACGCGCCAGCGGGCATCTGGAATTCATAGCCCGCGTCGCGCAGCACTTCGGCCATGGCTTTGCGCCGGGCCGCGTAGACGGAAAGATCCACCTGGCTGCCCAGGGCCTTGGCCATGATGTGCTGGCCGATGACCGGTGGATTGACAAAGCCCAGAATGCGGTTGGTCAGGGTCAGGCCGGCCATGAGCTCGGCTTTTTCCCGCAACCGGGGCGAAAGGGCCACATAGCCCACGCGCTCGCCGGGCAGGGAGAGGTTTTTGGAAAAAGAGCTGATGCACACGGCATAGGGGTAGAGGGGCAGCACCGAAGGCACTTCCGCGCCGTCATAGGCCAGGAAGCGGTAGGGCTCGTCGGCCACCAGCCAGATGGGCCGCCCGTATTCCTGGCTCTTGTTTTCCAGCAGGCTTGCCAGGGCCGTGAGGGCCTTGCGGCTGTAGATCACGCCTGTGGGATTGTGCGGGGAATTGATCAGCACCACCCGCGTCTTTTCGCTGATGGCCGCCTCCAGGGCCTTGAGGTCCGGGGCGAAGGTGTCCTTCTGGCTCATGACGGCCTTGAACGTGCCGCCGTGGTTGGCGACGTAGAAGCCGTATTCCACAAAGTAGGGGGCAAAGCTGATCATTTCCTCGCCGGGATTGATCACGGCGCGCAGAAAGGCGTTCAACCCGCCCGCCGCGCCGCAGCTCAGCAACACGTCGTCGGCCGCGAGCTTGACGCCCTGCTCGGCGCTGAGGTGGGCGGCCAGCTTTTCGCGCAGCCAGGGAAAGCCGCCGTTGGGCATATAGCCGAAGGCAAAGGGTTCGCCCGCGTGTTCGGCGAAATCGCGCAGCCCTTCAGCCACGGCGGAAGGGGCGGGCAGGTCGGGATTGCCCAGGCTGAAATCATAGACATTTTCCGCGCCGAAGCGCGCCTTGAGCTGGCCGCCGGCTTCGAACATGCGGCGGATCCATGAAGCGTTGCCCAGGTATCCGGTCACGCTGTCGGCAAGAACTGACATAAACGACTCCTGATGGTTGTTGTCTTCGCCATGACTATTGGTTATACCTTTGCTGAGCTGGAGAAAGCAATCTCTATTGGAGGCTCTGAATGCGTCTGACTGTATTTGCTAAAACGGCGCGGCTCATTGTGCCCGCGCTTTTCGCCGCCCTGCTTCTATCCGCCTGCGCCGCCAAGAATGCGGAGGACGAACAGGTCGATATGACCATTACCGTCACTCTGCGCGATCTGCACCGTTGCTCGCGCATCTCCCCGGAAATTCTCGTCGCCAACGCGCCGGACGGCACGCGGACCTTTGACGTGCGTCTGGTGGAGTACGGCGATGAAGAACGCTTCTTCGGCGGCGGCTCCTGGGATAATGACGGCTCGGGCGTCATTCCCGAGGGCGGCCTGACCCGTCATTATCGCGGCCCCTGCCCTCCGGCGGGCCAGAGCAGAGACTATGCCTTTGTGGTTTCGGCCATGGGCCAGGACAACCTTCAACCCCTGGCCGTGCGGCTTTACCGTTTTACTCAGGAATAAACGCCGCGTCCATGCCTTTATGCACAGAGCCCCGCCTGCATACGCTGGCGGGGCTCTGTGTTTGGTGTTCGTCTCCGCGGCTCCGGCGCAACCGCCGAGGCGGGCCTCCTGAACTCAAAGTTGATCTGCTCCGGGGCCGTTGAAAAATCGCGCTTCTATTCCTCGGGCAGCTCCGGCGGCACGGCCACGACTGAAGTGATGATCCGCCGCCGGGTGGGAGCCGCCGGTGTTTCACCGCTGACAGGCCGTTTGGCCGCCGGTTCGGGCAGGGCGTTGTACAGAGCCCAGAAGGCCGGGTACAGGCCGGTCATGACGCCGGGATTGCCCAGGCGGAAGCCCTGGCCGCGCGCATCGCGCGCGCAGGCGGTGAGGGCCAGGGCCAAGGCCCAGACCGGCGAAGGGGCGTTCCAGGCAGAGGCGGCGTTCAGTTGGGAGGCTGCTTGTTCTGTTTTGCACAAACGTCCTTCGACACTCCGCTCCAGACCCACGGCGTGAAGGAAACTGGTTACTTCGCTCATGTCCGCGCCGGGCAGCTCGGGCAGGCTCGCCTCGCCGCCGCGCAGGGCCGCGCAGGCGGCCAGGGCCACGGGCAGGGGGGCCCAGTCCGGCGGCAGCTCGGCCAGAAGTTCGGCGGGCAGATCCGCGAGACAGGCGCGTTTCAGCGTTGCGTCGGCTTTGGCACGCACCGCGCTGTCCGACCTGTTTTCGTCGGGTTGGCCGGGGCGCGAATCAAGGCGCAGATCCAGGCCCAGCGCCCGGAGAAGCTCCCAGGCGGCCTGCGCGCCCGGCCATTGCGGCCAGTCGCCGTCCAGGCGGGTTTCGCCGGAAAGCACCAGGGGCAGGCCCAGCAGAAAGACGGCCAGTTCAGGCTCCAGCGGCAACCGGGGCCGCGCGGGCAGGCGCAGCGGGCCGGGCGCCACGCGCACGCGGCTTTCCGTCAGGCTGAAATCCGCTCCGGCGGCGCGCAAAATGGGCAGCACGCGGGCCAGAATCAGCTTCCGCTGCGGATGGGCGGCCAGATCCAAGGTCAGGGCGCGTTCATAAAAGGGCACGGCCAGCAGGATGCCTTCAACCAGCTCCGCCGGAACGTCGGCGGGCGGGCTCACGGCGTCCGGCAGAATGCCCGAGCACTCCAGGCGTGCGGGCAGGCCGTCGCTCTTGGGCACCACATGCACGAGGCGCGCGCCCATCTGCGGCAGAAAATGCCGCACGGCGGAAAAATCCGCCAGTTTGAGGCTCGTTTCGCCGGTGAACTTGGCCCGCGAGGGGCGGCCCAGATAATGGCCCAGCAGCAGGAAGAAATTCCAGGCGCTGTCGCCCACGTGCAGCACCTTGTCCGGCGCGCCCAGGGGCGCGGCCTCGCGGGCGGTCACGCCGTCCTCTTCGCGGGTCAGGGCGGCGCCGAGCTGATTGAGCGCCTTCACGCAGTCCACGATGGGGTCGTTCATCAGGCCGGGTTCAATGCGCAGGGGCCGGCCCGAAGCCGCGGCCAACATGAGCCAGGCGCGCGTGGCCCGGCAGGCCAGGGGCGCGGGCATGCTCAAACGCACGGGTCTGAGGGGCGGAGCCAGGTTGAAGGCCGGGCGGCGTTCCGCCCCGGCGTCCTGGCCGGCGTCGCCCGCCTCACGGTCCTGGCTGATGTTGGGCCGGGGCAGAAATTCCACTTCCTGCATCAATGAAAAGAAACGGCCGGAAAGGCGGGCGTCGCGGCTCACTCGGGAGACGGCGGCCTCCCAGGATTCGCGCAGGGCCTTTTCCTCGGCTGGGTCCAGAAAACCCTTGCTTTTGTGCATGCGCGCCAGCAGGTTGTGGCGGCGCAGCAGCAGGCGCAGGATGTCGCGGTCAATGTCGCCGACCACCTCGCGCAACGGGCGGCGGGGGCGGGTGTCGTGGGCTTGCTCGGTCATGCTCGGTCCTCTGCGGGAAATGCGTGCGGCGGGGGTTGATTTTTGTCTGCGCAAGCCTGTTAGCCCGAAACGCGTCCGCTGGCAAGGGCACGCGGCGGCCGCCGGGGGCGTTTTCGAGCCTGTCCCGGGCGCCCGGCCGGGAAAAAACGGCAAGGGGGCTTTACGCGGCCTCTTTTTCCGAATATGCTCTAGGCATTGGTTTTACTGGCTTTACGGGGGAGGGCATTGTGAAGATCCCGCGAAATTTTGCAAAAGGGGCTTGACGCGAACAGCGCTCGCTTGTTACTAAATGCGCAAGCCATGCGCCCCCATAATTTTCGAGGCGCGCGACTGACTTGGCGTGCCGGCAAGGGATCGCGCACGCCTCGCCGAGGGCTTGGCGGGAGTTTTGTAACACTTTTAAGAGTTGGAGGATACGTATGCCGACGTTTGTCGATCCGTCCAAATGCGACGGCTGCAAGGGTGGCGAAAAGACGGCCTGCATGTACATTTGCCCCAACGACCTGATGATCCTCGACCCCGAGGAAATGAAGGCCTACAACCAGGAACCCGACGCTTGCTGGGAATGCTATTCCTGCGTGAAGATCTGCCCGCAGGGCGCCATCACGGCCCGTCCCTACGCGGACTTCGCGCCCATGGGCGGCACCTGTATCCCCATGCGTTCGGCCGACTCCATCATGTGGACGGTCAAGTTCCGCAACGGTAGCGTGAAACGCTTCAAGTTCCCCATTCGCACCACGCCTGAAGGTTCCATCAAGCCCTTTGAAGGCCATCCCGAAGGCGCCAACCTGGAAGATGAACTGCTGTTCACCGAGCAGGTTCTGGCCGCTCCGAAGGAAGCCTTGGGCAAGAAGTTCGACGTGTCCGACGCCGACAAGGTCTTCACCTGCATGGAACACGGTCGTTAAGCCGTTTCAACCGCTAGTGCGATAAGGAGAAACAATTATGCCGATGATTCCCGTTAAGGAAGCGACCAAGGGCGTAGCCATCAGCGAACCCGAAGTGAAAGAACATGCGGTTGACCTGCTCATCGTGGGCGGCGGCATGGGCGCTTGCGGCGTCGCTTACGAAGCTGTGCGTTGGGGTGACAAACATGGCCTGAAAATCATGCTCTGCGACAAAGCCGCGCTGGAACGCTCCGGCGCCGTGGCGCAGGGTCTTTCCGCCATCAACACCTACCTTGGCGAAAACAGCGCCGACGACTACGTGCGCATGGTCCGCACCGACCTTATGGGTCTGGTCCGCGAAGACCTGATCTTCGACGTGGGCCGGCATGTGGACGACTCCGTGCATCTGTTCGAAGACTGGGGTCTTCCCTGCTGGATCAAAGGCGACGACGGCCACAACCTGAACGGCGCCGCCGCCAAGGCCGCCGGCAAGTCCCTGCGCAAGGGCGACAAGCCCGTGCGTTCCGGCCGCTGGCAGATCATGATCAACGGTGAGTCCTACAAGTGCATCGTGGCCGAAGCGGCCAAGAACGCCTTGGGCGAAGACCGGATCATGGAACGCATCTTCATCGTGAAGCTGCTGCTCGACAAAAACACCCCCAACCGCATCGCGGGCGCCGTGGGCTTCAACCTGCGCGCCAACGAGGTGCATATCTTCAAAGCCAACACCGTTATGGTGGCCGCCGGCGGCGCGGTGAACGTGTACCGCCCCCGCTCCACCGGTGAAGGCATGGGCCGCGCCTGGTATCCCGTGTGGAACGCCGGTTCCACCTACACCATGTGCGCTCAGGTCGGCGCTGAGATGACCATGATGGAAAACCGCTTCGTGCCCGCCCGTTTCAAGGACGGTTACGGCCCGGTGGGTGCCTGGTTCCTGCTGTTCAAGGCCAAGGCCACCAACTCCAAGGGTGAAGACTACTGCGCGACCAACAAGGCCATGCTGAAGCCCTACGAGGACCGCGGCTACGCCAAGGGCAACGTCATCCCCACCTGCCTGCGCAACCACATGATGCTGCGTGAAATGCGCGAAGGCCGCGGCCCCATCTACATGGACACCAAGACCGCCCTGCTGAACACCTTCGCCAGCCTGAACGAAGAAGAGCAGAAGGACCTTGAGTCCGAAGCTTGGGAAGACTTCCTCGATATGTGCGTGGGCCAGGCCAACCTGTGGGCCTGCACCAACACCGCCCCCGAGGAACGCGGCTCCGAGATCATGCCCACCGAGCCCTATCTGCTCGGTTCGCACTCCGGCTGCTGCGGTATCTGGGTGTCCGGTCCGGACGAAGCCTGGGTGCCCGAGGACTACAAGGTCAGAGCCTCCAACGGCAAGGTCTACAACCGCATGACCACCGTGGAAGGCCTGTTCACCTGCGCCGACGGCGTGGGCGCTTCCGGGCACAAGTTCTCCTCCGGCTCGCACGCCGAAGGCCGTATCGCCGGCAAGCAGATGGTTCGCTGGTGCCTGGACCACAAGGACTTCAATCCTGAAATCAAGGAATCGGCCGACGAACTGCGCAAGCTGATCTATCGTCCGTACTATAACTTCGTGGAAGGCAAAGCCATTTCCACGGATCCCGTGGTGAACCCGAACTACATCACGCCCAAGAACTTCATGATGCGCCTCATCAAGTGCACCGATGAATACGGCGGCGGCGTGGCCACCTACTACACCACCTCCCAGGCGCTGCTCGACACGGGCTTCAATCTGCTGGCCATGATGGAAGAAGACTCCCAGAAGCTGGCCGCCCGCGACCTGCACGAACTGCTGCGCTGCTGGGAAAACTACCATCGCCTCTGGACCGTGCGCCTGCACATGCAGCACATCGCCTTCCGTGAGGAATCCCGTTATCCCGGCTTCTACTATCGTGCCGACTTCATGGGTCTGGACGACAGCAAGTGGAAGTGCTTCGTGAACTCCAAGTACGATCCCGCCACCGGCGAGACCAAGATCTTCAAGAAGCCCTACTACCAGATCATCCCCGACTAGTCGGCGGTATTGACCATCAGGGGGCGGCCCTCGGGCCGCCCCCGTTGCCGGCGGCGCCGGCGATCCGGCGCGTGGGGCCGTCAAGAAACGGTATGCCGTTTCCGGCGGTCGCGCGGGTTCCTGAGAACGGTTCAGGCTTGAGATGTCTGCCTGGTGGAGGGCAACCTTCGGCACCCATCTCGCGGCAAGGATGCGCGAGCAGTTCTTGCGGCCCGGTCCGTTCAGGCGGAGCCGGCCATCTGTCAGGGTTGGCCCTTTGTGGTCCGCCCTCTTTTTTCCCGCGGCGGGAGGCCGGTCTTCCTTCTTCAGCCGCTATGCAACAACGCAGGAGGATATCCAGGATGTCCAATGCCATTCTCGTCGTGGGCGGCGGCTTTTCAGGCCTCACAGCCGCCATTGAAGCGGCGGAACTGGGCCACGACGTCTATATCGTCGAAAAGTCGCCCTGGCTCGGCGGCCGCGTGGCTCAGCTCAACAAATATTTCCCCAAACTCTGTCCCCCCTCCTGCGGCTTGGAAATACAGTTCCAGCGCATCAGGAAAAACCCGCGCATCAAATGCCTGACCATGGCCGAAGTCACGGGGCTCACGGGCCGCAAGGGCGACTACAGCGTGCGGGTCCGCCTGAGCCCGCGCCGCACCGCGCCCCACAACGTGGACTTCAGCCTGCTGGCCTCCAGCCTGGAAGGCGAAACTCCCAGCGAATTCGATCTGGGCCTTTCCAAGCGCAAGGGCTTGTATAAAGCCATGCCTTTCGCCTTCCCCGGCCGCTATGTGCTGGACCCCTCCACCCTGTCCAAGTCCGACGCGGCGCGGGTGGCGGGCAATAAATTTCTTAATCTTACGGAAAAAGAGCACGAGATCGAGCTGAACGTGGGCGCCATCGTGGTGGCCACGGGCTGGAAGCCCTATGACGTGACCCGCCTGACCAATCTGGGCGCGGGTTCGGTGAAAAACTGCATTTCCAACATGCAGATGGAGCGTCTGGCTTCGGCTTTCGGCCCCACGGGCGGCCGCATCGTCCGTCCTTCGGACGGCCGGGCCCCCCACACTGTGGCCTTTGTGCAGTGCGCGGGCTCGCGTGACCAGAACCATCTGAATTACTGTTCCTATATCTGCTGTATGGCTTCGCTCAAGCAATGCCTGTACATCGCCGAACAGAATCCGGATACCCTGATCACTGTCTATTACATTGATTTGCGCGCCCCCGGCCGCTACGTCAACGTTCTGGAAAAGGTCAAGGCCTTGCCCAACGTGCGTTTCGTCAAGGGCAAGGTGGCCGACGCTGTCCAGGCTGACGGCGACAAGGTGCGCGTCACGGTGGAAGACGCCGTGCGCGGCGAAAAACTCACCCTGGACTATGATCTCGTGGTGCTGGCCACAGGCATGCAGCCCTCGCTGGCCGGCGAAAATCCGCCGCTGCCCCTGCCCCTGGATGAAGACGGCTTCATCGCGGGCGGCGAGGAGGCCGGCATTTTCGCGGCCGGTTGCGCGCGCATGCCCCTGGATGTGACGCGCTCGGCGCAGTCCGGCACAGCCGCCGCCCTGAAGGCGGTACAAACGGTGAAAGGGAGGTAGGCGGCATGGCCGGTAAAATTGGCGTCTATTTTGACCTGCAGAACATCGGCGGAGGCCTCGACGTGGAGGCCCTGGCCGCCCAAACGCGCGACAAGTGGGGCGACCTGACTCCCGTGGTCAAGGTCGTTCCCCTGCTGGCCGAGGCGGTGGACGAAGTCAAGGCCGATATCGAGGCCCAGGGCCTGGACGGCGTGCTGCTCTGCGGCGCTTCGCCGCGCGTGGACGGAGACCTGTACCGTTTCCCCGTGCAGGTGGAGCATGTGAATCTGCGCGAGCAGTGCGTGCTGGCCTATAAGAATCCGGACAACAGCCCGGTGGACAGCGCCGAGGGCGCGCCGGAACTGCTGACCCTCATGGCCCGCGACTATGTGAACATGGGCGTGGTCAAACTGCAGAAGAGCGAGGTGCCGGACTCTGCGGCCATTCCGGGCGTAGCCCGCATCCTGGTCATCGGCGGCGGCTGGACCGGCCTCACGGCTGCGGCCGAGGCGGCGGCCACCGGCTATGAAGTGGTGCTGGTGGAAAAGGCCGAAAAGCTGGGCGGCGCGGTCAACAACATTCCCACCGCCTCGCCCCTGGGACCGCTGTGGACCGACAAGCAGCCCACCAACCTGGCGGCCAAGATCGAAAAGGTCACGGCTGACGACAAGATCACGGTGCATCTCAATGCCCGCATGGAAAAGCTGGAAGGCCAGCCCGGTGAATTCACGGCCGTCATCGCCACGGCCGGGGGCCCGGTGAGCGTGGAAGTGGGCGCTGTGGTCCTGGCGAGCGGCTGGGTGCCCCTGGATGAAAAATACCTGGCCCCCATGGGCCTGGGCGTGAGCCCCAAGGTGGTGCATGCGGCCCAGTTCGGCAAAATGCTGGTGGCCGGCGAAGTGACGGCCCGGCGCATCGCCTTTGTGCTGGACACGACCCTGGCCGAGGAGGCCGTGCGCAAGGCCGCTGAGGAAGCCCCCGAGGCTCCGGCCGAAGCGGAGGCCGCCAAGCCCGCTCCCGCGGGGGAAGAGGGCGGGGAAAAGCCCTTTGTCAAGGAAGACCTGGAGAGCGTCAAGCATCTGCAGTACTCCAACGCGGTGAACAGCGTGGGCATGCTGCGGCTGGCCAACACCATTTGTGAAAAGACCGACGACGCCACCCAGGCCTTTATTCTCTACAAAGATATGACCGTGCCCGGCATTCTCGAGCGCTTCTACAAGAAGATGCAGGACCGCCTGGGCGTGATGATGACCAAGGCCGATGTGACCGAAATCCGCGATCACGGCGACCGCATGGTGGTGGCCTGCAAAAACACCCTGCTGGGCATGGATTTCGACCTGGACGTGGACCTGGTGGTTCTGCCCACGGGCCTGGTGCCCACCACGGCCAAGGACGTGACCGTGGGGTTCGCTTACCGCCAGGGCCCGGATTTCCCGGATCTGGAGCTTTTTGACGGTTTCGCGGACTCCAACTATATCTGCTTCCCCTACGAGACCCGGCGTACCGGCGTCTACGCGGCGGGCTGCGTGCGTCAGCCCCTGACCATGGACGCCTGCGAGGAAGACGCCAGGGGCGCCGTGCTCAAGGCCATACAGTGCATTGAAGCGGCCGAGCACGGCGTGTCCGTGCACCCGCGTTCCGGCGACCGCTCCTACCCGGTGTTCAACTTCGTGCGCTGCACCCAGTGCAAGCGCTGCACCGAGGAATGCCCCTTCGGCGCCCTGGACGACGACGAAAAAGGCACGCCCAAGCCCAATCCGGCCCGTTGCCGCCGCTGCGGCACCTGCTTCGGCGCCTGCCCCGAGCGCGTGATCTCCTTTGCCAACTACAATATCGACCAGATCGGCTCCATGATCCGCGAGGTTCAGGTGCCCAAGGACTTCAAGAAAGAAGGCCCGCGCATCCTGATCCTGGCCTGTGAAAACGACGCCTACCCGGCCCTGGACATGGCCGGTATGCGCCGCAAGAGCTGGAGCCCCTACTGTCGCATCATCCCGGTGCGCTGCCTGGGTTCGGTCAACGCCATCTGGGTGTCCGACGCCATGAGCAAGGGCTTTGACGGCGTGATGCTGCTGGGCTGCAAATACGGCGACGATTACCAGTGCCACTTTGTGAAAGGCTCCGAAATCTGCAACCGCCGCAAGGAAAACATCGCCGAGACGCTCAACCGTCTGGGCGTGCAGCCCGAGCGCGTGGATCAGCTGGAAGTGGCCATTGACGAATATGACAAGGTGCCCGATCTGATCGACGGCTTCGTGGCCCGCATTTCGGCTATGGGCCCCAACCCGTTCAAGGGCATGTAGGAGGATGGCAGCAATGGCACAATGTACGCTTAAACCGGATCTTGAGTTTACCCGGGAGCTCACGGAAGCGGGGGGCGAATCCCTCAAAAAGTGCTTCCAGTGCGCCACCTGTTCCGTGGCCTGCCCGCTCGCTCCGGCCAACGCGCCCTATCCGCGCAAGGAAATGGTCTGGGCTTCCTGGGGCCTCAAGGACAAACTGCGCGCCGACGTGGACCTCTGGCTCTGCCACAACTGCGGCAACTGCTCGGATCTCTGCCCGCGCGGCGCCAAGCCTGCGGACATGATGGCCGCGGCCCGCAACGTGATCTATAAGGACCTTACCGCGCCCTCCATCGTGGGCAAGTGGATGAGCAAAGCCTCGGGCCTGCCCATTCTCTTCGCCATTCCGGCGGCGCTCTGGCTCATCGTCTGGTGGATTCGCGCCGGGTACAACAACGGCGAGTGGTTTCCGCGCGCCGCTGACGGCCGCATCGTCTTCGGCCAGATCTTCTACGGCGACTATACCATCGACCCCATCTTCATGATCACCTTCTTCGGGGCCTGCTTCATCCTGTTGCGCGGGGTGATGAAACTCTGGGCCATGTTCAAGCCCGAGGGCCGCATGACGGTCATCGGAAAAACCAAGTGCTGGGTCTGGCACCTCTGGGACGTGCTCTGGGATGAGGTCATTACCCACCGCAAGTTCAACGACTGCGAGGACGGCCCGGCCACCGGCGTGGACACGCCCAACCGCAAGTACGGCCACGCTATCCTGGTCTGGAGCTTCGTCATCCTGGCTTGCGTCACCGCCATCGTGGCTGTGGGCCACTGGGGCGGCAAGATCATTCCCATGATCAAGATCGAGACGCCCATGCCCCTGACCTTCCCGGTCAAGATTCTGGCCAACATCGGCGCGCTCATGCTGCTCGCGGGCCTGGCCATTCTCACGGTGCGCCGCCTGCGCCTGAACCCCGAATACCAGGGCTCCAGCTTCTATGACTGGTACCTGCTGGGGATCATCTGGCTGGTGGCCGTGACCGGCGTGCTTTCCCAGTGCTTCCGCCTGGCGGACGCCATCAAGCCAGCCTTTGTGGTCTATTATCTGCATCTGGTCTTTGTCTGGATGCTCTTCGCCTATTTGCCCTGGTCCAAGTTGGGGCATTTCGTGTACCGCACGGCGGCCCTTGTCTATGTTCGCATGTACGGGCGAAGCAACTAGCGGCTGAGCCTTTTTGCCGCTGGCGGCGTTACACGGCGTTTTTTGCTCCGGTTACGGGCCGAAGAGCCCGCGCCCTCCGCAAAAAATTTGTGTGCCTTGCCAGCGAACAAAAAATCTCACCCACCGGTGAGAGTGGGTAAGGCGGAAGGAAAGAGCAACGCATCAAAGTAAAAAATAACGATCTCCGAGGAGGAGGCCGCCATGTCTGATAGTGATCGCAAAGTATTTCCCGTGGAATCCGTGCTGGCCCTGGTGGTGGGCAAAGAGGGCGTGGACATCAAGGATATCGCCGGTTATGTGGTGGGGCGCTCCATCGCCTGCGACTGCTGCGCCAAGGCCGTGGGGCCGTTCGCGGCGGCCTGGCTGGCCCGCTGGTACCCCAAATTCATGGACCTGACCTGGAGCGAGGACCAGTCCTGGGAAGGCTTCGTCACCCGTGGGCGCGGCATGCTGGGCGACAATGTCTCACTGACCCCGATGGACGGCCGTACCAAGGCCCTGGCCGGCCAGACCCTGGATTATCTGGCGGATACCTTCGCCAGTCTGTCCGCGCAGACCGCCGCCGTGGTCAAGCTGGAAGAGCGCGTGCGTGAACTGGAACCCGCCGAGGCCCGCGCCGAGGCGCTCCAGAAAAAATGCGACGAGCTGGAAGCCAAGATCAAGACCATGAATTCCGACATGGGCGGCCTGCGCAAGCAGGTGGCCGAATTCCAGGGCAAGGTGGCCGTGAGCCATGACGACCTGATGCAGACCATCAAGGACGCCATCAAGGACGGCCTCAAGGGCATGGTGGTGGGCGGTGTGGCCGCCGGTGCCGCCGTAGCCGGGGCTGACGCCGCAGAGGCCGCGCCCGCTGAGGAAAATGCGGTGCCGGATGATTTCGGTTTCGGTGCCTCCGGTTCCAATTCGGACGGCTTCGGTTTCTAGCCGCTGTTCGGACTTTGTGAATGCAAAACGGCTCTTCCGCCTTGGCGGAAGGGCCGTTTTTTGCGGAAAGGACACGCGGACGCGTTGCGGCCGGGTTCAGAGCGGAGCCGCGTAGATGCGCGAGCTTTCGCCCCAAGGGCGCCAGCCTTGCCCCAGATAGGCAAAGCCGTAGCGTTCGTAATAGCCGATGTGTTCCGTGCTGAGATAGATTTTGCGGAAACCGAGCCGCCAGGCGTCAGCCTTGGCGTAATCCAGCAGTCGGCGGCCGTATTCATGGCCCCGGTGTTCCCGCGCCACATACAGCGCGCAGATCCAGGGTCAGAGATCCATGCGGCTGATGAAATCATTAGAGCATTTCAACTTTGAAAATGTTGAAATGCTCTGGTGGCCGAGTGAGCGGACGCCCGCGCCTGAAGCCAAGGCGGGACCACGTTCCCGCCGCAGGGTGAGGGCAGCGTCAGCTTTGAAATTGGCACAATTTCAAAGTGAATTCACTCTAGGGATCAATCCGGCGCAACCCGCAAGCGTCTCTCCGTCGCGCAGCAGATACCACTGGGGCAGGGGGCTTGGGCTGCCCAGGCAGTGCCGGACGCAGTCCTCATACATGATCTCATTGTTGCCGCCGCCCCAGGCCTGTTGCAGAAAGGCGATGGCGGCATCCGCACAGCCCGGCTGCGCGCGGACGGAAATGATTTCCATCCCACCTCCAAAGAATCTTTAACCCTTGAAGTGCGTCAGTAGCGTTCCGGCATGAAATGCGGCGGCAGCGTGTTTTCCGGCTGCTCGGCCAGCTTTTCGCGCAAAAGGCGGATCACGGCCAGCGCGTCGGCCAGATCCCGCTCCACCTTGTCCAGCTGGGTCTGCTGGGCCGTGAGCGCGGCGTTAAGTTGCCTGAGCTGTTCTTCCTGAAAGAAGCTCAGCTCCTCCAGGCGGGCCAGACGTTGTTCCGGATCGGGCATGGTTTTCTCCCTGGTTCCCTGTTTACGCCGCACTGGCGCGTCCGGGCTTTTTCAGGCACACTGGCCCGGACGCGCCCGGCGTTTTGTCCGGGGCGGACGATAGTTGTAAGGGGGCGACATGGCTGCGCATGGTCCACAGACGCCGGACAATCTCCGCAACCAGCTCAAAGGGCGTTCCGGTCTGCGGCGACTCTGGAATGCCTGCCGCTATTCCCGCGACGGCTTTACGGCGGCCTGGCGGGACGAGCAGGCTTTCCGCCAGATAGTCTGGGGCTGCCTCGCGGGCCTGCCGCTGGCCTGCTGGCTGGGCCAGGCCTGGGGCGACCGCGTGCTGCTGGCCCTGGTGTTGGTAGTGGCACTGCTGGTGGAGTTGCTGAACAGCGCCATTGAAAACGTGGTGGACCGCATTTCGCCCGAACTGCATCCCCTGTCCAAAAAAGCCAAGGACATGGGCAGCGCCGCGCAATTCACCGCCCAGATCTGTATCCTCGTGGTCTGGGGCACGTATCTGATCGGTCGCTTTTTTTAAGGAAGCGCTGATTCATACTCTTTTTGTCCTCTGCCTGTGCCAGGCCCACTCCCTCCGCCCGGTGTTCGCCTTGCTTTAGCCGTAGGCTCAAGCAAACCGCCGACGCGACAACGACTTGCGCCCTTGGCAGAGAACAAAAATCTTCATTGATCAGCGCTTCCTGCGATCTTGCCGGTTTTCGGACCTGCGCATGCCCTGAGGCTTGCGAGGGCTCTCCGCCGTTTCCGCCACCGGCATGAGAATGCGATGCTGGCGCAGCCGGGCCGCGTCGCTGCGGGCCACTTCAATATCTTCACCGGCTTCATTTTTAGCACAATAATACATAGCCGTGGCAATGGTGCCCGGCGTGGGGATGAAGCACTGGGTCTGGCGCGGATTCCAGCGGCGCTGGCGCAGCCAGTGGGCCAGGGCATACATGTCTTCATCCGTGCAGCCGGGAAAGGCGCTCATCAGATAGGGCACCACATACTGCTCACGTCCGGCGGCCCGGCTCTGGCGGACGAAACTCTCCAGAAAGGCCTCGAAAACCGCCAGCGGGGGTTTGCGCATCAGGGCCAGCACCGAGGGCGCGCAGTGTTCCGGGGCCACTTTGAGCTGCCCGCCCGTGAACTCGCCGGTATAGGCAGCCAGAGCCTCGGCATCGCGCAGGGCAAGGTCCGCGCGCACGCCGCTGGCGACACGCACCTGTTTGACTTCGGGCAGAGCCGCCACCGCGCGCAGCAGTTCCACATGCTTGCGCTGCGGGGCCACAAAGGCCTTACAGACCGTGGGAAAACAACAACTGGAACGGCGGCAGCGGCTTTTGCGCATGCCGGTCGGGCCGTCGCTCCCCGCCTTGGTCCCCGCGTCTTCCAGAGCGCAGTGGGCCTGCCACATATTGGCTGTGGGGCCGCCCACGTCGGAAATGGCCACGCCAGCCTTGCTCCGTCTGCCGGAGGCCGCGTCACGGCCCAGAGCGCGCGCCTCGGCCAGAATGGAGTCCGCCGAGCGCGAGCTGATGTGGCGCCCCTGATGCAGGGCCAGGGAACAGAACGAACAGCCTCCGCCGCAGCCCCGGTGGCTGGTGATGCTGGTGCGCAGCATTTCCGCCGCCGGAATAGGCTGCGTATAGACGGGATGGGCCTCCCGGCAAAAGGGCAGGCTGTAGAGTTCGTCCATTTCCGCCGTAGTCAGGGGCGCGGGAGGCGGGGCCAGAACCAGGGCGCGGCCGTCCACGGGCTCAAAGGCCCAGGCGTCGCCCCGGTGCACCTGCTGTTCCAGCATCTGGGTCAGTCTGAGCAATTGTTCCGGTTCGTCCAGCAGCTGCTGATGGCTTGGCAGGGTCATCAGCGGCGCGTCCGCCAGCGTGGCGGGCGGCTTGGCGGGTCGGCCCTCGGCGTTCAGTTTGTCAAGCCAGGCCGTGCCGGGAATTCCGGCCAGCACGTTCGCGCCCTGGCTCTGGTCCCGGCCCTGATTCCGGTCTTGATCCAGGCGGCGGGCACATTCCAGAATAGCGCGTTCGCCCATGCCCCAGACCAGCAAGTCAGCCTTGGCGTCCATAAGAATGGGGCGGCGCAGGGCGTCGGTCCAGAAATCGTAATGGCTGACCCGCCGCAGGGAGGCTTCAATGCCGCCCAGCACCAGGGGCAGGCCGGGAAAGGCCCGGCGCGCCAGGTTGGCGTATACCAGGCAGGCCCGGTTGGGTCGCGCGCCCGCCTTACCGCCGGGGGTGTAGGCATCGTCATGGCGTTTTTTGCGAAAGGCCGTGTAATGGGCCAGCAGGGAGTCCAGGGCTCCGGCGCTGACGCCCGCGAACAGGCGGGGCCGCCCCATGACCAGCAGGTCGTCGGGGCTGTCCCAGCGGGGCTGGGCCACCAGGCCGGTGCGGAAGCCGTGATGGATCAGCCAGCGCGCCAGCAGCACGCAGCCGAAGGAAGGATGGTCCACATAGGCGTCGCCGTTGATCAGCAGCACGTCCAGTTCGTCCCAGCCCAGGGCGAGCATCTCTTCGCGGGACATGGGCAGAAAGCGGGGCTGGGCCAGGGCTGCCGGACCTCCCGAACCTCCTGGATGGCGCAATCGTGTCGAATGGTCGGGCCGGGCCGGGGCATTTGCCGTATCCGGCATATTTTCCGCGAGAGCGCCGGGCCGCCATTTTTTATCCGGCCCGCACGGCATCGTCCGGGAACGCGGGCCGGGGTCGGCTTGTCCGTATGCGCCTGCATCCGACGGCGCTGAAATGTCGGGAAATTGGGGACAATGCGGCTGGCCTTGAGTCTCCGCATTTCGGGGAGCGCTTTGACGACGCGGGCGTGGCCGGGCTCCGCGCGCGGGGCGTTCCCGGCGGGCCGGAGAAAGAGGCGCGCCGGACGTTTCCGGCCGGCGCGGGGAAGCTGCGCCCGCTTCTTCCGTGCCAGGCGTCGTTGCCGGACGCCAGGGCACGGGAAAAGGCGGGGCCTTGTGTTTATCAGCGGCCATTGGGCGGCGTAACCAGAGGCATGTCCGCGCTGTCCGGCGACGGAATCATGGGATCGCCGGGCATATTGTTCATGGGAGCGCCCATCTGGGGCGGCATGCCGCCCATGCCGGGCTTCATGCCCGCCGCGTGGCCTTTGAGAAATTCATCCCATTCCACGCGGTCAATGGCGCCGTCGCCGTTTTTGTCAATGACGACAAAGGCGCTTTCCTTCATATTGGGGAAAGAGGCCTGGAATTCTTCCAGAATCACTTTGCCGTCCTTGTTTTTATCCATTTCCTCGAATTTGTCCTTTGAGGCCGCCTTGGCCGGATCGTCGGCCGCCCGGGCCTGAAGGGCGGGCAGAGCCAGCAGGCCCGCCAGGGCCAGCAGGGCGAACATCCGCAACAAAACCGGCAGGGCCGGAAAACGCAGTACACGCGTCATAATTTGCTCCTTATACGTGGATTTTGTCTTGCCCGCGCCGTGCGGCGCGAAACAATTCTTTCGGCGGTCGGAGGGCCGCCGATTTTTTTAGTATCGGCCAATCCGTCGTCCCTGTCCAGCCTCTTCGGCGGCCAGGGCCGTGGCCGTTGGCACGCGAAGCGCGCCATACGGCCATCGAGAGCAGGGCGAGCATCTTAAAAACGTTGAGAATGTCAATTCTCAACC
Source organism: Desulfovibrio sp. 6_1_46AFAA (assembly GCF_000224635.1). Classification (NCBI taxonomy): domain Bacteria; kingdom Pseudomonadati; phylum Thermodesulfobacteriota; class Desulfovibrionia; order Desulfovibrionales; family Desulfovibrionaceae; genus Desulfovibrio; species Desulfovibrio sp. 6_1_46AFAA. Next base: position 154,430 of record NZ_JH114302.1, read on the forward strand.
TTGATCTGCTCTAGGAAAAATTTTCGCCTTCGCGCTCCACGCGGTCGATGCAGACCTTCAGGTCGTCGGGCTCGCCCTGTTTGTGGTCCTCGGGATAGAGCAGGGCGGACATGTAAAAGACCGAATTGAGGCCCAGCGCATTGCGGGCGCTGCCCGAAAAACGTTCCAGGGCCAGAGCCAGGTTGAAGCGCAGTTCGCCGGGCAGTCCGGCCAACAGGGGCTTGGCGTCCTCGCCCAGGGCGGCGAGCATTTCGGCTTTTTCGCGCATTTTGGCGTTGTGGCCGGGCGTGTTCCCGGATTCAAGCAGGCGCAGGGCCTCGGCCTCCACGGCCATGATCCTGTCATGGCGCTCTCTGAGCCATTGGATGAGCCCGGCCAGGGTTTCAGCGGTATTCTGATCGGACATGTCGTCCTCCTTTTGAAGAATAGACAAAAGCCCGGCCAAGAGGCCGGGCTTTTGCAACAGCGGTTAATCCCAGTGGCGCTTGTCCTCGATGGGCCGGATCTGCGGCGGCAGGCTGCCCGGAGCCAGAACGCGCAGTTCGGGGCGCAGCTTGATTTTTTCGCGGAACTGGTGCAGCAGCTCCTCTTCGCGCTTGAAGCCGCTGGTTTCGATGAACAGCGTCATTTCGTCGATGCCGCCGGGGTTGGTGACCTCGATCTGCCAACGCTTGATCTCCTCGAAACGGCTCATGACCTGCTCCACCTGATGCGGGTAGACGAACATGCCCATGATGCGGGCGGTGGTGTCCACGCGGCCCACAATGCTGCCCAGGCGCGGGCTGGTGCGGCCGCAGGCGCAGGGGCTGCGGTCGATGTAGGAAAGGTCGCCCGTGGCCAGGCGGATCAGCGGATACGTCTTGTTGAAGGCCGTGACCACGATTTCGCCCACTTCGCCGTCCTTGAGCGGAATGCCGGTGTCCGGATGGCAGATTTCCACATAGCAGCGGTTGGCGATGTGCAGGCCGGTCTTGTGAAAGCATTCATAGCCGATGCAGCCCACGTCCGCCGTGCCGTAGCCCTGGCGCATGATCAGGTCGTATTTCTTTTCCATCTGGGAGCGCATTTTTTCCGAGAGACGCTCGCCGGTGACGAAAGCCACTTCCAGAAAAAGATCCTTGCGCAGATTCAGGCCCTTTTCCTCGGCCTTCTGGGCCAGGTGCATGAGGAAGCTGGGCGTGCCCACATAACCGGAGACGCGCAGCTTTTGCATGATGTCCAGCTGGGTGGCCGCGTCGGACGGCCCGGCCGGGATCACCGCACAGCCCAGGTTGCGCAGGGGTTCTTCAAACATCAGGCCCGCGGGCGTGAGCTGGTAGTTGAAGGTGTTCTGCACCGCGTCGCCGGGGCGGAAGCCCACGGAATAGAAGGCTTCGGTATAGCCCCAGTAGTCCTCTCCCCGGTCTTCGGGATCGAAGATGGGGCCGGGCGAAAGAAAGATGCGCTTGAGTTCGCCGATGTCCTTGGTCAGCAGCCCGCCCAGACGCGGCCCCATGGACTGCAGAAAGATCAGTTCTTTCTTTTTCAGAATGGGGATGTGCTTGATGTCCGAGAGAGTCTTGAACTTCTCCACATTGAACTGCGCGCGGTCAAAACGCTTTTTGACGTCTTCCGAATAGCGGTAGGCGTAAGAGAGCAGATCCTTGAGCTGGATCAGGCAGTATTGGCGGCGCTCGCTCTCGTCGAGCACTTCACGGCGGCTGTAAATGCCTTCAGTACGGTCTTTGCGGGTCATGACGTTCGCCTTGTAATATTGATGGGAGGCACCATATGTAAGCAATGATCTGTACTATTGCAAGTATTTTTTTATTTATATTGATATTTCAATATGTTATATGCAAACAAAAATGATTCTTGATCATGCTCACGGCGATAGACCCGTTCAATGGGCCAGCTCCCGCATGACATCTAGCACCATATCCTGTGGGCGCCTCTTGCAGGCCTCAAATAACGGTCCGTTTCGGTCGATGACGGCCTCCATGTCTTCGACAAACCAAGGCGCCGCGCCGCGTCCGGCATGCAGATAACCCACCAGCCAGAGCGCTATGCCCTTCTCCGAGGCCCAAGGGCGTCCGGCGCTTCCGTGCACAAGCTCGTGGCAGGCAAGGGTAGTCATAGTGTAGCTTTGGCCTGGTACAATCAGGGTTTTTTTGAGTTCAATCCAGATCTCCATGACCCTGGCCTGGGGGCGCGTCTCGCACTGCCTGTGCAGTTGGCTCAATGCCTCGTCAACCCATTCCGGATTCAGACTTTCCTGGCCGGTTTTGCGGGCGGCGTAGCCGTCGAAGCAAAGGAACGCGGGGGAGAGTTCCCGAATATGAGCAGTCGGGCGTGTAAAATCGGCGCACGTGCTCTCCGGATAGGTGTTCGATTCGCAGGCCGTGAGCGCCGATAAAAGCAAAAGCGGCAGGAAAAAGCGGCGCACGTATCCTCCCTACGTGGTTGCGCCCGGAGCACCGGCGGCCGGGTCGATTTTGGCTTGCCGGGCTTTTTCCTGGTCCACGGCGCGCTGCTTCAGGCTGTCGTAGACCGGCGGCGAATTCAGGCAGTTGGCGGTCAGGGCGGCCAGATAGGATGTGACCACAATGGCCGGGGCGTTGTGCAGCGAGCCGGTCATTTCGATCAGCAGGGCCGCGCCGGTGAGCGGCGCGCGCACCGTGGAGGCAAACAGCCCGGCCATGCACAGAATAAGCAGGGTGGCGCCCTGTTCCGGGCCGATGCAGTTCAGGGAGAGCAGGGCCGAGGCCGCGCAACCGCCGGCCAACGCGCCGCCGAGCAGCATAGGCATGAGCAGGCCGCCGGCCACGCCAGAGGCGAAGCTCACGCAGGAAAACAGGATTTTGGCGGCCAGCAGCAGCAAGAGCGCGCCCAGCGGCAGGGCCAGGCCTTCCAGATCCAGCGCGCCCGGACCAAAGCCCACCAGCACCTGGGGGTAGAAGTAGAGCAGCAGGCCGCTGATCAGAAAGGGGGCCAGCACGCGCACGGGCTGGGGCATCAGCGGGCTGCGGTCGGCCCAGTGGGTCAGGCGGATCAGGATGGCGTTGTAGGCCGCGCCCAGCATGCCCACCATGCCGCCCAGCAGGGGCACGATCCACCATTGCAGCAGGGAGAGCGTGCCCGTATTGTGGAAGGGAAAAACCCGCCCGAAGCCGAAGAGCACTTCGATCACAAACCAGGCCGAGGCGGCGGCCAGCGCGGCAAACAGCAGCATGGGCGCGCTGATCACGGTTTTCATTTCCTCAAAGGCGAAACAGAGCCCGGCGGCCGGAGCGCCAAAGGCCGCCGTGAGCCCGGCCACGCTGCCGCCGATGAGATAGCGCGGCATGGTCTGGGCCTTGTCGTCATGCCAGATGCGGCCCACGCCGCAGCCCACGGCCGCGCCCATCTGGATGCAGGGCCCTTCGCGGCCCACGGAAAGCCCGCCGCTCAAGGACACCAGGGTGCCCACGAATTTGGCCCAGATGACCGTGACCCAACGCATGGGCAGATGCCCGGCCACGGTCAGCTCCACCTGGGGGATGCCACTGCCGCTGATCAGCGGTTCATGCCGTAGCAGTTGCCAGGCCAGAAGGCCGAGCAGAACCAGCGCCACGAAGATGCTCAGGCCCACCAGGGGGTCGGACAGGCTGTGGTCGTGCACATAGCCCACAACCGCCGTGTTGATCAGGGTGTAGGTCTGGCGAAACAGGCCGATCACCGCGCCGGTGATGCCGCCCGTGACCAGGGCCTGCAACATGAGCCGCCACACGCCCAGGGTGCGCAGGGCTTGCATTTCACGTAAAATCGGGGGGACTGAGGCACGAAATTGCACGGGAACTCCTTGGCTGGGCTGCAAACAACGCGAGTATGGCCGGAAGATGCGCAAGATTCAAGTTTTCGCGGGAAATTTCCCCAAAAAAGGCTTGCCAAAGCCGCGCCAAGCGGGTACAAGACTTTTCCACATGGGCCGAGGTAGCTCAGTTGGTAGAGCAGGGGACTGAAAATCCCCGTGTCGGCAGTTCAATTCTGTCCCTCGGCACCACATAGAAATCAAGGACTTACGTTGTATAAACGTGAGTCCTTTTTCTGTTTCTACAGTATTGTGGTCCCTTCATGGTCCCTTGCTCGTGGTGGTGGCCTACACGTAAGTGTTCGAAGCTTCACTCTTTGCGTTTCCCCTTATGCCTTTCCCTTCCTGCCATGCATCTGGGCAGGAGCGCCCGCCTGGGCCCTCATTCAACGACATTCCTGTGGCCATTCTGACACACGTCGCCAGGGCACGCACACCGACACTCAAGGACGTGGCTGTGGCCATTACGACGGCCGTCAGCCAAGCTATGGAGCGGGCGCTTCCTTTCACGCCGGCGTAGCCGGCGATCTCCAGGGAGGCGCGGCCTTCCCCTCCCCGCACCCCTCCTTCCAAAAAAGACAGGGCAAAACATCCTGGTTGGCAGCCGAGTGGCCGAGCGGCTGCGGGTCCTTCCTAGGACCTCGGGCGAGGGACGGAACGCCGGCCCCGAGAGTTCGGGGATTTTGTGGGTTTTGTTTCCTGGGAATCCGGGATCGTTCCGGCGCGACAAAGGTGAAGCAACGTGCGGCGCTCCAGATCCCCGAAGTGCCTGTGCCCCTGGAGGTGCGCCATGGCTGATAATGACCAGTCACCTCTGGACGCTATGGCCGCCCGGGTGGCCGCCAAGGTGCAAGACGAAACCGCACAGCAATCATCGCCAGACGCCGAGGCCGTCACGCCAGACTTTGTCTCCCGATGCTCCAAATTCAACGAGAAGGGCGACGGCATTCTGCACAGCGCGCTGTTCCGTGGTAAGTTGGTATACGTACCGGAGATCAAAACTTGGTACACTTGGACCGGCCAGCACTGGGAGACCACGCACATCCATCGGGTGGAGGCGTCCGTTGAAGAGGTGGGCGTCAAGTACAGGGAGATCGCGGCGCACTATGACAAACTGGCCACGGAGGCCCGTGACGCTGGTGACACCGAACAGGCGGCTCGCCTGGGGGCTGCGGCAGACCGCCTGACCAAGAGAGCTTCTTATCTTAATAGCTCCCGCGGTGTGAACGCCTGCATCAAATTTACGCTGGCCAATGTCGACCCGTTGATCACCAAGCCGGACATTTGGGACGTGGATCCCTGGCTGCTGGGTGTGACTAACGGAGTGGTTGATCTGCGCACGGGAGAGCATCGCCCAGGGCGGCCGTCCGATTATATGCGCCGGGCCTGCCCGGTGGAATGGAAGGGGCTCGATACACCGGCGCCGATGTGGGAACAGAGCCTGTCCGAAATCATAGGGGCGTATGAGGGGGTAATTGATTATCTGCACAAGGTGCTGGGTTACGCCATTACCGGGCAGTCGACCGAGCCTTTGTTCCTCATGCTCTATGGCGACCGCGGCCGCAATGGCAAGACCGTCATCATGGAGACGCTGAAAAAGGTGCTGGGTCCCTATATGGGGCCGGTGCCAGCCGAGATGCTGCTGGACCGCAACGTGCCCAAGGACCCGGACAGCGCGTCGCCTACCATCATGAACCTTAACGGCCTGCGCATCGTCTGGGCCTCGGAGACCAACGAAAACCGGCGCTTCAGCACATCGCAAGTCAAGCTGCTCTCCGGCTCCGACTCCCTGACCGGCCGCTATCTCTGGGACAAAGAAAACACCGAATTCCGCCCCACGCACACCCTGTTCCTGCTGACCAACTTTCTCCCCAGGGCGCCCGCGCATGACACCGCGTTCTGGGAGCGCCTTAAGTTGCTCAACTTTCCATTCCGTTTTGTGGACCAGCCAACCGGCGAGTTCGACCGGCAGCGGAACCCCAAGCTGGAGAAACAGCTGGAGGAGGAGCTGCCCGGCATTCTGGCCTGGCTGGTGCGGGGCTGCCTCATGTACCAGAAGGAGGGCCTCATCCCGCCACCCAGCATCACGCAGTCCACGGCGGAATACCGGGTGGAAGAGGACACTATGGCGCTCTTTATCAGTCAGTGCCTGGAGACCGCGACTTCAGAGGATCGCCTTAATGCCACGGAAGTCTATGAAATCTATCACAACTGGTACAGGCGCTACATCTCCGCAAAGACCGTGCCCTCTATGCACCTTTTCGGTCGCCAGCTGTCGGCCAAGGTTGAACGCCGCAAAGTGGGCGGCCACACCTACTACTTCGGCGTGGCCATTTCCGAGGAAGGGGAGAAGTTCCGTCCGAAGTCAGGCTCTTAGGAGCTTATGACGTTGCCAGGATATTTTCAAAAGGAAGGGCCTGCGCCGATGTTTTTATATACCGCTAGGATAGGTGCGTCAGGACAAAAGGACATCTCCCCGGAAGGGCCAACGCGTTAACGGCTATAGCGATTTGTGTGCATGTGTCCGCGTTTACGTCCTATTGTCCTGTTTCTTGAAAGATAAAAAAAAACAGGAAGATATGGACAGGAGATTTTACAGGACCTTTCAAGACCTTTGGAGGTTTGGTCATGCCAGCCGATATCACCGACCTGTTTCGTGAGCACGGCCTGACCCCTGTCAAAAAAACCGCCAAGGAATGGGCGTCTCCCTGTCCCTGCTGTGGAGGAAAGGATCGCTGCCAGATCTGGCCGGAGCAGCAGGAGGGGCGCGGCTACTACTGGTGCCGCCAGTGCGAGGCCAAGGGGGACGGCATCCAGTTCCTGCGGGACTATGCAGGCATGAGTTATGCCGATGCCTGTAAGCGGGTAGGCGTGGCTCCGGTGGCCAACCTGAAGGCGCCCTCGCTGCCCCCGGTCCGGCGGGCGGAAACCTTCCAGCCCGTGGCCAAAGATCTGGGCCAGCTGGAGGGCGTGAACCGACCGGTCTGGCAAGGCCGGGCCGCGGCTTTCGTGGCTTGGGCCACGGAGCACTTGATCAATACTCCGGCCCAGATGGCCTGGCTGGCCGCCCGCGGTATCGATGCGGCAGCGGTGCGACGTTACCGGCTGGGCTACAACCCTGGCGAAAAGGGCAACAACAGTATCATCCGCCCTCGGGAAGTTTGGGGCCTGCCGTCTCTGACCAAGGAAGACGGCAAGCCGAAGAGGCTCTGGTTGCCCAGGGGTATCGTGATCCCGCAGATCCTTCCCGGCCCGGCTGGTGCCAGCGTGGTGCATCGGGTCCGTATTCGCCGCCTCGATGCTGACCGGGAAGAGTTCAACCCCAAATTGAAATATTTTGTCGTGCCCGGATCCGCCATGGACGTCCTCTGGCTGCCGTGCACCACGTCACTCTATGAGGGCGGGGGAATCGTGGTGGTCACCGAGTCCGAGCTGGACGCCATCCTGCTGCACCATCTGGCCGGAGATCTGGTGCACTGCGTGGCATCCATGACCAGCAATATCCGGAACCTTTCGCGGACCGTTTTCGACCGCCTGCAGGATGCGCTCTGCATCCTGGTGGCCTTGGACATGGACAAGGCCGGTGCTGAAGGTTGGCCCCGCTGGGAGGCCACCTTCCCCCGCGCCAAGCGCTGGCCGGTGCCCACAGGTAAGGACCCGGGCGAGGCCTTCGCCGCGGGCGAGGACCTGCGCCTGTGGCTTCAGGCAGGCATTCCTGCGGGGCTCCGGATGGCTACGCCGTCAGGACCCCGGCCTGATATGCCCTTGCAGGTGGAGGGGCGCGAAAAAGCAAGGCCCGTGCCGCCGCCGGATGTGCTGCAGCTGGACGCCATGTGGCAGGAGATCCCCATCACCTATACCCGGTTCCAAGATGAGGGCGGCAACTGCGTCGGTTTCAGCTGGGATTACGATTACGCCTGGGCGGCAAAGCATCGGGCAAAAGTGGACGCATTTCTGCAACTGGTGGATCGCTCGCGGGACATATGGGACTGGCTGTCACGCAATCCCGAAAATCTGATTACGGCCAAAAATTTTTTAAACTACAGACTGGAGGTGCCCGATGTGTGGTGACCAGCGGATTTATCTGGCGTCGCCGTATAGCAGCGACGAGCAGACTGTGCGCGAATATCGATACCGGATTGCCTTGAAATTTACTTCTGCTCATCTGACGCATGGTCGGGCCATATTCAGTCCGATTGTCAATGGCGTGTCGCTATCCGGCACAAGGGACCATCTGTGGGGATTTGTCCACTGGAAGGACTACGATCTCAGCTTCCTGCAGCATTGGGCCACGGAACTTTGGGTTTTGTGCCTGGGCGGCTGGGACGAGAGCGAAGGTGTGCTGACGGAAATCAAGGAGGCCCAGGAACTCGGACTGCATGTGTACTTTCTGGAGGAGGCCGATGTCTGATCTGCGTATTGAACTCTGGCCCCTGGAACACCTGCACTCGTATGGCCGCCAGCTGAAGGACCGGGATACGGCCTTGCCGAAAATGGTGGAGGCCCTGCGGACCTGGGGTTTTCGCGTGCCGTTGCTGGTGACTGCGGACGGCGAAGTGGTCGACGGCGAGATCCGTCTGGAGGCTGCCCGCGAGCTGGGCATGACCGAAGCGCCGGTGCTGGTGCAGGACGATCTGACCCCCACGCAGGTCCGGACCTTCCGGCTGCTGGTGAACCGCAGTGCAACTTGGGCGGACTGGAACGACGAAGCGTTGCGGGCCGAAATGGCCGAACTGCGCCTGGAGCTGGACAACCTGTCTCTGACCGGTTTTTCCGACCGGGAGCTGGACGCCTTTCTGGCCGGCACGGTGGCCGACAACGAGAAAGATCCGGACGCGGTGCCCGAGGAGCCCGAGGTGCCCACCAGCGCCCTGGGAGATGTCTGGCTGTTGGGCATGCATCGACTGATGTGCGGCGATGCGACCAAACCAGCAGATGTGGCCACGCTGATGGCCGGGGAGCAGGCGGATCTGGTCTGGACCGACCCGCCGTACAATGTCGATTACAAAGCCAAGGCGGGCAAAATCAAGAACGATAGGATGTCTCCGGAACAGTTTGACGCCTTCCTGCGCCGCCTGATGATCTCCGCGTCCGACATCTTGTGCGACGGCGGGGCCATCTACGTGGCCCACTCCGAGGCCGGTGACGGCATGGCCTTCCGCAAGGCGTTCCATGCTGCGGGCTTCTATTTGTCCGCCGTGGTCATCTGGCGCAAGAACCAGCTGGTACTCTCCCGCAGCGACTACCACTGGCAGCACGAACCCGTCCTCTACGGCTGGAAGCCCACCGGCAAACACACCTGGTACGGCGACCGCAAGCAGACCACCCTGTTCGAGCACTTCGCGGGCGTGCCCATCATCCGCGTGTCGGACAATGTCTGGCAGGTGGCCTGCGGCGATTCCATCCTGCGGATCAGCGGCAAGGACGTCATGGTGGAGGAGTTGACCTCGACCATCGTCAGTGCGCCCAAGCCCCAGAAGTCCAAGCAGCACCCGACTATGAAGCCCGTGGCCCTGGTGGAAAAAATGGTGGCCAACTCATCTCCCCGGGGCGGCCTGGTGGCGGACCTGTGCGGCGGCTCCGGCACCACACTGATCGCCGGTGAGCGCTTGGGGCGTCGCTGCAATCTCATGGACCTGGATCCGCACCACGTCGACGGCACCATCCTGCGCTGGCAGGAATACACCGGCAAGGTCGCTGTGCATGCCGTCTCCGGTCGCCCCTACGAAGCTCTGCCGCAACTCGAAGCCCTGGAGGCATCCCATGACTGACGATCTGGATCTGCTGGCGCTGGCCGAGAAGAGCGCCGAGAACGATCTGGCTTTCCTGATCCGGGCCAAGGAAGACACCAAGCGACTGATGAAACAGAGCCCGACCCAGGACAACATCGCCGCGTTCAAGAAGGCGAAGGCGGCCGTGGCCGACGAAGTGGCCCGACTGCAACAAGGAGGCGGTACATCCATGCGAGTGTTCAAAACGCAGCTGGATGCTGCGGCATTTCTGCGCGACCAAGGTTTTAAAATCTCGAAGAGCCAGTTCAACCGCGATGTGCAGGCCCGGAAGGTGGCCAAGAACGCGGACGGCAATTTTGAGGAAGGCGCGCTGATGGGCTACGCGGCCGCGCATCTGGATCCCATTGCCCAGGCCGAGAACCGCGCCCTGTCCGACGCCACCGTGGGCCGCCTCACCGCTGACGCCGAACTGAAACGTTATACCGCTGAACGCGCCCGTCTGAAGCTGGCAAAAGAACAAGGGGAGCTGATGCCCCGCGCTGCACATGAGGAGGAGCTGTCCGCCCGGGCGCTGTTTTTCAAATCCGAGATTGGGTCCTTCGGCTTCCGGAAGGCCAGCGAGATCATCGCCCTGGTGCACGGCGATGAAAGCAAACTGCCCGAGCTGATGCGCTGGTGGGATGACAACACGGCCGACTGGATGGACGCCTGGGCGGCGGACCGCGACTTCGGCACAGCCGTCGACGAGCTGCCCGATCAAGCGCTGCCCCTGGAGCCTGATGGAGAAGCCTGATGTTCCGCTTCACCCCCGGCGAACGCCATATCTTCCGCAAGCGACCTTACGTCTCTCTATCGGACTGGTCGGCATCCAACCTGATCGTCAAGGATGGTCCCTACGCCGGCGCCCGCTACCGCAAGGACGTCAATCCGTACCTTGTGGAGATCATGGACACCTGGTCCTTGCCCGGCGTGGAGGAGGTGGACGTCTCCGGTTCCGCTCAGACCGGCAAGACCCTGGTCATGCACGCGGCCCTGGCCTACTCGGTGGACCGGCGCCCCGGGCCGCGCATGCTGGCCATGCAGGACGACGACGCGCTGGGAAAGGTGGTGGCCAACAAACTTCTACCTATGTTCAAGGCCAGCCCTGTCACCAGGACGGAGCTGCGCAAAGTCAAGGCATCCCAGATTTCATTTCGGGACAGCACATCCCTGTTTCTGGCCAGCGCGCAGTCGCCGTCGCAGCGTGCCTCCATCTCAATCCAAGACCTGATGCTGGATGAAGAGGCTCTGTACAAGCAGATTGCCGGGCAGGGCGTACCTGTGGCCGAGTTCCTTGAGCGCACCAGATCCTACTCCCGCACACGCAAGATACTCCGCGTGTCCAAGCCCATCGGCGGCGACGAATGCAGCATCGTGCAGGCCCTGGAAGAGTGCGACGAGGTGCGTCACTTTGAGGCGCGCTGTCCGGCCTGCATGAAGTACAACCAGCTCGAGGAGGCCGGCCTGGCGCTGGCGGAAAAGTGCAGCGACCCCAAGGAAGTGGAGCGCCGCAAGCTGGCCCGCTACAAGTGCTCTCACTGTAACTACCCCTGGACCGACTATCTGCGCGACCGGGCCGTGGGCATGGGCCGGTGGGTGGCGGATGAGCCCGTGCCCCATCCGCGCAAGGTGGGATTCTACCTGCCTGCCATCCTGTCCAAGAACGTCTCATTGTCGGAGATCATGGCCGAAAAAATGCGCGCCGAGGCCTCCGACGCTCTGGCCGTAAAACAGCAGTATGTCAATGGGATGTGGGCGCTGCCGTATCAGGCTGTGGAAATGGAGACCGAGGAGAGCCGGGTCCTGGAGCGGGTGGACCTGGAACTGCCCGCCCGGACAGTGCCGGGCGACGTGGTGGCCCTGACCGCCGGGGTGGACGTTCAGAAGCGCGGCTTCTGGTACACGGTCTACGGCTGGCGGCCGGACCTGTCGTCGGCGCTCATCGACTACGGCCGCCTGCCGGAGTGGGATGCCGTGCATGCCTTGCTGCATGAAACCCGCTACGACTTTGAGCCCGACTCTCCCAGGAGCGGAGAGAGCCTGGGCCTCTGGCGCGCGGGCATGGACTCGGGCGGTACACGCGGCAAGGATGACGTGGTGTCCCGCACCGAGGAGGTCTATAACTACGTGCGCCGTCATGGCGCCGGGAAGGTGTTTGCCTGCAAGGGGGCATCACATGAGTCGCATACCCCGGTGCGCGCCACCATGATCGACCGCCTGCCCAGCTCCCGGATCCGCATCCCCGGAGGCCTCTGGCTCTATCTGTTGGATACCTACTATTTCAAGAGCCTTATCTTCGCCCGCCTGGAGCCCGATGCGCGTCAACCCATGACCCTGCACCGGGAGACGGACCAGTCCTTTGCCGCGCAGATCTGCGCCGAGGCCCTGGTGCGCGACCGTAACGGCAAGCTGGCCTGGGTGCGGAAAAATCGGAACAACCACTATCTGGACTGTACCGTCATGGCCAGCGCCTGCGTGGACGGGGCTTGGTTGCCCAGCTTTCAGATGATCGTGGAACGCGAGCTTTTGGCCGCGGCCCAGGCCCGGCTGGTTCGGCCAACCGGGCCGGAAGCCCGGGGCGTGGATCTGCGGGCCGGCATGTCCGCCCGGCCGCCTTTGCCCGCTCGCGTGCTGCCGGGCCGGGAAGCGCCCCAACGCAACCGCCCCGGCTTCCTGCGAGGCCGGGGCGAGTATTAGGAGACCTCCATGGGCCGGAACGCCAATCTTCCCCATGACCGGGCCAAAGGGCCACGGGTCAATGTGCAGACAGCGGCCGCCCGCCTGGGCTGCACGGATTCCTGGGTATACAAGCTGGTGGCGTCCGGACGGCTGGTGGCCTTCCGCATCGGCAACCGCAAGGGCCTGCAGGTGACGGTGAGCAGTATCGAGGCCTACCTGGTCAGTCGCCGGGTGGATCCGGAGGCGTAAAAAAGGGGAGGAATCGCTTCCTCCCTTGTGTTTTTACAGGCTGATGGATTGCAGTCCGTGGGCTTTTACCAGATTCAGCAGCTTCAGGGCCGCGCCTCCGGGGTTCCGTACTCCGCGTTCCCAATCAGAAACCAGGTTTTTGCTGACGTTCAGGTGCCATGCGAGTATGGGCTGGGATACCCCCTCACGTTCCCGGAGCTTCCGGATTTCTTCCCCGCTCATGGGCTCGACCGGCACCAGACAAAGTTCGTCAAACGTGCGCATGGTCTGCTTGTCGATAACGCCGAGCTTGAGCATGTCCTGCATGTCCTTGTGGACGGCTTCGGCAATTTCGCTGTTGTAGTTGTTCGGCATGATATGCTCCTAAAATTCCATCAGGATGCCGTTTTTCAGCAGCGTCCTGAGTTTGTCGTCCGGGCTGTGCATGAGCACGTCGGCCTGCGCCTTGAAGATGGCCAGATCATTGGAGCGGATATTGGCCATGGTGGATTTGGCGAATCCGAAGGCGAAGAATACGCGCTCGCCCTGGCGGTAGTAGAGGATGACCCTGTACCCGCCGGACTTTCCGCCGCCTGGCCTGGCCAGCCGCTGCTTGTAGACGAATCCGCCCAGGTTGGCCGTAATTTGCCCCGCTTCCATTTGGGCGGCTACGGCTTTCAGGGATTCGTCCGTGATGCCTTCTTTGGTGGCGAAACGCTCAAAGGCCCGGAGTTTGAAAAAACGCATGGCTGGTCCTTTTAAAAAGGTATCCGACATTGTGTGACATATACATATGTCACACAATGTCGGACGTCAAGGGCGGCATAGGGTGCCGCGCGTACAGGGCAGGGGTATATTAATCGTCGCGCGTATTATCGATTTTGTTCCACAAGGCCGTCGCTTCCCGCTGGGCAGCGGCAATCTGTTCAGGTGGCAGAAGGTTGGCGAGAGATTGCTGCAGGTTCTGTGCTAGGGAAGCATTTTTATCTTCGCTCTTGCTGGCTTTGTACAGCAGAAGGAAAACGTATGCCTTGATATAATTCTCCGGCACGCCTTTGCCATTGAAATAGCGGCTGGCCATTTCCAAGGCGGCCGGGGCATGTCTCTGTTCCGCAGCCTTCTGATACCAGGATACGGCCGTCCGCTGGTCCGGATTGACGCCATCACCTTTGTCATACATTACGGCCAGATTAAACTGTGCCTTAGCATTGCCTTGTTCAGCCGCTTTTATGTACCATTTTTCCGCTTCAGCCTTATCCTGTTCGATTCCATCTCCTATACTATACATTACGGCCAGATTGAACTGTGCCTTAATATGGCCTTGTTCAGCCGCTTTTATGTACCATTTTTCCGCTTCAATCTTGTTCTGTTCGATGCCATCACCCTGACTATACATTACGCCTAAATTGAACTGTGCCCTAGCAAGGCCTTGTTCAGCCGCTTTTTTGTACCACTTTGCCGCTTCAGCCTTGTTCTGTTCGATGCCATCATCTTCGTCATACATTATAGCCAGATTGAACTGTGCCCTAGCAAGGCCTTGTTCAGCCGCTTTTTTGTACCACTTTGTCGCTTCAGCCTTGTTCTGTTCGATGCCATCACCCTGGCTATACATCACGCCTAGATTGAACTGCGCCATAGCGTGACCTTGTTCAGCCGCTTTTTTGTACAACTTTGCCGCTTCAGCCTTGTTCTGTTCGATGCCATCACCCTGGTTATACATCACGCCTAGATTGAACTGTGCCATAGCGTGACCTTTTTCAGCCGCTTTTTTGTACAACTTTGCCGCTTCAGCCTTGTTCTGTCCGATGTCTTGTCCTGTTCTATACAGCTGTGCCAGAATAACTTGTGCTTCGGCATCGCCGTGGGCGGCGAAAGTCTCTAGCTGTTTCAGATCTGTCTGGTTTACCTGGACGGATGCTTCGGGAGTTCCTGCCGTAGGAGCAGGCTGCTCGACCTCGGACGCAGGAAGGGGGGGGCGGAAAGAGGACGTCCGGCGTCTCCTGATTCTCCTCCCCGCTACTGCCGTCTTTTTCCGATTTTTGCTCTTCGGCGCCAAACTGACTGTCGCGGGATGTGCCCTCCCGCTTTTCTTCGGGCCCGGTTGCGGGCGAGCGCCTGAGCTTTTCAAAGCCTTCCTTGATTTTGTCCACCTCTGTATGGGCTGTTTCACCGCATTGCCGGATTTCGGCCAGTATGTTTTTGGCTTCAGTCCTGAGTTCCTTCATTTCGGAGATGGCTTGCTCTTCCCGGCGAGCCTGGGACAGACTGAAGATAGCGAGAATGACCGCCGTGCCCATGCCTGCCATGGCGAGGAGCATTGTGAAGTGATCCCGGAGGCGGGTTTCAGCCTGTTGTGCCGCACTGTCAACCATACTCCGGATTGTCATGTGCCATATGGGATCGACCTTGGCGGAGGACAGTCCGACGCCAGAGATTGTATGCGAGGCGATATAGCAACGTGATTCGAAGGTAAATAACCCTGGAGCCAGGCAAAAGATGAGTATCGCTCCGATTGTGACGCCGATCAGTCCCGCCAGAGCATAGGATATCCAGATTCTGAAGGCTCTTTTATGCGGCGTTGCGTCCGACTGTGTCTCGCCTCTCATGGTCATTGTTCTTCCGTAGGGTGGGCGGCAGGATGCATCCGCCGCAGTTCGTGATGTTGTTGCAACTGCTGGACAATGTTATGCAGTATGCTAAAAGCAGACCGACAGTCAATGGGACGGCCGGGGGTGTAGGTATTCATTTTGAGGGTGGTTCAGGGTATATGTAGACGCTGTCAAACATATCTGTTTACAATATATATTGTAGTCATTTTTAACGTAAATTGTATCATGGAATATATTCTAAGCCATTCATAAGAAACATATTTCCTGGATTTGGCACTGTTATGCCGTCTGTTGAAATATTAAGTATTTCTATAAGTTCTTTGGGGGCTACAAGATTGCAGTGAATATTTATTTTTTTATCTTTTAACGCATTTTTATAAGCATTTATTAATTTTTTATCATCTGTAAGAAAATAATCTAAATTATTGCATTCTGCTGCCCATAAATGATAAATGTCTCGTGCCCTTTTTCTTCCCAAAACTTTATCTGAACACATCCCTTGAAATATTGGGAGATTCTTTGCACAAGAAATTTCAAACTCAGAAAATATATTTAATTTATGCATAAGAGAATGTAATTTGATATGATCAGTTTTTAAAAGAAAATCCATAAATAACTCAACTTCTTTTCCTTCTACCCAATTTGATGACTGAAAAAATTTAGATCGATCTATAGGTGATGGAATATTATGCCATTTTACATCTCGAAATGCGTACAAAGGAGATACATTATTTCTCCAACTTTGATATCCAAGCCATGTCTCCCAGACTAATTCTGGATATTCATAGAGAAATATTTCGTTATTTCTAGCAGCTCTCCCGATTGCCTGAATATCTATTTGAGTATCAAGTGTTATATTTTTTCTCTCTTTTATAATATATACAATAAGCTTATTAGAAAAGAACTGACTATCAGTATCTATCTGAACCCAACAGGCTGGATCGGCATGGCCAGTGGAAACAATACACGTATCAACTAAAACTTTTGGGATACTCATTTGCTTATCTTCTTCAACTAGAGAGCGTTAGCCCAGGCGTCTTCGGCAAGGATGGCGATATTTTTGCCCTTGGCGTTAAAGTCGATGGCCTGCTGGATTTTGCGGCCGAAGGTGGAATGCGCCCAATCTTCATCCGCGCCATCCCGCCCGCGTGCAGAAAGTTTTGCCATAGCTTGATGCGCCATCCTTGCAGTAGGCGTCAATAGCATTTTTACCAAAGGGACCAACGCCTTCAATACTCGCAAGATCGATCAACTGCCAGTTTTGAACTCCATCCCAATTGACTTTTTTCAGCGTTTCCATGTTCCATCCCAACTTGAGGGCCAAAACAGGGCTCTTGTTGCCCAGCTGGTCGACGCCCGTTTCATTGAGGAAGAGCAGCACCCAGCCGATATTGTCATTGCCTTTCGCCAGGGCGATACTCTGCAACAATGTTTTGATGTCGGTCTGCTCCATAAGGAGGGGCGACGGTCCGGAGTTGGCCAGCCATGTAATCCAAACAACGCTGGGACCCTGCACAGTCGGCTGCAGGCGCGCTTCGGTAATTTTTTTATCCAGTCCCTTGATAGCGTCCGCTGCCTGTTCGGGGCTTTTGCCCTCCAAGTCAAGCTGACTGCTGCCGCAGGCGGAACACAGCAGGCTCGCGCAGATAGTCAAAGAAGCAATAACGCTCTGGGCAAAGTACAGTCGCATAATGTTTCTCCCTCGTATCAATTTCCTTATAAAATGTACGGAATTCAGATTAGCCTTGACACGCTCCGTGCATTTTGGCAAGCAATTTTGCAGGTGCCTAAGAACACCTTCAACGACGGCTGTCACCCCGTGAGCGTGGCTTTTTTTGCGCCCCCGCGCCTGACAAGCGGTGGTGTATCCTTCGGCTTTCAGGCCGGGAGTGGGCTAATACAAGACCTGTTCGCAGGGAATACGCCCGCCGTTCGTTGACGGTTCTTAGCTCCCGGCCTTTTTTGCGTCCGCAGAAAGGCAATAAGAAACTCAACGAGGTGCCTTATGTCTCAATCCCTTTCCCGTTCTGCTGTTCGCGGCCCGGCTCTTGGCCAGTGCTGCCATTCTATCGTGCTTATTGAAGACGTCATGGGCAGGCTTGCCCTTTTGCAGGGCTACTTCTCTCTTCTGAGCGGCAGCGCGCCGGAGACTCCGGCCAATGGCACCGCCCGCATTCTTGCCGGCACCTGGACCGACCTGCGTCAGGTACGCGACACGCTGTCCGGCATGGTGCATGAAGCGGGAGGGCGCCATGTCTAATCTCGCCCGTCTCTGCTTCCCCGTCTGGAACTATGCCGACTGTGCCGATCCCTACATGGCCTCCATCCGGCGCATCCGCAAGATCTGCGCCAATGATCCGGAGCGCGAGGCCGTGCTCATCGGCAGCGTATTCGATCAGGCCCATAACGAGCTGTCTGCCCGCAGCCGTGCTCCGGAATCGGAGGTGGTCAATGCGTAACGCGGTTTCCCTGGGCACTATGCTCACCACGGATCTGCTGACGCCGCTCATGGCCCATGCCGAGTTGGTGCGGCAGAGCGGATCGCCCGCGCAGAGTCGTCTGCTCTGGGTGCTGATTGAGGATGTGGACCGCAAACTTCTCCAGGTCTTTGCCGAAGTGACTGCACAATGTCCCGCTGTGAAAGTGAAATTGCCGTCGCTGGAGTGATCGTCAATGAGCGCGACAGGATGCATGCAGGACAAACAGGAAAAAAATTGTCCTGTGAAATATCCTGATTCGTTTTTTATTTGACGATGTTAGGGAAAATATGCTTACGCTTGGGCAAAACTGTGGAGGGTTTTTTATGAATACGCAGACTGAACGGAATCTGGTGCCTTTTGTTTTTGGCGAGAACCTTGTGCGCTCCATGCTGGACGAAGAGGGGAATCCCTGGTTCGTGGCCAAGGATGTGGCCTTGGCATTGAATTATCAGTGGAATGGGCAAAGTTGCATTGTACATGTACCGGAGGAGTGGCGGGGGGTCAGATCCGTTCTGACCCCCTCGGGAATCCAGGAAATGCTTATGCTTTCCGAGCAGGGGCTCTACTTTTTCCTCGGTCGCTCGGACAAACCCAAGGCCCTGTCCTTCCAGAAGTGGTTGGCCGGAGAAGTCTTGCCCACCCTGCGCCGTACCGGGACCTATACCATGCCGAACGCGAACAAGTTGCGTGGGGAACGTACCGGTATGCCGGATGTGCCGGAGGTATATTCCTTGCGTCAGGGCATTCGCCTGCGTGTTTGGGAGTCGGCCCTGCGTTGCGCGAGTTTGGAAGAAGAAGGTTGGGATTTCGCCGTGCAGTGCTTTGTCCACATTTGTCGTATGTTGGCTGCCGGGCCTTTGCCGCGTCCCGTTCACGACGAGGAAACCCGGCGCATCGTCCAGTTTGCCGAGGAGAAGTGCCGGACGGATGAGCACGGCCGCGTCAACGCCACCAGGCTGTATGACGCTTTTACGGCCTGGTGGTGCGGCAAGTTCGGTGAGCCCGTGCCGAGCCAGCATATCTTCGGACGGGTCATGCCCACCCGCTTTGCCCGGCGCAAGCGCGGCGGCAAGAGCGTTTACTTTGGTCTGTGCCTGATCTGAACATAAAAATATAAAAAACAGACAGTTACCTTCGCCCGCGGCCGTCTCCCCGACCGCGGGCGAATTTTTTTTCAAAGCCGCTTTGCGCACGCAATTGCCGTACCCCGGCAAGCCGCGCCCCGTATGGCTTCACGGGCGTTTTACCCCCTGAAAAAACTGTCTCCATTCTGTCCAGTCTGTCCACTCTGGACTGACATGCCTTCCCCGGCGGTGTACATGCTCGCAAAAGTGCCCCGTGTTTTTGCGAGGCCGGGAGTTGAGCATGGCCGTTTTCACCCGCGAGCAGAAAACCAAGCAGATTGAAGCCTGGAATACGGCCCTGCTCAAGTGCGCCGCCGGGCAGGAGTACACCATCGGCACACGCCGCCTGCGCCGGGCCGACCTGCCCGAAATCCGCAGCACCCTGGACTGGCTCAACGCCCAGCCCACGGTGGAGGACGAGCGGGCCGGTCTGGCCTCCCCGCGTTTCATCCAGCTGGTGCCCGGCCGGGGCGGCAGGGGGGAATACTGATGCGCCTGAACATTCAGCCCAACCTCATCGACCGCCTGGTCAACTATGTTTCGCCCGTGGCGGGCGCCAGGCGCATGCAGGCCCGTTACGCCATGGCCGCGGCCGGGCAGATGGCCTCCGGTCTGGTGGCCGGCGTGCGCCGCCTGTCCGCGTCCCAGGAAGGGACGCTGCAGAGCTGGAACCCGCGCCGCGAACAACGCCTGTCCGAATCCCGGGCCATCGACAACACCATGCAGCGGGCCGAGAGCCTGGCGGCCAACGACGGGCACGCGGCCAGCTGCGTGGATTCGCTGGCGCTCAACGTGGTGGGGCCGGGCCTGCGGCCGCAGTCCTATCCGGACGCCACGGCGCTGGGCATCACCGACGAGCAGGCCCAGGAATTCGCGGATTCGGCCGAGGCCGCCTGGAAGATCTGGTGCAAGGAAGCGCACGCCGGCGGCACGCAGCACTTCGACGATCTGCAATACGAATCCAAGCGCAGCATGTTCATCACGGGCGAGTTCCTCCACCTCCCCGTGTGGCTGGAGGAGCCGGGCCGGGCCTTCGGCCTGGCCCTTCAGCCCCTGCATCCGGCCCGGCTGCGCACGCCCGGGGACCTGACGCACCGGGCGGACATCCGGGGCGGCGTGCACCTTGGGCCGTACAACCGGCCCAAGGGATACTTCATCGCCAACCCGCCGGACAATATGCCGCTGGCCGGGCTCACCTCGCGGCATTTCATCTACGTGCCGCGCATGGTGGGCCATCGTTACGCCTGTTTCCACCGCTATCACTCCGGCATGCCCGAGCAGACGCGCGGTGTTTCCATCCTTTCCCCTGCCATGAAGCAGTTCCGCGACCTCGCGGACTACGTGGACTATGAGCTGGTGGGCGCGCTCATCGCGGCCAGCTTCACGGTGTTTATTGAAACGCCGCAGGACGTCCTGGGGGCGGCCGGCGGGGGCGGATTTTCCGGCGGCAAGGCCATGGGCGGGCGCGACTACGCCCTGCAGGTGCAGCCCGGCACGTTGACCACGGGCAACCCCGGCGACAAGCCGCACATCATTTCCTCCACCCGGCCCGGCCCGACCTTCGACGCCTTTTACGAGCGCGTGCTGCGGGCCGCCGCCGCGTCCACCGGCCAGCCCTACGAAATGGTCAGCAAGGATTTTTCCAAGACGAATTACAGCAGCGCCCGCGCCGCTCTGCTGGAGGTCTGGAAGCTGCACGCCCTGTATCAGGAATGGGATGTGCGCGGCTATCTGGACCCCACCTGGGGCATGGTCATGGAAGAAGCCTGGCTGCGCGGCATGCTGGCCGTGCCCGCGGGCGCGCCGTCCCTGTACGACTCCCCGGCCATGGCCCGGGCCTGGCTGGCTTGCGTCTGGACCCGGCCCCCGCGTGGTCAGATCGAGCCCGTGAAGGAGCGCAATGCGGAGCAGCTGGCCCTGGATTCCCTGACCGACACCCGCACGGCCATCTGCCATGCCCGGGGCCTGGACTTCGAGACCGTGGCCAGGACCCGTCAGCGCGAAGAGCGCCTGATCAAAACGCTGGGGCTGGAGCCGCCGCAGGCCCCGCCCCCCGCATCTCCCGTGGATGAGCCCGCCGCCGATGGGGACGACGCTTCTGACGACGAAGCCGAAAATCCCGAGGAGGACAACGCATGAGCCTGGCCAGTCTGCTGACCTCTCTTTCCGGCCTGTGGGCCATCAAGGCCGACGCCCTGACCAGCCTGGTCGATGCTGTCGCTATTCGTAAGGTTTCTTTGTCGCCTGCTCATTGTCGCGCGGACAGCCTGCAACCTTTAGCCGATGTGCCGCCAGGGATGGCGGCAGCCGCGCAGCGGAGCGCAGCCGCAACCACGCTTGCGGCAAGACCGACCGAAAGGCGCGAAGCGTTCCCGTTGGGCGAGTCCACAAGCCCTTACGGGAATCGAGAGCAGAGCGAGGGCGAATCCCGCACAGGACGTGCGGGTGAGCCGATGTATGTAAAAGACGGCCCTGTGGCCATCGTGCCGGTGACCGGCGCCCTGACCAAGAACGGCCTTCGTCTTTTCGGCATGGATCTGCTGGCCTCCATGCGCGGCATCGGCGCGGCCTTGCAGCAGGCCGAGGCTGATCCGGCCGTGCGGGCCATCCTGCTGGATGTGGATTCGCCCGGCGGCACCGTGGACGGCATTGAGGAACTGGCCGCCGCTGTGACCACGGCGGGGGCGGGCAAGCCCCTCTATGCCTATGCGGACGGGCTTATGGCTTCGGCGGCCTACTGGCTGTCCTGCGGCGCCAGGGAAATCGCGGCTCCGGCCACGGCCGAAGTGGGCAGCATCGGCGTGGTCATGCTGCACCGCGAGATGTCCAAAGCCCTGGAGGAAGTCGGCATCAAATACACCGTCATCGCCGCCGGGCACTACAAGGCCGCGGGCAATTCCGTGGAGCCGTTGTCCGACGAGATGCGCGCCTACCTCCAGTCCGGCATCGACGATACCTACGAGCTGTTCCTGCAGGCCGTGGAGCGGGGCAGGGGAGTCAGCCGGGAAAAGGCTCTGACCATGGCGGACGGCAGAATTTTCATCGCGGGCGAAGCCCTGAAGGCGGGGCTCATCGACCGGGTCTGCTCCCGGGCCGCGTTCATCAGCCACATCAAGGAGTCGACAGTCATGAATCTTGCGGAACTCAAAGCGCAACATCCGGACACCGTGCGGGAGCTGCGGGCCGAGCTGGAAGCATCCGCCGCGGCGGCAGCCGCGCAGGTCCAGGACAGCGTCCGGGACGAGGCGGCCAAGGCGGAACAGAATCGGGTCCTGGCTCTGGCCGGGGCCGTGCTGGGCGAAGAAGCGGCATCCCGCCTGAAGGTGGTGGCGGCCTCCGGCGTGTCGCCGGACGTGCTGGCCTCTCTGCAGGGCGTGCTGGGGGGAACCCCCGCTGCCGATACGAAGCGGGACGCGCAGAAGGAAGCCTTGGACGCCCTGAAAGCGGCCGCCGCGGGCAAGCCTCTCTCGCCCCTGGTTGCTCTGGGCGAAGAAGATAAGGCCGCGCCGGACTTCGACGCGCTGGTGGCGGCGCACATCAAGACCGCAGGGGTCAGCCGCGGCGCGGCCATCCAGGCCATGGCCGCGGCCCACCCCGAGGAACACCAGGCGTGGATCGACGCGCAGCAGAAGGGGAGGAAATAGTCATGCCCTACCATGAAAATTCGCGGAAAACATTTATCGCCGCCGGTCCCATTCCCCAGGACTGCATGGTCAAACTGACCGCTGCGGGCCTGGAGGTCTGCGGCGAGGGCGAGGTGCCGGTGGGCGTGACCGAAGTGGGCGCCCGCGTGGCGGGCGAGCATGTGGGCGTGCGTCTGCTGAACACGCCGGGCACACTGGAAGTGGCCTGCGGGGCCACCGTCACCCTGGGGCAGCTGCTCAGTTCCGGCGAGGCCGGGGCCGTGGCGCCGCATTCCGGCAGCGCGCCGCTGGTGGGCATGGCCCTGCGGGCGGGCGCCAGCGGCGGTCTGGTGGAAATCATGCCCGTGTTCAACCCGATTCCCGGAACCGTCCCCGGAGAATAACGCCCGCAGGACGCGGGCAGCCGCGCAGCGCGAGCGCTGCCGCAACCGCGCTTGCGGCAAGCGAGAGCGAGTGTCCGCCAAGACGGCGGACCGAGCGTCATCCCACATCAAAGGAGCGTAATTCATGCCCAGAACAAATTCCATCATCCGCCCCGACCTGGGGGTGCTGGCCTACGAGTACAGTCTCGGCGCGGCCACGCAGGGTTTCATCGGCCACCAGGTCCTGCCCGGGTTCAACACCGTGCTGCAATCGTCGCAGTACCCGGTCATCCCTGCCGAAGCCATTCTCGAGTCCGCCGACACCCAGCGCGCGCCGCGCACGGCCTACGCCCGGGGCGATTGGGAGTTCGATTTCAAGGACTACACCTGCAAGGAAAACGGCTGGGAAGAGCCGCTCGACGACACCGAGGCCGCCCTGTTCGCCCGCTATTTTGACGCCGAAACCGTGGCCGTGCAGCGGGCCACCCTTATGGTGCTGCGCTCCCAGGAGCGCCGGGTGGCAGCCAAGGTCATGGATACCGGCACATTTAAAAACGCTGCGGTCGCGCACGCCTGGAACAGCTATGCCGACGCCGATCCTCTGGCCGACGTGAACAGGGCCAAGGACTATTTCCGTTTCTCGGTGGGCCTCAAGCCCAACGCCCTGATCATGGACGAGGACGTGCTCAAGCACATTTCCATGTGCGACGCGGTCATGGACCGCATCAAGTACAGCAACCCCAACGCCATCCGCGGCGAACTGAGCATGGAGCAGCTGAAGGCGTATTTCAGCGTGCCCACCATCATCGTGGCCGGGGCCGTCTACAATAAGGCCGCCAAGCGCCGACCCAAGGAAATCGCCACCATCTGGCCCACGGACATGATCATGCTGGCCTGCATCTCCGGCGGCGGCCAGAACCTGAAGGAGCCCTGCCTGGGCCGCACCTTCCTTTGGGAAGAGGATTCGCCCGGCATGTTGACCACCGAGCAGTACCGCGAGGAGCAGACCCGCAGCGACATCTACCGGGTGCGCCAGAATACGGATGAATGCATCCAGTTCACCGGCGCGGGCTATATCCTGACCGGCGTGACCGCGTCAGCGGGCGAGTAGGGGGCACCATGGCTGATTTTCTGAAAGCGTATGCGCCCCTGAAGAACTTTGAAGGCGGCTGGTGCAACGTGTCGGGAGATCCGGGCGGCGAGACCTATGCCGGCATCGCCCGCACCTTCTTCCCGTCCTGGGACGGCTGGGCCGTGATCGACGCGGCCAAATCCCACAGCAGCTACAGCCGGGGCGCGTTGGCCTTTTCCCGGCATCTGGCCGCGCTGCCGGGCCTCTCGGACATGGTCAGCGACTGGTATCGCCGGGAATGGTGGGATCGCATGGGCCTGGCCGCCTTTTCCCAGCCGGTGGCCGACGAACTGTTCGAGCAGGCGGTCAACCTGGGGCGCTCTGGCGCGGGCAAGCTGCTCCAGCGCCTGTGCAACGCCATGAACTTCGACAAGCGCTCCGGTGCCGCCCTGTTTGTCGATCTCGTGGTGGACGGCGCCGTGGGTCCGAAGACGTTGGCCGCCCTGGCCAGGGTGCTGGACCGGCGCGCCAGTGACGCCGCCGTGGTGCACGCCCTGAACTGCCTGCAGGGAGGGCACTACATCGAGGTAGCGGCCGTCAATGCCGCGAAGCGAAAATTCGTGGACGGGTGGCTGACCCGCACCCACTGCGACCCGGCAGAAGGAGCGGCCTGATGGCCGGGTGGAAGGATATTGTCGGCACGGTGGCCCCGGCCCTGGCCACCGCTCTGGGCGGGCCGCTGGCCGGGCTGGGCGTGGCGGCCATCGGCAAGGCTCTGGGCCTGGGCGACGGTGCCGGCGAAGAGGATGTGGCGCAGGCCGTTCTTCGGGCCACGCCCGAGCAACTGGTGGCGGTGAAGCGGGCCGAGATGGATTTCACGGCCACAATGAAAGAGTTGGACGTGGATCTGGCCCGGATTGCCGTGGCCGACCGCCAGAGCGCCCGGCGGAGGGAATCCGCCACCGGCGATTCCTGGACCCCGCGCCTGTTGGCCGCAGTGGCCCTGGGCGCGTTTGTGGCCTGTGTCTGGATGGTGTTCCAAGCTCGCCTGACCGGCATGGACGCGGCGCAGATCGCGCTCATCGGCGGCGTGGTGGGCTATGCCTCGGCCAAGGCGGACACGGTCATCGCTTACTATTTCGGTTCCTCCAAGGGCTCGGACGACGCCAGCCGTCTGCTGTACAAATCCACGCCCAACCCCGGGGACTGAGCCGTGAACCATTACCTTGGGCGACGCCGTAGCGCGGCGCGCCGCGCTGACAGCGAAGTCCGGGCGCGGGCGGAACCCGCTTCCGGCCGCATGAACGCCCGCACAAAGCGGGGAAGGAAGGCCCGGCCATGACCATGGAAATCCTTCTGGGGCTCAACTCCCTGCTGATGGCCTTCGGCCTGTTCTGCTTCCGCGAATGGTGGAAAGGGCACAAGGCCCAGCACGAGCAATTGGCCAAGGCTATTGAAAAACTGGCGGAAATCTATGCCTCCAAGGCGGCGGTGCTCCGGGCGCACAAGCGTCTGGACGCCCTGGAAGAGAGCAGCGCGGACCATGCGGAGCGCATCGTCCGCCTGGAAACCGAATTGAAGCTGACAGGATGGAACCGGGAATGTCCTTCCAAGACGACATAATCGACGACGTGGGGGCCGTGTTCATGGATCTGTCCGAATTCGGACAGGAGATCCTGTTCAACGGGGAGCCCGTGACCGCCATCATCGACGACGGCCATGGTTCCCGCGCCTCCCAGGCCAGCGGCGGCTTCAGCGACGCGGGCAGCCTGGGCCTGGAGGAACACGTCCGGACCCTCTACCTGGCCGACAGTCTGCGGGCGCGGCCCGTGCCGGAGCAGCAGGTGGACATCGACGGCGAGTCCTGGGTGGTGGAGCCGGAGGACAACAGCGTGCGCGTGGAAGCGGGCATGCTGATCCTCCGGGTCAGCCGGGCTTACGCGTAAAGGGAACGGTTGTGGATCTCAAAATAGACACCCGGGATTTCAAGCGCGTGCTGCTGCCTCTGGCCGGCATGGCGGGCGAAGTGGACAAGGCCGTCCGGGCCGCGCTTAAGCGCACCCAGGATAACATGGCTACCAACATCGTCCGGCAGATCAAGCAGCACAGCTTTCTCAAGTCCGGCGAAATCCGGCAGGCCCTGTCCAAGCCCCTGATCAGCACCACTCCAGGCGCTGCCTGGGCGCAAGTGCGCGTGGCCAGCCGTCCGCTGGCCATGGACCACTTCCGCCTGATGCCCCGCCGGGTGACGGCCCGCAAGCGGATGCGCAGCGTCAACTGGCCGCGGGCCGGCTACCAGATCGGCCCGGGCGAGCCGGTGCGCTATCCGGACGGCGGCAACGGACTGTCCAAGGCGTTCGTGACCAGGCTGAACGGACGCCTGTTCCTGATGCGGCGCCGGGGCCGCGCGCTGGAGCGGATGTTCGGCTACAGCGTGCAATATTTCGCCGCCTTTGACGCGACGTCCGCGTTCGTGATGCGGGCGGCCCGGACCACGTTTGAAAAGTCTTTGCGCCATGAAGTGCACTACCGCCTGGAGAAACTGCAATGAACACTTTTTTGCTCATGGCCGCCCTGCGGGAACACTTCACGCCCGCGCTGGCCGGCCTGCCCCTGCCCACCCGCGCCCGGCGGGAACGGCCGCGTCCGGAGGATGTCCGCCTGCGCCCGGCCCGGATCCGGATAGGTTCCATGCCGGCCAAGAGCGGGGAGCATGACGAATACGACGCGCCCCTGGTGCTCATTCAGGCCATGTCCGGGCACGACAAGGACGACGGCTTCGGCCATACGGTGCTGGCCCTGCGCCTGGTGGTCTGGAACGAGGATCCGGAGGGCGCGGAAAACGATCTTCAGAATCTGCTGGCCCTGGTGCGCCGGAGCGCCATGGCCTGTCGGCAGCAGGCCCTGAACGGCCGCTACATCCTGACGGCGAACGAGCGGGGGGAATTCGTGCCCTGGGCGCGCCCCGACGAACAGGCCCCGCAGTTTGCCGAGGCCTACGCGCTGACCCACTGGAACATGCAAGGCAACTAACCCGCCCCTCGCCGCACCCATGCCCGCGTGAGCGCGGTCACGCGGGCGCGGCTCCGGGCTATCACACGCTACCGCGTGCCCTGCGGGGCTTTGAGGAGAATCCCATGTCTCAATATCGTCACGGCGTTTATATTGAAGAAAAGGCCACCGGCCTGGTCACTCCCGTGGAGGTGGATTCCGCGTTGCCCGTCATCGTGGGTACGGCCCCGGTCCACAACCTGGCCGAAGACGTGTCCAGGCCCGTCAACGAACCGAAGCTCATCTACAGCCTGCCCGACTTTGTGGCCCAGTTCGGCGCTCCCGGGGCGGATGAACCCGCGTCCGACTATACCCTGTACGAGGCGGCGAATCTGTATTTCGGGCGCTACAAGGTGGCTCCCATCGTGGCCGTGAACGTCTTCGACCCTGACCGGCATACCACGGGGGAAGGGGAGGGGGCTGTGCCCGACGTCGGCAAGGTCACGGCCTCCGACATCATCGGCGGTGTGGACAGTGCGAGCCTGCGGCGCACCGGCCTGGCCCTGGGCGAAGAGGTGTTTCCCCGTTTCCGGATGTCTCCCGGCCAGATCCTGGCGCCCGGCTTTTCCGGCGACCCGGCCGTGGCCCTGGCCATCGGCGCGGGCTGCAAGGATATCTGCGGCCATTTCCGGGCCACGGGCATCATCGACGTGCCCGACGAGGTGCAGAAATACACCGAAGTTCCGGCCTGGCTCAACGACAACAACCTCACGGACGCCAACCTGCTGTGCATGTTCGGCAGCCCCGCCTACAACGGCGCCGTGGAACGCGGCTCCAGCCATCTGGCCGGGGTCATCGCCCAGCGCGACGCGGAAAACAGCGGCATCCCGTTCTGGAGCCCGTCCAACAAGCGGCTGCAGTGCGAGGGCCTGGCGCACGCCGGGCGCGAGCTGCACCTCACGCCCACTGAGGCCGCCTACCTCAACGGCAACGGCATCATTACCGCCCTCAATATGGTGGGCGGCCTGGTGGCCTGGGGCGATCAGACCACGGCCTATCCCGGCATCACCGACGTCAAGGACAGCTCCATCCCCATCCGGAGGATGTTCAGCTGGGTGGGCAACACCCTGGTGCTCACCTGCTGGCAGTATGTCTCCAACCCGCTGCGCCGCCGCATGATCGAAACCGTGCAGGACACCTTCAACGTCTGGCTCAACGGCCTGACCGGCCGCGAATTCCTGCTGGGCGGCCGGGTGACCTTTGAGGAAGTCGACAACCCCGGCGGCGATCTGATGGGCGGCAAGGTCCGCTGGCATGTCTACCTGACCCCGCCGCAGGCCGGGCGCGAGCTGGTTTTCATTCTTGAGTACGATCCCGCCTATCTGTCCACCCTTTACGGCCTGGCGGCCTAGGAGCGCGATATGTCCCAGACCCTTCCCGTCACCAACCCCATCCCGTCCGTGCTGACCAACGCCAAGGTTTACCGGGACGGCGTGGATCAGATGGGCATCGGCACGGTGGAGATGCCCGATTTCGAGTACCTGACCGAGTCCATCACCGGCCTGGGCATCGCCGGCGAGATGGACGTGCCCGTGGCCGGACATTTCAAAAGCCTGGTCCTGAAAATCAAGTGGAACGTGCCCACCCCCAACGGCGCGTCCCTGCTGCAGACGGCCGGGCACCATGTGGAGGTGCGCGGCTCCATCCAGGAACTGGACGCGGGCTCCGGCACCTTCGTCAACAAGCCGGTCAAGGTTGTGGCCAGGGCCATGCCCAAGAAGTCCGGCATCGGCAAGTTCGAGCCCGGCAAAAAGATGGAGCCGGAGACCGAGATGGAGCTGTACTACATCAAAATGTGGATGAACGGCCAGGAGTTGGTGGAAGTGGACAAGCTGAATTTCATCTTCAACCTCAACGGCGTGGACATGCTGGCCGACATCCGCGCCAATCTCGGCATGTAGGAGATCGCCATGAAAGGACCCAAAACCGCCACTATCAAACTGGACTACCCCGTGCAGCTGGCCGACCGCGAGCTGACCGAAGTGACCATGCACCGCCCCAGCATGGGGGAGATCATCGACAACCCCGTGCGGGACGCCCTGGACATGGCCGGAGAGCTGAAGCTTTACGCGGCGCTGTGCGAACTGCCGGAAGAGGATCTGCGGCGGCTGGATTCGGAGGACTATGCCAGGGTGCAGCAGCAGTACCTGACCTTTCGGGGCGTTACCCCCGATAAGCGAAATACGGCGTCAGGCGTTGCTGCTGAATAAAATGACCGGGTGGGGGCTGGGCGAGCTGCTGTCCCTGACCTGGGACGAGCTGTGCGAGTGGACGGAAGAGGCGCTGCGTCTGCAGACGGAGATCAACGAGGCTGTCGCCCGGGCACGCGGATGAGGCCGGCCCGGGCGGCCAGCCGGAACAGGGCGGACCCCAGCGCGGCTGCAGACCCCAGGACGGCGCCGAGCAGCGGGCCGCAGTAAAACAGGGCCACCAGGCCGATCAGGCCATAGGCGATGATGTGGGTTATCAGGGTCATAAGCATGGATCACTCCGGAGCGAGACATGAATAGCACGTTCGGCGTCGGTTTTGCCGTCGGAGCGACGCTGTCTCCTACTGTTGCCAATGTCTTTAGCACAGTGGAGCACAAAATCAAATCCAGCGCCCAGCGCATGGAGTCTCTGACCGCGAAAACCAAGGCCCTGGCCCGGGCGCAGGCCCTGCGGGCCGACGTCGCGACCACCCAGCGCCTGCACGCCGCGAGCGGCGGCAAGGATCCGCTCATCCGCGAAACCCTGAACACCCAGCTGGCCGCCTATCAGAAAGCCCGGGCCGAAGCCGCCCGCTACGGCGTGGCCGTGGCGGACTACGGCCGTGCTCATGCCCGGGCGCAGGCCCAGCTGGAACGCACCCGCTACCGGCTGGAGGCGTTGAACAAGGCCCAGGCCGCGTCCGCCCGGCGCAAGGAGCTACGCGGCAGCATGATGGAGGCCGTGGTGCCGGCCATGGCCGTGGCCGCCCCGGTCAAGATGGCCATGGGCTTCGAGACCGCCATGGCCGACGTGCGCAAGGTCACGGATTTTGACGCGGCCGGACTCAAAGCCTTTGGCAACGAACTGCTCGACATGAGCACGCGCATCCCCATGACCGCCGAGGGGCTGACCAAAATCGCGGCCGCGGCCGGCCAGGCGGGCATTGCCCAGAATGAGCTGCTGGCCTTTACCGAGGACGCGGCGGTCATGGCCACCGCGTTCGACATGACCGCCGAGGATGCCGGTTCCGCCATGACCGGCATGCGCACCAACTTCAAACTGACCCAGGACGAGGTGCGCCTGCTGGGCGATTCCATCAACCACCTGTCCAACAAATACGACGCCAAGGCGGGCGAACTGGTCAACTTCGTCAGCCGGGTGGGCGGCACGGCGGCCACGTTCAGGATGACCGGCCAGGAAGTGGCCGCCCTGGGCACGGTGTTCCGGGCCACCAAGGTGGATACCGAAAGCGCGGCCACGGCGGCCAACGCCATGTTCGTGCGTCTGGGCAACGCGGGCAAGCTCCCCAAGGAGGCCCAACAGGCCCTGGCCGGTCTGGGCATCAGCGCCAAGGGCATGGCCGAGGCCATGCAGAAGGACGCCCAGGGCGCCATGCTGCAGTTCCTGCGCCAGGTCAAAGCCTCCAAGAATCCGCTGGCCGCCCTGTCCGCCGTGTTCGGCACGGAGCACGCGCCGAAAATCGTCAAGCTGGTGGGCTCCCTGGATCTGTATGAGAAGGCCCTGAAAGACGTTGCCGACAAAAGCGAGTACGCCGGCTCCCAGCAGGACGAGTTCAGAAACGTCACCGATACGGCCTCGGCCCGCCTGCGGCTGGCCACCAACGCGGCCGGCAAGGCCGCCATCGTGCTGGGCACGGCCCTGCTTCCGGCCGTTTCCTCCATTCTGGAAACGGTGACGCCGTACATCAGCGCCATCGGCACCTTCGCCGGCGAGCATGAAACTCTGACCACCGTGGCCATCGGCGCGGTAGCCGGGTTCACGGCCCTGCGCGTGGCGGGCCTGGGCGCGTCCTACATGGTGTCCGGCGTGACCGGCAGCTTCCACATGGCCCGGGCCGCGCTGAGTTTCCTCATCCCCGGCCTGCGGGCCACGGCCGCGGCGGAAGGGGCCACTGCCGCGGCCACCAATGCCGGCCGCCTGGCCACTGTGCGCGCCGGGGCGGCCTGGACCGGGCACAAGGCCGTGCTGCTGGGCGGGGCCATCGCCAGCAAGGCCGCGGCGGCCGGACAGTGGCTGCTCAACGGCGCGTTCCTGGCCTGTCCGCTGACATGGATCGTGCTGGCCGTGGGCGCGTTCATCGGGGCCATGGTCTACCTGTACAAAACGTGCGAACCGGTACGGGCGGCGTTCGACGCGGTGTTCGGCTTCATCGGGGACAAGGTGTCCTGGGCCATGGACAAACTGCGCGCTGTGGGCGAGTGGCTGGGCATCGTGGATGAAGCCGACGAAAAGGCCGACGCCAGGCTGGCCGAAGCCAAAGCGGCCCAGGGCAATGAGGCGACCGCCGCGGTGGCCGACGCGGCTGCGGCAGCCATCCCCGCCATGCCGGATCCGGACCGGATGCCCAAGGTGCCCGAACCGCCCAGGGGGGCCATGCCCGACCAGGCCACGCTGGCCGCCCTGGGCGAAGGCAAGCTGCCCGCCGGACCGGGCGCCTCGGGCATAGGAGACCTGGGCGGCGGACTGACGGTCAACATCCCCGTTACTCTTTCCGGCATCACCGACGCCGGTTTCGCCAAGCGCCTGCTGGATGCCCTCCGCAGCCACAAGGGCGACTTTGAAAAGCTGATCTCGGAGATCGTCCACGATCAGGAGCGTCTGGCCTATGATTAAGTACCGCACCATCCAGGGCGACGCCTGGGACACCGTGGCCTTCCGCCTGTGGGGCCAGGAACGCCTGGCGCATCATCTTATGGCCGCCAATCCCGAGCACCTGGACGTGGTCATCTTTCCGGCCGGTGTGGAGCTGGCCGTGCCGGACATCGTTGTGCAACCCGAAACGCCGGAGCTGCCGCCATGGATGGCATAACCCATATCAGCACCCGCCGGGTGAAGCTGTCCGTGTTCATCGGCGGCCACGACGCCAGCAGCGTCATTGAGCCCTCCTTGCTGGACTTCCAGTTCACCGACCATGCCGGCGGCAAGGCCGACGAAATCCGGCTGACCCTGCATGACCGGGAGGGCAAGTGGAACGGTCCCTGGCGGCCGTCCAAGGGCACGGCCGTCACGGCCCGGATCACGGCTCTGGACTGGGAGGAGCCCGGCCGACACCTGACGTTGCCCTGCGGCATGTTCAAGGTGGACGAACTGGAATTCTCCGGGCCTCCGGACAAAGTCACCCTGAAGGCCGTGACGTCGGCCCTGACTTCCGGCCTGCGGGACGAAGCCAAAACCCGCGCCTGGGAGAACTTTTCCCTGCAAGGCTTGGCCGGGCAGATCGCGTCCGAGAATGGTCTGACCCTGATGTACGATGGGCCGGAGCATGCCTTCGGCCGCCAGGATCAGCGCGAGGAGTCCGACCTGGGCTTCGTGCAGCGCCTGGCCAAAGAGCGGGGCATGAACTGCAAGGTGCACGACGGCCGCCTGGTGCTGTTCGACGGCGCCGGGGCCGACGCCCGGCCGGCGGCGCTGACCATTGCCAAGCGGGGCGGCATGTATTCGCCGGCGTCCTATAGTTTCAAGGAATCGTCCTCCAAAACCGACTACGGCAAGGCCGAGGTGGCCTACACCGACCCGGCTGCGGGCACGACGCACACGGCGGAAGTGACCGTGCCGGAGGGACCTCCCGACGCCAAGACGCTGCAACTCAACACCCGGGTGGAGTCCGTGGCCGAGGCCATGCGCCTGGGCAAGTCCGGGCTGCGGGACGCCAACAAGGGCAAGGAAAAGGCGAACCTGGAATTCATGGGCAACCCGGCCGTGGTGGCCGGCACTGTGCTGGGCCTGACCGGCTTCGGCACGTTCGACGGACGCTGGTTCGTGGAAAAGGCGGAACACAAGATCGGCGGCAAGGGCTACACCACGGCCGTCGAAATCCGCAAGACGCTTGCGTATTGAGGTGGCGGCCATGTTTGACTTTGCGGCGTTGGAACGACGGGTGGCGGCCCTGGAGGCGAACCGGGGGGCGAGCCTGCGCTTCGGCACGGTGGTGGGCGTGGAGGGCGGCAGCGCCCGGGTGCAGTTGGAAGACGGAAAAAAGATGGTCAGCGCGCCGCTGCCCACCCTGCAGCGCCGGGTGCTGCAGGATCAGGAGATCAAGTTGCCCGACGACGGCGAACCCGTGGCCGTGTTGTTTTCCGGCCAGGGCCTGGAGGCGGGCGTGGTGCTGGGGGCCTGCTATTCGCCCACGGCTCCGGATCCGCGGCAGCAGCGCCAGCTGGAATACAGCCGTTTTTCCGACGGCACGGTGGTCTTTTATGACCGCGAGGCCCACAAACTGTTCGCCCATGTGGAGGGCGACGCCGAGATCGAAACCAAGGGGACGATCACGGCCAAGGCGCAAAAGGACATCCGGGTCGAATCGGCAACCAACATCACGCTCCGGGCTCCCACGATCACCCTGGCCGGCCTGCTGACCGTCACGGACAAGGACGGTCAGGCCGGGTCCGGCGAACTGCTGGGCCACTACCGTATCCTGGAAGGCGGCCTGGACGTGCCGGACGCCGATGTGACCGCCGGGG
Source organism: Desulfovibrio sp. 6_1_46AFAA (assembly GCF_000224635.1). NCBI lineage: Bacteria > Pseudomonadati > Thermodesulfobacteriota > Desulfovibrionia > Desulfovibrionales > Desulfovibrionaceae > Desulfovibrio > Desulfovibrio sp. 6_1_46AFAA. The sequence continues at coordinate 187,950 of NZ_JH114302.1, forward strand.
CGGTGTCGGTGCGCGGGCACATTCACAAGGGTGTGGAAGCTGGCCCGTCCACCACGGGCACACCGGTGGGAGGATAAATGCATATCGGCAGTTTGGGCGACATCGTCTTTGAAGTGAGCGCCTTCGGCGGTCGCACGGTCACTCCGGCCTCGCTGACGCGGGAACGCAAGGCGCGTTTCGAGGAACATCAGGTGCTGGGGGATCTGCCGCGTCTGGAGTTCCTGGCGCCGGAGCTGGCCACCGCATCCCTGTCCATCCACCTGCGGGCCGACATGGGCGTGGATCCCGTCAAAGAGGCCGACCGCATCGAGGCCCTGTGCGTGGAGGGCAAGGCCCATCAGCTGATTCTGGGCGGCTGGAATTTCGGCATGTACGTCCTGGAGTCCGCCAGCCAGGTGGTCCGGCATACCGTGAAGGATAAAATTTTCAGCGTGGACCTGAAGTTGTCCCTGAAGGAGTACAAGTGATGCCCACCCTGCAGATTTCAGGCGAACCCCGGCCCCTGGCCATCGGCGCGCAGGGCCTGGCCGCCATCGAGCAGAACATGCGCACCATCGTGCGCACCCTGGCCTACAGCGTGGCTCTGGACCGCGGCTTCGCCCACGTGGGCAGCTTCATCGACGCGCCGACGCCCTACGAGGCCGCCCGCCGCATTGCCGAGCTGACCCGGGCGCTTGAAGCCCGCGAGCCGCGCATCAAGGTGAACCGCATCAGTCTGGTGCCCGACCCGGCGAGGCTCATGACCGGCACCCTGATGCCCCGCATCGACTATGAGCTGCGCGACGGGGTGCAACTATGAGCGAGATCTCCTTCGCGGACCTGGATCCGGCTGTGGTGGAAACCAGCGTCCTGACCACCTACGAGAATATTGCGCAGACCACGCTGTATCCCGGCGATCCCGTCAGGCTGTTCCTTGAGGCGCTGGCTTACCTCATCGCTCTGCAGAACAACGCCATCAATCTGGCCGGCCGTCAGAACCTGCTGGCGTATGCCGAACAGGGGCACCTGGACGAAATCGGCAAGGTGGTGGGCACGGACCGGCTGAACGACAGGCACGCCCAGCTGACGCAGCGCTTTGCTCTGGACGGGCCGCAGCTCTTTGCCGTGATCGTGCCCGCCGGCACTCGGGTCACCACGGCCGACGCCCGCCGGGTGTTCGCCACGGACATGGATCTGGTCATCCCCCCGGGCAATCTCTTCGGGGACACTGTGGCCACGGCCGAAGAAAGCGGCATGTCCCTCAACGGCCTGGTGCCCGGACAGGTGAACAAGCTCATCGACACTGTGGCCTATGTGCGGAGCACCGCCAACGTCACGACGTCCGCCCTGGGCGCGGACGTGGAGTCTGACGAGCGGTACCGCGAACGCATCCAGCTGGCGCCCGAGTCCTATACCTGCGCCGGCCCGGTGGAAGCGTATCGCTTCCATGCCCTGGCCAGTCATCAGGACATCGCGGACGTGGCCGTATGGGCACCCGAGCCGGGCCATGTGGACGTGCGGCCCGTGACCAAGGGCGGCGAGCTGCCCGGAGAGGAAGTTCTCAACGCCGTGCGCGAGCGCCTGTCCGCGGAAGACGTCCGGCCCCTGACCGACACGGTGACCGTGGCCGCGCCGGAGCTGGTGCCGTTTGAAATCCGGGCGAGCTGGTCCCTGCTCAAGAGTGATTCGGCCCTGGCCAGCAGCACTACGGCCGCAGTGGAAACCGCGGTGGAACGCTACCGGCTGTGGCAGCGCAGCAAGCCCGGACGAGACATCAACCCGACCCGGCTGATCAGCCTCATGCAGCAGGCCGGCGCCCGGCGGGTGGTGGTGGACGCTCCGGCCTACACTGCATTGGAAGACAGGCAACTGGCCAGGGAAAGCTCCGTCACGCTCACGTTCCTAGGGGTGGAGGATGAATAGGCTGCAGGATCTCGATTTCCTGGCTCTGCTGCCGGCCAGCATTGCGGAGGATCCGACCATCCAGGCTGCGGCCGCCAGCTTGAACAGCGTACTGCGCAACACGGCCCTGGCCGTCCCCAATCTGCTGATCTACGCCCGCCTGGGCGGGCAGCCCGTGGAAACCATGCTGCCGCCCCTGGCCAGACTCACGCAGGCCCGAGGCGGACTCAAACCCTTGTCTCTGGATGAGCTGGAGCAGCTGGCCTGGCAATTTCATGTCGATTTCCGCGAAACCGCGACTACCCGGGAACAGCTCGCCGCAATGGTCCGCAACTCCATCCCCTGGCACCGCATCAAGGGCACGCCCGCCAGCATCAAGCGGGCATTGGCCCTGTTCGGCTATGACGTGGGCATCGAGGAGGACGGCGAGGGCGACTATTGGGCCGCCTATCAGCTCGGCCTGTCAGAAATCGCCGACCTGGACGACGTGCGCCGCATTGTGGCCATTTGCCGCGAGATGCAACCCGTCCGCTGCCGCCTGTGGCGTATGTACACGCCGGAGTATGATTTCCGACCGGGCGTGTGGTCCGGCCCTTTGCCCACCTGCGCCTGGTCGGAATGCTGGTGGAGCAATTACAGCGGCGTCGAGGCGCCCGACATTCCCGGCCTGGATGATGACCATGATCTCATCGTCAGCTTCGGCGGCAGGCGCGGCGTGCTGGTGCGGCCGTACTGCCGCGCCGACGCCTGCGTGGGCTGCTCCCTGGCTCTCGTTCACGGCTGGAAAGCGCGTTACCTGGATTTCCCGGCCTGGAGCGAGAGCGTCTATGGCGATGCCTTTCCGCGCAATCACGGCTTCACCTTCTCGCATCTCTATTCCTTCACTTGGGCCATGCCCGTGTACGAGCGTCACCGCTGGACCGGCCCGTGGGACAAGCGGCGCTGGCGCGGCAGGCTGCTGCGGGTCGACCGTGACCTCCAACCCTGGCGCTTCAGCGTGCGCGGCCATGCCTTGAGCGAAGGCGTCTGGAGCGGCGCGGAACCCGGCTACAGCCCCACGTTCCGTCCGGACCCGGCGCACGGCCGCGTGTTGCCGGATACTCCCGGCGCGTGGTCGGCGCTCAACGCCTGCTGGGGCCCTGCCCCGGTGGCGGAGACGCTGCCCGATCCGCAGATCTGGGGCGACAGCGCCTGGAGCGAGGACGCCCTTGTACCGGAGCATCGTGAACTGCTGGAAATCGTGCCTTGTATGCGCGGCGAAGCCGTGGAGCCCGTGCGTCCGTCTCATCCCCGGATGGCAATCACGGCCACCCATGCGTCCGCCGCCCGCCCTCTGTATAACCGGCATTGGGTCGGACAGTGGGACAAGCGGCGCTGGCGCGGGCATTGCGGATTTTTCAATCTGACAACCATTCCCCTGGAGGACGCATGAGTATTGCAACCCTGACGCACGCCGCGGCAGCCGTTGCGACGCAGGAAGCCACGGATGGCGACAGCCGGCGTAACATCAACCGTGAGTATAACAAGGATAAGGGGTAACTATGTCCATCGCTACCTTGACGCACGCTGGGCGCGCGGCGTTCGCGCTGTCCCTTTCCAAGCAGCCGCTGCACATCGCGTTGGCCCAGGGCGAGCCCGCCTGGGACAACGAGGACGCGGAGCTGCCCAACACCGTGGAACTGACCGCCCTGACCAACGAAATGGGCCGCCGCGTACCCAATATCGTGGGCTTCGTCACCCCTGACGACGAGGGCGGCATCGTCATTTCCGAGGGCCTGGGCTCGGACGGGGCCGTGGTCACCACCCGTTACCGCATGGTCACGGGGCCGACCCCGTATTTGTACATGCAGGTGGCTTACGACTTGACCGACGCCCCCAACGGCATCATCCGCCAGATGGGCATTTTTGTGGGCTCCACGGTCAAAGAGGGCCTGCCGCCCGGCCAGCGGTTTTTCACTCCGGACGAAATCGACGAGCCCGGCCTGCTGCTGGCCGTGGAAATTTTGCAACCCGCCATTCCCCGTAATCCACAGGTGCGGCAGGCGGTGGAATTCGTGCTGCCCGTGTAGGCAAGGAGAGCGTATGAAAAATTATCTGGGCATCCCCAATTGTTACAACCGCCGGGCTCTGGGCGACAAGGGATATACGCAGGTGCTCGTCCGCGAGGGATACGGCGTGCAGGGTTCGGAAATCAATGAAATCCAGTCCATCCAGGCCGAAACCCTGCGCGGCGTGGCGGACGCCTTTTTGCAGGACGGCGACATCATCTCCGACGCTGCCGTGGTGGTGGACGCCGAAAGCGGCTCCACACGGTGCGCCGCCGGACGGATTTATCTTAAAGGCGCGGTGCGCGCGGTGCCCGAGGCCGTATTCACCATTCCGCCCACGGGCAGTGTGCTCATCGGCGTGCGCATGATCGAAACCGTCGTCAGCCAACTGGAAGACCCTGATCTGCTCAACCCGGCGGTTGGCTGCCGCGCCCAGGGCATGCCCGGCGCGTGGCGCCGTAAAGAGGAGGTCCGCTGGGGATTTTCCGGAGACGGCCAGGACGGCGAACTCTGTCCGGTCTACGCGGTGGACGACGGCGAGTTGCGGCCCAAAGAAGCGCCGCCGGCGTTTGACTCCACCACCCAGTCCATCGCCGGGTATGACCGCGATTCCACCGGCGGCGGCTCCTATGTGGTGGAGGGCCTGGCCGTGCGCCGGGCGTCGGATGATGCCGACGGCAACCAGGTCTACACCGTGGCCGAGGGCCGGGCGCGGGTCAACGGCTATGCCGTGACCCTGCCCACGGCCCGGCGCATCGTGTATGCCGCCGCGCCGGATCTGCGCTTCATCGACACCGAAATTCACAAGGCCACGGCCGCCGCAAGCACGGATCAGGGCCAGCGCGTCATTGTGGCGCATCCGCCCCTGAAAAATGTAGTGGAACTGCGGATCACGGCGCAAAACACCGTGACCCTGACCCATGCCTCCTACTCGGGCGCGGCCGACAGTCTGCCCGACACGGCCGTAGTGGACATTCTGGAGGTCCGTCAGGGCGATACGGTGTTCGAGCCGGGCACGGATTATCAGAAAACCGGCGACGCGGTGGACTGGGCCCCGGCGGGCAATGAACCCGACCCAGGCAGCAGCTATGCCGTGACCTACACCCACATGACCGCCGCAACGCCTGAAGACATGGACGAGGACGGCTTCACGGTGCGCGACGCGGTGGACGGCACGTCCATCATCCTCAAATACAATCAGATGTTGCCGCGCATCGACCGCCTTTGCCTGACCGGCGACGGGCTTTTTCAGTGGGTGCGCGGCGTGGCGGCCGAGCGCAATGCCCGGACGCCCCAGGTTCCTGACTCCCTCCTGCCTCTGGCCAGCGTCAACCAGACTTGGAGGGCGGCGGACGCGGCCTCCTGCGTCAGCATTGACGCCACGCATGTGGTGCCCTTCAGTGAATTTATGGCCATCCATGACTCCATCGATCAGCTCTGGCGCGAGGTATCCCGCAACCGCCTGGAGATGGACGCCGGTACGCGCGAGGCCGGGGCGCGGGTTGGCGTGCAGGTGGACCCTTTGCTGGACGACAGTGTGCGCGACATGGGGGCGGAAAATACGGCCGCCGTGTTCGACGGCATTCTCACCCTGCCTATCGAAGCCACGGCGCACAGTCTTTCTGCGGACGTGAGCGCGCCCGTGGCCGCGCGCTGGACGCCCAAAGTGATTCTGGAGCAGCCCTACCGCACGGGCGAGATGATGGTGAACCCCTATCAGGCGTTCGAGCGCATGCCCGCCACGGTGGAAATAAATCCGTCCGTGGACCACTGGGTGGAGCAGCAGGTCAACGTGGTGGGCACCACCACCCGCTATCTGAATACAGGCCATTACGTGCCCGGTAACTCGTCCCTGGTCAGCCAGTCGGCCAGCACCAGCAATCAGGTGGTGAGCACCACCACCACGGAGCTGGCCCATCTGCGTCAGCTTGATGTGGAGTTCCTCCTGCACGGCTTCGGCGCGGGCGAAATTCTGGATTCCGTAACTTTTGACGGGCTCGTCGTCGAGCCCGAGGCCATATAAGGAGAGCGCCATGGCATTGACCGCCAATGAACATGGGGAAATCCGGGGTAAGTTCCGCATCCCGCCTGACGTGCCCAGCGGAGCCAAGGCCGTGGTCTTCACTGGCCGGGGCGGCTCCATCGCCAGCGCCAGCTTTGTGGGGCAGGGCCAGATGACCGTGCAGAACATTGTCCAGGCCCAGACCATCACCCGTTACTGGACAGATCCGCTGGCCCAGACCTTTGCCCTGTCGTCCGCCGCGCAGATCTGCGGCGTGGATCTCTATTTCACGGCCAGGGGCGACAGCCCGGTGCGCGTTCAGTTGCGCGACACGGACAACGGCTATCCGGGCAAGGCCGTGCTGGCCGAGGCCCGCCTGGAGCCCGCCGACATCGTGGTCACGGGCGGCGGGCACACCCGCGTCCTGTTCGCCGCGCCCGTGTCTCTGGCGACGGATACGGAATATGCCGTCGTTGTCATGTGCGACGACGCCGTGACCGCCCTGGCCGTGGCCGAGCTGGGCCAGTTCGACGCCGTGCGCCAGTATTACGTGGCCGGGCAGCCTTATCAGGTGGGCGTGCTTTTCTCCAGCTCCAATGCCAGCGCCTGGACCGCCCACCAGAAAAAGGATCTTGCCTTCCGCCTGCTGGCAGCGGATTTCACGGCGTCCACCGCCGAAGTGAAGTTGGGCAGCGTTACGGTTGAAGGGGCCACGGATCTCATGGTGCTGGCCCTGGAAGACCTGCCGCGCGCCGACACCCGCGTGGAATATGAACTGACCCTGCCCGGCGGCGCCGTGCAGCGGGTGGCCGCCGGGCAGCCCGTGCGCCTTGCCGCCGCGCAGACGGGCGGAGTGGCCGTCACGGCGGCGCTTTCCGGCATCGCGGGCGGCGCGAGTCCGGTGCTGCATCCCGGCACGCAGGTGCTTTCCGGCACGGTACGCGCATCCGCCGTCTACCAGCCGCGGGCCGTGCCGGCAATCAACGCCACGCGGGCGGTGCTCGTGTATGAAGCCCTTGTGCCCTCGGGCGCGGCGATCACGCCGGAAATCAAAACGGACAGCGGCGACTGGATCGCGATGCTTGCGGGAGGCACGGCGCAGCAGGGCGACGGCTGGGTGGAATTTCGTTTCACGGCCGAGCTGACCGCCGCCGTCGAGGTCCGCTACCGCCTGACCCTGACCGGCACGAGCCTGGCCCGGCCACAGGTTCGCAACCTCAAGTTCCTGGCTCTCAACGGTTAGGAGGGAAGGCGATATGGTTGATCAGAAGACCGCGCATCTGCAACTGCCCCTGCCGCACCTGGACAACACCATTGACGAGGACTGCCCGCGTGTGCGCCAGGCCCTGACGCAAGTGGATGGTCATGCCGAGCAGACGGATCGGGCGCTGCAACAGCATGATGCGGCACTCAGTATATTGTCTGAGCAGAACGCACTCATGGGGGTGCGCCAGGACTCTCTTGAACGTCAGATAGAGCAGAACAGGGAGGACATCGCCTCCAATGTCCCTCGCCCGGCCACCCCGGACAAGCTGGGCATGGTGCAGATCGGCCAGGGCATCAGCGTTGACGAAAACGGCGTCATCTCGACTGAGCCTGTCACTTTGGCTACGCCCGACGCGCCCGGAACCGTCCAGGTGGGCGAGGGCCTGGAAGTTACCCTTCCTACCGAAGCCGCCGAGGGCGAGGAAGACCAGACCCCCGGCATTCTCTCCCTTGGTGTGCATGCCTCGGAAAATCCCGATGCCTACGGCAAAGGCAATTTTCAGTTTTACGGGCATGTGAAGCTCACGGATGATTTTGAGGAAGGGACGGCGGCCAAGGACGGCGTGGCGATTTCTGCCAAGGGCGTGAAAGATGCCTGGGACAGACTGCTTAACTTGCAGTCGGAAGTGGTGATCACCTCGTCCGGAAATTGGATAGTACCTGAAACCGCTACCTACGCCGTTACTTGTATTGCCGGAGGTGGAAAAGGTGGTAATGGCTCGACGGGCGTCGCAACTGAGTGGACGGCATATCAGGATAATAATTCCGGAGGGTACTCTTACGGCAAATATCAGAATCATGGAGGCAACGGAGGCGGCGGCGGAGGCGCTGGCCAGACGATAACGCAAAAATGTAACGCTCACCAAAGGTGATATCATTCCTGTAACCGTTGGCGGCGGCGATGGTGGATCGAACTGGCGTTCGGGGAACAGTCTCACC
>NZ_JH114302.1:196322-322724 GCF_000224635.1 Desulfovibrio sp. 6_1_46AFAA
TACGGGCGGGGACGTTCGACGCATGGAACATATGGCAACGGCGGCATTGGCGGAAATGGTAGCCCCGGTAAACAATACCACTGTTGGCTCAGCCTCCAGTGGAGGCAACGGCACTCAGGGGGCTGTCATTATTGTTATCAACGCTCTATCGACATAAGGAAAAAGCCATGCCTGTATTTTATTCTCCCACCGGCAATTGTGAAATCTGGGAACAGAAACCAGACGGTTACATTACGCAAGAAGAATGTGATCTAGCCCGCGCTGCCGAGGAAGCCGCCGCCGAGGCTCAGCGCGCCGCCGAGGAGGCCGCAGCCGAAGCCGAGCGCCTGGCCGAGTACAACAAGCCGGAAAACGCCCGCGTCCGCAAATACGCTGAGATCAATGAAGGATGTCAGGCGGCCCTGGCAGCCCTCACCGCCACCTATCCCGACCGTGAACTGCTGACCTTCGATAAGCAGGAGGCCGAGGCACGGGCCTATCTATCTGATCCTTCGAGCGCGACCACGCCCATTCTGACGGCCATCGCCCAGGGGCGCGGCATCCCGGTGGATGAACTGGCGCAGAAGATCATTGCCAAAGCCGACGCCTTTGCCCTGGCCTCGGGCGCGCTCATCGGCCAGCGGCAGTGGTATGAGGATGCCTTGGAATCGCTCGGTCCGGACGCGACCACGGCGCAGATCGAGGACATCACGGTCAGCTACAGCCTGCCCGGCGCTGGTGGGAGTGCGTCCTGATGGACTACGGCAAGGCTTTACTCATAGCCCTGGACCAGTTTCTTAACGCACTCTGTGGGGGGTGGCCGGATGAAACCATTTCAAGCAGGGCCTGGCGTTGGGAACTATCCGGATCACGGAGCTGGCCGCGCAAGCTCATTGACGGTCTGGCCCTGATCTTTGGCGACCGCGATCATTGCCGAGAATCTTACGAATCCGAACGCTTGGGACGGCAGTTGCCGCCGGAACTGCGTTCTGACCGACATTAACAATGCCTTTGGCCGCAGGATCAAGCCGTTGCCCTCGTTGCTTAAAAAAGGGCAGATTGTAGGTTTGTAACCCCCTCTCCCCACCTTGTCCGGAGGGATGGCGACGGCCATTCCCCCGGACAAAAAAACTATAAAAATCAGCAACAAAGAGCTTGCAACCCCTTGGCGAAAGAGCGAACACACAACCACGGCAAGTGTGAATCGCTAGTAAATAAAAGGGGTTAATCATGAATCGCAAGTTCGGCATCGAGTTGGAAATCGTCTCCATCAACCGTCAGACCGCCCTTCGGGCGTTGCGCGCCGTGGGCATCAATGTGCAGGATGAATCCTACAACCACAGCACGCGGAGCCACTGGAAGCTGGTCAGCGACGCCAGCGTGCGCGGCGGCTTCGAGGTTGTCTCCCCCATCCTGCGGGGCGAGCAGGGCATCGAGGAGGCCATGACCGTGGCCGCCGCCCTGGACGACGCCGGAGCGACCGTCAACCGCAGTTGCGGCTTTCACGTTCACTTCGACGCCGGCGACTTGAGCGTTGGCGATATCAAGACCATCGTCAAGCGCTACGCCGCGCATGAGGCCGAGATCGACGCCGTCATGCCTTCGAGCCGCCGGGGCAGCGCCAACACGTTCTGCGCCCCCGTGGCCCGCTTTCTCAGCCCCCGTTTTGAGGCCGCAGCGACCATTCAGGACATGATCCGGGCGCAGGGCGACCGCTACTTCAAGGTCAATCTGCAGTCTTTCCAACGCCACGGCACCATCGAATTCCGCCAGCATTCCGGTACCGTCAACGCCACCAAGATCGCCAATTGGGTGCGCTTCCTGAGTGAGTTTATCGATGAGTGCAAGCGGCTGTCCACTCCGGCCCCGGCCGTGCCGGTCATGGAACATCCGGCCGTCACCGGCGTGCAGGGACGCCTGGCCGCCATGTTCACGGCTGACGGCACCGTGACTCTGGCCGCCATGTGCGAGCGGTTCGGCTGGCTGCCCCACACCGCTCGCTCCGCCGTGACCCGCCTGCGTCGCGCCGGGCTGCGCATCAGCCGTGTCAAGGTCAACGGCCAGTCCGCCTATCGTCTGGACAACGCCCTGATGGCCCGCGCCGCTGCCCCTCGGACGCGGGCGGAAAACCTCTGGACCGGCATCAGCGAAAGCGTTATCCGGTTTTATCGTCGGCGCGCCGCCGTTCTGGCCGCCGTCTAAAAGGAGCGCCATGCGATATCGTACACAAAATGGTGAGCTGCTGGAGGCCGAGAGCCTCCGGCAGCTGGCCGAGGCCCTCTGGCAATCCAAGTTTGACCCCGAACCGACCCTGGAGGGCTGGATGGCCGGGTCCGCCCGACGCGCCGCCATGTACGACGGCAGCGTCATCCGCACGTCCAGCCCCGAGGCCCATGTGGAGGATCTGATCCGGGCCGGCTTTCTCTCAGCGGTCAACGAGTAACCCTCCCCCGGCACGATTCATTTGCCCATAGAAAAGCCCCGGCCGGCATTCGCCGGTCGGGGCTGCTCTTTCCTGTTGAGTCCGGGCCTCCGCTGCCGTCGTCATGCGGTAGCCGAAACAGAATTATCCGTGCTCTTCTCCGGTTTTTCCGGTATTGGTTGCAACGCCTTTGTCCCCGATTCCGTCCATCAAAAGGCGCGTGGTGAGTTGGCGGTTCAATCGGCGCTCTTCAGCCAGCTCCTTTTCCAGTTGAGCTTTTGCCTGCTCCAGTTCCTTAACCCGTTCCCCATCGGCCGTATCGTAGGACAGCCCTGCCACCATATGGAGCAGGGTGCTCTCCTTACCCTTTGCGTCCTCAGCCATCTGTTTCACAGCCGCCGCCACGTCCTGTAACGGCACCGGCTGTCCCAGAGGCGTGTCCCGGCCGATGGTCATGGGGCCTTCCTCAAAGTAGAGCCACTGGCGTGAAACATGGGGATATGCCTCAAGAATTTCAGGCAGGAGTGGCCATAGGTTATCCTGTCGTTTTTCGTTGAGATAGCCCTGAAAGGTACGCTGCGGCATCCCTAATGCGCTGGCCATGGCGCTCTGGCTGGTGCCAAGATGCGAAATTAACGTTCTAATACGTTCGTATAATTCCATAAGCAAGTTTCTAGCGCCAAAAACGCTAAAACCTCCCTTGACTATGCGCTAAAATCTAGCTAATAGTGCTTTTATATGAGCACATCCAATTCCATGTACGAAACTCTTACCTAACAGAGGCCCAATGCTATGGCAACGCCCGAAGAAATCCGCAGAACGGAACTGGTCAGAGCCTGGATGGAAGTCAACGAGGTGACGTTCGCCTGGGCGGCCAGGGAGCTGGGAGTATCACTCAGTGGCGTCCGCAAGTGGTTGCTTCTTTCGGAAACCGTCAGACCGCACCGCCGCGAGGCTCTGCTGCGGCTTGGCTTTCCTCCCGAACTTGTGCCGCCGGGCGTCATAAAGCCAACCGGCCCGCGCCCCAACAGGAAACCCAAGGTCCCGCGCTTCGTCAGGGAAGGGACCGCTCCCATCCCTGTACATAAAGGCGCCCCCGCGTAGGGGCACATTCTCCCCTCCATAACCATTTTTCGCATCCGTGCCCACGCAATTGCCAAGGAGATTTTTGCGATGACCCCCGATTGCCCGTCCATCGTTGCCGTGCTGCACGAACTGGTCAAGAAAGCCCCCAACGGTCTGACGGCCAGGACCATCGCCTCGCTGCTGGGACGGGACTACCAGACCCTGATGTCCGAACTGTCCCGCCAGCCCGGGCACAAGCTGGGGGCCGATCTGGCGCTCCCGCTGATGCGGCTGACCGGCTCCCATCTGCCCATGGACGTCATGGCCGACGAGTTGGGCATGGTCTGCGTCTCGCTCCCTGCGGCCCAAGGTGAGGAGGAACACCCTGTCCATCAGCAGTGCATGGTGGCCGTGCAGGAGTTCGGCAAGCTCATGGGGGCCACGGCCGAGGCCCTGGAGGACGGCACCATCACCGCCCAGGAGCGCGACGCCATCGCGGCCAAAGGCTACGAGGCCCTGGCCGCCATCGTCAAGTTGCTCAAGGTGGTGGAAGCCGGAGTGTCCAAGTGATCACGTTTTTGGCCGTTATGGCCGCCATCGGCCTGGCTTGCGGGCTGTGGCAGGAATTTTCCGAACAGCGACGGCTGCGCCGCGCCGCAGCCGTTACGCGAGGCACGAGCATTACGGATGGGGACAGCAGCGGTATGGCGCGGGATTGCCGCCGCAAAGGAGACAGTCATGAATAGCATTTTCAGCGCTGAAGAGCGTGACCGGATGCGGCAGGAGATGCGCCAGTCCCTGGAGGAACATCTCGTTTCCGCCACTCAGGCCGCGGCCTATATTCTTATCAGCCTCGACACTGAAAAGGAGTTCTCCGTCAGCTACGGCGTCTCGGGCGTGTCTACCCCGTCTGAGATCATGACCGCACTTACCCAGGGACTCCTCGAGTGCGGGGAGGCTTTGGGGGTGCGCCCGCGGCTGATCGCACAGGCATTGGATCTTGGGTCCTCCATCATACGCGCCAAGGAGGTCGACAGCCTTCAGGCCGACGAGACAAAGGTGCGGCAATGAGCGGCATCATTCCCGAAAACTCCCGGCTCGACCTGGTCGACGCCCTGGCCCTTGCCGACAACGACTGCCGCACCAAGGGGGTGCTGATCGTGATGGTGGCTCCCACATCCGAGGGCTGGTCCCGCGACGCGGTCCTGGCCCACGCGCTCGACATCGCCGCCCGGGCGCTGCTGCAGCACAACGCCCGCGCTCCGGAGGCCCGATGAAAATTTACATCGCGGCGTCCTATAAGCATCTGCACGCCGTGCGCTTGTTCCAGCAGTCCCTGGAGGGTGATCTGCCCGGCGTCGAGATCCTCGACTGGACCAAACTCGCCACACCGCCGGCCGACTTGACGCCGGCGCAGCGCCGGGAGTGGATGGACACGGATCTGTCCGGAGAGGTGTTCCGCTTCTGCGAGGAAGCCTGCGGTCGCGCCGACCTGGTGGTCTACTTCGGCCAGTCCGGCCAGGACGCCGGGGTGGAAATAGGTCTGGCCAGGGCTGCGGGGGTGCCCGTTCTGGGCGTGCTCGGGCCGCTTGAGGCCCCGGGCCTGATGCTGCACGGCTCCGTGTCTCTGTGGGTGCGCGATATTCTGGAGGCATGGGCGTGTATTGCGACTCTGGTCTGCTGTATATGGCGTGAGGACCCCCGTCCGGACTTCTGCGCATCCTGCGTCGGAGAGAAAATCTGCAACATGGCCCCGGCAGCGCCGGGCCTGGAGATATGACCATGAATGGCGATGACCGCGCGTGGGTGTCCGAAGCACGGGGGCAACTGGAGGAAATTGCCGGCGAGGAACGCGAGGCCGTGGCCTCCCTGGAAGAATGCAAGGAGTAGAGGTGCCATGCTGATGCAGGCCATTTCCGTCCGGCAGCCGTGGGCTTGGTTGTTGCTCCACAAGGGCAAGAACGTGGAGAACCGCTCCTGGGCTTTGCCGGCGTGCTATGTGGGCGTTCCCCTGCTGCTTCATGCGGGCAAGACGGAAGCGCCTGTTCCGCCGGAGCTGCGTCCATTGCTGACGGAATATGAAGGCCGACTCGGCGGCGTAGTGGGGCGGATCACCTTCGGTCCCACCACGCAAGGGCACCCTTCCCGCTGGGCGGAACCAGGTGCACGCCACTGGCCCGTCCTGCGGTCGCACCCTCTGCCGTTCTTCGCCTGCTGCGGGCAGCTGGGCATTTTCAAGGTGGACTACCCCTTTCCCCTTGAGGCTTTGATATGACCTTTCTGGATTTATGCGCCGGTATCGGCGGCTTCTCGCTGGGGCTGACCCGCGCGGGCATGACATGCGTCGGGCAGGTGGAGATCGATGACTACTGCAATAAAATTTTGCGACGGCACTGGCCCGACGTGCGACGATGGCGAGACATCACAACCCTCGACCCCGCCGAGCTTCCGAGGGCAACTCTTGTTGCCGGGGGTTACCCCTGCCAGCCTTTCAGCGTCGCCGGGCAGCGCAAGGGCGCGGGAGATGACCGCCACCTCTGGCCGTTCGTGTTCCGCATTGTTGCGCACCACCGACCCGCTTGGTGTCTGTTTGAGAATGTTGCTGGGCACGTCAGCCTGGGGCTCGACGCGGTGTGCTCTGACCTGGAAGCCATCGGGTACGCCTGCGGGCCGCTTGTTGTTCCGGCTTGCGCCGTCGATGCGCCGCACCGGCGCGACAGAGTCTGGATTCTGGCTCACGCCGGATGTGCCCCGGGGCGGGAGGGTAAATCCGCCGGAAATGTCTTCGACCGGGCGCTTGCCGAACGGCCGCAAGCGTCAGGTGGGCCTGGAGCACCAGGCGCGCATGGTGGAGCGGGGCTTTTGGCCGACGCCGATGGCCTCGGACGGTTGCAAGGGGGGACCGGCGCAGCGGGACGGCAGGGGCCGCCCCTACCTCGCCGGGGCGGCTCATCTGTGGCCAACACCGAAGGCATCTCCCTCCGGGCCAGATTTCGCGCGCAGGAAGAGGTCGGGCAGCGGTGGGGACGATCTGGCGACGGCCGTCGCCAGGGCGGATCTCCCGGCGGCAGGACCGACGTCTTCCCGGGGCGCTCCACCAGTGCAAGCGTATCTGAACAGCAGTGTCGGAGCTTTACCCCGGAAGGGCGAACGTGGCCAGCTGAACCCGGAGTGGGTCGAGTGGCTCATGGGGTTCCCGGCCGGGTGGACCGCCTTAAAGGACTAGGCAACGCCGTGGTGCCGCAGCTCGCGGAGATGTTCGGGCTGGCCATTATGGCCGCCCATGACGAATAAACCTGATGGAGGCTGAAATGGCCAAGCAAAACGACAGCGCCTCCGGCATGACCCCTGATGAAAAAGAATTTACCGACGCCATGCTGGACAAGCTGCCGCCGGTCATCGCCCGGCACCAGATAGACAAGTTCCTGGGCGGGCTGATTTCTCCATATACTATCAAAAACGCCGACCTCGCAGGCACAGGGCCGGAGGTCGCCTGGCGCGTGGGCAACAAGGTGGCGTACAAAACCGACTCCCTGGTGACTTGGCTGGTCCGGACCATGGGCGTCAAGCGCATGCAAAACCTTAGCTCTTTGTAGGTCTGAGATGATTTACGGCATCCCGTGTGGCGTCCGGCAGCAAGTGGGCGTAGCGCATCGTCATCTTGATGGTCTTGTGCCGCATCAGGGTCTTGATCCGGTAGATGTCGGTGCCGGCGATGGCCAGCCACGATCCGAAGGTATGGCGCAAGGTGTGAAACACCACCTTGCTCTTGGGGCCGGTGCTGTCCTTGTTCAGTTCGGCGGCGTCCACCGCCATGGCGTAGAGCCTGCGCAGGACGCATCCGTCCTTGCCGGTCCGATCCGGAGGAAATACGGCGACGTCGTCGCGCCGGCGGCGCCGGTTGCGCGTTCGCAGCACCTCCAGCGCTTCCTGGTTGAGCGGCACCTTGCCGCCAGTTTTGCGATGCCGCTCAATCCGCACCGTCAGAAAGGCGTGCTGCAAGGAGACGTCGGTCCACTCGAGCCGCATCAGTTCTCCGAAACGCAGGCCCGTGTTCAGAGCCAACCGAATCAGGTCGACCAGTTCGGACAGCAGGGGCAGGTGGACGTCATCCACCTCCAGCGCTCCGGCCGCCGCGATGAGCGCGTCCGCTTCCTCATAGGTGAGGAAGCGCTCCCGTTCCTCCGAGCCCTGCGGCAGCTCCACCTCGTTGACCGGCGAGACGGCTGCGGCCCACAGCGGCGCTCCGTTGATCATTGTGATCTTGGCCAGGGAGAACATCTGTCGCAGGATGGCCATGTACTGCAGCACTGTGGATTCGGCCAGACCCTCCGAGCGCAGGGCGTCCATCAGTTCTTCCATGTGTTCTTTGGTCAGCGCCCGAAATGGCGTATCCCCCAGGCGTTCCCGGATGCCCTTGTCAAAACGTCCCTGATCATGGCTCCAGGTGCGCTTGCGCTTTTTGGCCGCCGGCACATAGTAATCGTCGAAAAAGGCCCCGACGGTGAGGTCATCGGCCGTGGAGCTTGCTTCCGCCTGACGCTGGTGATTCGCCTCGCGCAGTTCGGCCAGTGTTCGCGGCCCTTCGCCGGTGCGCGCCCCTTTCTTCAGCTCGCCCCGGATGCCCTGGGCCTTTTCGGCCGACCAGCCCTCCGTGGCCCATCCGAGACCGTCCTCGCGCTGTTTACCGTCCGCATCGTAATAGCGGATTGCATAATATCGATCTGGACGGCCGTTCTTTTGTCGTCTAGTTTCATGTTCACGATACCGCACGCCAGGCAGAGCGGAGATCCATTTTCGGCTCATTTTGGTCCCTCCCTGGTCCCTTACGTGGTGGGTGTTTTAGTGCGCCATAGTCCGGTGCGAATGATAGAGTTCTTTGATTTTATGCGCAATAGTGCGGCTAAGTCTGGCCTCTGTTTGTGTGTAGAAGGACTGAAAATCCCCGTGTCGGCAGTTCAATTCTGTCCCTCGGCACCATAGATTTCAGAAGGCCGGAAACTGAAGAATCAGTTTCCGGCCTTTCTTTTATTCGGCTTGAGACCGCGCTACGGGGTCGGCCGCGCGTTTATCCCTCTTCGGGCTGGAGGCGAAAATCTGCCACCAGCGAGCACAGACTGTTCAGCGTGTTCAGAGGGGCCATCAAGGTGTCGCCCTGCAATGTTACGGCGTAGCCGTCCATGCTCGCGCCCGTTTCAAAGTGCTGCAGGAGAAAGATCAGGGTGTGGAGATGGTTGCACGTTTTGTCAAACATCTCCTGCCAGCTTTGGGCTTGGTGTTGCGCGAGCATTATCCGCTCTTCCTCCACAATATAGCCGGGGACGCGGTAGCTGCGGACTTCCGAGGGCTTTTCGGCGTCGGCGGCGTCGCCGGGTTCGGCCACGGGCGCGGGCGGGCCTGCCGCCAGCAGGGCCTGGGCGGTTTGCCGCAGTGTTTCGGCCAGGGCAACGAGATCAGGGAAGGGCCGCGCCGAAGGCGACGGCGCGTCAGCGAGGGGATGGGACATAAGGCGCTCCATTGGTTTTAGTATCGGCATTTGGCGATGAGAAATGCCGGGACTCAACTGCGCCCAATGGAACGCTGCTCGTATTCCCCCGAAGGGTCTTGTATTCGGAGCTATCGACCCGGCAATGTATGCTGTGGGCGTGGACGCCCGAAAAGAAACCCAGCAGTATGCCGGGCAGATTGCGCGCCGCATTTATCCAGCCGCGCCCGCTGCCATTGGAAGTAGTAAATGTAGAATATGCCGCCCGCAGTCGGGCGTCAAGGCGCCGGGTTCCTGGGGCAGGGCAGACGCATCTAATTCCAGGCTTTGCAGGCCTTTTATTCGTCGTGATGATCCGTCAAAACCAGCCTTTTGTGTGCCGGCTGTGTCATCTGGCGCTTTTACAGCCTTGCTCTCGATGCCCGTAAGGCTCGCGGCTCGCCAACGGGCACGGCCCTTTGGGCCGTCTTTCGGTCGGTTTCCGCGCAAAAAGTGCCGTTTTCCTTGCCGGCGCGCAAAAATCTTGCTTCAGCCGTTGCGACGAAGGAGCTTTAGCCGTAGGCGAACTTGTGATCCGCACGGATAAAGACAGCAATTGGTTACGCAATATCTAGGAAAATCGCTGTCGCTATCCGTAGCGGTGCTGTCCTTATCTGTACGCCGCCCTGCGGCTACAGCTAAGGCAACACGGCTTCGCCGTGAACGGCTCAGGCAAGTCGCTGACGCGACAACGGCCAGCGCATTTTTTAGGATTCTCCCGGCACCAGCCATCCGCCTGCGCTTCGCTCCGGCGGAGCAAAGGTGGCTTCGCCTCTTTTTGTCCGTTCTCCGATCTCTCGGGGAATAAAGACTTTTTAGACGCGTCTGCCCTGTTCCTGAGGAGAAGCCCAGCCGGACGCCAGGGAGGGAAGGCGGGACCTCGACGACTTCAGGCGATATGGCCGCGCCCTCGAAGAACAGACAATCAATATCGGTGAAATCAAGGGGGGCATCCCGCAGGATGCCCCTCCTTGATGTTGCGAACACCTCCGGCCGTTAGCGTCAGGTTCTAGAGCGGGTTCACTCTGAAATTGCTCTAAAAGGCCGTGTTCGCGCCGATGACGCCCGCGTAGCTGGAGCGGAACTGCGTGCCCCAATGCCCGTTCATCCTGGTGAGGATGTAGAAGGATTCAAAGGTGACAATTTTTTCATGCGCGGGCGTGTAGCGCGAGAACTGCACGGCCATGTGGATTTTATCCTCATCGGCCTGGATCATCTTGCGCCGGTCCCACTTTGTGTAGCCCCAGCCGGAGGCTTCGCGCAGGCGGCTGACGTCATTGTCTCGCGCGTAGTCTTCGGGCGTGTTCCAGATCTGGACCGCGAGGCCGCCCAGGCGCACGTGCGGGTAGTGCAGGCTTTGCGCCCAGCGCAGGGGCGAGCCGCTGTTGAAGGTTTCCATGAATTCGTCCAGCGCGGCCATGCCTGCGCGTTCCAGTTCGATCCATTGCGGCGTTCCGGGGGTGGCTGCCATGTGGTCCTCCTTATGTTTGCGTCTGTTGTCTGGTGAATGATGGATATGCGCCGTGTGGCGGGCTCAGGCCGCGCCGGTGAGCTTCCAGAAGGGATAGAAGACGAGGATGAGCACGATCAGCGCCATAAGCGCCCGCCAGGCGAAGACCATAACCATGTCCTTGAAGTTGATGTAGCCCGTGGAGAACATGTACAGAAAGGCCGCGTATTCGTAGGGCAGCACGTACTGGTCCAGGCCGAGCATGAAGGCGTAGGCCGGGGCCAGGGGATTGATGCCCAGGGCCTTGGCGATTTCCGCCAGCGGCACGGTGAAGGTGCTTACGGCGGCCACCGGCGTGAGCAGGAAGTTGAGCCCCGCCCCGGAGAGGAAGGAGGCGATGACCGTGCCCAGCTCTCCCTTGCCCTGCAGCAGGGGCAGCACTGCCCGGGCGATGCTCTTGTCCATGCCCGTGGCCTGGGCCGCCGCGCCGATGGACATGCAGCCCACGATGAACAGCACGGAGGTCAGGTTCAGCGTGGCGAACTTTTTGCCGTCCACCAGGTCAAAGCCCGGCAGAAAACCGACAAAGCCCACCACCATCATGATCCAGCCGATGTTGATGCCGTGCCACTTGTCCGTCATCATCAGGACGGCCAGCACAGCGAAGAGCGCCAGGGCCTTCTTTTCGCGCAGGCTCATGGGGCCCAGCCCGGCGTACTGCTCTTCCACCCAGACGCGGGCGTCAACAGTGCTCTTGGGCCGCATGACCAGCCGCAGCACCACAATGGACAACACGCTGTAGACCACGCTGGGCGCGAAATTCTGCAGAAAATACTCCAGCCATGACACGTGCACCCCGGCCGTGGCGAGCATTTGCAGATTCAGGGTCACTTCGCCCGCGCCCGTGTACAGGCCCATGCGGGGCCCGGCCACGGCGAGGTAACCGGCCATCAGCAGGGTGGATGCCTCGCGCGAGCGGGCCTTGAAGCCCATGGCGTCGCAGATGCCGATGCAGATGATGCCCAGCAGGATGCACTTCCCTGTGGATGTGGGCATGAGCGGCGCAATGATGAAGCCCGCCAGCAGAATGCCCCAGAGCAGGCGGCGGAAGGAGCTGCCCGTGACGTGCAGGGCCCAGAGGGCGATGCGCCGGGCGAGCCCCGTATGTTGAAGCACCAGGCCGGTCATCAGCCCGCCGAGGATCATCCAGCCCATGGGCTTGGTCCACGGTGAAAGCACCTGCGCGGGCGTGCCCACCCCCGAGAGAATATAGCCCATGGGCAGCATGACAGCCACGAGCCCGTCGGGCAGCAGGGAAAAGCCCCAGAGACAGATGGCCAGCACTGTGAGGCTGAAAAACCAGCAGGCGGGCCGGGACAGACCGGCGACGACGCAGACGGCCAGAATGACCGCCGCGCACAGCAGGGAAAAAATCCATTTCAGATGTTCGTTACGGGTGGGAGGGATCGCGGCCGCGCCGCCCGTGCCGGTGGCTGCGGTTTCCGTGGCGTGTGTGACGTTCATGCCCGACCTCCATCATGGTTTCCGGTGCGGTGGCGCTTCCCGACTCTCCGAAAGCGGCGTGGGAAGCTGGAACGGAAAGAGCAAGAGCGGTGCCAATATGGATATTTATTTTTTATTGTGTATAATCAGTGTGTTGTTGTTCTCCATTCCAAATACGCTTTTTTTCGGGCTTGTTTGTTAAATAGATTTTGTCCAATATCTGGATTAAATCTGAAAACAGGACCGGTAAATGCTCCATAATCCGCAAGAATCCTTGTCGCAGGCTCTGGCCGCGCTGCTGGCCGTGGATAAAATCCGCTACACGCGGCAGGCGCTGATTCAATTGGGGCCCTGGCCGCCCTCGGCCGTGGACGAAGTTTTGCGTCTTTTCGCCGCGCGGGGGCTGGCGCGGCCGTCGCGCTCGGGGCTCTGGCGGGGACGGGCCGAGGCGCTGCGCGCTTTTTCGCGTGAACGCGCGCCGGAAACCACGGCGCGGCCGTTGTTGCGGGCCGTGGCTTCGTTGGAGCGCGGAGCCGTTCTCGACGGCTGCGAAATATTGCTGGAAGAAGTGCGGCATACCCTGGACGACGGGCGGTGCGCGGCGGTGCTGGCGCTGTTGGACCTGCTGCTGTCCGGCCTGCGCCGATGGAGCGGGGACACGGAAGAGGCGGAGGCGCTGCGGCGCTATCTGAGCGTGTTTCGCAGCGTTCAGGGCATTTCCATCTATATGGGCAAGAGCGGCCAGGAAGTTCTGGATTTGCTGCCTCGGGCCCGCGCCGCCGCCGAGGCGCTGGGGGACAGGCGCGTCACCCTCATGCTGGACCTCACGGAGGCCAGCCAGCGTCACCTGACCCGGATGCACAATACGGAACGGCCATATGCCCTGCTGGCCCGTACCCTGGCCTCCATCAGGGAACTGGGCGACCCGGACATTCTGGAGGAGGCCTCGCACAGCATCGGCATCCTGCATTTTATGCAGGGCGCGTACAGCGAGGCCCTGCCCTATCTTGAAACCGGCGCTGTGAGCCGGTTCACAGCGCATTTCAATTACTTTGAAGAAGCGCGGTTGCGCTATATCGGCAGCGCCGCCTGTAGCCTGGGCCTTCCGGCCAAGGCTGCGGGCATTCTGCTGGCCGGGCTGCGCGAAGCGCGGCTGCGCCGTAACCGACAGACGCGGAAATGGATTCAGACCCATCTGGCCGACGATCTCATGCGCATGGGGCGGCCCGACGAGGGCCTTGCCCTGCTGGATGAGCTTCTGCTCTGCTGCGACCCGGCCACGGAAACCACACTGTGGATCTGGAACATGCGCTCGCTGGCGCACTATCATTTTCTGAAAGGGCGCGTCGCAACCTCGCACAGGATTTTTTACGCCAGCATGCGCTATTGCGTGCGCATGGGGCTCCAGCGTCCCTATTACGGCTTCACCTGGCTGTTTGATATGCTCTGGGCCTATGAATGGCAGGGCCTGCCCCGGATTCCGGGCTATGATCTTGAAGATGAGCTGACGGCCGCGCAGCAAAGCCCCAACCGCCATCTCAAGGGCGCGGCCTTGCGCATCCGGGCTTTGCAGGCCCGCGCCAGAGGGGTGGACCCGGCCCAGGTGCGCGGCCTCCTGGTGCGCGGCCTGACCTATGCCAAGCGGGTGGGCAGTCCGCTGGAGATCGCCCGCTGCCGCCTCGCCCTGGCGTATTGCCTTTCGCGGCGGCGCGCCCGCCAGGCCGAGCTTCTGTTTTCGGCGGCCAGAGCCGTGTTGCGGCGCTATACCCAGTATGACTGCCCTGACGGGCCCGGCGGCGGGCAGGACGCGCCTTACTGCCCCGACGGCCGAAGCTGCCTGCGCCGCTGCCGGGAAGGACTGGAGGCCCTGCCCGCCTGGTCGGATCTGGACGCCCATCTGGCCGACATGCTGCGCATCGTCAGCGAGACCTTTGAAGTGGAGCGGGCGGCCCTGTTCAGCCCGGACGCCGAGGGACCGGTCATGGTGCGCAATATCTCGCGCCTGGAGCTGGAAAGCCCGACCTTCCGCCCGGTGCTGAAAAAGGCCGCCGCCGTCATGGAGGCGGCTTCAGGCGAACCCGCACGCGCCGCGCGGGGCACAGGAATATATCTGCCTCTGGCGGTTCCCAATGCCCGCCCGTGGCTTCTTTTTCTGCAATGCGAGTTTTTCGCCGGCCACATCAGCGCCCAAGGCACGGAAATATTCCGCGAGCTGGGCGGCTTGCTGGCGCGGGAGCTGCAAACCGCCCGGCGTTTGCAGGAAGGCATGCGCAAGGCCCTGTATGCCGTGGAAGAACGGGGCCGCGTGGCCGCCGAGCGCATGGCCGCCTTGGATGAGCCCTACTACGGGACCGGGCTCGACGACGTGTTGCGCCAGGCGGACAGCACGGCCGTCACCGACGCGCCGGTGCTCATTCTGGGAGAAACCGGCGTGGGTAAGGATCTGCTGGCCCGGCGCGTCCACGCGCGCAGCGGCCGGGCCGGAGCCTTTGTGCCCATTCATCCGGCCAGCATTCCGGAGCAGCTTTTTGAAAGCGAACTCTTCGGGCATGAAAAGGGTGCGTTTACCGGAGCTTGGCGGCAGAAGCTGGGCCATCTGGAAGTGGCGGACGGCGGCACGCTGTTTATCGACGAAGTGGGTGAGGTGCCTCTGCCCATGCAGACCAAGCTGCTCAGGGTTTTGCAGGAGAAATGCTTTATGCGGGTGGGCGGCATCCGCGAGATCCGTTCTGATTTCCGGCTGGTGGCGGCCACCAACCGGGACCTCAAAAGCATGGTGGCTCAAGGGCGCTTCCGGGAAGATCTCTACTATCGTATTTCCGTGGTGCCCCTCACCCTGCCGCCCCTGCGCGAGCGTCCCGCCGACATTCCCCTGCTGGCGCGGCGCTTCGTGGAGATGTTCAGCCGCCGTTACCAGCGCCCCGTGCCTCCCCTGGAAAAGGAAGAGGCGGAACGCCTGCGCGCCTATGCCTGGCCCGGTAATGTGCGGGAACTGAAGAACGTGGTGGAGCGGGCGGTCATCCTCCACTCCGGCGGCCCTCTGCATCTGTTGCGCCCCACGGAACCGCCGCCGCTTCCGGCGGAAAAGGCAGCTCCGCCCGGGACGCTTTCCGGTCTGGAATGGGAAGATTTGCCGAGCCTGGAAGAATTGCAGCGCCGCTACATCCGCCATGTGCTGCGTCTTGCCAGAGGCCGCGTGGACGGCGAGGCCGGGGCCCTGCGCATCCTCGGCATGAAGCGTTCGACCTTGTATGCGCGCATCCGGGCCTGGGGCCTGGACGCGGTCTCGCAGCTTTACGGCAGGGAGAAATAGGGCCGCCGGCGGCCGAAGCCGCCGGGACCGCAAAGCAATGTCGCGGGATGCGCGCCCTTACCGCATGAGCAGCGGCACCACCAGGCCCACCAGCACCAGGATGATCGCGCCGCCCAGGCGGGAGGAAATCTGGGCAAAGGGCATCAGCACCATGCGCCGGGCCGCTGAAAGCACGGCCACGTCGCCGGTGCCGCCCATATTCGCCATGCACAGCCCGGCGGAAATGGCGGATTCGATAAAGTGGAAGCCCACCAGCACGCCGCCCAGGCCCGCGCCCAGCACCGCGCCCAGAACCACCGCGATGACCTGGAGGGTGTTGGCGATGGAAAAGGTGTTGATGACCAGGGAGAGGTCCGTGTAGGTCACGCCGATGCCCACCAGCAGCGGGGCGGTCATGTACTTGGCCACGAACCTGAACCAGACCGTGCAGGACTGTTCCACGGGGGTGGGCAGCACATGGAGGATCTTGCACGCGGCCACGCTGAGGATCATCAGGGCGTAGTAGTGAATGCCGGGAATGACCATGGCGGCCAGGCGTCCGAAAAGCATGAAAGTGCAGGAAACCAGCAGGCCGATGCCCAGAGCCGTGTAGGTGATCGGCAGGCGGTTCTCGTCCTCGGCCACCGGGGCCTCGCCCTTGAGCAGCTGGCCTTCTCCGGACAGGCGCGGGAAGGCCTTGCCCAGCTTGTCCAGCAGGCCGCCGGAAATGATGGCGACCACATTGCCTAGGGCCACCGGCGGAATCAGCATGGAGAGAATGTCCTTGAGCGCCATGTCCGGATTGCTCTGGTGCAGGATTTCGGCCATGGGAATGGCCCCGGCCCCCATGCCGCCGCCCATGATCGGGAAAGAGACGTAACTGATGCCTTCGCGCCAGCCCGTACCGGCCAGCAGGCCCACCAGGGCGGCCAGGAGAGCCGCGCAGGCCACGGCGGCCACCAGGGGAACCACATAGCGCGCCCCGGCCTTGACCAGCAGGCGGGCCTCGATGCCCAGAATGCTGCCGCAGATCAGGGCGCAGATGTAAAAGGTCAGGAAGTCGTCGCCCTTCATGAAGGTGTCGATGACGGCCTTGGTCGAGGCCGGCATGACGCCGCTGTATACCAGCAGGGCACTGCCGAAAATGACAATAATGGGGCCGCCGCCCAGATAATCCTTGATCAGCGGCAGGCGGTCGCCGATATATTCCAGCAGAAAGCCCAGCACCATGACCACGGCGAAGCCGCCCACCATGCCCTTGGGCAGGGCGTCCAGGTACATGGCCGCCACGACCACCACGGTGATTCCCAGAAAAACAGGCCAGCTTATGCCTTTGATTTCAATGTCCGCTATCCGCATTGTGTACCCCTGAAAGAAATTTATTCTATTATAGATAATCATCTTTCAGGTTTGTCGCCAGATGTGCGAGACTTAAAAAAGCGCGGCGGAAGTTGCATACGGGGGCGGATTTCCCGCCGGTGCGGCGTTAGAGCAATTTCAAAGTGAAAATGCCCTAACGGGCAAGGAATAAAATGAAGCCGCCGAAGGCGGGCAGGGCCACCATGGCGATTTTGAGCAGTATCTGCGGGGCCAGCCGGGTGAGCTTGGCCCCGAAAAAAGCGCCGATCACCTGGCCCAGCAGCACCTGGACGAAAAGCAGCGGTTCCAGATGCCCGGCGCTGAGAAAGCCCACGCCGCCCAGCACCGCGATGGGCAGGATGACCAGCATGGTGGTGCCCACGGTTTGGTAGAGCGGCGCGTTGAAGACCAGCAACAGGCTCAGCTGGATGAAGGATGCCGCGCCCACGCCGCAGGCTCCGGAGATGAGCCCGTTGACCAGGCCGGTCAGGCCTGCCAGCAGCCAGAATCTGCCGCCCAGGGGCGTCAGGAAGCGCTGGCGGAAGAGCGGGCTGTGGGGGTGGAAAATGCGCAGATAGATCAGCAGGGCCGACAGCAGCAGGGCCGCAGCGGTGAGCGGGGTGAGAACGGCCGTGTCGAGGGATGAGGAAACCCGCGCGCCGCAGAACGCGCCCACGGCCCCGAACAGGCCCATGGCCAGGCCCAGGCGGCGCAGCACGTTGCCTTCGCGGAAATGGCTGTACGAGCCGGAAAGCGCGGTAAAGGCCATGGCCGCCAGGGACGTGCCCAGGGCCGTATGGATGGGCACGCCAAAACCCACGGTGAGCAGGGTGATCATAACCCCCGCGCCGCCCGCGCCCACAAAGCCGATCACCGCTCCCAGCAGAAGCATGGCCGCGAAAACAAGCATGGCATTCCCTGTGCTGAAAAAAACGCCGCCCGGCGGCGTTGGGATGCAATAGCGCCAAGCGGCGTCGGAAGCAAGGGCCGGGGCGGTCCGTGCGCAGCGGAGGCGGCTTTGTGCGTGGGGGAAAAGCAGTGCCTAGAGCGTTTTGATATTGAAAATATCTCAACGCTCTGTGCGGATTTTCCGTGAAAATCCGCACCGCGAAATTATCGCAAGGTGAATTTACTTCGCCGTTAAGCGATAATTTCAAGCGCAAATTGCTCTACACCTAGTGCCTGATTGCAAAAATTTTGAGCATAATTTTGTTCTCAACTTTCGCAGGCTCGTCAGCGGAAAAATGTGTTTTTTCTTTGGCTCACGGCGGCTAGCCCCCGCCCACGGCCGGGAACAGGCCCACGCGGTCGCCGTCGTGCAGCACGGCGTCAGGCTCCACGGCCACGCCGTTGATGAAGATGATTTTTACTTCGGCGGCGGGTAGTTGCAGGCTGTCCATGAGCCGGGCCACGTCCGCGCCTTCAGGAAGTTCCCAGACGCCGCCGGGCGGGCTTTTTTCGGCCAGGGTGGCGAAACATTTGACGTTCAGCCGCATGGTTTTTCCTCCGGAGGCGGGCGGGTTGCGGACAAGTTGAAAGGGGATTCGCGGCTTATAAACGGACGCGTTGAAACGTGCCGTCCGCCAGGTCAAAGACGCACATGCCGGGGGCGGCCCCGCGGCCGGTGAGCAGCTTCAGGGCTTCCGCGGCCTGGAGGGAGGCGGCTGTCGCCGCCGTGGGCGCGAGATTGCCCAGCTCTTCCTCGGGCGAAGCTCCTGTTTCATCTGTCCCGCATGTTTCGCCTGTGCCCAGCCATTGAACCGGGCCCGCCTGTCCGGGCGGCACCACGGCCACCCAGCCGGTCAGGCCCGCAATCCCCGCGCTGACCAGCGGCACGCCGGTCGCGGCGGCGGCTTCCTGCAAGGGCAGGCGGCAGGCCAGGCCGCCCAGGGCGTCCAGAGCCAGATCCATGCCGCGCAGCAGCCGGATCAGCAAAATTTTGTCCGCAAAGCGGGGCACGGGCGTGAAATGCACGGCGGGATTGATCCCGGCCACGCGCGCGGCGGCGACTTCGGCCTTGCTTTGGCCCAGTTGGGCCGTATTGCCCAGCGACTGGCGATTCAGATTGGATTCTTCAAAGCAGTCGCCGTCCACGCCGGTGATCGCGCCCACGCCCATGCGGACCAGCTGCTCCAGCAGCCAACCGCCCAAACCGCCCAGGCCCACCAGCAACACGCGGCTTTGCAGCAGGGCCAGCTGGTCCCGCAGAGAAAGCTGCCGGGCGTTGCGGGCATAGCGCGCGGGCCAGATTCCGGCGCGGCAGGCTGCCTGCTGGGTCGCGAGCAAGTCCACGCCTGCCGCGATGGCCAGCTCGCGTAACACGTCTTCCGCAATGCGGCCCGCCCGGGCGGCGTGGCGGATAGCGATTTCAAGTTGGGGCAGTGGGTCCGGCATGAGGTGATGCTATCCAAAAAACGGCGGCCGGGCAAAACCCGGCCGCCGTGTCGCTCAGGCTCAGAAGTTGAAGACGCTGTCCAGCTCCTCGTCGCTCACGTCAAAGGTCGTGTTGTGCGGCGGCAGCAGTTCGCGGCGCATGTATATGGGCAGACGGTCGTGGGCGCGGGTGAAACCGGCGGCGGCGTTGAATTCCCGCTCCTGCTTCAGGACGCTCTTGCCCAGGGCCACCACGTCGTCGCCGGTCATTTTGCGACCGGTGAAGGCGCTGAGGGTGTCGATGAGAGCCTGGAAGGTCTCGGGCTGGTCCAGGATGCAGAAGGCCACGAAGATGCAGTAGCCCGTGGAGTCCAGGGCGGCGGTAGCGATCTGAAGGTTGCGGGAGAGCTCCACCTGGCCCTCCGGCTTGAGCGGGTCCACCTTGCCGCCGAGGCCCAGAATATTGGTGGCCACGGCGTAACCGGCGGTGTGGTCCGCGCCCATGGGCGTGGTGGCGTAGGTCACGCCCACCCCCTTGACCGCGCGCGGGTCATAGGCAGGCATGGCTTGGCCCTTGACCACGGGAGCGCGTTCCAGGCCGTAGCAGCGGGCCACGGTGGCCGTGCCCGCGCCCAGGATGCGCCCCAGCGGCGTGCCCTTGCCCATCTCGTGGATCATTTCGATGCAGGCCTTGGAGTCGCCCCAGGGAATGACCCCGGCTTCCATCAGCACGCCGAGGCTGGCCCCGGTTTCAATGGTGTCCAGGCCGTAGTCGTCCTCCAGATAGTCCATGCGGATGATGTCGTCCAGATTGTCCACGCCGCAGTTGGCGCCGTGCCCCCAGACGGTTTCATATTCCGGCTGCTTGGAAAGGTACTCGCCGTTTTCGTCCACGCAGATGCCGGAACACTTCATAATGCAGCCCCGGTGGCAGCCGTGGGTGGGATTGCCGCCGCGCTTCTTCTGGATTTCCACCATGGTTTCGGCACAGATTTTTTCCGCGCCCGCGAAGCGGCCTTCCTTGAAGTTGTAGGTGGGCAGCCCACCGGCTTCGTTGAGGATATTGACCAGCACGTTGGTGCCGTAGGCGGGCAGGCCCTGGCCGGTGACCGGGTGGGAGGTGATGCCCTTGGCGAAGCGCTTGCAGGCGTCCTTGAAGGCTTCGGGATCTTGGGCCTTGCGCATGGTCGGCGTGTCCGCCGGGTCGAGCACGATGGCCTTGATGCCCTTGGAACCCATGACCGCGCCCACGCCGCCGCGTCCGGCGTGCCGGGTGGCCCGGCCTTCGGGATCGGTGAAACAGATGGTGGAATTGCACATGCGCATTTCACCGGCCGTGCCGATGGTCACGAAACCAGGGCCTTCGCCGTATTCCTCGCGCAGCCGGGCCACACAGGGATAGTTGGAAAGCATGGCAAGTTCGTCGCACTGCTCGACGGTCACGCCGCTGGCCTTGATGACGATTTTGTACAGATGGTCGTCGCGGCGCTGGCCTTCAATGATGATGGCGGCGTAGTTCAGACGGGCCATATACTGTCCGCCGGTGCCTCCGGCGTTGGATTCCTTGATGCCGCCGGTGAGCGGGCTCTTGCAGCCCACGGAAATGCGGCCCGAGGAACCGGCCGTGGTGGCGCAGAGCATGCCCGGCGCGAAGACCAGCTTGTTTTCGGGACCCAGGGCATGACAGGTGGGGGGCACTTCCTTGCAGATGACCGCAGTGGTCAGGGCGCGGCCCGCGAGGCCCGCGTATTCGCCCAGGCGCTCTTCCCTGATCTTGGGGCCGCCCTCGGCGCCCACATCAATGCGTAAAATCTTGTCCATAGCGACCTCGTCTGTATAAAAAATGTGTGAAGGAAAAATGCACTGCAATTATGTATAACTATAACCAATGAAAAAAGAGCCGCAATATGTTTATTGCGGCATAAATAAGAAGAGATATATTGTGACGTCTTCAATATGCTTTTCAATACATATAATATACGTCTTTATATGCCGCTTGAGTCACTGGCCCGCACCGACCCATGGGCGCAAAAAAAGCCGGTGTTCGTAAACACCGGCTGAAGGCCGCGCCGACGTTGAGAATGCCGATTCTCAACGTTAATCTGATCCGGAAAGGCCGGGGCACGTTTTCCACTCCCCGGCCTGGGATCAACTTTCTTCCCGGCTCGCCTGGCTCACCTGGGTCAGCAGATCCCTGGCCTGGTCGTTGGCCGGGTCCTGTTCCAGAGCCAGACGCAGCAGGGGCAGGGCGTGCATATTGTCGCCGGTCCGCACAAAGACCGTAGCCAGGTTGCTGGCGATGAGCGAGGATTTGCGCGGCAGGTCCGGATTAAGGGCCAGAGCCTTGAGCGTGGAGGCCCGGGCGGATTCGAAATCCTTGCCCTCCAGATAGGCCATGCTCAGATTGTAGTGCAGGTTTTCATCGTTGGGGGCCACCTTCAGGGCCTTGAGATATTCCTCGGCGGCTTCGCGCCATTTGCCCGCGCGGCGCAGCAGAATGCCCACGCGGTTGAAGGTGAGCAGGTCCTCGGTGCCCCAGAAGCCTCTTTTGGCCTCCAGGCCGCGCTGCAGAAAGGCGACGGCGGTCTGCGGGTCCTTGTCCATATAGACGTCGGCCACGCGAAAAGCCACGCCCGAGATGTATTCCGTGGCTTCGCGGTCCGAAAGGGTCATGGCCTGATCGAAAATTTTTCTGGCGTTTTCCGGGCGGTTCATCTGGAGGTATATCTCGCCCAAGGTCAGTTTGCGCTCCACGTTCAGGGGCGAAAGCCCGTCCAGGCGCTCCAGGCATTCCAGGCGTTTGGCCGTATTGCCGGTCTCCGCGTAGACTTCCGCCATCTTGCGCAGGGGTTCAAGATACATGGCCGAGGTGCGGCTGGCGTTTTCATAAGCCTCGCAGGCCTTATCATACTGCCGCATGGCCCGGAAGACGTCGCCGATGAGCAGCAGGGCCGCCGCGGAATTGGCCTTGAGGTCCAGGGCCTGTTTGCAGACCTGCAGGGCGCGCAGATGCTCGCCCTGGGCCATGAGGGCGCGCGCCCATTCCAGAACCCGGCCCAGCTTGCCGTGGGGCTTGATGGTCAGGGCGATCTTTTCAAGCAGGGCCTGCACGCCGATGGGTTTGACGATGCAATTGTCCACGCCGCTTTCGTGCAGAAGAACAAAACGCTGTTTGTTGGTCTCGCGGGCGACGCTGATGATCCACAGCTCCGGATAGGCATTTTTGAGCTGCCGGAGCAGATAGGTCATGTCCCGGCCTCTGAGGTTCTGCTCAATGAGCAGCAGGGGCGCGTTTCTGGCCGAGATCATGTGGCGCAGGGTGTGCAGCAGCATATCGGCGTTGCTGCTGATGGACAGGCAGCCGGAGGGCATCTTCAACCGCGTGCATACGGCCTCGCGCAACAGATCGGTAAAGGCTTTGTCGTCGGAAATACAGATGATCTGGCCGTTGTCGCGCAGATATTCGATAACGGCTTCCCCATAGAATTTATCTTGAACTTTGCTTTCGGCCACGGTTTTCGCCATGGTCTGCTCGATCTGCCTGAGCTGTATGCGCTTTGCAAGGCCGCTTTTCGCGGTATCGTCCTCCATAAGGCCTCCATCCCGCTGAAATGCAAAAGAGCTACGTTTTTGCAGCATAGACAAAAGAATCGTCCCCGTCCAGCGGAGGAGAGGGCCGCGCCAAGGTCATTCCGTTTTCCGCTCGTAGGCAGAATTATTCTGCATTTATAGCAGATTACCTTTCACAATTGTTCTATGGGCTTGTCATACGGATGAGGAATTTCGAGCCCTGCGGGTACGGCTTTTTTCGCTACGCTGTGGCTTGGGCCGCATTACGGATGAAGACAGCAACGATAGGCGGCCCAAACGCCGGGAGGCGTAAAGCCTCTGTGCCCGCAGGGCAGAATAAAACGACGAGCGGAGAACGGAATGACCCCGAAGGGCTTATTCCGCTATGGCCGGCGGGTCAGATGGTAGACGCCCGGCACCATATACATCAGGCTCATCTGGCGGTGGGTGGGCGCGTACTGGGTTGCCACCACCACGGAGCCCAGGTTCCAGAGCCGGGCGTCGTCCCCTTCACCGGCTGAGGGCGGCCCGAAGCGTTCTTCCACCATGTGCAGGATCTGCGCGGCTGTGGCCTTGTCCGGCGCGGCATAGTCGATTTTCAGAAAGCCCAGGGGTGCGGGCGAGCCCGGCCCGTAACAGGCGGCCATCTGCTCCGCGCCGGGCACCACCCGGCGCACGTCGTACAGATCACAGATAAAGTCGTCGCTCTCGCGGCTGGCGGGCGTGCCGGATTTTCTCAGAGCCGCGCGCATGGCGGCGCGGTCCGTGGCGTCCAGCTTCTGGCCGAAGAGTACGGCGGCCTGGCGGGCCGGGCCCTCTTTCGCCATTTCTTCTAGTTCGCGGATGGCCCCGGCTTCGCCGCTCATGGCCGCCGCGTAGAGCAGCAGCACGGCCCGGCCGGGGTTTTTTGCCACGCCCCGGCCCGCGCGGTAGAAATGCCCCAGGCGGGCCAGGGACTCGCTTTGCTGCTGGGCCGCGGCCCGGCTGTACCAGGCGGCGGCCGCCTTGTCATCCTGGGGCACGCCCCGGCCCCGTTCGTACAGCAGCCCCAGATTGTACTGGGCTTCGGGCTGGCCCTGGCGGGCGGCCAGGTCAAACCAGCGGGCGGCTTCCTGCGGGTTGGCGGCAATGCCGCGCCCCTGCTCCAGCATGCGGCCGTAATTGCTCATGCCCGAGGGGTGCCCGGCCTTGGCCGACTGGGCGAACCAGTGCAGAGCCCGGCCCATGTCGGGCTCCACGCCGTGGCCCTGGTCATAGAGCACGCCCAGATTGTTCATGGCCTGGGCGTCGCCCTCCTCGGCCAGCTTTTGCCAGATGTCCCTGGCCTTGAGGAAATCCCCCTGGGCGTAAGCGCGGGCGGCGTCCCCCGCCGGGCCTTCGGGCAATTCAGGGGCCCTGGCCTGGGCCGGAGATTCCTCCTTCGGCCCGGACGCGGTCGCGGCTGGTTGCTGCGACGCTGCCGCCGGAGCGGCTTGGGTCGGCGGATTCTTTTTACGCGCGGGACGTGCGTTTTTGCGGGACGGCTGCGCCTTCTTCGTGGCGGGTGCGGCCGGGGTGGGGACCGGCGGCGCGGCCTGTATTGCCGCCGCCGGAGATGTGCCCGGCGCCTGGGCCTGGTCCGCCGAAGCGTTGCCGGGCATGGCCCAGATCAGGGATGCGGCCAGAAAGACAGCCGGGAAGACGGCCGGAACCGGGCTGCGCCGAAAGCGTCCTGAGGAAAACATGAAGCTCATGCGCACTTATTCCTTTCCGGGCAGCACTAGGGGAAAGTCGGGCGTGAAGCGGTCCAGCAGGTCCAGCAGCTCCGCCACGGTCTGGCTGTCGCCCTCGATCAGTCCCTGTTTTGCGGCCTCGGCCACGCTCAGGCGTCCCTCAAACAAGGCCATGACCGTGGGCATGGCGGCGGTCAGGGTCGCTTCCGGCGCGGAGGCCGCATCGGGATCGTCCGCGCTCAGGCGGGCGTGCAGCACGCTGTTGCCCAGACGCAGGTCCCAGACCTGTTCCAGATCGCTGAGCTTCACGCGCAGCGCGAGCCTGCGGCCCTGAGCCCGCTGGGCGTTGAGGCGCACGCCCAGATAGTCGAAGTAAAGATCCGGGGTCATGGCCCGCGACTGGCTGTTGCTCTTTTGAGCGGCATTTTCGTCCCTGGCCGGGGGCAGGCCGCGCAGATCCCGCGCCCCGCTGAGATAGAAATTGCGCCAGGGGCCGCTCTCCGCCTGATAGCCCAGCTGTTCCAGGGCGTCCGCCGCCAGTTCCCGCGCCGTGATATTGCCGGGATCGGCAAAGATCACGTGGTCCAGAACCTGGGCTACCCAGCGGTATTCGCCCTGGGCGAAATCCTTGCGGGCGCGCCGGAGCACGGCCTCGGCCCCGCCCATGTATTCCACATACTTGCGGGCCGCCGCGCGCGGCGGCAGGGCGTGCAGATGCGCGGGATTGCCGTCGAACCAGCCCAGATAGAAATTGTACACGGCTTTGACGTTGTGGTTCAGGCTGCCGTAATAGCCGCGCAGGCCGAAGATTCGCGCCAGTTCCGGAGGAAGGCGCAGATTTTCGGCGATTTCCAGCATGGTTTGGCCCTGGTTGGCTGCATGCAGGGTCTGATCGTTGATGTAGCGGTAGAGATCGCTGGTCAGGGCCAGGGTCCGGCGGACCCGTTCATTGCCCCAGACCGGCCAGTGGTGCATGCCGTACAGCACTTCGGCCTCGTTGCCCCAGAGAGCCAGGGTTTCGTCCAGGGCGCGGCACCAGCTCAAGGGATCGCGCGTCTTGGCCCCTCGCAGGGTATAGAGATTGTGCATGGTGTGGGTGCAGTTTTCAGCGGCGGTCAGGGCCTTCAGTTCGGGAATGTACCAGTGCATTTCCGCCGGGGCCTCGGTATTGGGAGCCAGCAGAAAAACAAAGGTCAGGCCGTCCAGTTCAAGGCGCTCGCCGCTTTGGGCAATGGTACGCGTGGGCGGAATGAGGCCGGTGGACCCGCCGGAATTTTTCAGGCCCAGGCCCGCGCCCACATGGCCGGTGGGCGACGGCGGCAGCAATTCGCCGTACATGTACTGGGCCCGGCGGCCCATGGCCGTTCCGGCCAGCACGTTTTCCGACATGGCGGCACGCAGAAAGCCCTCCGGCGCGATGACCCGCACCGCGCCGCTCTTGACGTCCTCTTCCGTGGTCACGCCCGGCACGCCGCCGTAATGATCCACATGGCTGTGGGAATAAATGACCGTCTTCACGGGCTTGCGCGGGCGGTGCGTGTAGTAGAGATCCAGGGCGGCGGCCGCGTTTTCGGCGGAAATCAGGGGGTCCACCACGATCAGGCCCGTATCGCCTTCAATGATGGTCATGTTGGAAAGATCCGCGTTGCGCACCTGGTAAATGCGTTCCGTGACTTTGTACAGGCCGTCGCGCAACACTAGCTGCGACTGCCGCCAGAGCGAGGGATGCACCGTGTCCGGCGCGGGCGTGGGCATGATCCGGGAGGGCGGCATGTCCCGGCTCATGGCCGGGGCCAGAAACGCGTATTTCCGGAGATTCCAGGTTTCACGGCCGTTTTTGTCCAGAATGCGGCCGTTGTCCGGCAGGGGGGCCATAAAGCCGCGCTGGGCGTCGGCATAGTCCTGCCGGTCGTTGAAATCCAGATCCTGGACAGCGGCTTTGTTGGCCGCGCGGGTGGCGGCGGTGGCCGCTTTGGCGCTTGTTTCCGCGGAGGCGTCCCGCACGGGGGCCGCATATGCCGGGTGTACTCCCAGGCCGCAGACAATGCCGCAGGCCAGGCCCGCCGCGCTGAGAAAGAAATGACGGAACATCCGCATAATTCCTCCTGGAGTATTTACACGTGAATTGCTCGTTTGCAGCGGGCAAAGCCCGCCTACGCGCATGTTGGGGCAAGGATTTGTCTGCGAATCCTTGCAGGGAGGTTTACGCACAAAATGCGTGAGCCACTCTCAGGGTTGACGTTTGGAACAACCGAAGTGCATGAAATCCGTTTCCGGCAGGCTCGTGAGGCGTTCGTCAGGCACCAGCGCGTGTCCCTGCCAGTCCCGGATGGCGGCATTGAGCCGCTCCATGTTCACATAGGAGAGCAGGGCGGGCCAGCGGTCGGCCATGGCCCGCAAAATCCGGGCGTAGGTGACTTCGCCGCCGTGAAAGCCGTCGATGAATTCGCAGTCGTCGGAAGCGAAGGCGCGCGGGTCCGTGCAGTCCAGCACGTCGATGCCCCGCGCCAGCAGGGCGTCGCGCAGGGCGAAGAGGTGGGGATAGTCCCGCTCGTGCTCGCGCATGGCCGTCAGCACGCGTTCGGAAAGCGGCGCGATGAACACGAAGGTCTGAATGCCGCGCGCCTTGAGGCGGCAGTATATTTCGGCAAAGGCGTCCAGATGTTCCTCACTGGGACCGGTCTGGCCCGGCTTGGCCCGGTAAAAGGCCTTGATGCCGTGGCGGACCTGGCTGAGCGTGTCGCTGAACTGGTAATCAAAGGGGCGCTTTTGGCCGGTGATGTCCGCCGTATAGTACCAGGAGCCGTCCGGGCCGAAGCCGTCGTCGGTCTGCTGGGCCATGATGCCGTAGCGCCCGGCCCGGAAGCCGTGCCCGAAGGGGCTCAGGAGGGGCGCGGCCGACTCCGCCGGGGAGAGCTTGCCGTCCAGCAGCCAGCTCCAGGGCTTTTTGAGGCTCTCGAAACCGTAATTATAGGAGCCGCTGGTGGGCGGCACTTCCTCAAAGGGCCGGGCTTCCCACTGGGGCATGAACCACCAGAAATCCAGGCCCAGGATCACGGCCTGGGGCTTGTGGATGCGCAGCATGGCGTCCAGGGTGGAGCGCAGCACCGCCAGATTGCCCGCCACCCCGCCCATGTTCAGAAAAGGCTTGCGGAAATAGGCCGCGCGGAACTGCATGACCCGCGAGGAGCCCACGGCCGTGATATCCGGCTTGACCGCCGCGTAGAGCCGCAGCTTGTAGTCCACGAAATCCTGGGAAACCCCGGAGCCGAACAGTGCAAATTCGCCTTCGGCCTGGGCTTCCACGGCGCGCTCCACGGCCACGTCGCCGCTTTCATACAGCCACCACCACGTATAGGGCAGCACCAGAACAAGGCCCAGCAGAGACAGGGCCAGCAGGGTCTTGAAATAGCGCCGGAGATAGGCCGCGTCGCTCAGATTGCGGGCAGGCAAAGCCCTCGGGGTCTTGGGCTCGGGCCGCTCTTCCGGGCTGGTGGAAGATGTTCGGAAAAGTCGCATGCTAGGCTCCCGGCGCTAAAACTGAAAATATAAAAAAGTGGACTGCCGCGAGACCAGAATCAACGCCGCAAAAGCCAGCAGGGCCAGACCTGAGGCCCAGAGCCGGGAAGGCCGCCAGGCCAGCCAGGGCCGGGAGCCGTCGCGGCGTCCCTGGAGAATTTCCCGGCTGTTGGGAAAGGCCCAGACCAGCACGGCGCAGAGGATGAGCAGGGCGAAGGGCTGCCAGCCCTGGAAGTAGTGGTTGGGCAGCAGGCCGCCCGTCGGCCCAGGTTGGAGGCTGAACGGGCCGGTGAACATGGCGGTGTAGACGCGCAATGCGCCGTCCAGGCTCAGAGCCCGGAAGACCACCCAACAGAAATTAATGCACAGGAAGGTAAAGGCAATGGACAGCAGGCGCAACGGCGCGGAGGCCAGTATGGCTTCCAGACGCGAGCCCTTGATTTGTGCGCGGAAAAAATGATTCACGCTGAGCATCAGGCCGTGCAGAGCCCCCCAGATCATGAAGGTCCAGCCCGCGCCGTGCCAGGCCCCGCCGATGAGCATGGTCAGGAAGAGATTTCGGTACTGTTTGAGCCGTCCGGCCCGGTTGCCGCCCAAGGGGATGTACAGAAAGTCGCGCAGCCAGGCGCTGAGCGTAATGTGCCAGCGCCGCCAGAAATCCACGATGCCCGTGGATTTGTAGGGTGAATTAAAGTTCTCGGGCAGGCGCAGGCCCAGCATCAGACCCAGGCCCAGGGCCATGTCCGTGTAGCCGGAAAAGTCGAAATAGAGCTGGAAGGTATAGCAGAACGAGCCCAGCCAGGCTTCGGCGCCACTGAGGGGAAAAGCCTTTTCCGCCGCGTTGAACACCGCGTCGGCGTACAGGGCGATGCTGTCGGCCAGGAGGATTTTTTTGGCCAGGCCGATGCTGAACAGGCTGAAGCCGCGCGCCAGGCCCTCGGCGTCGGGATCGGCCAGGGCGTCGAACTGCGGGCCTACCTGCTCGTAGCGCACAATGGGGCCGGAAATCACATAGGGAAAGCAGGAGGAGAACAACGCGTGCCGCGCCAGGCCCTGCGGCGCGATCTGGCGGCGGTATACGCTGACCAGCCAGGCGATCTGAATGAAGGTGTAGAAGGAAATGCCCAGGGGCAGACCGGGCGGCTGGAAGTTCCATTCCGTATGGAAGAGCAAAGCCAGGTTCTGGGCCAGAAACCAGGAGTATTTGAACCAGAGCAGGGGCAGCAGGTTGAGCGTCAGGGCTAGGGCCAGCAGGCCCTTGCGGGACAGGCTCAGAGGTCTTTTTTTCAGGTTTTCCGGCGCGGCCAGGGCCAGGCCGAAAGCGTAGTTCATGCCTACCATGACGGCCAGCAGCAGAAGAAAGCCCGTGCCCCAGAAACCGTAGAAGACCGCCGAAAAGAACAGCAGCACCAAGGCCAGCCGCGCGGAGCCGAAGCCCCCGGCCAGCCGCCAGGCCAGCAGCAGAAGAGGCAGAAAGCAGAACAGAAAGGGATAGGAATTGAACAGCATGCGCGACTCCCGGCACAACGCCCCGATTCCGCCACTCCCACGGTCACAACGGATTGTCCGTTCTCGCACGACAATCTGGCGCGGTAACGCCCGCTACCGGCCTCAACTGGCGTCGCGGGCAGCGGAGCGGAAAACGGACGGCATGGCCGCAACGTGCCGTGGACGTCAACAAGGCCGACGTCCACGCGCAAAGCGGGTTACGGCCCCGCTATGGGCCGGGAACGGGGTTGCCGCTGAGCGGGTCAGGGCTCAACAATGCTCCGCTCTTACAGCTGTTGTGTTTGAAATGTTACACATTTCAAACTCTATGCCGTCTCCGGTCGCTTCCTTGCACCTGGGCGTGGGTGCCCGCTCACGCGGCCACCAGAGCTATTCACTCATTTTAAACGTGAATTGCTCTAAGGATTGAGTTCCGAACGGAATTTGCGCGACAAGCGGAAGACCATAACTTTGCGCGGCGGCAGGGTGATGGTTTCATCCGTCTGCGGGTTGCGGCCTTTGCGGGAGGCCTTGTCGTAACACTCGAATTTGCCGAAGCCGCTGATCAGCAGGGCCCGGTCCTTCTTGATGGCGGTCTTCATGATCTCCAGGAGCTGCTCCACCACGTTTTTCACATCCACGCGGTTTTTGTCGGTCTCTTCGTAGATGGCCTCCACAATATCCGCTTTGGTCAGTGTTTTTTTCATCGTGAATTTCTCCGGCGCGTTCATGCCACGCTTCTGCGGCTGGCGGCCCCAAGCCGTCGCACAGGCGATCCCCGCGTCCATAGTTGAATGGCGCGCATCCGCTTCACACAAGTGACACTTTCTTTTATAAATACACGCAAGTCCTGGTCTGAGCAAGATTTTTCTTTTTTGCCCGGCTGTATTCACTGTCCCGGCAAAGGTCCATCCCTGTTGCTGCCCTGTTCTGTTCCTTGTCCCGTATCCTGTTCCGCGAGGCCCTATGCCGTCCGATTGCCTTTCCTCAGCTTTGTTCCCGCTGAACGCGCCCTGGCCGCCGCTCCCGCGTGCCCGGCCCATTGTGCCGGTATTTCTGCCTTTCCGTGGCTGTCCCACGCGTTGTGTTTTCTGCGCGCAGGACGTCCAGACCGGCCGGACCGATAAGAGCGAGGCCACGCCGGACCGAATCCTGGACACGGCCCGGGCGGCCCTGGATCTGCGTGCCGCGCGCGGTCTGCCTCCGGCGGAACTGGCCTTTTACGGGGGCACTTTCACGGCCCTGCCCGAAACGGAGCGGGACGCTTGTCTGGAGTTTGCCGCCGCCGCGCTGGCGCGTGGGCAGATAACCGCCTTCCGCTGTTCCACCCGGCCCGATTGCCTGGATGCGGCCCTGCTGGCCCGTTTGCGCCAATCCGGTTGCGCGGCTGTGGAACTGGGCGTGCAGAGCTTCGCGGACGCGGCCCTGCGCGCCGCCCGGCGCGGTTATGACGGCGCGGCGGCCCTGCGCGCCTGCGCCCGGGTCAAGGAGGCGGGCCTGGCCTTGGGCGTGCAGCTGCTGCCGGGCATGCCGGGGACGAGCCCGGAGATTTTTCTGGCGGATGTGCCCCTGGCCCTGAGCGCGGGCGCGGACATGCTGCGTTTTTATCCCTGTCTGGTGCTGGAGGGCACGGGCCTGGCCGGGTTCTGGCGCGCCGGAGCCTATGAACCCTGGGATATGGAGTCCACCCTGGACGCCCTGGCCCGCGGCTGGCTGTTGGCGCGGGCCGCCGGGACGCCGGTGATCCGCATGGGTCTCGCTCCGGAGGTTTCCCTGGCCGGGGCTGTGCTGGCCGGGCCCTGTCATCCGGCGCTGGGCGCGCGGGTCATGAGCCGGGCCCTGTTCATGACCGTGCGGGATCTGGCCGCCCGCGAGCCGGGAGGGCAGCCCCTGGCGCGTCTGGAGGCGCCGCGCGCCTGCCAGGGCTATTTCTGGGGCCACGGCAACGAACTGCGCCCGGCCTGGGCCGGGCTGGGCCTCGGGCCGCACAACGTCCGCTACGGCGCGGACCCTGTTCTGCGGCTCTGGCCCAGGCCATAGGTGCGCGACAGGCCGCACTTTTCCTCCCTCTGGTTTTTCGTTCTGAACGGCGCTAGCATATTAGGGTCTTTGACATGCGGTGGCGGCAATATCGTCGCGACTATAATCTTTTTCCGGAATATGGCGAAAAAGCAAACAGGAAAGTGGTTCGTCATGTTTCAGAGCACCGGCCTTATGTCCATGCAGATGCCGTATCCCGGCATGTCAGGCCGCTTTATTCAGTATCGGGCACATTCCGGTCGGATTTTTCCAGGGCAGAGTAATTTTGAAGAATTACTTTGCGTGGGCGGTTGCCGAAGCGGACGCCCACGCCCGAATCAAGGCGGGACCGTGTTCCCGCCGCGGGAGGAGGGCAGCGTCAATGTTGGGGATGCTCATTCTCAATGTTAATCTGCCGCCGCACACGGTGCGGCGCGCCGCGAAGACCGACCCGAGGGGCGGCCCGTAGGGCCGTGCCTGTAGCCCAAAGGGCGTACAGGCGTCGAGAGCAACGCGGCGTGGATTCCGGCGAAAACCACGCTTTTCGCCGGAATGTCAACTTTGAAATTTGTAAAATTCAAAGTTAATCTGCCCTAAAGACGGAAAACCGGCATAGGCTCTTCATTTCGCCCGTATCTGCATGGGGTCTCTCCGGCCCGGATGTTCCGGTAGCGGGAGCCTGTTTTTTCGGCTTGCGTCTGCGCTGTGACGCCTTTTTCACGCCGCTGTCCGCGTCGTTCGATTGGAGAAGGGAGAGATGGCATGAAGTTGCGATTATTGCCCAAAATGTTGCTCTTTATTCTGCTGCCCGCGTTGCTGGGGCTCTGCGCGGTTACCTGGTTCAGCTATGTCAGCGCGGAAAAATCTCTGGAGGCGCAGATCGGCGAGGACCTCGACATGATGGCCTTGAGCGAAACCAGCCAGCTGGAAAGCGTGACCGGTTTGCTGCGCAATGTGTTGAACAACGGCGCGAATATTGCGCGCATCAACAACTTTCTCAGAGCCTCGTCTGATGAGGAGCGAGCTTCCCTGCGGCCCGGCATGCAGCAGGCGCTGAAAAGTCTGGCCGAGGATTTCCCCCTGCTCAAGGATGTGGGGCTGATCGGTCCGGACGGCATAGTCGTGGGCCATACCAACACCCAAAAGG
Source organism: Desulfovibrio sp. 6_1_46AFAA (assembly GCF_000224635.1). Lineage (NCBI taxonomy): Bacteria > Pseudomonadati > Thermodesulfobacteriota > Desulfovibrionia > Desulfovibrionales > Desulfovibrionaceae > Desulfovibrio > Desulfovibrio sp. 6_1_46AFAA. The sequence goes on from NZ_JH114302.1 coordinate 228,745, forward strand.
GAAAGGGCATGGACCTCGGGGAGCGCCCGTATTTCACGGCGTCCATGCAGGGCAAAAGCAGCGTGCAGAACACGCGCAGCAAAACCACCGGCCAGGTCACCACCATCCTTTCCGCGCCGGTCATGAACGGAACCAAGGCGCTGGGCGTGATCTACGCCACGCTGGATCTTAAAAGTCTCAGCGCGGAAACCACGGACAGCATCAAAATCGGCAAGACCGGGGCCTGCTTCGTCTATGACGGCAGCGGCCTGCTGCTGATGCATCCCAACAAGGACTACATCGGCGACGAGGACGGCAAGCTGGACTGGGTCAGGCAGATCCTCGCCCAGGGCAGCGGCCGCCTGGTCTACGGCTGGGGCGGCAAGGAAAAGGTCGCCTATTTCCGCAGCATCCCGGCCATGAACTGGTTCGTGCTGGTGAGCGTGGAGCGGGCCGAAGTGCTCGCGCCCGCCAAGGCCCTGTTGCGCAGCAACAGCCTGATTTCCGGCGGCATCGCCCTGCTGGTGGGCCTGATCATCTTTCTGGTGGCCCGGAGCATCGCCGGGGCCCTGCGAGAAGGCGCGCACTTTGTGGGCCGGGTGGCCGAGGGGCATTTTGAGATTGACGAGACGCAGCGTCGCAGCCTGGAAAAGAGCGCGGCCCGCACGGACGAGATCGGGGCTCTGGCCCGAGGCGTTGGGGCCATGGTGGAAAACCTCAAGCAACTCTTTGCGGACAGCGAGCAAAAGACGCGGGAGGCCCATGCGGCCACTGAAGAGGCTCGCCAAGCCATGCGTGAGGCTGAGGAAGCCCGCAAAGCCGCCGAGGGCGCGCGCCGCGAGGGCATGCTGAGCGCCGCCGGCCAGTTGGAGGAAGTGGCGGCCGTGCTTTCTTCGGCCTCCACCCAGTTGTCGGCCCAGATTGAGCAGTCCGACAGGGGCGCGGCCGAGTCCGCCACGCGGCTCTCCGAAGCGGCCACGGCCATGAACGAGATGAACGCCACAGTGCAGGAAGTAGCCAGGAATGCCGGTTCCGCCTCCAGCGCCTCCGCCGAGACCAAGGAAAAGGCCGAGGCCGGCGCGCAGGTGGTGGAAAAGGCCGTGCGCAGCATTGAGGATGTGCATCAGATGTCCCTGGCCCTCAAGGGCGATATGGCCCAGCTCAATGAACACGCCCGGGACATCAGCCGGATTATGGCCGTGATTTCGGACATCGCGGACCAAACCAACCTTCTGGCGCTCAACGCGGCCATTGAGGCCGCCCGCGCGGGCGAGGCCGGGCGCGGTTTCGCCGTTGTGGCCGACGAGGTACGCAAACTGGCCGAAAAGACCATGGCTTCCACTAACGACGTGGGCAACGCCATCACGGCTATTCAGGAAAGCACGGCCAAGAGCATGACCGGCGTGGACAACGCCGTGGAACGCATCGGCGAGGCCAATGAGCTGGCCAGCCGCTCCGGCGCGGCCCTGGAAGAGATCGTCGCCACCGTGGTAGCCACGGGGGACCAGGTCAACGCCATCGCCACGGCCAGCGAGGAGCAGTCCGCCGCCAGCGAGGAGATCAACCAGTCCATCGTCCAGGTCAACGACATGTCCCGACAGACCGCCGGGGCCATGGCCGAGGCCTCCAAGGCCGTGTCCGACCTTGCCGCGCAAGCCCAGCGGCTCAATGAGCTCATCATCCGTATGAAAGAAGCCTGATTTCCGGGGCACGACGCGTTTTTTTCCCCTTGCGACAGTATGACAGCCGGCGGCAACGCCGGCTGTCATCGTTGGCGGGGCAATTGCCGTTTCCGGCGGCCTCAGGTCCTGTTGGGACGGAATATTCGGCGAACAGGGCGCGGGCATCCAGTGTCTGATTGCGAAAAACGTGGTTTTTCGCTGCGTCACGGCGGCCACGCTTCCCGGGCGGGCTTTGCAGCCATGGTTGATCCTTCGGGCGGGGGAGAATTTCTGCTTGGAGCGGCCGGTCTCTCGGACGTGTGCCGCCGCGTGCCGCGAAAGGGCTGAATTGTGGATGCGGCCGTCGGCTGGGCGCGGTGGGGCCGCAATGGACAGGGTTTGCCGTGTAGATTTGTAGCGGGCGGCGCCGCTTGCGGACGCCATGCTTAAAAAGGAAGGGCGGCCGCCGGGGGCAACCGGCGGCCGCTGAGAGGGAGGATGTTCCGATGGTTAGAGGGTTCTGTTCAAAGGAGGAGGTTTTTCGGGGGGTTCTCCTTGCCGCTCCTGATGGGGGCTGGGAGCGGCAAGGAAATTTGTTTTATTTTTTTCGTATATGTCGACCGCCCGTCGGCGGATAAACAAGTTGGTGATTCAGCAGGTTAAAGGTTGTTGTCGACTAGTATTGGTCCATACCGTGGCCATAGCCCATGCCGTGACCGTAACCCATACCGTGGCCCCTCATGTGGTAACCGGGACCGTATCCATTAGGACGGGTGTCTGCGCCTGCGGGTTCACCCACTTCCTTTTCAAGGCGCTGGGCCATTTCATCGTGCAGGGCGCCCAGCTGATTATTTAATTTCGTTAGTTCCGTAGCTGTTTCCCGTACAGCTTTGACATCGGGGTTGGTAGCGTTCCTCAGGGCACGCAATTCCTGCCGTTTTACGAAAATTTGGTCTTGGAGGGGATCCATACGCTTGGCGTACTCGTCCACGATCTTTGTATATTTTTCCTGCTGCTCGGGGCTCAGAGCCGCGCCTCTGTTCCATCCTTGGCCGTACCCACCGGGGCAGCCTTCGCAGCCGTAGCCGGAATCAGGGCTGTAGTGGGAGCGGGCCATGCTGTCCGTGACCAGTATGCCGCCAGTCAGAGCGGCGGCCAGCAGGGCGGGCAGAATGAAACGGGAACTTCTCATTATAATCTCCTTACCTTTCAAGCAGTTAGGTTATTTTTTCTCGGCGCTCGGTGTTCCGTGCGTCATGCCCTCTTATAGCAATGCGCGTGCCAACGTTCGACAAAACGGCTAACCTATTATAATTTAATAGAGTTTTTCCTCTATTGATGCGGGAAGAATAAAAAGCGGGGCGTATGTTTTTTATACAGAGCGCGTACAGGTTGTATAAAATTTACACAGGTGACTATATTTCACACAGGCGGAAGCGGAGGGGCACGGGGGGGCGGGAAGTGGAAAAAGCGACCCCGTGCCGACAAGATATCAGGCGGGGGCCGGTCGGCCGCACCGGAGCCCGGAGTTCTTAGAGCAATTTCACTTTGAAATTGCTCTGGTGGCTGCGTAAGCAGACGCCCGCCACGAGCGTCAGCCGTTGGCGGCTATGCCGCCTTACGGATGGCGACAGCAGAGCTAAGCGCCGGAGACCGACCCGAAGGGTGGCCCGCAGGGCCATGGCCGCAGGCACGCTAAGCGCGCCGTACGGACATTGAGAGTAGGGCGAGCGTCTTAAAAACTTTGGGAATGTGTATTCTCAAAGTTGAAATGCTCTTAGTGAACGGATGGGGGCTCGTGTCTGATTTTCCAAATCAGACACACAGAACCCGTAGAGGTTTGGGGCGGCGCAGCCCCGCGAGCCGGTGAAAAAACATATTTTTCGCAATCAGACGCTCGTGGCGACAACCTCTACTCTTCTTCATCCGCCGGGGGAATGCCGGCATGGCTCATCCGGCAGCCCCGGCTGGCGGGCGGCCCCAGCGAAACGCCCACTTCACGGCGCAGGCGCTCGTCCACATCCATCAGGGAGGCCCGCAGGGCGTCGCGCAACTGTTGCAATTCCCGGCCCAGGCGGGGCAGGGTATCCGGGGAGGTTCCCTGGTCGTAGCTGAGGCTTTCCAGTTCCGCCATTTTTTCCCGGATGCGGCCGCGCAGCTCACGGACACGGGGGCGGGCGTCATCTATGATTCTTCTGGCTTTGTTCTGTTGATTCGGGGGAAGCTGTTCCAACCAATCATCTATATCCTGGACGTTGCCTCGGTAGCGCCCCATTCTGTATTCGCCCTGCCCGTTGTACGGGCCGGGGCCGCTATGCCCCGCAACCACGGGCTGCGAGAGGCAGAACGCCGCCAGAAGGCAAAGCGAAAAACAAACTCTTAACATAGAGTAACCTTTATTGAAGTTCGATCCGGCATATCTTCTCGTGACGCCGAACGTTGCGGCCCGGAAACGCTGCTTGTGGACGCACCTGCGAACCGTGCGTATACAGACGGCACTGTGAGTACAAGCAACAACAATACTGTGTTACATGGGCCGACAGTCTGCGAAATTACTGTTGTTCTCCGTGCCGTAGCTGAATTGCAAGCCGTCTGTCGCAGAGCTTTGGCTGACTCAGCGTATTGTTCAGCCAATATCAGGCCGTTTTCCGTGGCGCAAGCGTTAAGAGCGCCGGTTGTCTGTTTCCACGCATTTTAGGAATTTCTTGCAAAAAACGTGCAAAAAATTTAGCCCCACGGCGGCCCATGGGATGACAGCCGCGAGCGGGACGGCTATAGTCGAAATATGAATGCTGAGCAAGACGACGTCCGGTCCGCGCCGGGCGCTCCCGGCGTTGTGCCCGGCGGGGGCGACGCCCCCGCGCCCGATGCGCCTCCCCGTGCCCTGGCCATGCGCGTGGGGGCTTCCCGCACGCCCCTGGGCCTGGTGCTGGGCGGTGCGGCCGTGGTGCTGGCCCTGATGGTGGGGCTGCTGGCTTTCATCTCCATTGAGCGCAGTGAAGCGGCTATGGCCCGTCTGCTGGCGGAAAAGGGCTCTTCGCTGATCATGGCTTTTGAAAGCATTCTGCGTTCGGGCATGCGCAGCGAGGCCGGGGTGCGCCTGCAGGTTCTGCTGGAGGAAATGGCCGCCAGCCCGGACATTATGTTCGTGGCCGTGACCATGCCCGACGGCACGATCGTGGCCCACAGCAAGCGGGTGCGCCTGGGCGAGATCCTCCAGCTTGAGGGCCGGGAACTGGATGAAAAGCGCATGCGCGAGCTGGCCCCGGACGCGGCGGCGCAATGGGGCATCATGAAGGTGGAGGGGCAACGGGTCTTCGTGGTCTATCGTTACTTCACGCCGGGCCTGCGCGACATCCCCAAGGGCTTTCCCATGCCGATCATTTTTCTGGGCCTGGATGTCTCGCCCTTTGAGATCACCCGCAGCCAGAACCGCGACTATGTGGCTATGCTGGCGGCTGTGACGCTGCTGGTGGGGCTGCTCTGCCTGCTGGCCCTGTATTATGCCCAGCGCGCCCGCGAGTCGCGTCAGCGGCAGCGCAAGGCCGAAGGCGAAGTGCGCCGTCTGGAGGAAGAGGTGCGCCGCAAGGAAAAGCTGGCCGCCGTGGGCAATCTGGCGGCGGGCGTGGCGCATGAGATCCGCAATCCTTTGAGTTCCATCAAGGGCTATGCCACCTATTTCGGCCAGCGCTTCCCCGAGGGCAGCGACGACCGCGAGGCCGCCGCCGTCATGGTGCGCGAGGTGGACCGCCTGAACCGGGTGATTACGGATCTGATCGGCCTTTCCCGGCCCAGCGATGTGCGCCCGCGCCCGGTCTGCCTGGAGAATGTGGTGGCGCACGTCATGCGCCTGATCCGCCAGGACGCGGAGCAACGCAATGTCAGGCTGGAATACCGCACCTCCCGGCGCGTGCCCAACGTGCTGGTGGATTCGGAGCGCATGGGCCAGGCCCTGCTCAACCTTTGCCTCAATGCTCTGGACGCCATGCCCGACGGCGGGCGCATGACCCTGGTCATCGCCAAGGCCAAACGGCGGGTCTGCCTGATGGTGCGGGATACGGGCAAGGGCATTGATCCCGCCGCCCTGGCTCATATTTTTGATCCCTATTTCACCACCAAGGGCCAGGGCACGGGTTTGGGGCTGGCCATGGTGCACAAGATAGTGGCGGCGCATAACGGCGAGATCAGCGTCTATTCGCAGCTTGCCGGTGAAGACGGCCACGGGGAAACCATTTTCCGCCTTTGGCTGCCCCTGGCGCCTAAAGCGCCTGAGGAATTCCCCGAGTTGCGCTATCGCGGCAAGGGGCGGAAAAACTAGGCCTTGCGGCAATCCCGAAAATGAGAATAATCCGGTTGGACGCCGGGCCGGGCGCGTAACCGTTCGCCCGATCCGTGTCCCCGGCGTATATCGCATATACGGCAAGGAGGGGTAAGGGTGAAAATCGACATTTTGGTGGTCGATGACGACGATGCCCACCGCGGCATGCTCAAAACCATGCTGGGGTCCTGGGGCTACACGGTGGATGAGGCCACCGACGGCGACGAGGCCGTGGACCGGGTGCGGGAAAAGGCCTTTGACGCGGTGCTGACCGATGTGCGTATGGCGCGCATGGACGGCATCCACGCGCTCAAGGGCATTCTGGAATATAATCCGGCGCTGCCGGTGGTGCTGATGACGGCCTATTCCTCGGTGGAAACCGCTGTGGAGGCCCTGCGCCTGGGCGCATATGATTATCTGGTCAAGCCCCTGGATTTCGAGGCCCTCAAGCACACGTTGGAAAAGGCCATCGAACATTCCCGCCTGAGCGTGGAAAACCGCGAACTACGCCGCCAGCTCACCGATGCCGCGACCCGCCCGGGCATTCTGGGCCGCAGCCAGGCGGTCAAGGACATGCTTCATATCATCAGTACCGTGGCCCCCACTGAAGCCACCGTGCTGATCACCGGCGAATCGGGCACCGGCAAGGAACTGGTGGCCCGCGCCCTGCACGAGGGCAGCGCCCGCGCGGACAAGCCTCTGGTCACCGTGAACTGCGCGGCCTTGGCGGAAAACCTGCTGGAATCCGAGCTCTTCGGCCATGAAAAGGGTTCGTTCACCGGCGCGGAACGCCGCCGCGAGGGCCGTTTTGTCCAGGCTAACGGCGGCACGCTGTTTCTGGACGAAATCGGCGAGATGCCCATGCAGCTCCAGGCCAAATTGTTGCGCGCCCTGCAACAGGGCGAAGTGCAGCGGGTGGGTTCGGACTCGCCCATCACCGTGAATGTGCGCGTGCTGGCCGCCACCAATCGCGACCTGCGCCTTGAGGCGGCGCAAAAGCGCTTTCGCGAGGATCTTTATTTCCGGCTCAATGTCATCAGCATCGACGTGCCGCCCCTGCGCCAGCGCGGCGAAGACATTCCTCTGCTGGCCGCGCATTTCCTCCAGCGCTTTGCCGGGCGCAATCGCAAGAGCATTAAGGGATTCGCGCCCCAGGCCCTGGACAGCATGTTGCGTTATCCCTGGCCCGGCAATGTCCGCGAGCTGGAAAATGCCGTGGAGCGGGCCGTGATTCTCTGCAACGGCGATCTGATCACGGGCCGCGAACTGCCCGCCAATGTCATTGATGCCTCGCCCCTGGCGGAAGCGGCGCTTGTGCCCGAAGGGGATGTCTCCCTGGCCGGACTGTCCCTGGACATGGTGGAGCGCCGGGCTATTGAGGAAACGCTGCGCCAGACCGGCGACAACAAGAGCGAGGCTTCCCGGCGGTTGGGCATTACGCGGGCTACCCTGCACAACAAGCTGCGGAAGTACGGCCTGGAGTAGGGGCGGTCCCGCGACAGCGCCTTTTGCCCACTGGACCGCATCAAAGGCCGGAGAACAAAATCCATCTGTCGGGGGACCGCCCCCTCCGGATGGGGGACTATGAGGCCATATGACGACGACATCGAAGCGACTTTCCGCGGAACAGCTCGGACGGCTGGCGGACTTCTGCAACGAGGTGGGCATGCTGCGCCACACGCCGCGCAGCGGCTACGCCTTTCTGGGCTCGGGCAAGGAGAATGTGGCCGAGCATTCCTATCGGGTCAGCGTGCTGGGCTACGCCCTGGCGCGTCTGGCCGGGGCGGACCCGGCGCGGGTGACCTTTCTCTGCCTGTTTCACGATCTGCACGAGGCCCGCACCGGCGATTTCAACTACGTCAATCACCGCTATAACCAGTGCCGCGCGCGGGAGGCCCTGGAGGACGCCACGCAAGGCACCGGCTTGGCGGAAGATATCCTCGGTTTCTGGGACGAACTGGCTGACGGGCGGAGCCTGGAAGCCGAGCTGGCCCACGATGCGGATCAGTTGGACCTGATCTGCAATCTGCATGTGGAATTGAGCAAGGGCAACGCCTTTGCCGAGGAATGGCTGGACAGCGCGCTCAAGCGCTTGCGCACGCCCTTGGCCCGCGAGCTGGCCGAGGCCGTTCTGCGCACGGACCCCAACCGCTGGTGGTACGGCCAGGTGGACAAGGGCTGGTGGGTTCACCACCGGGAACCGGATTAGAGCAATTTCAAAGTGAAATTGCTCTGGCGGCTGCGTGAGCGGACGTCCGCCACGAGCGTCAGCCGTTGGCGGCTATGCCGCCTTACGGATGACGACAGCAGAGACAGGCGTAAGCGCAATTTATTTGCGCGGTTGCCTCGCTCGTTAGCGAGTCTTCGAGCTTTACGGGCGAGGACAGCAGAGCTAAGCGCCGGAGACCGACCCGAAGGGTGGCCCGCAGGGCCATGGCCGTAGGCACGCGAAGCGCGCCGCACGGACATTGAGAGCAGGGCGAGCGCCTTAAAAACGTTGAGAATGTCAATTCTCAACGTTAATCTGCTCTAGGAGCTGCTCTAAATGGGCTCTTTTGACTTCCGGCTGCGTCAGACTCGTTTTTTCCTTTGGTTGAGTACCATGAGAGTACACTCCCGCCGCAAAAAACTCGTCTTCCTTGCCGGAAAGCCAAAATTTTTCAATTTAGAAACAGCTCCGGTATGGTGCCGCATTATGCCGCATCTGGAGGCAGCCCCTATCGCGCCACCACCGTGCCCAGCGGCGCGTCATCCAGGAGATAGCGCCGCAGACTGGATTGGGCGCGGCCGTCCAGAATCAACGCGCGCGAGCAGCCCGCGTCCAGCGCGTTCAGGCAGGCTTCCACCTTGGGGATCATGCCGCCGCTGATCACGCCGTCCTCTTTCAGGCGGGCGATTTCCGCCCGGTTCAGGCCGGGAATCAGCCTGCCGTCGGCGTTCAGCACGCCCGGCACATCGGAAATCAGCACAAAATACTCGGCCGCCAGGGCCCCGGCCAGCGCGCCCGCCGCCGTATCGGCATTGATGTTCAGGGCTTCGCCGTCCGGGCCCGAGGCCACGGGCGCCACCACCGGCAGAAAATCGGTGTCCAGCAGGCAGCGGGGCAGGGCCGGGTCCACTTCCGTGACCTCGCCCACCAGGCCCAGGGCCGGGTTCTTGCGCCGCGCCCGCAGCAGATTGCCGTCGCGGCCTGAAATGCCCGCCGCGCGCACGCCGTGCCGCGCGAAGCCGCTGACTACCGCCTTGTTGACCTGGCCGCAGAGCACCATTTCCACGGCCTGCATGGTGGCTTCGTCCGTCACGCGCAGGCCGTCCACAAAGCGGCTTTCAACCCGCAGGCGTGCGAGCAGGGCGCTGATCTGCGGCCCGCCCCCGTGCACCACCACAAGGCGCATGCCCTGTCCGGCAAGATGGGCCAGATCCGTGGCGAAGGCTTCGCTCAACTCCGGCTTGTCCATGGCGTGACCGCCGTATTTAATGACCACTGTGGGCTGTGTCATGGCTGTTCTCCGCTGCTGTGTTCCGGCGCATGATCCGCGCGTTACGGAAGCGGAAAAATAGCATCCGGGGGCGTGGGGCGCAAGCCTGCGGCGCCCCCGCATCAGGGCAGACGCATCTAAAAAGCCTTTATTCCCCGATAGATCGGGGAACGAGCAAAAAGAGGCGAAGCTACCTTTACTCCGCCGGAGCGAAGCGCAGGCGGATGGCTGGTGCCGGGAGAATCCTAAAAAATGCGCTGGCCGTTGCCGCGTCAGCGGCTTACGGATAGCGACAGCGATTTCCTTGGATATAATTTTGCGTAACCAATTGCTGTCTTCATCCGTAGCTAGCGTTGCTGTCTTTCTCCGTACGGCTCACAAGTTCGCCTACGGCTAAAGCTCCTTCGTCGCAACGGCTGAAGCAAGATTTTTGCGTGCCGGCAAGGAAAATGGCGCTTTTTGCGCGGAAACCGACCGGAAGGCGGCCCAAAGGGCCGTGCCCGTTGGCGAGCCGGGCGAGCCTTACGGGCATCGAGAGCAGAGCGTACTCAAGTACATGAGCAGCAAAAAGCGCCAGATGACGCAGCCAGCACACAAAAGGCTGGTTTTGACGGATCATCACGGCAAATAAAAGGCCTGCAAAGCCTGGAATTAGATGCGTCTGCCCTGGTCCCCGCATTGCCTTGCACTGTTAAAAAAGGTAGAAATGGATACGTTCATTTTTCCGGAGTTTCCATGAGCCAAGATCTTGCCTGGCGTAACCTGCTCAAAGAACAGTCCTGGATGCAGGAGGCCATGGATGCCGCCAATACCGGCCTCTGGGTGATCATGATCGACACCCGCAACGGCTGTTGCTCCATGCTGGCCAGCGCGCCTATGCTGCGCCTGCTGGGACTGGAAGAGCATCCCGCGCCGGAGGAGTGTTTCGCCTTCTGGCGCGGTCGGGTGGACAAGAAGTGCGACGACGACGTCAATGACGTGGTGGACCGGTTTCTGGCCGACACCCAGATGCACGAAGTGCGCTATCCCTACCATCATCCCAAGTGGGGCGTGATTTTCGTGCGTTGCGGCGGCCGCCGCATTTCCGCGGACGACGACCCCCTGGTGCGCATCACCGGCTACCATCAGGATGTCAGTGAGATTCAGGCCATGCACCAGTCCCTGCGGGAGAGCCTGGCGCGGCTTTCCCTGGCCTGCCGCCTGGGGCGGCTCGGCGTGTTTGAACTGCGGCACGGCGAAGGGGAGCTGGAACTCACGGGCAACGATATTTTTTTCGGCCAGTTGGGCCTGCCTGAAGGCCTTGGCGATGAAGAGCGCGTGGACGCGGTGGAAGCGCGCCTTGTGCCCGAGGACCGCGAGGCCTGGCGGGCTCTGCGGCATCCTGCGAATTGGGTGGTGGGGCGGCACGAACATACCGAGGTGCGCGTGCTGCATCCCCGGCTGGGCCAGCGCTGGCTCAAACTGGCCTATGAGGTCATGGGCTCCGGGGAGAATCGCCGCATCGCGGGCTATACCGACGACGTCACGGAACGCCGCCTGCACGAGCGCATGCTGCGCGAGGCCAAGAATGAGGCAGAGGCGGCCAATGCCGCCAAGAGCATTTTTCTGGCCAATATGAGCCACGAAATCCGCACGCCCATGAACGGCATCATGGGCATGGCCTATCTGGCCCTGAATACCGACCTCACGCCGCAGCAGCGCGACTACATCGAGAAAATCCACGGCACCTGCGTATCCCTGCTGGACATCATTAACGACCTGCTGGATTTTTCTAAAATTGAGGCCAACCACATGGAGCTGGAAAATCTCCCCTTCCAGCCCGCGCATGAAATCGAGGCCGTGCTGACCCTGCTCCAGCCCAAGGCCCAGGCCAAAAAGCTCGGTCTGGAAACCGTCATTGATCCGAACATCCCGACCGTCCTTTCGGGCGACGCCCTGCGCCTGCGTCAGATACTGCTCAATCTGGGCAGCAACGCGGTGAAATTTTCCGAGCACGGCACGGTGCGCATTGATCTGGAACTGGCGCACCGCACCACGGATATGGTGCGCCTGCGCTGCAGCGTCAGCGACGAGGGCATCGGCATGAGCCCTGAGGAACAGGCCCGTATTTTCAAGCCTTTTTCCCAGGCGGACACCTCCATCACCCGTCGTTTCGGAGGCACGGGCCTGGGCTTGGCCCTCTGCCGCCGCCTCACCGCGCTGATGGGCGGCGGCATTTCCGTGGAGAGCGAGGAAGGCAAGGGGAGCGTATTTCGGGTGGAGCTGCCGTTTCGGCTGGCCGCAGGCGCGGACCTGCCCGCCGACGCCGCCGACGGCCCCGAGGATCTGAACTGCCTCAAGGGCTTGCGCGTGCTGGTGGCCGAGGACGGCGACATCAACCGCGAAATCATGGAAGCCCTGCTGGACGGCATGGGCGCGGTCTGCATTCCGGCGGTCAACGGGCGGGAAGCTCTGGATATCTGGCGCGCCCGGCACGAGGACATCGACCTCATCCTCATGGATGTACAGATGCCGGTCATGGACGGCTACACGGCCACCCGCGAGATCCGCGCCGGCGGTCTGCCCGGCGCGGTGGAAACGCCGATCATCGCCATGACGGCCTATGCCATGCGCGGCGACGCCGAGCGCAGCCTGGCCGCGGGGATGGACGGGCATCTGACCAAACCCGTGGATGTGAACGAGCTGACCCGCATGCTCAAAAGCTATGCCCGGCGGCGGCCCAAGGCCCGGCCGGACTGAGCGCCCCCCTGGCCGCTTCTTGACAGGGCCGCGCGTGAGCGCGTAAGTCCGGCAGACACTTCACTCTTCAAGGAAAGTTACACCATGTCAGACGTTGTTACCCGTTTTGCGCCCAGCCCCACCGGGCATCTGCACATCGGCGGCGCGCGCACCGCCATTTTCTGCTGGCTTCTGGCCCGCCATTACGGCGGCCGCTTCCATCTGCGCATTGAAGACACGGATCTGCTGCGCTCCAAGCAGGAATACACGGATTCCATCCTGGCCTCCATGCGCTGGCTGGGCCTGGACTGGGACGGCGGGCTCACCTATCAGACCCGGCGCACGGACCTGTACAACAGCTATGTGGACAAGCTGCTGGAAACAGGCCACGCCTACTGGTGTTCCTGCACGCCTGAAGAGGTGGAGGCCATGCGCGAGGAGGCCCGCCAAAACGGCCTCAAACCGCGCTATAACGGCCACTGCCGCACGCGTGACCTGGGCCCCGGCGAGGGGCGTTGCGTGCGCCTCAAAACCCCGCTCACGGGCAAGGTGGTCTTTGACGACATGGTCAAGGGCAAGATCGCGGTGGATGTGGGCGAGCTGGACGACATGGTCATCCGCCGCGCCGACGGCATGCCCACTTACAATATGGCCGTGGTGGTGGACGACCATGAAATGGGCATCACCCACGTGATCCGGGGCGACGACCATGTGTCCAACACCCCGCGCCAGATCCTGATTTATGAGGCTCTGGGCCTGCCCGTGCCCCGCTTCGGCCATGTGCCCATGATTTTGGGCCCGGACCGCCAGAAGCTTTCCAAACGTCACGGCGCGCGAGCGGTCATTGAATACCAGAAGGATGGCCTGCTGCCCCAGGCCCTGGTCAGTTATCTGGTGCGCCTGGGCTGGTCCCACGGCAATCAGGAGCTGTTCAGCCTGGACGAGCTGGTACAGTATTTCGACGGCAGCAACCTCAATCCGGCGGCAGCGGCCTTTGACCCGGCCAAACTGGAATGGTGCAACGCCCACTTCATGCGCGAATTGCCCCTGGACCAGTTGGCCGCACTGGTGGAGCCCTTTGTGCGGGAGGCCGGTCTGGGCGATCTGTCTAGGGAGCGCCTGGAACCCCTGTGCGTGATGTTCCGCGAGCGGGCCAACAATCTCAAGGCCCTGGCCGAGAGCTTCCGCCCCCTGCTCGTACCCGCCGCCGAGCTGGCCTATGCGGAAAAGGACGCCAACAAGCATTTCACGGACGCGGGCAAGGCCCATCTGCGCGCTCTGGCCGTCGTCTTCAAGGCCTGCGAGCCCTTCAGCGCCGAAGCCCTGGAAGCCGCTCTCAACGCCTATGTGGCGGACAACGGTCTGAAGTTCAAGGAAGTGGCCCCGCCTCTGCGTACGGCGCTCATGGGCTTCATGGGCGGGTCGCATCTCAACGAGATCATGGCATTTCTGGGCCGGGAGGAGACGCTGGCGAGGCTGGAGCGGGCCGCCGGATAAAACACACTCGTCTTCCTGTCGCAATTCGGGCACAGACCGGAAACTTCCCGGCCTGTGCTTTTTTATTGTGTGGATTTATTCCGGCTGACTCTTGTCGTTCAGATAGGACTGTCTTTGTTTGATCTCAAATAACAACGCGCCTGCGTCGATGCCCAATGCCTCGGCAAGCAGGACAAAACCGTGATTGTCGGATTCCGTTTTCTGGATTCGATGGCCTTGATGTGGGATTCAGAGCCGTCAATCCTGGCGGCCAGTTCTTTGCGGCTCATTCCAAGCCGTTCTCTGTGCTCGCGGATGATCTGTCCCAAAGCCAGATCAAAGTTTGGGGTATCTCTCATCTGACCCGGATAGCACCGGACTGACTGGCCGACACGCATGAGGCACTATGGTGGCTATGGCTCGCGCGGAACATCAGGCAGGGCAAAGAGCGGGGAGATGCTTGATAACCCGTACACAGGCGTTCAGGGCCCACAGGCACAGGCCGGGATTTTTTATTGTGTGGATTTATTCCGGCTGATTTTTGTCGTTCAGATAGGCCTGACGCTGGATGACTTCAAGCAGTAATTTGTCCGCATCAATGCCGAACGCCGCCGCGATGGAAACAAAAACCATGACCGAGGGATTTCCCTCACGCACTTCAATAACCCGGATATGCGCCACGGAAATGCCGGTGTCGGCAGCCAGCTGTTCGCGCGTCCAGTGGCGCTTTTCTCTGTGCTCCCGGACAACCTGCCCCAAGGCACGGCAAAAGTTCGGACCTTCTCTCATTGAATCCAGATAGCACCGGATTGATGAAGCCACATGTCAGTGATAGTATATTATCACTAAATCTTGATGCTGTCAGAGCAATTCGCGTTTGAAATGAGTGAATCGTTCTGGTGGCCGCATGCTTCGGGAAAATCGCGTTTTCCTCGGCACGCGGGCGGCGTGGAATTTGAAATGTGTAACATTTCAAACGCAAAATGTTGTAGAAGGTAAAAAGGAGCATGAAAGGCAATGGATGGCGGCTCAATTCCCGATTATGAGGCGGCAATGGAACGCATCCGGGCTGTGACCGGGTGCGGAACGCAAACCGCTCTGGCTGCGGCGCTGGGCATCACCCGGTCGTTCGTATCGGACGCGCGGAGACGTAAAGTCATTCCCGCCGACTGGTTGCTCACACTCTTACGCAGCCGGGGGTCAATCCCGACTGGATACTGACGGGAGATGGCGTGCATCTGCTGTGTCCGGCCGAGGCTGACCCGCCGGTCGTACAGGCTGTGCCTGTGGCGAAAAGCCGCCCGTCGGAATAGTCTTAGGCTCGGGAGTTTGCCAACGAACTGGTAAGGCGGACGTTGCGGGCCCCGTCAATAGCGGGCATCCGGGCCATGCTGGCGCACGCTCCGCATGACAAAGCGGCGGCGTTTTACCCGGAGTGCGGATTTCGTTCCTCGCCTGTGAGTTCGTTGATATTGATGCTCGGAATGGAAGAAATAACGCGGAGCGTTGAAGGCTGACATGCCCTGCCTTTGAAATGGGGCACAATCTTAACGGTACGCTGCTCCTGGAGAGAGCGCCGGACCGTTACTGATACAGCGGGCTCATGGCCCGCAGCAGATGGGTGAACAGCCCGTCCATGCCGTTGATGAAGTGCTCCACATGGTCGGCCATGACAACCAGCAGCAGACCCACAAAGAAAAAACCCACGCCGATCTTGATGGGAAAGCCGAATTCCATGATGTGAATCTGCGGCGAGGTGCGGGCCACCAGGGCCAGGGCCACTTCCACCATGAACAGGGCCACCATGACCGGCGCGGCGATTTTCAGCGCCAGCACGAAGACCTGGGCCGCCAGATCCAGCACCTGCCAGAGCAGATTCTCGCCGATGAACAGGCCGCCGGGCGGCACCAGGGCAAAGGAGGCGGCAAAGCCCTTGATCATGTACAGATGCCCGTCCAGGGCCAGAAAGGCCAGCAGAGAGACCATCCAGAGAAAAAAGGCTGTGGCGCCGGTCTGGTTGCCGGTGAGCGGGTCCGCGAAATTGATCATGGTGAAACCCATCTGAAAACCCAGCAACTCGCCGCCCGCCTGGATGCCCATAAACAAAAAATTGACGGCCATGCCGAGCACCAGGCCCAGTACCACCTCGCCCAACAACATCAGAACCATGTCAAAGGGGTGGGCGGGCATGATCGCACCGGACAGGGCCAGATGCGGCCATACGCCCAGCGAAAAGACAATGGTGACGGCCGCTTTGACCGGGATGGGGATGTTGTTGGTGGAAAAGACCGGCAGCATGAACATGACGATGCTCACCCGCATCATGGTGAGCAACAGGCTGAGCACAGCCGCCGGATTATAACTGAAGGCATCCATGCCGGGCGGAGATGCAAAAAGGCTGCCAGATAGGCAAAGGCCCGCGCTTTAGCGCGGGCCGAAAATGCTGTGCCGTTGCGGCCGGGTCAGGCCGTCGTGGATTAGAGCGTTTTGATATTGAAAATATCTCAACGCGCGGTGCGGATTTTCACGGAAAATCCGCACCGCGAAATTATCGCAAGGCGAATTTACTTCGCCGTTAAGCGATAATTTCAAGCGCAACATGCTCTACTTGTGCAGCTTTTCGGCGATCAGCTCGCGGATAATCTTGTTCAGGCCGGGCAAATCAGGCTTGGAAACCTGCCTGTCCGCGCCCACTTTGACGCCTCTGGCGCGCAGGGCTTCGGTGATCAGGGAGGAGAAGAGGATTACCGGCAGGTCCTGCGTGCCCGGCGTCTCGCGGATTTTGGCCGTGAGCGCGTGGCCGTCCATTTCCGGCATTTCAATGTCGGAAATGACCAGATGCACCAGTTCGGTGAGTTCCACCTGTTTGGACTGGGCCTCGTTGCGCAGTTCCGAAAGATAGTCCCAGGCCTCCCGGCCGCTGCCCACCACCGTGACCTGAAAACCGGATTTTTCCAGCGAGGATTTGAGGATATGCCGCAAGGAGCTGGAGTCGTCGGCCACCAGCAGATGGAACTGGCCCGCGCCTTCCACGGGAGTGGTGTCCACCTCCACCTGAGACATGTCCAGGGTGCTGTCCAGGCTGGCAAGAATTTTTTCCATATCCAGAATGAAGAGCACCCGGTCCTGGATGCGCAGCACGCCGGTGATGCTCTCGCGTGAGTAGGCCTGCACGTATTTGTTCGGCGGCTCGATGCGGTCCCAGGTCATCCGGTGGATGCTGGTCACCGAGGAAACCAGAAAGGCGGCCTGCACGCCGCTGAATTCAGTGACGATGACCTTGTTGTTCTCATCGCTGGCCATTTCCTTGCCGAGCCAGGCCGCCAGATTCAGGATGGGCAGCACCTTGCCGCGCAAATTGAAGGTGCCGAGCACCGAGGAGTCATGCTTGCTGGGCACGCTGGTCACGCTGGGCAGGCGGATGATCTCCAGCACTTTGGCGACATTGATGCCGTAGTGCCCGCTGTAGGCGCTGCCGTCGGGCTGCTTTTCCTCAATGAGAAATTCTATGATTTCGAGCTCATTATTATTGACGTTGAGCAAGCTGTTCTGGGTCATGGCATTCCTCGTCCTTGGCTGAAACGGCGTCAATGAATCTTATCGGCGGCCGCACGCTTTCCTTAAGACGCGTGGGAAAATATCCGCAAAATTTCCGCCGCGTTCAGCGCCGTCCCGCGCTGTTGCGCCCGCTTTTTTCCTTGGGCGGCTCCAGGCGGGGACAGAAGGAGGCCATTTCGCATTCCCCGCAACGAGGCTTGCGGGCGTGGCAGACATCCCGTCCGAACCAGACCATGCGGTGGTTGACGTCGCCCCACTCCTGTTGCGGGAACAGCGCCATCAGGTCCCGTTCCACGGCCACGGGGTCGGTCTGGTCCGTGAGGCCCAGCCGGTGGCTGATCCGCTTCACGTGGGTGTCCACGGCCAGGCCCTCATTGATGCCGAAAGCGCCGAACAGGACCACATTGGCTGTTTTGCGGGCCACGCCCGGCAGGGTCACCAGATGTTCCAGGGCCTGGGGCACCCGGCACTCAAAGTGGTCCCGCACGCGCCGGGCCGCGCCCAGCAGATTTTTTGCCTTGCTGTGGTAAAAGCCCGCCGAACGGATGACCTCTTCCAGCTCTTCCTGGGTGGCCCCGGCCAGTTCCGCCGGGCCTGGCCAGCGCCGGAAGAGTTCCGGCGTGATGGTATTGACCCGCGCGTCGGTACACTGGGCGGCCAGCACGGTGGCGACCAGCAGTTCCCAGGCGTTATGGGAATTGAGGTGGGTTTCGGGCCTGGGGTAGCGGGCCTGCAGGGCGGCCAGGACTTTTTGCGCCCGTGCCGGGCGGGATTCTGCTTTTGTCATGCCTCTGCTATGCCACAGGCGGCAGCGGCCCGCAAGGCGCAGCAGGCCCGGCCCGGCAGCCGCGTGAGCGCCTCGCTCAGCAGGTGGGCGGCCATGCCCGCTTCCAGTCCGTCGTCCGCCGTGTCCACCCGCGCGCCCAGGGCGGTCGGCAGTTCCCGCGCCGCCATCTGGCTGACGGGTTCTCCTCGGCCAGCAGGATGCGCTTGTTCCGGATGGACGGAGACGCGTCGGCCAAAGCCGCGCTTTGCTCCGGCCCGTCGGCGGGAAGATCCGGTTTTGCCGCCATGCCCTGCGCCTTGCCCGGATCGAACAGGGCCGTGAAGCTGAAGCAGGTGGCCTTGCCGGGCGCGCTTTCGCAGCTGATCTCGCAGTGCATGGCTCCCGCCAGCTTGCGGGCGATGTTCAGGTCGAGCTATCGCTCTGCAAGCGTGAAAATTCCAGAATATTGCCGATGATCCGCACCAGAATGCGGGCTGGGAAAAGGATTTTTTCCAGAAAATCCCGTTGGCGGGGCGCGGCATCCTCGTGCAGCAGCAATTCGCTCAGGCCCAGATGCCGCCCCTGGGCGTGCGCAGTTCATGGCTCATATGGGAGAACACGCCCACTATCGCCAGGATGCGGAACAGCGCGATCAGGACGTAACGCCGGAGCATTTCCCAGTCCATGAAGTGCCCTTCATGGACTGGGCCCATTGCACCGCCCGGCCGCCCGCTGGAAATCGCCTGGGAGCACTTGCCGGGATCAGGAAAATTCCGTATTTAAAAAAACTTGGTTATATTTAGAAAATCAATGAAACCGGACTATTAAAAGCAATTAACTATGATTATGGGTTAAATGTAAACATAACTTATTAATTTTTTTATGTATCTTTTATTTGAATGGCGGCATGACATAAAATTAAATGATATGTGGTTTCCGGGGCAAGAGCAACAATGTGATACTTGGCGGAAGATAAACACAGCGCGATATACTGTATAACTCCCCAGTAAATATCTATGGAAAATTCATTCAGATGTCAGGCGGATGCTCCAAACACGCTCCTTATTGTTGACGATGACGAAATAAACCGCACGGTGCTGGCGAACATTTTCGCAACGGCTCACTCCATTGAAACGGCGGAGAACGGCAGGGAAGGCCTTGATAAATTGCGGCTGCGCAGGCGGGAAGTCTGCGCGGTTCTTCTTGATGTGGCCATGCCTGTGATGGGAGGCATCGCCATGCTGGAGGAACTCGGCAGGGAAAATGTGCTCAGTCAGATTCCCGTATTTCTCATCACGGGCGAAACGGACGATCGCGTTATCAAGAAGGCTTATGATCTCGGTGTGATGGATGTCATCTCCAAGCCTGTTTCCTCCCATATCGTCAAGCGCCGCGTCAATTCCGTCATTGAACTGTTCACGGCGCGCAACGAGTTCGCGACCATTGTCGACCGGCAAAAAAATGAAATACTGCGGCAGACCAAGCGGCTGCTCGAACTGAACATGGGGATGATAGAGTCCCTGGCCACGGCCACCGAATTCCGCAGCGGCGAATCCGGCGAGCATGTCCGGCGGATTCACGACATCACCCGACTGTTTCTTACGCATTCCCCACTGGGAAACGGTTTTTCGGAAGAGACCATCCAGCATGTTTCCCTGGCCGCCATCATGCATGATGTGGGCAAAATATCCATTCCCGACGCCATATTGAACAAGCCCGGCCGCCTTACCGGCGAAGAATTCGCCATAATGAGAACACATACCACCGAAGGCTGCCGCCTGCTGGAGCAGATCCCCCAGATGCGGGCCCTGCCGTTTTTCGGCTATGCCTACGATATCGCCCGGCATCATCATGAACGCTGGGACGGCCGGGGCTACCCGGACGGGCTCAAGGGCGACGCCATTCCTCTTTGGGCGCAGATCGTTTCCATTGCCGATGTCTACGACGCCCTGGTCAGCAAACGAGTCTACAAGGACGCCTTTGGTTTTGACCAGGCTGTCGGCATGATTTCCAACGGCGAGTGCGGCGTGTTCAATCCGCGGCTTCTGGAATATTTTCAGGATATCGAAGGGCGGATACGCAATCTTTATGTAACGCAGGCAACGGATATGCGGGAATGAGGTGAACGGGATGGATCAGAACAGGAAAGCGCGGCTGGAGGCCGGGGGCATTAATATCCATGGCGCCCTGGAGCGCTTCATGGGCAACGAGGCCATGCTGGAACGCTATCTGCGGAAGTTTCTGACTGAAAAAAGCTATGCCGGGCTGGAGGCGGCCATTGCGGCCGGTGACCGGGAGGCAGCCGGGATCGCGGCGCATTCGCTGAAAAGTGTCTGCGGCACTCTTGGTTGTGTGGCCATGCAGGCGCTGGTGCTGCGGCAGGAAGAATGCATGCGGGCCGGAAACTGGGACGAAGCCGTCAGAATGATGCCGGACATCGCAGCGAGTTACAGAAAAATTTGCGCCGTTCTGCACGAATAGGCGTTGCGGGCGGGTCGCTTCCGCCGGGGAGGGCTTGGCGCGTCCCGGCTTTCCCCGCGTTTTTTTGTTGAAGTCGAACTAGTCTGCACGCACCCCAAGCCTTTGGACAGCAATATGAAGCTCCGCAATCCGGTTCCAGGTGAAACGGCAACGTTGGCGGCGGTAACGAAAGATAACGCCGTTTCCGGCGAAGAACGCGGCATCGTGTCGCCGAAAAATCTGCGGACTATGGGGCTGTGCGTCATCACCGTCTGCTATGTGCTGTTTGTGGTTTTTACCATGTACAGACTCGGTGAAGCGACAACCGAGCTCTATGACCATCCCTATACGGTCTCACGCGAAGCCCGCGAAATGATGGTTCGTATGAGTGAAGTGAAAAATATGCTTCCCACGCTGCTGGCCACGCCCGACCTGTCCCTGCCGGAGCTTGAAAACATCCTGAAACGGCAGGAAAATGCGCAGGATGTTTCCATGGAGAATATCAGGGCCAACTATCTGGGCGATGCGGCCGACTTGGCCGCTCTGGAGAAGGCCCTGGCCGAGTTCTGGCAGGCCCTGGGGTCGGCCGGCCGGGCGCTTGTCGGAGACGCGACCTTTGACGAAGCCAACGAATATCTCAAACGTGAGGTATTCCCTTTTCTGAAAACTCTGGACAGGGCGCTGGACCGCATCGGCAAGGGCGCCGACCTCAGAGGCGCGGCGATGCTGTCTGATATGGACCGGGCAAGAGCCGTTTCCATCCTTGTCACCTTGCTGATGGGCGGACTCATCATCTGGCTGATCGTCTATACGAACAAACTTGAACGGAAGAAGAACAGGGAAATTGCCTATCGCGAAATGCTGTTCAACCTGCTCGCCGCAAATATAGACGATGTATTTTTCATTTCCAACGGCCGTGGGAGTTTTGAATATGTCAGCCCCAACAGCAAGCGCATCATCGGTTTCTCCTCGGAAGAGTTGTGCCAAGATAACGACAAATTCTATGCGTTGCTGACGCCGGAATTGAATGAGTGGCTGCGGACGGTTTTCAGCGACAGCGCCTTGCGCGGCCCGGTCGAGCGGGCTGCCGAGCTTGCGGGGAGTCGGCGGCAATTTAAGGTCCGGGTCTATCCCGTGTATCAGAACGGCGCGCTGGAACGCCAGATCATGGTGCTGACCGATCAGACCGACACCCTCATGTACCAGCAGACCCTGAGCGACGCCCTTGAAGCCGCGCGCGGCGCCAATGCCGCCAAAAGCAATTTTCTTTCGCACATGTCCCATGAAATCCGCACGCCCATGAACGCCATCATCGGCATGACCACCATTGCCTTGAGCAGGTTGGATGACCGGGGCCGCCTGGAAGATTGCCTCGGCAAAATCGCCCAGTCCTCGCGCCATCTGCTCGGCCTCATCAACGATGTGCTCGACATGTCCAAGATCGAGAGGGGCAGACTGTCCATCGCGCACGAGCCGTTCAACTTACGCCTGTCCCTCCAGGGGATAGTGAACCTCATTCAGCCGCAAATTCAGGAACAGGGACAGAATTTCGAGGTATCCCTGTCTGAAGTTGATGAGGAAGAGTTGAACGGCGATGGCATGCGCCTGAATCAGATCCTGATCAATATCCTTTCCAACGCCGTCAAGTTCACGCCCAAGGGCGGTTCCATCCGGCTGGACATCCGGCAACTTCATAAAAATCACAATAACGTCCGGTTCCGCTTCATTATCCGCGATACGGGCATCGGCATGAGTGCGGAATTTCTCAGCCGTCTGTACACGCCCTTTGAACAGGCCACGGCCGCCACCGCCTCCCAGTTCGGCGGCACGGGGCTCGGCATGGCTATTACCAAAAACCTTGTTTCCCTGCTGGGCGGCATGATTTCGGTAAAAAGCAAGGAGGGCAAGGGCACGGAATTTACCGTGGAGCTTCCCTTCGGCCTGAGCGGCCGCCAACCTTCACGGGAATTATCCGGTCTGGACCCGCTCAAGGTGCTGGTGGTGGACGACGATCGCGGCACCTGCGAGCATGCCTCGCTGCTGCTGGGCAGAATGGGGCTGCGCACTAGGTGGGTTCTCACCGGCACGGAGGCCATGGATCTCATCCTGCAGGCGCGTGAATGCGGCGATGATTACGACGTTTGCCTCATCGACTGGCAGATGCCCGACATGGACGGCGTGGAAACCGCGCGGCGCATCCGTCGGGAGGTCGGGCCGGACACGCTGATCATTATCATCAGCGCCTATGACTGGTCTCCCATTGAGCGGGAGGCGCGCGAGGCCGGAGTCAATGCCTTTATCAACAAGCCGTTTTTTGCCTCCACCTTGTACGACACGCTGCTTTCTGTCACGCGGCACGCCCCGCTAAAGGCCGAATTGAGCGTTTCCAAGCGCCGGGAGTATGATTTTTCCGGAAGGCGGATTCTGCTGGTCGAGGACAACGAGTTCAACCGGGAAGTCGCCAAGGAGTTCCTGGAAATGGCGGGGGCCGCCGTCGAGTGCGCCGAGGACGGCAGGGAGGCTCTGGAAAAATTCACTTCTTCCAAGCCCGGGCACTATGCGCTTATTCTTATGGACGTGCAGATGCCGGTCATGAACGGCTACGTGGCCACACGGTCCATCCGCGCCTCGGACCATGCGGACGCGGAAACAATCCACATTCTTGCCATGACCGCCAATGCCTTTAGCGAGGACATCGCGGCCGCGGTGGCGGCGGGCATGAACGGCCATCTGGCCAAGCCCATTGACGTGGCCGCCCTGTACCGGCTGATTGCCTCGCATCTTGAAGACTGATGCGGGCGGGGGCGTCTGAAAACGCCGGGCCGGCTGCAAGAACGTGTTTAATGACTCCGCCGGAACGGAGATGAAGCCGGTGTCGCGATACAGCGGGTATAAAGGCGGACGCGCCCGACCGGGTCGTTTCCCCGCTGCTTCTGGACCGGCGCGGCATTGCCGTGTAAACTGAACTTCATGCCGTTTCCCGGCGTGCCGGAGGAAGCATGTCCTTTCTGGTCTATGTCACCGTGCCCCATGAGCGGGAAGCCCTGGACCTGGCCCGTATGCTGGTGGAAGCCCGGTTGGCGGCGGGCGTCAACGTGTTGCCCGGCGCACGGTCGGTCTACCGCTGGCAAGGCGAGGTGCGCGAGGCCGGGGAATGCCTGCTGCTGGCCCAGGTCAGCCGCGCGGCTTTTGAGGATTTTTGCGCGGCTGTGCGCCGCGCGCACAGCTACGAAGTGCCCTGTATTGTGGCCCTGCCCCTGGAGGCCGGGCACCAGCCATTTTTGCTCTGGATTGAGGAAAACAGCCTGCCGTCCGTGGGGTAGAGCATTTCAACGTTGATCTGCTTTAAACCGTTTCTCAAGTGAGCGACAGCCCCGAAGCGGTTGAGGCGGCATATATCCGCAACAGTGAGGCGACCATGTCCATCTATGTTTCCGGTTCCCTGGCCTTTGACCGCATCATGACTTTTCCCGGCAATTTTCAGGATCACATCCTGATGGACAAGCTGCACATGATCAACGTCAGCTTCATGGTGGACGGCATGGACGAGCGGCGCGGCGGTTGCGCGGGCAATATCGCCTATTCCCTGGCCCTGCTCGACGAAAAACCGGTCATCGTGGCCGCCGCCGGACGCGACTTCGTGCCCTACGCCGAAGCCCTGAACACGCTGGGCCTGCCCCTGGACGGCATCCGGCGCGACGCGGATATCTTCACCGCGCTCTGCTACATCACCACGGACATGAACAGCAACCAGATCACCGGCTTCTACCCCGGCGCCATGACCCTGCCCGCCCAGTACTCTTTCCCCGATCTGGACCCGGATACGGACATCGCCATCGTTTCGCCCGGCAATGTGGAGGACATGCGCCGCCTGCCCGCCTTCTATAAGGAAAAGGGCGTGCCGTATATTTACGATCCCGGCCAGCAGCTGCCCGTGCTTTCCGGCGCGGACCTGCTGTCGGCCATTGAGGGCTCGCTGGCCTGCATTACCAACGACTACGAACTGAATATGATCTGCAAGGCCACGGGCAAGAGCGAGGACGAGCTGCTGGGCCGCACCCTCTGGCTGGTGACCACCTTGGGGGCGGAAGGCGCGCTGGTGCGCGGGGCCGACGGCACGGAAGTGCGCATTGCGCCGGTGCCGCCCACGGGCGTGGTGGACCCCACGGGCGCGGGCGACGCCCACCGCGCGGGCCTGCTCAAGGGCCTGACCCACGGCCTGCCCATGCCCGAGGCCGCCAAACTGGGTTCGGTGAGCGCCAGCTTCGCCCTGGAAAAAATGGGCACCCAGGAGCACATCTATACCCCGGCCCGGTTCCGGGAGCGCTATGAGGCGGTATTTGGGGCGCTGCCCGAGGGCCTGCTGCCGTAGCAGGGGCTCCTCGAAAAGCGCCTTTTGCCTCCTGGGCCGCGTCAACCGGCGATCGCAGCCCAAGGCTGTACCATAAAAGTACCAGAGCAGATTAACTTTGAAATTTGCAAATTTCAAAGTTGGCATTCCGCCGAAAAACGTGGTTATCGTTGCTGTCGATCCCCGTATGGTTCCGTTGTCGCCAACGTGGACAGCCCTTCGGGTCGGTCTTCGCGGCGCGCCGCACGGTGTGCGGCGTTAGAGCATTTCAAAGTTGAAATGTTCTAACCTTGTTCTGCGATCGCCGGTTTCCATGCCGGGTAACAAAATCCATCTTTTTAGAGCGTTTTGATATTGAAAATATCTCAACGCTCTGTGCGGATTTTCCGTGAAAATCCGCACCGCGAAATTATCGCAAGGCGAATTTAGTTCGCCGTTAAGCGATAATTTCAAGCGCAACATGCTCTGGAGACAGCCCCTGAAGCGGGTGCGCCTCGCAAAGGACGGAACCGCTATGTTGTATATTCTGCTGATGCTGCTGGCCGGTTGCATGATCGCCATGCAGTCGCCCATCAACGCGGCCCTGAGCCGCACGGTGGGCGTGCTGGAAAGCAGCCTGATTTCTTTTGCGGTCGGCACGCTCTTTCTGGCTCTGGCGGTGTTCTTTTTCGGCCGTGGCCAGCTGTTGCGCGTGACGGAAACGCCGCCCTGGCAGTGGGTCGGCGGCATCCTGGGCGCGGTCATGGTGCTCAACACCATTATCGCCGTGCCGCGCATCGGCGTGCTGACCACCGTGCTGGCCATGATTTTCGGCAATCTGGTCATGGCGGCGGTTATCGACAATTTCGGCTGGTTCGGCCTGCCGGTGACGCCCTTCGGCTGGCGGCGGCTGGCGGGTTTTGCCCTGGTGCTGGCGGGGCTGCTGCTGGTATTCCGGCGCTAGGCTCAGCCCTTGTTAAAGCGCCTGCTGCAAAGCCGCCTTTTTCCGTACAGCGGCGTTGCCAAAAGAAGTTGACCTCGCGGTATGTTCAATACAGCTTCGTCCGATTTCTCTTTTGCGCCTTGCTGCCCGAAAAAAATCAGCTTTTCGCGGACGGCGTGTTAATGAGGGCTAAACCTAGAGGGTATCGTTATGGGCGTTTTTTCGGTTATCTCCGCGTCAGGTTCCGCCCGTTTTTTCAGTCGGGTGCCAAAAGAGTACACTCCTTCAAAGCGGGCCCGCCTTTCTCGCTGGAAAGGCAAAACTTCCTGATTCGGAAACAGTCCCTGGAAGGTTTCAATAACGTTGCAATGTGAGACGGCGGGTCGGCCATATCCGCCGGGAGGAAAAAACATGCGGGTGGATGCGGTACGGGAATTTCTGGAGCGGCACGGGCTGGGCGCGGCCTACCGTCAGTTCGAGGTTTCCAGCGCCACGGTGGATCTGGCGGCTGCCGCCGTGGGCTGCGAGCCTGGGCGCATCGCCAAGACTCTCTCCCTGCTGGGCAAGGACGGCCCGCTGGTACTGGTGGTCATGGGCACGGCCAGGCTGGACAACCGCAAGTTCAAGGACGTTTTTCACCAGAAGGCCCATTTCATCAAGGCCGAGGACGTGGAAAGCCTGGTGGGGCATCCCATGGGCGGGGTCTGCCCCTTTGCCCTGCCCGAGGGCGTGCCCGTGTACCTGGACGCAAGTCTGAAGAACTTCGACCCGGTCTATCCGGCGGCGGGCGCGCCCAATAACGCCGTGGAAATCTCCCTGGCGGACCTGGAGCGCGTCACCGGCGGCGTCTGGGTGGACGTCTGCAAGGCGGAGTGACGGCGGCCCGTACAGCTTGCGGCACTTCCCCCAGAGGGTGTCGTCATGAGTGTCTTTTCGGTTATCTCCGCGTCGAAATTCGTCTTTTATTCCGGTCGCGCTAGCTGTTCACAGCTCTGCTGTGTTACGGATAGCGACAGTGATTTCGATGAGAGGGGTTTTGTGTAACTCGTTGCTGTCTTTATCCGTACGGCTCACAAGTTCGCCTACGGCTAAAGCTCCTTCGTCGCAACGGCTGAAGCGAGTACCATAAGAGTACACTTCCTCCATGCTTTAGCCGTTATGCGAGGAACGAGCATTACGGATAAAGACAGCAGTGCTAAAAGGCTCTTTCTCCTTGATATAACACGAAAATCCATCTCATGACGCCACTCTCTAGAGCGGATTAACTTTGAAATGCTGCCCATTCCAAAGTTAAAGGCACGCTTATTCTGCCGCTTAGCTATGCTGTCCTCGCCCGTAAAGCTCGAAGACTCGCTAACGGGAGAGGCAACAGCGCAAATAAATTGCGCTTACGGCTTCGTGGCGCGAGGCTGCTCTCGCAGCCTCGTTAGAGCATTTCAAGGTCGAAATGCTCTATGCGTCGGGCAGCAGGCGCGTTTCCAGCTCGTGGTCCACGGGCACCTCGCGGGAGGCGAATACCTTGTCTATCCGCACGGTGCCCGCCGAGGCGTTGCGCAGGGGCTTCACATGGCGCATTTCGGCATAGATGATGCGCGCGACGGCCGCGTCGCGCTGCCAGCTCTTGCAGGCCGCCAGGCCTCCGGCTTGGTCCAGGGTGCGCTCGGGCACAGGCTGGCCGCCATGGGCCCGCCGGATGATCACATGCGAGCCGGGGCCGTTGTCGGCGTGCAGCCAGATATCATGGGGCGCCGCCAGCTTGCGCGCCGCCAGATTGCCCTTGGCGTCGCGGCCCCGCAGCAGGGCGAAGCCGTCCTCGCTGATAAAGAGCTGCACGTTTTTGGGCAGGCCGCCGGGCAGGGGGCGGCGCATGGCTTCTCCTGAACCGGCGGCTGAAGCCGCCTCGCCCGCATCATCGCCTGATATGCCCGCCAGACTTTCCCGGCGCGCGCGTTCTAGGGCCGCGGCCTCGGCTTCCAGAGCGGCGCGGCGTTGGGCCAGATGCTCCAGGCCGCGCTGCCCGCGCCGGGCGGTGTGAAAAAGCCGTTCCATGGCTTCGCGCACTGTATAGCGCGGGTCCAGCCTGATATCTCTCGCCGGGCCGTGTTCCGTTTCCGGCAGATTGACAAGGGGCGCGCGTAAATCCGCAGGCCAGCGCCAGAGGTTTTCCCGCAGGGCCAGGGCGTCGGTCCGGGCCGCGCGCATGGCTGTGAGCCGGGCTTCTTCCTCCCGCAGTTTGTCCAGCAGGCGATCCAGCTTGCGGCCGCGTCGGGTCAGAGGCAGGGCGGCGGCCACGGCCTTGTCCTTGGCCAGACGCTCGAGCACCAGACTTTGCCCGGCCCGCTCCAGCAGGGACAGGACGTCCGGGCCGCTTTCCTCCTTCAAATCCCCGCGCAGGCCAGGCGGCAGGGGCCAGGCCGTGGCGGAGCGGACGCCCCCGCAACTGTCCCGAAGCCGGTCAGATCCCCCCGCGCTGTAGAGAAAAACATCGCCCCCGCCCCCGCGCAGATCTTCCAGCAGGGCCCACTGTTCGGGTTCTTCCATCCGCTCCAGGCTGCGGCGCAGGGAGGGCGTGAGCACGGGCCACTGCCGCCAGTCGCTGCGGGCTCGGGCCAGTTCGGCTGGCGCGGGCCAGCGCGCGTCTTCCGTCTCCGGCCCGTCCTGGGCGTCCAGGAAATGCAGGGATGCGCCCTCGCGCAGGTCCAGCAACAGCCATGTCAGGCTTGTGCCCGGCGCGGGCTCGGCCGCTCCGCCCAGCAACAGCCAGAGCCTGCGCTGCCAGAACTGCGCCACGCAGGCGGCCACCCGGCGGTCGGCCGCGTATTTGCGCAGGCGCATAAGCTGCGCCGTGGGCGCGTGCCCCGTGCTGATCCGGCTTTCGGTCAGAAAGCAGAAGGGCTCCTTGCGCCCGAAGCGCAGGCAGAGCTGACGCTTGCGGCCCGAACCGTAAAAAGTCAGGGTCAGGATGCCCGGCGCGGGTTCCTGAAGTTTTTCCAGGCGTGCGCCGGTGAGCAGCGGGAGCAGCAGATCGCAGAAGCGGCGGAAAAGATGGGCGTCCATGCGCGCGAGCCTACAGGGGAACGGGCCGGGCGGCAACAGCGGCGCGTCCCGTTCCCGCCGCGGTATTGACCATGAAAAATCCCGCCTGAACAGCGGGATGAGAATTGCGGGATGAAAATTACAAGGTTACGGAAGCGACCTCTCCGGGACTGGGCGGCCGTGCAAAACGATAGATTTTGTTATCCGGCAAGAAAGCGGACCGGCGTGGCTCGGGGATAGTACAAAACAGTACAGACCCGGGCCACGCCGGTCCGCTGACGCTGTCCAGATGGCAAAAGGCGCGTTTTACGCGGCCGCCTTAATCCCCGCGAAGATGTTCGTCTTCTTCCTGCTTCGCCTTGCAGTTGATGCACAGACGCGTCACCGGCCGGGCTTTGAGACGGGGAATGCTGATTTCATCGCCGCATTCCTCGCAGATGCCGTAGGTGCCGTCGTCGATGCGCTGCCGGGCGGCCTGAATCTTGCGGATCAGACGACGTTCGCGGTCGCGGATGCGCAGGGTAAAGGCGCGGTCGGATTCGGCCGTGGCCCGGTCCGCCGGGTCGGCGAAGACTTCATTGCTGTCGGTCAACTCCTCGATGGTGCTGTCGCCCTTCTGTTGGGCTTCCTCCAGCATGTCGGACAGGAGTTTGCGGAAAAATTCAAGGTCCTTGTGATCCATATATCCTCCGGCCGGGTTGTATCGCATGCGCGATATCGGTTCGGCATATAAACTTCTCTTAGGTTGCAATAGGAATGTATAGCTGCAAAAGGCTCTTTTGTAAAGAGCCGTCGTCTTCAGAGAGGGAAGGTCGTGCCCGCGCGCTCCACCGGCGCGGTTCAGGCCCCGGGGGCGGCACGGGGCGGCATTTCCCGCCTGAGGCGCGCTTCTTCCCGGATTTCGGCCCGCACCTCTTCCCATGAAGGCTCGGACCAGGGCGTGCCCGCGCGTTGCGGCGGGACGGTCAGTTCCATGCCGCCGTTCTTCCAGGAAGCGCGCAGGGCGGTGAGTCCGCCGACGGCCACGGCCTTGGGGGCATATGAGGCGGTCAGGGCGGCGGCCTCCTCCAGCAAGGGACGCGGCCAAGTCGCGCCGTGGCGTGCCAGCCCCAGAGGGCCGGGCAGGCCCGTCAGGCTAAGCAGGGCGTCGTCCGGTCCGGCGGCCGCTGCCAGACGTTTGTTGTCCGTGTTGTTGCGGCCCACGCTGAGCCAGTAGTCGCGCCCGTCGTCCTGCCGCCAGAATTGCCGCCCCAGATTCGCCAGGGCGAAATCCCGCGCCAGGGACGGCGCGGCGTCGGCGCGACGTGTGAGCACGGGCCAGTAGCGCCGGGCGTTTTCCCGCTCGGTCAGGCGGCAGCCGCCGCCGGGCGTGGGAATTTCTTGAAGGCCGAAGCGCTCGGCCAGGGCCAGTTGTTCCCCGCGCCCGCGCCCGGAAATGGACAGCAGGCGCGTGCGGTCCACCAGGCCGCTTTCCTCGGCAGGGATGGGGGCCAGCAGCCGGGCGCAGAGCGGGCGCAGCAGCAGGCCGGTCACGTCCGCGTCGCGCGGGATCACATGCAGGGTGTCGCGGCGTTGGGACATGGGGCGCTGGCCCAGCACCTCGCCCGAGGCCAGCAGGCGCGCCCCCACGGCCTCCATGTACAGGCGGGCGTGGCGCAGCAGCAGGATCTTGCAGTCCACGCAGGGGTTCATGACCTTGCCGAAACCGTGAACGGGGCGGCGGCGCAGCAGGGCCGCGAAATCCTCGCTGACGTCCAGGCTGGCGATGTCCAGATTATGCAGCCGCCGCCAGCGCGGCAACGCGGCTTCATCCCCGAAAAAGGGCGAGACACAGTGCAGGCAGCGCACCTTCAGGCCCTGGTCCTCCAGCAGCTTGGCGGCCAGGATGCTGTCCAGGCCGCCGGAAAAAAGTACGATAACGTCCGGCGTTGCAGTCATGCCCGGCTTTGTACGCGAAGGACGCGCCCAAAGGCAAGGCTTTCGCTCGGAAAAGTCCGGCATTCCAGCTATTGATAATTATCTCTGTTAAGTTAGAATGCGGCAAGCCACAGGGCGGGAGGGGATTTGCCTTGCGCCGGGTGCTTTGTTATTATGGTGCGCTTGAATATCCGGACTGACGGCAAAGGCCGCGTGGCGGCATTTGCGCCGTTTTTCGTCTTCGCAAGTCATGCCGCGTGCGGCACATGATGCCTCTGTGGGGCGCCTTCCGGGCGGAGAGCGAGAGCCTTTTTATGAGTCTTGGTTGCGTCGGCCATGCCGATGCTTGAGATATCTTTTACCTGGAGCAACAGCAGTATGGCCAAAAAACCGGCCTTGAGCCCTGAAGACGCCCGCGCCGAAGCCCTGAGCACAGCGCTGTCCACCATTGAGCGCAAATACGGCAAGGGCGCGGTGATGAAATTATCCGACGACGTGCAGGTGGACATTCCCGTGATTCCCACGGGTTCCATCGGCCTGGATCTGGCCTTGGGCGTGGGCGGCATTCCGCGCGGGCGCGTCACGGAAATTTTCGGGCCCGAATCCTCGGGCAAAACCACGCTCACCCTGCACATCATCGCCGAATGTCAGAAGCTGGGGGGCACCTGCGCCTTTGTGGACGCCGAGCACGCCCTGGATGTGGCCTATGCCCGGCGCCTGGGCGTGAACACCGACGAACTGCTCATCTCCCAGCCGGATTACGGCGAACAGGCCCTGGACATCGCGGACATGCTGGTGCGCTCCGGCGCGGTGGATATGGTGGTCATCGACTCGGTGGCGGCCCTGATTCCCCAGGCCGAGCTGGAAGGCGACATGGGCGAAACCCAGGTGGGCGGCCATGCCCGGCTCATGTCCCACGCCATGCGCCGTCTCACCGGCACCATCCACAAATCGCGCACCTCGGTGATCTTCATCAACCAGATCCGCATGAAGATCGGCGTGCAGGGCTACGGCAGCCCTGAAACCACCACCGGCGGCAACGCGCTCAAGTTCTACTCCTCGGTGCGCATGGACATCCGCCGCATCCAGACCCTCAAGGACAAGGACGAGGCCTTCGGCTCGCGCACCAAGGTCAAGGTGGTCAAGAACAAGGTGGCCCCGCCTTTCCGCATCGCCACCTTTGACATCCTGTACGGCCAGGGCATTTCACGCTCCGGCGAGCTGCTGGATCTGGGCATTGAGGCCAAGATCGTCGAGCAGAGCGGCTCATGGTTCGCTTTCGGTTCCGAAAAGCTGGGCCAGGGCCGGGAAAAGGTGCGCGCCCTGCTGGATGAAAACCTGGATCTGCGCAATCAGATTGAGGCCAAGGTCATCGAATTCCTGGGCATGCATCCCAAGGAGTTCACGCCCAACGCCGAGGATCTGGACGAAGGCGCCGCCCCGTTGGATTCCCCGGCCACGCCGGAATACGAGTAGTTTGAGGCCGGGGGCATCCCCCGGCCAAAGAGCGCTGACAACGTCAACGCGAGCGATTTTCGTGTCTTTCCGCCCGGCGGCTCCGCCGCCGCTGGCGGCGCAAGGGCCGCGAAGCGGACTTTGTCATCAGCCTGGACCCGGGGGCATCCCCCGGCCGTAATCCTTTCCCCGGCCGTTGCAGTTTCGGCCGGGCGCAGCCGCCACGGAGCCCGTATGCTGACTGCCCAAGAAATCCGCCGCCGTTATCTGGACTTTTTTCTGCGCCACCGGCACGAAATCGTGCCTTCCGGGCCGCTGATCCCGCCCAATGATCCCAGCCTTCTGTTCACCAACGCGGGCATGGTCCAGTTTAAAAAGCTCTTTCTGGGCGAGGAAAAGCGCGCCTACACCCGCGCGGCTTCCTGTCAGAAATGCCTGCGCGTGTCCGGCAAGCACAACGACCTGGAAAACGTGGGCCGCACCGCGCGCCACCACACCTTTTTCGAGATGCTGGGCAATTTTTCCTTCGGCGACTACTTCAAGCGCGAGGCCATTGCCTGGGCCTGGCAGTTCGTGACCGAAGAACTGCAACTGCCCAAGGAAAAACTCTGGGTCACGGTCTTCCGCGAGGACGACGAGGCCGCCGAGATCTGGAAGGACGTGGCCGGGCTTACCGACGCGCGCATCATCCGCATGGGTGAGAAGGACAACTTCTGGACCATGGGCGACACCGGCCCCTGCGGCCCCTGTTCCGAAATCTATATCGATCAGGGCGAGGACATGTCCTGCGGGCCGGACTGCGGCATCGGCAAGTGCGATTGCGACCGCTTTCTGGAAATCTGGAACCTGGTCTTCACCCAGTTCGACCAGGCCGCCGACGGCAGCCGCGCCCTGCTGGCCGCGCCCAACATCGACACCGGCATGGGCTTGGAGCGCATCGCCGCGGTCTGCCAGGGCAAGCGCTCCAATTTCGACTGCGACCTCTTTCAGGAAATCATCCAGTACGCTGCCGGGCTGGCGGGCGTGGCCTACAGCTTCAGCGCGCCGGACACCAACGACGTGGACACGGCCCTGCGCGTCATCGCCGACCACAGCCGTTCCGCCGCCTTTCTCATCGCCGAGGGCGTGCTGCCCTCCAATGAAAACCGGGGGTACGTGCTGCGCCGCCTGATCCGCCGGGCCTTGCGCTTCGCCACGCTCATGGGCGTGCATGAACCCTTCATGCACAAGGTGGCCCGCAAGGTCACGGAAGTCATGGGCGAGGCCTATCCCGATCTTCTGGAGAGCGCGGACTTCATCGACCGCGCGGTCTTCGAGGAGGAACAGCGCTTCTCCCTGACCCTGGAAAAGGGCCTGCATCTGCTGGAAGAAGAGCTGCAACGCCTGGAAGCCGCCGGGCAGACTGTCATCCCGGGCGCATTCTGCTTCAAGCTCTACGATACTTACGGTTTCCCCCTGGACATCGTCACGGACGTGGCGGGCAAGCGCGGCTTTACGGCGGACGGGTCGGGCTTTGAGGCCCACATGCGCGAACAGCGCGAACGCGCCCGCGAGCACCAGAAAAAGGGCGGCCTGCTGGGCCAGGGCGCGGGCGAGGGCGACGCGGCCTTCAAAAAGCTGGCCGACGACGGTCTGCGCAGCGTCTTTGTGGGCTATGAAAGCCTTACGGCCGCAAGTCCGGTCACGGCTCTGCTGGACGCCGGGGGCGTGCCCGTGGACCACCTGGGCGAAGGCGAAACAGGCTTTGCCGTCACGGAAAAAACGCCGTTTTACGGCGAATCCGGCGGCCAGGCGGGCGACGCCGGGCTGCTTGCCGTCGTGTCGGGCGAGGCCGGAGTGCTGACCGCCCGCAAGCCCGCGCCGGATCTCATTGTCCATGAAATCGAAGTGTTGCGCGGCGAAGTGCATCTGGGGCAGGAAGCGACTCTCAGCGTGGACGCGGACAGCCGTCAGTCCACTGCCCGCAACCATACCTGCACCCATCTGCTGCACGCGGCCCTGCGCCGGACGCTGGGCACGCACGTCAAGCAGGCCGGTTCCCTGGTGGACAGCCGGCGCCTGCGTTTCGACTTTTCGCATATTGCGGCCCTGACCCCGGAGGAACTGGCCGCCGTGGAACGCGACGTCAACCGCGCCATTATGGCCGATCTGCCGGTGGCCGCGCGCGAAATGCCGCGCGAGGAAGCCCTGGCCGGAGGGGCCATGGCCCTGTTCGGCGAGAAATACGGCGAAACCGTGCGTGTACTTACTGTGGGATGCGAAGGCCGGGAGCCCGAATCCATGGAACTCTGCGGCGGCACCCATCTCAGCCGCACCGGCCAGGCCGGCTCCTTCCTGATCGTGGCTGAAACCGGCGTGGCCGCCGGAACCCGCCGCATTGAGGCTGTCACCGGCTGGAACGCTTACGGCCTGGCTGTGGAACAGCGCGCCGAAGCCGCGGCCCTGGCCGGTCTGCTCAAATCCAAACCCGGTCAGCTGGCCGAGCGCGTACAGACCTTGCAGACGGAAGTCAAGAAAATGCGCAAGGCCTCGGAAAAGGCCGCCGCCGCGCCTGTGACGGGCGCGGACCTGCTGCGCCGGGCCGAGGAGATCAACGGCGTGCGCCTGTTGGCCGCGCGTCTGGAAAACGTGCCGGTCAAGGCCCTGCGCGAGATCATGGACGACGTGCGATCGCGCCTTTCCAGCGCCGGGGTGGCCTGCCTGGCCACGGTGGAAGAGGGCAAGGTGGGCCTGCTGCTCTATGTCTCCAAAGATTTGCACGGCCGCTTCACGGCTCCGGCCCTGATCAAGGAAGTGGCCGCGCCCTGCGGCGGCGCGGGCGGCGGCCGCCCGGATCTGGCCCAGGCGGGCGGCACCAAGCCCGAGGGCATTGACGAGGCCTTTGCCGTACTGAAAACTCTGATTGAAAAATAAGGACATATTCCATGATAGGCATTTCAAAACTGTACTGCGGACAGGTGGAACCTTCGGACGCACTGCGCTACGGCCGTGAATCCGGCAAACTCCCCTCGCATCTGCTGCAATTCTCCAAGGACAAGAAACCGGTCATTGTCTGGAACATGACCCAGCGCTGCAACCTCAAGTGCGTGCACTGTTATGCCCATGCCGTGGAAGTGGACGGCACGGATGATATCAATACCGAACAGGCCAAGGCCATGATCGACGACCTGGCGGCCTTCGGCGCGCCGGTGATGCTTTTTTCCGGCGGCGAACCCCTGGTGCGCAAGGATCTGGTGGAGCTGGCCAGCCATGCGACCGGCAAGGGCATGCGCGCGGTGGTCTCCACCAACGGCACCCTGATCACGCCCCAGAAGGCGCGCGAACTCAAAGAAGTAGGCCTTTCCTACGTGGGCATTTCCCTGGACGGCATGGAAGATGTGCACGACCATTTCCGCTGTGTGCCCGGCGCGTTCAAAAAAGCCCTGCAGGGCATTGCCAACTGCCAGGCCGAAGGCCTCAAGGTAGGCCTGCGCTTCACCATCAACAAACGCAATGTGGCGGAAATTCCCGGCATCTTCCGTCTGCTCAAGGATCTGGAAGTGCCGCGTGCCTGCTTCTACCATCTGGTCTATTCGGGCCGGGGATCGGAACTGATCAAGGAAGACCTGGATCACGCCGAAACCCGCGCCGTGCTGGACCTGATCATGGATGAAACCCGCGCCCTGTTCGACGCGGGCCATCCCAAGGAAATTCTCACCGTGGACAACCATGCCGACGGCCCCTACGTCTGGATGCGCCTGAAGCGTGAAGACCCCAAGCGGGCCGAGGAAGTCTTTGAATTGTTGCAGTATAACGAGGGCAACAATTCAGGCCGGGGCATCGGCTGTATCTCTTGGGACGGCAAGGTGCACGCCGACCAGTTCTGGCGCGAGCACGTCTTCGGCAATGTGCTGGAGCGCCCCTTCTCCCAGATCTGGGACGACCCGGACATCGAACTGCTGCACAAGCTCAAGAACAAAAAGGTCCATGTGGGCGGGCGTTGCGCGAAATGTAAATATCTGAACATCTGCGGCGGCAACTTCCGGGCTCGGGCCGAGGCTTTTTACGGCGACGAATGGGCGCAGGATCCGGCGTGTTATCTCACCGATGAAGAGATCGGCCTGTAAGTAAGGCATTTGCCTGTTGCAAATCGAATGAACTACGACGCTCTGCCCGGTGTAAATTAGGGGGCAGAGCGTCGTTTTGCGCCACAGTGAACGTCTTAAAATTTTTGAGAATGCCAATTCTCAAAGTTAATCTACTCCAATAGGGGAATCCTCATAGCGGATAATGGTTGTCGCTGGCAGGCCATAGTAAGATTTGATCCACGCTTCGATATATGGTCTGTTATCATACGGCATACATTCATGGTAATAACGTGCCGGTAATTTGTAGAAAATGACTTCATGAGGCGGTGTAGGGAGCTCTCCCGCTTTTTTTAAATTCATGTCGTTTGCAATGACAGTTGGATAGTTTAAATAGTATCCATAGATAACATAATATGAATGATGCAGCACTCCCAACATAAGAAGCATTAGTACAAATTTCGTCGCGTATTTTTTCATACTACTGTATTTAGAGACAAGGACAGGAAAAACTCCGCTACAGAATATGGCCAGTAAAAAGCTGGCTGGGAAATAGATTCTGGACGAGATATAACGCAGGCGGATAACGTAGAAAATAGCAAGCGTAGCGGCTGCCATTCCCAAGAAGGGCAGCAGGCGCCGAATGACCGTCCCCCGCAGCAGAAACAGAGCCGCCGCTAGGGAAAGTAGCCAGATCACTGCCCCCGGTGCCCGCAGCATATCCCGGACAAGTTCCCATGTCACTGCGGGCAATTCTGCCAGCGTGTGCATTCCTCCGTCATGCCCGGAAGCAAGCCTTTTGAAATTTCCCGGTGCCGCCAGCATGCAGCATGAGCCCAGCAATGCCGCACACTGCACTGTCAGAAGCGGTTTTTTCAGTATCCTGAACTGGCTGATGGAAGAAGCACTCACAAGAAACAGCGGTGCAAAGCTGATTGCCGCCAAGATGATCTGTTCCTGCGAAAAGCCCGCAAGAAAGAACATCATACCCATCAGAAAAAGGCGCCCACAAGACTGGGCATGCTGAAAATGCCAAGTATAGACAAGGTATATTCCGATCATTAGGGGGCATAACGGCCAGACGTATAGTACGGACGCAGAAGCCCAGAAAAGAGCATTTTTGTATGTGTCCGGATAAAAAAGAAGATAGCTGCCCAGTAGAACGCAAAGAACATATAACCAGTTTTTTTCATGATCGTTGACGACGGTCAGGACTGTTTTATAGGCAAAAAATAACGCCGTTCCCGTAACGAATGCCTGAACAAGCATGAAGCCCTGCATACCGAGCTTCATGCTCAGAATTTGAAAAAAAAAGAAGAGGACACGTCCTCCCCAATTGATATAATGATCCTTGCAAAAGGCCATTATATCAGCAAGTCCGCGACCACTGTATTCCCCTGTCACACCATAAACAAGCGAACCATATCCATAATCATCATGATAAAAACCAATGTATTTACTCTGAAAGTATGTTAGAAGAAGTATAAAGATAAAAACGTAATACATCTCTCTCTCTCTCTCTCTCTCTCTCTCTCTCATTGTTCCTCCCATTTTGATATCACATCAGGCTGTTTTTGTTTGGCGGCAACATTTGCGGACGGGTTGCTGTCCAGAGTTTTTTTTAACATTTTACCTCGCCGTCAAGAGCTCGTCGCAGGCCGGAAGAACGTTAAAGCATTTCATCTTTGAAATGCTCTAACGCCGAACACGGTGAGGCACGCTACGAAGGGGTGTGGATTCCGGCAAAGCGACCGAAGGCAGCCCGAAGGGCTGTCCCCGTTGGCGACAACGGAGCCATACGGGGATCGACAGTAGCGATAACCGCGTTTTTTTGCCGGAATGACACCTTTTAACCGTGTGGCGTTTCAAAGAGAATCAGTTCTGGGAGCGCTGGTTCAGAAGAGCGGGCGGACACGAAAGGGATTTTCCCGATATATCCGGGATACGCCATCATGCTGCCACATCTCTCTGTATGTCAGTAATCGCACGCAACTGGACATGCTTTCCCCTCAAAGAATTTTGCGTTATCCTGAAATGGACGTCAATGACCGTAACTGCGGAAATTTTATACGAGGTATCTACGCCATGTCCCAGACATTTCATCGCGGCCGTCGGCTGCGCTGGACCCCGGAACTCCGCACCTTGGTGCGTGAAACTCCGCCTTTGCTGGTGGAAGACCTGATCATGCCCTACTTTGTGGTGGAAACCGAAGACGCATCCTTCCGCAAAGAAGTGGCTTCCATGCCCGGCCAGTACCAGCTTTCGCCGGCGGAACTGGAAAAGCAGGTGGAAAAGGCCGTGGACGCGGGTCTGATGTCCGTGCTGCTCTTCGGCATTCCGGCCGAAAAGGATGAAAAGGCCAGCTCGGCCTACGCCGAGGACGGCATCGTGCAGCAGGCCGTGCGCCGCCTCAAGGAGCGCTGGCCCAAACTCATCGTCATCACCGACGTCTGCCTCTGCGAATACATGAGCCACGGCCACTGCGGCGTGCTGATGCCCGACGGCGCGGTGCTCAATGATCCCACGTTGCCCCTGCTGGCCAAGACGGCCGTCAGCCACGCGGCCGCCGGGGCGGACATGGTGGCCCCCTCGGACATGATGGACGGGCGCGTGGCGGCTATCCGCGCGGCCCTGGACGAGGGCGGCCTCAAGGAATTGCCCATCATGTCCTATGCCGTGAAGTACGCCTCTGCCTATTACGGTCCTTTCCGCGACGCGGCGGAATCCGCCCCGGCCGCCGGGGACCGCAAGTCCTATCAGATGGACCCCGGCAATGCCCGCGAGGCGCTCATTGAAGCTCGCGCGGATCTGGCCGAAGGCGCGGACGCGCTCATCGTCAAGCCCGCCGGTCCGTACGGGGACATCATCCGCCTGGTGCGCGAGCATGTGGAAGTGCCGCTCTGCGCCTATCAGGTCAGCGGCGAATACGCCATGATCCGCGCGGCCGGGCTCAACGGCTGGATCGACGAGCGCGCGGTCATGCTGGAAAGCCTGCTGGGCCTCAAGCGGGCGGGCGCGGACATGATCATCACCTATTTCGCCGAGGAAATCCTGAGGCAAAGGCTGGCGCGCTGATGCACGGACACGAGCAACACGGCGGGCATCCGGGAGCCATGCCTAAAAGCCATCCCGGCGGCCATCCGGGGAGTGAGCCCGGCAATGCGCCGGGCATGCCCGCCCGCGTTCTGGAAGACGGCAGCCCGGTCTGCCGTCTGGTCGCCTGGGAAGTGACCCGTTCCTGCAACCTGGCCTGCAAGCACTGCCGGGCCGAGGCCCACCCAGAGCCGTATCCCGGCGAGCTGTCCACGGACGAGGCCAAGGCGCTCATCGACACGTTTCCCCAGGTGGGCAATCCCATCATCATCTTCACCGGCGGCGATCCCATGATGCGGCCGGACGTCTATGAACTGGTGGCCTATACCCACGCCAAGGGCCTGACCTGCGCCTTTTCGCCCAACGGCACCCTGATCACCCCGGAAAGCGCCCGCCGGATCAAAGAGGCGGGCGTGGAGCGCTGCTCCATTTCCATCGACGGGGCCGACGCGGCCAGTCACGACGCCTTTCGCGGCGTACCCGGCGCGTTTGAGGACAGCATGCGCGGCATCGGCTATCTCAAGGACGTGGGCGTGCCCTTTCAGATCAACACCACGGTGACCCGCAACAACCTGAGCAGCTTCAAGAAGATCTTCGAGCTCTGCGAGCGCATCGGCGCGGCGGCTTGGCATATCTTTCTGCTGGTGCCCATGGGCCGGGCCTCGGGTTTGGCGGATCAGGTCATCACCGCACAGGAATACGAGGACGTGCTGCACTGGTTGTATGATTTCCGCAAGGGCACAAACATGCACCTCAAGGCCACCTGCGCGCCGCACTATTACCGGATCATGCGCCAGCGCGCGCATGAGGAAGGCCTGAGCGTCACGCCGGAAACCTTCGGCATGGACGCCATGACCAGGGGCTGTCTGGGCGGCACGGGTTTCTGCTTCATCAGCCATACCGGCCAGGTGCAGCCCTGCGGGTATCTGGAGCTCAACTGCGGCAATGTGCGCGAAACGCCCTTCCCGGAGATCTGGCGCAAGAGCGAATACTTTCGTCAGTTCCGCGACCAGTCCTGTTACACGGGCAAATGCGGCGTCTGCGAGTTTCACAAGGTTTGCGGCGGCTGCCGGGCCCGCGCCCAGAGCATGAGCGGCGACCATATGGGTCCTGAGCCCCTGTGCACCTACGTGCCCTCGAAAATGAAGACACGCTGAATCCGGACAACAAGATAACAGTCAAACCGCAGGATCGCAGCATGGATAAGCAGAGCCGCGGCATCACGGACAATGCAGCCGGTCAGATGGACAGCGTGGACAGACAGCTGCTGGACATCATCCAGACGAACTTTCCACTCGCATCCCGGCCGTATGCCGAGCTGGGGCAACGCCTGGGCATCCCCGAGGAGGAAGCTCTGGAGCGGGTGCGGGCTTTGCGCAGCCGCAAGATCATCCGCCGGCTGGGGGCCAATTTCCAGTCCGCCAAACTGGGCTTCGTGTCCACGCTCTGCGCGTCCAAGGTGCCCGAGGACAAGCTGGACGCCTTTATTGCCGAGGTCAACGCCCAGCCCGGCGTGACCCATAATTATCTGCGCGAGCACAGCTACAATGTCTGGTTCACCCTGATCAGCCCTTCGCGCGAGGAGAGCCAGGCCATTCTGGACGGCATCAGCGCGCGCACCGGCGTGAGCATCCTCAATCTGCCGGCCACCAAGCTGTACAAGATCCGCGTGGATTTTCGCATGGGGGACGAGGCGTAGCCGCTGTGACTCAGCGAAAATTGAGAGCATAACGTGCTCGAAATCTTTGCAATCAGACACTAGTCCAGAGCCCGGAGCCACAATCGCATTCCGGCGGAGGGACGTTTCCCGTCACGGTGTTGACG
Source organism: Desulfovibrio sp. 6_1_46AFAA (assembly GCF_000224635.1). NCBI lineage: Bacteria > Pseudomonadati > Thermodesulfobacteriota > Desulfovibrionia > Desulfovibrionales > Desulfovibrionaceae > Desulfovibrio > Desulfovibrio sp. 6_1_46AFAA. The sequence goes on from NZ_JH114302.1 coordinate 269,822, forward strand.
GAAAGCGTGCTTCCGCCGGATTCTTTTTTCTCGACCTATGTCCGGCAGTTTGGCATGCTCAGGACGGGAGGGTGACAACCGATTGCCGCCATTGAGGAAAAACAGAATGAGCGAGCATCATGTCAACCCCGACGGGCAGGATCCACCGCACGCGCTCAAGCGCGGTTTGAGCCAGAGGCATATCCAACTTATTGCCATCGGCGGCGCCATCGGCACCGGCCTTTTCATGGGCTCGGGCAAAACCATCAATCTCGCCGGGCCGTCCATCGTTTTTGTCTACATGATCATCGGCGCGTTTATCTACCTGGCCATGCGCGCCATGGGCGAACTGCTGCTTTCCAACCTGCGCTACAAATCCTTCATGGACATGGCCGAGGACATCATCGGCCCGTGGGCGGGTTTTTTCGTCGGATGGACGTACTGGTTCTGCTGGGTGGTGACAGGCACGGCGGACGTCATCGCCATCGCCTCATACTTCCATTTCTGGTTTCCGGCCATCTCCGTCTGGGTTCCGTCGATTCTGGTGGTGCTCCTGATCATGGGCCTGAACCTCGTTTCCGTGAACCTGTTTGGTGAAATGGAGTTCTGGTTCGCTTCCATCAAGGTAATGGCCATCCTGGCTATTATCGCTGTGGGCGTGTACATGGTGCTCACGGGCTTCACCTCTTCCGTTTCCGGGCATACGGCATCCGTGGCGAACCTGTGGGCGTATGGGGGGTGGTTCCCCAAGGGCGTTTTCGGATTTTTCGCCGGTTTCCAGATCGCTTTGTTCGCCTTTGTCGGCATTGAGCTTATCGGTACCACCGCCGCGGAAGCCAAGGACCCTGAAACCAGCCTGCCCAGAGCCATCAACACCATTCCCTACCGTATCGTCTTTTTCTATGTCTTTGCGCTGCTTGCCATCATGTGCATCACGCCCTGGTCGGACATCGACAGCCAGAGCAGCCCCTTTGTGAACACCTTTGTGGCCGTGGGCATTCCGGCCGCGGCCAGCATCATCAACTTTGTGGTGCTGACGTCCGCGGCGTCCTCGGCAAACAGCGGCATCTATTCCACAAGCCGCATGCTTTACGGCCTGGGGCTGGTAGGGGTGGCTCCACGAAGATTCGGCAGGCTTTCATCCCGCCGGGTGCCCGCCGACGGGCTGCTGTTTTCCTGTATCTGCCTGTTGCTCGGCGCGTCCATGCTGATCATCATGCCCACCATCATGTCCGCATTCACGATTATGACGTCGGTTTCGTCAGTGTGCTTTGTTTTCATCTGGTCAATGATCATGGCGGCCTATTATGTGTATCGCAAGAAGCATCCCGAGCGCCATGCGGCATCCAGGTTCAAGCTGCCCGGCGGCCTGTTTTCCTGCGGGGCTGTCCTGGCGTTCTTTATCGGCATCCTTGTCCTGATGGCGCTTGAGCACGACACCAGAATGGCGCTGTTGGCCACGCCTCTCTGGTTTATCGTCCTGGGCGTCGGCTATTATTGCAGTCGCAAGAACCACATCAGCTACAGGAAGGAAAATACCCGGCCATAGAGCGGAGTAACGTTAAGAATTGACACGTTCGAAGTTGCCGCAGGACCGGACTGTGATAATTCTCCGGTTTCGTGTTCCGTCTTCTGCCCGTCTGACAAGCGGCGAACCACGGAATCACGGAATCACGGAACTACGGAACCGGGGATTGGGGTGTCGTTTGAGGGGGGTCGCGCTCTTTACGGCTTTGCCGCTATGGAGGTATGTTTGCAAATAAGGTGGGACCACGCTCCCGCCGCAGCTTGAGGGTCGCGTATGCTTTGAACCCGGACCTAGGTTCAGCCCTCATTAAAGCGCCTGCTGCAAAGCCGTCTTTTTCCGTACAGCGGCGTTGCAAAAAAGAAATTGGCCTCACGGTATGTTCAATACGGCTTCGCCCAATTTTTTCTTTGCGCCTTGCTGCCCGAAAAAATTCAGCTTTTCGCGGGCGGCGTTTTAATGAGGACTGAGCCTAATTTCAAAGCGTATCTGCCTCGGAATCGAAATGCGGGCCGGGCGCGAGCCCGGCGGGAGAGATAGATGCGAGTTTTGGCAAAAGCGGTTTTATTGTCGCTGCTGTTGGCGGCGATCGTTGGATACGCGCTGCACGCCGTAAACACGCCTGATCCCCGTGCCGAGGCCGTTCAGAGGGACAGCCGATGGGCCGAGCCCGTGCGGGCGGAAGGGCTCCCCAATCTTTACCGGGTGGATTCCGAAGTCTATCGCTCCGGCCAGCCCGAGGGAGAGGGCCTGCGCAGCGCGGAAAACCTGGGCATCAAAACCGTCCTGTCCCTGCGCTCCCCCAACAGGGATGACGCCTTGGACAAAAGCGGGGACCTGCTGCTCAGAAATGTGCCCATGCACTCCTGGAACACCCATGATGAGGATATCATCAGCGCATTGCGCATCATCCACGACGCGCCCAAGCCCATCCTGGTGCACTGTCGGCACGGTGCGGACAGGACGGGCCTGATCATGGCCATGTACCGGGTGGTTTTTCAGGGCTGGACAAAGGAACAGGCCAAGAAGGAAATGCTTGAGGGCGGCTACGGTTTTCATGCCGTCTGGGTCAATATCACGCGGAGAATAGACAAGGCGGACATCGCGGCCATCCGGGCCAGAATTTTCAGGGAGCAAGGCGCGGCCGCCGCCGTTTCGGCGCTCCAACGGGGTGCCGTCCTCTTTCATATCGAAAACCTTTTCAAGGAGAACACCCATGCGCACGTATAAACAATTCATCAACGGCGAACTGGTCAGCAGGCCCGGCGAGGGCATGATTGATGTGGAAAATCCTTCCAGCGGCCAAATCATGGCCCAGGTGCCGGACGGCGGGGCGGAAGACGCCCAGGCCGCGCTGGAGGCCGCGCGCGCCGCGCAGGACGCCTGGGCCGCGCTGCCCGTGCCCACACGCGCCACAGCGCTGAAAAAACTGGCCGAGGGCATTCGCGGTCGGCGGACCGAACTGGCCGCCATCCTGGCCGAGGAACAGGCCAAAACCCTGCCCCTGGCCCAGGTGGAAGTGGATTTCACCGCTGAGTATTTCGACTACTACGCGGGTTGGGCCCGGATCTACGAAGGCGAGATCATCCAGAGCGACCGCCCGCGCGAAAACATTTTGCTTTACCGCCAGCCCATCGGCGTGGTGGCGGGCATCTGCCCCTGGAATTTCCCGCTCTTCGTCACGGCCCGCAAGGTGGCCCCGTCCCTGCTGGCCGGGTGTGCCGTGGTGGTCAAACCCAGCAGCGTGGCCCCGGTCACGGTCATGGAATTCGCCAAGATCGCCGCCGGGCTTGATCTGCCCAGGGGCATCCTCAACGTGGTTACCGGCGGCGGGGCGCGCCTGGGCGAGGCCCTGGCCAAAAGCCCGTTGACCGACATGGTTTCCCTCACCGGCAGCGTGGAGGCCGGGCAGCGCATCATCACGGCCGGCGCGGCCAATATCACCAAGGTTTCGTTGGAACTGGGCGGCAAGGCCCCGGCCATCGTCTGCGCGGACGCGGACCTGGACTTGGCGGCCAAGGCCGTCACGGCCTCGCGGGTGATCTTCAGCGGCCAGGTCTGCAATTGCGCCGAGCGGGTCTATGTGCACGAGAGCATTGCCGACGCCTTTGCGGAAAAACTGGTCAGGGCTTTTGAGGCCGTGCGCCTGGGCGATCCCTTTGACGAACCCGCGCCGGACATGTGCAGCCAGATCAATGCCGAGCAATTGGCGAAAATTGAGGGCATGGTCCGCCGGGCCAGGGCCGACGGCGCGGAGGCGGTCACGGGCGGCGCGCCCGCGGACAGGAAGACGGGCTATTTCTACATGCCCACGCTCTTGCGCAATTGCCGCCAGGATATGGAAATCGTGCGCAAGGAGATCTTCGGGCCGGTGCTGCCCATGCTGACCTTCCGCGATTTCGACGAGGCCATTGCCCTGGCCAACGACTGCGAATACGGTCTGACTTCATCCATCTACACGCGCAATGTTTCCCTGGCCATGGAGGCCGTCAACCGTCTCAAGTTCGGCGAGACCTACGTCAACCGCGAAAACTTCGAAGGCATGCAGGGCTTCCATGCGGGCTGGCGCAAGTCCGGCATCGGCGGCGCTGATGGCAAGCACGGCCTTCTGGAATACTTGCAGACGCACGTGGCGTATATCCAGTATTAGAGCAAGTTAACTTTGAAATTTGTAAAATTTCAGAGTTAATCTGCTCTAAAGACCCGCTGACACGCGCTCGGCGCGGATGTTCCGGAACATCCCCGTCGGGCGCGTGTTGGAAGACGAACGGGCCGCGCCGTAACGCGGCGGGTTCAATGTGCGAAGCAGTGCCGCTGCCCAACGGCGGAGAGTGACTCACGCGTGCCCTTATTACCGGAAAAGGAAAAACCGTCATGAAGAAAATTCTGTTCGCCTGCGCCGTCTGCCTGTTGCTGGCCGTGACCACGCGCGCGGCAAGCCTGGACATCGGGGGCGAGAGCATCAGTTACACTGTGCCGCAAGGCTATCTGCCAGGCGACAAGGAGCCCTATCTCAGTGTGCGCGGATTCCTGGCCGGGATTTCGCCCAAGACCATGCGGATCCTGGCGCTTTACGTGGACGAGGAAAGCCACAAAAAATTCGTGGACCCCAACGGGCAGCGCCTGGAAAAATATTTCATCATTTCCACGTTGCGGCCGCTTGCGGACAAAAATCTGAGCATAAAGGATTTCGCCGAGGTGAAAAAAGGCATCACCAAGGCGCAGGAGCAGTTGAAGACAACGCTTAAAAAGAAGATCAACAGCGTGCTGGGCAAGACCGGCGACGGCAGCATGAGCATCGGCGACATTGACACGCTGGGCGTTTTCGACAGCAGCGACACCAGCCTTTCCTTCATGGCGGTCATGGACCAGGTAAGCCGCGCGGGCGGGCAGCGGGAAGTGGACAAGCAGGCCGTGATTTCAAGCTATCTGCTGGCTCAGGGGAAGCTGGTCATCGTCAACCAGTACCAGATTCTCAACCCGGCCGAGAACGTGGCCGAGCAACTGGGCGAGGCCAAAGCCCATGCCCGGGAAATCCTCAAGGAGCTGAACATCGACCACAGCGTGCCCTGGGCGTCGTACCTGGATTCCTTCGCGGGCAAGCTGGTGCTGGCCGCGCTGATCGGCGGCCTGATCGGCGGGGTCATCGGCTGGGTGGTCAACCGGAAAAAGAAGAAGGCCGGAAGCGCTTGAGCGATTTAATTTTGAAAGTTGACCGTGCTGCAAGGCGTTGCCGCGAAATGGAGGGGGCGGCCCTGGGCCGCCCCCTCCATTTCGCGGCTGTCATTTTTCGGAATAGAGAATCAGGGCGATCATTTCCAGGTCGCCCGGGCCGTTGTTAAGCAGGGCGTGCTCCTCGTCGTGGCGGCAGACGGTCACATCCCCGGCCCTGACCGTGGCTTCGCACCCGTTGTCGTCATAGAGGCCTTCGCCCTTGAGGATGAAAAAAACCTCAAAGTCGCCGTTGTGGCGGTGCTTGCCCACGGCGTCGCCGGGACGGAGCAGGACGTGGTTGTACAGCCGTCCTTTGCCCTCGAATTCCGTTTCGTTCAGGAGCTTGGTGAAATGGGCCATACCCGGCCCGCCGAACATGGTCTTGTCACACGTTTCACGTTCCTGGGCGCGGCGGATCATTACAGCCTCCTTTGCCGGTTGCGGGTGGGGGACAGCCCTCGGAGCACGTTGACATCCAAGATGCCGACAGGATCGAAATGCGTCAGGCGGTCTGCGGCACGTCCTTTTCCTTGGTTTCTTTTTCCGTTTGCACGCTTTTTCCGGCGGTCATTTTTCCCGGCGGGCGCGGCTGTGGCCGGACGACGGCGCGGCCGCCGCGCGGGCAGTGCCGCACGGACGCGGGCCTGGGCCTGCGGGGCCCTGAAGCGCGGCGGCATGTCCTTGATGTGCACGTCCAGCTGCGGGAAGGCCACCTCAATACGGTGCTGGCGGAACTGTTTTTCGATTTCCAGGCGCATGTCCGAGGAAGTGGACACACCCACGTCATAATCCTTGACCCAGAAGCGCAGCACGAAATCCAGGGTGCTGGCCCCGAAATCATTGAAGGTGACCGTGGGCGTGGGGTACTTGAGCACGTTTTCGTGCCCGTTGGCTATGGACAGCAAGAGCTTCATGACCAGAGCCGTATCCGAGCCGTAGGCCACGCCCACCGTGATTTCGCGCCGTACCGTGCGGCTGTTGCGCGTCCAGTTGATCAGGCGGCTGGCCACGAATTCGGAGTTGGGCACGTAGATGAGGGCATTGTCGAATGTTTCCACCATGGTGGCGCGCACGCTGATTTTGCGTACCCGGCCCGTGGTGCCTCCCACTTCCACCACGTCCCCGGCCTGGAGCGTGCGGCTGAAGATCAGGATCAGGCCGGAGAGGAAGTTGTTCACAATGGTCTGCATGCCGAAGCCGATGCCCACGGAAAGACCGCCGGCCACCATGGCCAGATTGCTCAGCTCCATGCCCAGGGCCCGCAGCACGAACAGGCCGAAGATGGCCCACACCGCGTAGGTGAAGGCTGTCTGCATGGGCGGAATCAGGGTCGAATCAATCTGCAAACCCTGCTTGGGCAGTTTGGCCAGAAAGCGCGAGCCCATGGCCACGGCCGTGCGCGTGAGGTAGAACACGCTGATGATCAGCAGGATCTGGACGATGTTGAACTGGGTGGCCCCCACGTTCACGCCCTTGAGCACGTATTCGCTCAGCAGGTACATGCCGCCGGGCAGAGTGCCCACCCAGAGCAGCACGCCCACCACGGCCACCACCAGCACCACGGGCGCGGCCAGGGCCACCAGCAGGCGGGCCAGGGCGGCGCGCGCGCCTTCCTTGGGCAGATGCTCGTTAATATTGCTGATCAGGGCCATGCCGCCCAGGCTGAGTTCCAGAGCCAGGGAGCAGGAGACAAAGAGCAGATAGAGGGCCATGCTGTAGATATGCAGGCCGGAGATAGCCAGCAGCAGGCAGAGCCAGAGCACGATGGAGTCGCCGTCCAGCACGCTGGATTCCAGTTGCAGGGAGCCGTAGTCGCCCTTGGTCCAACGCCGCCGCCAGAACAGGGAGGCCACGACCAGACTCATCCAGATCATCAGGACCAGTGGCTTGGTCAGCGGCAGGTAAAGCAGGGCATAGGCGCAGAGGGTCAGGGGCATCAGCCGTCGGAAGGGCGCGGGCTGTTGTTCCACGTCCGGGTATTTCAGCAGGCGCAGGTCCCAGGCCAGGAAAACCTGGCCCAGAATGATGGAAAGATTGCCCAGCGCCAGGAAGAGCCGGTAAAATTCGCCCGTGGCGGACAGGGAACTGCCCAGCAGGGAGAGCCCCAGGCAGAGCCAGGGCAGGCTGACCCGGAAAATGTGGCGGCTGACGGGATTGGAATTCTGGTTGATCCAACGGCGGTAGAACAGCAGGCTGATCGCGCCGGTGAACAGCAGGCAGATGATGAAGCGCAGGGCCGCCGCGCTCCACTGATTGACGGTGACCGGCATCTCCACGGGCAGGCGCAGCATCATGCCCTGGTAGGAATAAATCATCTGTTGGCCGAAATTGGCCCAGGCCTCGGGGCTGAAGTAGGGCACCGGGCTTTGCAGATAATAATCTTTCCAGAGCGCGGGCAGTTGGGCGCTGATGTCCTTCCGGGTTTGCTCCAGGCGCTTGATCAGGGCCAGGGAGGGAGCCAGGGCCGAATTATACTGCGCCAGCACGGCGGTGAGGCGCAGCCGGGCCTGGCCGATGTCCTGAATGTAGCTCCGCATTTCCGCGCTCAGTCGCCCGTCGTGCAAATCCTCGGGCAGGCTGTCGGCCATGTAATTGACCTGCTCTAGCAGGCCCTGGGCCTCGGAGCGGGCCAGCAGGATGGGCTCCAGCACCTGGTTTACCTGGTTGACCGTGACCGTGATGCGGCGGCTCACGGCCTCCATGGGATTGGGCCAGTTCTTGAAAGTATTGGTCAACACCAGCAGGCGGCGGGCCTCTTCTTCGAAGGGCTGGGCCTTTTCCGTGAGATGGGCCGCCTCATCGGCGAAACCGTCGCTGAGCTTGGAGGCGATTTGCTTGATTTGATTAAGCCTGTCGTGCTGGCCGGCCCAAACCATTTCCCATGGGTCGTGCTCCGGGAGCAGGGGCTTTTCCTCGGCCTTGGCGTCGTCAGCTTTCTGGTCCGGCGCGGCGTCGGCGGCTTTATCCTTGCCCGTATCCTCGGCTTTGGCTGCCTTGTCAGCCTTGTCCTTCTTGGGGGCTGTGGCCTGGGGCGCGGCCCCCAGAGCCGGGCCCACGACCGGGTTCGGCAGGCCGGGCAGTGCAGGCAGAGCCAGCAGACAGAACGAAAGTATGAGCAAAAAACAATAATGGCGCATAGTGTATTATATCCTTATGGCCCGCGCTTCACGCGGTTGTCTGTTTCTACGCCAAGAGGGGCGGCTTGAAAAGAGCGCCCCCGGCGGCGGGAGGGCGGCCGGAGCTGTGCGGCTGGACGATTGTCTTTACAAATCGGGCCCCTGACGGCATAGTCGCCGCATGACCGACATTCCGTTTGCCGTGCCCCGCGTCCCTGTGGAGCGCGGTCTGCCCGTGGCTCTGCTGGCCTGTCCGGACTATGCCGCGCCGCGTCTCCGGCAGGCCGTGTTTCAGGCCCTGGAGAGCGCCGGGCCGCGCGTGGGCGTGGGCCTGCGCGTGCTGGTCAAGCCCAATCTGCTCACTGCCCGGCCCCTGGCCTGCGCCGCTCCCGAAGTGACGGCCGCTGCCTGCGCCTGGCTGCTGGAGCGGGGGGCCAGGGTGGAGGTGGCTGATTCGCCGGGTTTCGGCCGCGCCGATGCCGTGGCCCGCAAGATCGGCCTGGAAGCGACCCTGCGGCCCCTGAAGCTCAAGGTGCGCGCCCTGGACCGGCCAGTGCCCGTGCGCCTGCCCCTGCCGGAAGCTCCTGAAGGGCGCGGCGCGCGCTTCATGGTGGCCCGGCGGGCCCTGGAGTGTGACCTGATTCTCTCCGTGCCCAGGGTCAAGGCCCACAGCCAGATGCTGCTGACCCTGGCGGTGAAAAACTGTTTCGGCTGCGTCAGCGGCCTGCGCAAAGCCCTGGTCCACACCTGCGAAGGGCGCGACCCCGACTATTTCGCGGATTGCCTGGCCGCGCTCTGGGCGGCCCTGCCGCCGGTGGCCGCGCTGGCCGACGGCGTGCGGGCCATGCACGTCACCGGCCCCAGCCGGGGGCGACCCTTCGCCCTGGGGCTCATCGGCGCGAGCCCGTCCGCCGTGGCCCTGGACGAAGCCCTCTGCGCCGTGCTGGGCCTGGAGCCCGGCCGGACGCCTCTGGGCGCGGCCCTGGAGCGGCGCAAGGCCGAAGGCTGCGCCACAGCCGGTTGGCGCGCGGAATACCCGTTGCTGCGGCCTGAAGATTTCGACGCGCGCGGCTTTGAACTGCCGCGCAAACTGGCCCATACCTCATTTCACCCGGCACGCTTTGTGAAAAGTTGTATCCGCCGCCTCTGGGCGGCGTGCAAACCCTAGAGCAGTTCACGCATGAAATGCGTGAACTGCTCTGCAAGGAGTTGTAGACAAATCCTTGCCACGAAAGACGAGTAGGCGAGCTTTGCTCGCCGTAAACGAGTATTTCAAGTGTTAAATCTTCTAAAAGGAGACCGCCATGCCCGCCATTCTGCCCGGCCGGACCGACCTCTACGCCCTGACCGATTCGCGCCTTTCCCTGGGCCGTCCCCTGGCCGTGGTGGCCGGAGCCCTGCTGGAATCCGGGGTGCGCATTCTGCAATACCGGGAAAAAAAGCTCAAAGCCGGCAAGATGCTTGAGGAATGCCGCCTGCTGCGCCGCCTGACCGAAAGGGCCGGGGCCTGTTTCATTGTCAACGACCACATCGACATCGCCATGCTGGTGGGGGCCGACGGCGTGCACATCGGCCAGGAAGACCTGCCCGTGCCCGAGGTGCGCCGCCTGGTGGGGCCGGACATGCTCATCGGCCTGTCCACCCATACGCCGGAGCAGGCCGTGGCCGCCGTGAACGCGGGCGCGGACTACATCGGGGTGGGGCCCATCTTCGCCACCCAGACCAAGGAAGACGTGGTGGACCCGGTGGGCTTCGAGTATCTGGAGTGGGTGGCGCGCAACATTGAGCTGCCTTTTGTGGCCATCGGCGGCATCAAGGAACATAATATCGCGGACGTGGCCCGCCACGGCGCGCGCTGCTGCGCCCTGGTCTCGGAACTGGTGGGCGCGCAGGACATCCACGCCAAGGTGGAAGCGGTGCGCCGGGCCATGCGGGAAGGGCTCGGTGTCTAGCGACGCGTCAGCGACCTGCCTTGCGCGTAGTTTTTTGGGCGTACATGGCTTGGTCGGCGCGGGTTAGCAGGGTGTCGCAGCTTTCATCTCCGCCGTCGAATGCCGTATAGCCTACGCTGGCTCCCACGGCCACGGACCTGCCTTCGTATTCCAGCGGACGGGAAAGGGCGGAACGGACTCTTTCCGCAAGTTCATCCGCGTCGTCTTGGGGGGTGCGGGCTTCAATAATGAGCACGAACTCGTCGCCGCCCAGACGGATGACAGCGTCCTCTTCCCGCACGATGTCCCGAAGGCGGCGGGCCGTGTTCTGCAGAACGAAGTCTCCTGCGGCGTGGCCGAGCACGTCATTGATTGGTTTGAAGTTGTCCAGGTCGATAAGCAGTATGTAGCCGCGTCCCATATGGCGGCGGGCGCGGGTCTTGGCCGCGTTGAGGCGTTCCTCCAACATAAGGCGATTGCCCAGGCCGGTCAGGGGATCTACGCGGGCCTGGCGCTCAAGGGCCATGCGCTGGCTGTCTATAGTATCCATGAGCCGATCATACGCCTTGATCACGTCGGTCAGCTCATCACTTCTGTGGGTGGTGAGCCGTGTGTGGAGGGCGTCGTCCTTGCGGCTGGTGGCGGAACCGCCAATGATTCGCTGAAAGGCCGTAAGCGGCTGGCTGATCAGCGTGCGGAAAATCCGCAGGGCGACCACCGCCATGCAGAGGGCCATGGCTGCGGTAATCAACAGATAAGCCGAGAGCGAATCCGTGGCACTCTGCATGATGCTTACGGGCTTGAAGGCCATGCTCATACTTCCCACTGTGAAACGGCGTCCTGTCTTGTCTGTGTAGACGAGCGTCGTCTCTTCCCCCTGCGTCGTGTCCTGCGTCGTGCCGCTGTGCAGGCGGCTGCTCGTGCAGGCGCTGGTCAGGCTGACGCCACTTACGATGGTATTTTGCAGGGTCGCATCCAGAATGGCCTGGGCGGCTTTGTCGTCGCAGTCCCACAAGGGTTTGAGCAGAGCCTGGGCGTATGCCGTTTCGATGATCCGCTGATGGTTTAGTTGTTCGTTCTGGGCCATTGTGTAGCCCACCAGAATGTTGGCGGCCATGGCTAGGCCCACGGTGAAGAGCATGGGCCAGAATAACTGTCTGATGAATTGGCGGAAGAGAGTGTCGTGGCGTTGGCGTGTGCTGGTCATGAGCCAGGCCTGAAGATAAGTTGACGGTATTCGGGGGGCACCAGAGCGTCGTTGTAGAAAGGATTGCCGATGTCGATGATTCGGCGTGTGGAAAAAATGGCGGCCTCCGGCTCGGCCCGGTAACGCAGCCAGATCTTCATGAATGTCCCGTTTCTGGTGATGGTCGCGAAACCGCGCTTCAGGGCCTCATACAGGGCGTCGGCATCGGGCTTGGGGGAAACCCAGACGAAGCGGAACCATGGATAGCGCACCAGAATGTGCTCATCCGTGGTGAGCTGTGGATAACGCTTGCGGAAATGCGGCAGAAAGAAGGCCAGGGTTTCCTCAAGGCCCAGAGGAAAAAGATCGATGAATCCGGCTTCCATCTGCTCGGCGAATTGGCCCTCGCTCCAGTTGCGCACTTCCTTGGTGGGGATGCCCGCCGCGCGATATATTTCCACATCCATCCAGCCTTCGTTCTGGCCCATGACGAAGGCGCGCAGGTCGCGGGAGGTGTGTGCACCGGCCAGCATGTCCTTATGGCTCTCCAGCAGGATGTTGATGCGGTAGCTGAGGAGGCCTCTGTCCAGCGGTACGGGGATCATGCGCAGTTTGCCCTGGCGCATCAGCTTAAGACGTTGCGGCGTGGCGGGCATCATATCCAGATGGGTTGCGCCGCTGCTGATCTGATATACGTTGCGGCGTTCATTGCCCATAGGGGCATCCGTGAATTCGGCTTTAAAGTCCGCCGCCGCCAGGGCTGCCATGACCAGGGCACGGGCATGCGTCAGGTGCTGCTCGTTCTGCATGACATAAGGCCCAGCCTGAACGGAGGCGCTCCATAAAAAAAGTGCAAGGCTCATCATCAGCAGGAGTGTTTTTTGCGGCATGGGACCTGACTGAATATTCATAATATGTGATTGGGAACTTATAGTATTAGCTAAACGCCATGAATTTGTCCAGCTACCCAACCTTTTACCGGGAAGTTCGGCGCATGACCAAAAGCCCCGGCTTCCGTCTGGAGGCCGGGGCATCGTAGTTCCCGTTGCATGGTGCCGGTTTTTATTGCAGGGCCTGGCCCACCGCCTGATGGTAGCCCCGCATGCGCTGTTTTTCCCGCCGCGAGCGTTGCAGGCTTGCGCGAATGACCTCCTGCGCCTTGGTGGCGAGATCGGCCAGATGCTCCTGGAGCCGGGTGAGTTCGATGAGGCGGTTCCGGTACTGGTCGGTGCTGCCGGATTCCAGCACGTGCCATGCCATGCTGGTGACCTCGTTGCGCCGCTCCGCCAGTTCCACTGCCCTGTCATAGGCTCCGTCCTCCAGCGCCAGCATTTCCTGGCGGGCAAGATCCAAAGCCTCGTCTAACAGGCATAGTCCCTGACTCATGGGCACTCCTTTTTCCCGCCCCTGGGCGGCCGGGCATGTACAGCCCCGGCCCGTTCCGGACGGATTTTTTTGAACATCAGCGTTTATTGCGCGACGCGTTTGACCATCTGTTCATGCAGATGGCCGCTGACTTCCTGCCATTCATCGCACAGGGGCAGGAATTCGTATTCCAGCAGGTCGGCCAGCAGAATCCAGTCTTCGTTTTCCAGCACGTCGCTCATTTCGGAAAGCAGCTCGGCCAGTTTTTCGGCCTTGCGGGTGAATTCCTCATCAGCGCCGCCGAGATAGCGCTCGCGCAGCACGCCGAGCATGCCCATGAAGTCGCGGGTCACGTCCAGCAGGTCCTGGAACAGCTCCAGGGCGTCGGTGTCCGAGGCTTCGCGGAACAGGCGGGCCACATTGCGCGCGCCGCTGCCCATCATCCGGGCCACCTTGCCCATTTCAGCCGACATGTCCACGGCCAGCTCGGCGGCGGGCACGGAGCGCACCTCCACCGAGGTGATGGTGTCGCAGGACACATCCTCGGCCTGGTGGGGATAGATTTCCGAAAAACTTTCATTATTCACGAAAACATCGGTGACCACCCGGTCATCCATTTTTTCGTCGTCCATAAGATTGGTCAGCACTTCTTCCAGGTTGGCGAAGTTGGAAATTTCCTTATCGCTTTTGCAACCGTCAACAATAATCATACAGCCCTCCTTGCTCCCCACGGGGAATTATTTGCCGATATGTTGCGTGCCTTTGATATTGCAAGGCATGTGCCAAATCAGGAATTACAACGGATTACGGTTCAAACCGCCATGCTTGCGGCCCAGCGCCGCAGATGCCCGGCCAGCAGATCCACAAAGCGCAGCAGCTCGTCCATGCGGCCGCCGCGCTCCTGACGCAGCTCGCGCCAGAAATAACCCAGCGAGACCAGGAGCGGGCAGGCGTCCAGAAGATTCTGCAAGCGCTCGCAATTGAGCAGAAAAAGTTGGCCCGCCTTGGACGATTTGCCCGCCAGGCGGCCCTGCTCGGCCAGCATGTCCAGCAGGCGCGCGGCCTGGTCCAGTACCGGGGCCACCCGCGCGACAAAGGCCGGGGAGCAGGGCGGGGCGTCCGGCGTCCGGGCCTCCGCCATCGCCGGGTGGTCGGGCGCGCCTGTCGCGTCCGCCGTGACAGGCGCGCCGTCCGCGGTGTTTTCCAGGTCGTCAAGAATGTGACGCCAGAACAGGCGCTGTTGGCTGAGCCAGAGGCTGCGGTCCTCGCATTCGTGCCCGGAAAGGCTGCGCACGCGGGCGAAGCCGAACTCGTCGGTTTCCGTCAGCCAGACGCGGGCTTCGCGGCAAAGTTCCGGGCTCAGGCCCGCCTGCCAGTCCCCGCTTTCCAGGCGGGCCAGAATCAGATCGCCCGCGCGGTGCGGGTTGATGCGCGTCAGGCAGACTTGTTCGTGCGGACAGGCCTGATTATACGGGCAGGGGTGGCAGGGCAGGGCCGGTTCCAGGCAGCAGCAGCCGGGCAGATAGGGGCCGGTGTCCCAAGGCTGGGCCGTGGCCAGGAAAAAGGCCAGACAGGGCAGGCCCAGGCCGGCGGCCAGATGCATGGTGCCGGTGTCGTTGGTGGCCAGCAGGCGCGTTCTGGTCAGCAGGGCCGCCAGTTGGGGGATATTTGTCCGTCCCACGGCATTGACGAAGGGAGCGCTGGCGCGGGCCGCATATTCCTGAGCCAGCGGGTTTTCGGCGGGCGCGCCCAGCAGCACCGGACAGAGGCCCGCCTCGCGCCAGAGCCGGTCGCCCAGGGCCGCGAAATACGCTGTGGGCCATTGCCGCCGGGCCTCGCTGGCGCCCAGTTGCAGGGCCACAAATCCTTGGATATGGCCACCCGCGGGCGGATTTTCGGGCTCGGCCAGCAGGGCGTCGGCGTGGGCCAGGGCCTCCGCCGGGGGCGTTTGCAGGCTGAAGAGCCCCGGACGCGCGGCAATGCCGGGGGCGCACAGGGGCGCGCCCACCATGCGGAACATGTCCACCAGATTGAAGGGCGCGTTCAGGCGGCGCAGCGTGGCGCCGCTCAGAAACGAGGACCAGATGCCCCGGTTGACGCCGAAACCCTCGGCGTCCAGGCCGAAGCCCAGCACGACCTCCGGCGAGGGGGCCAGCAGTTTTGCCAGCAGGCGGCCCGGCAGGCTGGGCGTCAGGTTGACGACCCGGCTTGGCCGGGCCTCCTCACGGATGCTCCGGGCCAGATCCAGCAGGGTGGCCGCCGCCGTCTGCCAGCGGCGGTCCAGCGCGGCCATGAGCTTTGCGCCGGGCAGGGGCCAGGCCGCGTCCACATGGCGCAGCAGGGGCAGGGCAGCGGCGAAATTGTCCAGGCAGACCAGGCCCACGCGATGCCCGCTGTCGTGTAGGTCCTGAATCAGGGGCTGGCTTTGCAGCAGATCCCCGAAACGGGTCAGGTTGAGAAGCAGAACGTCAGCGCTCATGCCGTACCGCCCCCGCGCCTCAGGCCAGGGCGGTGCGCCCGCCGCCGTCCAGCATGTTCAGGGCCAGGGTCTTTTCCTGCCGGAAGCGGTTATGCACCGCCGCCTGCACCTCGTCGGTGGATGAGCCGAACTGCCCGGCGCGCAGTTTGTAGACGTTGCTGATGAGCTTGCGCTCATAAGCCGGGTCCGTGGGCTTGCCGCTGAGGTCGTCGGCCCGGTCGAAAATGCGGGCCGCGCCCGCCGGGCCGTGCTGCACGGCGGTGCTCCAGATCACTTCCCGCATGGCCGGTGAGAGCTTGTCGGCTTCCAGGCCGGTGCGTTCCGCAATGGCCTCCACGGCGGGTTTGTAATGGCTCTCGCGGATGAAGCCTTCCTGAAGGGCTTCAAAGCGCTCCGGTTGTTCCTTGGCGATGCTGCGCCAGGCGTCGGGCATGCCGCCCCGGCGGCTGCCCGTGTTGGCCGGGCCCGCTTTGCGCAGGCGCTGGGAAATGTCCGGCGCCTCGCCGTCCAGGAATTCCAGGAAATTTTTCATGCTGCCCACGCGCGAGGCGATCTGGTATTTGCCGTAGGACGTGCCGCCGTTGCGGTCATAGCCGATGGCCGCGACGCCGTCGCCGCCGGATTCGAAGCGGGCGGAAAGCTGGCCCAGCCCGTCATGTTCCTGAGTCCGGCCCGCGGCGCGCCGTCCGCGTCCCGCGCCGGACCGGGTATGGATGAAATCGCCCATGCTCAGCCCGTTCAGACGGCCTTCAAAGGTGTTGGTCATGCTGCGCAGATGCCGGGCCATGCCCATGTTGCGGGCCAGATCCAGGGGCGAATCCCCGCCGGAAATGCTTTGCATCATCCCTTCCATGGCCTGGGTCTGGCGCAGATCGGCCTGGGCCTTGGTAAAGGTCTGAGCGCGTATGAGATCGCTGGGCGAGCGTCCGGCCAGGACGGGATTGCGCAATTGCAGGGTGGTACCCGTTTCCTCCGGCCGGGCGGCCACAAGGGCGCTTTTGTCCGCTCCCTTTTTTTCCTGACCGGCCATCAGGGCGGCAAAAGGCGAGGCGCCGCCGCCCGCCGGGGTGGTCGGGGCGGCCGGGGCGCGGCGCTGGGGCGCGACGGAAGCCGGATTTTGCTGCTGCTCGGTCGGGGGCCGGATCAACCATGCGGACTGTGACATGCTCTTCCTCCTGCGGCGGCGAATGAAGACGGGCTTCGGGCCTGCCGCGCGAAAAGAACAAAGCAAGTACAGTGCCAATGCCCGCCAAATGCCGTGGCACGGGCCTTGCGCGGCGGAGGGCCGCGGGGCCGGGACGGCGCGCGACAAATTGCCGACAGGCGGAAGAAAGAAAAAGCCCCGCCGGAAGAGCTCCGGCGGGGCGGGGAAGACAGGGGGCCGTAAGCGCTTAACCCTTCTTCATGGCCTCGATGAGTTCGGTAAGACCCTGGGCCTGGGCGGCCAGGTCGGACACGGCCCTGGCGGCTTCGCCCATGGCCTCGGCGGTCTGCCGGGACATGTCGTTGACCTGGACGATGGACTGGTTGATCTCTTCGGAAGCGGCGGACTGCTCCTCGCTGGCCGTGGCAATGGCGTTGACCTGGTCCGCCGTGATTTCCACGGTTGCCACGATTTCCTGCAGGGCCTCGCCGGAGCGGCCGGCAAGTTCCGTGGCCTCGCCGATGCGTTCCACGGCGTTGTCCACGCCGACCATGCTCTTTGCCGTGCTTTCCTGGATGGCCTTGATGGCATTGCCCACGTCATTGGTGGAGGCCATGGTCTTTTCAGCCAGCTTGCGCACTTCGTCGGCCACCACGGCGAAACCGCGCCCGGCCTCGCCCGCGCGGGCCGCTTCAATGGCCGCGTTGAGCGCCAGCAGGTTGGTCTGGTCCGCAATGTCCGAGATCACGCCCATGATCCGGGTGATGTCCTGGGCGTGCTCATTGAGCTGGGTCATGTCGCCCTTGAGCTCCAGGGACATCTGGTGGACCTGCTCGATGCTGCGCACGGCCTTTTCCACCACCTGAGCCCCGGCCTGGGCCTTTTCCTTGGTGTCGGCGGAGGCGGCGGAGGCCGAGCCCGCGTTTTTGGCCACTTCCTGGACAGTGGCGTTCATTTCGTTCATGGCCGTGGCCGCCTCGGACAGGCGCTGGGCGGACTCGGCCGCGCCCCGGTCGGACTGCTCGATCTGGGCCGACAGCTCGCTGGACGCCGAGGAGACCACATTGCCCACTTCCTCCAGCTTGTCGGCGGCCACCAGCATGGCCTGGGTCTTGCTCTGGGCTTCCTTGCTCGCGGCCTCGGCCTGGGTCATGGCTTCCCGGGCCTTCTGGGATTCCTCCTGCGCGGAAATCGAAAGGGCCTCGGCCTTTTTGATGCCCTCGATCAGGGAGGCGATCATTTTTTTCAGGGAGGTGCTCAGCATCTTCACTTCGCCGCCGAAACGCTCGTCCTCAATGGGCTGTTCCAGGTTGCCGTCCGCAATGATTTCCGCCGTCCTGGCCAGATAGTTGATGGGCTTCACGGAAGAGCGGATCAGCAGGAAGATCACTACCAACAGCACTACCAGGGTGGCGACGCACAGGGCGACGGTCATCCGGCTGATGGCATTGGCCTGGGCCAGCACCTCGTCCATGGGCGCGATGACGGCCAGATACCAGTGCTGGCTGCTGCCCCGGACGGGAATGGGCTGATAATAGCGGAAGACCCGGCCTTCCTTGGTGTCCACCTCTTCCACGTAGGGTTTGCCGGAGGCGAAAGCCTCCCTGACCTTTTCGGGATTATTGAACCTGTTGATCTCGAACAGGTTTTTCTTCTCAAGGCTTTTGTCCTTGTGGGCCACCACCAGGCCCTGGTCGTTGAGCAGGCCCGCGTAGCCGCTCTCGTAGACGGCAATATTTGTGATCAGCTTGTCCAGTTTTTCCAGGGACATGTCCACCACTGCCACGCCGCGGAACACGTTGTCCACGATGACGGGATAGGCGGCCGTGGACATGTCGACTTCCTTGCCCTCCACCGGGAAGGGGTAGGGATTGGAAAGATAGGGGGCCATCGTCTTTTTGGGCACGGTATAATAGCTCTGCACGAGCTGATCGTTCAGATCCGTGACATCCGCGCCCGTGGAACTGTAGGACAAAAAGCGGCCTTCGGCATTGCTGCCGGGGACGCCCTTGTATTCCGCGTCCTTGCCGTCAAACGCATTGGGCTCCCACATGATGCCGCAGCCGAAAATGTCGGGGTTGCCCATGTGCACGCCTTCTTCCATGGCGATCAGGGTTTCCCGCGACGGGGGCACGCCCTTTTTCAGGGTCTGCTCCAGGCCGTCGGCCAGGGCCGCGGCCGCGCTGAGAGCCGTGTTCAGGTAGCTTCTGACATAGTTGCCGTTTTGCGCGCCCAAGGCCGCCAGTTCGCGTTTAGCCACGTCCTCGATAGCCTGAGAGCTCTTGGACTGGATCTGCCAGGTGAGAAAGCCCAAGATCACCACCAGCAGGACAGTGACGGGCAGAACGATTTTGGGCGTCATGCGCAAACGACGGTACCAGGCAAGCATAGCATCTCCTTTGACAGTTGGGGGAACGCCTCTACGGCCGGACAACATAGCCGTATGTGAACGTCGGAACTCATGGAGGACCGGCGTGGCTGGACATGTTATCTATTCTTTACGGATGAGTCAGCTTTTGTCTTAGGGAACCGTAAGGTTTTTTAGCCGGGATGCCGAAAAGCAAACGGCCCCCGCCGCTGTGGCGGGGGCCGCGTCACGCTGACCTGATGGCCTTGCGCGCGTTCAGCGCGGGGTGGCGGGCGCGGATGCGTCGGCTTCGCCGTCGGCAGCGCTGATGGCCGTGCTCAGTTCCCGGGCCAGCACGTCCGCGAAATAGGGGGGGAGCCCGGCTTTCAGCCGGATGTCATGGCGCACCAGCAGGCCCAGACGCATCTGGCTGCTGGCTACGGCATTGCGGTTGGAAATATTTTTCAGGTTCGCCCGGCTGGGACGGCGGGCGCTGGGCACGCGCCGCTGCACAAGCAGCACGTCGGCCAGCAGGGCGGTGCCGCCCGTGCCGGAAAATTTGGAGGGGCCGTCATATCCGGCGTCCACCACCGCGCGCAGGCTGTCCGGGTCCACCGGGCCCGCCGCGAGCACGGAAATCTGCACAATATACCCGGCCTGGCTGGGATTGTCGGTCACGGTGAAGCCCTTGCGGCCCAGCCAGGCTTCAGCCTGGGAACCGAGATGGAAAACGCGGTTGCTCATGTCGCGCACGTTCACGTAGGCCACATTGGGGATGTCCTCGTCCCCGGCCCTATTCAACGCGCCGGAGCGCAATACCTCCACCTCTCCGGCGTCGCCGTCGCGCTGACGGACGCAGGCGTTGAGCGGAATCAGGCTCAGACCCAGAAGCAGCAGAAGAAACAATCGCGCTATGGGCATATGGCTCCTTGCATGCGACGGGCCGTTCTGTTCACGGCCCGTCGGAAAAGTACGGTTTGCGGCTTGCCGGAGGCAATCCGCCCTTCCAAACGCATATCGTCCGGCGCGGGTGTCCGAGAACGCCGCGTCGCAAAGCCGTCGCGGCGGGGGACGATGTCAGGCGACATTTTCAGGGCGTAAGGGCGTTGAGCACCTCAAGGCTCAGCTTGTCTTCCAGGGCGGGCAGGCTGTCCTCGCGGCCCATGTCGGCTCCCTCGGCGCTGACGGCCACCTGGCGCATGTCGGCTTCGGCGGGTTCGCGCCCGTCGGGACTGATGCCGACCCTGGCCCGCATGCCCCAGACCTTGCTTTTGCCGTGGCTGTCCAGCAGGGCCACGCCCAGGCCCAGCAACGCGCCGCCGCCCGCGCCCCAACCCGCGCCGCTGCGGCCGTTGACGTTCACGGCGCCGCCCAGCAGCATGCCGAGCATGGCCCCGGTGGCCGCCCCGCCCAGGGCTTTGCCAGCGCTGACCGGCTCATTTTTGGAGCCCAGGGGGTAAATATCCTCAATGCGCACGCGCACCAGGATGTCGGCGTCTTTGGCCGCGTCGGCCGGGGCCAGGCCGCGCTCGCTCTGGATGTAAGCCGTGAGCATGGATTGCAGGTCCGCGTTCAGATTGGGCTCGCCGCCGCTGACGGCCACGTGCACGCTCTGTCCGCTCTTGACGGCCACGCGCGGCAACGGATCGAAGGGGCCTTGGGAGCCTTCGGGGGGGTGGGTCGTTGTGCCGTCCGGCATGGTTCCCGCGTCGCCGGCCTGGCGCCCGGCGCAGGCGGCCAGCAGGCAACAGAGCGCCAACGTCAGGAGGGGCAAAACATGGCGGCATGACTTGCGGAATGCGCGCATACAACATCCTTTCCGGCCGGGGGCGGAAAGATTTCCGGGCCGACCGGTAGTCTCTCATTAGCCCAGATGAACGTCCCTGTCCACCGCGCGGGAAAACAGGGCGGCCGGGGATTCCGTCGGGCCGCCGCACTTGACGCCGCGATCTTTTGTCGTATCTTGCCCCTACAATAACAAATGCAATGAACCCGGAACGCCGGAAGCCCCGTTGCGGGGCCGCCGGACGTCCGGATAAGGACGGCGCATGGGCAAACAGCTGATCATAGTGGAATCTCCGGCCAAGGTGAAAACCATCAAAAAATTCCTGGGGCCGCAGTATGCGGTGCAGGCCAGTGTGGGCCATGTGCGCGATCTGCCTTCCAGTTCCCTGGGCGTGGACGAGGCCAACGATTTCGCGCCCCATTACGAGGTGATCGAGAACAAGAAGAGCGTGGTCAGTGAGCTGCGCGCCGCAGCGGCCAAGGCCGACACGGTCTACCTGGCCCCGGACCCGGACCGCGAGGGTGAAGCCATTGCCTGGCATGTGGCCGAGCTGATCCGCGACAAGGCCAAGGACATCAAGCGCATCCAGTTCAACGAGATCACGGCCAAAGCCGTCAAGGACGCCCTGGAGCACCCGCGCGATCTCAATGTCAATCTTTTCGACGCCCAGCAGGCCCGGCGCGTGCTGGACCGTCTGGTGGGCTACAAGATTTCGCCCCTGCTCTGGAAAACCATCAAGCGCGGCATTTCCGCCGGGCGTGTGCAGTCCGTGGCACTGCGCCTGATCGTGGAGCGCGAGGCCGAGCGCGAAGCCTTCAAGCCCGAGGAATACTGGCTGTTCAAGGCTCTGCTGTCCGCCGACGTGCCGCCGCCGTTCAAGGCGGAGCTGGTCAAGATCAGCGGCAAGAAGGCCGTTGTCGGCAATGCGGAACAGGCGAACACGCTGGAGGCCGCGCTCAAGGGCAAGCCCTTTGTGGTGGAAAGCGTGGAGGAAAAGGAGCGCGAGCGCGCGCCCCAGCCGCCCTTCATCACCTCCACCCTGCAGCAGGCGGCCAACCAGCGTCTTTCCTGCACGGCCAAACGCACCATGAACATCGCCCAGCGCCTCTATGAAGGCGTGGAACTGGGTGACAGGGGCCTTACGGCGCTGATCACCTACATGCGTACCGACTCCACGCGCATCGCGGACGAGGCGCGCCAGGCGGCCCGTGATTTCATCGTTCAGACCTTCGGCCAGGATCATCTGCCCAAAAAGGCCCGCATCTACAAGGCCAAGGGCGGGGCCCAGGACGCCCACGAAGCCATCCGCCCGGTGGACGTGACCGTCACTCCGGAGATGGTCAAGCCACATCTGCCTCCGGAACAGTACAATCTCTACCGTCTGATCTGGTCGCGTTTCGTGGCCTCGCAGATGGCCGGAGCCCGCTTCCACGACACCACGGCCCTGATCGCCTGCGCCCATACCCTCTGGCGGGCCAAGGGCGAACGCCTGCTCTTCCCCGGTTTCCTGGCCGTGCTGCCGCGCGGCAAGGAAGAGGCCGACGCGGAGTTGCCGCCGCTCAAGGCGGGGCAGACCCTGACCCTGGACAAGCTGGAAAAGGAACAGAAATTCACCCAGCCTCCGGCCCGCTACAGCGAAGCCAGCCTGGTGCGCGAGCTGGAAGAGCTGGGCATCGGCCGCCCTTCCACTTACGCGGCCATCATTTCCACTTTGCAGGACCGCGACTACGTGCATCTGGCCGAGCGCCATTTCGTGCCCACGGACCTGGGCCGGGTGGTCTGCCGCCAGCTCACCGAGCACTTCGCCAAGCTCATGGACGTGGGGTTCACGGCCCAGATGGAGGAAGGGCTGGACAAGGTGGCCGAGGGCGGCCGGAACTGGGTGGACCTGATGCGTGCCTTCGCGGCGGATTTCAATCCCACCCTGGACGCGGCGGCCAAGAATATGCAGAGCCTCAAGGGCGGCCTGCCCACGGATCTGCCCTGCCCGGACTGCGGCAAGCCCCTGCTGATCAAGTTCGGCAAGGCGGGCGCGTTTCTGGCCTGTTCCGGCTATCCGGAATGCCGCTACACCAGCAATTTCGCGCGTACCGAGGACGGCAAGGTGGAAGCCGTGGCCCAGGAAAAGCCGCAGTATGAGAAGGTGGGCCAGTGCCCGCGCTGCGGCAAGGATCTGGTGATCAAGAAGTCGCGCACCGGCAGCCGTTTCATCGCCTGCACGGGCTATCCGGCCTGCGATTACGCCGCGCCCTTTTCCACGGGCGTGCCCTGCCCGCGTTGCGGCAAAGGCAGCCTGGTGGAAAAGAGCAGCAAGCGCGGCAAGATCTTCTACTCCTGCGACCAATACCCCCAGTGCGATTTCGCTCTCTGGGACAAGCCCGTGCCCGGACCGTGCCCGCGCTGCGATTCCCCCTATCTGGTGGAGAAAAAGAGCCGGGACGGGGTCAAGATCATTTGCCCGGTCAAGGGCTGCGGCTATGTGAAGGAGGACGGCGATGCGTAAAAGTTCCAAAAAGGAAACGCCGCCTGATCCGGCCCCGGAAACGCCGCGCGGCGGCGTTCCGGAAAATGTCCCGTCCCCGGCGGGCGAGGACTGCCTGGAAGAGCGCTTGGCCGTTCTGTTGGCCGCCGGGATTCCCACGGTATTGCTGACCATCATCAGCAGCCGGGGTTCGGCCCCGCGCCACGCCGGTACCCGCGCCCTGCTCACGGCGGCCGGTCTGGAGGGCACGGTGGGCGGAGGTGCGTTGGAGGCCCGCGCCGTGGAGGCGGCCCGCCAAAGCCTGGAGAGCGGCATTTCCGCCCGCGTCGCCTGCGATCTCACCGGCCTGAACCCGGCCAGCGACATGATCTGCGGCGGCAGCATGGAGGTGCTCTGCGAAGCGCTCGGGCCGGAACAGGACCGGCTGTTCGCCCTGGCCGGGCAGGTGCTGCGCGAGGGCGGCCGGGGCGCCTGGATCGTGGATGTGAGCCGCGAGAGCCTGCCGCAGCGCCGCCTGCACCTGGCGGCCCTGCCGGAAACATCGCCGGAGGATCCGGAGGGCTGGGCGGCCTTGGCCGCCTCCGGCGCGGTGCGCACGGACCTGGACGCGGCAATCCCCCTGCTGGAAGAAATTAAAAACAAGGCCGGGCTGATCAGCCTCGGGGAGCGCTCCGTTTATGTGGAACCCTTGGACGCGCCGCCCGTGCTCCTGCTCTGCGGCGGCGGGCACGTTTCGCTGGAGGTGGCGGCCCTGGCCCATGCCTGCGGCTTTGTGGTGGACGTGGTTGACGACCGTCCGGAATTTTCCGATCCGGCGCGTTTTCCCATGGCCCGGCGTTGCCTGACCCTGCCCGGTTTTGAAAACCTGGTGGAGGCCTGCGGCATCGGGCGGCGGCATTACGTGGCCATTGTCACGCGCGGCCACAGCTTCGACCGCGAGGCTCTGGCCCAGGCCCTGACCAGCCACGCCGCCTACATCGGCATGATCGGCAGCAAATCCAAGCGCGAGCAGGTCTATGCCTTTTTGCGCGCCCAGGGCGTGCCCGACGCGGAACTGGCGGCGGTACGCTGTCCCATCGGCCTGTCCATCGGCGCGGAGACGCCGGGGCAGATCGCCGTGTCCGTGGTGGCCGAACTGCTGGCCGCGCGCGCCGGAACGTTGCAGCGCCTGCGTTTTGAGGATTGAGAACACGCAATGCACCCTCCCGCCCTTGACATTTGCTTTCAGACAAGGCTAGGTCGAGATGGGGAGACCGGCCACATGGAATTTACCTTAGGGGCGCTGCTGATCGCCTTTCTGCTTTTCCTCTATCTGGAAACCAAGCGCAAGACGGCACGTCTGCAGCGCCTGATCGCCGAGGAAAAAAGCGGCATTGCCGACGCGTCGCGCATGACGGCCAGCATCGGCGTCTTTTACCCGGATTCGCAAACCACGGTGATCATCGGGGCTTCCGAGGAATTCGGGGCCTTTTATTACCGCATGTTGCGCCAGAGCAAGGTGATCAACCGCAGCAAGATCAATCTGGCCAATATCGCCCGGGTGGACCTGCTGATCAACAGCCGCCCGCACGAGTTTGAATGCGACTCGGAGCAGGCTACCACCTCGCTCCGGGCTACGGAACTTTCCGGCAGGGTCCTGAGCCGCTTCTCGCCCGAGGAGCTCAAAACCATCCAGCGCGCGGCCCTGCGGATTACCTTTTTCAGCGAAACCGGCAGCGAAAAAAATCTGGACATCACCGCCCTGCGCACCGGTGACGAGCGCCACCGTTTTCAGCGCGTCCAACTGCTGAAAAACGCCATCTGGTGGGCCGCCTTTCTGGGTATCGCCAGCCGCCAGGCCCGGCATCTGCGCACCCGCCTGGAAGAGGGCGCCGCAGAGCCGGAATAGAACCTGCGGCCGTGGCTTCAGCCGTTGCCTGCGTTCCACGCCGGGGTCGCTGCCGCACTACGGGGAAAGATGCACCGTTGCGGCGGGACGCCCGGGGCGGTGCTTCCTTATTGCGCGGGTCGCGTTTCGGCAAGGGGACAGCCATTTTTTTTGAAAAAAATTTACTTGTTATTTCAATAGGTTACAAAATGAGGACGCGGGTGGTTAACGCAGTGAAATAACAGGAAATTCATCAGCATAGCTTTTCTCCCCCCTCTTGGCCCGTTTCTTGCTTTTTCCCTTGAAATATGCTTTCTAAAAGGCTGTTTGAGTCCCTTTTACAGGGTCTGCGCCCGGATGTCCGTTCGGGCGCAGTTTGTTCGCCGATGCGTTTGCGTCGCGGCGAAGCCGCGCCGGCCCTGCGGCCGACGGGTTGATCCGGAGCATGGCGGCTTTGAAACGTTGCCGTGTTCCGGAGGCTGCGAGAGTGGATGCCCGCGCCGTGAAACGGCCGGGTTCCACCGGAACCGCAATTTTCGTTTTTCGGCTGAATGAATCTCTGAAACCGCAGAGCGGTTCATAGGCAATTTGCCTTGGGAGCGTCCCGGATTTCTCACGCCCGGAGAGGCAGCCCGCCGCAACTCGTCCGCCGGGCGGCAAGAGCGCTTCACGGAGCTGACCTTCAAAAGGCCTGCCCGCAACGGGCCCACGTATTCAACGCGGAGCGGCTCCGCGTCAAAAAAGGCTTTTTCGGCGCGCGCACAGCGTCGCGCGCAACGGAGTAGTGCATGACCATGAGATCGCTGATTTCCTTTTCCCTTGTAGTGGGCCTCTGCCTGGCCCTCGTCGCCTGCAACGACGACAAAAAAGCCCAGCAAAGCATGTTGCCCCCGGTGGCCGTCTTTGACGTGACGGTGGCCGACGTACCCTGGTCCGCCGAGTATCAGGCCCAGGCCTCGGGCTCGCGCGCCGTGGAAGTACGCGCGCGTGTGGAGGCCATTATTGAAAAACGCCTGTATGAGGAAGGCGATTTTGTGAAGCAGGGTCAGCTCCTGTTCCAGCTGGAGCGCGACCAGTACGAAGCCAAGGTCCAGCAGGCCCAGGCGCAGTTCAACAACGCCGAACGCGAATGGAAGCGCATCCGGCCGCTTTACGAAAAGAACGCCGTTTCCCAGAAGGAGCGCGACAACGCCCGCGCCGCCTATGAAAGCGCCAAGGCCGAATTGCGCCAGGCCAGGATCAATCTGGATTACTGCCAGGTGACGGCGCCGGTTTCCGGCTACAGCAGCAAGGAAAACTTCACCCCCGGCAACTTGGTGGGCAATAATTCCCTGCTGACCTACGTGAACCAGACCGACCCCATGTACATCGACTTTTCCATTGCCGCGCCCGAGCGCATGCGCCGCCAGCAGCTGGCCGCCGCCGGGCGGCTGCGTTTCCCGGACGACGGGCATTACAAGGCGCAGCTGCGCCTGCTGGACGGCAGCATGTACAAGGGCGAGGGCGAAGTCACGTTCATCGACAGCCAGGTGCAGCCCAGCACGGGCGTCATCAAGGCCCGCGCGGTCTTCGCCAATGCCGACGGCCACATCATGCCCGGCCAGTATGTGCGCCTGTTCATGGAAGGCGACGTGCTCACCAACGCCGTGCTTATTCCCCAGAAGTGCGTCCTGCTGACCCAGAAGGGGGCGCTGGTCATGGCTCTGGACAAGGACAACAAGGTATTCCCCGTTCCCGTCACCCTCAGCGTGGCCGTGGGCGACCGCTACCTGGTGGATTCCGGCCTCAAGGGCGGCGAGAGGATCATCAGCGAGGGGCTGGTCAAGGCCCGGCCCGGAACCCAGGTGCGCGTGCAGGAACCCGCCGCCCAACAGCAGCAGGCTCAGACTCCCGCCGCTCAAAAGTAGGTACATATGGCCGCTTCCGCTAAGCCGAATCTCTTTTTGCGCCGGCCGGTCCTTTCGGCCGTCATATCCATCCTGATCACCCTGGTGGGCGCGCTGGCCATGAAGGCCCTGCCCATCGCCCAGTATCCGGACCTGGTGCCGCCCACGGTCAACGTGAGCGTGTCCTACCCCGGCGCCTCGGCCGAGACCATCGCGGCCACGGTGCTGGCGCCTCTGGAAGTGAACATCAACGGCGTGGAAAACATGCTTTACATGACTTCCACCGCCGCTTCCGGCTCCGGTTCGGGCAGTATCAACGTCTACTTCTCCCTGGGCACCAACCCGGACATGGCCTTGGTCAACGTCAACAACAAGGTCAACCTGGCCCAGACCCTGCTGCCCGAAGAGGTGCGCCGCCAGGGCGTGACCGTGGTCAAGCGCTCCCCGGCCATGTTGCAGGCCTTCGCCTATTACTCGCCTGACGGCCGCTACGACGAGGTCTATATCCACAACTGGATGCAGATCAACGTGGTGGACGAGCTCAAGCGCGTGCCCGGCGTGGGCGACTGTTCCGTGTTCGGTTCCATGAGCTACTCCATGCGTATCTGGCTCCAGCCGGACAAGCTGGCCAAATACGGTTTGACGGTCGGCGAGGTGGCCCGGGCCATTCAGGACCAGAACTCGCAGTACGCTCCCGGCCGCCTGGGCGACATGCCCTCGCCGTCCTCCACCCAGCTCACCTGGCAGATCGACACGGAGGGACGCCTGGTCACGCCCGAGCAGTTCGGCGAGATCATCGTCCGCACCGGCGAGGACAGCGCCATGCTGCGCCTCAAGGATGTGGCCCGCATTGAGCTGGGCGGCCAGGATTACAGCGTCGGTTCCCGCTACAACGGCATGGTGGCGCGCATGGGCGCGGTCTATCTGCTGCCCGGCGCCAACGCCATCGCCACCGGCGATCTGGTCCTGGCCCGCCTGGAAGAGATCGCCAAAACCCTGCCCGACGGCATGGCTTACAAAGTCGTGGTGGACACCAACGACTTTGTTATGGAATCCATCAAAGAGGTGATCAGCACCCTGGTGGAGGCCATGATTCTGGTGTTCATCGTGGTCTATGTCTTCCTGCAGAACTGGCGGGCCACCCTGATTCCCTGCATCGCCGTGCCGGTGTCCATCATCGGTACCTTCGCGGGCATGTACGCCCTGGGCTATTCCATCAACACCCTGACTCTCTTCGGCATGGTGCTGGCCATCGGCATCGTGGTGGACGACGCCATCGTGGTGCTGGAAAACGTGGAGCGCATCATGAGCTCCGAGCATCTGCCGCCCAAGGAGGCCACGGCCAAGGCCATGAACGAGGTCACGGCCCCGGTTATCGCCATTGTGCTGGTGCTCTGCGCGGTGTTCATTCCGGTGTCCTTCATGGGCGGTCTGGCGGGCCAGATGTATAAGCAGTTCGCCATCACCATTTCGGTATCCGTGGTGCTCTCGGGCATTGTGGCGCTGACGCTCACGCCGTCGCTCTGCGCCCTGCTGCTCAAGCCCCACGCCCATGACTACAAGCCGCCGCGCGCCTTTACCTGGTTCAACTACGCCTTCGGGCGGGTGACGCACCGTTACCTGCGCGCCGTGCGCTTCATCAAGGACTCGGGCCTGCGCGCCATGATCCTGTTCGGCGTGATGCTGGTCGCCATTGTCTGGCTGCTCAAGGTGGTGCCCGGCGGCCTGGTGCCCAACGAGGACCAGGGCTACATCCTGGGCATGGCCATCCTGGCCGACGGCGCGTCCCAGCACCGGACCACGGC
The DNA here is from genome assembly GCF_000224635.1 of Desulfovibrio sp. 6_1_46AFAA. Lineage (NCBI taxonomy): Bacteria > Pseudomonadati > Thermodesulfobacteriota > Desulfovibrionia > Desulfovibrionales > Desulfovibrionaceae > Desulfovibrio > Desulfovibrio sp. 6_1_46AFAA. The sequence continues at coordinate 298,434 of NZ_JH114302.1, forward strand.
GGTCACCGATACCCTGACCGACTTTGTGCTCAAGGACCCTTCCGTGGACGGCATCGCCACCATCAACGGCCTGGACATCACCTCCATGGCGGTCAAGAGCAACTACGGCACCTTCTTCGCCACCCTCAAGCCCTGGGATCAGCGCAAGGGGCCGGGAATGTCCGCCGACGACCTGACCAAGAAGGTCATGGCCGTGACCATGATGCAGCCGGAAGCCGTGGTGCTGGGCTTTTCGCCGCCGCCCATCAGCGGCATGAGCACCACGGGCGGTTTTGAAGGCTATATCCAGATGCGCGGCGACGGCACCATCTACGACCTGGAAAAGGAGGCCAACGCGGTGGTGGCCGAGGCCACAGCCAAAAAGGCCGACGGCACGCCCAAGTATCCGGCCATCGGCAGCGTGCAGAACCTCTTCTCCACCGGCGCGCCCCAGCTCTACGCCAATCTGGACCGCGAGCGCTGCAAGGACATGGGCGTGAGCGTCAGCGACGTGTTCACGGCCATGGGCGCCACCTTCGGCACGACCTATGTAAACGACTTCAATTACATGGGCCGTACCTTCCAGGTGCGCATGCAGTCCGAGGCGGCCTATCGCATGCTGCCGGAGTCGCTCAATGACGTCTTTGTGCGCAATGACAAGGGCGAGATGATTCCGCTCACCGCCGTCATGACTCTGGAGCGCCGCACGGCCCCCCAGGTCATGGAACGCTACAACGTGTTCCCGGCCGCGCACATCATGGGCAACCCGGCCGACGGCTATTCCTCGGGCCAGGCCTTGGACGCCATGGAGCAGGCCGCCAACGCGGTGCTGCCCAACGACTTCAGCCTGGGCTGGGTGGGCTCGGCCCTGCAGGAAAAGCTGGCCAGCGCCGACACCACCATCATCTTCGTGCTGGCTCTGGTCATGGTCTTCCTGATCCTGGCCGCCCAGTATGAATCCTGGTCTCTGCCCCTGGCCGTGCTCACCGCCGTGCCCTTCGGCGTGTTCGGCGCGCTGGTCGCCACCTGGATGCGGGACCTGTCCAACGACGTGTACTTCCAGGTGGCTCTAGTCACCCTGGTGGGCTTGGCGGCCAAAAACGCCATCTTGATTGTGGAATTTGCCGTGGAATCCTGGCGCGACGGCCGTAGCCTGGACGTGGCCGCCATGCAGGCCGCGCGCCTGCGTTTCAGGCCCATCGTGATGACCTCCCTGGCCTTCATCCTGGGCTGCGTGCCGCTGGCCATCAGCTCCGGCGCGGGCGCCAACAGCCGCCACGCCATCGGCACGGCGGTCATCGGCGGCATGCTGGCGGCCACCTGCATCGCCACGCTCTTTGTGCCGTACTTCTTTAAGGCCATCATGCAGCTTTCGCTGAAATTGCAGGGCAAGAAAGACCCCAATGAAGGCAAGAGCCGTTTTGATGACGATCCGGAGGATATATGAGCGCCCCCTATAAAGCCCGACGGGCTCCGGCCTTTGCCGCAGCCCGCGCGCTGGCGCTGGCGATGACGCTGGCCCTGCTGCTTTCCGCCTGCTCGCTGGCGCCGCGTTATGAGCGGCCCGGGCAGGACATCCCCGAGCAATGGCGCAAGGTGGATCTGGGTTCCACGCCGTTGAACACCGACTGGTGGACCCGCTTCAACGACCCCGTGCTCACGGCCATGGTCGAGGAAGCCCTGAAAAACAACCAGGATCTGGCCGAATCCCTGGCAAAGATTGACTCCGCGGCTGCCCAGGTGGGCATTGCCACCTCCCAGCTGCTGCCCTCGGTCAGCGGCGACGCGGCGGCCACTTCGCAGAGTTCGTCCACCAAGATCGCCAACTACAGCACTCTGGCCGACCGCTCCAACACCAATTACCAGGGTTCGCTCAACGCTTCCTGGGAACTGGATTTCTGGGGCAAGTACCGCAACAATTACACGGCCCTTTCCGACGTCTTGATGAACACCGTGGTGGGGCACGAGGCCTTGCGCCTTTCCGTGGCCGGGCAGACGGCCCAGGGCTATTTCGCCCTGCTGGCCCTGGACATGCAGCTGGACACGGCGCGGCGCACGCTGAAGAGCCGCGAGGATGCCTTCGGCATCTACACCAGCCGCTACAAGCAGGGCGACATCACCGAGCTTGACTGGCAGCGGGCCAGGGCCGAGGTGGAAACCGCCCGCGCCCAGGTGCACACCAGCACCGTGTCCGTGGACCAGGCCGAGGCCGCCCTGGCCGTGCTGCTGGGCCGCTCGCCGCGCGACATCATTAACCGCGCCATGCCGCGCGGGCAGGCCATCGGCATGCTGCCTTCGCCGCCGGTGCTGCCCGAGGGCCTGCCGTCCGAACTGCTGGAGCGGCGGCCGGACGTGCGCGCCGCCGAATACATGATCATGGCCTACAATGCCAATATCGGCGTGGCCCGCGCCCAGTTCTTCCCGTCCATCTCCCTGACGGGCATGCTGGGCACGCTCAGCGCGGCGGTGGGCAATCTGTTCACCGGTCCGGCCGGAGCCTGGAGCTACGGGGCCACTGGAACTCTGCCGATCCTGGACTTCGGCCGCAACTGGTATAATCTGAAGGACGCGGAAGCCCAGAAAAAGGCCGCCATCGCGGTGTATCGCAAGACAGTGCAGACGGCTTTCAAAGACATCCGCACCTCGCTCACCTCGCAGCGCGAGGCGGACGCCATTGTGCGCAGCATGCAGATTCAGGTGGAAAGCCTGCGCCGCTCGGTGGACATCGCCCGCTTGCAGTATGACAACGGCTACACCGACTATCTGACGGTGCTGGACGCCGAGCGCCAGCTCTTTGCCGCCGAGCTGCAACTGGCCTCGGCCCTGCGCGACCGTCTTGACGCGGTGGTCAGCGTCTGCATGGCCCTGGGCGGCGGCTGGGAGGACCCCGGCAAGAGCCCGAGTTTCCCGGTGGTCAATACCGAACGCCTGCTGCAGGAGGAAACCGCCGCAGGCAAGACGACGCCCGTGGCCGCGCCCGCGACGCAAGCTAACTAACCGGCTGACATAAATCCGTCTTGACGCCCCGGCCGGACGGACAGCGAGCCCTTCGGGCCGGAGCTGCCCATCCGACCGGGGCTTTTCACGACAAAAAGCCAAGGCTGGTGTAAGAAGCCGACTTTCTCTCCGATACGCGGAGGAAAGTCGGCTTCTCTTGTGCGGACGGGGAAGGAGCTGTTAGCTCTGCTTCATTTCCTGGATGAGCGCCGTGAGCCTTTGGGCCTGCGAGGCCAGATCGGACACGGCCTTGGAGGCCTCGGCCATGGTGTCGGCGGTCTGTCTGGACATGTCGTTGACCTGGACGATGGTCTGGTTGATTTCCTCGCTGGCTGCGGACTGCTCCTCGCTGGCCGTGGCAATGGCATTGACCTGGTCGGCCGTGACTTCCGCGGTGTTCACGATCTCCCGCAGGGCCCGGCCGGACCGGCTGGCCAGTTCGTCGACCTGGGCGATGCGTTCCACAGCCTGATCCACGCCGGTCATGCTCTTTGCCGTGCTCTCCTGGATGGCCTTGATGGCGTTGCCCACGTCGTTGGTGGAGGCCATGGTTTTTTCGGCCAGCTTGCGCACCTCATCGGCCACCACGGCGAAGCCGCGCCCGGCCTCGCCGGCGCGAGCCGCTTCAATGGCCGCGTTGAGCGCCAGCAGATTGGTCTGGTCCGCAATGTCGGAAATCACGTTCATGATCCGGGTGATGTCCTGAGCGTGTTCATTCAGTTGCCCCATATCGTCCTTGAGTACCAGAGACATCTGATGCACCTGCTCAATGCCCTGCACGGCCTGCTCCACAATATGGGAACCGGTGGAGGCTCTTTCCTTGGTTTCAGTCGACGCGGACGAAGCGGAACTGGCGTTTTTAGACACTTCCTGGACAGTGGCGTTCATTTCGTTCATGGCGGTGGCCGCCTCGCCCAACCTCTGGGAGGACTCGCCCGCGCCCCGGTCGGACTGCTCAATCTGGGCCGAAAGCTGGGTGGAGGCCGAGGAGACCACAGAGGCCACTTCTTCCAGCCTGTCGGCGGCTGTCAACATGGCTTCAGTTTTAGCCTTGGCCTCCTTGCCGGCGGCTTCAGCCTTTTCCATGGCGGCCGTGGCTTCGTCGCTCTTGACCTGGGCTTTTGCGGATTCGGTGTTGGCTTCTTCGATTTTTTCGTTCAGCGAGTCCACCATGCTGTCCAGGGCCGTGGAAAGCTGGCCGAACTCGTCCCGCTGCTCAAGATGCAGCCTTTTGTTTAACTCCCCGGCCGCCACGGACTGAGCGAATCCAAGGGTTTTGGCCATGGGCGAGGTGATGGCGCGCGTCAGGAGAATGCCGATCAGAAGGCCGAGCAACAACACTACCGCGCAGACGCCGAAAGTCAACTTCACGCTGGCGGTGGCAGCCTGTGAAACTTTCGCGACGACAGTGCGCTGGAGGTGAGAGGTCTGTTCCGCGATTTTGCCCATGACGCCCAGGACCTGTTCACGCGCTTCCTCGCGCTGCTTGTTCAGCGCTTCTTTCTTGTTCCACAGCTCGAGCATGTCGCGCTGTTTGCCATGAAACAATTCGACATTCTTGCGTATTTCGCCGAGTAGCTCGCGGTATGCGGGGTTTTTGAGGTCGGCCGCCACGATGTCCATCTGGGCGAAAAGCCTGGGGAAAAGCACTTTGAGGTTTTCCTTGATGTCATCCTGCTGCTGCGCGGCCAGGCTGCGCAGCATTCTGCCTCGGATATCCGCGAAGATGGAGGACACTGCGTCGATGCTTTCAAGGCGTTGCAGGCGCAGGGCCATTTCCGTGAGGTCGCCCTGAGCATGCGCCTCCTTGAAGTTTTTGAGCATTTCGGTCTTGTAAGAAACTATTTTTTTATTGATCTTGAGGCCGATGGGGATCATGGACACTCGGTTTACAATGAAGGCTTCGTTGGTTGCATAAACGTTGCGCAGGTTCGTTTCAAACAGCTTGAACTTGTCCACCAGCTCTTTGCCCAGCTCCGTGTCGATTTCCGAGTAGGTCTTGGCGGCCTTGTTCAGTTCGCCTATCAGCCCTTGCACCTTGACCATCTCCGCTTGCGTGGACCCCCAGAGGGATTTCTGGCCCGTAAGCAGATACGTGTTCATGGTGGCGGGCACATCCTTGAGGGTGTTCTGCGCCTCGGCGGCCAGCTCAGCCAGCGGCAGGTATTTTTTCTCAATGGACGTCATGCCGTCATCAATGCCTGTGAGCGACTTGATGGAGTATACGCCGTTCAAGAATACCAGCAGGAGGATAATGCCTATCCCCAGTGCCATTTTTATTCCGATTTTCAGGTTTTTCATCTACTCCTCCTGGAGAGCCTGAAGTTCCGCAGCCGCGGCGGCCAGCCGCCACGCCAGCGCGGTAACATGTTACGTGTTGCTTGTATGGGCACGGTCCCGTCCCTGCCTCGGATCACGATTTTTCTCCCCCCCCTCTGGACCGCGGTGTTTAAAGAAAGCATTCCCTTCTCTGTCTGTAAAAAACCGGAGTGCCTCCAGTTAATGGAAGCACACCGGTTTTTTACCGAAGGAAGTAAATTTTTCAGGAAATTATTTTGGCCGGAAGGTATTTACGTAAAAAGATATTCATACTTACTTACATACGTATGTTTTTTTAATAGATGAAATTAGAGTATTTTTATTTGATTATTGCATTCTGGATATCATGCACAGTTATGATATATAATTCTTATTTCTGTGCATTTCAATAATTCTTTAGAGCAATTAAATAGTTCGGTTGTTTTTTGTTTCGCGCGGAACGGCCGGGATGTTCCCGGCCGTTTGAAACACGGGCCCGGAGGAAAGCCGGTCCGGGCTTTACAGAGGCGCGCTGGTTGAAGTAAGAAAAAATATGATGAACAGATGGATGATGTTTTTCATCACCTTTGCGACCCTGGTCTGTGGTTCGCCTTGGCCCGCGGCCTCGCTCGCGGCGACGGAACAGCGCGCCGCGCCGCAAGCTGCCGGATCGCGCCACGCGACGGGCAAGCACCCGGTCGGAGCCGTTTCCGGGCAAAGCCGTTCGGGACCGGGCGCACTCAAAGCCGACGCCGGGAAAAAGAAATCCCTGCACGGCAGTGCCTGGGCCTTCGGCCAGTCGGATGACCGCGACGCCGCCATCTGGCGGCAGGGCACTCCCGTGCGGCATCTGCACGAGCGCGCCGTGAAAGACGCCGGGCTCAAGAAGAAGGCCATGAATACCACGCCGGGCATCGACAGCGCCCTTGATGAGGCGGCCGGAAAGAAAAAGAAGAAAAAGAGCGGACTGGGCGTCAGTGTGGAGAATGAAACCGCCACCTGGCGGGAGCGCCTGCCTACGGAAAGCGCGCGGCCGGATGAAAGCCTGCCCCTGGAAAGCCGTCATGTGGTGCGGGCCTTTGCCGATGTGGACGCCGGAGAGGATCTGAGCATCAGCGTGGGCCCGGAGCTGATTCTCAAGGACGAGCAGAACCGGGATCACAGCGCCAACAACAGCCAGCCGGATTCGGCGCTGGGGCTTGGCATGCAGTTCAAGCTGGACTTTTAGAGACAGTCGTCACGAGCGTCTTTTCGGTTATCTCCGCGTCGAACATCGCCTTTTATTTCGGTCGCGCTAGCCGCTCACAGCTCTGCTGTGTTACGGATAGCGATAGTGATTTCGATGAAAGGAATTTTGTGTAACTCATTGCTGTCTTCATCCGTAGCTTCCTTCGTCGCAACGGATAAAGCGAGTACCAGAAGAGTACACTCCCTGCATAAAAGGCTCGTTCTCCTTGATATAACACGAAAATCCATCTCGTGGCGACAGTCTCTAGAGCAGATTAGCTTTGAAATTCTACAAATTTCAAAGTGAAATTGCTCTGGGGAAGCGCCGAAGGGCCATGCAACAGGCTCCTTTTTATTCGGATTTGCTTTTGCGGGGCGTCCATGGAACCACTGGAAGCCAAAAGCTATCTCGCGCCCTATGATCCGGCCGCCAGGCCGGTAGTCTGGTTTAATGACGACTTCCCACCCGATACCTGGAGCAAGCCCCATGTGCATCCCTGGGGCGAGCTGGCCTACACCGGGCACGGCTGCATGGTCATGTGCACGGAGCAGGGCAACTGGCTGGCCCCGCCCCAGCGGGCCGTCTGGGTGCCCGCCGGTTGCCGTCATGAATGGTATGTGCCTTGCGAAGCCAGGGATTGCAGCCTCTGGATCGACCAGCGCGTTCTGCTGGGGGTGGAGCGTTTCGCCCGCTGCCACGTGATGGAGATCACGCCCCTGGTGCGCGAATTGCTGCTGCATCTCACGCCGCAGCCCTATTCCTACGGTGCGGATGCCCGGGGCCGTCTGGTGGCCGTGCTGCTGGACCTGCTTCTGGAATCGCCGGAAGAGGCGCAGCCGCTGGCCATGCCCAGCGACCACCGCCTGGTGGAGCTGTGCACGGCCCTGCTCACCACGCCCGGCGTGTCCACTTCCCTGGCCCAGTGGGCCGAGCGCCTGGGCATGTCCGAGCGCAATCTGGCCCGGCTTTTCCGCCGGGAGACCGGCACTTCCTTCCGCACCTGGCGGCAGCGCCAGCGCATGCAGGCCGCCTACAGCCGTCTGAAACAGGGCGAGAGCGTCACCTCCGTGGCCCTGGACAGCGGCTATTCCTCGATTTCAGCCTTTATCGCCACCTTCAAGCAGGCCTTCGGGCGCACGCCGGGCTGCGTTTTCCGGGCGCGCGGCGACAATTAAAGCATCCAGCACTTGAAATGCTTCAACTGCCTTAAGCCTGAACGCGTGGCTCCTCCCTCCATGCCTTCGCATGCGTCAGTCGTTTTTTTATGGCCTTTTTTGTCCGATTGCCGACAGATTTTGTCAGATTTTCGCAAGCAGTCTGTGCGCGAAAGACGCTATCTGAGAATTGAGGAAAAGAATCAGCCGGACTTCCCGGAGCGGATGCGTTTTGAAATCGCAGCCATGTGAACATGCTCCGGTTCCAGCCCAATGAGCAAGCCATGTCAGGATAACACGTTCTAGTAACAGACCAGTATCCACGCGGAGGGTACGCCATGTCGGACATCAGGATCAAAAATTTCATCAACGGCGAATGGCAGGAAGAGGCTGGCGGCAAGCGCGTGCCGCTCTACAACCCCTCCACCGGCGAGGAAATCGGCAGCGTGCCCATTTCCGGCCCGGCCACGGCTGAGGCGGCCATCGCCACGGCCCATGCGGCCTACAGGCCCTGGCGCAATCTCTCCATCGGCAAGCGCATGGCCTATATCTACAAAATCCATGACTGCATGGTGCGGGACCTGGAAAAACTGGCCCAGGCCATTGCTCTGGACCAGGCCAAGCATATTTCCGAAGCGCGCGGCGAAGTGCAGCGGGTGATCGAGATTCTGGAATCCGCCGCAGCCACGCCGTCCACGATCCAGGGCGACACCTTGGATTACATCTCCACCAATATCTCGGCCAAGGTGGTACGCCAGCCCCTGGGCGTGTTCGGCGGGGTGGCTCCCTTCAACTTCCCGGCCCTGGTCTTCGGCTGGTTCATTCCCTACGCCATCGCCGTGGGCAATACCTTCATCTTCAAACCCTCCACCCAGTCACCCTATTTCATGCAGCTCATCTGCGAGATCTTCATGGAAATCGGGCTGCCCGCGGGCGTGGTCAACGTGGTGCACGGCAACCGCGACATTCCCGGTTCCTGGTATGAGGACCCGCGCATGGCGGGCGTCTGCCTGGTGGGCTCCACGCCCACGGCCAAAGCCATGGCCGCGGGCTGCGCCAAGGGGGCCAAGCGTTCCATGCTGCTGGGCGGGGCCAAGAACCTGCTTCTGGTCATGGAAGACAGCAATATGGACGTCTTCATCAACAACTTCCTCAATTCCTGCTACGGCTCCGCCGGGCAGCGCTGTTTGGCCGGGTCCATCGTGGCCGCCGTGCCGGAAGTTTACGAGGAAGTGCTGGAGCGCATGATTGAGGCCTCCAAGACCGTCAAGGTGGGCGACGCCTTTGACCCCGACGTCTACATGGGGCCGCTGATTTCCCGCAAGGCCGCGGACAATGTACTCAATTACGTGGATATCGCCCTCAGGCACGGCCAGGGCTGCAAGCTGGTTCTGGATCGCCGCCGGGTGGACCTGCCGGAAAAGAACAAGAACGGTTTCTTTGTCGGCCCCTGCATCATCCGCGACGTGACGCCCTGCAACCCCCTGTTCACCACCGAGGTGTTCGGTCCTCTGGTGGCCACCATCAAGGTGGCGGACATTCACGACGCCATCGAGCTGGTCAACAGTTCGGAATACGGCAACGGGGCCTGCATTTTCACCCAGAACATGCATTACGCGGAAGTGTTCAGCCGCGATACGGATGTGGGCATGGTGGGCGTCAACGTGGGCATCTGCGCGCCGCATCCCTATGTGCCCTTCGGCGGCATCAAGGGCTCCCTGCTCGGCACGGACAAGGTGCAGGGCAAGGGCGGCATAGACTTCTTCACCCAGCACAAGGTCACCACGACGCGCACCTATGATCCCAAGGGCAAGGCCGGTCAGGCCGCCCCGGTCGCGCCGCGCGTGCGCTCCTGCGTGGCTTCGTAGCGCATCAGGCTTCGCGGGGCGCGGCATGCCCGCGTCCCGCCCCGACACCCTCTCACCCTGGAGGCATGAGGATGAAACTGCGCAATCTTTTGGGTCCGGCCCTCGCGGCCGTGCTTTTCCTGGCCGCCGCGCCCGTGCTGCAGGCCAAGGAATTGGTCAAGGTTCCCATGGGCTGGATGAACGAAAACGAAACCTTCGCCGCCTGGCTGGCCCATGAGCGCGGCTGGGACAAGGAAGAAGGCCTGGATTTCGAAGTCAATTATTTCAATTCCGGTATGGACATCGTCAACGCCACGCCCTCCGGTTCCTGGGTGGTGGCGGGCAACGGCGCGGTGCCCGGCGTCTGGGGCGGCCTGCGCTACGACACCTATGTGATCGCCATCGGCAATGACGAATCCTACACCAACGGCGTGCTGGTCCGCCCGGACAGCCCCATCGCCAAGGTCAAGGGCTGGAACAAGGACTTCCCCGACGTATTGGGCAGCCCGGAAACCGTGCGTGGCAAGACCTTCCTCTGCACCACCATGTCCTCGCCGCACATGGCCCTTTCCTCCTGGCTCAAGGTGCTGGGCCTCACGGACAAGGACGTGGTCATCAAGAACATGGATCAGCCCCAGGCCCTGGGCGCGTTTGAAAACGGCACCGGCGACGGCGTGGCCCTCTGGGCGCCGCACCTCTACGTAGGCGAAGCCAAGGGCTGGAGGCTGGCGGGCAACATCAAAAATTGCGGCCAGACCCTGCCCATTGTGATCCAGGCCGACAAAAAGTATGCCGACGCCCATCCGGAAGTCATCACCGGCTTCCTGCGCGCCTATATGCGCGGCATCCATATGCTCAAGAACGAGCCCGCCGAATCCCTGGTGCCCCTGTACCGCCGTTTCTTCATGGACTGGGCGGGCCAGCAGTACACCCCGGAAGTGGCTCTCAAGGATATCAAAACCCACCCTGTCTTCAACTATGAGGAGCAGCTCAGGCTGCTGGACAATTCCAAGGGCATGAGCGAGGCGCAGCAGTGGCAGCGGTATCTGGCCGCCTTCTTTACCCAGTTGGGCCGCCTCACCCCTGAGGAATATGAAAGGGTCAAGAACGCCGACTACGTGACCGACAAGTTCATGAAGATGGTCAAGACGCCCATTCCGCCGTATACCAAGTAGCCTTGCGGGCGCTGTCCTCGCTTGAACGGCGGTGAACCCGGCCCCGCGCGCTCTGGGCGCGCGGGGCCTTTTACATTCAGGGGCGGGATGAGCCCAGGGCGAAGCGTTTCCAGTCCACCCGCAGCAGTACCCACAGAAGCATGGCGCACTGGACGAGCTGGGAGGCGACCATGGCCCAATAGACTCCGGCGGAAGAGCGCAGCACCACGTGCCCCAGCCACCACGAAAGCGGCAGGCGCACTCCCCATACGGCAAGCGCGTAACTCCACATGGGAGGATCAGATATATCTCCGCGCGTCCCGACAACGGGGCCTGCCCCCGCTGTTGGACTTCTCCACGGCCTTTGACGGCATCCGGATGCGGGCCCGGATCTGTAACATATCCCTCCTGAATTGAAAAAGCTCCCAACTATGATTATAGAATAAGGAACGCGTATTCCCGGTTATCGCTGCCGGGGCGGGCGCCGCGCATCCGGACGGCCCGGAAGGCGGCTCCTCGGGCGAAAGGCGCGGGCAAACAAGCCGCCCGTGGGCCCTGCTGTGCGGCGCCGCTGTTGCGGCCGCGTTGCGGAAACGGCAGAGCGCTTGCGGCGGCATAGACATACAAGGAACTGATTATGATTTCTGTTATAAAACGGCGCGACTTTCTCCGTTTGAGCGCCATTGCGGCCATTGAAGCCGGGCTTTTCTCCATCGGCTTCCCTCGTTCCTCCCTGGCCGGGGCTCCGGCGAAAGAGGGCCTGGCCTATCTGACGGCTGTGGAACAGATACAATATTTCAGGGAAGGCGCGCTGTCCCCGGTGGACGTCCTCACGGCCCAGATTGAAAGAATAAACAAATATAACGGGCCGTTGAACACCAGCGGCAGGGAATTGAAAGACTATCTGAAATTCAATGGTCAGGTGAATGCCGTTACGTACGAGCATTTCGGTCAGGCCATGCAGGCCGCCAAGGAAGCGGAAAAACGCTATAAATCGGGTTCCGCTCGGGGCCTGGAAGGCGTGACCGTCGCCGTCAAGGACGAAAACGACGTGCGCGGCTGGCGCGTGACCATGGGTTCGGTGCTTCTGCAGGACGCTCCCCCGGCCGGGGAAAACGCCGCCATCATCGACATGCTGCTCTCTGAAGGGGCCATATTGCACATTCAGACCACAGTGCCGGAACTCTATATCCACAGCCAGACATGGTCCCGGCTGTGGGGCGTCACGCGCAACCCCTGGAACCTCCATTACGCGGTGGGCGGCTCCTCCGGCGGGTCCGGGGCGGCTCTGGCGGCCGGATTCACAACTCTCGCCACAGGCTCGGACATGGGGGGCTCGATCCGGATTCCCGCATCGCTTTGCGGGCTCTACGGCTTTAAGGCGCCTTTCGGCCGCGTTCCCACTTCCGAGACCACCTTTGAGACGCTCGGGCCCCTTGCCCGGACCTTCGACGACATGGTGCTGATGCAGAATGTGATCACCGGGCCGCATCCCAAGGTGCATGCCGCCCTGCGGCAGAAACTGGACTATCCGCGCACGTACGGGGGTCTTAAGGGCGTGAAAATCGCGCTTGATTATTTCGAGAGCTGGATACCGGAGGGCATTGATCCTTCGGTCCGGGAAGCGCTGGCGGATGCCGCGGCCGTTCTGCGCGGCCAAGGGGCCGTTGTGGACGAGGTCAGGCTGGGCTGGAGCTACGCGGGCCAGTACAAAACCTTCATGCACGGCCTGCTTTCCACCGGGATCGGCGCCATGCTGCTGAACGCCGGGCAACATCGGGACAAGCTCACCAGCTACGCCGCGCATTTCCTCAAGGAGGCGCGCAACGGCGGCCCAGAGGCCATGGCAGCCGCCGACGAACTTGCGACCCGGCTCCATCGGCAGTTGCAGCAGGATGTTTTCGGCAAGGGGTATCGCGTCCTGCTCATGCCCACTCTGGCAACGCCGTATTTCCCGGCGGACAATGATCCCACCACCGACACGGTGATGGTGAACGGCAAACCCGTCAAAGGAATGGCGCACGTGCTGACGTATATCTGGAACCTGCTCAGCCGCTATCCCGTGGTGGATGTGCCGGTGGGCATTGCCGGGAATAATATTCCCATCGGCATGCAGGTGGTGGGAAATACTTTTGACGACCTCGCCGCGTTCCAGGTGGCTTCCGGCTATTCCCGGACCGGGCTGCATCTGTACAAAGGCGACCTGTTCCCTGATTACCGAAATAAGGCCTGATCTGAAAGGGGGCGCGCTCCCAAGCACGCCCCCTCCTCCGTGGTCATAAGCATTGCCTGGGTCAGGCCTGTCTGCCCAGGTCGTAAGCGGCTTTCAGGGCGGCGGGGACGTTCTGAATTTCACCAACACCGGTCACGCCCACGCCCCGGACCACGCCTTTCAGGCGGGCCTTTTCAAAACAGTCGATCCAGCCCTGCAGGCCCTTGACCGCGCCGTCCATGGCGCTTTCCGCCCCGTCCGCCGCACTGGCCAGCAGATAAATATCCCGGAAGGCGTAGTCCGAGGGGAAGAGGGGGTTCGTGCGGTCGAGCAGGGTCTTCATCTGGCCGCACATTTCATAAAAGTAAATGGGCGTGGCAAAGACGATGACCTCGGCGGACCGCATGGTTTGCGCAATGGCATCCGCATCGTCGCGGATGACGCAGCGTTGTGTTTTCTGGCAGGCCAGACAGCCTCTGCAAAAGCCGATGGTTTTGTCGTACAGGACTATTTTTTTCACCTGATGGCCCGCCTCCCGCGCGCCCTCGGCAAAGGCGTCGGCCAGTCCGTCGGAATTGCCGCCCTTGCGCGGGCTGGTGGAAAGGATCAGAATTTTTTTGCTCATACTGGTCTTACCTCGTTTGGTTTCCGGCCGGGAGCGGCTTGATGCCCGCGCCTCTGCCGGGTTTTCAGCTGTTGCGTCAGATATAAGCCCGGCCTTGGGCTCCATGAAGCAATAAAATTATCCATTTTTTGCCTGATTCTGCCGCGAGCTTCCCCTCTGCCGCCGCCTGTGCTAGCTGGGAGAAAACAACGTTTCTTGCGGAGAAAGCCATGCAGACAGACGGGATCACCATGCGGGAAGAGGCCATGCGGGAGGCCAATGAGCGCCTGAAGACGACGCTCATGCGTCTGGCCCCGGAGCCGGGCAGGCGGCCCACGGCCGTGGAGGGCCTGACGCTGACGCGCTGGAACGCGGCGAATATGGTGGATACCTGTTTTTACGCTCCGTCCGTCGGCCTGATCGTGCAGGGCCGCAAGGAGTCCGTGATCGGGCGTGAGATCTTCCGCTACGGAGAGCTGGACTGCCTGGTCAACGGCGTGGACATGCCGAGCGAGAGCCGGATACTCGGGGCCTCGCCGGAGCAGCCGCTGCTGGCCGTCTCGCTGGTGATCAACCGGGCGCTTGCCACGGAACTGGCTTCCGTGGCGGCATCCTCGTTCGATGCTCCGGGCGGACGCTGTCTCGGCGTGTCCGTGGCCAGGGTCGAGCCCGACGTCCACGACGCCTTTGCGCGCCTGGTCGACCTGCTGGACAGGCCCGAAGAGGCGGCCCTGATGGCCCCGCTGCTGGTGCGGGAGGTCCTCTTCCGCGTGCTGGCCGGGCCGCAGGGCGGGGATCTGCGGCGGCTCCACACGGTCGGTTCCCACGGGCATCAGGTGGCCGAGGCCATAACCTGGCTGCGGGCAAACTACATGCGGCCCCTGTCGGTGGACGCGCTGGCCGCGCGGGTCGCCATGGCCACGTCCACCTTTCACCGCCAGTTTAAAAAGGTGACGTCCCTGAGCCCCCTGCAATTTCAGAAGCGTTTACGGCTCTATGAGGCCCAGCGCCTGATGCTCAGCCGCAATCTGGACGCCAACCACGCGGGCCGTGCCGTGGGCTATGAAAGTTCCTCGCAGTTCAGCCGTGAATACAGCCGTCTGTTCGGCGCGCCGCCGCGCAGGGATTTGGTCAGGATGTTGGGCGAACCCCAGACGACACCCTCATCAGAGCAAAGTAAGAGCCCCTAACCGGACGATATCCGCCGCAGGGCAAAAGTCAGGCCGACATTTTTCTGAATGCCCGCCTGACTTTTATATCGTGTTTTTGGGCTTCAGGGGAGCTGCTCTCTGTCCTTGGCGTACAGCGTAAAACTGCCTCTGACCAGGCCCGCGGCCGCGAGGAGAAACGTCACGGCGATCAGAAAGATGCCGCTGATGCCGAGGTTGTCGAAGGTCAGGCCGCCCACGGCGGCCACAAGGCCGATGGAAAACTGGGTGACTGCCACGGAGATGCCGCCCGCCAGTTCCGCCTTGTGGGCGAGCGTGCGGGCAATCCAGGCGGACCAGCTGACCGGGATGAAGCCGAAGAGGAATCCCCAGGTCATGACCAGGATCATGTTCAGCGGGCGGTTCTGCACGTAAAACAGCAGGATTGCCACAGCGGCAAGCGCGAGGTGCACGCCGAACAGGGTGGGCCGGAACCATTTGCCCAGAACAAAGCCGGCGGCCAGGGTGCCGAGGCAGTTGGCGATGCCGAAGGCCAGGAGCACTGAGGACAGCGCGGCGGGTTGAAGCGCGAGATCATGCTCCAGAAACGGCCTGAGATAGGTGAAAAAGACGTGATAGCCGCCGTAACTGAAAATGGTGCCGCCCATGCCCGCCAGCACCCAGTTCCGCCGCAACAGGGCGAACATGTTGCTGAAGCTGTTTCCGGGGCGGGACGGCAGCGGCGGAATGACCGCGAACTGCCAGGCGTACATGACGCCGCCCAGCAGCGAGGTGAGCAGAAAGACGTTGCGCCAGCCGAGCAGATGGCCGAGATAGCTGGCCAGGGGCAGGGAAAGAATGGTCGCCACTGAAACCCCGGCGTATACGATGCTCAGCGCGCGGGGAAGATCCTTTGCGGGCACCAGCTGCAAAGTGACCGCCGGGGCCATGGACCAGAAGCCTCCCACGCAGATGCCCAGCAGGCCGCGTCCGGCCAGGAGGACGTAATAGTTCGGGGCCAGGGCCACAAGCAGATTTGAAACAATCAGCAGCAGCGAAAAGGCCAGCAAAATGCGTCGCCTGTCCATGCCCCTGGTCAGCGGTGAAAGAAGCAGGCTGGTGAGTACGGCGAAAACGCCCACGGCGGTGACCGTCTGCCCGGCCATGCCTTCGGTGACGGCCAGATCCCGGGCCATGGGCGTCAGCAGGCTGACGGGCATGAATTCCGCCGCGATGAGACATGTGACGCCCATGAACAGGGAAAACACGGCGGGCCAGTGCGCCGTATCGCTCTGAAAAACGGCAGTGTGCGCGTTCATCTGATGGCATCTCCTGCCGGAGCCCCGCAAGCGGCGCGGAACCCCGGCATTTTTTCATAAGGGCTTACTTCAGATTTTCGCTGAAAAAAGCCGTGAGCTTGTCAAAGGGAATGCGGTCGAGCCGGTCGTAGAGATCGACGTGCCCGGCATCCGGAACAATGAAGAGTTCCTTGGGCTCGGCCGCGAGCCGGTACGCCTCTTCACTGAACTCCATGGAGTGCGCCTTTTCGCCGGCGATGAACAGCAGGGGACGCGGAGAGATCGTTTCCAGGTCCGCGAAGGGATAAAAATTCATGAATTTGACGTTGCTGGTCAGAGTCGGGTGGGTCGTGAGCAGGGGCGACGAGCCCTTGGGCGTGAATTCGCCCCGCGGCGTGCGGTAGAAGTCGTAAAATTCGCGCTCAACCGGGGTGGAGTTTGCATGCAGTTCATGCACGCTCCCGCTGGTATATTTGGTTTCGCCGCCGCTGAACTCCACATAACGCTGCTCCGACGCCTCTCGGAGGATCTGCTTGCGTTGCTCCGGCGTCAGCGCGTGCCGGAGCCCGTTGCGATTGGCCGCGCCCATATCGTACATGCTGACCGTGGCAATGGCTTTCAGGCGCGGGTCAATCTTGGCGGCGCTGAGCACAAAGCTCCCGCTGCCGCAAATCCCGATGGCCCCGACCTGTTCCCTGTCGACAAAGGGCCTGGTGCCGAGAAAATCCACAGCGGCGCTGAAATCCTCGGCATAGATGTCCGGGGAAACGGCATTGCGTGGCTCGCCCTCGCTTTCCCCCCAGAAGGAGAGGTCCAGGGAAAGGGCCACGAAACCTTGTTCCACCATCTTGGCGGCATACAAGTTCGCGCTCTGCTCCTTTACCGCGCCCATGGGATGCCCCACGATGACGGCGGGATGTTTCAGATTCTGATCCAAGGCCTTGGGCAGGAAAAGATTGCCCGCAACAGTCATTTTGTACTGATTCTTGAATGTGACCTTTTGCATGCTGACTGCCTCGCCGGTGTAAAAGTTGTCGGCCTCCTGGGGCGTGCCCTGGGCAAGAGCCGGAATGCCGCCGAAGGACAATATGCCCAGCGCGGTGGCCGTTATGCAGAGTAATCGGAATCTGCGCATGCTCATTTCTCCTTGAGTGTGTGGAGCGTCGTCGAATATTCTGTTGCCTGCCGGATCAACGCCGCCCGGCGGGACGCTCACCATGGCCTGCTGTATAGCGCGGTCCGCCGCGGGCGGTGTAGATATGGAATTATCCGTTTTTTGCACGATTCTGCCGGGGCTTTTGCCCTTGCCCGGCCTGGGGTATTCTGGCGCGCACGGCAAAGATCAGGAGATGCTGCGGTGAACGAGCTCAAAGACGGCCTTGGGGCCGGAAGAACCGATGCCCTACTCAGGGAGATGTGCTTGCGGCGCATGCCCGCGCCCGGTGATTATCCCACGCCCGTGCCGGGTTTTGTCCTGCATCGGCGGGATGAGCCCCACAAGCCGGAAAACTGCTTCAACAGGCCCATTCTGGCCGTCACTGTGCAGGGGGCCAAACGGACGGTGGCGGGAGGCGAGGAGTATCGCTACGGCGCGGGGCATTGTCTGCTCGCGGGCGTGGACATGCCGAACATGAGCCACATTACGGACGCCTCGCCGGAGAAGCCCTATCTGGTGCTCTCCCTGGACCTGGACAGCCACTTGACCGCGCGGCTCGCTGCCGGTCTGCCTCCGGCGCGGGCGCGCGAGGCGCTCAAGGGCAGTGCCGTGAGCCCCACGGACCCGGAAGTGCTCAGGGCTCTTCTGCGCCTGATGGAGCTGCTGGACAGGCCGGAGCATATTCCGGTGCTCGCGCCCATCACGCTGCGGGAGATACATCTGCGCCTGCTCCTGGGCCCGCAGGGCGAGCTGCTCCGGGCCCTCAATACCCAAGGCACCAAGAGCAACCAGGTTTTTCAGGGCATCAACTGGCTGCGCGACAACGTCAAAGCGCCTCTGGACGTGGATGCGCTGGCAAGGCGTTTGAATATGGCCCCGCCCACATTCCGCAAACACTTCAAGACCGTCACGGGCATGAGCCCCGGCGCGTATCACAAGCATCTGCGGCTCTATGAGGCGCAGCGCCTTATGCTGGTGGAGACGGCGGACGCGGCGCGTGCCGCCTACGCCGTGGGCTATGAAAACCTGCCCCAGTTCTACCGTGAGTATAAGCGGTTGTTCGGCGCGCCGCCCGCACGGGATGCGCGTCGCTTGCGAGAAAAGGCTCCGGCCTGACTGCCGCCGTCCACAAGACAGAGCCCCCGCGCGGAGTGATCCGCGCGGGGGCTTTTGCATACCGGGACCTAGGCCTGTTGACACTATAGAATTTTTTGCCCGCTCGCCACATCAGATTTCACCTGCATTTTCGGCTGAGTGCCAAAAGAGTGCACTCCCTCAAAGCAGGCTTATCTTCCTTGCGAGCGAACAAAAATTCTATAGTGCCAACAGGCGTTAGAGCAGATTAGTATTGAAATGGTCTGACATACTATTACGGATTCTGAGCCAGAATCAGCTCCACCTCATCCACGCTGAGCCCGGCGTTGCGGGCGATCTGGCGGCTGGACAGGCCCTTGCGGCGGCCGTTGAGAATGATTTCGCGCAGAAACTGCGGCGAACGGCAGATGCCTTCGGCCTGTTCCAGCAGGCGGCGCAGTTCCTGGGCGCGTTCTTCCAGTTTTTCGTCCAGGCCGCGCAGTTCGGCCTGGCGCTGGGCGAAGGTCGCCACGATTTCCCGCTCCAGGCGAGCGTTCATCTCAATACGGGCCAGCAGGCTTTCCTGATTGCCCTGTAAGGTGTTGAGCAGGGTTTCGGAGCGGCGCAGGCGCAGATAAAAGAAGAGCACGCCGCCCAGGATGAGCAGTTCCAAAAGGGAAAAGACAATGACCAGCGCGAGAAAAGGAGTGACGTTCATACTTTGACGTTCAGCAGATTGCCCACCAGCGGCGAGGGAGAGGCGCGCGGTTCGTCGTCTTCGGCGTCGTACGGCTGGGGCCGCTTGCGGCGGCGGCTGCCGAACTGCGCGTTGCCGCCGCGCCCGTCGGGCGCGATGTTGGGGCCTTCGGCTTTTTCGGTTTTTTCGTATTTGTTGCTGTTGCTGACGGGCCATTTCAGCGGCCAGAACCCGCGACATCGCCAGCGAGGCCTGGGGGGCCACGGCGGCGGCATTGGCCAGGGGAGCGGCCAGGCCCGTCTGGGCATAGAGTACGGCCATGGTGGCGTCGACGCTCATGGCGATTCCCCGGGCGTCCTTCAGGACGCCCTCATCCGAACTACGGTACTTCCCTATTCATTCAGATAGCTTTCAAACAGAATATCCTCAATCTTGCCATGCGTCAGATAGTCGTTCAGCACGGAGGCCAGATCCTGCTTGATGGCCGGTCCATTGCGCGGGTCCATCAGATATTCGTTGCTCTTGCTGCGCAGATAATAATACATGGCGTCGCGCAGGGAAATCATCTTCTGGTCCATTTCCTTGCCCAGGCCGGCGTCCTTGCTCACGGCGGAAAATTTGCAGACCAGAAAACGGGTTTTGCTTTTGCCGTCATCGCGCGGCACAAGGAAGGGAGCGAACTCCTTGACGTAATCCGGCTTGGTTTTCACCGTGGGCTTGGAGGGCACCACGATGACCTCGGGCTTGAGCGTATCCGGCGCGGGCGGCGGCGTGCGCAGAAAAAACCACCAAGCGGCCGCGCCCAGAATCAGCAGCAGGCCGACGACCGCCCCGGCGGCCAGCAGGAACAGCTTTTTTTTCTTTTGCTTGGCCTGGGCGGCGGCCTGATCCTCAGGCTCGGCGGGAAGGTTGTCTTCCTGTTCAGCGGGCAGATCATCTTCCGTCGGCTGGAGGAAGGGCGCGTCGTCAAGGTCCAGCTCCACCTTGGTCTGGCCGAGGCTGGGGCCCAGGCTGACCTGTACTTCGTCCTTGGGCGGGGCTGTTTTGAGTTCGGTTTCGTCTGCCACGCGTTTACTCCCGGGCGGCCCGGCGCATCTTGCAGTCACGCATGGCGGCCATGCATGCAGGAAGGGCTCGGAAAAAATTCCGGCGGAACGACGTTGCCGCGCTTACGGATGCGGCGGGCCCTGCGTAAAAACGCGGGCCGCGAACATGCGGGCGTGTCCTGCGGGTGACGGCGGTCCGCTTAAGTCCAGAGGCGGCGGCATGGCTTTGCTGTTCGCCGCGATTCCAGGCGCGGCGTGCGCTAGGGAAAAATTTTGTCGATTTTCTGTTTCATGGTGTCGGCGGTGAACGGCTTGACGATGTAATTGGACACCTTGGCCTGCACCGCTTCGATGATATTTTCCTGCTGGGCCTCGGCCGTGACCATCAGAAAGGGAATGTCGGCGAACTGCTCGCTGGCGCGCACTTTGCGCAGCAGGTCGATGCCGGTCATCTGGGGCATGTTCCAGTCGGAAACGATGAACTCGACCTTTTCCCGGTTGAGAACTTCCCAGGCCGTGGTGCCGTCGTCGGCCTCCACCACGTTATTGAAGCCGAGCTGGCGCAGAATGTTGCGCACAATACGACGCATGGTGGAAAAGTCGTCCACAACGAGGACACGCATATTGGGATTGTAAGGCATGACATATACTCCTTCGACGATCCGGCAAAACAGCCGGAGACGCTGGCGCGTCCGCGCCGCAAAGACTGCAGTCCGGTTCCGCTACATTTCCGCGGAATCGCCGTACAGACTGGCAAACTCTTTGCGCAGGCGGCCCAGGGCCTGCGAATGCAACTGCGAGACGCGGCCTTCGGTAATACCCATGATTTCAGCCGTTTCACGCATGTTTAATTCGTCTGTATAATATAATGAGAGTACCAACTTTTCTCTAGGCGTCAAGCGTTCGATCAGCGGGGCCACGCGTTCCACAAGTTCCCGCAGGGCCGTACTGCTGTAGGGTTCGCCGCCGCTTTCCGGACCGTCGCCGGCCAGGGTGTCCTGTATGGCGTCCAGGGAGAGCCAGAGCTGGTTCTGCAAGGCTTCCAGGCCTTGGCGCACATCGCGCAACTCCAGGCCGGTGATATCTTGCAGTTCCTCCTCAGTGGCCTGGCGGCCCTGCTCATGCTCCACTTTGCGCATGGCCTCGTCCAGCACGCGCACGCGCTGGCGCAGGGAGCGGGGGAACCAGTCCAGGCGGCGCAACTCGTCCAGCATGGCCCCGCGGATGCGGTTTTCCGCGTAGGTCTCAAAGCGGATGCCCAACTGCGGACGAAATTTGCCCAGAGCTTCCATGAGGCCCAGAGTGCCGGAGCTGATCATCTCGCCCAATTCCACGCTGCGGGGCAGCTTGGATTTGAGCCGCAGAGCCAGAAAGCGGATCTTGGGCGCGTAGTGCCGCACCACCTCTTCCTGTTCCGCCGAGGAGAAATCCTCCCAGGCTGTGGCGCCGGTTTCAAGCGCTTCCCAGGGACTTACCTGTTGTGCTTGCGCTGTGCCGGTTTTCATGTCGTGTTCCTTTCCGGTTCGTGCCTCTTCTTCCTCCGGCATGCCCGCATGCCGCGTTGTGTTGCCGCCGTCCTCAGCCCGCCCGGCCGGACGACGGAGTAATAATCCCGTTGAGAGTATTGTATCGTATCGCTTTCATTCTCTTGCATGCCGCCGTGACGCGGGTATCAATGAAAGAGCAGTTTCTTCCAGAAAAATTTGATGTTGCCGTCCAGGTTTTTCGGCGCTTCCCAGGCCGTAATGCTTCTGGCCAGTTGCATCACGGCTTTGGCCGCCGGGTTCTGGGGCTCGCTGACGCAGAAAGGCAGCTGCTGCACCACGGCCTTGCGCACGCCCGTGTCGCGCGGAATCACGCCCACCAGGTCCAGGGAGACGCCGCTGAGAAAATGGTCGCAGGCCTGGTGCAGGCGGATGAACATGTCCTTGGCGGTCTTGAGGTCCGGGGCCATGTTGACGCAGACCTTGAAATGCTCCACCCCGTGGGTCAGCTTGAGTACCTTGATCAGGGCGTAGGCGTCGGTCAGCGACGTGGGTTCGGGGGTGAGCACCACCAGTCGTTCCTGGGCGGCCAGGTTGAAATAGAGCACATTGTCGCTGATGCCCGCGCCGGTATCCACAATAAGATAATCCAGCTCATCCTCCAGCTCGCCCACGGCTTCCAGCAGTTCCAGCTTCTGGCCTGTGGACAGGGTGAGCATTTCGCTCACGCCCGAGGAGGCGGGCAGAATGGAAAAGCCGTAGGGCGTGGGAAAGAGGATCTCCCGCAGTGACGCGCCCTCGTGAAAGAGGTGGAAAAGGTTTTTCTGCGGGGTCAGGCCCAGCAACACGTCCACATTGGCAAGGCCCAGGTCCGCGTCGATCAGCGCCACGCGCTTGTTGAGCTGGGCCAGGCAGAGCGCCAGGTTGACCGAAAGATTGGTCTTGCCGACGCCGCCCTTGCCGGAAGTGACGGAAAATACCAGGGGGAATGTGCCGCTCATCTGTCTGCTCCGCATTGTTTGTATGGGCTCGGTCAGGCTCAGGCCGCTTGGCCGGGGATTTGCCGTTTGAAGATCAGCCGCCAGATCAGCGGTTCCGTGGCCGGGGCGAGGCTTTCCTTGAGCTCCGCGCCGAAGGACAGCGCCGAAACCGGCAGCCCGGCCGCGCAGGCCACATTGACGATGCTGCCGAAGCTCACGGCCTCGTCCAGTTTGGTCCAGACCAGACTGCCCGACCCGTCGCTCTGATAGCGCCGTAAAAATTCCTGTGTCTGAAGCGCGTCGCAAAAGGGCGAGAGCACCAGATGCGTGGCGGTCTCCGGCATGTCCAGGCCCATGTCCGCCCGCCACTGGGCGAGATTTTGGCCGCGCGCCAGGCCCGGCACGTCCACGAACACGGCCCGGGCGTTTTTGGCGGCGGCCAGGGCCTGTTCCATGCCGGCCCTGTCCGGGGCTTCCATATAGGTGAAGTTGGAAAGCTCCGCCCAGTGGCGCAAGGTCAGGCGGCCGTTGCCGCGCAGGCAGTCGGCGTTGATGAAGGCGATGCGCGCTTCGGGCTCGTTTTTGCGCAGATGCAGGGCAAAGCGCAAACCGGTGCTGGTTTTGCCGAAGCCGAAAGGCCCCACCAACAGATGCACGCGCTGGCCCCACTGCGCCGGGCCCCAGGCCTTGACCGGCACCATGCCGCAGAGACATTCCAGTACCGACGCGCCGGGATCGGCCAGCAGGCGCTTGTACAGATCCACGGCCACGGCGTCGGAAACGCCCTCGCGTTGCAGGTACTCCAAGGCCACGCGTTGCCGGGGGGTGAGGCGCTCCAGCTGGATGGCGGGCTTCATCAGAGCAAAAAGCTGGTCCTTGATCTGCATCCACTCCTTGTGCCATTCGCCCCAGCCGCTGGGCGCGCCCGAAGCCGCTCCGGCTTCGCCGGGGGCCTGCCGCTCAAGCCCGGCGGTGATTTCATGACAGACCACGCCGTTCTTGCGGTAGGTACGGTTGCCCAGGATGACGGCCTCAGGCCCCATTTCAGCCTTGATCCGGGCAAGAACCTCTTGCGATGTGGCGCCGGTGAATGTCTTTACCTGCATGGTCCGTTCCTTTGCCTCGCGGCTTGCGCCGCCGGTTGTTGCCTGTACGTGCCGTCCGCCGTGTCGCTTGTCTGACGGCGAAAAGAGAAATGCAAAATAGGGGCCAAAATAAAAACGCATTCCATTGCCGAGGCAGAAATGCGTTTTATGGATCGGCTCTTCTTTAGAGTATTTTCACTTTGAAATTGCTCTAACGCCGCACACGGAGCGGCGTGGATTCCGGCGGAGCGACCGAAGGCAGCCCGAAGGGCTGTCCCCGTTGGCGACAACGGAGCCATACGGGGATCGACAGCAACGATAACCACGTTTTTCGCCGGAATGCCGGCTTTGAAATTTGTAAAAATTTCAAAGCTAATCTGCTCTAGGGACTGTTAACACTATTTGACAAAGAGCGAGTATTCCGTAAGAATGTCTTATGCAAATTACTCGCGAACAATATGAGAGAATCGCTGACTGCTTCCCGCGCCAAAGAGGTAATGTCCATTTTGACAATCTCCAGGTGTTGAATGCGATTCTGTACGTTGCGGAGCATGGGTGTAAATGGCGTGGACTGCCGAAAAATTTTGGCTGTTGGCACAGCATCTACACGCGCATGAACCGCTGGAGCAAGAACGGAGTTCTTGACCGTATATTTGAACGCCTTCAACAAGAGCAGATACTCAGCCTTAAAATAGAAGCAGTTTCTCTCGACAGTACTATTGTTAAGGTTCATCCCGATGGAACAGGGGACCTTAAAAAAACAGGTCCGCAGTCCATCGGAAAGTCCAGAGGCGGCTGGACGACCAAGCTTCATATGGTTGCCGCGAATGCTGAATGCGCGTTGAATTTC
>NZ_JH114302.1:322966-518467 GCF_000224635.1 Desulfovibrio sp. 6_1_46AFAA
AAATAGAAGCAGTTTCTCTCGACAGTACTATTGTTAAGGTTCATCCCGATGGAACAGGGGCCTTAAAAAACAGGTCCGCAGTCCATCGGAAAGTCCAGAGGCGGCTGGACGACCAAGCTTCATATGGTTGCCGCGAATGCTGAATGCGCGTTGAATTTCAGCCTCACTCCCGGCAACGCCGGCGATGCCCCCGAGGGGCGCAGGCTGCTTGTCCAGTTGGGGCCGATGCCAGCGCCGTGCAGCTTGCTTATGGATGGCGCATATGAGGGTAATGAAACGACTCGCTTGGGACGTGAGTTGGGCTTCACTCCGGTGGTGCCGCCCAATCCCAACCGACTGAAACCGTGGGAGTATGACAAAGAGCTATACAAAAGACGTAATGAGGTAGAACGGCTTTTCAGGAGGCTCAAAGGCTTCCGCCGTGTTTTTACTCGGTTCGATAAGCTCGATGTCATGTTCCTGGCCTTTGTCGTCTTTGCGTTAATTGTTATAGCTCTGAAATAGTGTTAACAGGCCCTAGAGGCCCCGGACCCGCCGGCGTCGTATTCATTCCTTGGCGATCGTCTTTGACGCGTCTGCGGTTGCATGCGGGCGTGGGGCTTCGGCGGCCCAGGGAGTTTTTCCCCAGGGCTTGAAGACCGACAGCGCCAGCACACCGGCGAAGAGCAGGGCGGTACCCAGATTCTGGACCAGGTGCCAGATGTTCGTCCCGATGCTTTCAGGCGCCAGGGGGAACTCCATGGGCAGGGCGCGCGCGGCGGTGACGGCCGACTCCAACGAGGGCACAAACCAGAGCAGGCCGAAAAGGATGAAGCCCACATTGGCGCACCATTTGGCCACGATCCAGTTGTATTTGAAAAAACCCCAGGGCGTGCAGCGGGCGTAAAGAAAACCGGTTATGAAGCAGCCTCCGGCCCCCGGTCCGACAATAAGAAAATCAATATAAAAAAGGATGCTGCTGTATACAAGCAGTTCATGCGCCGTTTGCGGGTGGAAGAGGCAGACGATCAGCACCATGCTTGTGGCTCCGCCTCCCCAGAGAGAGGCGAACAGCAAGTGGGCCAGGCGCAGATATTTTCTCTGCCCGGCACTTAACTGACGAGGCAGCATGGTGCCCTCCTTCCTTTTTTGCCGGAGACCATGCGCGGCATCCGGATGAAGGCGCGCGCAGCTTCGCCCCGCCGGAACCGTGAACGCGCCGGGGCCCTTACGCGGCGGAACAATCCCGCGCAACAGTTTCCGCAGGCTCAGTTTTTTTCTGCTGTTCTTCCAGACGCGCCACGCGCGCGTTCAGGTCGCTGTTTTCTTTCCAGAGATGGCGGTTTTCCGTATTCAGTTCCCGCCGTTCCTCTTCCAGCTTTTCCAGCTTTTCTTCCAGCTTCAGGCAGCGCGCGCAGTACGGCGCGGCCTTTTTCGCTTCCGACGGCGGCCCGGATTCGTGCGGGCAGGGCGCGGCGTCGGCGCGCAGGGGGCCGCGTCCGGAGAGCAGCCATTCGACTGAAAATCCGGTCTGCTGGCAGATTTTCAGAGCCACGTCCGTATTGGGCAGATTTTCATCCCGCTCGTAGCCGCCCAGCGAGCCCTTGCTGACGCCGATCAAGGCCGCGAAAGCCCCCTGCGAGGTTTTGCCGCGCGCCAGGCGGATTCGTGCTCCCAGCGTGTCCATAGAATAAATTTCCGTCGCCCGAAAATTTATCCTATCTAGTCGAAATTCTGGATTAAGTACAGATTTTCTGAATAATAAATAGGGTAAATTCTACTTTCTGATCAATATTTCAGTTGAATTGACTGATTTTTTGTTCTAATCAGAGATTGCGGGCGGTAAGAGGTTCCTGTTTCGCAAGCTGACTTTACCCGCCCCTCAACCGGAAAGCAATGTCCGGTCTGCGATGCGTCACGGGCGGGAAATCCGTGACGCATCGTTCAGGCATAGCCAAAGCCTCCCGGCGTCGCCCGGGCACTGCGGAGCAGACAGATGCGCGGCACATTCCCCCTGGCATTTTCCGTCACTTCCGGCAAGGGCGGCGTCGGCAAGACCAATCTTTCGGTCAACCTGGCGCTCTGCCTGGCCCAGCTCAACAAGCGCGTGGCGCTGATCGACGCGGACCTGGGCCTTGCCAATGTGGACATGCTGCTGGGCCTGAAGCCGGGGAAAAGTCTTTTCCACCTCTTTCACGAAGGCGCGTCGCTACGGGAAATTCTCTTTCCCACGCCTTACGGCTTTTTCATCCTGCCTGCCTCCTCGAGTGTGAGCGAAATGCTCACCCTGTCCACCGGCCAGAAGCTGGAACTGCTGGAAGCCGTGGGCGAGCTGGAGGACGGGCTGGATTATCTTATTGTGGATACCGGCGCGGGCATCAGCGACAATGTGCTCTATTTCAACCTGGCCGCCCAGGAACGACTGGTGGTGCTCACCCCCGAACCCACGTCGCTGACCGACGCCTACGCCCTGATCAAGATGCTCAAGCTGACCCACGGGGTGGAGCATTTCAAGGTCTGCGTCAACATGGCCCCGGCTCTCGGGACCGTCAGGGCTGTCCTGGCGCGCTTGTATCAGGCCTGCGACAGTCTTCCCGGCGGCGTTTCCCTGGATCTGGCGGGAGTGATTCCACAGGATGAGGCTGTGCGGGAGGCCGCCGCGCGACAACTGCCTTTTTATGTCAGGGACCCCCGAAGTCCGGCGTCCAGAGCCGTGTTGCGTTTGGCGGAAAATATTCTGGCCTGGGACGTCCCGGAAAATCCAGACGGCAATATTAAGTTTTTCTGGAAGCCGTTGCTGTGTGGCGCGGGACGGCGAGGAGAGGAAAAACCGACTCCTCGAATGCGCAAAGAAAACACAGGGGCACCGCCCTTGGGCACGGCTGACGTCCGGCGGATGTGGCCGAACGCCCGGAAAGCCTTTGAGAGCGGCTTTACGGCCTGGGAAGATTTTTCCCCGGCCGAGCGGGAGGTGGTGGCGCGGCATTACGCGCCCCGCATCCGTCCGTTGGCGTTGCGGCTCAAGGCCAGGCTACCATTTCATGTGGAACTGGATGAACTGTTGGGCGCTGGGGCGCTGGGGCTTGTGGAGGCTTTGTGCAACTTCCGTCCAGAACGGGGCGTGTGTTTTGAGCGATATGCGGAAAACCGCATCCGCGGGGCCATGCTGGACGAATTGCGCCGCCAGGACTGGCTCCCGCGTTCGCTACGGCGAGCCATGCGCAGGCTGGACGAGGCCAGACGCATGGTGGAGCGCGGGCGGGGCCGCCAGGCCACGGAAGAAGAGTTGCTGAGCATGACCGGGCTGGAGCCGCGCACGTTGCGCTACGCCATGGAGGCGCTTGAGGCCAGGCAGTTTTTTTCGCTGGATGCAATTCAGGACAGCTTGGCCGCCGACGGACCAGGAGGCGCGGATGAGCCCTGTCATACCGCTGTCATGCGGGAGCTCGCGGAACACATGGAACGCTTGCTTGCGCGCCTGACGCCCAGGGAAAAAATGGTGCTCTCGCTCTATTACACGGATGGGCTGACCATGCGCGAAGCAGCGGAAGTCATGAGCATCACCGAATGCCGCGTTTCACAGTTGCACGCGCAGGCTTTGGCCCGTCTGCGCACCTATTTGGGCAGCCTGTATGAAAATGCGACGCCCATTGCGGCGGGATAGCGGCCCGGACCGTCCGCAGACTGCCGCGCGCAAGCCCGCGTTGTTACACGCGGGCTTGCGCGCATTTTTGTCTCCACCATTTAGGAGGGATTACCTTTAAGAATTAATATTCTCAAAGTTGGTGCTGCCCACGCAACCGCCAGAGCAAATTTACTTTGAAAAAGTGAACTTGCTCTAAACGGCGTTTTGAACAGCGGCTTCCGTCTCTTTTTCCAGCCGGGCCTGTTCGTCCGCCCCGATGTTCAGGGCCCGGGCCAGGCCGTCCAGGTAGCTGCGCTCCATGAAATTGTCCACATTCACCACCGCGCGGGAAAGGCGGTAAAGATCGCGCCCTTCCTCGGGGTCGCGCACCCTGGCCGCCAGGGCCGCCGGGTCGATGGGCCTGTTCATGAGCCCGTCCAGCAGCTCGGTCATGCTCTGATCGGGAAAGAGTGAGGCCGCCGTGTCCTGGATGCGGGATTTTTCCTCTTCGTCAATATGGCCGTCAGCCCGCGCCGCAAAGACCATGGCCTCCAGCAGAAGCAGGGCCGTGTTCTCGGCCGGGGGCAGGGCGCCCTGAGTCCGGGGCGCGGGGATTTCCGCCGCCGGAGCCGCGTCCGCGCCGCCGGCCTGGCCAGCCTGGGCCCATTTTTTGTAGAAGTTCCAGGCCAGCGCGCCCGCCGCGGCCGTGCCTCCGACCATAAGCGCGCCCTTGGCGAATTTTTTGGCGCTTT
The DNA here is from genome assembly GCF_000224635.1 of Desulfovibrio sp. 6_1_46AFAA. NCBI lineage: Bacteria > Pseudomonadati > Thermodesulfobacteriota > Desulfovibrionia > Desulfovibrionales > Desulfovibrionaceae > Desulfovibrio > Desulfovibrio sp. 6_1_46AFAA. The sequence goes on from NZ_JH114302.1 coordinate 327,323, forward strand.
TGCCCGTGAACAGAGCGCCCAGCAGGCCGCCCAGAGCCGCCGAGCCCAGCAGGCCGCCGATGCCGCCCGGGCTGCCCGCGCCGACATTTTGCAACGTGTTTTTGAGCGTGTCGCCCACGTTTCCGAGTCCGGCTTTCAGGCCGCCGTTGCCGTTCAGTGCGTCAAGAATGTTTTTCATAAGGTCCTCGTAAGGGGATTTACCCTAAGATATAGGCAGCGCGGTCGCTTTGACAAGCGGTCGCATGGTGCCGATCGGCAAAGGCCCGCCCGCGTGTGCGGGCGGGCCTTATATCTGTCGCGGCGTCGCGGGTTTATTCTGCGCTGACCGTGCCCACGGCCTGCAGGCGGATGTCCGAGGGAATTTCCGCCTGGGAAATCACGGGCACCGTGGGCAGGAAGCGGGTAATCAATTGGGCCAGGTGCGGCCGGACCATGGGACTTGCCAGAATCACGGGCTGGCCGTCGGTATTCACGGCGTTCTCCACAGCGGAGTTGATGTTCTGCACCAGACGCTGGGCCGCCGCCGGATTGAGCGAAAGAAAGGTGGCCCCGTTGTCGGTCTGGCGGATGCCTTCCTGCACCATGCGTTCGGCGTTGCCGTTGAGGGTCAGCACGGGCAGCACGCCCTGGCTGTCCAGATAGGGCCGCACAATGGAGCGGGAGAGTTTTTCGCGCACGTATTCGGCCAGCATGTCCGGATTTTTGACGCCGCCGCCGAAGTCGCCCAAGGTCTCCACAATGGTCAGCATGTCGCGGATGCTGACGTTTTCCCGCACCAGCAGTTGCAGCACCTTCTGCACGCCGCCCAGGGAAATGGTGCCGGGCACCAGATCCTCCACGGCCTTGGGCGAATGCTTGGCCACGGTGTCCAGCAGGCCCTGGACGGCCTGGCGGTCCAGAAAGTCGGCCAAGTGGCGCTTGAACACTTCCGTCAGATGGGTGGCGATGACCGTGGCCGGGTCCACCACCGTATACCCCGCCAGCATGGCCTCTTCGCGCTGGCTGTCCGGAATCCAGAGGGCGGGCAGGTTGAAAGCGGGCTCGCGGGTTTCGATGCCATTGATCTTGGTGGTCACGTTGCCGGGGTCCATGGCCAGGAAGTGGTCCACCAGGATTTCCGCCGAAGCCACCTGATTGCCCTTGATCAACAGGGCGTACTGGCCGGGCTTCAGTTGCAGATTGTCGCGCAGGTGCAGGGAGGGGATGACCACGCCCATATCCAGAGCGAACTGCCGCCGGATGGAGCGGATGCGCGCCAGCAGGTTGCCGCTCTGTTCCTCGTCCACCAGGGGAATCAGGCCGTAGCCCACTTCCAGCTCCAGGGTGTCCAGGGGCAGCAGGGCCTGCACTTCCTCGGGGGTGTCCGCCGTGGCCGGGGACTTGCCGCCGCTCTTGCCCTTGGCTCCCTTCTTGTCGGCCTTGGCGTCCTCCTCTTCATCCTTGGCAGTCAGGCGCGCCACCATGAAGAGCAGGATGGAGAGCACCAGGAAAGGAATGGTGGGCAGGCCCGGCACCAGGGCGAAGACCAACAGCACGCCGGAAACCATTTTCAGGGCCTGGCTGTTGAAGGTAAGCTGGGCCAGAAATTCCTCGCCCATCTTGGCTTCCGAGGCGGCGCGCGAAACCAGCAGGCCCGTGCCCGTGGAAACGATGATGGACGGGATGGTGGAAACCAGGCCGTCGCCGATGGTCAGCAGGGAGTAGGTGGTCAGGGCCGTGTTCCAGTCCATGTCTTTCTGGACCACGCCGATGATGATGCCGCCGATCAGGTTGACCATGGTGATCATCATGCCCGCGTTCACGTCGCCGGAAACGAATTTGCACGCGCCGTCCATGGCGCCGTAGAAGTCGGCCTCCTTGCGCAGGGCGTGGCGGCGGTTGTTGGCCTCTTCCTCGTCAATGAGCCCGGCGTTGAGGTCGGCCTCGATGGCCATCTGTTTGCCGGGCATGGCGTCCAGGGTGAAGCGCGCGGCCACTTCGGCTATGCGCGTGGTGCCCGCGGTGATGACGCTCTTGTTCAGGATGAACATGATCATAAAGATGACGCCGCCCACCACGTAGCTGCCGCCCACCACGAATTCGCCGAAGGAGCGGATCACGCTGCCCGCGGCTTCGGCGCCCATATCGCCGTTGAGCAGGATCAGGCGGGTGGAGGCCACGTTGAGGGCCAGGCGCAGCAGGGTGGTCACCAGCAGCAGGGAGGGAAAGATGGTGAACTCCAGGGGCGAGGTCATGAACATGGTGGTGACCAGCACCAGCAGCGAGATGGAAATGCTCACGCAGAGCATGATGTCCAGAAAAAAGGTGGGCAGCGGCACCAGCATGACGAACAGGATAATCACCACGCCCGCCGCCAGCATAAGTTCGCCGTGCTTGGAGAAGCGGCTGTAATCAATTTGCGGAAGTCCGGTCGTCGCCATTTTTCTGACACCTCGTCATGTTCTGTGGGCGGGGAGCCCCGCAAATAAATTTAATTCTGCCGCATGGTTGGCTTGAGCTTCCAGATGCTGGCCAGCACAGTGGCCACGGCCTTGTACAGCTCTTCGGGGACCATGTCGCCCACTTCCACAGCCTTATACAAAGCGCGTGCCAAGGGCACGTTTTCGCGGATGGGCACGTTGTGCTCGCGGGCCACGGCTTTGATTTTTTCGGCCAGGTGATCCGCGCCCTTGGCAAGCACCACCGGGGCCGGGGCCTCCTGCGCGTTGTAGCGCAGGGCCACGGCGATATGGGTGGGGTTGGTCACCACCACGTCGGCCTTGGGCACGTCCTGCATCATGCGCTTCATGACCACTTCCATCATCTTGCGGCGCTGCTGCCCCTTGATGACCGGGTCGCCTTCGGCCTGCTTGCGCTCGTCCTTCACTTCGTCCTTGGTCATCTTCATGCCTTCCTTGTAGGCAAAGCGCGACTGCCAGACGTCAAAAGCCGCGATGGCCAGGATGGGCAGCAGGGCATAGTAGGCCAGCTTGAGGCCCATCTGGAGCATGTAGGCGGCCACGCCTTCGGGCGTGGCGTAGTACATGGGCAGGAAGTTCTGGTATTCCTGATAAATGAGATAGCCGGGAATCAGGGCAAGGATGATGGAAAACAGCAGGCTTTTAATGGTGCGCAGGGCGGTCTGGGGCGAAAACATCATCTGTTTCAGACCCTTGATGATGTTGAAGCGCTGCCACTTGAACTTGAAAACTTTGGTGGTCCAGAGCTTGCCCACCTGGAGGCGCTGGGCCAGAAAAGCCAGAAAACCCAGAAAAAGCAGGATCGGCAGGATGATCTTGCACAGCTCCACTGTCAGATCAATGCTCAGGGTGTAGACGTTCTGGGGATTGGGATCGAATTCCCAGGCGTGGCCCAGAAAGCGCCGGAACAGCGTCTTGATCTCCTCGGTCATGGGGCCGAGCCAGAGATGGAGGGCGATGAGGCCGCCCGTAAGGCTCACGGCTTTGCCCAGCTCCTGGGATTTGGGAACATTGCCCTCCTGGCGCTGTTTGTTTCTGCGTTTCGGAGTGGCTTCTTCCGTTCTGCTGGGGTCTTGCTGCTTGCCGAACATATGACGTTCCCGCTGTTGCGTTTTTGGCGATCAGCGGGAAGATAGCAAGAAGCATGCCCCGGCCGGAGACGGTCTGATCATTGCCTGGCGGGCGGGTTGCGACTATTCTGCACGGGAGCGGCACCAATAGCCGAGGGGGCTGGACCATGCCAAGGAGCACGGCGGGCGAAGGGGGCACAGACAAGGGCTTTCACTGCATTCTGATCGCGCCGTATCCGGAAATGGGCGCGGTATTCACGCCCATTGCCCGGCGCATGGGCTGCCGCCTGCGCGTGGTCGTGGGACAGGAGGACGCGGCTGTGGCCGTGGCGCGGGCCACGCCGCCCGACGACTGCGACGTCTTTCTGAGCCGCAGCATCAATGTTGCCTTTTTGAAGCGGCATACGGCCGTGCCCGTGGTAGCCATTGAAATGACGGCCATGGATCTCTTGCGCCTGCTGTTGCCCGATGTTGGAAAGGTTCGGCGGGTGGCCTGGTTCCGTTACGCCGGGCCCCTGCGGGATGTGGATTGCGTGGCCGGGGTTCTGGGCATGGAGATTCGCGAGTGCCTTTTCCGTTCCCGCGCGGAGGCGCGCGATATGGCCGCAGAGCTTGAACCGGGTTCCGTGGACTTGGTGGTGGGCGGCACCTATGTGCGGGATTTTGTGGCTCCCCTGGGCTTTCCCACCCGCCAGTTCAGAGTTGACGAAGAAACCGCCGCGCGCTGTCTGCGCGAGGCCGCCGCCATCGCGGAAGCCCGGCGGCTCGAGCGGCGGCGCGCGGCGCGCATCCACGCCGTCTTCAATGCCGTGAGCGAGGGCCTGCTGGTGCTGGACGAAAAGGGCGCGGTAAGTCATGTGAACACCTCCGCCGCCCGACTGCTCAAGAGAACGCCCGAAGACCTGCTGGATAAGGACATCCGCGCGGCCGTTCCCGGCGGCTTTCTGAGCGGCGAAGGGCTGCCGGACAGGGCCGAGCGGGGGCGGGTCCGGGACATCGGCGGCGTGACCCTGGTCGTCAACCGGGTGCCCGTGGCGGTTCAGGGCAAAAGCGCGGGCCTGGTCTTTTCCTTTTCCGACGCCGGAAGCATCCGGCGGGCGGAAGGCCGTCTGCGCAGCAGCCTCAAGGCGTGCGGTTTTACCGCGCGTTACACCTTTGATGATATCGAAGCCCGCTCGCCCGTCATGCGGCAAGTAAAGGAACTGGCGGCGCTCTATGCCTCCACGGACGCCAATCTGCTGATCTGCGGCGAATCGGGCACGGGCAAGGAAATTTTCGCCCAGAGCATTCACGCGGGCAGCCGTCGCGCGGAAAGCCCCTTTGTGGCGGTCAACTGCGCGGCCATTCCCGAAGGTCTGCTGGAAAGCGAGCTGTTCGGCTATGAGGAGGGCGCGTTCACGGGCGCGCGCCGCCAAGGCAAAGCCGGGATGTTTGAACTGGCCCATACCGGCACGCTTTTTCTGGACGAGGTGGGTGATCTGCCGCTGTTGTTGCAGGGGCGCCTGTTGCGCGTTCTGCAGGAGAGGGAGATCGTCCGGGTGGGGGGCACCCAGGTCATCCCCCTGGACGTGCGGGTGATCTGCGCCACCAACCGGGATCTGGAGGATCTTGTCCGGCGCAGGCTCTTTCGCACGGATCTGTACTACCGTCTCAATGTGCTCAATCTGACCCTGCCTCCGTTGCGGGAACGGCCCGAAGACATTGTGGCCATGGCTGTTTCCCGGTTGCGCAAAGATCTGCGGCCGACGCCTCCGGCGGATGTGCTGGAGCGGGCCCTGGGCCCGCTGCTGACGCGCCGGGCTTGGCCCGGCAATTTGCGCGAGCTGTTCAGCGTGCTGGAGCGCCTAGCGCTGATCGCCAACCATACGGGTGCGGCAGGCGGACGGGATTGGGCGCAGCTTTTGGCGTGCGTCTGGCAGGGCCAGGAGCCTGCTTTGGAGAACCCGCCGGACGAAGCCTGCGCCGCTGACCTGCGGACGCAGATGCGGACTCTGGAACGGAAGATCATTGAAACGGCTCTGGCCGCGACGGGCCAGGATCTGGGCGCGGCGGCGCGCCGCCTGGGCATCAGCCGGATGACGCTCTGGCGCAAGCTGCAGCCTTGAAGCGCGGGCCTGCCGCGCCGCAGACTGTAGCACTTTTGTTACATATTTGCATAAGAACTGTTACAAAAATCGCCGTAAGAACTGTCCTGAACAGCCTTGGTCCCGCCCGCGGCCCGCTGCTGCGCCTTTTTTCACGAACGGCGCATTCCTGGCATGGATCTTGATGAAACTGCTTCAACCTCAACGCTGGAGTAGTTATGAGAAAACTCATCCTTGCCGTCTGTCTCGCGCTCGGCGTCTGCCTGTCGGGCCTTGCGTCCGAGGCCCGCGCCGACTACCCCCAAGACCGGCCCCTGAACATCATCGTGCCCTTCGGTCCCGGCGGCGCGGTGGACATCGCCAGCCGCATCCTGGCGGAGTATTTCCAGAAAGAATTCAAGATCACCATCAATGTGATCAACAAACCCGGCGGTGCGCAGGCCATCGGCCTCAACGACATGCTGCGCGCCCGGCCCGACGGCTATACGCTGTGTTTTCCCGCATTCGGCGGGCTGTGCACCACGCCCAAGCTGACCAATGTGGGCTTTACGGAAAAAGACTTCAAGCCCGTGGCCCAGATCACGGTCATGGAGCTGACTTTTTCCGTCAACAAGGCCTCGGGCCTGAAAGATTTTCCGGCCTTTATCGAGGCCGCGCAAAAGAATCCCGCCGATATAGTCTACGGCAGCACCGGGGCCATCACCACCCAGCGCCTCTACCTGACCAAGCTTCTGCAACGCTTCCACAACGGCCTGAAAGTCCGGCACGCGGCCTACGGCAGCGGACATGAGGTCTCCACGGCCCTGCTCGGCAAACACATCACGGCCGGATTCCAGGTGCCCACCAATGTGCTGCCCTATGTGGAATCGGGCGACTTCGCCACCATTGCCGTCACCCGGAAGACCCGTCATCCGTCGCTGCCGGACACGCCGACCTTCCGCGAGATTTACGCCGACAGGCTGAGTCCGGAAGACGAGCAATGGATCGATATGGGTTCGTGGCACGGCCTGGTGGCCTCCGGAAAGGTGCCGGACGAACGCATCGCCGCTTTGCAGCCCTTGTTGCAAAAGGCCCTGGCCGATCCCGACGTCATCGCCAGGTTCAAGAAGATCGGCCTGTCCGTGGACTATCTGCCGCCCAAGGAATTCGGCGAGGTCATCGCGGCCGGTTCCGCCCTGGTGGACGACGTGCTGGCCGGGCGCAAATCGCTGGACTGATCCTTCGCGCCGGGCGCGCCCCGCGCGAAGAACGGGACGCGGCAAGGAAGACCCGCGTCCCGCCGTTCCCGCCCAGGTATGCCGCCGGATACGGGAGGCCCCATGAAAAACAAAACGGATTTTTTCATCGCCTTGGCTCTTCTGGTGATCTGCGCCGTGGCCTGGCAACAGATCCGCCTTTTGCCGGAATCCGCGTCGGCCGAGTTTTTCAGACCGGCCTCCTTTCCCACGGGCGTCACCGTACTGCTGGCTGTTCTGGCCTGCATCCTGCTGGTCCGCAGTTTTCTGGTCCGGGGCCGGGCCTCGTGGCCGGAGCGCCCGGTGCTGCTGAAAGTGCTGCTGATGATTTTGCTGGTGCTCGGCTATGTGGCGGGCTTTGTCGGGCTTGGCGAATACGCCTATGACGCGCTCTGGCCGGGCGGCACGGGCTTCTGTTCCGCCACCCTGGTTTTTCTGGTGCTGGCCCAGGTGCTCACAGGCTATCGCAGCCCCTGGCGCATCCTGCTGATCGCGGGCCTGATGACCGCTTTTCTGTACTTGGTCTTCGCCCTTTTGTTTAACGTCCCGCTTCCCTGAGGCTGAGCCTATGGATACTTTCCTTTCGGCACTGGCCGCGGCGTGCGGCTTTGAGGCGCTGCTGGCGAATCTTCTGGGCGTGGCGCTGGGCATCGTGTTCGGAGCCCTGCCGGGGCTCACGGCCGTCATGGGCGTGGCCCTGCTCATCCCCCTGACCTTCGGGCTGCCCCCGGTGGTGGCCTTTTCCTCCCTGCTCGGTATGTACTGCGGGGCCATTTACGCCGGTTCCATCACGGCCATTCTGGTCAGCACGCCGGGCACAGCGGCGGCCGCGGCCACCATGCTTGAAGGCCCACGGCTGACCGCCAGGGGGGAATCGCTGCGCGCCCTGGAAATGACCACCGTGGCTTCCTTTATCGGCGGCGTGTTTTCCTGCTTCATCCTGGCCGGGGTGGCCCCGCAGCTCGCGCGCTTCGCCCTGAATTTCAGCGCGCCGGAGTATTTCGCCCTGGGCATTTTCGGCCTGACCATCGTGGCGACCCTGTCCGAGGGCGCGCTGCTCAAGGGCTGCATCGCGGCCTGCCTCGGCCTGCTCATCGCCATGGTGGGCATGGATCCGCTCACCGGCAATCTGCGCCTGACCTTTGATTCCGCCAACCTGATCAACGGCGTGTCGCTGATCCCGGCTCTGGTGGGCTTGTACGCGCTTTCGCAGGTTTTTCTCACCTGCGAGGACGTCTTTCGCGGCAAGCGTCTTTCGGCTGTGAACATTTCCAGAAAGGGCATCTCCCTTGCGGAAATCTGGGCCAACAGAAGCGCGCTGTTGCGCGGCTCGCTGATCGGCACCTTTATCGGCATTGTGCCCGCCACGGGCTCGGGAACGGCCTCGTTCGCGGCCTACAGTGAGGCCAAGCGCAATTCCAGGCATCCGGAAGCCTTCGGCAACGGGGCCATAGAGGGGCTCGCGGCCACGGAGTCGGCCAACAACGCCGTGACCGGCGGGGCGCTCATTCCCCTACTGACCCTGGGCATTCCCGGCGACGTGGTCACCGCCGTCATTCTGGGCGCGCTGATGATCCAGGGCATGACGCCCGGTCCGCTGCTTTTTCAGGAGCAGGGTGCCCTGGTCTACAGCATCTTCATTTCCCTGCTCCTGGCCAATGTCTTCATGCTGGTTCTGGGCATGGCTTCGGTACGGGTGTTTTCAAAAATCGTGAGCATCCCCGGCGGCATCCTCATGCCGCTGGTCACCACGCTCTGTGTGGTGGGCGGCTACGCCCTGAATAATTCCAATTTCGATCTGGGGGTGATGGCGGTCTTCGGCATCCTGGGCTGGATCATGACCAAGGCTTCCATTCCGCTGGCCCCGCTGCTGCTGGCCATGATCCTCTCAGGCATCATTGAAACCAATTTTCGCCGCGCCCTGAGTATTTCCGACAATGACTACACGGTCTTTCTCACCCGGCCGGTGTGCGCCGTTTTTCTGTGCATCAGCCTGTTCATCCTGTTCAATCTGCTGCGCAAGGAATGGAAAAAAGCTGCGGCCCGGAGCTGAGGCCGCCACTACCCTAAAAAACAGAAGGACGCGCTATGCCTGCCGCCACCCATATCTATCATAACGGAACCATCCTGACCATGGACTCGCGCGCTTCCACGGCCTCCTGCCTGGCCGTGCGCGGCGACAGAATCGCGGCGGTGGGCGGACCGGATGACGTGGCTCCCCTGCGCGGCCCGGACACGCGGCTCGTGGACCTCAAGGGACGGACCATGCTGCCCGGCTTTTACGACTGCCACAGCCATTATATGCGCGCGGGCATGTATAACGCCCTGTATCTGGACGCCTTTGCCGCGCCCATCGGCAGTCTGAAGACCCTGGCGGAACTGGCCGGGCGCATCAGGGCCGGAGCCGTGGAAACGCCCAAGGGCGAATGGCTGCTCTGCGCGGGGTACGATGATACGGGCCTGGCTGAAAAGCGCCACTTCAGCCTGGCGGAGCTGGACGCCCTTGTGCCGGAGCATCCGTTGTTTCTGCGGCACATTTCCGGGCATTCGGCCTTGTGCAACAGTCTGGCCCTGGCCGCGGCGGGCATCGGCCCGGACACGCCGGACCCGGCGGGCGGGCTGTTCCGGCGGGGGCCGGACCGGGCCCTGACCGGCCTTGTGGAGGAGCCCGCGGCCATGGACAGGGTGCTGGAGGCGGCTCCGGCCATGACCGGCGAACTGTGGCTGATTTCAGCCCGCCGGGCCTGCGAGGACTACTTGGCCAAGGGCGTGACCACAGCCCATGACGGCGGCGTGACCACGGCCATGTGGCACAATTATTTCAAGGCGCATGCGGCGGGCATCATCAGAAACCGGGTACAGCTTCTGCCCAAGCACGGCCTGTTCGACTTCAGTCTGGCCCCGCGCGACCCGGCGCCGGGCGGTTGGCTGACCGGCGACGGCAAACTCAGCCTGGGCGCGGTCAAGCTCTTTCAGGACGGCAGCATCCAGGGCTACACGGGCTATCTAAGCAATCCCTACCATAAGCTTCTCGACGCCGGGCTTCCCGGCCAGTGGCGCGGCTATGCCATCCATACGCGCGCGGCCCTGGCGGAGCTGATCACGGGCTACCACAAAAAGGGCTGGCAGGTCGCCGTGCATGCCAACGGCGACGCGGCCATCGACGACGTGCTGGAGGCCTATGAGCAGGCCCAGAAAGCCCTGCCCGACGTGAACAGGCGTCATATCATCATTCACTGCCAGACCGCGCGCGAGGACCAGTTGGACCGCATCAGGCGGCTGGGCGTGGTGCCCTCCTTCTTTGTGGTGCATACCTATTACTGGGGGGACAGGCATCACGAGATTTTTCTCGGCCCGGACAGGGCCGGGCGCATCAACCCCCTGCGCAGCGCCCTTGAACGGCGGATTCCCTTTACCAATCACAACGACTCCGCCGTGACGCCCATGGACCCGCTGCTTTCGGTCTGGTCGGCCGTCAACCGGCGCACCGCTTCGGGCCGCGTGCTGGGAGAAGAGCAAACAATTCCGGTTCTGGAGGCCCTGCGCAGCGTGACCACCTGGGGGGCTTGGCAGTTTCACGAGGAGCGGATCAAGGGCAGCCTTGAGCCTGGCAAGCTGGCGGATATGACCATTCTGGCCGAAAACCCGCTGGCCGTGGCCCCCCGGCGTCTGCGCGACATCAGCGTCGTCGGCGTGCTGGTGGGCAATGAGCTCGTGTTCGGGGAATGCTGAAACGGCGCGCGGCGAGCTCGCAACACGGCTGCGGCACGGGGGAGAAGCGTGTTTTACGGATGGAAGATCAGCCTGCTTTCCATGGGCGGTAACTTTATGCTGCAGGGCAGCGTGCTTTACTGCATGAACGCCTTCATGGAACCCTTGTGCGAGGTTCATGGCTGGACACGGGCGGGACTCAATCTCAGTATGGGCTTTGCCGCGCTTATGGGGCAACTGGCCATGCCTCTGGCCGCCGCGGTTTCCGCCCGCTGCTCCCTGCGGCGGCTCATGGCCTTGGGGGCGCTGGCGGGCGGCGCTGCCACGGCGGTCATGGGCCTTACCGGGAACATCCTGCTCTATACCCTGCTGTTCACCATCGCCTGGGTCTGCACCCAGTTCTGCGGCGGGGTGGTGGGCAACGCCCTTATGAACAACTGGTTTCATCATTACCGGGGCCGGGCCTTCGGCCTGGCCAACGCGGGGACGTCCCTTTCCGGTGTGGCGCTGCCGTTTCTGAGCCTGGTGCTGATCCGGCATTTTGACGCGGGCACGGCCTATCTGGTTCTGGGCCTGCTGACCTGCGCTCTGGCTCCTCTGACTTGGTTTCTGGTGCGCGACACGCCCCGGGCCATGCATCTGTATCCCGACGGCAGGCGGCGCGAGCCCCGGCGTCCCAGGCGGCCTCCCGCGGAGGTTTCGTTTTCCGGCATGCTGCACGAGCCGCGAGCATGGTTTCTAGGCCTGGCCTTCGGCATGGCCCTTATGGCCGGTTCGTCGATCATGAGCCAGATGAAGCCGCGTTTCGCGGATCTGGGGCTGGAGGCGTACACGGCCATGCTGCTGGCCTGTGCCGCGGCGCTGTTTGCGGCCCTGGCCAAATACGCCTGGGGCTGGGTCTGCGACCGGTTCACCCCGCTTTTCGCCGCGCGTCTGGTCATGCTATGCAGTGCGGCGAGCCTGGGCCTCTGCTTTCTGCCGCCCGGCATCTGGAGCATGACGGCTTTCAGCCTGAGCTTCGGCGGCTGCATCGGCGGCCTGTGGACCATTCTGCCCGCCGTGGTTTCCTATTTTTTCGGCAACGGCAATTTTCTGCCGTCCTACAAGTTTATTTCCATCTTCATCATTCTGCGCAGCGCGGGATTTCCCGTCATGGGACTTTCCCATGACCTCACCGGCAGCTACGCCGCCTCGGACGTCATTTTTGGCGTGAGCCTGCTGGCCTCGCTGGGCCTGACGCTGCTGCTGCGCGAAAGCGAGGCCGTGGAAAGCGCCGCGCGCAGGCATGCGGCGGCAACGCCGAAAAGGATCAGATAAAGGAGAGACGGTCCCGGCCGTCTTTTTTGGAGCGGTACAGGGCCTCGTCCGCGCGCGAGACCAGACTGTCCATATCGTCCGTCTCCTTAATGCGAGTGACGCCGATGCTCAGGGAGACGCCCCATTTTCTGAGTTCCGGGTGCTCGCGCATGGCGGCCAGCAGCCGCTCCAGCAGGGCGCGGCTTTCCTCCGCGTCGGCATGGAGCAGGCCGAAGAACTCATCGCCGCCCCAGCGCGCCACCATGCCGTCTTCGCCCGCATTTTCGCGGGCCAGCCGGGCCGCCAGCACCAGCACGCGGTCACCGGCCAGGTGCCCGTGCCGGTCGTTGATCTGCTTGAAGAAATCCACATCGAACAGAAAGGCGTGGCAGGTCCGCTTCCAGTCGCGGGCGGCCTCCACCTCCCGGCTGATGATGTCGCCCAGCGCGCCCCGGTTGGGCAGGGAGGTCAGTTTGTCCGTGACCGCGAGTTTTTCCAGCATCTTGCCGTGGCGGTTCATGAGATAGGAAATGAGCAGCAGAACGGCGGCGATCACCAGCAGGGCCGTGACCGCGCTCTGGATCAGCTGCACTCTGAAGGCGCTCCGGAGCGGGGAGGTGTCCTTTTCCACAATCAGGTACCAGCCCAGGGTGTCCACATAACGGGACAGCATGCAGATGTTCCGGGAGCCCAAGCCGGACCAGCGCCCCTCGGTTTCATCCTTGTGCCCGAGCAGTTTGTCCTTAAGTTCGGACAGCGGCGGTGTGGCGAAGAGATTGCGGTTTTCAATCAGCGCGTTGTCCGAGGCAACCTGGATCACGCCCACGTCGTTGACCAGAAAGGCCTTGAGCGCGAAACGCCGTTCATAGGAAGTCAGGATGTCCTGGAGGCGGTGCATCTTCATGCCCACGCCCAGGACGCCCAGCAGCTTGCCGTTGTCGTCGTCGACGCGGCAGTTGATGAAGACCGTGAGCGCATTGTGGTCCGCTTCGTCCCGGTCCACGTCCAGGCCGTAGAGGCGGCCGCTTTTCAAAAAGTCGTAGTACCAGGTGTCGCGGGCGTTGCGCGGGGAGATGGTTTTGCCGGATTTGCCTTCATAGTGAAAATAGGTCCGGCTGGCTTGGGAAACAACAAAGACGGAATTGTATTTGAATTTTTTTTGCAGTCCCGCCAGGTAATTCTGTAATTGCCGAATATGGGCGGCGTCGCCGGGGCGCTTTTGCTCCTCCTCAAGCCAGGCCCGCAGGAAACTGTCGTTGGCCATGGACAGGGAGACGGCCACGGGCATGCTCAAGGCCTTGTCGATTTCATGGTAGATGGTCAGGGAACCGAGTTCCGAGATACTGCGGATGTTGTGGTCGAAAACCTGCTTGTAGGCGCGGTGGCTTTCCAGCGTGACGCAGGCGAAACCCAGGATGATGATGCAGCAGACAATGAGTTTGATGTGGCGCAGAATATATTTCATGAGATCCCAGCAACGGAGCTCGCCGCGCGGGCTGCGAACCGCCGTGCGAAAGGCATTTTTGCGGTTCGGCCGAAGCGGAACCGGATACGCTGTTCTGCCACGAAGCGTGTGACGGCGCAAGGCGGCGGGGAAGAAGGCTTTTCCGCGCGGCGGTCAGGGGCAAGGCCCGCTCAATCCGCTTCGCCGCAATGGAAATACGGGCGGCGCTGAACCTTTGCGCGCTCTCGCATATCTCTTTGTTTTCGTTCCTCCCTGCCGTAGACTGCTCATTACCCGAAGGTTTTTTTCAGACGTTGCAAAAACAGCTCGGCGGGTTTTGAAAACAGTTGGTAGCGTTTCCATACAAAATTCACCTCAACGGTCAGGGCCGGATCAAACGGCCTGAAGCAGAGGTTGCTGTTTCCCGTCGTATTCACGAGCCTGTCAATGCCCAGGGCGTAGCCGATGCCTTTTTCAACCATGATCGTTGCATTAAAAAGCAGATTATACGTGGCGACAATATGCAGCTTTTTCACGTCGCGTCTGATCCATTTTGAGAGTCTGTCATCGACAAGCCGCTGGCTTGCGGGAATGAGCGGCAACTCCCACAAGTCTTCGGGGCGTACGGATTTCTGTTCCGCCAGCGGGCTGTCCCTGCGCATCAGCACGCCCCAGGTATCCGTTGCCGGAAGCAGCAGGGATTCATAGCGACTTGTGTTGGCCGGTTCAATTAACAGGCCGAAGTCAAGCAAGCCCTTGTCAATCCGCTCCGTCACGGCATCGGCGTCGCCGCTGAAGATATGAACGCATATTCGGGGGTATTCTTGCTGCAGTGTCTTTATGACCTCGGCGAGACATCCCATGACATGGGTTTCACCGCCGCCGATATAGATATCCCCGCTGACGCCTTCCGGCGGAGCCTGGAATTCGGCTTCGGTTTTCCGCACAAGCTCCAGAATTTCCTCCGCGCGTTTGCGCAGGCGCATGCCTTCATCCGTCAGGGTGATCCTGCGGCTGCCGCGGATGAACAGCGCCGTGCCGAGCTCATCTTCCAGTTCGCTGAGCTGCCTGGAGAGCGTGGGCTGCGTCAGATGCAGATATTTTGCCGCTCCGGTGACGCTTTCCTCTTTGGCAAGCGCCAGAAAATACCGCAATACTTTTATATCCATGGTAATTTTTTCTCCATCCGCGAAAGCAGCCATAATTTAAAGTATGCTTTTAAAGCATTAATTATGATAAAATATAAGTATTTTACATGTATTATGTTGCTGCTTATTTTCCTTTTGCCGGTGCGGGACGGCTTTGTCTGTTCCACCGGGGGAACGCGTCATGTTCTTAACTATAAAACGCAATACAGGGAGAAAACAACATGCAATACGCGCAGCTTGGACGTTCCGGCCTGAAGGTCAGCCGCCTTTGTCTCGGAACCATGAATTTCGGTTTTGTGACGGACGAAGCCGTGGCTTTCAGAATCATGGACGAGGCCGTGGCATCCGGCATCAATTTTTTTGACACCGCCAACGTCTATGGCGGCCCGCAACGCCCCGATATGGAAAAAGGCTTCGGCATCTCCGAAGAAATTATCGGGCGCTGGCTTGAGAAAAGCGGTCGGCGCGACCGGATCGTGCTGGCCACCAAGGTCTATCAGCCCATGGATCTGGGGCCCAACGACCGGCGTTTGTCCGCCTGCCACATCAGAAAGGCCTGCGAAGACAGCCTGCGAAGACTGAAGACCGATCACATCGACCTGTACCAGATGCACCATATCGACAGGCTGACTCCGTGGGAAGAGATCTGGCAGGCCATGGAGCTTCTGGTCCGGCAGGGCAAGGTCCTGTATATCGGCAGCAGCAACTTCGCCGGATGGGACATCGCCACGGCCCAGGCCGAGGCCCGCTCGCGCCGTTTCATGGGCCTGGTCGCCGAGCAGAGCCTGTACAATCTCGCGGTGCGCAATGTGGAACTGGAAGTGATTCCGGCGTGCCGTTATTACGGTCTGGGCCTGCTTCCGTGGAGCCCGCTGGGCGGCGGGCTGCTGGGCGGAGTCCTGCGGGGGGTGAGGGACGGCCGCCGCGCGGCTCCGGAAATGCGGCAGGCCGTTGAGCGCTGCCGTCCCCGGCTTGAGAAGTACGAAGCCCTGTGCGACGATTTGGGCGAACGCCCGGCCGACGTCGCTCTGGCCTGGCTGCTCCATAACCCGGTTGTGGCCGCGCCGATTGTCGGCCCGCGCACTCTGGAGCAACTGACGTCCGCCCTTTGTTCGCTGGATGTCGCGCTTGACGCCGACACGCTTCGCGCGCTCGACGAAATCTGGCCCGGTCCGGGCGGAGAAGCGCCGCAGGCCTATGCCTGGTAAGCAATGTTTGAAAGGCTCCGGTCCCTCTTGCGGGGGCCGGAGCCTTTCAAACATTGCCTGTCTGTTGTTCGCCTTCGGAACAATTTCAAAGCCCATCTCGTCTAGTGTCAAGAGGCCCTAAGCCGCGCCGTCCCGCCACCACCACTGAGCGCGGCGGCAGAGCAGGTCGATATCTCCGGCCGCGGCCAGATTGAGCATCTGGCGGTACTGGCGCACGGCCTCGTGGCTGTGAGGATTGGCCTCGAACAGACCGGCGAAGAGCTGCGCGTCCTCGGTGAGCATCTTGCGCGCCGCGTTCCGGCGGCGGCGGAAGGACGGGGTGAGAAAGGGCAGCAGGTCCTCCTGCCCGGCCAGCAGGGCGAAATAGGCCAGATTGGTGATGAAGTTCATGTTCTGGATGCGGGCCATGGCCTGGTCGTGCTTTTCCGCCGTGGTCTGGAAGGTTCGGCAGCCCAGGGCCGTGAAAAAGCCCTCGGTCAGGTCCAGATCTTTATCCGTGGCGTTGCGGCCGGGAATCACGGCCACGGGCTGGTCCGCATCCGGCTCGGATTGGGGGCCGAAAAGGGGATGAGTGCCCACCACCGGGCCGGGCCAGAGCCGCTCCATCTGGCGCAGGGGGTGTTCCTTGACCGAGGTAATGTCGGCCAGCACTGTATTTGACGGCAGATGTGGGCGGACGCGCAACAGCACGTCCTCGAACACGGCGGCGGGCACGCAGATCAGGGCCAGGTCCGCCCCGGCGCAGGCCGGGGCCAGAATCTCCGGCGTCAGGGGCTGATCCGCGCCCGCCACAGTCAGTCCGGCGGCCCGGGACCTGGCGCAGAGCATGGCCCCCATGCGTCCGGTCGCCCCGATGATGACGGTTTTGGCGGGGGTAGCCGCGCCGGGGAGGTTTTTGCTCGGGCTCATTGCAGTCGGCTCCAGACGTCCCAGAACTGCGGGAAGGACTTGCGCACCACTGTGGGGTCGTCCAGGCGCTCGCGCACGCGCAGGCCGGGATCGCGCAGGCCCAGCAGGGCCAGGGACATGGCCATGCGGTGGTCGTTATGCGCGGAAAGCGTCGCGCCTTCGGGCAGACGCGGCGCGGCGGGCCTGTTGCGGAGGCGTCCGCCCATGCCCCCCGTTCCCCCTGTCCCGCTGACCAGCATGCCGTCCGAAAGTTCGTCCACGGTCACGCCCGTCTTGGCCAGTTCCGTGGCCGGGGCGTTGATGCGGTCCGACTCCTTGATCCGCAGATGGGCCACGTTGCTGATGCGCGTGGAACCCTTGGCAAAGGCGGCCAGCACGGCCACCGTGGGCACCAGGTCCGGGCAGGAGCCCATGTCCAGGGCCACGCCGTGCAGTTCGGAGGGGTACACCGTGACCGCGTCGGGCTCCACCTCCAGACGCGCGCCCATTTTCTGAAGGATGCCCAGCATGGCGCGGTCGCCCTGCAGAGAGTCGGCACGCAGGCCCCGCACACGCACGGCCCTGCGGCCCAGGGCCCCCGCGGCCAGAAAATAGGACGCGCCGGACCAGTCGCCCTCCACCGTATAGTCGCCGGGCCGATATGCGCCGGGCCGCATAGTGACGCGCAGGCAGCCGGGGCGGGCCTCGGCCAGATCGCGCCAGTCTCCTTCCGGCAGGGTCTGCCAGGGGGCGGCCTCGTTCTTGCGCGTTTCCACGCTGAAGCTGATGCCGAAATCCGTCAGACATTGCAGGGTCAGGCCCACATAGGGCCAGGACACGGCTTTGCGCCCGGCCAGCTCTACGCTGAGCGGCGTGGCGCAGAACGGCGCGGCCAGCAGCAGGCCGGAAAAATACTGGCTGGACATATCCATGCCCAGGTGGATTATGCCGTCGGCCAGGGCGGGGTTCAGCCCGTGGGCCTGAAGCAGCAGGGGCGGGCAGCCGGGTTTGCCCTCAAAGGCCACGCCCGCGCCCAGCCGGGTCAGGGCGTCGGTGAGGTCGCCGATGGGGCGCTCGTGCATGCGTTTTGAACCGTGGACGCGGAACAGACCTTCACCGGCGGCCAGTACGGCCGTGAGCAGGCGGCAGGTGGTGCCGGATTCGCGCACGTCGCAATCCAGGGGGCGCCCCCGGCCGCCGCGCGGCGCGCCGCCCAGTCCCTGAACCCGCCAGCCGCCGCTGTTGTTTCCCGCCCCGTTGCCGGAGGCGTCGAGCGCTTCCATGCGTGCGCCCGCGCCGCAAAGAATAGCTCTGGTGCATTCCAGGTCCGCGCTTTCCAAGGTGTGGCGCACCGTGGATTCGCCCCCGGCCAGGGCCGCGCCGATGAGGTAGCGGTGGGACAGGGATTTGGAGGCCGGGGCCGTGACCGTAACGACTGAAGTCTGATCTGTGTTTTGAAGCATGGTCTTACATACCTTGTTCGTCGGAAGCGTCGTCCCCGCTGAGACTCATGCGGTCCAGCTGCGGGCCGGTGGGATAGCTGCCCAGGATGCGGAAGCTGGTGCAGGCGTTGCGCAGCCGCTCCAGCAGGGCGGCGTGGCGCGGGTCTTCCAGATCGCTCTCCACATCAGCGAAAAAGACGTATTTCCAGCACTGGCCGCGCAGGGGGCGGGATTCCAGCTTGCGCATGTTGATGTCATTTCCGGCCAGCAGGTCCAGCACCGTGGAAAGGGAACCGGCCTTGTCCGGCAGGGTGAAGAGCAGGGAGGTTTTGTCCGCGCCGGTGTGGCCGGGCATGGGCCGGGGCGCCATGCCGCTCTGGCCGGGCTGGGCCGATTTGGGGCCGATGATCACAAAACGCGTCCAGTTGCCGGGCTCGTCCTCAATGCGCCGGGCCAGCACGCCCAGACCGAGCATGTCGGCCAGTTTGCCGTGGCCTATGGCCGCCGCGTCCGGCTGGCCCGCCGCGCGCTGTGCCGCCGCGGCCGTGGATTCCACCGGGATCAGGGCCGCGCCCGGCAGATGCGCGCGCAGCCAGCCGCCGCACTGGGCCAGGGGCTGCGGGTGGGAATAGACCGTGCGCACGGCGGCCAGGGCCGGGGCGTTGCTCAGCAGGCAGTGCGAAATGCGCGAAAAAAGCTCGGCCTGAATGAAAACCTCGTGCTTGAGGAAAAGGTCAAAACTCACGCCCACCGTGCCCTGGAGGGAATTTTCCAGGGGCACCACGCCCAGTTCGCACTGGCCGGAGCTGACCTCCTCGAAAATCTGGGTAATGTCTCCGCAGGGGTGAAAGCTGGCCGCGTGGCCCAGATATTCCACGCCCGCGAAATAGGAAAAGGTGCCTTCCGGCCCCAGATAGGCCACGTTCTGCGGGCGTTGCAGGGCGCGCGAGGAAGAGAAGATCTCCCGCCAGATGGCCCGCAGATGTTCCTCCGGCAGGGGGCCGGGATTTTTGGCCGCCAGGCCGTCGAGCACTTCGCGCTCGCGCAACGGCTTGAAGATTATGCCCGGCTCCGTGGCCTTGATCCGGCCCACTTCCAGGCTCAGGTCCGCGCGGCGGTTGAAAAGCCGGAGCAGCTCCAGATCCACGCTGTCGATTTCCTTGCGGATGGCGGCCAGGCGTTGCGCGCCCTCCATTCCGTTTTCCGTATCCCGGCCCTGGGGCCAATGTGCCTTGGCGTCGTCCATGCCCCTAGACCTCCCGGATTTCTTCGCGCACGCGCATGCCGAAATGACGGCCCGCCTCGTCGATGCGGCAGAGCACCGTATCGCCGGGCTTGAGGCCTACCACGCTCAGCGGCGTGCCGTCCGGGCCCGTGAGCCGGATGGTTTCCGCGTTCTGGAGGAAGATGGCGCCGGTTTTGGTGCCGCCCTCGCATTCCACCCGGGCTTCGATCAGGAGCATGGGCCGCACCTCAATCTTGACCCGGCCCAGGGTCGCCACGCTGGTTTCGCCGTCCGCGCCCACGATGAGCACTTCCTGCCCGGCGCGCAGTTCGCCCAGATAGGTGGTCTTGTCGTGGGGCAGGCGCGTGTAGGCGTGCACGGCTCCTGCATTGACCCGGAAAGGCCGTGCGGCCACGTATTCGTTGTGCTCGGTTTCGGCGTGCACCAGAAAGGTGAAGGCGCTGGAATTGCCCACCAGCATGCCCTGGCCCCGGCGCAGCAGGGAGAGGGTGTCCGCGCAGACCCGGTGTCCCAGGCCCACGGGCTCCACGCGGGTAATCACGCCGGGCAGCAGATGCTCGCGGCCCTGGGAGAGCTTGCACTGGGCCACGATGGCCTTGAGCTCGCCGAGAGCTTCGGGCCGCACCACGATGCCGTCCACGCCGCGCTCCAGGATGCCCGCGGCCAGGCGGGCCTCGTCCAGGCTCCCGGCTTCAGCCAGCACCGCGTCGCTCTGGGCCAGCAGATTCTCGACCGGAATGACCTCCCAGCCGCGCGCCAGCACCACGCGTTCGCCGTTTTTGAGGCGGGCCAGCACGGCCTCCTCGTCAGCCTTGACCGTGAGCGCCGCCACGGCCACGTCCTCGTCGGCCCAGACCGGGCAGCGCGACAGCGCCGCCACACGCTCCACATGGTCGCGCGGCACGATGACGCCGTCCACGCCGGATTCCAGAGCCAGGGTGACCTGCCCTTTGTCAAAGGGCGCGCAACGGAAATAGATGCGGGACATGGAGCCTACTCTCCCACGACCTTGAGGGCCTGATCCACGTCGGCGTCCTCGTGCACGATGGAGCGCAGGGCCTTGACCAGATTCACGCGGTTGGGATGCTGGAAGACGTTGCGGCCCACGGAAATGCCCGCGCCGCCCGCCTTGAGGGAATCATGGACCATTTCCAGAATCTGGCGGGTGGATTCCATGCGTTCGCCGCCCGCGATGACCACGGGCACGCAGCAGGCCGAAACCACGTCGGAGAAGCTCTCGATGTCGCCGGTGTAGGGCACCTTGACGATGTCCGCGCCCAGCTCCACGCCCACGCGGGCGCAGTGGGCCACCACTTCGGGATCGTAGCTGTTCTTCACCTGCGGGCCGCGCGCGTAAACCATGGCCAGCAGGGGCATGTGCCAGTTGTCGCAGGCTTCGGCCACCCGGCCCAGGTCGGTGAGCATCAGGCGCTCGTTGGGGTCGCCCAGGTTGATGTGCACGGAGACGCAATCCGCGCCGTGCTTGATGCCTTCTTCCACGGTGCCCACCAGGGTTTTGGTGTTGCCGCAGGGCGAGAGGGCCGTGGAGGCGGAAAGATGGACGATGAGGCCCACGTCCTTGCCCGCGTTGCGGTGGGAGCAGCGCACCAGGCCCTTGTGCATGAGCACCGCGTCCGCGCCGCCCATGGCCATGTCGTTGACGGCCTCGCGCATGTCGATCAGGCCCTCCACCGCGCCGAGGGTGACGCCGTGGTCCATGGGCACGATGATGGTGCGGCCGTTCTCACGATTGATGATGCGCTCCAGACGGACTTTTTTGCCGAGGTACATGGGAAACTCCTTTCTTGTTGTGTGTCAGCATGTTTTGCGGACAGCCCACCTACGGCCGAAAACAAAAAAGGGCCGCAGGTGGTATGCCTGCGGCCCTTTGAACTTGCGGACAATGAACGTCAGCGAAGTTCCCGACCACAGGCTTCGGTAAAGTACGCAAAAAAATACCAGCTGAAGCCGGCGGCGTACGAGGAAGCGGTGGCGGGAACAAATCGGGACATGACGTAAAACTCCGTGTTGAAATGTGAGTAGCCCCGGGCCCGGCGGATGTCAATAAAAAATTACGGGATATTTTTCACGGGAGGTTGTTTGTGGATGCTGAACCTGGCCGCGAAGGCCCTGGCCCCGTTGTGCCGGGGAAAGCTCCGGCCACCTTCCCGGTCAGGCCGTATTTTTTGAAGGCCCGGCCCGAGAGGCTGAACGTGATGGGAACGTCTGGACGCAGGTCCAGGAGGCTGACGCCGCTGAAAATCTCCTGGGCCGGGTTGAGCGTTCCACCGCAGAAACATCGACGCATCCCGTGCCCTTGGGGGCGAAACGCGTGAATTCCGGCGTGCGCTTCCCCTTTACTGTCATATCAGCGGGAGAGAGCGGCGGTTTTTACTCCAGAACGTTGGGAACCTTGTGGTGGAGCCGGGCCGAAGAGGCATCGCAGGGGATGCGAATTTTTTCCGCGCGGCTGCGGGCAGGGAAAAACGGTGCGGTAGAAAAATCTTGTTGACAGCTATTGGGAATTTTGTCACAGCTGAATTACACAAAATGTCAACATTTAACGTGTGACAAAAAATAACGCGCCGGGCTTCCGCATCCGGCCAAACACGCCAAGGAGTTGCCATGAATCTCGCCCGTTTCCCCCGCCGCGGCTATGTGCGGGAAGCCACGCCGCTGGAATTTCTGCCCGCCTTCAGCAAGGCGCTGGGCAACAAGGCCAATATCTGGATCAAACGGGACGACCTGTTGCCCGGCGCGGGCGGCGGCAACAAGACCCGCAAGCTGGATTTCTCCATTGCCGATGCCCTGGCCCAGGGCGCGGACACCATCATCACCTGCGGGGCCGTGCAGTCCAACCACTGCCGCCTGACCCTCTCCTGGGCGGTCAAGGAAGGCCTGGACTGCCATCTGGTCCTGGAGGAGCGCGTGCCCGGCAGTTATAAGCCCGAGGCGTCGGGCAACAATTTTCTCTATCAGCTCATGGGCGTGAAGAGCATCACCGTGGTGCCCGGCGGCAGCCCCATGCCGGTGGAAATGGAAAAACTGGCCGCCAAATTGCGCGCCGAGGGCCGCAAGCCCTACATCGTGCCCGGTGGGGCCTCCAATCCTGTGGGCGCGCTGGGCTACGTGCAGTGCGCCCAGGAGCTCATGCAGCAGATGTTCGAGCGGGGCCTCAACTTCGATCACATCATCGTGCCCAGCGGCAGCGCGGGCACGCATGCGGGCTTTCTGCTGGGCCTGTTGGGCTGCCACATGAACATTCCGGTCACGGGCATCGGCGTGAACCGCAAAAAGCCCACGCAGGAAGAGGCGGTGTACAAGCTCATGCAAGACACGGCCGCATACATGGGCGTGAGCATGGACATCCCGCGCGATGCCGTGGTGGCCTATGACGATTATGTGGGGCCGGGCTACTCCCTGCCCACCGACGCCATGGTGGAGGCGGTCAAGCTCCTGGCGCGCACCGAAAGCATCCTGCTGGACCCGGTTTATTCGGGCAAGGCCATGTCCGGCCTGATGGACCTGGTGCGCAAAGATTATTTTAAAAAGGGCGCGAACCTGCTTTTCCTGCATACCGGCGGTTCCCCGGCGCTCTTCGCCTACCTGGATTCCTTCCGCAAGGATACGTAAACGGCCCGCCGCGCGCCCGTGCGTTCTGACTGAGCCGGGCGCGCGGCTCTTTCCCGTCAGTTTCCCGGCTCAGCCGGGACAAGCGCAAGGAAAAGGACCATGCAGGAAAAAACACTGCGGATGTACGGCGGCATGCTGGGCGGCCTGGTGCCTCTGACCATTCTTGTCATTGGCCTGGTCTGGCTCTCCGTGGCCGGGCGCGGCGGCACCAAGCCCTTCTGGGCCTGCGCCTGGCTGGCCCTGGCCGTGGGTCTGTTTTTCGCCCGCGACAAAGCGGAATACTGCAAGGCCGCCATGCGCGGCATCGGCGACAAGACGGGCATCGTCATCGTTACGGCCTGGCTGTTCGCCGGGGTTTTCGGCAAACTCATGGCCGCCGGGGGCCTGGTCAACGGTCTGCTTTGGCTGGGCATGACCACCGGGGCGCAGGGCGCAATCTTCACCCTGCTGGTCTTCCTGGCGGCCATGCTTTTCGCGCTGGGCACGGGCACCAGCACGGGCACCTGCATCGCCCTGACGCCCGTGCTGTACCCGGCGGGCTACTTTCTGGGGGCGGACCCGGCCATGCTCGGCCTGGCTATCCTGTCCGGCGCGGCCTTCGGGGACAATCTGGCCCCGGTGTCGGACACGACCATTGTTTCCGCGTATACCCAGGGCGCGAGCATGCGCGAGGTGGTGCGCAGCCGTTTTCCGCTGGCCATGAGCGCGGCCGTCATCTCGGGCATCGTCTTTCTGATGTTCGGCGGCGGCGGAGAGGTGCGCGTGCTGCCCGAAATCAAAGCCACGCTGAATCCGTCGGGCGTGTTCATGCTGCTGGCCCTGGTGGTGGTCGTGGTTGCGGCCCTGCGCGGCAGGCATATCATTGAAGCCCTGATTTACGGCAACGTGACCGCGGCCCTGGTGGGCATTTGCGCGGGCACGCTCAAGCCCGGCGATATTTTCGGCATCCCGGCCAAGGCCGGGGGCTCCACGGGCATCATCCAGTCCGGCATCGACGGCGTGGTGGGGGCCATTATCTTCGCCATCCTGATTCTGGCCGTGACCCAGATTCTTGTGGAATGCGGCATCATGGGCAAGATTCTGGAGTTCGCCCAGAAAAGCGTGGTGGCCACCGTGCGCCAGGCCGAACTCTTCATCGTGGGGGTGACCATTCTGGCGTCCATTCCCATTTCGGCCAATGCACCGGCGGAACTTCTGGTGGGCCCCAGCCTGGTGCGTCCCATGGGCGAAAAATTCCGCCTGGCGGCGGCGCGGCGCGCCAACCTCATGGATTGCGCGGTGTGCACTGTCTTCTTCATCCTGCCCTGGCATATCGCCGTGGCAGCCTGGTACGGCGCTCTCTACAGTGCGGCCGAGAGTTACGGCATCGCGGCGCCGCCCATCAGCGCTGCCCTGTACAATCCCTACTCCTGGGCGTTGCTGGCGGTGCTGCTCTTCTCGGTCCTGACCGGTTGGAACCGCCGTTTCGCCGAGTCCGGCGAAAACGGGGAGGCGGCCTAGCAATGCAAACCATCCTGCCCCGGACAGGCCCGATCAGCGGCTGTCCGGGGCAGGGTGATCGCTCCCGCGGGCACGGGAGGGAAAAGGTTCGCCCGCGTCCGGAAATGTTGACATTACGCCGGCGTAAGTCTACCTCATAGGACAAAAACATGAGGAGCCCCCCTTGCCTCAGGTCAAGACGTACAGCGCCCAGGCCATCGCCTATATCAAGCAGCGCCTGCTGGACGGCACCCTTTCGCCCGGCGATCCCATCCGTGAAACCGAGATCGCCGAACACCTCGGCATCAGCCGGGGGCCGGTGCGCGAAGCCCTGCAAAGCCTGCTGCAACAGGGCCTGGTCACGGGTCTGCCGCAGAAGGCCAAGTTCATTCGGCATCTTACGGCGCGGGAGATTGAAGACAGCTATTGCCTGGGCGGCACTCTGGAAGGGGCTTGCATTGTCCAGTCCCTGGAGCGCTGGGATGACAAGGCCCTAGGCGGGGTGGAAGAAATTCTGGCCGAAATGGGGCGTCAGAGCCGCGCCGCCGCCGGTCTGGCCGCGCTGAGCCAGATTGACGAAGCCTTCCACGACGCCCTGCTGGCCCCTTGCCGCAATCGTCTGATGGCGGGCATCGCGCGCAATTCCTGCGCGCACATCTCCAAATTCCTCTACTACAAGTGCTGGGACACGCTTTTTTCACCGCGTGAATTCTATCAGCGGCACGAAGTCATTTACGACGCCGTGCGCGGGCGCGATCCCCGGCATATCCAGCGGACCCTGCTGGAGCATTATGCGGAATCGGGCCGCCGCCTGGCCCTGGTCTGCGGCCGCCGCGAGGACTGAGTCTCCCGGTCGTTCAGCTTCTGACGGCCAGCAACCGGAGCCGCCGGTAATCGGCGACCCACTGCTCCCCGTCCCAGAGGCGCGGCCGCAGGGCGCATTCCACCTCGCGGAAGATTGTCACTTGTTCCGCTTGTTCAAAACCGGCCAGATCCCCGGCGAAAAACTGTTCCAGCCAGTGGGCCAAGCCGTTTTCCCCGCCGGACAGGGGCGTGGGGCGGTCGTAGTCCTCAATCTGGCGGACCTGAAAGCCCGCTGTTTCCAGTTTCCGGCGGTATGCCGCCGGGGTGGGGAAATAGAAGGGCTCGGACCGGGTCCGGCCGCGAGCCGCCAACGCCGAGGCAAAGGCCGAGCATACGGCCGCCACGTTGCCCTGGGCGCCGAATTCGCAGACCAGCAGGCCGCCCGGCTTCAGAACCGCATGCAGGGCGCGCAGCAGCGCGTCCTGATCCTGAATCCAGTGAAAAACCGCGTTGGAAAAGACCAGGTCGAAACGGGCCGTCCAGCCCTGGACGGCCAGACCGGCCGCGTCCAGAACATGGTATTCCGGACCGGGGTACTTTTCGCGCGCCGCCCGGATCATGGCGGCGGACTGGTCCACGCCGATTACCTGCCCGGCTTTCCGGGCCAGGGCGGCGGTCAGCTCGCCGGTGCCGCAGCCGAAATCCAGAATACATTGGCTGGCGTCTTCCGGGACGCAGGCCAGCAGATTTTTGCCGTATTCGGCCACAAAACCATGGCTTTTCCGGTAAAGCGCGGCGTTCCAGTCCATTTTTTTCAGCGCGATCAGGATTTGGCGACAGGGTGGGCCGGTTCCGGGGCCGGAGGGCCGGGCTGGATCGCGGCTTTGGGGCGCAGCTTGCGGGTCTGCAGACGCTGCTGCACAAAGTCGGCGGCTTTGACGCCCTCGGGTACGGCGGAAAGTGGAAATTCCGCCCGGCCCAGGTTGCGGTGCCCGCCGGCGGTGCCCACGTCGTAAAAACAGGCGTCGGCCAGACGGCCGATGTCCCTCCCGCCGTCGCCGCGAAAGATCACGATCACGGTTTTGTCCACAATGCCGCTGACAGCGATCCACTTCAGGCCGTGCACGCGGGTAAAGAAGTCGGCAATGGCCACCAGCAGGTCCGCGCTCTTGATTTCGCCGAGCGTGGCGTGGGCTCCGCCGCCCCGGCAGTCGGTGAGCGAGCGGAAGGCGCGCGAAAAGAGCGGCAGCCAGGCGCGCAGATATTCGCTGCGGGCGATCCGGCGCAGCAAGTTGTTGTCCGCATGCTGGGAGAGCCACTGGTAGGCGCGCAAATCTTCCTCGCCGCCGGAACGCTCAAAGGCCGCCGTGTCCGTACGGATGCCGTAGAGCAGGGCTGTTGCCAGCAGCGGGCCTGGGCGCATGCGCAGAGCCTGGAGAAGGCGGGTCATCATGGTGCTGGTGGCGCCGATGCCGGGCCGGATGTCGCAAAAGGCCGTGGGCGTGGTGCAGTCCGTGAGATCCGTCAGGGGATGGTGGTCGATGATCAGGTCGTAGGAAATGCCCGCGAAGGCCTGATTGTGCCGGGGCTGGGAGTCCACCATGCCGAAACGGGTGTACTGCCCCGCCTTTTCCGGCTGCCAGGGTTTGGCCGGGATGCGCAGATAACGGATCATGGCCAGATTGTCCGGCCGGGTCACCTCGTTGATGCGCATGATGTCCACGCTGTGCACCTTGTGCAGCATGAGCCGCTTGAGCGCCACGGCCGAAGCCAGGGCGTCCGGATCGGCATTGATCATGATGCACCAGCGGTCGTCCTTGTCCAGATTTTGCCGCCATTGCTTGAAACTGGCGATGTGTTCGGCGTTGACCGGCATGGCCCTCCCCTTGGCCTTCTGGAACAGTTCAGGCATGAAAAGTGTCAACTGCTCCAGGGTAGATTACCTTTGGCACGCTATACGTTTCAAAGGGGTCATTCCGGCAAAAAACGCGGTTATCGCCGGAATCCACGCCGCGTTGCTCTCGATGCCCGTACGCCCTTTGGGCTACAGGCACGGCCCTACGGGCCGCCCGTCGGGTCGGTCTTCGCGGCGCGCCGCACCGTGTTCGGCGTTAGGGCGTTTCAACGTTGAAATGCCCTGATAGGCGTTATAGCAGCGCTGAGAATGATCCTTTCGCCCCTGATAAAGAACAAAAATTTTTCATGAATGCGTATTTTCATATGGCTGTGCGTTCGGGGCCGTTTTTTCCGGCAGGGCTTCGCGGGCCAGCGCCGCCAGCACGGGCAGTGATGCCGCCACGCCCGGCCAGTGAAAAATTTCCGCCAGATGAACAGCCGTATGCGGCAGACGGCCCATGAGAGCTGCCGCCGTGCGGCGTTGCCGCATTGTGAATTTCGTCAGCGGGAGGTGTTGATCCATCCTGCCGGGCGCGCTCCAATGAACCAGGGCCGCTGTTTCCGGCAGCTCGGAATTCAGGAGATGGTCTTGAGCATAGCCCAGGAGATGCCCTACGTCCAGACAGAGGCCCAGCCCGTGGTCCGCCGGAAAGGTTTTTCCCAATTCCAGCACGTCACAGGAATCCACATTCTCCAGTAAAAGGGGGATGCGGCTGCGGGCCTGCCAGCGGGCCGCGAAAGCGCGCAGCAGGCGGCGTTTGTGCGCCGGGGAACCTGCGGGCGGGTGCAGCACGGCCAAGCCCGGATGCAGATAGGCGGCTCCGGCGCAGACCGCCAGGGCCAGATCCGCCGCGGCCGCCGCTTCGGCTTCGGCCGCCGTCCCGTGGCGGGAGGGCCAGGGCAGGTCCACGGGCAAGTGGACGTGGCAGCGCAACGTCCCTGATTCCGAAGGTTCCGCCAAATCCGGCGGCAGATCATTTTCGTCGTACTTCAGGCAGGCCTGGGCTTCAAAAAAGCAGAGGGCCATCTCGTCCACTCTGCCGCTCAGAAAACGCGCGTTTTCCGCCACCGTGCCGGGCAGCACAAAGGAGGGCGCGGCCAGGCGGCCCGCCAGGGGATGGGCCGTGGATTGCCCGCTCATGGCCGGGTCTCCGGAGAGACCGGAAACGCCAGGGCGGCGGATTCACGCCGCAGGCTCGTCACCAGGCGGGCTAGGCGCGGTTCGTCCAGCGCCCGGCGCTCAGGGGAATCAGCGGCCGCCGGGACAAGGGCCTCATACAGGCGGAGGGCCAGGGCCGCCCAGGCTCCGCCGGGGCTTTCCCGGTCGGCGCCGTCGGCCGGGCTGTGGTGGCAGAGTGTTTTGTCCAGAAAATCGTCCGCGAACAGCGTCAGCTCCGCCGGGTCCAAGGGCAGATTCAGAAAATGTCCCAGGCGTTGCAACTGGTGTTCGGGCTTGCGCAGCAGAAGGCCGTAGTCCGCCAGCAGACGCGGCAGGCCGATGCTGCCTTCCAGAGCGTCGAGCATGTATGCGAGCCAGAGGGCGTGGCTGTGTTCCGCGTTCAGGCGGTCCCGCTGCCACAAGGAATGGGCCACGCTTTCCGGGTGGCGCAGGGCGATGCAGCAGTGCGCGCGCAGGCCTGAAGCCGCCAGCACCGGCCGCCAGAAGGGCAGCAGGCGGCTCATGCGCGGGTCTTTGAGGCCTGGAATCGCCTGTCCGGCGCTTTTTTCGCGCAGCAGCCCCAGGGCCGTGACTCCCGGCGGACCGGCGGCCAGCCGCCGCAACGCCGCCGCGTCCGGCGCTTCCGGGCTGCGCCAGGTCAGGCCCAGTTGGGCCAGCAGAGCCTTGTTGAAGGCATAGAACCCGGCATCCTCGAAAAAGCCCTTGGGATTGCAGGGGTGCGCGGGCAGCAGGTTCTTGCCCAACGCGACCCCCAGAACCCGCAGGCCCCTGGCCAGCGTGCTGGTGCCGCTGCGGTGCATGCCCAGCACCAGCACGAGACGGCCGGGGGCGTTCATGATTACAGTAGGTTTTGCGCGGCCCAGCCGTGGGCTTCGGCCGCTTCCTTGGTTTTGGGGCCGCCCAGCACGCAGACCGCGCCTTGGCGCGCGGCTTCGGCCAGCACGTCGGCGAACTCGCTGAAATGCCGCTCCGTGGTGCCCAGAATTTCCTCGCGCATCCGCTGGCGGATCTCGTCCGTATCGCCGGTGAGCCAGCGCGCCAGGGACTGGGCCCCCTTGGCGTCGGGCAGCAGGTAGCTGTCCAGATCGCCCACCGCGCCCACAATGGCCTGGGTCAGCTGGGCCTTGTCCGGCTTGAAGCCGTGCAGAAAGTCGGCCATGCCGTCATAGGCGGCCAGGGTCTGGTCCACATTGGGGTCGCGGTAGGAGGCGCAGACCAGGGTGCCGCCCAGGCGGTCCAGCATGCAGAAGGCCCCGTAGGCTCCGCCGCGCACGCGTACCTGCTCCCACAGGTATCCCATGCGCAGATAGCGCAGAATCACGCTGGCCGAGCCGTGGTAGACATAACCCTGGTCATAGATGTTGGCGGCTTTGCCCACGTAGTTGATCTGGGCCGGGGCCAGGAAGGCCTCGGCCATGGGCAGGTCGCGCATGGGCCCGGCTTCGTGGTCCGTGCGTTCCGGGCCGTTGGAAGGCAGCTCGGCCAGCAGGGCGCGGGCCCTGTCTTGGGCCAGGGCCAGGCCCCCGGCTTCGGCCGTGCAGTCAAAGACCGCGTCGGAAGCGGACATGACCAGGGCCCGCAATTCTTCCAGATCGGCCAGCAGGGCCTCCGGCTGCGTTTCCAGCTGTTCCAGCAGGCCGCGTATTGAAGCCAGATAACTTACGCCGCCGGTGCGTTCGGCCAGCGCGCCCGCGCCGGTGAAATGCGCGCGCAGCCGCGTGCCCACCGCCGTATGCCCGGCGGCCTGCAGGCCGTGCTCCAGGCGGGCCTTGCCTTCCAGCAGCATCTGCCTGAGACGCTCGCGGGCCACGGCGGGATCGCGCAGGGGCTCCAGCAGGATTTCATGGAAGATGCCGAACAGGTCCGGAATCTTGTCGTAGACCGCCTTGCCCGCCAGGCTCAGATAACTGAAGGTGCGGCGTTCGCCCCTTGTGGTGCCCAGCAGGGTGTCGGCCCCGACGCCGCCGGTCTTGGCCGCCATGTATGCGCCGAGCTCCGTGAAGTCGCGCCGTGCCGTGCCCAGTTCGGTGAGGGAACGGGCAAAGAGCGGCAGCAGGGGGACCAGACGCTCGGGCAGGCCTTTCAGAGGCAGTAGCAGATTGGCGTAGGCAATGCCCCTGGTGGGCAACTCGTGGCTGAGGCAGACTTCCGGCAGACGGGATTCGGCGCGGGGAATGGCGGCGTTGCGGCGCGGCAGGTCGTCCAGGCCCAGAGCCGGGATGGTCGCCAGGGCTTCCGGGCTGTCCGGCGCGGTCTGGGCCTCCTGCAGGCGCAGGGTTTCTTCCACCAGCGCCGCGCGCCGCTCCGGCCCCGCTTCGGCCTGGACATCGGCCAGGCGGGCGCTTTCCGCCTCTTCGCGGACTTTGCCCAGGCCGGCGTCCGGCAGCAGGACCACGGTAGCCCGGTGCTCGTTGTTTAAAAACCACTGGCGGATGGCTTCCTCAAAAACTTTCTCGCCCCTGGCCAGGCGCTCCTTGATGGCCGTGAGCGGTCCTTCCCAGGCCAGGGGGGCCAGGGGGTCGCCGTCGTACAGCCAGGTGGACAGGGCCTGGATCATGGCCGCCAGACCGCGTGGGAAGCGGCCGGAATTGTTTTCGCGATAGGCGAATTCCACGCTGTTCACCGCCGCTTCCACAGCCGCCGGGTCAATGCCTTCCTCGGCCAGTCGGGCCAGCGTGTCGAAAATCAGCAGTTCGGCCTGCTGCACGTCGTCGGGAGCCACGCCCTTGAGACCTGTGGAATAGTACATCTGGCGCAGGTCCGTTTCCAGGCCGCAGCCCGTGGTGTCCTCGCCCAGGCCGGAACCGATCAGAGCCTTGCGCAGCGGCGAACCGGGCAGGCCTTCCAGAATGTGTTCCAGCATTTCCATGAGCAGGGCCTGGCCCACGTCGCCGCGCTCGCCCAGCAGCCAGTTGACCGTGAACAGGGCGCGCTGTTCGCCTTCGGCCGCCGCATAGGGCACCTCGATCTGGCGCGGCACGTCCCGGCGCGGCTGCAGGGGCACGGCGGAATCCGCGGGCCGGGCCGTGTAGCCCGCCAGGGCCGCGTCCAGCAGGCGCAGGCGCTCGTCCTCGGGATCGTCGCCCCAGAAGAAGAAGCGGGCGTTGCTCGGATGATAGTAGCGGCTGTGGAAATCGTGAAAGGCCTGGTAGGTCAGGTCCGGAATGCGCTCGGGATCGCCGCCGGAATCCAGGCTGTAAAGCGTGTCCGGGAACAGGGCCTGCTGGCTCTGCTCGGCCAGCACGGAATCCGGCGAGGAATACACGCCCTTCATCTCATTGTAGACCACGCCCTTGTAGGTCCAGGGGCCGTCGGCGCTTTCCGCCTCCACGTGCCAGCCTTCCTGGCGGAAGATATCCTCGCTGATGCGGGGATGAAAGACCGCGTCGATGTAGACGTCGATGAGATTGTAAAAGTCGCGCAGGTTGGCGCTGGCCACCGGATAGCAGGTCTTGTCCGGAAAGGTGAAGGCGTTGAGAAAGGTTTGCAGCGAGCCCTTGAGCAGCTCCACGAAGGGCTCCTTGACCGGATACTTGTCCGAGCCGCAGAGCACCGAATGCTCCAGAATGTGGGCCACGCCCGTGGAATCCGTGGGCGGCGTGCGGAAGCTCACGCCGAAGCATTTGTTTTCGTCCGCATTGACCACGGAGAGCAGTTGCGCGCCCGTAATCTTGTGCTGCCAGAGGCGGGCCGTGCCGCCCACTTCCGCCATGTCCCGTTCCGTGAGCAGGGTGAAGCCGTGTTTGTCCATGTATGGGGTATCCTTGTGCTTGAGTTCGTCGCTGAGGCCGGAAACCGGCAAGCACACTATAGGTAGGGAACACGGCTTTGAAAAGGGGCCGGGGCGTCCCCGCGCGCGGCGGGCTCCGGTTTGGGCGACGGGTAGTGGGCGGCGGCGCGGATCGCGCTGAAAAAGAATATTTCCGAGCCCCCATTTTCTGTACGCCGGGCGGAAGCGCGCCGCCGCCCGACCGGGCCGGTATAGCCATACTGTATAATATTATACATATTATTATGCAACTATTGATGTTGCCAGAGAAAGCTCCTACATTCCAAAGTGAGAATCGTGACCATACCGGCTCCAACCCGCCTGAGTTTTGTTCTTTGCCGCCAATCGATTCAATCGAAAACTGTAAGAGGGAAAGGGTGCGCAACCCTGGATCAACGCGTCTGAAGATGCCGGGTCATCTTCAGGCGCGGCTGATATATTTATGGATTTCCAACCAGATCAAGAAATAAGAAAGGCATGAGCATGAGCAACGAAAATACAGCTCCCAAGATTGAGAAAAAGCCATTGAGCATGATTGTAAACGGCAAAAAGGTCGGCCCTGTCGAGGTGCCGGTGGGGATGCCGATGATCGACTTTTTACATCATTATCTTAACCTGACCGGCACGCATTTCGGCTGCGGGCAAGGCGTCTGCCATGCCTGCACCGTCGTGGAAGTGCAGCCGGACGGCAGCATGGTCGATACCCGGACTTGCATTACCAATGCGCATGCCTTTGACGGCAAGACGATCATCACGATCGAAGGCCAGGCCAAAACGGACGCTGACGGCAACATTACCGAACTGACGCCGATCCAGAGAGCTTTCATTGAAAAATTCGCGTTCCAGTGCGGCTACTGCACGCCCGGCTTTGTCGCGGGCGCGACCGCCTTCATCGACGGTCTGAAGCACAAGCCGATCAGGCGCGCCGAATTGGAGGGCGCAATCGAGGAAGCGCTCAACGAGCATATTTGCCGCTGCACGGGGTATGTGCGGTATTACGAAGCCGTGCGCGATGTGGCGCTTGCCACTCCCGGCTGTGTGATCGGGTAGGGGGCCGCCATGAAAAGCCGTACATTGCGCAATTCGATTCTCGTCATCATCGCTGTTGTCATCGTGGCGGCGCTTGCCGTTTTGTTCGGGCTGTTCCGGACATCGAGCGTAGCCCCGCAGGCGAAACAGGCCCTTTCACCCGAACAGATGAAAGCTCTGATTCCGCGCGGCCGCGAACTGGCCCTGGCCGGTGACTGCTTCGGCTGCCACTCGCTGCCGCAAGGGCCGATGGGCGCCGGAGGCCTGGCCATAGGGACGCCGTTCGGCACGCTGTATTCAACCAACATCACGCCGGACAAACAGTACGGCATCGGCAACTATACGCGCGCCGATTTTCATCGCGTGATGCGCGACGGCATCGCGCCGGGCAATCGCAATCTCTATCCGGCAATGCCCTTTGTCTTCACGCAGCTCACGACGCCTGACGACATTGACGCGCTCTACGCCTATAATATGAGCATTCCGGCCATGCCGGTCGCCAACAAGGCCAATACCGGGGCCTTCGTGCTGCCGGTGCGCCCGTTCATGAACTTCTGGACCCTGTTGAACTTCCCGGACCGCAAGGCGGCCCGGAACGAACAGCGCTCCGCCGAATGGAACCGGGGCGCCTATCTTGTCGAAGGGCTGGCGCATTGCGGCGCCTGCCATTCGCCGCGCAATTTCATGATGGGCCTTGAATTCTCCCGTGCCCTGCAGGGCGGCGAAGTGGACGGCGTGGCGGTTCCCGCGATTACCGCCGCGGCGCTCGCCAAGCACGGCTTCGACGTTCCCACGCTGAGCGCCTATCTCGCCACCGGCGTCGCTCCCCAGGGCACCGCGTTCGACGGGATGTACACCGTCACGCATTTCTCGACCAGCACGATGGAGCCGGAGGACGTCAAGGCGGTAGCCACCTACCTGCTCACGGCCAAGGACGGCAAGCTGGTGCCCCTGTCCGCGCCCCCCGCGCCGCTGCCGCAAGCCGTCGCCCCGGAATCCGGCACGCCCATGGCGGCCGGCCGGTTGGCCTATATGGCGTTCTGCGCGGGCTGCCACGGCATGAACGGCCAGGGCCTCCCCAATGTCGGTCCGGCCATGAAGGGCAATGCGACGCTGGCCATGGACGACCCGCGGACGCTGATCAAAGCCGTTCTCAACGGCATTCCCACCCAGATCTTCAAGAACGGCGAGCGGATGTACGCCATGCCGCCCTTCGCGCACCGCATGAGCGACGCCGAGGTCGCCGAGCTCGTGACCTGGATCAGGGCGGAATGGGGCGGCCAGGCCGTGCCGGTGACCGCCGGTCAGGTGAGTGCCCAGGAAACCGCGGTAAAATGAATACAATAACGGGCGGGCCTGTCGCTGGGCATGTCTGTCTTCTTTTATGCCGCTTGCAGTCTGCGACGCAAGCGGATCCCGAATAGGAAAAAAACATGACTATTGATATTTCGCGACGCAATTTTATCAAACTCGGAACAGTTTTCGGCATTTCCGTCATGATCGGACGCTTGCCGGATGCCTTTGCAGTGGAAATAAATTCGGGCCCCGGCCCCACAGACTGGATGTCGCCGGACGGCAAGGTTCGCTATCGGTGGGATGCCGTGCGCAAGGTGGCCGGGCAAAAGGACTTCGCGCGGGACTTTCGTGCGCGGGATCTGCCCGGCTGGCCCAGGGAGCAGGCCCACGCCTTCTTCATTAAGGCGACGCGGGCCGACCGGACCTTTGAGGGTGTGGACCTGAGCATTCTGGGGCCGGGATTGCAGCCCGACCGCCTTGTCCTGCATGAAAATTTGGTCGGTGACGGCGTGACCATGCCGCAGGCCGAGGGTTTGGCCGCCGACTTCTACGGCAAAAACTTTCTGGTTCCCAAAGGGCAGACCCCGCCGCTGCTCGGCCACCCGGTGGCCCTGCTGATGTATCGTGACTTTGATACGTTCGAGGCGGCGAAGCGCAGACTGCGCTTTGCCGAAAATGTCGTGAAATACGGCGCCGCCACCGGCCCGAACACGCCGCCCAACTACGGCGCGGCACGCTATGTCCGCATCGGCGGCGACAGCCCGACAGCCTCATCCGTGTATTCGCCGATGCAGGACGCCGTCATTTGGGGCGCTTTCGACGGCAATAAGCCGGTCTGGCCGCCGGAAAGCCCGTCCGGACTTTTCGTGCCCGCCTCGGTGATGACGCGGCATCGTGGCGGCGGCGGCGTGCGCGACCCGCTCACGGTGGCGCGCGAAACCTATGAGCCGATGCGGCGCGGCATGAACGCGGCCGCGGACATCGAAAAGGCCATTGAAGCGGCGCGCAAGGATGAAAGCAAACTGGTGCTGGAGCGGCAGGGCTTCTCGCAATCAATCGACTCGTGCGCGCTGGAGGCGGACAACGGCAATGCCTGGTATGATGCCGAAACGCGCACCCTGCACCTGGTCGCGTCGGCACAGTCGCCGTATGAGGTCGCCCGCGTCGCGGCGCTGATGGTCAAGGACAACAAGCGCTTCCCGGTCAAAACGATCAAGCTGCTCACGGGCACCACCGTGGGGTACGGCGCCAAGGACCATTCGATCTTCCCGTTCTATGTCATCGCGGCGTGTTTCTATGGCAACGGCCTGCCGGTACGGCTTGCCAACAACCGCTATGAGCAGTTCCAGCTCGGCATCAAGCGCCACTCCGTCGAAATGGACGTGACCATCGTGGCCGACCGCAAGAGCGGCAAGTTCGAGATCCTCAAGGGCTTCTATAACCTCAATGGCGGCGGCCGCGCCAACTTCTCCTTCTCGGTGGCGCAGGTGGCCGCCACCGCCGCGCAGTCCATCTATTATTTCCCGAAATCCGATCTTGCGGCCATCGCGCTGGCATCGCCCGCGGTGGAGGCGGGGTCCATGCGCGGCTACGGCACCCTTCAGGCCATGAGCATCACGGAGCTGATGGTCGATGAAGTCGCCGCCGAACTGGGCATTGATCAGATCGAACTGCGTCGCCGCAATGCGATGCGGGCCGGTTTCGAAAACACGCAGGGCGCGCAGCCGCTCGGCGAGCCGGGCAATATTGAAATGCTCGACATCGCGGCAAAGCATCCGCTCTGGGTGAACCGGCACAAAGCCAAGGCCGAGTTCGACAAGGCCAACCCCGGCAGACTGTACGGCGTCGGCTTCGCGCAGGCGCAGAAGGATTACGGCACCGGTGCGGATACCACCGCGCTGGCCCTGGAATTCGATGCCGACGGCAAGGTGCGGATGCGCCATTGCGTGCAGGAGATCGGTACCGGCGCGACCACCGCGCAACAGGTCATCGTCCGTGACATGCTGGGCAAGACGCCCGATTCCGTCGAGTTCGGCGTCGCGGAATTCGCCGAACTGCCGATGGTCAGCAACTGGTCGCCCTACACGACGACGCAGAAACAGCAGGACGACTTACAGAAGAATCCCTACTGGGTGCCGTTCATGCTGCCGGCCATGAGCGCCTCCAACAGCGCCTATTTCATCGGCTTCGGCACGCGGCAAGCGGCGAAGTTCCTGTTTGAAAACACGCTGTGGCCGGCGGCGCGCGCCATCTGGAGCGAGGGACCGGCAGGCGGCCAGATATCCAGCGGCTTCATGACCGTGAATGACCTGCGCGTGGTCGAGGGCGGCATCGGCGGCGGCGGCATGGAAATTCTGCCGTTCGAGCGGGTCGCCAAAAAAGCCCACGAGCTGGGGCTGGTGACCGGGGTTGCCCTGCACTGCTTCAGCCGCTGGGAATGGACGACCGCGACATTCGATGTTCCGACCATCGGTTCCATCGAAGTGGCCGCCGACGTTCTCTCCGTGCGTTACGGCGACGGCGCCGCGCCGGAGCTCAAGCGGCGCATGACCAGCGGCGGCTATGACTTCATCAAGAGAAGCAGCGTGAAATTCCCCCCGGTTCAACGCAATAACGCCGGTGTGACGACATACGCGCCCGCGGCCTGCATCGTTGAACTCAACGTCAACACCTTCACCGGCGAGATAGAAATCATGCGCCACCACAGCCTGCTCGGTACCGGCAAAATGATTGTACCGGAACTCGTATCCGGCCAGTTGCAGGGCGGCCTGGCCATGGGCATCGGGCATGCCCTGATGGAGGAATTGCCGCTTTATGAAGACGGGCCGGGCAACGGAACGTGGAACTTCAACCGTTACACGCTGCCGAGGGCCACGGATGTCGCGGTCTGGAATCAGACCGCCGATTATCTTGAGCCGGAATCCGAAACCGCGCCGCCCAAAGGAATCGGGGAAGTGGTGATGGTCCCGGTGGTCGCCGCCATCGGCAATGCCGTCACCCATGCCGTCGGCAAGCGTTTCTACCGGCTGCCCGTGACTTCGGAAAAGATCAAAAAGGCTCTGGGCCTGTAACGACGTGTCGAACCCTTGCGGGTGAAGAGCACGCGGAGCCGTTTGGCCCGCGAGAGGAAGCGGTAATAAAGAAGTCCTGAGCCCGACCGGGCTCAGGACTTCTTTATTACAATGGAATGACGGGAAGCTCCGGAAGCGTCGGCGTATTGTGCGCCTGAACGGCCTTAACCGGCTTTTTCCTGAAGCGAGCGCCACAGAAAGCGCCCCAGGCCCCAGAAGGTGCACAGCCAGCTCAGCACGGACACGTAGATGAACACGCGCGGCACCGCCATAAGCGAGGCCACGCCCAGGGCCTTGCTGCACATGATGGTGCAGGCCGTGAACATGCCCATGGGGAAGACCATGCTCCAGTAGCCGGGCGTGTAGACAAAGGGAAAACGCCGCGCCGCGTGCCGCCACAGCCCGAGGATGAACAGCATGACCACCCACCAGGCCGCGAAGCCCCAGGCCATGAGGGTCATGCCCTTGAGAAAGGGCAGCACGGACTGGAGGAAGGGCGATCCCCCGGCGCGCAGGATGAGCTCGCAGCCCGCCAGGGTGGTGATGGCCACGGCCCCGGCATTGACCCAGAAGGTCGGGTCCAGGGCCTCGGGAGCCAGCGGCTTGTAGCACAACCGGTAGACGATAAGGGTAATGACGACGGCATAGAGCATAAAGCCCGTGCCGAAGAGCGCCGTGAGCAGGAGGAAGGCCGTCTCGTGCTCCCAGCTCGTGTGGTCGATGATCACGCAGCCGAGAATGACCAGGGCCTGGCAGCTCACGGTGTTCAGGAGCCACGCGCCGTTGATGCCCTTTTCAATGGGCGGTTTCCGGTCCGTGGTGAAAAGGGCCAGAAAGTCCGCCCAGATGAAAAAACACCACACGGCCAGGGCCAGCCAGAAGAGGCCGCAGGCCAGGTCATAGCGCCCCAGCAGCAGGGCGCACTGATTTGCCAGCAGGCCCGTGCCCGCCACGATGGTCAGGTAGCCGGGGCCGCGCGCGTGATCGGCCATATCGCCGAAGAAGTCCCGGGGATAAAGGCCCAGGCGCAGGATGTACACCGCCCACAGGCAGCAGAACATGCCGATGTTCACATAAAAGAGCGCCAGCGCCCCGGCCTCCATGCCCAGCAGGTGCAGGGCAATGGACACGATGCCCGTGGCCATGACCATGCCGAAGTTGGCCGGGGCGGCGCTTCTGATCAGCGCGAGGGCCCTTGCCGTGAGTTGGCCGCGCATCACACCCCTCCCCAGCGGCGGCGGTAGATGGTGAAGGGGAAGGTCACATAGCTCAGCGGCACGCTGAAGATGTGCACCAGCCGGGTGAACGGCAGCAGGGCGAAGATGGTCAGACCGCTCAGCACGTGCAGTTGCAGGAAGAGCGGCACGTGGATCATGCGCCCGGGCGCGGGCGCGAGCGTGAGAATGCCGCGCACCCAGGGGCCGATGGTGGTGAAGGCGTCAAAGTGCGCCGCATAGGCCTGATACATGCCCGTGGCCGCGTTGAAGCCGATGAGCAGGAGCACGATGATGTCCGTCCAGCGCGTGGTAAGGCGCACGGGCAGGCTGATTATCCGGCGCAGCAGCAGGATGCCCACGCCCAGCAGCACCATGGGCGCGATGAGCATGCCCGCCAGCCCGGCGATTTGGGCGTGGGCCTGGGCGGAGATGCCCACGGCGCGCAGGGCTTCGGGCGGCAGCACCAGGCCCACGATATGCCCGCCCAGAGAGAGCAGAATGCCGATATGGAAGATGAGACTGCCGCAGCGCAGCATCCGGCTCTCCAGGAACTGGCTGGAACGGGCGTTCCACTCTTCCTGGGCGTAGGTGTAGCGCAGCAGCAGGCCGCCGGTCAGCAGGGTCAGACAGATATAGGGATACACCGCGAAAGCGGCGATGAACAGTTTCATGAGCGGGGTCATATGCATACCTCCCGAGAGGGAATGTCACGCGCCGCCCGGCTGTCGCCCCGAACTGCGGGATGTGCGGAATGGTCGGCGTCGGGAGCGCACTCCCGCATGGCGTCGGCGGCGGCGCGCAGTATGGGCGCCCAGGGGCTGTTTTCCGCCGCGAGATGCGCGGCGATGTTCTGTGCCGCAGGGGTGAATTTTTCGCACAGGCAGGCGGCGGCCCAGGCCGGGGCCATTGCCAGGAATTCCAGAACCAGCGGCAGATAGTCCGGCAGTTCCCCGCCGGAAGGCGTACAGCCGCTGTCGCGGTACAGTTCCGTCAGCGCGGCCAGGGCGCGCCCCTGCAAGGGGGAGTCGCCGTAGACGTGGGTGGTCAGATACAGGCAGGCGGCGCGATTGAGATCAAAGGTCTGCACAAAGGCCGCCTGCAGATCCAGCAGCGGCGCGGCCGCCGCATGGTCCAGAAAAGCCGCGGCCCAGGCGGGCACGGGCTCCCGGCGTGCCTCATGCGTCTCATGCGCCAGGGCCGTCAGTTCCTCGTCCGGGTAGCGCAGAAGCTGCGCTACCCACAGAAAGGTTTCGGCGCGGGTCATGCGTGCACCCCCTTGAACTCCGGAGCCACGGGGTCGCGGTCCGGGTAGCCGCTATGGCCCTTGAGGGCTTCCACATCCTCGCCGGGGGCGTCTTCGCGCCGTACCGTGGGAATGACGAAACGGTCCTCATAGCGGGCCACGGCCAGCAGGCGGTACATGGCGGCGGCGCTTTCCGGGGTCATGCCCGCCGTTTCCAGCGCCTGGGCCGCGTCCGGGCCGCTGAAGGTCTTCTCCCGCATGAAGCGGCGCAGGGCCAGAATCTTGCGCAGGGCGGCCCGCACCGGCTCTTCCCGGCCGACGGTGAAGAGATTTGCCAGATAGCGCACGGGGATGCGCATGGCGTCCAGCTGCGTGTCAATGTCGATGTCCGTCTCATTGGTGAGCGGGCTGGCGGGCGGAATGTACCAGACCATGGGCATGGTGCGGAATTCCGGATGCAGGGGCAGCGCCAGTTTCCAGTCGCTGATCAGCGTGTACACGGGCGAGTTCCGGGCCGCCGTGAGGAACTGATGGGGGATGCCGTCCTTTTCCGCCTGCCGGATGACGGCGGGGTCGCGGGGGTCGAGAAAGACCCGCAACTGCGCCTCATAGAGGGCGGCCGGGTCGGGCGTGGCGGCCAGCTCATGCACGGCGTCGGCATCGTAGAGCATGACGCCGATGTAGCGGATGCGCCCGGTGCAGGACTGCGCGCAGAGTGTGGGCTGACCCGATTCCACGCGGGGATAACAGAAAATGCACTTCTGGGAGTGGTGGTTTTTCCAGTTGAAATACACCTTTTTGTATGGGCAGCCGGACATGCAGAAGCGCCAGGAGCGGCAGCGCGTCTGGTCCGTGAGCACAATGCCGTCCTCGTCCCGCTTATAAATGGCTCCAGAAGGGCAGGAGGCCACGCAGGCCGGGTTCAGGCAGTGCTCGCACAGGCGCGGCAGATGCAGCATGAACACCCGCTGAAATTGCAGCAGGGCCTGGGCGTCCAGGCCCGCGAAATCGGGGTCGTCCAGGCCGGTGACCTGGGTTCCGGCCAGGTCGTCGTCCCAGTTGGGGCCGGCCTGCGGGGTCATGGGGCGGCCCGTGACGCTGGAATAGGCCCGGGCTATGGGCTGATGCTTCTGCTCCGGGGAGGTGGTCAGGTTCTGGTAGTCGTAGTTCCAGGGCTCGTAATACTGATCCATGCCCGGAAGGTTCGGGTTGCCGAAAATCTGCGCGGCCTTGCGCAGCTTGCCTCCGGCCCTGAGGCGGAGTTTGCCGTTCTCCACTTCCCAGCCGCCCTTGTGGATGTCCTGGTTTTCCCACAGGCGGGGATAGCCGATGCCGGGCTTGGTTTCCACATTGTTGAACCACATATATTCGCTGCCCGGATCCGTGGTCCAGGCATTCTTGCAGGGGATGCTGCAGGTGTGGCAACCCAGACACTTGTCCAGGTTGAGCACCATGCTCATCTGCGTTTTAATCTTCATGGAATATCACCTCCCCGGCCTTGCGCACCACGATGTATTCATCGCGCTGGCAACCCGTGGGTCCGTAGTAGTTGAAGGAATAGCTGAGCTGGCCGTAGCCGCCGATCATCTGCGTGGGCTTGATGAAGGGGCGCGTCAGGCTGTTGTGCGTGCCGCCGCGCTGGCCCGAAAGAGGCGAAAGCGGCGTGTCCACGTGACGTTCCTGGGCGTGGTAGATGAAGGCCCGGCCCCTGGGGATGCGGTAG
This sequence comes from Desulfovibrio sp. 6_1_46AFAA, assembly GCF_000224635.1. Lineage (NCBI taxonomy): Bacteria > Pseudomonadati > Thermodesulfobacteriota > Desulfovibrionia > Desulfovibrionales > Desulfovibrionaceae > Desulfovibrio > Desulfovibrio sp. 6_1_46AFAA. Next base: position 368,894 of record NZ_JH114302.1, read on the forward strand.
CTCACCAGGGCCCGGCCCATGAACACGCCGTTGGCGTTGAAACATTCCAGCCATTCGTTGTCCGCAATGCCCGCCTGGGCGGCGTCCTCGTCGTTGAGCCAGATTTCGCCGCCGCCGCGCGAGAGCGTGCGCATGATCAGGTTGTCTGAGTAGGTGGAGTGAATGGACCACTTGCTGTGCGGGGTCAGCAGGTTGAGCACCAGATCCGTGTCCTTGCGGGGAACGGCGTCCCCGGTCACCTCGCCCAGGGTCGCCAGGGGCAGGGGCGGGCGGAACACGGGCAGGCTTTCGCCCAGGCCGCGCATCCACTGGTGGTCCAGATAGAAGTGCTGGCGGCCCGACAGGGTGTGGAAGGGCAGCAGCCGCTGCACGTTCTGGGCAAAGCTGGTGTAGGTCACCTGTTCGCCCTTGAGGCCGCTCCAGTTGGGGCTGTTCAGCGCCCGTCCCGGCCGCGCCGTGATGGATTCAAAAGTATGGTCGATGCCCTCGGAGGGCGCGGAGATGTCCTTGAGGGACAGGCCGGTGCGTTTTTCCACGCTGGTCCAGGAGCGCACCGAGACGGTGCCGTTGGATTCCGGCGAGAGGCAGAGAATGGCCTCGCAGGCGGCGCGGTCCGTGTCCAGGCGGGGCATGCCCTTGCTGACGCCTTCCTCCCGTACCGTGCCCAGGCGGGCCTTGAGCAGGTCATGCTCGATGGCGCCGGACCACTTGGCCCCCTTGACGCCCATGCCTTCCGGCCGTCGGATGTTGGGACCGAGGGAGGTGTACATCTTGAGCACGTCGGCATAGCGGCGCTCCACCACATGCAGGCCGGGCATGGTCTTGCCGGGCACGGGTTCCACCTCGCCCGTGCGCCAGTCGCGCACCTGGCCCAGGGGCTGGGCGATTTCGCCGGGGCTGTCGTGCAGCAGGGGCGTGGCTACCAGGTCCTTGCGCGTGCCCAAATGCTTTTCCGCCAGCCGGGAGAAGACCTCGGCCACGGTACGGAACTGCTCCCAGTTGTTGCGGGCTTCCCACGGCGGGTCAGCGGCCGGGGTAAAGGGATGGATGAAGGGATGCATGTCCGTGGAGGACAGATCGTTGATTTCATACCAGTGAGCCGCGGGCAGCACCATGTCGGCATAGACGCAGGACGTGCTCATGCGGAATTCCGACACCACCATGAGGTCCAGCTTGCCCTGTTCCATGGGCGGATCGCACTGAAATTCACTCGGCTGTTGTGGGGATTCCCCGCCGCGCACGGCGTTTTCCGTGCCCAGAAGGTGGCGCAGGAAGTATTCATGCCCCTTGACGTTGGAGCCCAGCGGGTTGGTGCGCCAGAAGCACATGATGCGCGGCACGTTGTCTTCGTGCGAAGGGGCCTCGACGGCCATGCGCAGGTCGCCGGACTTCAGGCGCGCCACGGCATGCCTGATGATTTCCTCGTCGCTGGTCGCGCCGTCGGCTTCGGCCTTGCGGCAGATCTCCAGGGAGTTTTCCTGGAACTGCGGGTAAAACGGCAGCCAGCCCAGGCGCGCGGCCACGGCGTTGCAGTCCGCCGGGTGGTCGGGCAGGACGCCTTCCTGGCCGGGCGGGCACATGCGCCCCATGTTCAGCAGTTCGTAGCGCCAGGCGTCAATGGCGAAATAGTAGAAGGAGGTGCCGTTCTGCAGGCGCGGCGGCCCGGTCCAGTCCCCGGCCATGGTCACCGTGGTCCAGCCCGAGAGCGGGCGCACCTTTTCCTGGCCCACATAGTGGGCCCAGCCGCCGCCGTTGACGCCCTGGCAGCCGCAGAGCGTGGTCAGGGAAAGAATACTGCGGTAGATGACGTCGTTGTTGTACCAGTGGTTGATGCCCGCGCCCATGACGATCATGGAGCGACCGTCGGTGGCGGCGGCATTGTCCGCGAAGCCGCGGGCCACCTGGATGACCTGTTCGCGCGGCACGCCGGTCAGCTCTTCCTGCCAGGCCGGGGTGCAGTTGACCCCGGCGTCGTCGTAATCGCGGGCCACGTCGCCGCCGTGCCCCCGGTCCACGCCCAGGCTTCCGGCCAGCAGTTCAAAGACCGTGGTCGCGCGGCGCGGCCCCTCGGCCGTCCGCAAGGTGACATACGGCACGGGGCGCAGCTTGACGGAGGGCTTTCCGGCGTCGAAAACCGGAAAGGCCGCCATGGTCCACCGGGCTCCGGGGGCTTCCTCCATGCGCAGCAGCGGCGTGAGCTCGGCCTCGTCGGCCTCGTCGCGCATGTGCAGATTCCAGCGGCCGTCCTCGCCGTAGCGCGCGCCCACGCTGCCCATGGGCACGGCCGGGCCGTTGCGCGCGGCGTCGTAGACCACGGTTTTCCATTCCGGATTGTTGCCCTCGCGCCCGATGTCCGAAGCGCGCACAAAACGGCCGGGAGTATGCTGATTGTCCGCGCCGTCCAGCAGGACAAGGCAGGGCAGGTCCGTGAAGCGCCGGGCGTAATCCTCGAAATAGGGAACGCGGCGGTCCAGGAAGTATTCCTTGAACACCACGTGGGTCATGGCCATGCCCAGAGCCGCGTCCGTGCCGGGCTTCACTGTGAGCCAGTGATCCGCGAACTTGGTGAAATCCGCGTAGTCCGGCGACACGGCGGCGATTTTCGTGCCCCGGTAGCGGGCCTCGGTAAAGAAGTGGGCGTCGGGCGTGCGCGTCTGGGGCAGGTTGGAACCCCAGGCGATGATATAGCCCGCGTTGTACCAGTCCGCGCTTTCGGGCACGTCGGTCTGTTCGCCCCAGATCTGCGGCGAGGCCGGGGGCAGGTCGCAGTACCAGTCGTAAAAACTGATCATGCTGCCGCCGATGAGGCTGAAAAAGCGCGCGCCCGAGGCGAAGCTGACCATGGACATGGCGGGCAGGGGCGTGAAGCCGAAGATGCGGTCCGGCCCGTAGCGGCGGATGGTGTGCACCATGGAGGCGGCGAACATCTCGGCGGCCTCGTCCCAGGTCCAGCGCACAAAACCGCCCTTGCCGCGCGCCCGCTGGTAGGCCCCCCGTTTTACGGGGTCGTTGACGATGGAAGCCCAGGCTTCCACCGGATCGCCGTGCTCTTGCAGCGCCGCGCGCCAGAATTCAAGCAGTTTGCCCCGGATGAGCGGGTGGCGCACCCGCAGCGGGCTGTATACGTACCATGAGGCCGAGGTGCCGCGCGGGCAGCCTCGGGGTTCATAATCGGGGAAATCCGGATGCGGCGTGGGATAATCGGTTTTCTGGGCTTCCCAGACGATGATGCCGTCCTTGACGAACACGTCAAAGGAACAGGAGCCGGTGCAGTTGACGCCGTGGGTGGAGCGGGCCACCTTGTCGTACTGCCAGCGGCGGCGGTAATAATCTTCCCAGGAGCGCCCGCCTTGGCGTTCGCTGTATTCGGAACCGGAGAATAATTCGCCTCCCATTTCGCTGAGGCGTTCTTTGAAGTATCGGAGCTTGGGAAATAGCGTAGGACGCATAAATCCTCCTGCGGAGAATTGAGCTGTAGTTGGTGTATATGCGCCACGGCCTGAAAGCGGGCGATCTTACGGAACGGCTGAAACCGGCGGACGCCGGAAAAGACAGGCCCTGGCGACAAAGCTTGCGGCTTGTTTCATCACCGGGTGACCAACTGAATCTCGTTTTGTATAGGAACTATAAAAAAAGAGAGGGGACTAAGGCCGGACGTTGGGACGGAAGGTGGGGGGGAATCCGCAAAACAAGGCTGGCAAGTGTACTTCTTGATTTCATACGATTTTTACATGCGCGCTGTCAATGACAAGCGTGCTCGTACGGCACGGCGGCCCTTGGTCCCGCCCTCCGGCAGGCAATAGGACGAAGGGCTCAATCGCCGACTATCCATTCGATTTCCGGGCCCAGCCCTCATGAGAGCATTTCAACTTTGAGAATGCGCATTCTCAAAGTTTTTAAGACGCTCGCCCTGCTCTCGATGTCCGTACGGCGCGCTTCGCGTGCCTACGGCCATGGCCCTGCGGGCCACCCTTGGGGTCGGTCTCCGGCGCTTAGCTCTGCTGTCGCCATCCGTAAGGCGGCATAGCCGCCGACGGCTGACGCTCGTGGCGGGCGGCTGCTTACACAATCGCCAGAGCAATTTCAAAGTGAAATTGTTCTAAAAACGCCGTTTGCGAAAAGCTGCATTTTTTTCGGGCGGCAAGGCGCAGCGGAAAGGACGTATTTTGTAAAATAACCGCAAAGTTGCAGGGAGCCTGACGCAAGCGTATTTTCCTCTTCCGCTCCGGACACAAAAAATGCTTATCCCGGTCATTCGATCGCTCTGGTCGTCCCGGCCCGTCCCCTTGCCAGTTTTTCGGCTTTGGGCTATAGAAGCCGTTCCATTACACACACTCCGGCGGTTCTCGGGGTGCCCATTCCGCGGACGCGCGTCGCGTCCGGTCCCCGGCGGGTGAAGAGAACAGCACAAGCCGGAGTGGAGGAAACCAACCCATTGGAGGATCACAATGGCTTACGTCAGCATGAAGCAGATGCTGGAAACCGGGGTGCACTTCGGGCACCAGACCCGGCGCTGGAACCCCAAAATGCGCCCCTACATCTTCGGCGCGCGCAACGGCATCCATATCATCGACCTGCAGCAGACCGTGAAGCTTTTCCGCGTGGCCCACGATAAAATCGTGGACACCGTGGCCAAGGGCGGCAAGGTGCTCTTTATCGGCACCAAGCGCCAGGCCCAGGAGGCCGTGGCCGCCGAAGCCGGTCGCGCCAACCAGTTTCATGTGACCAACCGCTGGATGGGCGGCACCCTGACCAACTTCGTGACCATCCAGAAAAGCGTGGACCGCCTCAAGAAGCTGGAAGCCATGTTTGCCGACGGCTCCATCAACCGCTACCAGAAAAAGGAAATCCTGCTTCTGGAGCGCGAGATGAAGAAGCTGGAGGAAACCCTGGGCGGCATCAAGAACATGGACCGCCTGCCGCAGCTGGCCTTCATCATCGACCCCAACCGCGAAGACATCGCGGTGAAGGAATGCCGCAAGCTGGGCATCCCGATCGTGGCCGTCACGGACACCAACTGCGATCCGGACCTCATCGACTACATTATTCCCGGCAATGACGACGCCATCCGCGCCATCAAGCTCTTTGTGGCCGCCTTCTCCGAAGCCTGCCTGGAAGGCGAGGCCATGAGCAAGGACCACAAGGAAGTCAACGCCGAGGAGGCCATGCAGAAGGCCGCCGCTGAAAGCGCTCCGGTCGTCGAGGCCGCTCCCGCGCAGGAAGCCGCTCCCGCCGAATAACGCATTTTTTTGCAGACGCACTTCTGGGGCAGCGCGGCTTTTTTGAGATCCGCGCTGCCCGTTTTGAATAAGGAGCAAAGCCGGTAAGCGGCTTTGCGGAGTCGAAGCCGCGACGCGGCAGCGGCTTCTTCCCCCGCCGAGGCTCGCGCACTTGCGCTCCGGCGGGCGGCTCGGTTCCTCGCCGCCTTATTTTTTGTGAAACTCCGGCGCATCGGCCGGACGTATCTGGAGACGACATATGGCAATCAGCGCTCAAATGGTCAAAGAACTGCGCGAGAAAACCGGCGCGGGCATGATGGACTGCAAGAAAGCCCTGGTGGAAGTGAACGGCGACCTGGAAAAGGCCGTGGACTGGCTGCGCCAGAAGGGCATGGCCAAGGCCGCCAAAAAGTCCGGCCGCGCCACCTGCGAAGGCGTGGTCACCGCCGTGACCAGCCCTGACGGCAAGCACGTGGCCATGGCTTCGCTGATGTGCGAAACCGACTTCGTGGCCCGCGGCGATCAGTTCCAGAACATGGCCGCCCGCGTGGCCCAGGCCGTGCTGGAGCACAATCCGGCTGATCCCACCGCCTTGGACGGCGTGGTGGGCGACGAGGTCAAGCAGCTCATCGCCTCGGTGGGCGAAAACATGCAGCTTGGCAAGTTCGCGCGCCATACCCGCCAGTCCGACAATGAAGTTATCGGACAGTACATCCACGCCAACGGCAAGATCGGCGTGCTGGTCTTCCTGACCTGCGGCAAGGCCGAGAGCGTGAACGCGCCCGAAGTCAAGGCGCTTGCCAAGAACCTGGCCATGCAGGTGGCCGCCGCCAGTCCCATGGCTCTGGACGCCGGAAGCCTGGACCAGGCCGCCGTGGAACGCGAGCGCGAAGTCTATCGCCAGAAGGCCCTGGAAGAAGGCAAGCCAGCCAATATCGTGGATAAGATCGCCGACGGCGCAGTGAAGAAGTTCCAGAAGGAAGTCTGCCTGATGGAACAGCCCTTTATCCGCGACGACAAGAAGAGCGTGAGCGATATCGTGCGCGAAGCCGGCAAGGCCGTGGGCGACACCATCACGGTGACGGGCTTTACCCGCATCCAACTGGCCGCGGAATAATGCCGGACCACGCCGCGTGCCGTACGGCGCGCACGTATAGTAGTCTTTGTTGATTGAACCTGAAGGGGGCTTCGGCCCCCTTTTTTTGTTTTTCCGGGTCCGCGCGCGGCGGGTCCGGCCAAGTGACGGGAACGAGTATGTGGGATTTTTCGTGGGTTACGGAGCTTTCGGCCTGGGCCGGTTTGGGCACGCTGGTGTTGCTGGAAGTGGTGCTGGGCGTGGACAATCTGGTGTTCATCTCCATCCTGGTGGGGCGGCTGCCCGCCGAGCAGAAGCGCCATGCCTTTCTCACCGGCCTGGGGCTGGCCCTGCTTATGCGTCTGGTCCTGCTGGCGGCCATCGCCTGGATCATCGGGCTCACCGCGCCCCTGTTCAGCTTGGGCGGTCGCGCCTTTTCCGCGCGGGATCTGATCCTGGTGGGCGGCGGCCTGTTTCTGCTTCTCAAGGGCACGCTGGAACTGCACGAACGCCTGGAAGGCCATGTGGCCGGTCCCGCGGATGCGGGCCGTCACGCGGGCTTCTGGCGGGTGATCGCGCAGATCATCGCCCTGGACGCCGTTTTTTCCCTGGATTCCATCATCACCTCCGTGGGCATGGTGGACCATGTCTCGGTGATGATGCTGGCCGTGGTCACGGCCATGCTGGTCATGGCTCTGGCCGCCGCGCCGCTGCTCCGCTTTGTGGAGCGCCATCCCTCGGTCATCGTGCTCTGTCTGGGCTTTCTGCTGATGATCGGCCTGGGGCTGCTGACCGACGGCCTGGGCTACCATATCCCCAAGGGCTATCTGTATGCGGCCATCATCTTCGCCGTGCTGGTAGAGGCCTGCAATCAGTGGGCGCTGCGCAACCGGCGCAAGCGCATCAGCATGCGCGACATGCGCGAGTCCACGGCCCGCGTGGTGCTGGGCTTGCTGGGCGGGCGGTCCGGCCACGGCGACGCCCAGCTTGACGCGGCGGCTCTGGCCGGGGAAAGCCGAGGCGCGCTGTTCGCCCCGGAAGAGCGGGACATGGTGGCCCGCGTCATCCGCTTGAGCGGGCGCACGGCCCGCTTTATCATGATTCCGCGTCAGCGCGTGAACTGGCTGGACAGCCGCGCCGACCGCGAGACTGTCTACCGTTTCGCGGCGGCGGCCGCTCTGCCCTGGCTGCCCGTGCTGCGCCGCGAAACGGACGACGTGCTGGGCGTGGTGCGCACGGGTGAACTGCTGCTGCCCGCGCCGGACGTCTCCAGGGATGCGCCCTGGAAACTGAGGGACTACATCCGTTCCGCGCCGACCATTTTCGAGCACACGGCCCTGGCGGACATTCTGGACGACTTCCGCGCGCATCCCGCGCCGCTCTCGTTTGTACGCGACGAATACGGCAGCGTGGTGGGCATGATCACGCCCGCCGAGCTGCTCAGCGTGCTGGCCGGTCAGGTGGGGGACCTGCCCGTCGGGCCCGAATCCTGCCGCCTGCCTGACGGCAGTTGGCGCATGCCGGGGAGGCTTTCCGTGGACGCGGTCACGGCCTGGCTGGGCATCAGCCTGCCGCCGCGTTCCACCAGCGCCACTCTGGCCGGGCTGATTCTGGAGCGCCTGGGGCACATTCCGGTGACGGGCGAGCGTTTGCGTCTGCAGGGCTGGGAGTTGGAGATCACCCGCATGGACCGCCAGCGCATCGACGAGGTACGCGCCGTCAAGCTGCCGGAGGATGGCCGGAAAAAGTAAAGCGGCCGCGTTCGTTACCGGTAGGGCGGGCGCATCTGATTCCGGCTTTTGCTGGCCTCTTATTTGCCGTGATTATCCGTCAAAACCGGCCTTTTCGGCACTGGCTTCAGTCCTGCCCCGTCCGCTCGTAGGGGATGCGCTCGAAGACCTTGCGGTGTGGGGTCAGGGAAATGTGGTAATACTGGTTCTGGGGAATGTAGATATAGGGCACGTCCTCGCTGCGCTGGCGCAGAAAGAGCGAGAGCAGCACCCGGTTGATGGCCTGATGCCCCACGATGAGCAGGGGCGCGTCCCCGGCCAGAAAGAGCGCGCGCCTGAGGCCGCGCTGCACGCGTTCGCGCAGGATGGCGTAGCTTTCGCCGTTGGGATAGGCGTAGCCGTACTTGTCCGCGTTGCGGCCCGCCGTGACGTCGGGCATGCTCCGGCGGATTTCCGAATAGAGCATGCCTTCGCAGTCTCCGGCCCAGATTTCGTCAAATTCCTTGAGAGCCATGGCGTGCGCGCCGGGGCGCTCAACCAGCAGCGGGGCCGCTGTTTCGTGGGAGCGCAGGCGGGTGGAGGTGAATACCCAGTCGATGCGCCGGTCGCGCATGTGCCGGGCCAGGGCTTCGGCCTGGGAGCGGCCCAGGACCGTGAGCGGGGGATCGCCGCCGATGCGGCCCTGCACGTTGAATTCCGTCTGGCCGTGGCGGGCCAGATAGAGGCTGTGCACCCAGACGCTGACCACAATCTCGCGGATGGCCGGGTAATAGGGCGAGCCTTCGCAGGGGCGTTCGTCCAGAATGCGGTTGGCCGTGGAATCCACGCAGAGCCAGAATTTTTCATCCTGAAGCGGGCTGTAGATGGATTCATAATAGCCGATGCGCTTCATGAAGCTGTCCAGGGCGTCGGCCTCGCTGTAGGCCGCGTATTCGGGCAGCGTGGTTTTGCGGCGGATGCAGGCGTTGAGCAGCAGCGGGTCTTCGTTGACGCACTCCACAAAGAGCACGGGGTGGTCGGTGAGGGTCTGTTCGATGAGAATCCGCCGGGCGCGGCTGGCGTTGGTGGCGTCCAGAATGGCCACCTCGCCCTGTTCGGCCAGCCAGGCCCGGGCTCGGGCCATGTTGCGGAGGCAGATCTGCTCGCGGATTTCGCGGCCCGCGCTGTTTTCCGGATTGTAGAAATCCGGCTCCGTGGATTCCGCGCCCACCAGGGCCCGGCGCATGTCGCCGTTGTTGAAGATCTGCGCCCGGATGCCCTCGGCCAGCAGGCCCTGGCGGATGCGCCGCGCCAGCGTGGACTTGCCGCGCGCGGGCAGGCCCACCATCGCCACGTACAGTTTCCGCATATTCCCCTCCGCTGTGGATCATGGTAGGGGAAAAGCCCCGGAAACGGAAGGAGGCGCGCATGAAGACCATCGGCCTGTTGGGCGGCATGAGTTGGGAAAGCACGGTCAGTTATTACCGAATCGTCAACACGGTGGTGAAGGAACGCCTGGGCGGCCTGCATTCGGCCCGCTGCCTGCTCTACAGCGTGGATTTTCAGGAGATTGAGGCCTGCCAGTCCGCCGGAGACTGGGACAGAAGCGCGCTGCTGCTGGGCGCGGCGGCGCAAAACCTGGAAAAGGGCGGCGCGGATTTCATCGTCATCTGCACCAACACCATGCACAAGGTAGCCCACCGGATTCAGGCGGCGGTCTCCATTCCCCTGCTGCACATCGCGGACGTCACGGCCGCGGAAATCCTGGGGCGCGGCCTGCGCTCGGTGGGCCTGCTGGGCACGCGCTACACCATGGAAGAGGATTTTTACTGCGGCAGGCTGCGTCGGCAGGGTCTTGAGGTGCTGATTCCGGACGCGCCGGAACGCGACATGATCAACAAGGTCATTTTCGAGGAGCTCTGCCTGGGCGTGATTCGCGAGGATTCCCGGAAAAAGTTTCAGGCGGCCATGGCCGGACTGGCCGGGCGTGGCGCGCGTGGCGTCATTCTGGGCTGCACGGAAATCGGCCTGCTGCTGCGGCCCGAGGACGCCGAACTGCCTCTTTTCGACACCACTGTGTTGCACGCCACCGCCGCCGCCAATCTGGCCCTGGAAAGCTGAGGCAAACTTTTCCCAAAAGGGGCGGCGCTATTCCGCGTCCGGCCGCGCGGCGTGGCCCCGCAGTCCGGTAAGAATTTGCATGAGCGGCTTCCGGGGGTTGGCTTTGCAGGCCGCTTCCAGGGCTCTGCCCCGATCCGTTACGGCTTCTTGCGGTTCCTCTTGGTATGTCCCGCGTTCCAGCCAGCCGCGCCAGCCGTCCCACCAGCAAGCCAACGCTCTGAAATCTATGCCGTGTTTTTTGTTCAATCTGAGCAGATCCGAGCAGGGCGCGCCCAGATAGGCCTTAGCCTCTTGTCTTTCGTGCATTTTGGCCGTTTTCCAGGCCTCGGTGACGGCCATGCTTGGCGTGCGGCGGCACTGCGAGGCCAGAATAAGAGGCAGTTCCGCGACAAAGTATTTGGTGCGCCACAAGCCCACGGGCGCATAGTCCAGATTCATCTGCGCGCTGACGTAGCCGTCCAGCCAGATTTCGGGCGGCAGGACGGATTTCACGGCAGTCTCCGCCTCCGCCCATTCCCGGCAGGTCAGAGCCGCCATGCCCGTGTACTGCTGCGGCGCGTCCGCGTGGAAGGCCGTATTTTCTGTTATATCCGCATACGCGGCGATCCCGGGCGCGGGAAACGGGTCCGGCGGAGTAGTGCTTGGGGGCAAGGCCGCGAGGGCCTTGCGGGCCGCATCCGAAAACGGCATTCGGGGATGTGCCGCGCAAAAGGCACGGATGGCCGCGCTTCGCGCCACGAACGTTTCAGGCGCGGGCAGACGCGTGGAGGGGTGGCTTTGGTAGCCGTCCCACCACAGCAGCCAGCCCACGGCGTCATGGCCGTAACGGAAAATATCCGCGCAGGAACGCTTGCCGACCTCGGCGGCGCGCCAGATTTCATCGTCGGCATCCCGCCAGGCCCTCGTTATCGGGACTGCGGGATGCCGCGCGCAGTAGGCGTCAATAAACGCGCTGCCGGCTTCCGGTTCCGTGGCATCCGCGTCGGTTTTTTCGCGCTCCGCAGCGGGATTGGGTTCGCGTTCCCGCCATGCGGCGGCCCAGCCGCTCAGCCATCTGCCTGTCATAAAGAAAAAACGGCCGCGGCCCGCCGCGCCGCCGGTGTCCCGGCAGGTCAGGGCAGCCAGCTCCACCGGCCATTCCCGCACAAGGTAAAGGGCCTCTCCCAATGCGAGAATGGGCAGGCGCGCGGACAGGGCTGCGAGTTCACGGGCCATCGGACGGAGTTCAGCCACGTCGGGCGGGCGCCCTCCGCCGTGCTTAAAGGCCCGGTGACCGTCCCCCCAGAGGAGCAGGGCGGCAAACAGGCTTTCCTGGACAGCCGCGATAGCCTCCGGTCGGGCAGCTTGCTTCCGGGTCAGCGAACGCGCGTCGTTCCAGGTGGCGTACCCGAGATTCAGAGTGCCATGGATTTTTCCCGGCTCGTCCGGAGAACGGAAGTGCAACATGGCCGTTTTCCAGGCTTCGGTCAGGGCCATGTCCGGCGTGCGAAGGCACTGGGCGTGCAACATCGGGAGCGCTTGCATCTGCCAGCGTCCGTTGTTCCACTCCAGATAAACGTCGTCGGAGTCGATCTGCGCGCTGACGTAACCGTCCAGCCAGAGCAGCGGCAGCGGCGGACGGCCGTCCGCATCCAGGTCGCGGCAGGTCAGGGCCGCCACGTCAGTCTTCTGTGGGAGAGCGTCCGGCCCGGCGGCCGAGGGTTGTATGCCGACGGCCAGCAGACAGGCCAGCAAAGCCAGTCCGGCCGCAACAAAGGCAGCGCGCGGGCCGGGTTGGGAATATTTGCATGTTTGCATGGATGATGTCTCCAGAGCCGCGTATACCGCGATACTTGCTGACGAGACAGCGGAAAGCGCCATAAAATTTTTATGGTTTGCGATTGCCTGGTATGTCTCACACGGCATCAAAGTGGAGCGAGTGCTCACAGACAACGGGGTTTGTTACAAGCCCTGGAAATTTCGTGATGTTTGCCGGGAACTTGGCGTGAAGCATAAGCGAACGCGGCCTTGTCATCCACAAACCAACGGCAAGGCGGAACGCTTCATCCGAACGGCATTAAAAGAGTGGGCATACGCGCAAACGTACGCCCACTCATGGAAAAGAACAGCCCATTTGCCTGTCTGGACAGAATATTACAATTTTCAGCGTCCCCACAGTGCTTTTGGCAGAAAACCTCCGACGTTAGCGATAACGGAGGGTGAATAACGTGTTGACACTCTACACCTAGCACACGTTGAGTTTCAGAAAGCGTTTTTTGCCCAGTTTGATCACATAATCTCCGGCGGGCAGCGGGGCCAGCGCGTCGTCGCAACGCTGACCGTCCACCGAGAGCGCGCCTTCCTTGATCAGACGCTTGGCCTCGCCCCGGCTCTTGACCAGCCCGGCGGCCTCCAGAAAGGCCGGGGGCGTGCTGTCCTCGCCGTATTGGCAGGAGAGGGAGGGCGCGTCGGCGGGCACGCCGCCGTCCGCGAACACCGCGTTGAAGCCCTGGCGGGCCTCATCGGCGTCCTTCCCGCTGTGGTAGCGGCTGACCATTTCATGGGCCAGGGCTTCCTTGGCGGCCTTGGGATGCACGCGGCCTTCGGCCACATCCCGCTTCAGGGCCGAGATCTCTTCCAGGCTTTTGGCTGAAAGCAGCTCGTAATAGCGCCACATGAGCTCGTCGGACACGCCCATGACCTTGCCGAAAATTTCCGCCGGCGGCTCATCAATGCCGATGTAGTTGCCGTAGGACTTGGACATCTTGCGCACGCCGTCCGTGCCTTCCAGCAGGGGCATGGTCAAAATGCACTGGCTTTCCTGCCCGTAATGGGTCTGGAGGTTGCGGCCCACCAGCAGGTTGAACTTCTGGTCCGTACCGCCCATTTCCACGTCGGTTTTCAGCGAAACCGAGTCAAAGCCCTGGCAGAGCGGATAGAGAAATTCGTGGATGGAAATGGGGCGCTGCTCGCGGAAGCGCTTTTCAAAGTCGTCGCGCTCCATCATGCGGGCCACGGTATAGCTGGAGGCCAGCTTGATGAAGCCCGTGGCGTCCAGCTTGCTCAGCCAGCGGGAGTTGAATTCCACCTGGGTTTTTTCCGGGTCCAGGATTTTGAAAACCTGCTTCTTGTAGGTTTCGGCATTGGCCAGAACCTGTTCCTCCGTCAGCGGGGGGCGGGTTTCCGAACGGCCCGAAGGGTCGCCGATGCGGCCGGTGAAATCGCCGATCAGAAAAATGACCGTGTGCCCCAGCTCCTGGAAATGACGCATCTTGTGCATCACCACCGTATGCCCGAGGTGCAGGTCCGGAGCTGTGGGGTCAAAGCCCACCTTGACGCGCAAGGGCACGCCGCGCGCCAGCTTTTTGCGCAGTTCGCCCTCGTCGATCAGTTCAGCCACGCCGCGTTTGATAAGGGCCATCTGCCGATCAATATCCGTCATCGCCGTATCCTTATTGCAAGCTGCGGTAAAAAATGTCGGACGCGCCGCCAAAGCGGCGGCGCGTGCGCGGAGACGGAATCTGATACCCTTTTGGCTGCGGCGGTGTCAAATTCACGGAAACCGGAAGACATGGTGAGAATCCGCCGCCACTGTAGGAATTTTGTTCGACGCGGATGGCGGAGAGGGGATTCTACAGGCCGAGAAGCGCGAACACGCGACTCTGGCTCAATCCCCCGTGTACGGATAGGGCGCCCACATTGTCCTGGGCGATCATGTTCAGGGTGTCGTCCAGCACGCCGTCCACTTCGTCGTCCTCCAGCAGCTGGGGCGCGCGGATGTCCACGGTATCCTGCACGGCGGCGGGGGTGGAGCCGGAGTCGTCCTTGTCGGGCATGGTGAACGCAAAGGGCAGTGAAGAGTTGATGCCGGAAATTTCCATGACGTATCCTCCAGATATCCGCCGCGGCGGTCAGGGGTCAAATTTTCCGCCCGCACGGGCGGCCGCACTGAAATATGCAAATCCGGTGCCAGGAGGGTTTACGGCAACGCCGGGAGCGGGCGGGGGGATGCAGCGCTGCAGCGCATGGAAGGTATGTAACGCCGTCGGGCCGGGAGGCGGCTCGACGGCGCGTACCGCTGGAACGCGGGGCTGCGGAAACGTCAACGTTGAGAATGTCAATTCTCAACGTCAATCTGCTCTAAAGGCCCACAGCCTGGTCCTGCGCCGGGGCGACGGTATCGTTCAGATCGCGGATGAGGTGGCGCAGACGCTCCGAGCCGGAAGATTCGATATCCGTCCAGTGCAGGGCGGACGGGCTTTTGGTCCAATCCAGCTCATAGAGAAAACGTATGCGCAGTGCGGCGCCCTGTTCGCAAATGTCGCGACTGAGGCCCACTTTTTTGCCCGTAAAGATATAAGGCGGCTCGCCCTGGTCAGCGGTTCTGGGCGCGAGAAGAAAAAGATACAGCTCGTGCGCCATGAGCGGCCTGCGCGCCAGCTCTTCCTCCACGCACAGGCAGGCGCCGCCCGCCGAGATATTGACCAGATTCGGTTTTTCTTCGCCGTGCAGCTTGTAATAAGCTTTGATCCGGGCGCTCAAGTCCTGCCGGTTGGCGGGCGTGTCGGCAATCACCAGCAGGCCGAGCAGGCCGGTATGTTCCTCTTCCCAGTCCAGGCGCTTGTCCCGCCGCAGGCGGCGGGTGACATACTGCCGGGAAAGGCGCAGCAGCAGCTTTTGCGGCATGCCGTCCTCGTCCGGCCGGTTTTCCAGAATGGAGGCCCGGCCGGAATAGCCCATTTTTTCAATGGTTCCGGAGGGGGCGTCCTGATCAAGGCTGAAAGAGAATTCGCAGGCGGGATCAACGGGCTTGCTCTTGCCGGGCAGGGTTTCATGCGCCTTGATTTCAAACAGCGCGACACTGCCGGTGACTTCCAGGAACTGGCCTTTCAGCAGCACGTCGGCCGTAACGCCGCCCATGCGCATATGGCAGCCGAGTCTGATCCGCGCGTTCTGGCGGCGGGCTTCCTGAAAAACTTCGAAGCTGTTGGGCCGCCACAGGCTGTATGATTCCATCTTTTGGGTATTCATAGTTTTTCCACGCTGTTCCCTCTGTGGGTAATAATAGGCAGCGGCGCGGCTTCCGTCAATAAAAGCGGCCGCAACGACAGTGCGTTGCGGCCGACAAAAGAGCTGGGGAACAGGGCTGATCAGCTTTCCTGCTTGACCTTGGACTTGGTCATGGCCAGGCCGATGCCCTCAAAGAGCTCGAAGATGGAGAAACCGTACCAGAGGGTGTACAGCACGTAGAAGAGCAGCATGCCGCTCATCAGCCAGACGTGCTCGGAAACCTTGGCCGGAGCCACGCTATAGAAGTTATTGCCCGGTTCCACGGCGCGGCGCAGGACGTGATCCACCACCTGGGCCTCCCCGAACAGGCGCTGCTTCTGGAGTTCCTTGATGCTCGGCGACAGCAGGTACCACCAGGCGGCCGCGACTTTGAGGGCCGGTTCGCCGCCGTATTTCTGGCTCACGGCGTCGGCGTTGTTGTGGTACAGCGCGTCCGCGTCGTCCGTGGCGGAAGTCAGGATCAGGCCCAGGTCGCCCTTGAAGCTCACCTTGCCGCCGTCGGCCACGGCCTCGGTGGCGCCGGACTTTTGCAGCAGGGCTACGGCCAGGGGGGCCAGGGCGGCTTTTTTCATGGTCACCGTCATCTGGACCATCTTGCCGTCCACGCTCTTGACGCTCTCGCGCACGCCGGGAATGAAGTAGGACGAACCCTTGGAGAGTTCGTTAAAGACATTGTCCGCGTATTGCAGGCCGGTCAGATGATTGCCGTTCTCGTCACGCATGATGGGCGTGAGCAGCACGGCGAAAAGCACAAGGAAAGAGATCAGCAACAGGCTGCCCCGGATAAAGGGGCCTTTTTCGTGAATAAGCATTATCAGGCCTCCCCTCTGAGTTTGCCGAGATTAAGGAAGAATTTGCTGAAGACCCAGATGCCGAAAAAGGCCACCACAACCCAGAAGACCACATTGCCCACGTCCTGGATGATGTTGCACACACTGGGCGACCAGTGGAGCACCTCCATCTCCACAAGCTTTTTGGGCAGCGTGGCCGCGCGGTTGATGAAACCGGCAATGATCGAAATGGCGTAAAAGCCCCGGATATGGATGCCCTTGACCACCTTGGTGGTCAGCGCGCCGACCTGGATGCCCAGCAGCGAGCCCAGCAGCATGCCGATGGCCAGGGTGTAGAACACGTAGCCGTAAATGGCGTACTGGCCCACGGCGGCGAAACCGGCGGTGAAGATGATCTGCAGAATGTCCGTGCCCACCGTGGTCATGGAGGACACGCCGAAAATGTAGACGAACATGGGGAAGGTCACGAAACCGCCGCCCACGCCCATGATGGCGGCCAGCAGGCCCACCACCATGCCGCCGGCGGCCACGATCCAGCCGGAGATGCGCCGCCCGCCGGGCACCAGATCCTCGTCGAAGGAGATCATGGGCGGCACGGTCAGGCTCTGCATTCTGACGGACAGGCTGGTCAGGCCCGCGCTGCCGCCGTGGGCGCTCTGGCTGGCCGCTTTGCTGCCGCCGCGCGTGGCTTTCAGAAAGTCGAACAGGGCGTAGAAGCCCAGGAAGCCCAGCAGCACGGCGTAAATGGTGCTGATGAACAGCTCGGAGAGCAGGGGATCGGCGTTGTACAGGCCTTTGTTGATGGCGCCGCCGATGAATGTGCCCACAATGGAACCCACCAGGAAGGCGATGGCCAGTTTGGCCGAGACGTTGCCCAGCTTTTTGTGCACCGTGGTGCCCATGATGGCCTTGGCGAAAATGTGAAACAGGTCCGTGCCCACGGCCAGAATGCCCTTAACGCCCACGGCCATCAGGGCCGGGGTGATGATGAAGCCGCCGCCCGCGCCGATACAGCCGGTGATCAGGCCCGCGGCCAGACCCACGGCGATGGAGGCCAGAAAGATGGTGGTGGTGTAAAAGGCCGGAGCATACGCGCTCTTGCCGCCGAGCATCTCGTGGTACTCGTAGGCTTCAGCCAGGCAACCGGCCAGAATGGGTACGGCCAGCGCCAGCAGAATGAGCAGTTTTTTGCGGTTTCTGAGAATGGAGGTTGAAACCTCCAAATCCCATTTGGCGTATGCCTGTGAACCGCTCAATAGAAAATCATACACTTGCCTGCCAAAACTCATACGCTCCTCCCGTGCGATTGTGGCCGGTGGGCGGCCGGGGATATGGGCACAGACAACAGGGCCGCGCGGAACGGAAAAACAGCGCCGCCTCAAGCGCGTGTTTTTGAGTTTCTCATGCCATAACTATTTAAAATTATTAAAAATAATACAAAAAAGAACGGCATGGATTGGTCCGCACAACTTCCGATTAGCAGATTTTTTTTATCTTGTAAAAGAAATTTGTCACGAGCGCGATAAACAAGGCCGTTGCCGGGCGGACGCGGGCCGGGCCCGGAAACGCGAAAAACCGCCGGGACAAAAGGCCCGGCGGTTTTTCGCAAGCGTTTGCCGCGTTGAAACCGGCGTAGCTATTTTTTGTTCAGGCCCTGGCTTTTGCCGAAGATTATCAGCTCCATCCAATCCAGACCGAACTCCAGAGCGGCCACGTCGCCGGCCGGGCTGTCCTCCATGATGGCGGCCCGGCGCGCAGCGTCAATGTCCACATGTTCAAAAATGCGCATATGGGTGATGAGCTCGCGGAATTTGTCCAACTGGTAGAGGCAGAGCACGCTCATGGTCGCCAGGCGCGCTTCCAGCGGCTTGCCGGTGGCCCGCACCAGGGCCATGAGCCGCATGTAGCGATCGTTGGCCGCGTTGTATTCCGAAAGGCTCTGGTCCTCGAACCACTGGCGCGCCGTGCGCTGCGTGCCCTGGTCAAAGCCGTGGCAATGGGGCTCGCGCACCACGAAAAAGCGTTCGGCCACCCCGTTCTCGGCCATCTTGGTGCCGCGCCCCAGCGGGTAGCAGCGGCAGGCGCCGGGCCGGTCCTCATAGACCGAACAGCCCGCCGGGCCCACAAAGGGGCAGGGCTCGCCGGGGCCCTGGAGCATGCGCAGCATGGGCAGGGGAAAGCCCGTGTCCGGAAAGGAGCGCATGATGGCGAAGGTATTCAGGAATTCCTCACTGGTAATGCCCATGTGGCGGCGCAGGCGCAGTACGTCATAAGGCGTGAGCGGCAGGGTCAGCTCCGCGCAGCAGCGGTTGAAGCAGGGCACCTGTGGATTGCAGTCAAAACAGAAGGTCTCGTCCGCCTGGAGCTCGGGCAGGCTTTCCAGAAGTTCGCGGCTTTCATCGGTCTCCATGAAATCTCCTTTGCGCGCTCAAGGCGGGCGCATCTTCTTCGCAGTGTCCGGCATTGCGTCCGGCGGGATTTTCCGGAAAAACCGGCTTTGCTTCAGGCGTGGGCCGGGCAAAAAGGCATAGCGTTAACAGTCTCTGGAGCAGATTAACGTTGAGAAGTGATTTTACCCTAGATGACCTTGTTCAACGCGTATTCAATAATGCCCTCGGCCCCGGCTTCGCGCAGGCGCGGGATGAGATCGCGCACAATACCGATCTCCACCACTGTTTCCACGGACAGCCAGCGCCCGTCGCGCAGAGGCGATACCGTGGGCGAATTGAGCGAGGGCAGCATTTCCAGGATGGCGTCCAGATGGGCCGCGGGGGCGTTCATCTTGATGGCCACCAGGTTTTCGGCGCGCAGCGCGCCCTGCAAAAGCAGGGTGAGCTGTTCGATCTTGGCCCGCTTGCGCGGGTCCGCCCAGGCCTCCTTGTTGGCAATGAGCACCGGGTAGGAGACCATGACCTCGTCGATGATTCTGAGCCCGTGCGCGCGGATGGTGGTGCCGGTCTCGGTCACTTCCACAATGCCGTCGGCCAGTCCTTCCACCACCTTGGCCTCGGTGGCCCCCCAGGAGTAGAAGACATCCACATCCACGCCCGCTTTGGCGAAATAACGGCGGGTCAGGCCTTCCAGCTCCGTGGCGATGCGTTTTCCGGCCAGGTCGGCGGCGCGGGTATAGGGCGAATCCCCGGCCACGGCCAGCACCCAGCGGCAGGGCCGGTTGGAGGTTTTGGAATAGACCAAGTCCGCGATGCGCGCCACCTTGTCCTCATGCCCGCGCTCGGACAGCCAGTCCAGGCCGGTAATGCCCACATCCAGCACCCCGGCTTCGATATAGTCGCCGATTTCCTGCACGCGGCAGAGCGAGGCCGCGATTTCCGGATCGTTGATGTCCGGGAAATAGTTGCGGGTGTGCTTGCGGATTTTCCAGCCCGCGCGTTCGAAAAGATTGATGGTGGCTTCTTCCAGCGAGCCCTTGGGCACGCCCAGTTTGATGATCGGCTGCGTCTGCGCGCTCATGAGGATTTCCTTTCTCCGCCGTAAACTTTTTGGGGATCGAACACCTGGGGCGAACAGACGGTCACGGCTCCGTCCTCCCATTCCCGGTAAAAGCAGGAGCGCCGCCCGCTGTGGCAGGCCGCGCCGCCCACCTGCTCGATGAGCAGCAGCACGGTGTCGCTGTCGCAGTCCAGACGCAGGGAGCGCACCTTCTGGACATGGCCGGACGTGCCGCCCTTGTGCCAGAGTTCCTTGCGGCTGCGGCTCCAGTAGTGAGCCTCGCCGGTCTCCAAGGTCTTGCGCCAGGCCTCCTCGTTCATATAGGCCAGCATGAGCACCTCGCCCGTGGCCTGGTCCTGGGCGATGGCGGGCACAAGGCCCTTGCTGAAGTCGGGCGCGAAGTCAGCCGGGGCATTTTCCCCGTGCCGGCAAGACTGCTGACTGGACATGGATGTTCTCCTTGGAGCATGTAACACTTGAGATGCTCGTTCACGACGGCAAAGCCCGTCCGCTCGCGTTTCGCGGCGAGGATTTGCGGACAAATCCTTGCGGAGCGGCTACGGCACATAATGTGCCCACCCGCGCAGCGGGCTGAATTTATCCGCAATCGACGGCGGAGGCAAGCCGCGCGTCTTATTCGCGCGCCTCTCCTCCCCGGCGGGGATGCGCCCTTTTGCCGTCCGCATGGTGAACCTTGCGGAAAAGTGTGGTTTATGGCATTATAACTTGTTGACAATACCTTTATACTAAGGCGGTTTTATTCCGCCGGGATGACATATGTCAGAAGATCTCTCCGATACCACAATGCCCGGCGCGGACGTTTCCGCCCCGGAACCGGCGGAAGACGCCGCTCCCCTCGCCACGGAGGAACTCTCCGTCAGTGAGCCGGAAAACGCCCTGCCCAAAGTCGGCCTGGCCGACCTGCCTGAAGCCATGCACGCGGCTTGTGCCCGCGCGGGCTGGCAGAGCCTGATGCCGGTGCAATCCCTGGCTTTGCCCTATCTGCTGGAAGGGCGGGACATCATGGTCCAGTCACGCACGGGCAGCGGCAAGACCGGCTGCTATCTGCTGCCCATGCTGCCCCGCCTGGATCCGGAACTCAAGGCCCCGCAGGCCCTGGTGCTCGCTCCCACGCGTGAGCTGGCCGTGCAGGTGGAACGCGAGGCCGCCGTGATTTTCGCGGATACCGGCATCCGGACCGTGGCCGTGTACGGCGGCGTGGGCTACAAAAAACAGATGGACGCCCTGCGCGAGGGGGCCCAGGTCATTGTGGGCACGCCGGGCCGCGTGCTGGACCACCTGCTGCGCCGCACGCTGGACCTCAAGGACTTGCGTGTGCTGGTCTTTGACGAGGCCGACCGCATGCTGTCCATCGGTTTTTACCCGGACATGAAGGAAGTGCAGCGCTATCTGCCCAAAAAGCGCATCCACACCTGCCTGTTTTCCGCCACGTATCCGCCACACGTGCTCAAGCTGGCCGCCGAGTTCATGTCGGAACCGGCCCTGCTTTCCCTGTCCCAGAAAGAGGTCCATGTGGCCGAGGTCCAGCACCTCTTCTGCGAGGTCAAGCCAATGGACAAGGACAGGGCCCTGGTACGCCTGCTGGAAACGGAAAATCCGGCTTCAGCCATTATTTTCTGCAACACCAAGGCCAATGTGCACTATGTGACCGGCGTGCTCCAGGGCTTCGGCTACAGCGCCGACGAGCTTTCGGCGGATCTTTCGCAGAACAGGCGCGAGGCCGTGCTGGACAAAATCCGCAAGGGCCGCCTGCAATATCTGGTGGCTACGGACGTGGCCGCGCGGGGCATTGATATTCCGGCCCTGTCGCACGTCTTTCTTTATGAGCCGCCGGAGGACCATGAAAGCTACATCCACCGCGCCGGGCGCACGGGGCGCGCCGGGGCCGCGGGTACGGTGATTTCCCTGGTGGACGTGATGCAGCGCATGGAGCTGGAGCGCATCGCCAAGCATTACAAGATCGGGCTCATGGAACTGCCCCTGCCCACGGACGAAGACGTGGCCAAGGTGGCGGGCACGCGCCTGACCGCCATTCTGGAGGCGCGCTTCCGCACGCTCACCGGCCTGGAACGCGTGCGCGTGGCCCGCTACGCGGCCCTGGCGCGCGAACTCGCCCAACAGAGCGAGGAAGAGGACGATGTCCAGTTGCTGGCCATGCTGCTGGACGCCTGCCATCAGCAGAGCCTGCACGAAAACCGCTTTCCCGACAGCGAGCCCGTGCCCGCCAGGCGAAAGAATGATGCCGGGGATGCCCCGCGTTCCCGCGTCGATGCCGCCGGCCGCAGTGAGGCCGAGCCGCATGACGGCAGCCGCAAACGCCGTCGGCGTTCGCCGCGCAGGCGCAAGGACGGCGGCGACAGCGACGCCGGGGCGGAAAGCTGAACGGAAGGCCTATGCAAAACGTTGCGGAAGTGTTTGACGACAAGAGCGTTGTGCAGGAGGCTCTGGAGAATTTCGCGGCCCTGTTGGAGGACGCTGACTTCACGGCCGAGCTGGAGCTCATGGGCATCGGCCGCATGCAGTTCATGCGCCGCCGCCAGATGCTGGTGGAATGGCGCGGCCTGTACATGGCCCTCTGGCGTCTGGCCCTGTCCAGTTCCTTCCCGCAGGATGCGGAGCATATTTTCGCCACGTTTTTGCATGCCTACCGTATTGCCCATCCGGACAAGCTCAGCGCCCGGATCATGGAGCGAGCCCAGCAGTACTGGGGCATGCTTCAGCCCAAGGGCGACGCGGATTTCAGCGATGTGGCCCGGCATCTGGGCTCTTTTTCCGTGCAGGATGAAAAGCAGGCCCGCAGCCTGACCCTCAGGCTGGTGCTGCATATTCGCAGGGCGTACAAAATTATTTTCGACAGATTAATTTAGAGCCCGTTTTCAACAGCGGCTTTTGCCCCCTGGACTGCGTCAACGGCCGATTACGGGCCAGGGCTGTACCGTAAGAGTACTATCCCCGGCCCGTAATCGGCCGTTTTCTTGCCAGGGAACAAAATCCATCTGTCGGGAAAACGGGCTCTGCTCCCGGGAGACTCGTTCCCTTCCTCCAACGCTCGGAACTGACGCGACCTATGCAACTTGTACATTCCGTGGACGGCCTGGGCTCCCTGACGGGCGCCGGCGTCACCATCGGCAACTTCGACGGCGTGCATAAAGGCCACCAAGCCCTGATCCGCCGCACTCTGGATGTCTGCCGCCAGGATGATCTGGCCTGCGTGCTGGTGACTTTCTGGCCGCACCCGCGTCTGGTCGTCTCCCCGCACAAGCCCCACGCCCCGCTGACCAGCCGGGAACGGCGGCTGGAACTGCTGGCGGGCCTGGGTGTGGAGCACGTGCTGGAGCTGCCTTTCACCCAGGAACTGGCCGCCCTGACGCCCGAGGAATTCGTGCGCCGCTATCTGCTGCCCATGCATCTGCGCCGTCTGGTGGTGGGTTATGATTTTTCCCTGGGCCGGGGCCGCAGCGGCCATGCCGAAGTGTTACGGAGCCTGGGCGCGGACTGGGGCTTTGCGGTGGAACAGTTGCCGCCGGTCATTGTGGACGACGCGGTGGTCAGTTCCACCCGTCTGCGCGACCTGATCAGCCGGGGCGACGTCTGGCAGGCCGCGCGCCTGCTAGGGCGCTGCTACGGCTTTTCCGGCGAAGTGGTGCACGGCGAGGGGCGCGGCGGCGGCCTGGGTTTTCCCACGGCCAACCTGCTGCCGCCGGAAACCCTGCTGCCCGCCGAAGGCGTCTACGCCGCCCGCGTGCGTCTGGACGAAACCTGGCATCAGGCCGTGACCAATGTGGGGCGCAAGCCCACCTTCGGGGGCCGGGACGTGACTGTGGAAAGTTTTCTGCTGGATACCTCGGCCGATCTGTACGGACGGCGCGTGCGCCTGGAGTTCGTGGCCCGGCTGCGCGGCGAGCGCCGCTTCGCCTCGGTGGAGGAGCTCACCCGCCGGATCGGCGAGGACGTGGCCGAAGCCCGACGGATTCTGGAGAAGGCCGAGTAATGGTCTTTTTGCCCTCTGCCCGCAGTTCGCCGTGCTTTGGCCATTGTGACGCAGGCTCCAAGCGTTGTGCGGAGAACAAAAATTTTCAGTAATCAGCATTCCCCCAAATCAGAAAGACGCCTGACGGGAGGCGCGGCATGATTCTCGCTGACGTGCATAATCACACCCTCATCTCCCACGGAGAGGCCTCGGCAGCGCAAATGTACGAGGCCGCGCGGCGTCTGGGGCTGGGCTGGTACGGCTTTTCCGAGCATTCGCCCCTGCCGCCCGGCTATGCCTGCCCGTTGTATCATGGCGACCTGGCCGGTGATTTTCCGGGCTATGTCGACGAAGTACTGGCCTTGCGAGAGCGTTTCCACCTGCCGGGAGCCCCGCGCGTGCTGCTGGGCATGGAGCTGGACTGGATCCCCTCGCGCATGCCCTATATGCGGGAGCTGGCGGCGCGCTGGCCTTTTGACTACGTGATCGGCGGCCTGCACTTTCTGGGCATGCTGGCTGTGGGGTCACCCAAAAACTGGAGCCAGGGCGAGAGCGAGGAGGAACGTTACAGGCGTTTCGCGGCCTATTACCGGGAGATGACGGCCATGGTCCGCAGCGGCCTGATGAACATCGTGGCCCACCCGGACTTCATCAAGGTGCGCTGCTGGGAGAGCTTCCACGCCTGGCTGGCCGTGCCGGGCAGCCTGGACCTGATCCGCGAAACCCTGGCCGCCATGCGTGAAACCGGCGTGGCCCTGGAAGTGTCCTCGGCGGGCCTGCGCAAGGACTTCGCCGAACCCTATCCGGCCCCGCCCATTATGCGCCTGGCCGCCGAACTGGGCGTGAACATCAGCTTCGGCTCGGACGCTCATGCCACGGCGGACGTGGCCTTCGGTTTCGACCATCTGGCGGCGTACGCCCGTTCTTTCGGCTATGCGCAAAGCGTGATTTTTGTGGACCGCAAGCCGCGTTTTCTGCCTTTTTGAGCCGAGAGCAGCCCACCTAAGTGTTTCAAAGGGTTCATTCCGGCAAAATTCCGTTTATCGCTGCTGTCGATCCCCGTGTGGCTCCGTTATCGTCTATGGGGACAGCCCTCCGGGCTGCCGTCGGTCACTCCGCCGCAATCCACGCCGCGTTGCTCTCGATGCCTGTAGGCCCTTTGGGCTACAGGCACGGCCCTACGGGCCGCCCGTCGGGTCGGTCTTCGCGGCGCGCCTCACCGTGTTCCGCGTTAGGACGCTGCAAGGTTGCAATGTTCCAACGCGGCGGCGTGCATGCCCCAACGTCGGACTCCCTTCCTCAGAGCCAGCGGCGCAGCGTGTCCCGCAGCAGGGTCAGGTCGATGGGCTTGGGCAAATGCCCGTCCATCCCGGCGTTTTCCGCAGCCTGGATGTCCTCGGCAAAGGCATTGGCGCTCATGGCGACGATGGGCACTTGGCGGGCGTCTTTCCGGTTCAGGGCGCGGATGGCCCTGGTGGCGTCGTGTCCATCCATGACCGGCATCTGGATATCCATGAAAACCAGATCATAATAGCTTTCCGGTGAGGCCGCGAAACGCTCCACGGCCTGCTGCCCGGTTTCGGCGCAGTCGATGGCCACGCCCATGGAACCGATCAACTCCAGGGCGATTTCCATATTCAGTTCATTGTCCTCCACCAGCAGAATGCGCTTGCCGTTGAAATCGTCCGGCATGGCGAGCAGAGTCTGGTCCGCCTCCAGGCGTTGCGGCGGTTCGGGCTCCTCTTTCGGGGGTTCGGCTGTCCACCGGCCTCCGTCCTGCTGGCGGCAGAGGGCCAGTTCCACCGTAAAGCGGCTGCCCTGATTCAGCTCGCTTTCGATGGTAATGCTGCCATGCATCATCCGCGCCAGATTGCGCACAATGGGCATGCCCAGGCCCGTGCCCTGAATGCGGTGCACCCGCTCGTCGTCGGAGCGCGCGAAAGAGTCGTAAATCCGTTTCTGGAATTCCGGGCTCATGCCGAAGCCGTTGTCCTCGACCACAATGATGATCCGGCTCATGGGTGGAGCGAGGGTCGCTTTTTCGCTGATGGAAAGGCTGATACGGCCCTTGTCCGGCGTGTACTTCGCGGCGTTGGAAAGCAGATTGAGCAAAATTTGCTGGATGCGTTGCGTATCGCCTTGGAGCGCCGGCTGGCTAATGTCCATGTGCAGGTGGAATTCGTGTTGGCGACTTTCCAGCATAGGGCGGATCATATCCAGGGTGTCGCGGATCAGGTCATTGAGATCAAAAGGCGCGTTGCTCAGCAGCAACTTGCCGCTCTCAATCTTGGACATGTCCAGCACTTCGTTGATGATGCCCAGCAACAGCCGGGAGGCCACGGAAATCTTGTCCAGGCAATCCCGCACGCGCTCCGGGTCGCCAGCGTGCCGCTCGGCAATGGTTGCCATGCCGATGATGGCGTTCATGGGCGTGCGGATGTCGTGCGACATGGCTGAAAGAAAGCTGCTTTTGGCCTTACTGGCCTGTTTCGCGGCGGCCAGCGAATCCTTGAGCAGACGGCGCATGGCCTTTTCTTCCGTGATGTCACTGAGAGAAATAACGTAATAGATTTGACCATCGGCGTCGTCTCTGGGGACCAGGGAGAATTTGATCCAGCGTTTTTCCCCGGTGGCGGGATTGATGATGTAGCATTCCTCGCTGCGGGCGTCGCGGATGGAGGCCGCTTCAAAATCCTCGCGCAGGCGCGAGCCGGGCTTGAAGATGCAATGTTTGAAAAGGGCGGCGGGATTTTCAAGACAGGCCCGCATGGGAATGCCGAGCACCCGCTCCAGATTTTCGAAAACGTATTCCATGCTCCGGCGGGAGGCGTTGTAGATCAGGAATACGCTGTCCGTGCTGCCGGAAAGCGTGTGGAACAGAAAGTCGCGGTAATGGCGCGCCTTGATTTTCAGGGCCATGGCGCGGTGGCGGCGGGTCAGGGAAAACATGACGAGCAGACCGGCCAGAATGAGCAGGCAGACGATGGCCACCAGCGCGTTGACGTAGTTGGCGGCCTGGTGCATGGCGTCCACCGGGACCATGGAAACCATGTCCCAGTTGTTCGTGGGAAAGATGGGCGTGTAATACAGATAGGTCTGGCGGCCCTGAACGTTCATAACCACACTGCCGCTCTTGCCCTCGTTCATGGCCCGGCGCAGCGCGGCGATCCGTTCCGGCTTGTTTTCCGGCGACGCGGCCAGGGCGGCGTAAAAATCGGTTTTGTTCCCCTGTTTCAGCGCGTCCGGCGAGGCGATCAGATATTCGCCGGTCCAGGCCGAAACCATAAAGGATAAGCCCTGGCCGTCAAAAAAGTCCATGGCGCTGGGCTGGGCGTATGTTTCGAGGGACAGGCTGCCGTAGACGGCGCCCCTGTGCCGTCCGTTGACGATAAGCGGTCGCCGCATGGTGACTTGGCGCTGTCCCTGGGCGTTCAGATAGGTGCGCGAGACAGAGGCGTCCTTGACGAAATTATGCCATTCTTCGCCATTGTTGATGTCCACCGGATCGCCGTCGGCAAAATATCCCCTGCCCTGTTCATTCACCACCGCGACCTGACTGAAGGGACTGGTGGCCACGTAGCGCTGCATCAGGCCGATGGCCGCGACAGGCGTCACGGCGTCCGCCCCCAGCAGGCTCTCCTTGAAGGACTCAAGACTCTGGACGTCGCGGCGGACGGCGTTGGCAATGGCTTCCCCGCTGGCCTGGATCAGGCTGCGGATGGTGCTTTCCGTGGCCCTCCACATGGCCTGATTGATGGCGTTCAGCAGAGCTATGACAATCACAAACAGCAGCAGGCCGATGCATGCATTGCAGAGGGCGACCCCGTGGAGCGGATATTTTTTCAGAAACATCGGCTGTCCTTTCGGGCGTGGCGGCGCGCGCATTGACACGCCGTATACATGCTCCGGTGCGCGGACCGGAAACAGGCCGCGGTTAAACGACCCCCCGGCCCGCATGGCGGGAAGCGGACAGCGGCTTCTCTGGAAGAGATATCACCCGTGGACAGGAGAAGACTATGTGTATCCCAAAGAGCCGTGACGGACAATGTCCTTTTGTGTAAATAAAAAAATATTTTGTTATTTTTGTAGGTTATGTGAAAACAGGAGCCGCCGTGGGCCCCACGACGGCGCGGAAAAAACGATATACGAGACGCGCGTCGGCGGGAGTCGGACGTGCCGGAGAATGGAAGCACGGGCGCTGCGGTGGCAGGCCGGAGATCAGATTTCGCTTTCGGGCGTACGCGCAAGCATATTGTCCAGGGCGCTGACGGCCTCGTCGGCATCCAGGCCCTGGCGTCCGGCCAAGTGGGGCAGGTTTTCCACGGCGTCGCAGGGGCGCACGTAAAGCGGCTCCAGATCCTGGGGGAAGTAATCCCCGTGCCGGGCCAGCAGGCAGAGGGCAGCTATGTCCGGGCTGGTCAGGTCCGGCATCAGGACCGCGTCCGGGGCCCCGGCCGGGCCCGAGCCGGTCCGGAGCGGGGTGAAGAGCGCCGCGTTGCGGGCCAGGCCGCTGCCGCAGACATGCCCCGGCCGCGCGGCCAGGCGTTGCAGGGCTTCGGCGGGGGCGAGCAGTTCCACGGACTCCAGGGGCTGGGCCGGAATCTGCGGGCCATAGGCCACAAAGGGCTGGCAGTGTACCAGGTTGCGGCGGGCATGGGTCAGCACCCAGAGCGGCGCGCCGTAGAGCAGGCCGCGCCGGAGCACCGCGCTGGTGGCCAGGGCCTGCATATAGTCCAGACCGGCCAGTTGGGCGCGCCCCGTGCGGCGCAGGGCCGCCGCCGTGGTCAATATCAGGCGGATGCCGGTGAAGGAGCCGGGGCCGCGCACGCAGGCGATACGCCGGAAGTCCGCCTGACGCACCTCCAAGCCCGCGCAGATATCCCGCAGGGCCGGAGCCAGGATTTCCGTGGCCCGTTCGGAGCGGTGCCACTGCTGGGCGCAGAGCAGGGCCTCATTGTCCGTAACCGCGATCTGCAACACGCCCTCGGCGGCGTTGAGAATCAGCTCCAGGCCCGTGGAATGCGCGTTCATGGCGGCCTCCCGTTTAACCGGCGCCCCCGGCGGACTTGATCAGACGCCAGACGTCGTTGAAGGTGGCCAGCAGCATCAGGGCGATGAGCAGGGCCAGGCCCGCGCGCATGGCGTATTCCTGCACTTTGCGGTTCACGGGTCGCCGGAAGATGATTTCCAGCAGGCAGAAGACCACCTGGCCGCCGTCCAGGATGGGAATGGGCAGCAGGTTCAGGATGCCCAGGTTGATGCTGATAAGGGCCGTGAGCGCCAGCAGGCCCGGCAGACCCTCGTGCACCTGTTTGCCCACCATCTGGGCGATCATGATGGGCCCGCCCACCTGGTCCAGGGGCACCACCCGCTCGGCCAGCTTAACAAAGCTCAGCCATGTCAGGGAAACCATACGCCCGGTTTCGGTTGCGCCCGCCGAAGCCGCTTCCCAGAAGCCTTTCGGCCGCATATCCACGCTGTTGGCGGCGCGCACGCCGATAAGCCAAGCGGTTTCATTTTCGCCGAAAATGGTCTTGCGCGCGGCGCGTTCCGCCGTCATTTCCAGGTGCAGGGTCGTGCCCTCGACCGTGGCGCCCTGACCCCGCGTGCCGTCGGCGGCGGGTTCGGTTTCCATGTCGGCCTCCGGAGCGGGCCGGAGCACTTCCAGCTGCATGGGTTTGCCGTCGCTGTGGGCGATGGCCGCGGACATGGCGTCCCAGCTCCCCACGGCCTGGCCGTCAATGCTCAGGATGCGGTCGCCGGCTTTGAGACCGGCCTTGGCCGCCGGGCTGTTTTCAACCACCGCGCCCACATCGGGCAGCAATACGGGCGTGCCCCAGCCGAAGGCCAGAATCCAGCAGAGCAGCCAAGCCAGCAGGATATTGGCTGCCGGTCCGGCGATCACCACCAGCAGGCGCTGCCAGGCCGGGCGCAGGGCGAAACTTTCTTTCGGGCTGAAGCCTTCCGGGATCTCGGATTCATTGCTTTCGCCCACCAGGGCCACATAACCGCCCAGAGGCACCAGGGACAGGGCGTATTCGGTCTTGCCCAGTTTGCGTTTGAGAATTTTGGGGCCGAAGCCCAGGGAAAATGTGGATACGCCCATCCCCAGACAACGGGCCACGGCGAAATGCCCCAGCTCGTGGAAAAAGATCAGGCCGCCCAAAACTATGATTACGGCAATAATGGTCATCAGCACGCGGATTCTCCGTATCTATTGTCTGATTGCAAAAACTTCGAGCATAGTTGGGCTCTCAATTTTCGCCGGCTTTCGGCGGCTGCGCCGCCGCAAAACCCTATGGGTTTTGTGTGTCTAGAGCAGATTAACTTTTTGAAATGCTCTAACGTCACGCGCCAGTTCACGGACCAACGCGCGGCTGTGATGGTCGAGGCGCTCTATGCGTTCTACCAAGGTATGTACTTCACGTTCAAGAGCAAGGGGATCAGCCGCGTCGGCCGGAGTGGTCACGGGCGGACAGAACGGCCCCTGTCCCGGCGCGGTGGCCGCATGGGCCTCCAGAACCGCGCCGATGAGTCGGGGAATGTCCACAAAGCCGCAGTTCCCTTGCAGAAAAAGTTCCACGGCGGCCTCGTTGGCCGCGTTCATCACCACGCACAGCCCGCCCCGCCGGGCCAGGGCCTTGCGGGCCAGGCCGAGACAGGGAAAGGCTTCCAGATCAGGCTCATGGAAGGAGAGCTGCCCGGCGGCCACCAGGTCCAGCGGCGGCACGCCCACGGGCGAGCAATGGGGCCAGAGCAGGCAGTGGGCGATAGCCATGCGCATGTCCGCCGGGCCCATCTGGGCCAGCATGGAATTGTCGGCCAGTTCCACCAGGGAATGGACCACGGACTGGGGATGCACCAGCACGCGGATGCGTTCGCTGGGCACGCCGTAGAGATGGAAGGCCTCGGCCACTTCCAGCCCTTTGTTCATCAGGGTGGCGGAATCAATGCTGATTTTTGCGCCCATCCGCCAGTTGGGGTGCTTCAGGGCTTGCTCCACCGTAACCTGGCGCAGTTCCGCCGCGCTTTTGCCGCGAAAGGGGCCGCCCGAAGCGGTGAGCACCAGGTTGGCGACCTCCTGGCCGCGCCCGGCCAGGCATTGAAAAATGGCGTTGTGTTCTGAATCCACGGGCAGGATGACCGCGCCGGTGCGGGCGCAGATGTCGCGCACCAGGCCACCGGCCAGGACCAGGGATTCCTTGTTGGCCAGACAGACGACCTTGCCCGCCAGGGCCGCCGCCAGGGTCCCGGCCAGCCCGGCCGCGCCCACCTGGGCCGAAAGCACGGTGGAGGCTTCGGGCAGGGCCGCCAGTTGCGCATAGCCCTCGCGCCCTACCAGAACGCGCGGCCTGTATCCGGCGGGAAGCAGGGCGGCGAGTTTTTCGGCGGCGGCCTCGTCCAGCACGGCCAGGAAGGGCGGGCGGTGGCGTTGGGCCTGGGCCGCCAGGCGCTCCACATTACGGGCGCAGGCCAGACCCCACACGCGGAAGAAGCCCGGTTTGGCCTCCACCACGGCCAGGGCGTTGCGCCCGATGGAGCCGGTGGCGCCCAGAATCACCAGGCCGCGCGGTTGTTCCCGCTGCCAGCGCTCGGAGGGCGGCCCCGAAATATAGTCGATCGCCGGACCGCCTTGGCCCGGCCAGAGTTCTGCCATCAGAGTGTCCGCATCAATACCGTCGTATCCGTTGCTTTGCCGCGTCCGGAAAAAAACAAAAAAATGGAAGCGCCCGGAAAACGATGAATTTTGTTTCCTGGCAAGGAGCAAGTCCAGCGCGGGCCAGGGATAGTATTCTTGGTATACAGACCTGGGTCGCGCTGGACTTGTGACGCGGCCAGGGGGCAAAAGACGCGTTTTCCGGGTGCTTCCATCAGAAGAAAAAGAACCACTGATCCACCACCGCCACCATCGGCATCGCAAACAGGAAGCTGTCCGCGCGGTCCAGAATGCCGCCGTGGCCGGGCAGGATGGAGCCGGAATCCTTGACGTGGACGGAACGCTTCAGCGCGGATTCAAACAGATCGCCCACCTGGGCAAAGGCATTGACCGCCACGCCCAGCAGGGCGAAGGAGAACCAGCCCACTTTGCCGTAAATTTCACCGTACACGGCGCAGAAGATCACGCAGGCCACCAGGCTGCCCACAGCGCCCTCGGAACTTTTGTTGGGGCTCACGCGCGGCCAGAGCTTGTGGTGGCCGAAGCGCGTGCCCACGAAATAGGCGGCGGTGTCGGACACGGCCACGGCGGCCAGCACAAAGATCAGCTTGACCGTGGAAAGATAGGTGGCCGGAAGCAGCAGCAGGGGCACATAGGCCAGACCGGCCATGAAAATGCCGCTGGCGGAGAAAGCGTTTTCCTCCTCCACCACGTCCCAGCGGAACAGAAAGGTCATGGCCGCCAGCACAAAACCCGCGCCCAGGCAGACCAGGGCGTCCTGCGGGCGGTTCAGCCAGGTCAGGCAGAGCATGCCCCAGCCCAGGGCGATGGCGCAGATCCGGCTGGGAATGCGGCCCGTGGGGCCCCAGAACAGCGAATAGAATTCCCAGAGGCCCAGCGCCGCAACCAGCAGGATCACAAAGAGCAGGGGCCAGCCCCGCAGCCAGAGCACCAGCAGCAGCGCGGCGGCCAGAGCCAGGCCGGTGATGATGCGGCGGATATCGACGGCATGGTCAACGGACATCAATTTGCTCCTGTGTTTTGCCGAAACGGCGCGAACGCCCGGCATAGACGGCCAGCGCCTCGCGCAACTGGTCGGCGCCGAAGTCGGGCCAGGGCACGGGCGTGAAATACAGTTCGCTGTAGGCGCACTGGTACAGCAGATAATTGCTCAGACGCTGCTCGCCGCTGGTGCGGATGAGCAGGTCCGGATCGGGCTGACCGGCGGTGTAGAGGCCTTGCGCCAGGCTCTCCTCGGTAACGTCCTCGGGCCGCGCGTTGTCGCGCAGAAAGCCTCGCACGGCGCGCACCAGTTCGGCCCGGCCGCCGTAATTGAGCGCCAGGTTGAGCGTCATTTCCCGCCCGGCTTCGGTGCGGCCCATGGCGTGGCGCAGGGCCGTGCGCTGCGGCAGGGGCAGGCCTTCCAGGTCGCCCAGCACCTTGAGGGCGATGCCCTTTTCCTCCATCAGCGGCACCTCACGGCGCAGAAATTCCAGCAACAGGCTGAACAGGGCGCTGATCTCGGACTTGGGCCGGTTCCAGTTTTCGCTGGAAAAGGCGTAGAGGGTCAGGTGACGGATGCCCAGGCCACGGCATTCGGTGACCACGGTGCGCACGGCTTCGGCCCCGGCGCGGTGCCCGGCCGAGCGCGGGAGCCCGCGCGCCTGGGCCCAGCGGCCGTTGCCGTCCATGATGATGGCGATATGCGCGGGCAGTTTTTCAACTTCTTCTGTCATGAATGGCCTATTTCACCGTAAGATTTGAGATTTTTTCGTCGCTGGCAAGAAAGACGAACGGCGTGCCGACGTAGAGTGTAGCTGCCTACACGACCGAGGCGCGCCGCGAAGCCTGACGCCGCCAGCGGCAAAAAAATCCAAATCTTACTAGATGTCCATGATTTCCTTTTCCTTGCCCGCACACTTCTTATCCACGTCGCCCACGAACTTGTCCGTGAGCTTCTGAACGTCGTCCACGGCCTTTTTCAGCTCGTCCTCGGTGATTTCCTTGTCCTTTTCCAGCTTCTTCAGGCCGTCGTTGGCGTCGCGGCGCACGTTGCGCACGGCCACCTTGGCCTCCTCGCTGTACTTGCGGGCCACTTTGACGAGATCCTTGCGGCGTTCCTCGGTGAGCGGCGGAATGACGATGCGGATGATCTTGCCGTCGTTGACCGGGGTAAGGCCCAGGTCGGACTTTAGAATGGCTTTTTCCACCGCCGCGATGCCGCCCTTGTCCCAGGGCTGGATGGTCAGGGTGCGGCTGTCGGGCACGGCCACGGAGGCCATCTGGCTGACGGGCGTGGGCGTGCCGTAGTAGTCGGCCTTGATGCCGTCCACCAGGGCTGTGGAGGCGCGGCCCGTGCGCAGTTTGGCGAAGTCGCGGTCCAGCGCGGCCAGGGCCTTTTCCATGCGGTCCTCAGCGTCCAGAAGGGTGCTGTCGATATCCATCAATTCCTACTCCTTGCGTGGATGAAAAGCTTGGGAAACCTCGTTTGGGTCTTGTTGTCCCTTGCCCGGCATGGGCAAAAGGTAACAACCCGCATCACGCGGGCTTCCTCAATTCTCGCGTACGATGGTGCCCACGGCCTCGCCCAGCACGGCACGGCGGATGTCGCCCCCGAACATGCGGCAGACGATGATGGGCACGTTATTGTCGCGCACCAGGGCAAAGGCCGTGGCGTCCATGACGCCCAGACGCCGCGAGAGCGTCTCGTCGTAGCTGATGCTGTCGAACTTGACGGCGTCGGGGTGCTTGGCCGGGTCCTTGTCATAAATGCCGTCCACCTTGGTGGCCTTGATGATGGCGTCGCACTTCAGTTCCATGCCGCGCAGGGCCGCCGTGGTGTCGGTGGTGAAATAGGGGTTGCCCGTGCCTGCGGCGCAGATCACCACCCGGCCTTTTTCCAGGTGGCGCAGGGCACGGCGGCGGATAAAGGACTCACAGACTTCCTGCATGGTGATGGCCGAAAGCACGCGGGTGGGATAGCCCTGTTTTTCCAGCATGTCCTGCACGGCCAGGGCGTTGAGCACCGTGGCCAGCATGCCCATGTAGTCCGCCGAGGAACGCTCCATGCCTTTGGCCGAGCCGGAGAGTCCGCGAAAAATATTGCCGCCGCCGATGACCAGAGCCATTTCCACGCCCATGTCGAGCACGGTACCGATTTCGCCGCAGATGGCGGCCACGGTTTCAGGGTCGATGCCGGTTTTGTGCTCGCCCGCCAGGGCTTCGCCGCTCAGTTTGAGCAGCACGCGCTTGTACTTGAGTGTGGGCATGGCTCCGCCTTGGTAAAAGCTTTTGAAAGGATACGCCTGCCGTCGGAAAGGGAACAAAGGCGCGCCGGGCCGCCGCCGTGTAACGGAGATGTCATAGCAGAAAACGCGTCCGGCTCAAAGCCTTTTTGCGCGGGTCCGCGTCCGGCGGCCGGGCCGGTTCAGGCGCGGTCGGCGGGCTCGGACGGGACGGAAAGATCGGGCAGGGGCCAGTCCTCCGCCGTAAAGGGCAGGCTCCGGGCCATTTCCGCCAGGGCGCGGCGGACGGCGCGTTCCCGCTGGGGCGAAAAGACCAGCTTGAGCAGAGCGGTACGCCGCTCCAGCACGGTGAAATAAGCGAGATTGTCGTAGGATTCCAGCAGAAAGCGGAAAAGCGCGATGTGTTCCGGCGTCAGGCGCAGCAGCAGGCGGCCGCTGCGGCGGGGCGGCGGCAGGGGAGGTCCGGCGCGCCGTCCCGCGCGGCCCATGCGGTACAGGGCCGGGTGCGGCATGCCCGGGCCGGGATCATTGGGGTGGTCCGCGTCCATCAGTACCAGCCCAGCCAGCGGGCCAGAATCACCAGGCTGATGCCGAAGGCGATGGTCACAAAATAGTTCTTGCCCCACCAGGCCACCAGCAGGGAGGGCAGGGAGACCATCAGGAAGAGATTTGACGTGCCCGCGTTGAAACGCCCTTCGTAGAAGAAAACGTCCGGCCCCACCAGGGCGGCCATGACCGCCACGGGCACGAAGGACAGCCAGTGCCGCAGCAGGGCGGGCAGGCAGTCGCCCCTGAGAAAGGTCACGGGCAGCACCTTGGGCAGCTGGGTTACCAGCACGCTGCCCAGAACACAGAGCAGCAGCGCGCTGTGGACGTCAATCCATGCGTTCATGGCCGGACCTCCGAAGGTTGGGCCGAAGGTTTGTCCGAATGTTCGGCTTGCGTTCCGGCGTTCTGTTCCGCTCCCGGATTCTCCAGGCCGGGGCCGCGCCGGGCGTAGAGCAGCAGCACGCCCAGGCTCGCGCCGAGAATTGTGGCCACGGCCACATTCCACTGGCTCATGCCGGCGGCCTTGAGGGCGATGGACAGGGCCGTGGTGAACAGGGCCACCAGCACGTGCAGGCGGCTCACGCACTGGGGCACCAGCAGGGCCAGAAACATGGCGGTGAGGGCGTAATCCAGGCCCAGGGGGCGCACGTCGTTGACCAGTTCGCCGCAGAAAGCGCCCACGGCGCAGCCGATCACCCAGGCCAGATGGGTGGTGCTGTTGCAGAGATAAAGCGTGGTGAGAGAGAGCTTCCAGCCGCGTTGCAGGGCTGTGATGTGCACGGCGAACGTTTCGTCCGTGAGGCCCAGGCCCAGCAGAAAACGCTGCCAGCGCGGCAGGCGTGCCAGCCAGGGGGATTCGGCGGCGGACATCAGCAGATAGCGCAGATTGACGATGAACACCGCCGCGATGACCGACAGGATGCCCGCGCCCGCGCCCCAGAGGCTGGCGAAGACGAACTGGCCGGAGCCGGAAAACATCAGCACGGCCATGGCCACGGCCAGGGACGGGGGAATATTGTTTTTGACCGCCAGCACGCCGAAGGCGAAGCCCACAGGCACATAGCCCAGCACGATGGGCAGGGCGCGCCGCAGGCCTTCCGCCACAGGGGAGACGGTGGAAGGACTCGACATAGGCGTAACCTCACCGTAGAATGGAAGCAATAAGGGCTACTCTTTTTGCCCCGGTCTGGCAAGCCAAGGAGGCCTCGCATGGACAGAACCCCCTTTGCCGTATTGCAGCGCGACGCCACGGGCTACCAGCGCTCCTGCGCGCTGACGGCGGCGGCTGAACTGGATTTTTTCACTGTTATTCTGCGCAACGGCAACCGGATGAACGCCGGGGACCTGGCGCGGGAATGCGGCGTGGACGAGCGAGGCGCCGCGGTGCTGCTGAACGCCCTGGCGGGCATGGGTTATCTGTGCAAAAGCATGGGCGGCGCATCGGCTGATCCGGATCAGGGCGGCCTGGGGGTCTATGCCGTGGCCGAAGCCTACCGGGACGCGCTGGACAGCCGCCACCCCCTTTCCTATGTGCCCATGCTGCGGCATATGGCCAACGCCCAGCGGGGCTGGGCGGAGCTGGCGCGCACGGTGCGGGACGGCAAACCCCGAACCCGGCGGCCCAGCATCCTCGGCGAAGAGGAGGACGACCGTTCCTTTATCATGGGCATGAACTCGTTGGCCGTGCGCACGGCGGCCCCCATGATCAGGGCCCTGCACGAGGCCGGGGTGCTGCATTTCGGCGAAGGACCGGCGCGGATTCTGGACGTGGGCGGCGCGTCCGGCACCTATACCCAGGCTTTTCTGGAATGTTTGCCCACGGCGACGGCCGTGATATTCGACCGCCCCGTGGGCATTGAGGCGGCGCGACAGCGTTTTGCAGGCACGCCCCTGGAAGGCCGGGTGGATTTTCAGGCCGGTGATTTCTACAGCGACGCCCTGCCGTCGGGTTTTGACCTGGCCTGGATCAGCGCCATCATCCACCAGCACGGGCGGGAACAAAGCCGCGCCCTGTACCGTAACGCCTTGCAGGCCCTGAAATCCGGCGGCAAGGTGGCCGTGCGCGATTTCATCATGAGCGCGGACGGAACCAGCCCGGCGGCCGGGGCCTTGTTCGGCCTGAACATGCTGGTGCATTGCGCGGACGGCAGGGTTTATACCTTTGGGGAAGTGCGGGAGGATCTGGAAGCCGCCGGTTTCATCACGGTGGAACCGGCCGTGCCCGCTGAAACCATGTCCGCCGTGGTTACCGCCGTGCGGCCTTAGGAAAGCACTGGTGAATGGTCTTTTTGTCCCCTGCCCGCGTCAGGCTCACTCCGTGCGAAGGCCGGGTTTGAATATGCTCCCTGCGCCCGTAGTTCGCCTTGCTTCAGCCGTAGGCGACAAAGGAGCCGTACGGATAAAGACAGCAGCTCTAAAAACGTTCTTTTTCCTTAATATAACACAAAAAGCCATCTCATGGCGACACTCTCCGGGAGCAGTTGACACATTTCATGCGCAACTGCTCTAAAGTCCAGGCCGGAGCCGCCGATAAGAGAAACGTAATGTCGTTTTCCAGGCCCGTGCGAGGGCCTGGAACCGTGACCGTCGTTTCGTCAGAGCAATTTAGAGTTAATCCGCTCTAAGGATCAAGGATATGTCCGAAGCCCTGGAAAGCATCAGTCCCCGTCCTGTGGGACCGTTGACGCCGTTGGCTCCCGCCGCCGGTCCTGACGGCGTGGGCGGGGGGGGACGCGGCCGGGAGAGGAGTCCCTTTGCCCCGGCAAGCCGGGCGGGTCGGAACGACGGACAAGAGAGCGGCCCGGCTGGTCTGTCGGGCCTGCCGGATCTGGCGGACAGCCTGAGTCTGAGCCCCGAAGCCCAACAGCAGTTGCGCGAGCTGAAACTGCGTGACGCCGAGGTACGCGCCCATGAGAGCGCGCACATGGCGGCGGGCGGCGGGCATGTGAACGGCGGGGCCAGCTATACCTACCAGAAAGGGCCGGACGGGCGGCAGTACGCCATCGGCGGCCATGTTTCCATTGACGCCTCGTCCGTGCCGGGCGATCCGGAAGCCAGCAGGGAAAAGGCACAACAAGTGCGCCGAGCCGCCCTGGCCCCGGGCGAGCCTTCCGGCCAGGACCGCCAGGTGGCGGCGCGCGCCGCGGCTCAGGAAGCCCGTGCCGCGCGGGATGCCCGGAAAGAAGAGGGCGACGGCGAAGGCCCGGCTGCATCCGGCCTGGTTTCGGCCGTTGTGGAGCCCGCTTCCGCCGGGCGGACTTCCGCCTCGGACGCCGCTGTTTCCGCTGATGCCGCCCAAGCAACCGCATTGACCGGCGCGGCGGCCCTTGCGGGAACGGACCCGGTTGATTCGGCCGCGCGCCGTCGCGCCGCCGGAGCCTATGCCGACATGTCCATGCGCGGCGTCATGCCCACGGCCCTGGCCCCCGGCGGCACGGGCATTTCCCTGCAAGTCTAGGGCCTGTTGGCACTATGCCTTTTTGCCCGCTCGCTACGTCAGATTTTTGCTTTGCAGCGAAGCGCGCGAATCAGTTGCAGCCGCGTGCTGCGACAGGATTCCGACGGAAGGGGATATGCCGACAGCGGGCGGCTGTCAGAGCGTTTCGGCGAAAGTGTGAAATGTCGAGGCCAGCGTCATGGCTGTCCTGTATTTTTTCACTATCTCGCGCAGATCGAAGACGCCCAGAGCCGCAAAAAGCCGCGCCGCCTCGTCTATATTGCCTGTTTCAAAACAGAGTACGGCCTTGAGCCAGGGATAAAAATCGCCTTCCTGCGAGATGAGCGCCTTTTTTACCGCTTCGTTCAGGAAGGCCCGTTCAAAAAGATTCTCGAAGGATGTGCGGTGCATGGCGTCCAAAGTGGAAAAAAGCCCCAGCGCGAAAAGCTGCTCGGCATAGGGGGAGCCGCTGGAGGCGGCTATATCGCGCAGGAAATGCGCGCGGAAGACGCACAGTATGGACAGTTCCCGCGCGGTGTCGGAAGTGTGGCTCTGATCGGCGATGAGCATGGCCGAAAGCCAGCGGCGTAGCCGGTCCACGCCCATGAGCACGATGGCCTGTTTTATTGAGTCTATTTTCTCCCGGAAAGAAAAGGCGACCGAGTTGACAAAATTGAGCAGCCTGAACGCCAGTTGCGGGCTATAGGAAAGAAGAGCGAACAGTTCTTTCCGTTCCATCCTGCCGGAGGCCAGATAGTACAATATCCGCAATTTGGTGTGCGCGTCGGGGGTCAGCCTTTTAGCGGAGATCAGCTCGGGGCGCTGAAAATAAAAGCCCTGAAGCAGCTCGTACCCCGCATTCCCGGCCCATTCCGCCTCCTGGTAGCTTTCCACTTTTTCCGCCAGCATCGTGACGCCGCGCTTGCGCAGGCCTTCCGAGATGCCCGCCAGCCGCCGGGCGGGCGCGCTCTGGAAATCCACCTTCACGATATCCACAAGATCAAGGAACCCTTCCACTCCCCGCTGCCCCCTGTAATCATCCAAGGCCAGGGTGTAACCGAGGGATTTCAGATGCCGCAGGACGGCAATATTCTCCCGCGTACAGGGAACTGTTTCCAGGATTTCGAGGATACACATGTCCGGCGACAGGGATTCAAGGATCTCGCTACGCAGCAGCTCATCAGGTATGTTTATAAAAACTTTCGTGCGCGTGCCGGAGTGGGCCGAAGCAAAGGAAATTCCGTCGACAATGATTTCCGAGGTCGCCTGGCTGCTGTCCTGAATATTGGCGGCGGTCAGATTGGACTGGTCCCGAAAGAGCAGTTCATACCCGTATAATATGCCGCGTACCGTGAATATGGGTTGTCGTGCAAAAAATAGCATAATTGATGTTTGCTGCGAGAAATACGGAGAAAAATTATTTTGTGACGGCAGCATATTTGACAAAGCCTTTCTGTGTCAAATGTACGAATTGAGATGATAAACAGAGAGTAGATTTTACGGAACCTGTTCACAATAACGTATTTTTACTTTCCACAGATAATATGCAGCGCGCATCCGCACATTTTCCTCCGCAGAGGCCCAAGTGCCCGTTGACTGTTTCCGGCCGGTCAATCCGTCTTTTTTGCCGGGCCGACCTGACTTCGGAAACATCCGCATGCAACAAGCGCCTTCCCGTAGAGGATTGCGCAACGGCCGCCGGTGATTTTCGAAAATACGCCGCATAGCCGACTGAGCAGTACGCCGGCAGGCTGAAATCGTCACTTTCACAGCGATTGCCGTCTTCTCTCCCTCCGGCGCGATTTCGTTGCCTCCCGCGTGTTTTCCTTTTTCTCATGGGATGGTTCTTTTTTTGAGTGTTTTCGATCTAAAGATCGAGTGTCAGGCCCTAAAAAAAAGTTTAACTTGAAAACTTATGACGGCCAATAAGGTAGACCCTTCTATTTTCGGTGCGGAGCTTGCAGCTTTGCGCCGAAAATGCGGAATGACCCAAGCGGACTTGGGCAGGGCTTCCAATATCAATCCCCAATACATCAGCCTGCTTGAGAACGGCAAGCG
Source organism: Desulfovibrio sp. 6_1_46AFAA (assembly GCF_000224635.1). Lineage (NCBI taxonomy): Bacteria > Pseudomonadati > Thermodesulfobacteriota > Desulfovibrionia > Desulfovibrionales > Desulfovibrionaceae > Desulfovibrio > Desulfovibrio sp. 6_1_46AFAA. The sequence goes on from NZ_JH114302.1 coordinate 409,244, forward strand.
CGAGGCGGGGCTTTCCACCATTGTGGCATTGGCGCAGGCTCTGGGCGTTCTGCCGGGGGTCCTGATCAATACGTATGTGGTGAATCGATCTATAGATCGAAAAATAAATAAAGGGAAGCCCCCCCAGGATTAGGGGAGGCCTATAAAATGCGGACGCCGCTCTAACCGGCGCTTTTCAAAGCACGGCGCATAATTTCCGCCAGCAGGTCTTCAGTCGTGCATTCCGCCGCCGGTCTGCTTGTGACGGCGGCGGAAGCGGGGCTGACGCCGGGCTCATCCCTGGTCCGCACCGTCCTGCCTCCTTGCCCCATGCCTACCCATTCCGGATTGATCCGTTTTTTCTCGAAAAGGGTTATGAGCCAATCGGACGGGACGGCCCTGCGCCGCTCGGCGTCGGAAATGGCCGATTGCCGGATATCAAGGATAGCCGCCAGTTCCGCCCGGGTCTTGCACGCGGCGGCCTCAAAAACGCGGCGCTATTGCGATTCAAAATCTTTTTGCGGCGGGCGGCCGCCAGGGGCGGGCATTTCAGGCATAACGCTCTCCGACGTAGCTGATTGGCGATTGCCGAAAAGCAATTGCCGGGAGCTGATAACTGCCCTAGGACAGCGGGTTTATTCCCCCACAAGGAGGTGTTGTATTCACCGCACTCCCGACAGCATACACGGAGAGACGGTTGCACTTGCCAGGCAAGCGCAACCCCGCGTGTGTCGGCGGCGGGTCCGCCTAGGGAAAGGTGTTATCAGCACCTGCCGGAAATATGCCCGAAGGCCTGCGATAAAGCAAGGCGGGGCGGCTTGCCCGCCTTGCGCCAGCGATTTGTTTGAGCCGTTCACGGCGAAGCTGTGTGGCCTTAACTGTCGCTACAAGGCAGGCGGCGCTGCCTCGGGGCAGGACGGCATCGTCAGGGGGCGACATCAGCGCGAGGTTGGGAGCGGCGCCAACGTTATTCCCACCGTATTTTTTTCTTGACATTTGACGCTGTTTTTTAATAAACGTTAATTAACAAAAACGCGTCACAAGAAAACGCACACGGCATCCGGCCCGACCGTTCACCCCCAAATCGGAGGAAATCCGTATGGCATCCGTCTTTCAACTCATGGCCGACACTGAAACCTTCGCCGTCTCCCTGACCCGCCTGGGGCTCATTGTGGTCCTGTTCTGGATCGGCGGCCTGAAAATCGCACCCTATGAGGCGGACGGCATTGTGCCCTTTGTGGCTGAAAGTCCCTTCATGAGTTTTCTGATGGACGACCCCTCGGACTACAAGGCGCATATGAATCCGGAAGGCAAGCTGGTGCCGGAAAACCGCCGGTGGCACCTGGAGCACGGCACCTATACGGCTTCGTATATCCTCGGCGCGATCATCGTCAGCCTGGGCATTCTGCTCTGCTTCCAGCCCTGGCTGCCGCAGGTGGCGGCCGTGGGCGGCCTGCTGGTTTTCGGCATGTCCCTGGTCACGCTTTCCTTTCTGATTACCACGCCCCAGGTCTGGGTGCCCGACCTGGGCGACGCGGAGCACGGTTTCCCCTACCTGAGCGGCAGGGGGCGGCTGGTGCTCAAGGATGCCGTCATGATGGGCGCGGCCCTGGTCTGCATGGCCGATTCGGCAAAAAAATATCTGCGCCGCCGCGTCGCGGCCAACTGAGCGGGAGAATGATATGAACAGCTCTGAATTCAAATCCGGCGGCATCGCGCCTTGCCTGGCCCTGTGTTGTCTGCTAGCCCTGTTGTACACAGGCATTGCCTCTGAAACTCAAGCCAAGGACATCCCCATGAATGATATGCAGAATGGTCTGATGCGGAAAAAGGCCCACGGCGATCTGGACGCGGTCTGGAAGCGCCTGCTCGACACGCTCACGGCGGCCAAAGCCCCGGTGTTCGCGACTGTGGATCATAAGGCCAACGCCCAGGGCGCGGGCCTGGACATGACCGGCGCGCGGGTGGTCATTTTCGGCAATCCCGCCGTGGGCACGGCCCTGATGCAGGCCGCCCCGGAAGCGGCCCTGGACCTGCCGTTGAAGATTCTGGTCTGGGAAAGCCCGGACGGCGTCATGCTGAGCTGGAGCGACCCGGCCTGGATCGCGGCCCGCTATGGTGCCGATCCTGATCTGGAAGTGGTGAAGAAGATGCGCGGCCTGCTGGAGAAGCTGACCAATGCCGCCGCAGGCATGTAGAGCGTTTTTATATTGAAAATATCTCAACGCTCGGTGCGGATTTTCCGTGAAAACCCGCACCGCGAAAGTATCGCAAGGCGAATTTACTCCGCCGTTAAGGGATAATTTCAAGCGCAAAATGCTCTAAAAGACCCCGCAGAGATATCAACAGCAAAAGAGGCCGCGAAATCGCGACCTCTTTTGCTGTACTGTCCGGCGAAAATTACTGCTGCTTGGGCTTCTTGCGGCTCTGTTTGGCAGCTGCCGCGGGTCTGGACGCGGTTTCGGGCTTGCCCTGCGCGCGGAGAACGGCCTTGGCGTCCGGGTCGCCGTTCTTGGCGGCCAAACGGTACCAGCGGGTGGCCTCGCTCAGGTTGCGGGGCACGCCGGTGCCCTGGTCGTACATCAGGCCGAGGCTGTACTGGGCCGCGGGCTCATTTTGCTCGGCGGCCTTGCGGTACCATTCCACGGCCTTGTTGTAGTCCTGCGGCACGCCCCGGCCCTGTTCGTACATGAAGCCCAGGTTGTACTGGGCCTCGGCGTAGCCGCGCTCGGCGGCGCGGTTGTACCATTGCACGGCCTTGACCGGGTCCTGGGCGTAGCCGCGCCCTTCGGCATACATATAGGCCAGGTTGTTCTGGGCCTTGAGGTTGTCCTGCTCGGCGGCCTTTTCAAACCAGTGCACGGCCTTAGTGTCGCTCTGATTTTCGCCCTTGCTGTTCAGATAGGTCCAGCCTAGGGAATACTGGGCGTCGGCCAAACCCTGGTTGGCGGCGCGGCTGTACCAGTCGATGGCCGCGTTTTCATCCTTGGGCACGCCCCGGCCGTAGGCGTAAAGATAACCCAGATTGTACTGGGCCATGGCCAGGCCTTGCTCGGCGGCCTTGCGAAACCAGCGCGCCGCTTCGCGGTAATTGCGGCGTACGCCCTGGCCCGAGGCTTGAGCCGTTCCCCAGGCGTTCTGGGCGCTGATGTCGCCCTTTTCCGCCGCCTGGCGGAAAAGCTGGGCCGCGCGCTGCTCGCTTTTTTTGACGCCTTTGCCGTCCAGGGTCAGGCGGCCCAGCACATAGAGCGCTTCGGCATTGCCCTTGTCGGCCAAGGGTTTGAGCAGAGCCACGGCCTTGCCGTAATCCGCCTTTTCAATGGCGGCCTGGGCATTGCGCAGGTCGCCCGCCTCGTCGGCCAGGGCTGCGGGTACCAGGGAGGGCAGTCCCGGCGCGGCCGGGGAGCAGAGCAGCCCGGCGGCCAGGAGGAAAAACAGGAAACAGCGGGAAGATAGCTTCATAGTTTCGTCAGGGTTTGGGTCCAGTAGGGATTTTCGCTGCCCTTGACCATCATGGCCTGAAGGGCGCAATAGGTGCGGCGCGCGGCCTGCACGGCGGCGCTGCGCCACCAGGAAACCGGGTCTTCCCAGACCTGGTTGACCTTGGCGGCGGCTTCCTCGGCGGTGCCGAACCAGATTCCGGCCCGCGCCAGCACGTCCAGCAGGGCTTCGCTTTCCGGCGTGAGCGGCCAGGCCTCGCGCGTCCAGAACATGACTGTGGGCACATTGGCGGCCAGGGCTTCCAGCATGGTGGTGCCGTGATGGTCCAGGACCAGCAGGCGGCAGGCCAGCATTTGCGGGGTGAGCGGGCCGGTGCTCAAGCGTACGCGGGGAAAGCGCGGCAAGAGCCATGTGGCGTCCTGCAGGGCGCCGGGCACGTCGAAATAGGGGCGGTAAAAGGCGCGGGATTGCAGCGAGCGGCCCAGGGCCTCAAAGAACCACTGCTTGTCCTCGCGGTACTGGACCATCTGGAGTGGCGTGGGATGGGCGTCCAGGCGGTAGCCGTAGGCGGGCATCTCCGTGCCCACAAAGAGCAGATGGCGGCCGTTTTTGCCGTGCCAGCGTCCGGCGATGCGCGCGATCTGGGGATAGGGCAGGGGGATGAAATTGCCCCGGCTGCCCGCGTGCTCGCTCCAGCCCCAGGTGCCGAAGGCATGCTGGCTGTATTCCACCAGGGCCGTATCGCAGGTGACCCGCACCTGTCCGTAGTTGCCGCCGTGCTGCACGTACATCAGGCGGTTGCCGTGGGCGCGCCAGACGGCCAGGCGTTGGCGGTAGGCCGCGTCCTCATAGGCCGCCACGCTGGCGACGCGCAGGCAGGGCGGGAAGAGGTGCTTCTTGAGCCGTTCCGGGTGGCGCAGCCGCGCCAGGGATTGCGGCAGGGCGGCCAGAAAGAGGGGCAAGGGGTCCAGAGGCAGGTCGGCGCGCGCGCCGGTGGCCCGGCTGCCGTAGGTTTCGGCCAAAGGCTGGGAGCGGTCCGGACCGTCGCTCACATGCACCAGCGAGAGGGAAAAACGCAGGGCCTGCCGGATGCTCATGCCTTTGAGGCGCGGGAAGAGCAGGCGCAGTTGCGTGCGCCGGGCCCACTGCCGCAGACGGCTTTTCAGATCCGCAGGGGCCTCGTCGCCGTAAGCCTCGCTGAGCGGGGGCAGCATTTCCTTTTGCCAGGCCCGGGGCCAATGGGCCTCCAGCAGGCGGGAAAGCAGCCAGTGGTTGAAGGTCTGGCCCAGCGCGCCGTGCAGGGTGAAATCGTGCTCGCCGCGGAAGCTGAAGGCGCAGTTTTCCGGCAGCAGGGGCACGCGCAGGGGCAGATGTCCCCAGGCCTCGGTCATGGCTTTGACCCGCTGCCAGCGTTCCACAATCTGCTTGGCGACGTCGATGGCCCAAGGCGTGAGCAGGGTTTCCCAGTAGGGGGACGGCAGTTCCGCGCTGTGCGGGCAGAGTCGGGCGGCCAGGGCGGCCAGGCTGTCCACGCACAGCGCCTGGGCCTCCTTGGCTGTGCGCTCCAGCACCTTGAGGTCGCGTAACGGTTCCGGCGCGAAGACGAAACGGTCTTCCCAGTCCGGGAAGAAATCTTCCTCACCGGCAAAGCACCAAGGCCCGGCGGCCCAGTGACTTTCCGGCTCGGCTCCGCGCGGCATGGCCCCCAGCACCAGGCTGACGCCGCCGTGCACCGCGCCGGACGCCGTATCCACAGACGTGAGCGCGCTCATGCCCGGTCCAGATCCGCCCAGGTCAGCACAGTGTCTTCCGGCAGGTCGCGTCGGGCGCGCAGGCCGAGCACTTCGTCATAATTGCGCGGGGAAATGCCGTGGGCCGGGCGCTTCCAGGTCAGGTCCGCCGGAGTCAGCGCCTGGCCGGCGGGCACGGCGCGGGTCGTGACCAGGGAACGGCGGGCGTGTTGCCGGGCCGGTTCCTCCGCGGGCAGGGCGCGCACGTCGAGATCGCCCACGCTGTCCAGCGTGCGCCGGAGCCGGGCGTAAAAGCGCTTCAGATCCTCTTTGTCCATGGCGTGGTAATGGTCGTTGCCGGGCAGGGCCTTGTCGTGGCTGAAATGTTTTTCCAGCACGCGCGCGCCCAGCAGGGTGGCTGTTTCGAGGATATGCATGTCCTGCGGCAGGGTGTGGTCGGAATAGCCGATGACGTGTTGCGGGAAGTGGCGCTTGAGCGCGGGAATCATGCCCAGGGCCGCGTTTTCGTCGGCTGTGGGATAGTTCAGCACGCAGTGCAGCAGGGCCAGCTTGTTGCCCTTTTCCTCGATCCATTCCACGGCCTCGGCGATTTCGTGCAGATGGGCCGCGCCCGTGGAGAGCAGGATGGGCTTGCGGAACTCGCAGAGAATGCGGATGAAGGGCTTGTTGGTGATATCGGACGAGGAAATCTTGAACACGTCCATGAGGTCGTTGAGGAAATGCGCGGATTCCACGTCAAAGGGCGTGGACAGAAAGGCGATGCCCGCCGCGTCGCAGTGCTTCTTGAGGGCTTCGAATTCGTTTTTCCAGAAGGAGTCATGCCGCTTGAACAGCTCGTACTGGCTTCTGGTGGGCTCCTTGCTGGTGTCCCAGTAGGCGGGCGAATCCTTGGAGGCCAGGGTGGCGGCCTTGTAAGTCTGGAACTTGATGGCGTCGGCCCCGCCCTCGGCGGCTTCGTCGATGAGGCGGCGGGCGATGTCCATGCTGCCCTCATGGTTCACGCCCGCCTCGGCGATGACGTAGGGCACGGGGATGCGTTTTTCCGGCGCGGGAATATCGAATATATCTGTAATTTTCATACGGATTTCCTCACTCTCTTGCGGATGAAGCGAGCATTATACGCGCTTGGGGCGCAAAAGAAAAGCGCGGTGAGGGCGGCGCGGCGGGCGTCAGGCCCCAAAAGGAGCTGTTAACATTTGCCGCGAGCGGCCTACAGCAACAATACGTCCACCACGCTGCCCTGTTCCAACCCTTCCAGGTCGGCGTCAATGCGTACCAGGCCTTGGGCGTCCAGCAGGGTGCGCAGCAGGCCGGACAGGCCGGGCACGGGCACGGCAAGGGGCAGGCCGCCGGTGGACTCCGGGTCGGCCGGAGCTTCCAGGCGTACCCGCAGATAGTCCTCGCGGCCTTGCTTGGAGGCCATGTTGCGCGACAGCACGGCCCGGCGCGCGGGCCAGAGGTTCTGGTCAAAGGCATCGGACCGCCCCGCCAGATGGCGCAGAAAGGGCGTGCCCAGCACAAACATGACCACCTGGGCCGAAGCCACCTGGCCCGGCAGGCCCCAGACGCATTTTTGCCCCACGCGGGCCAGAATCAGCGGCTTGCCCGGCGAAAGGGCCACGCCGTGGCAGAAAATTTCCGCATCGGGCAGGCGTTCCAGGGCCGCGACGGTAAAATCGCGCGCGCCCACCGAACTGCCGCCCGAGAGCAGCAGCACGTCCACATCGGCCAGGTGTTCCCGCAGAGCAACGGCAATGGCTTCCAGGTCGTCGGGCACAATGCCCAGCAGGCGCGGCTCGGCCCCGGCTTCGCGGCAGATGGCCGCCAGGGCGTGACTGTTCACGTCGCGCACCTGTCCGGGCCGGGGATCGGCGCTGACGGGAATGACCTCGTCGCCTGTGGAAAGGATGCCCACCCTGGGCCGGGCGCGCACGCTCACGCCCCGCGCGCCGCAGGCGGCCAGCAGGCCGATTTCCTGCGGGCGGAGCAGAACGCCGGATCTGAGCGCCGGGCGGCCCTCACGCGCGTCGTCGCCGCGCCGCAGCACATGCGTGCCCGGAGCCACGGGACGCCGGATTTCCACCAGGGGCTCCCCATTTTGGCCGTCGGCCAGTTCGGCACTGTGCTCCACCATGACCACGGCGTCGGCCCCGTCCGGCAGCGTGCCGCCGGTGACGATGCCCGCGCATCGGCCCGGTTCCAGGCTGAAGTCGGCCGGGCGGTCCACGGCGATGCGGCCCGTGAGGGCCAGATAGACCGGATTGCCCTCGGACGCGCCGAAAACGTCCGCCGCTTGCACGGCATAGCCGTCCATGCCGGAGCGGCTGGTCAGGGGCACGTCGTCCCCGGCAATGACGTCCGCCGCCAGCACCCGGCCTTCCAGGCCGCGCGGGTCGGTCAGGGACGCCGTTTCGGAGGGCAGGGGGGCAAAGGCCGCCAGGCGGCGGGCCACTTCCGCCACGGGCAGGACCACAAAAAAGTTTCGGGGCATGGCTCTTCCTCCCATCCGCCCGTGTACAGCATCCCCGGCGGCCCGGCAATACGGGCCCGGCAGTGCTTCATTCCAGCCGGACAATGTATTTCGCCACATAGACCGCGCCCGACCCGGTCAGCAGGTGGCTCATCAGATCATAGCCGTAAGCGTCGCCGCGCATGCGCAGCCCCGCGTCGGCAACAGCCCTGACCATGCGCCCGAAAGCGGCGGCCTGGCTGGATACCTCGCCCTTGTGGAAAAAGGCCGCGTAGCGTCCGGCGGGAATTTCCCGCACGTCCCCCGCGTCGCCCGCTTCCGCCCGGGTAAAGAAAAAGCAGGGCCGGAAGTCTCCTTTTCCGGCGTGTTCCGCCGGGACGATCATGCCGAGAGGGGCGTCCGTGCTGTTGCCGCGCTTCAGATCATGCGCCAGGCAGGCGGAGTAGCATTCGACGCTGCCCGCGCCGCTGAGAATTTTTTCCGGGTCCGTGGGCACGGCAATGATGCGTTCCGCCTCCTTTTCCTCAAGCAGCAGCCTGTCGAAGTCCGCATCAATGGTCTCTTCGGTCAGGGCGATGAGCCTGCGCAGCATGGCCTCGCGCCGGGCCAGACGCGCCCGCTCTTTCTCGAGGATTCCGGCGCGCTCGCGGAGCAGGCGCAGACAGGCGCGGGGATCGCGCATTTCCCGGCAGGCCCGGATTTCCCCAAGCGTGCTGCCGGTCTCTTTAAGCAGGGATATCATGTCGAAATCGAAAAACTGCTCCAGGCCGTAACGGCGATAGCCGTTGCCCGAGACGTGCCTGGGCTTGAGGATGCCTTCCCGGTCGTAGTGGAAGAGCGTTTCCTTGGTTGTATGGCACAAGCGGGCGAATTCCCCGGTTTTCAGAAATTTTTCATTTTTCACGCCATGCTCCTTGACCCTTGCCTTACCCCATAGTTTATAGTGATCCATTACAAGAGGGAAGTCCGCGCGCAGAGGGCGCGCGGGCCGTATCCTCCGGGTATTTCAGAGCAGCTTTCCTTTGAAAGGCAAACTGCTTTAAGGAAGTGACGTGTCATGAAATGGTCCGAGTTCAGCACGGCCCGCGCGGCCTGTGCGTATTTCTTCATCTGTCCCGGCCTTGTCTACGGCCTGCTGACAGCGCGTCTGCCCGCGCTCAAGGCGCAGACCGGGGCGGACGATGCCCAGATAGGCCTTATCCTGCTCTGTCTCGGCGTGTCCGGGCTGGTCGCGCTTTTCGGCAGCGCCTGGCTCATCGCGCGCTGGGGCAGCCGTGCGGTTCTCCGTCTCGGCACCTTTGTGCTGCTTTTTTCCCTCCCGTTCTGCGGGCTGGCCTCCACGCCGCTGTTGCTCGCCCTGGCCTGCGTACTGGTCGGTTGCGGCACGGGTTTGGCCGATGTCGCCATGAACACGCAGGGGATACAGATTGAACGGCGTTACCATGCCCCGTGCATGGCGCTCATGCACGCCTCCTACAGCCTCGGCGGCGTCATGGGCTCGCTGATGGGGGCGCTGTTCGCCGCTCTGGGCTTCAGCCCGCTTGTCAATTTCATCGGCGTGCTCGGGGGCTACGCCTGCTTCCGGCCGCTGGCCGTGCCTCGCCTCCAGCCGGACGGCGCGACGGAACAAACGGCGCGGAAAAGAACCTTCCGCGTTCTGCCGCTTTTCGTCATCGGCTGCGGCCTGCTTGCCATGTGCACCTACGCGGCCGAAGGCTCGGTGGCGGAATGGGGCAGTCTGCTGCTCTTCAGCGTGAAAGGGGCCGATGAGCAGACCGCCGCCCTGGTCTACGGCGCCTTTGCCGGAACCACGGTGCTCTGCCGCGTTTTCACCGACCGGCTGCGGAGCTGGGCCGGGGATTTTCCCCTGACCTGCGGCGGGGCATTGCTCGCGACCTGCGGCATGGCCCTGGCCCTGTTTTCTCCCAGGGCGGGCGTCTGCCTTCTGGGCTATGCCTGCATGGGCGCGGGGCTATCTCCCATTGTCCCCATTCTGTTCAGCCGCGCCGGGGAATATCCCGGCGTCACTCCCGGCGAGGCCAGCGCGGCCGTCTCCGTGCTGGCCTACGGCGGCCTGCTGTTCTTTCCGCCCACCCTGGGCTGGCTTGCGCACAGGGTCGGGCTGGGCAACGCGCTGCTTGTGGTGCTCGGGCTCTGTTGCTGCCTGGCCCTCGGGACGTTTCTGCTCCGGGGCGGTTCCAGGAGCGTAACGCGGGCATAAGGGCGGCATATGGCGCAAAGCGGGAAGCGGAGCACCGTCGGTCGATGGCGGCTGTGCTCCGCTTCGGCTGTGCCCGTTTTTGCCTTTGCCCCGGGAATCGGCTATGCTGCCTGACCGCGCGGCGGCTTGTTCCCTTCTATTTCCCCGGCCGCCGTCCGGCAAAGGACGACTATGCAGCAAACCGCTTTGGGCTACGGCAGCGCCCTGCTTGCCACCATCATCTGGTCCGGCAATTTTGTGGTCGCCAGGGCTCTGGCAACCCTGATACCCCCGTGGCAGTGCAATTTCTGGCGCTGGCTGGTGGCTCTTGCGGTGCTTTTGCCTTTTGCCTGGCGGCATCTGAAGCGGGACTGGCCCGGCATCCGCAGGCACTGGCTGTACCTCTCGCTCATGGCCGTGCTGGGCGTCACCCTGATGAACACCCTGATCTACAAGGCCGGGCAGACTACGGAAAGCCTGAACATGGCCCTGTTGGTGCCCACCGCGCCTATCGTGATCCTGCTTTTTTCGCGCATCATCTACGGCGAGCCCATCACCCCGCGCCGCCTGGCCGGGATGCTGGTTGTGCTGGCGGGCGTGATCATTCTGGTCAGCCGGGGCGACTGGCAGCGCCTGGCCGGGCTGCGCATCAACAGCGGCGACTTCTGGGCCCTGGGCGGCGCGCTCTGCTTCGGGCTCTACTCGCTGTTCATGCGCCAGCGCTCCGGCGATGTGTCGCCCCTGGGCTTTAATGTGGCGACCTTTAGCCTGGGCCTGCTCTATTCCCTGCCCTTTACCGTGGCCGAGGCCTGCCTGTTGCCCCGGCCCGAGATTTCCCCGGCCCTGGTCACGGGCATCCTGTATGCCGGGGTGGGCTGTTCCTTTTTCTCGTTCTGGTTCTGGACCCTGGCCGTGGACAGAATCGGCCCGGTGCGCGCGGGCATTGTGTATTACAGCCTGCCGGTCTTCGCGGCCGTGGCCTCGGTGCTGGTGCTGGGCGAAAGCATCGCCCCGGCCCAGGTGGCGGGCGGCGTGCTGGTTATCGGCGGCATCCTGGTCGCCACGCTGGTTATTCCTCATCATCGCAAGCAAGCGTAACGCGTTCCAAAGGAGCTGATATATGGCGGAAGAAAAACAGCGCGTCGTCCTGGCGACCCATAACGCGGGCAAGGTGCGCGAACTGGCCGGGCCCCTGGCCGATTTCGGCGTGGAAGTCATCGGGCTGGAGGCCTTTCCCCAGATTGAGGACATTGAGGAAACCGGCACGACCTTTGAGGAAAACGCCCTGGTCAAGGCCCGTGCCGTGGCCGGGATCACCGGCCTGATCAGCGTGGCCGACGATTCGGGTTTGATGGTGGAGGCCCTGGGCGGCAGGCCCGGAGTCTATTCGGCCCGCTATTCCGACGACTGGCAAAGCCTGCCCGGCGAAAGCCGGGACCAGCGCAATATCCGCAAGCTGCTGCACGAGTTGGCCGACGTGCCCGAGGGGCGCCGGGCCTGCTGCTTTGTGAGCTGCATGGCCGCTGTGAGGCCCGACGGCGGGGAGATGGTGGTGCGCGGCACCTGGGAAGGGCGCCTGCTGGCCGCGCCGCGCGGAGAGAACGGCTTCGGCTATGATCCGGTTTTTTTTGATCCCCTGATCAACAAAACCGCTGCCCAGCTTTCCCGAGAGGAAAAAAACGCCCGCAGCCATCGCGGCAATGCCCTGCGGGCCTTGCTGGCGCGCTGGGGGGCGTTTATGGCCGGGTAACGCGGTCTTTGGCCTTTTCCCGCGTGCTGTTTTCGAGCGCCGCGCGGCCGCTCTTTCCGGCAGCCGCGCGGCGCTCGGCGTTCCCGTTCTAAACTTTTTTACGTTCCGGCCGTTAGAAAAGGAGAACGGAAGATCCCGGTGTCCGGGGGCGCGGCGGCGCGCCTGTCCGCACCCGGCAAAAATTTCTTTGCACGCATTTTGCAAGAGTTTGTGCGCACCGCTGTTTTTTGGTGGCGGGCCCGCGTCTTGGGCGCGGCAGAGATCTTTCGCAGTGCGAGGCGCATATGGCAATCAGCATTTCCGGCTCCAACGCCATTTCCGGTCTGAGCGGCAACGACACCAACTTCGACAAGGTGCTGGAGCAGCTCAAAAAGATCGAATCGTCGCAGCTGAACCGGCTTGAAGCCTGGAAAGGCGACTGGAACCTGCGCTATGAGGCCTTCGGCAAGATCATTGAGCAGGTGCAGGCCGCCAGCAGCATGCTCTCCGCGCTGAGCGACAAGAACAACTTCGTCACCAAGAACGTCAGCAGCAGCAACGAAAACATCATCACCGCGGTGGCCAATGCCTCGGCCCAGGATGTGCAGCACACCATCAAAGTCAGCCAGATGGCCAGCAACGCCATCTGGGCCAATACCGGTTGTGTGTTCGATTCCAAGACCGATATCATCAACGACACGGGCGACGTGCAGTACTTCCGCTTCAATTACGCGGGCAAGGACCACAGCATCAAGGTTCCGGCCGGTACCACGCTGGAGTCGTTCGCCAGCATGGTCAACAATTCCACGGAAAATCCGGGCATCAAGGTCAGCCTGATCCAGACCGGTTCCGGCTATGTCTACCAGGTGGCGGGCAAGGATACCGGCGCGGACAACAACCTGATCATCTACAACAACAATCTGAAGGGCATGGGGGCCTCGGGCACGAACTCCACTTGGCTGACCAACGGCAGCCTGGATACCAGCCAGTCCCTCACCAACCCCACGGAATATACCTATGACCTGGTGTTGCGGAACGGCGCCAAAAAATCCGTGACTGTCAAGGGCAACTCCACCGCCGACCAGTTGGTGACGGCTCTCAACGCCGCCGCCGGCGGCATCAATGCCCGACTGGACGCCGACGGCAACCTACTTATGGACGGCGTCAAGTCCTTCAGCCGCCGCAAGAGTTCGGATGAAGCCTATACGCCGCCCTCCACCTGGGTGGGTGTGGGCAGCGGCAGTCTGAATGATGACAAATTGAATGCCGCCGGAGGCATGGCCGAGGGCAAGGGGGACAATGACCTCCTGACCTTCACCATGACCATGGAAGACGGCAGCACGCGCGAATTCAAGATCAAGGCCGGGGCCAGCAAGCGGGATCTGCTGGTACAGATGGCCCAGGCCACCCAGAGCGGCGACAGCGTGAATATCGGTATGAACAGCGCGGGTTCCTGGGGCGTGAACCTGAGCGGCGTCACAAATGTGGCGTGCGCCGACCTCACCGACGCCGGCAAGCTGCAGAGCAGTCTCACGCCCGCCAAGGGCGTCCGGGACGAGTTGGGCGGCACGCTGGACTCCGCCTCCGCCACCCTGACCTTTGCCGCGGGCAAGCTGGGCAAGCGCATTGACGGCAAGGACGACGAAACCCCGCCGCCTCCGGGTTCGGAACTTGTCTTCACCATCACCAAGAAGGACGGCAGCGTCGTTTATGTGAAGACGTTGGCCGACGGCACGACGCCGCTGACAAGCGACATGACCAACCAGCAGTTGCTGGATGCCGTTAATGCCGCCTGTCCCGGAGCGCTCACAACGGACGCCGACGGCAATCAAGTCCTGAAACTGGACGGCGTGAAGGATTTCAAACTGACCACCGGCTCCAGCGGAACCGCCGGTTTTACGACCACGTTTGAAGCCAGCACCAAGGTGCCCAAAACAAATCCGGATGCGACCGGAAATTCCCTGTTCTATACTGACGGCACCAACACCTACCTGGAAGAACCGCCGGATCTGGTCTACACCATCACCACCAATGACGGGAAAACCGGAACCCTGAAACTGCCTTCGGGCAGCACCATGAAGCAGGTGCTGGACAGCCTGAAGAACCCCGGCGGAGCCGACTGGGTCTGGACGGAGAAGGACACAGGCGGGAATGACGTTGCCGCCGCTCCCCCGGCCGCCCCCGACTGGGGCGTGGCCTTCACGGACGCTGACGGCAAGGAGTATGTGGGCGCTGACGGCACCACACCCCTCACGCTGGACGAGATCACCGCCGCCGGAAAGCCGGTCTACCTCCAGCTCAAGAATGTCCAGAGCGCCGGGGGACCGGCCCTTCAGGGCCAGGTAGACACGTCGGACAACTGGACCATCCAGCGGTCGGCCAATGCCCGCTATACCGTGGACAACTGGCCCATGGAAATGGAGTCGGCCTCCAACAGCGTGAGCGACGTCATTGAGGGCGTGGTCTTCAGCATCCAGAACACGGGCGATGCGCACATTACCGTCAGCACGGACATCACTTCGGTGGAGCAGTCCATCCAGAATTTTCTGGACGCGGTCAACTCGGTGCTGCTGACCGTCCGTGACTATACCTCCTATGACGAGGACAAGGAGGTCACCACCAACGACCCCGATAATATTGAAAAGGACAACTACAGTCCGTCGGGCCTGACCAACCAGAAAGGCGGCCTGTTGCAGGGCAACTACGGGGTGCAGTTGTTCAAAAGCCGTTTCTCCAGCGTGCTCAGTTCCTCGCCGCCCGGCTTCAAGAGCCGCCAGTCGGCGGACGACATTCTTTCCGGCGACGTTCTGGCCAGCCTCGCCAATTTGGGTATCAAGACAGACACGGATGAAAGCAGCGAGACTTACGGGCTGCTGGTGATCGCCCCCAAGTCCGGCATTGCGGAATTGCAGACGCTGGACAAGGAAAGCTACAATGACATGATCACCAACAACCTGGAAGCCGTGGTGGATTTTTTCTGCGCCAGCGGCACAGGTTCTTCCACCAGCGCCGATTTTCGCTACGGCAGCCATGTGGAGGGCATTACCAAGGCGGGCAACTACGAAGTAAAGTACCATGTGGAGATGGGCAGCGACGGCAAGCCCCAAATCACCAATGTGACCGTCGGCGGCATGGAGGCCACGCGCGACGAGAGCATGCCGGGCAATTATTTCAGCGTGGCCAAGGGCGACGCGCGCGGTCTGTCCATCCAGATTGACGACCTGAGCCTCGGCGACCATCCCCCGGCCGGCGAAGAGCCCATGTATGTGCGCATCAAGCAGGGCCTGGCGCAGACGGTAAACAGCTTTTTCAAGGACGAACTGAATTTCACGGCCGTGAATATCACGAGCAATATGACGCAGTCTGAAATAGACGACGCCATTGCCCTGAAGTCCAAGAACGGCGCCCTGATGTCTTTGCGGGACAACTACAAGAGCATCATGGAGAATATCGACAAGAAGATCGAGCGCGAGCAGTACCGCCTGGAAACCTGGGAGGCACGGCAGAAGGCGGTCTTCGCCAACCTGGAAACCCTGCTCAAGAATTACAGCGAGCAGGAGAAGACGCTGAAAGCGCAACTCAAGCAGTTGAGCAGCGGCAGCGACTAAGCATTGATTTCCACTCCGGCACGGCGGACCAGAGCGGGCAACGAGTGTCTGATTTGAAAAATTAGACACACAAAATCCGCAGGATTTTGCGGCGGCGCAGCCGCCATGAGTCATCGAGAAACCACGTTTTTTCGCTGACGATCCTGCGAAAATTGAGAGCATAACTATGCCCGAAATTTTTGCAATTAGAGCGTGTTGATATTGAAAATATCTCAACGCTCTGTGCGGATTTTCCGTGAAAATCCGCAGCGCGAAATTATCGCAAGGCGAATTTACTTCGCCGTTAAGCGATAATTTCAAGCGCAAAATGCTCTAGACACGAGAAGGAACAAGCCTATGAACAAAGCGGCGCAAGCATATTTTCAAACCAAGGTCAGCACCACGGATCAGGGGCAGCTTCTGATCATGCTCTACGACGGCGCGCTCAATTACCTCCAGCAGGCGCGCGACAAAATGCTGGCCAGGGATTTCGCGGGCAAAGGCATTCTGATTTCCAAGGTCATCGACATCGTCAATGAACTTTCCGCCTCCCTGAACATGGACAAGGGCGGCAGCCTGGCCGTGAACCTCAATAATCTGTATATCCTCTGCACCGCGCGGCTCTTGCAGGCCAATCTGAAAATGAACGTGGAGTCCCTGGACAGCGTGGTGCACATTCTCTCCGGCCTGCGCGGCGCTTACGCCCAGATCATTGAAACTCCGGAGGCCCGCCGCGCGGCGGCGGAAATAGCCGGGCGCATGCAGCCGGCGGGCTCGGCCATGAAAACCGCCCAGCCCATCATGCAGGCGCCGGTGACGGCGGTGCCGCGCTCCCACGCCCGGGCCGCCTACGGCAGAAACGCCATGCAGCCCGGCATTCCGACGGCCGCCCCGGCCGCGCCCCCGGAAGCGGCGGCACGGGCCCATGTGCAGAATTTCGTGCCGCCCGCCGCGCCGGTCGCCCCTGTTGCCGCCCGCCTGCCCGGAGCCTACGCCAAGCCCGACAACAGTTGAGTTTTGCCGCGCCGTCCGTTTCTTCCCGCGCCGGTCTTCGCACAGTCGAAGCCCGGCGCGGTTTTTTTTAGCTTTTGCAAAAAACTGTGATTTCAATCACAGTGAACGAGGTGGGTTTGTGTTGTATATGGGGACACATCCTCCACCGAGGGAGGAAAAGGAGTTTTACCCCTATGTTTTGCAATCAGTGTGAACAGACAGCCAAGGGAACGGGCTGCACGGTGGCCGGTGTTTGCGGCAAAAGCGCGGATGTGGCGGTCATTCAGGATCAATTGATTTATCTTCTGCGGCGTCTGGCGGCCCTGGTCCTGCAGGCCCGTGCCACGGGCATTGTGGATCCGGATACGGACGACTTCATGGTCGAGGCCCTGTTCGGCACCCTGACCAATGTGAATTTCGACCCCGAGGCTCTGCGCAAAATGCAGGCCGAAACCCTGGAGCGGGCCAAGGCCCTGGCCGCCCGTCTGGGGGAAAAACCCGAGGATCTGAACGTTTCCCTGGACGAATATCTGGCCCGCCTGCCGGAAAGCGTGGTGGGCATCGACGTGCTCAGCGCGGACGCGGACGTGGCTTCGGCCATGCAGATGCTGCTTTTCGGGCTCAAGGGCGTGGCCGCCTACGCCGACCATGCGGCGCGGCTCGGTCAGCGCGATCCCGAACTTGGGGCCTTTGTCTGCAAGGCTCTTGTGGCCGGTACGCTTTGGGACGAGGAAGTCCGCGATCTGGGCGGCTGGCTGGAACTGGTGCTGGAATGCGGCAAGGCCAATCTGCGGGCCATGGAACTGCTGGAAAAGGGCAATACCGAATCCTTCGGCGATCCCGTGCCCACGCCGGTTTCCCTGGGCCACCGCAAGGGCAAGGCCATTCTGGTTTCCGGCCATGATCTTTTGGATCTGCGGGCCCTGCTGGAACAGACCGAAGGCACGGGCATCAATATCTACACCCACGGCGAAATGCTGCCCGCCCACGGCTACCCCCGCCTGAAGGCCTTCAAGCATCTGGCCGGACATTTCGGTACGGCCTGGCAGAACCAGCAGAAAGAACTGCCCGACTTCCCCGGCGCGGTGCTCTTCACCACCAACTGCATCCAGAATCCCCGCACCTACGGCGACAAGATCTTTACCAGCGGCAATGTGGGCTGGCCCGGCTGTGTGCACTGCAAAGGGCGCGATTTCGCGCCGGTCATCGCCAAGGCCCTGGAACTGCCCGGCTTTGCCGAGGACGAGCCCGGCAAGGAAATTCTGACCGGCTTCGGCCGCCAAACCATGCTCAATGCCGCGCCCAAGGTGCTGGAAGCCGTGGCCCAGGGCAAGCTGCGTCACATCTTCCTGGTGGGCGGCTGTGACGGGGCCCGGCCCGGCCGCAACTATTACACGGAATTTGTGGAAAAAACCCCGCAGGACACCTTGGTGCTGACTCTGGCCTGCGGCAAGTTCCGCTTCTTTGACAAGGACCTGGGCAAGCTCGGCGACCTGCCCCGCCTGCTGGACATGGGCCAGTGCAACGACGCCTACGCGGCGGTACAGGTGGCCCTGGCCCTGGCCGACGCCCTGAAATGCGACGTCAACGATCTGCCGCTTTCCCTGGTGCTTTCCTGGTATGAGCAGAAAGCCGTGAGCATCCTGCTCACCCTGCTGGCCCTGGGCATCAAAAATATCCGTCTCGGGCCCAGCCTGCCCGCCTTTGTTTCACCGACCATTCTGAATATCCTGGTGGAGAAGTGGGGCATCCGTCCCATCAGCACCCCGGATGAGGATCTGGCGGCCATTCTGAAGTAACGTCGGAAGTTGCCGGGCGGCTCCCCGGAGCCGCCCGGCGATGATGTAAAGCAATTTCACTTTGAAATTGCTCTGGCGGCAGCGTGAGCAGGCGCCCGCCACGAGCGTCATCCGTAAGGCGGCTATGCCGCCTTACGGATGACGAAAGCAGAGATAGGCGTAAGTGCAATTTATTTGCGTGGTTGCCTCACCCGTTAGCGAGTCTTCGAGCAATTTGCGCTTGAAATTATCGCTTAACGGCGAAGTAAATTCGCCTTGCGATAATTTCGTGGTGCGTATTTTCACGGAAAATCCGCACAGCGCGTTGAGATATTTTCAATATCAACCCGCTCTAAAAACTTTGGGAATGTGCATTCTCAAAGTTAACATTATCTGAAGATTGACGCCATGCCGGAATCACCCTTGAAAGAGCCTGCACAACAGGCCGTTCTGACGGCTCTCGGCAACGGACTTTTCGCCGTGTTGCGTCCGGAGGAGCGCCTGGCCCTGGCCGGACACGCTCGCTTGCGGGCCTTTGCCAAGGGCGAGGTGTTGTTCCGGGAAGGCCAGGAAAGCGCGGACCCCGCCTTTCTGCTCTCCGGCCTGGTCAAATTGTCCCGCAGCGCGCCCCGTGGCCGGGAATGCGTGCTGCATCTGGTGCGGCCCGGCCGCCTTCTGGACGCGGGCGTGCTGTTTTATGAGGGCGGCTTGCCCGCTTCGGCAATGGGCGTCCGGGAGGGCCGCCTGCTCTGGCTGGACAAGCGCGCCCTGCTGGCTGTCCTGCGCGACAACGCGGCGCTGGGCCTGGGCCTGATCGCGGCGCTTTCCCTGCGCCAGCGCCTGTTCATCAACAAACTGGCCGGGTCGCAGGGGCGGATTTCCGCTTCCCGCCGGGTGGCGGCCTGGCTGCTGCACCGGTCGAAAATGGAAAAGACCGACGCGCTGGATCTCGGCGTCAGCCGTGAAATTCTGGCGCGTCTGGTCGGCATCAGCCGCGAGAGCCTGAGCCGGGAACTGAGCCAGCTGGCCGCCAACGGCCTGATCAGCGTTGAACGCCGTCGTGTGCTCCTGCTGGACCGGGCGGGGCTGCAAAAATTGGCCGATAGCTAACATCCGTGCGCTATGCTGCGGGAACACAGAATATGAAAAGCTGCATCATTTATTCCTCAGTCACGGGCAATACCCGTAAGGTGGCTGAAGCCCTGGCCGCCGCTTCCGGCGCGCCCTGCTTCCCCGTGCGTGAGGCGCCGGACCCTGATGACTACGACCTGCTGGCCCTGGGGTTCTGGGTGCGCCTGGGCCAGGCCGACGCCAGGACGCAAGGATACATGCGCCGCGTGCTCGGCAAGAAAGTCTTCTTTTTCGGAACCCTGGGGGCCTGGCCGGATTCGCCGCACGCCCGGCGCTGCGCGGAAGGCGCGCGGGCCCTGCTGGAAGAAGGCGGCAATACGGTGCTGGACGGCTTTTTGTGCCAGGGCCGGGTCGATCCGAAAATTCTGGAAATTTCGCGGCAAAAAGGCCGCCATCCCATGACGCCGGAACGCCGCGCCCGGCTGGAGGAGGCCGCCCGCCATCCCGATACGGCGGATCTGGCGGAAGCCGGGCGGCGCTGGCAGCTGTGCCTTGCGGATTGATTGCATGTCGGGCCGGAGCGTTTCAGGTGTGAAATGCTCTGCCGAACGAAGCGCAGGCGTGTTTTGCGCGCGCCGTTACACAACTGTTTGAAGCATTGATTCCCGTAAAAGGAGAGAGGTATGCGCCTGAGCAAACGCGAGTGTTCTGAACCGGCTTTTTTTGACGAGGTCTTCGCCAAGGCCGAAGAACTGTTTCTGGCCCTTAACAATGGGGACTTCCCCTATCTGATTCCGCTTAATTTCGTGCGTCTGGACCAGCACATCTATCTGCACAGCGCTCTGGAAGGAACCAAGTTGGATTTGATCCGCAAGGACGGCCGCGTGGCCTTCAGCCTGGCGACGGACGTGCGGATCGACCGCGAAAAATCCTCCACCTACTACAAATCCATCTGCGGCACGGGCCGCGCCTCTCTGGTCGAGGACGCGGAGGAAAAGCGTCTGGCCCTGGACAGCCTGGCGGAACGCTATGCCGCCCGTTGCCCGCGCCCCGCGCCGGACGCCAATGTCCGCCGGGTGGCCGTCATCCGCATCGATATCCTGTCCCTGACCGGCAAGCGCTGTCTGCCGGAGGGAGCGACGAGCCCAGAGCCCGTTTAAAACCGTCCTGGCGTACTGCGGGCCCGCCTGAGGGGCTACGCCAATGCCTTTGTCCGCTGCCTCCCGCCGACCCGTTCCGGCAGGGATTCCGGCACTGCGCCTTGCGCGTCGCCTCAGCACGCCGGGCTGGAATTCCAGTCAAGGAGCTGTCCGAGATGTCCATGACCGCAAGCGCCCGTCTTTGCCCCCTGCCCGCAGCCCTGGCGCTGCTGCTGGCCGGTGCGCACTTCTGGCGGGCCGGCCTGCCCGCCCTGACCCTGGGCTGCGTTCTGCTGGCCCTGCTGGCCTGGACTCGCGGGGCCTGGGTGCGCCGGGTCCTGCTGCTGGTCCTGCCCCTGCTGGCTGCCCGCTGGATCTGGACCACAAGCCAGTTCGTCCAGGTACGCCAGTTCATGGACCAGCCCTGGCACCGATTGGCCGCCATTCTTCTGGGCGTGGCCCTGTTCACCGCCCTGGCCGCCCTGCCGTTGCTGAGCGAGCGGGCGCGGGCGCGCTATGCCCGCCGGGAAAGCAGCGCGGGCGCGCAACTGGCGGCCCTGGGACTGACCACCGGCATTCTGGCCGCAGCCTGGGCTCTGGTGCCGGGCCTCTTTGTGCTGGAGCGCTTCGCGCCCGGCTGGGGCTTGGCCCAGGTCTTTTTGCCCGGCCTCTGGGCGGCCTGGGTGGCGGGGCGGCTGTCTGACCGGCATACGGCCGTTGCCGCCCGGCTCTGGACCTGGCGGCTGTTTTCCCTGGTCTTTTTCGGCCAGTTGCTGCTGGGCCTCACCCTGGACGGGCGTTTTCTGCTCAGCGGCAACCTGCATCTGCCCGTGCCGGGTGTGATTTTGGCCGCGCCGTTGTACCGGGGCGGGGGCTATTTCATGCTGATTCTTTTCGGCGTCGCCGTGCTGCTGGCGGGCGCGGCCTGGTGCAGCCAGCTCTGCTATTTCGGCGTCTGGGACGCGGGCACGGCGGCCCGGGGGCGCGTGCGCCCGGTACCGGCCTGGCTGCCCCGGCTGCGTCTGGTCGTGCTGGCGCTGACCCTGCTGGCGCCCGTGTTGCTGCGCCTGGCCGGGGCTCCGGTGGGGGTGGCCCTGGCCTGCGGCCTGTTGCTGGGCCTGCTCTTGCCGTGCTGCGCCGGACTGTTCAGCCGTAAGCTGGGTTTCGGAACCTATTGCCTGGGCGTCTGCCCGCTGGGCCTGGTCGCGAGGGGATTGGGGCGGCTGTCGCCCTGGCGCGTACGCCGCACGGGCGCGTGCAACCGCTGCGGAGCCTGCGCGCGGGCCTGCCGTTATGGGGCCATGACGCCGGAACGCCTGGATCAGGAGACGCCCGGTTCCGCATGCACCCTCTGCCGGGACTGTCTGGCGGCCTGCCGCCGGAACGCGCTTTCTCTCGGCTTGTACGGCACAAAAAGACACGGCCCGGCGGTGGAAAGCGCCTTCATCGCCCTGCTGGCCTCGCTGCATGCGGTGTTTCTGGCTCTGGCGCGGGTATAGAGCAGTGTTCATACGCATGAAATGCGTCACAGCTCCTGGGGAGGGGATATGACCGGAATGACACGGGTACTGAGCCGCCTGGGCGGCGCGCGGACATCCGCGCGGACAACCTGGAGCGACGTGGGCTGGGCTTGGTTGGGCAGCGCCCTTTCCATTGCCTGCCTGGCCTGGCTGGAACGCGCATGCGCCCAGGAATGGAATTTGCCCTTGCTCATCGGCTCGTTCGGGGCTTCGGCGGTCCTGGCCTTCGGCGCGCCTGAAAGCCCGCTGGCCCAGCCGCGTAATCTGGTGGGAGGACATCTGCTTTCGGCGCTGGTGGGCGTCAGCTGCCAGCTGCTTCTGGGGCAGGAGCCCACGGCGGCCGCGGCGTTGGCCGTGTCCACCGCCATTGCCCTGATGTGCGTCACCAAAACCCTGCATCCACCCGGCGGGGCCACGGCACTGATCGCGGTCATCGGCGGGGCGGACATCCACCGCCTGGGCTACTGGTATGTGCTTCTGCCGTGCGGCGCGGGGGCCTGCTGCCTGCTGTTGCTGGCCTTGCTGACCAACAATCTGGGCGCGCGGCGGCGCTATCCCCGGAAGTGGTGGTGATAACCGGGAGTGACGGGGGCGTTAGGGCATTTCAACTTTGAAATGCCCTAACGCCGAACACGGTGAGGCGCGCCGCGAAGACCGACCCGACGGGCGGCCCGTAGGGCCGTGCCTGTAGCCCAAAGGGCGTACAGGCATCGAGAGCAACGCGGCGTGGATTCAGGCGAAAATCATGTTTTTCGCCTGAATGGCAACTTTGAAATTTGTAGAATTTCAAAATGAATCTGCTCAAGGGCCATTGCGGGTATGGTCGCTGAAAAAAAGTCCCCGGTTCTCCTGAACAGGAGGACCGGGGGCTGATGGTTCGGGTGAAGGTTGTTTATTCTTCGGTTTCAGGCGCTTTCACCGGCTGCTTGGCGGCGGGCTTGGCGGCCTTGGGAGCGTGTTTGACGGGTTTCTTCACGGCCGCGCCGGGCTTGTGCGCCGGGGCTTTGGCTGTGGAAGCGGCCGGAGCTTTGGCCGCGCCCTGCTGCGGAGCCGCAAAAGCAACGCCCGCGCAGGAGATGGAGAGAGCACAGGCCAGGACAAGGCAACGGGCAAGGGTTTTGGAAAACAACATACAGATTCCCCCTTATACATAAGGGAAAATGTTTTTGAAGGGAAAATCCCTATGCGGCCGGAGTTACCGACTCCGCCGTATCCGGCATGCATGCCGGTCAAACGAAGCGTGACGAAGGTCACATCTTTCTGAGTCAGCCACTAAGGAGTTTGCCCCTGCCTGTCAACAGGATTATTTATCAGCCTTGCTGCGCGCCCTTCCGAAGCTACGCCTGAGCTCCCTCGCCGGGCGTTTCCGTGGGGGAGGCCTTGGCCTCGGCCACGGTTTTTTTCTCAGGTTGGGGGACTTCCACCACCGTGCCGTCCGGCTCCACCATGGACAGGGCGCGCACCGGGCAGGCCTCCATGCAGGCCGTGATCTTTTTGCCGTTTTCCTCGCGCCAGGCGCGGCACATGTCGCAACGCACGGCCACTTCCCGGCGGGCCCTCTGGGCAAGGGTTTCCGCGTCGCTGCCGCTCAGATCGGGCATGCCGATGGTATCCAGGGAAATGGTGCCGTAAGGACAGGCCGCGATGCACATCTTGCAGGCCACGCAGAACTGGACGCGCATGGTGATGCGGCCGTCCTCCTCCTGCTGCAGCGCGCCGGTGGGACAGACGTTGCAGCAGGGCGCGGGATCGCACTGGTGGCAGCGCACCGTGGTTTTGAAGCCTTCGGCTTTAACCACTTGCACGCGCGCGACCAGCACGTCGCGGTGCTTCATGGCTTCCTTGAAGGACATGCCGTGGTGGGCGGCGATGCAGGCCACCTCGCAACGGCGGCAGGCGCGGCATTTATCGGGTACGACCTGAATGTGTTCAAGCATGGTCCGTTTCCTCGGATTCAACGCGTAGGGACTGGAGCGTAAGCCCGTGCCCTCCGTTGAAGTGGATGTTTTCGCTGCCGCAGGCCGGGCAGACGAAACGGCGTTGTGTCAGGCTGAAGGCGTGGCCGCAGTTTTCACAGCGGCAGGCCAGAGGCGCGGTGTTGAGCGTGAGCGTCGCGCCTTCGGCCAAGGTGCCTTCGGCAAAAAGTTCAAAACAGGCGGTCAGGGTCTGGGCCTCCACACAGGCGATCAGGCCCAGTTCGCAGGTGATTTCCTGAATCCGCAGCGCGCGGTTGTCGGGATGGGCCGCGTTGTGCTCCTCCACGGCTTTCAGGGCCATGTCCAGCAGGCCTTGTACAAGGCTGGCCTCATGCATGTATTTCCTTTTACCGTTTTTTCCTGACAGTGGACCTTTTTCCCGCCGACAAGGAAAACAAGCGGCGCGCCGAAGCGGAGCATAGCCGTCTATGTGACCGAGGCGTGCCGCGCTGTTTGACGCAGCCAGCGGGAAAAAGGTCCGCTGTCAGCGTTCCGTGCAGGAAACGCACGGATCAATGCTGTTGGTAATCAGCGCCACGTCCGCCACCTTGCAGTCGCGCATCATCACGCCCAGGGCTTCCCAGTTCATGTATGAGGGCACGCGCCACTTGAGCCGCGCGGGCATGTCCGTGCCGTTGGTGCGGATGTAATAAAAAACCTCGCCGCGCGGGGCTTCGGAGCGGGCGCAGGCCTCGGCCGTGCGGATCTGGCGCATGGGCGCGGTCACCGGGCCGTCGGGCACGCGTTCGCAGCACTGGCGGATCAGTTTGAAGGATTCAAAGATCTCGTTCAGGCGCACCATGGTCCGGGAATGGATGCAGCAGCCTTCGGAGGTGACCATGTCAAAGTTCAGTTCGGGATAGGCGGCGTAGGGCGAATCCTTGCGCACGTCGATGACAACGCCGGAGCCGCGCGCCACCGGGCCCACCACGCCCAGGCGCACGGCGTCTTCCTTGGGCAGCAGGCCCAGGCCCTTGGTACGGGCCAGCACCAGGCCGTTGGTGTCGTAAATTTCGCGGATTTCATCCACTGCGGGCTCCACTTTGGCGATCATGCCCAGGATGTAGTCCAGCATGTCGCGTTCCACATCGCATTTGACGCCGCCGATACAGTTGGAGGCCAGGTTCATGCGGTTGCCGTACACGGTTTCCTTCACGTCCTGCATCATTTCGCGCACTTCCATGACGTGCATGAACAGGGACTTGAAGCCGATGATATGGGCCTGGATGGCGGTATTGAACAGATGCGAGGCCACGCGCTTGATTTCCTCGGCCAGCACGCGCAGATAGCGCGCCCGCTCCGGAATGGTGATGCCCAGCACGTTCTCCACGGACATGCAGTAGGTGAAGGAATGGCTGTTGGAACAGAGCGAACAGACCCGTTCGGTGAGGGTGGTGTTCTTGATCAGATTGCGCTGGGTGGCCATGGCCTCCATGCCGCGATGCACGTGGCCCGAGGTCAGCTCCACGTTGCGCACGGTTTCGCCCTCCACCGTGAGGCGAAAGTAGACCGGCTCCTCCAAGGCCACATGCACCGGGCCCAGAGGCATGGTGAAGGTGCTGCTCATGGCCGCTTCTCCTTGTCTTTCAGAATGCGTTCCCAGAGGTCGGTGGTGCAGGCCCCGTTCATCATGATGGACAGGGGCACGGCCTCGTTGAGAATGCCCGCGTCCAGCTCCTCGTCCAGGAAGAGGCGGCGCGGATCGGGATGATCCGTGACCTGGATGCCGTACAGCTCCATCATTTCGCGTTCGTGCCAGTCGGCATTGGCGAACAGCGGGGTGATGGAGGGCACGGTGGGCCACTCGCCGTTAAGCGTCACCGTGAGGTTGTAGATGACGCCTTTCAACTCGAAATGGTAACAGACTTCCTGCATGGGCTCGCTCAGCTGGCGGCGGTTGTAGGCCGTGACCATGGCCAGGCGCGCCCCGACTTTCCGCAGTATTGCGGCGGCCTGTGGCAGCTGGCGCGGCGTGTCCAGCCGGAACCAATGAAAGGCGTTGCCGAAGCTGTCGATGCTGTGATGAATGGCGTCGCTGTCGGTGCAGAGGGCCGAAATGTCCTCAATGATCCGCGCGTCGCCCCGGATAATATCTTGCATACTGTATCCTTTGCGGTTTCCGCTCGTCTCTTATTCCCTGGTGGGCGCGGCCGAGGTCACGCGCTGTTCCGGCTTGTCCTCAGTGTGGGCGGGCAGCACGCAGGCATTGCGCTTGGCGTCCTCGATCTGGCGGCACTTGGGGCAGAGGTGGCGGATCAGCTCCGGGTCGATGTCCGGATTTTTGGCGTACAGGCGCTTGGCCAGATGCGCCGGAACGGGCCGCATCAGCGTGCCGCAGTGGGCGCAGGGCTCGTACTTGATGGTGTGCTGCTCCAGGCGGTCGAACTTTTCCTCTTCCGGATGGGCTGAGTGCCAGTCCGTGCTGATGCTCATGGCCCCGGTGGGGCAGTAATGGCGGCAGGAGGCGCACAGGCAGCAGGAATTCTGCCAGATGGTGATGGTGTAGCCGCTGCCGTCCGGCAGATGGGTGATATTGATGGCCCCGGCCGCGCAGACATGGCGGCAGACGCCGCAGCCCATGCAGAGGGTGGGATCCACTTTGGCCCGGCCGCGCAGGCGCGCCGGCGTGAATGTTTCGCCCAGCGGGAAGGGATCGGTGCTCGGGCCCTCCAGCAGATTGCGGAACAGAACTTTCAGAAAGCCCGCCATATTATTCCTCCAGAACCTTGGCGTCGTTACGCGGCTTGGGGCGTCGCAGCAGGCCGCAGACATGGTGGCAGACGCCGCAACGCCGACAGATTTGCCCGTTGTCGGCCCACGCGGCCCGCAGGCGCTCGAAGGTCTGCCGCAAGGCCAGCCGCAACGCGGTCATTTATTCCTCCAGGCCCAGTTTCTTGAGCCAGATGGAGCGCGCCAGCACCACGCCTTCCAGAATGGCCTGCGGGCGCGGCGGGCAGCCGGGCACGTTCACGTCCACCGGCAAATAACGGTCAATGGGCCCTTCAATGGAATAGCCCTCGCGGAAGACGCCGCCGGAAATGGGGCAGATGCCCACGGCCACGGTCACCTTGGGTTCGGGTATTTCATGCCAGACCCGGAGCACGCGGTCGCGCACCCTGGTGGTCAGGGGGCCGGTAATCAGTACAATGTCCGCGTGTCGGGGGCTGCCGCAGTATTTACAGCCCAGGCGCTCCACGTCGTAACGCGGAATGCAGGCCGTGGTGGCGAGTTCCACGTCGCAGCCGTTGCAGGAACCGGCATTGATCCGGAACAGCCACGGCGAGCGCACGGAAAGTTTTTTGAGCAGATTGTCCAAAGCCACAGCGGCCTCCTTACATCACCCAGACCAGGATCAGACTGCACAGCGCGAGCGCCGTGGGTACCGTCACATAGAAGCGGAAGGCCTGGTCAATGCGGAAACGCCCGGTGGCCGATTTGACCAAGGTCAGCGAAACCAGCATCAGGCCCAGGCACTTGAGCACGAACCAGATCAGATTCACCGGCCACCATTCAGATATAGTGCCGGGAAAGAAAAGCGCCACCCCCAGGCCCAGCACCACGAAGGTCTTCAGCGCCGAGGTCACCTGGAAGAGCGCCAGCAGCGGGCCGCCGTACTCCAGCAGGGGACCTTCGATGATTTCGGTTTCCGCCTCCGGAATGTCAAAGGGGGCCACGCCCATGGTGCCGGGCAAAAAGATCAGGTAGGCCAGCAGGGCCGGAATCATGGAAGGGTTGAAGCCCAGGGAGCCGCTGTGCTGCTGCCAGGCCACGATCTTGAGCAGGGAGAACTCGGCCCCCCAGTCCCCGCCGGAAATGCCCTTGCCCACCAGCATGGCCACGGCCAGCAAAATCATCAGCAGCGGGGTTTCATAGGCCAGCATGAGCAGCATCTCGCGCGAGAAGCCCACGGCGCCGAAGGGCGAGCTGGAGGCCGAACCGCCCAGCATCAGGGCCATGGCCGGGATGGGCAGCAGATAGAAGATCACCAGCAGGTCGCCCATGTTGAACAGGCCGTCGAACACGCCCGGCACCGGAATGAAGGCCGCGCACACGGCCATGCCCGTGAAGCCGAAGACCGGAGCCAGCAGAAAGGCCGAACGGCAGGCGGTTTTCGGGATCAGGGTTTCCTTGGTCAGCAGTTTGGCGATATCCAGCCAGGGCTGGATCAGGGGCGGGCCCACGCGGCGCTGGAGGCGGGCTTCCACCCGCCGGTCCAGGCCCTTGAAGAAGAATCCCACGGCCAGGGCAAAAGCCCCGCCGGGAAAGATGCACATGTGCAGAATGGCAAGCAGGGTGTCGCTCATCAGCGGTTCTCCTTGGAAGCGCGCCCGCCGCCCAGCAGGCGCGTCAGGTCGCCGTAGATGCTGGAGGGAGCCATGCGGCTGGTGGCGATTTCCGGAGGCAGGCCGCAGGCGTGCACGTCGATTTCACGCAGGCGCGTGAAGCGGCGTACGAACCAGTACCCGGCCAGGAAGGCCAGCGCCATCATTACGAACATGCCTGTGGCGTTCCAGGCGCCGGGGCCGGAAAGCACGCCGGAAAGCCCCACATCGAGGGGAGCCAGCCCGTATTCCAGCAACACGCTGTTGATGGGCATGAGCCCCAGGCCGGGGAAAATGCCCGTCAGCACGCAGCCCACGGCCAGAATGCCCATGGGCACGCGCATGACCTTGGGGGCCTCATGCACGTCGTCCAGGTCCGGGGCGCGCTGGCCCAGGAAGGCTGCGTGCAGGAATTTGGCAATATAGGCCAGGGTCAGCACGCTGCCCACCAGGGAAAGCAGGGCCAGGAAGGGTTGCCCGGCCTGCATCAGGGCATGGTAGATCAGCCACTTGGAGGAGAAGCCGCTGGTGGGCGGCACGCCCACCACGGACAGGCCCGCGATGGCGAACATGCAGAGGGTGAAGGGCATCTTGCGGCCGATGCCGCCCAGATCATCCAGGCTGTCCCGGTGCGTGGCGAACATCACGGCCCCGCAGATCAGGAAGAGCAGGTCCTTGAAGAAGACGTGGTTGATCAGGTGCAGCATGCCGCCCGCGTAGCCCAGGGCCCCGCCCGCGGCCACGGCCAGCACCATGTAGCCCAGCTGGCTCACGGTGGAGTAGATGAAGATCAGCTTGATGCCGTTGGCCCGCAGGGCCTGCACGGCGGCCATGATGATGGTGATGCCGCCGATCCACATGACGATCAGGCTGATCACGCCCTGTTCGAAGCCGTCCAGGATGCCCGCCAGGGCAAAACCCCCGCCCAGCAGCATGAAGAGCTTGATCAGGCCGATGACGGCGCTCTTCAGCAGCACCGAGGATATGTAGCCGGACACCGGCGTGGGGGCCAGGGCCGGGTGCATCTGCCAGTCAATGCGGAAGGGCAGCTGGGCGGCCTTCATCACAAAGCCCACGGCCAGCAGGGCCATGCCCAGCCAGGCCGCGCCCGCGGGCAGGTCGGGCACAAGCCCGGCCAGCAGGCCGGCGTTGAAGGGCGTGAAGGGCCCGAGCACGCAGAGGCCCACAAAGAGGAAGCCCGCGCCCAGAAGGTTGAAGAGAAAGTACTTGAAGGCTTCCCGTAACGAGGCCTTGTCGCCCTCGTGGGCGATAGCCATGTACAGGGTCCAGGAGCTCATGATTTCCCAGAACAGGAAGAAGCTCAGCAGGTACTGGCTGGCCGCCATGCCCACAAGGCCGCCGCACATGCAGGTAAAGGCGCAGTAGAAACGCCACTGGCTGTGGCTGTGCTCCATGTAGCCCACGGCGTAGGCCATGTTCACCGCGCCGACCAGGGGCACGATCAGGGCAAAGCAGAAGGAGAGCATATCCAGATCGCGCCCGAAGAGCAGCACCAGCAGGGCCGTGAGCAGCAGCACGCCCACGCTGGTCCAGCCGGCCATCCTGCGCCAGCCGGCGAACAGGGCGGGCAGCACCGCACCGAAGACCGGCACCACCACATAGACGGGCCAGAACACGTTCATGGCCAGCATGATCTGCGGGGCGGCCGACGTGGGCTCGTAGCAGAGCGAGGCCACGGGCAGAACCAACTGCATGGGCAGTTGCGGGGCCAGGCCCAGCAGAAGGCTGAGGGCCGCCAGCACCAGCAGGCCCAGGCGCATGCTGAAGGGGGCTTCTTCCACCTGCGGCAGGTGGGACGGGCGTTCTTCAAATATCAGGGTTTTCAGAATGCGGGTGTAGTATACGGCTCCCACCAGGGAGCCCGCCAGGATCAGGGCCGCCAGCCAGATCTGACCGGCGTTGACCGCGGCCTGGATCATCAGGAATTTGCTGTAGAACGCGCCGAAGGGCGGCAGGCCCATGATGCTCACCAGGCCCACGGCCATACAGGCCACGGTCCAAGGCATCTGACGGCCCAGGCCGCGCAGGTCGGCAAGATTGCGGCTGCCCGCGCGCATGATCAGCGCGCCCGCGCCCAGAAAGAGCAAGTCTTTCATCACGGCGTGGTTAAACACATGCCAGAGCGCCCCGGCCGTGGCCAGCCAGGTGCCCAGGCCCAGCACCAGCGCGATTTCGCCGATCTGCCCCAGGGTGGAGTAGGCCAGCATGCGCTTGATGTCTTCCTGGCGCAGGGCCATGACCTCGCCGTAGACCAGGGTGGCGACGCCCATGGCGCTGAGGCCCGTCCCGAACCAGGACAGGCCGAACAGACCGCGCATTTCGCCGGCGGCCTGACCCACGCCCATGAGAATCACGCTGACGATGCCGAACACGCCCATCTTGGTGATGATGCCGGACAGGGGCGCGGACACAGATGAGGGCGCAGCGGGGTGGGCGTCGGGCAGCCAGGAGTGCAGGGGCACCAGACCGGCTTTGACGCCGAAGCCCGCCAGGCAGAGCACCAGGGCCGTCTGGAACCAGAACGGGAGGTGGAAGGCGGCCAGCGGCGCGGCGGAAAAAACGCCGAGGATGAACAGGCCCGGCAGCATGAACAGCGCGCCGCCCGCGCACATCACGTAATATTTGAGACCGGCCTCATAGGCCGTGCGCCGCCCCTCGTGCACTACCAGGAAGTAGGAAGCGAAGGTCATCAGTTCCCAGTAGCCGTACATGGCCGCCGTATCCGGCGTGGAGACGATGCCCGCCAGGGAGGCGAAGGTCAGCAGCAGGAAAAACCAGTACCAGCCCTTGCGCCGGTCGTGGATGTAGCCCAGCGAGTAGACGCTGACCACCAGGGCCACCAGGGCGATCATTACCAGGAAGAGCCGCGTCAGGGGCGGGCTGGGAATGACGCAGACCGCCGCGAAGGCCAGAGCCGGGAAGAGAACGGCGATCTGCGGGGCCGCGCGCAGGCGCAGTAAAAAGGCCAGACCGGCGACGAACGCGCCGACGTAGAAACACCAGTAGGCCGGATGCACGGGGGCGTGCATGACCAGCAGGCCGAAGTGCCCGCCCACGGCGTCGGTCAGGGGCGCGCGCAGCAGGCCGAGGGCCGCCGTCAGCAGACCCAGACCGAGCAGCGGCAGGCCCAAGCCGGAAAGTCCGGACAGGCCGCCGGGTGCGGGAGCCGCCGCGTCCGCGCCTTCCGCGCTTTCGGGGGCTTCCTCAAGGCTCACGCGGCGCACGGCGTCCACGTATAGCCAGATGAAGACCGTGGTGGCCGCGGCCATCAGCAGGAGGCAGAGCAGTCCCCCGGCCGGGGCCGCTTCCAGCAGGCTCTGAACGATCAGCGCGCGGGCCTCGGGCAGCAGAAAGGGCGAGCCGCCCACGGCGGCCAGCAGGCCCAGGCCGAAAAGGGCTCCGGCCCAGGGATTGCGCCGTCCCGCGCCGCGCAGTTCGTCCAGAGTCGCGCCGCAGGGCGCGAGGCGCGCCAGCGCGGCCAGAGCCAGCAGCCTGGCGGAAATCTGGAAGATGACGAACAGCCACAGGCCGGTCAGGCCCGCGGCTGTCTGCGCGGTCAGCGCCATACAGGCGACGCCCGCGTCGTGCAGCGCGCCCCAGAGAATCAGGCGGCGCGGGTCTTTGCGCTCCCGCACGGCCTTGACCGTGGCGATCAGCAGGAGGACCGAGCCGAGCAGCAGCGGCAACCAAGAACCGCCGGCCGTGAACAATGGTGATGTCATAGACGCCCCGTGATTTATGGATCTTCCGAACAACATCTAGTGTCTGATTGCAAAAATTCCGAGCATGGTTATGCTCTCAATTTTCGCAGGATCGTCCGCGAAAAAGCGTGGTTTTTCGCGGATTCCCGGCGGCTGCGCCGCCGCAAAACCCTCCGGGTTTTGCGTGTCTAATTTTTCCAATCAGACACTAGTGATGCCGTCCGGGCCGATACGCGCCGCGACGAGTGTGCGGGTTTTTCTGCACGAAATCAGCCGTCCCCGAAGGCAGGAGGGCTGATTTGCTCGTGAAAAAAATCCCTAGCTGAGTAGTCAGTCAATACACTACATTAGCTTCAGGCGCAAGCAGGAAAATCTTTTTTTCACAGCCCGGAATGGCCTCATTCCTCGCGCAGGTCGCGGTTCATCAGGATTCTGAGCGCTTCCCGCGGGGCCTGTCCCTCGTAGATGACGCAATGCATGGCGGCGGTGATGGGCGCGTCAATGCCCAGGCGTAGAGCCAGGGCATGTACGGCGGCCGTGGTTTTGACTCCTTCGGCCACCATGCCCAGGCTGCGGGTGATGGCCTCCAAATTTTCGCCGCGCCCCAGGCGCAGGCCCACCTGCCGGTTGCGCGAAAGGTCGCCGGTGCAGGTCAGGGTGAGATCGCCCAGGCCGGAAAGCCCCATGAAGGTGGACCGGCGCGCGCCGCACGCCGCGCCCAGGCGGCTCATCTCGGCCAGACCCCTGGTGATCAGCGCGGCCCGGCTGTTGTGCCCCAGGCCCAGGCCGTCGCAGACTCCGGCGGCGATGGCCATGACGTTCTTGAGCGCGCCGCCCATCTCCACGCCGGTGACGTCCGTGCTGGAATAACAGCGGAAGGCCGGGCCGGAAAACAGTTCCCGCAGGGTCCGGCCCAGGGCTTCGTCGCGCGCGGCCAGCACCACGGCCGTGGGCAGGCCCCGCAGCACCTCCGCCGCGAAGGACGGCCCGGACAGCACGCTGTAGTGGGGCTCAAGACCGGCCAGGGCTTCGGCAACCACCGCGCCGCAGGTTGCGAGGCTGCCGGTTTCCAGGCCTTTGGCCGCGTTGACCAGCACCGGGCCGGGACGGAAAAAATTTCTGTGCGTGCCCAGCCAGCCCCGCAACTGCTGGCTGGGCACGGCCAGCACCAGCAGATCACGGTTGAGGACGGCCGGGTCCGTGCTTGCCGCTAAGCGGGCGTCCAGGGCAAAGCCCGGCAGGTAGCGCGGGTTTTCGTGGCGCTCATTGACGGCCAGGGCCACCTTCGCGTCCCGCAGCCAGAGGGTGACGGGCAGGCCGCGCGCGGCCAGCAGATGAGCCAGGGCCGTGCCCCAGCTGCCGCCGCCGGCCACAGTGACGGGCGTTCTAAGGGAAAGCGTGTCGGACATGTGGTTCAGAATCCCAGTTTTGATTCCGGGCCGGGCCTGTCGGGCAGAATGGCGCGCCCCTTGGCCAGCCTGGCGTTTTTGGCGTTGAAGCGCAGCAGGAACAGCCCGGCGAAGCTCTGGTTTTTGTAGACTTCCACCCGGAAGAGCGTGCCCCCCCGGTCCACGGAAAAGCGCGGCGCAAAGTCCTTGCGGCGCAGGGGCAGGCCGCTTTCGTCGCGGCGGCCGCTGTCAAAGCCGATGGCGTTGACCCGGAAGCCCTCCTGTGGATGCACGCGTACCGTTTCGGCCACGTCCAGCACCCGGCCGAAGGGCACCACTTCCTCGTGCCCGTCCACAGTGACGCGCACGGCTTCAAGGCTGTGGTCCATTTCGCGCCAGTCGGGCTTGATCAGGGTGATGGTGCGGTTGCCGTAGTGAATGCAGAGTTCCCTGTCGCGGTCCCGGCAGGGCAGGACCGCCATGATGGGTTTGGAAGTCACGGCCCTGGCCGGGCTGCCCTTGGGCAGGGGCAGATAGTTGATGGCCGGGCGCACGTCCTCCAGGGGCAGAAAGACGCGGTTCTCGGCGAAAGATACCCCCAAGTTGGCCCGCAGGGCCTCGCCCACCCCCTGGGGCGTCAGGCTGAAGTCGCGCTTGAAACGCACGCCCGCCTGGCGCAGAAAGCTTTCCACCATGCTCAGGTGGTAATAGGCCCGCAGCTCCACCGGAAATTCCTTGCTGGCTTCCAGGCCGAAAGCCGCCTTGCCCTGGCGCACGGCATAGTAGGACAGGCTTTTTTCCATTTCCTTGTCCCCGGCGGCGGTGTTCGTATTGTGGACGTGCAGGACGTGCAGGGGCTTGATCAGGCGCTGGTTGACCTCGGCGGTCACCCGGGCCGCCTCCTGGGCCAGCGCACCCATGAACACGCCCGAGGGCAGGCCGTCCTGGTCGATGATCACCGACTGGCCCCAGCGGGCCGGATTGCAGAGGTAATTCTGATAGTTCGCGCGGTAGTAGCCGCTGCCGTCGTGCAGATTGAGCACCAGGGCCACGCGCGGATGGCGGATCAGCTCCTGGATGCGGCGCACTGTGGGGAATTCCGGATCGCTTTCGTCCAGGCGGGCGAATTTGCGGTTCATGTCCCCGTGCAGGCCGCGCGAGCGCTTGATGATGCTGGGGAAGTTGAGGTTGGGCACCACCCAGACGGCCCCTTCCTGGATGTCGTAGCGGGTCGCGAGCAAGGTGGCGGCGGAGAAACCGCCCGGCTCGTCGCCCTGGATGCCGCCCACCACCAGCACGACGCATGTCGCGTCGCCCAGGCGGATGGTGGTGAAATCCAGGGGAAAGGCCTCTTCACCGCGTGCCGCGCCGGGCAGACAGAGCCAAAGAATGGCGCAGAGCAGCGTCAGACAGACCGCCAGGCGGGGCAAAAGGCCGGGCCGGTGGTAAAAAACCGGCCCCGTTACGGGGCCGGACACAGCGCATGCGTTTGTATTCACTGCCTGTTCCTGTGTTTGAAGATACAGGCGACTGTTACGCCATTTGGCGGCAAACGGCAAGAAGGGCGGCGCGGCTGAAGTGAGGCTTGCCGGTCGAATGCGGTTCGGGCCGCCTTCCCGGCCTGAGTGGGAAAGGCGGCCCGATTGCGGGAAAGAGAGAAACGCCGTGCCCGGCGGGCAGGCCCATGCCCGCGTCACAGGCCCAAAGCCTCAATCGGGCGCGTCTATCTATTCCGGATCGAAACCGATGTCGCGGATGGCAGTTTTCAGGGCTTCCAGGTCCACGGGGCCGGATTCCTCGAAGCGCAGTTCCTTGGCGGCCAGATCCACTTCGGGCTTGCTCACGCCAGGTATCTTGGCGGCGGCTTCCTCTACGGAGGCCTTGCAATGGCCGCAATGCATGCCGTTGACTTTCAGAGTTTTCATCTTATCCTCCAAAATAATTTTGGTTTTCATTTTCAACGGATTCAGGCTACGCTGAACCCGCTGGAAAAACAAGCGGAGGCGCGGCAATGAGTACGGAAAAAGAAACCAAAGACAGTAATAAAGCCTGCCAGTTGGGCTTTGATATCGGCGGCATGCATTGCGCCGCCTGCTCCTCGCGCATCGAGCGCGTGGTGGGCCAGTTGGACGGGGTGGACAAGGTCAGTGTGAACCTGGCCACGGCCAAGGCCAAGGTCTGGGCCAAGCCCGGCGACGAGGACGAGGTGCGCCGGGAGGTCATGGAGCGCGTCGCCAAGCTGGGCTTTTCGGCCACGCCGAGCAAGGACGAGGACGCCTCGGCCCAGTATGAAGCGGCCAAGGCCAAAGCCCTGGAGGACCGGCGGCAACGCCTGGGCCGTCTCTGGCCCATGCTCGGCTTTACCGTGCCCCTGCTGATCGTGTCCATGGGACACATGATGGGTCTCTCCCTGCCGTCCTGGCTGGAGCCGCACAGTTCGCCGCGCGCCTTTATGCTGGTGCAGTTGCTGCTGACCCTGCCGGTGGTCTGGCTGGGGCGGCATTTTTACATTGAGGGCACGGCGGCCCTGCTGCACAAGTCCCCGACCATGGACAGCCTGGTGGCCGTGGGCACGGGCGCGGCCTTTCTGTACAGCCTGGTCAACACCGTGCTGGGCCTTCTGGGGCATGATCCGGTCATGCGGGCCATGAACCTCTACTATGAGTCCTGCGCCGTGCTGCTGACCATGATCGAGTTCGGGCAGTTCCTGGAAGCCACGGCCCGGCGCAAGGCCGGGGACGCCATGGGCGCGCTGATGAGCCTCACGCCGGAAACGGCCCTGCGCCTGGACCCCGAGGACGAGGCCGTGCCGCCCGAGGATGTGCCTGTCTCCGCGTTGAAGGCGGGCGACCGCCTGCTGATCCGGCCCGGCAGCCGCGTGCCCGTGGACGGCGTGGTGCTGACCGGCAAGAGCGCGGTGGATCTTTCCCTGCTGACCGGCGAGTCCATTCCCGTGCCCGTGGGGCCGGAGGACAAGCTGGTGGCGGGCAGCGTCAACGGCGAAGGCTCCCTGACCATGCGCGCGGAAGCCGTGGGCCAGGACACGCGCCTGGCGCGGATCATCCGCCTGGTGCGCGAGGCCCAGGGCAGCAAGGCCCCCATCGCCCGCCTGGCCGATCGGGTGAGCTTTTATTTCGTGCCCGCGGTCATGGCTTTCGCCCTGCTGGCGGCGCTGGCCTGGCTGGTCTTCAGTTCCGAGCCCGTCACCACGCCCTTGTCCGTATTCGTGGCCGTGCTGGTCATGGCCTGCCCATGCGCCATGGGCCTGGCCACGCCCATGTCCATTATGGTGGGCACGGGTCGCGGCGCGCAACTGGGCGTGCTGATCAAAAACGGCGCGGCCCTGGAACAGGCCGGGCGGATCACCACCCTGGCCGTGGACAAGACCGGCACCCTGACCACGGGCAAGCCCGTGCTTACCGGCATTTCAGTGCTGGCCGCCGACGGCTCGGCCACGGACGGCGTTGTGGACGGACTGGCCGAAAAGGATTTGCTGACCCTGGCGGCCGCCCTGGAGGCCCGCTCCGAACATCCCCTGGCCCTGGCCCTGATCAATGCGGGGCGTGATCGCGGCTGCCCGCCCTGCCCGGTGGATGATGTGGACGTTTCGCCGGGTCTGGGCATTGCCGGCACGGTGGGCCTGAACAATCAGAAATATGTGGTGGCCGTGGGCAACCGGGCCTTTATGAGAGAGCGCGGCCTGGAAGTGCCCGAGGCGGCGGGCGCGCAACTGGCGGCTCTGGCCGAGGCCGGGCAGACCCCCTTGCTGCTTTCCGTGGGCACGGGCACGGATGCGCGCCTGGCCGGCATTCTGGCCCTGGCCGACGCCCTGCGGCCGGAATCTCCGGCCGTGGTGGCCCGTCTGCATGAAATGGGCGTGCGGGTGGTCATGCTCACCGGCGACAACGAGCGCACGGCCCGCGCCGTGGCCCGTGAGGCCGGTGTGGATGAAGTGGCCGCCGGGCTGCTGCCCGCCGAAAAGGCCGACTATGTGCGCCGTCTCCAGTCCGAGGGACAGGTGGTGGGCATGGTGGGCGACGGCATCAACGACGCTCCGGCTCTGGCCCTGGCCGATGTGGGCATGGCCGTGGGCACGGGCGTGGACGTCAGCGCCGAAGCCGGGGATATCGTGCTGATGCGCGGCGGCATGGAGGCCGTGTTGACGGCCCTGTCGCTTTCGCGCGCCACCATGCGCAATATCCGTGAAAATCTGGGCTGGGCCTTCGGCTACAATATTCTGGGCCTGCCCGTGGCCGCCGGTCTGCTGCATATTTTCGGCGGCCCCATGCTCTCGCCCATGCTGGCGGGCACGGCCATGGCCCTGTCCTCGGTGTCCGTGGTGACCAACGCCCTGCGGCTGCGCTTCTTCAAGATTGCGCCGTAGAACCCGCGGATATTGATGAACAGGCCGCGCATGTCGCGGCGTGAGGGCATTTCAAAAAAATTGAAATGCCCTCATATTTTATCCCAGGCGGCCGATAAAATAGCTATGAGCTTTATAAGCCGCCTTTTAAACGCCGATATGTTCGGCACGTTGTGGCGCCCTGATCCCGGCGGAATCAGGGTCGGCCGCGATGTCGGCGCGCTGACCTCCACCGGTTTTTCCCGCGGCGCCCCGGACAATGTGATTGTCAGCCGGGGCGACGATGTTGAACTGAAGTCCGCCGATCTCTTCAACAAGGTCAGGGACGCCGCGCGAAAAGGGGAAAATGTCACCCGGTTTCGTTCCATAAGCCCGCAAGACCTCGTTGAGGGCAAGGTTTCCTCCGGCAATAGCGTGTACAAGAACGGGGATTATTGCGCGGCCTTTGCCGACGGGATCCTGACCATTTCAAAGCGAAACGCGGAGACGGGCAAGTTTGATCAGGTTCTCTCCACCAAGATACGGGAAGACACCAAAGTTGTCTGGAACGAAAACGGCGAACCGCAACTTTTGACCGGCAGATCGGCCAGGACCGAAGGGGTTCTCAAGGCTGAGGGGGAAAATGAACTTCTCTTCCGCGTGTCCGATTGCGATGTGCAGGCCGGGGCAGGGACTGTCGTGTATAATTTGTGCAGTTCCTCGGGCACATATTCCGGCGGCGATAATGTAACCTATCTGGGCGCGTATGAGGGCGGCACGTTCACCGAGACCACGGGCAAGGTGACGTTCGGCGGCTATTTCAACGGCGCATCCTTTTCCAAGCTGACTGGAATTTCAGAATTTTCCGGCGTGTTTGAAGCTGCCGCCGTTGATCTTGCAGACGGCAAGGGCAGCTTCAGCGGCTATTTTTCCGCTTCGGCCATTACCGGTTCCGCCGACCACGGCAATACGATGGACGGCATATTTCTGGACGCCTGTACCATACAGGGCGGCGATGGCGACGATACGTTCAACGGCCGTTTCATCAACAGCACCATTGACGGCGGCGAAGGGGACAATTTTTTCGGCGACATGGGCATGAATCTGATGCGCACCTTGACCGCCGAAGCCGACTTCATCAACTCCAGCGTCAGCTCCGGCGCGGGGCGGGACAATCTGCGCGGCGTGGTCTGGGGAGGCTCCTTTGACCTTGGCGACGG
Organism: Desulfovibrio sp. 6_1_46AFAA; assembly: GCF_000224635.1. Classification (NCBI taxonomy): domain Bacteria; kingdom Pseudomonadati; phylum Thermodesulfobacteriota; class Desulfovibrionia; order Desulfovibrionales; family Desulfovibrionaceae; genus Desulfovibrio; species Desulfovibrio sp. 6_1_46AFAA. The sequence goes on from NZ_JH114302.1 coordinate 447,872, forward strand.
CGATGACAGCGTGGACGGCGTTTTTTCCCAGACCACCATCAGCGGCGGCAGCGGCAACGATAGGCTCAAGGCCGACTACGCCAATGCCGCCTCCTTTGATACGGGCCGGGGCGACGATGTTGTGGACCTGACCACTGCCGTCAACAATACGGTGACGACCGGCGAGGGCAGCAACCGGGTCAGCATGGGCAGAAATGACGTGAGCGGCCAGGCCAAGACCTGGCAGACGGCTGAAGAACATGCTTTGCGGACAAGGCCCACGCAGACCGGCGAACTCGCGCGCAATACCGTCGTCGCCCATGAGGGTGAAAACGCCGTTACCATAAACAACGGCCTGAGCACGCGGCGGCTTGCGACCTCTGACGGTCAAAAGCAGGCCGGTCAGGGCGACGCCGTTGATGACGGCCCGGCGGAGGAAAACCCGCCGAAGGCGCAGCCGCAGGGCGACGGCACCGACAGGGCCATGGTCACCGCCATCAAGCGGTATCGCCTCTCGATGGTCACGGGATTGGAAACCGCCCGCGAACTGGCGGCCACAGTCATCTACGCTGACGGAAGCCGGGATAATATCAACACCATGACCCGCCGGGAGAAAAAATATGAAGATCCGGCGGGCGGCATGGTCCGGATGGTCCGCCGCTACGGCAGCGACGGTTCCGTCTCTTGGGACCGTTGGATGCGTCTTGCCGGGTAAACACGTTTTTCCCTTATCGCAGCCCGGTGGCGGGCTGTTTTTCTCCTCCGGCTTTTGAGAAGCCCTGCATTATTTGCTCTATTTTTTTCTTTGCAGCTTTCCTTCATCCATGTCCTGATGCTCCGGTTCAGGGCTCGTTGCACGAGCGATACTGCTGGCCGCGTCGCGTCCGGCCTCTGGCCCGGCCGACGGGCAAACGCGAAAATTCCGGATTATGGCGTCAGCGCTGGGTTTGCGGGATTTATGCAAAATTTTTTTCTAAAATTGTATACAATCTTACAAAATGACGCTACGGTTTCGGCACAGGCAACGGAGCAACAAAGGGGGCCACCCATGCATTGCCCACGGACCTTGCGCACTGATCTGATCATAACCGCCGCGCTTCTGCTTCTGTTGGTCATTTTGCGGGCCAACATCGACAAATGCGTGCAGCAGGTGGTGCCCTCGCTCATCAATCCCGACTTTTTCCCCTCCGTCGTTCTCAACTGCCTGATCGCCATCAACCTATTGATTCTCGTTCTGGATCTGCGCCAATGGCGCAGGCCGTCCCTCGCCGTAACCGCCGGCGAAGCGGACAGTGATGAAGCCGGGGATGAAACCGGGACCGGCGGCCCGGCATCGCTGCTCATCTATATCGGCATTCTCTTCGGCTATGTGCTCGGTCTGTACTGGCTGGGCTTTGTCTGCGCCACGCCGCCGGTCATGCTGGCCATCGCCCTGATGCTCGGCCTGCGGCGGGTGGCGCTCGCCTGCGTGGTTTATGTTTTGTTCGCGGTACTCATGAATTATCTGGCGCTCCACGTCATGCAGATCATTCTCCCCGTCGGGGTACTCTGGAATTAGGGAAGCGTTGCGGGTGAACCTTCAGGCAAGGGGGCAGCATGATTGAGCAGATTCTCGCCGGACTTCTTTCCGTCCTGACGCCCGAGTCCCTCGGGGCCATAGCCCTGGGCATTTTCACCGGCCTGATGTTCGGGGCCATTCCCGGCATTTCGGGCATCATGGCCATTTCCATCCTGCTGCCCATGACCTTTTACGTCAGCCCGCTGGTGGGCATCCCCATGCTGCTCGGCATTTACAAGGCCAGCATGTTCGGCGGCTCCATCACGGCCATTCTGATGAATACGCCGGGCGCGCCGCCCGCCGTGTGCACGGCCATGGACGGCTATCCCCTGGCGCGGCAGGGCAAGGCGGGCAAGGCGCTGAACGCGGCCCTGACCGGTTCGGTGTTCGGGGATACCTTCAGCAACATCCTGCTGATCTGCGTGGCCGCGCCCCTTTCCTACCTGACCCTGAAGATCGGCCCCGTGGAGCAGTTTACCCTGATTCTGCTGGCCCTGACCGTGGTGGGCAGCATTTCCGGGCGCTCCCTGCTCAAGGGCATGAGCTGCGCGGGATTCGGCCTGCTGCTGGCCACGGTGGGGGTGTCGGCCACCACCGGGGACATCCGTTTTACCTTCGGGCATGACGAACTGGTGTCGGGCATCGCGCTGATCCCCATGGTCATCGGGCTGCTCTGTCTGCCGGAGGTCATCCATCAGGCCCGCGCGGGCATCCGGCGGCAGGTTCTGGCTAAAATCGATTTGCGCGGCGAAAACGGACGCCTGACCTGGACGGAATTCAGGCGCAATCTGCCGTTGTTGTTCCGCTCGTCCATCATCGGTTCCATTATCGGAGCTCTGCCCGGCCTGGGCGTGACCCCGGCGGCCTACATGGCCTATTCCGAGGCCCAGCGGACTTCCAAGACGCCGGAAAAGTTCGGCAAAGGCATGGTTGAAGGCGTGTTGGCCCCCGAGGCCGCCAACAACGCGGTGACCGGATCGGCCATGATCCCCATGCTGACGCTGGGCATCCCCGGCGACGACGTCACGGCCGTGCTCATGGGGGCATTTTTCATCCAGGGCCTGTCGCCCGGGCCGAATATCTTTTTCGAGCATACCGAGGTGGTTTACGGCATTTTCGGCTCGCTGATCATCTGCGACATCCTGCTCTATGTCATTGCCAAAGCCGGTTTTAACGTCTGGATCAGAATCATTCAGTTGCCCAGGCATGTGATTTTTTCGGGCGTGACGGTCTTCGCCGTGGTGGGCGCGTACTCCATCAACCAGAGCCTGTTCGACGTGGTCTGCCTGATCTGCTTCGGCGTTCTGGGCTACGGCATGCGCCGCTTCGGCTACAGCGCCGGGGCCATGATCATCGGTTTCATTCTCGGACCGCTGCTGGAACGCGCCTTTGACCAGAGCATGACCATTTCCGACGGCAGTTTTTTGATTTTCGTGGAGCGGCCCATCGCCCTGGGCCTGCTGATCCTCACGGCGCTGTCCGTGGCCAGCGTGATCCATGTGCGGCTGCGCAACGCCAGGTTCGCGAAAATGGCCCAGAGCTGAAGGCGGCATCAGCCCCCCCCCGGCCCGGCCTGTTTCGATCCCGGAGTAGATTGACGGTAAAAATTAAACTGCTCCAACCCTCAACCCTGGAGACCGCTATGTTCAAGACTCTGCGAACGGCCCTGTGCGTTCTGGGCGCTCTTCTGCCGGCCGCTTTGCCGTCCGTGGCAACGGCCGGCAGTTATCCGGTCAAACCTATCCAGCTCATCGTGCCTTACGGGCCCGGCGGAGACAGCGACCTCACGGCCAGAGTCTGGGCCGAGTTCGCCAAACAGCGCCTGGGGCAGCCCGTGGTGGTGGTGAACAAGGCGGGCGGCGGCGGGCTGGCCGGAACCCTGGCCGCGGCCAAGGCCCGGCCGGACGGCTACACGCTCTATCTGGTCCAGGCCGGACCGGTGCTGATCCTGCCCCAGACCGCCAGCGCGGGCTATACCTTTGACAGTTTCGCCTACATCGCGCGGGTCATGATCGCCAATTGCGCGGTAGTGGTGCGTGCCGACGCGCCCTGGAAGGATCTCAACGAATTCGGCGCGGACGCCAAAACAAATCCCGGCAAGTATATCTTTGCCACGCCCGGCGCCACGGCCTGGCTGACCTTTGCCATGCGCAACTGGCAGAGCATTTCCGGCGCGCAGCTCAAGCAGGTGGAATACCAGAGCGGCGCGGAAACCATCAACGCGGTGGTGGGCGGCCATGCGGACATGAATTTCATGTTTCCCCAGACCTATGCGCCCATGGTCCGGGCCGGAAAACTGAAGATTCTGGCCATCGGCGCCAAAAGCAAGGACTTTCCGGACGCGCCGACCTTCGCGGATCTGGGCATCAAGGGCAATTATTTCGGTTGGGCGGGCATAGCCGCTCCCAAGGGCACGCCCAAGGAAATCATCGACAAACTCACCGCCGTCACCGAGGACATGAGCAAGGACCCGGCCTTTGCCAAGGCCATTGAAAACATGGGGGCCATGCCCGATTTCACCGCCGGTGAGGCATGGATGCGGCAGTTGAAGGAACAGCAGGCGGAAATGACTCTGGTGCTCCGAAACCTGAACATGCTCAAGAAGTAAAACCGGGAGGGGAGGGTGGGACAAGCCCGCCCTCCCGAGCCGGCCGATGACAAGGAAGAGGACATGCTGCCCATCAAGAATACTTCCATGCTTCAGAACACGGGCGATCCCCTGGTGCGGGGCCCGCTGCTGCGGATGGCTAATCACGCCCTGGCGGCGCTCAATTCGGAACGCCTGATCCCCTCGCTGGTCCGGCTTGAGGGCGACATCCTGCATGTGGGCGACACCGTCTGGAACCTGGCCGACTACCGGCGCGTGCTCGTGGTGGGCGCGGGCAAGGCGGGCAATCATATGGCCCGCTCCCTGGAAGGCATTCTGGGAGCCCGCATCAGCAGGGGCCTGGTCATTGTCAAACAGCTTGAGCCGGGGGACGAGCTTGCGCACATTGAGCTGGCGCTGGGCGGCCACCCCTATCCCAATGAAAGCGGTCGGCGGGCCACCCAGCGCATTCTCGACCTGCTGGGCGGCTGCGCCTCCGGAGATCTGGTGGTTTCGCTGATCAGCGGCGGCAGTTCGGCTCTGATGAACTGCCCGGCGGAAGGCATCAGCGTGGATGAGGAAAGCCGCCTCACCGAGCTCCTGCTCACGGCCGGGGCTTCCATCCTGGAAATCAACACCGTGCGGCGGCATGTCTCGGCCGTGAACGGCGGCCGCCTGGCCCAGCGGGTTTCGGCTTCGGGCGCGCGGATGCTCAACCTGATCCTGTCCGACCGGGTGGGCGACACGGCCGTGGGCACGCCGCGCGTGCCCGTGGCCTATACCGGCACCCAGATCGGCCTGGACCCTACCACCTTTCTGGACGCCTGGAACATTCTTGAGCGTTACAGGCTGCTCGCCGCCGCGCCGAATTCGGTACTGGAGCATCTGCGGCGGGGGCCGCAACTGACCGAGACGCCCAAAAGCCCTTTGCCGGGGGTGAGCAATTTTGTGATCCAGGGCCTGCCCGACGCCTGCGCGGCGGCCGTGGACGCGGCCCGCGCGGAACACTTGCCGGTGCATGTGCTGACCTCCGGCCTGGAGGGGGATTCGCGTCAGGCAGGCATGTTTCTGGCGGCCGTCGCCCGTGAGGTCCGGGACCGGGGCGAGCCCTTTGCCCCGCCCTGCGTGCTGGTGGCCGCCGGTGAAACCACGGTGCGCCTGAACGGCCCGGCGGGCAGCGGCGGCCCCTCGCAGGAACTGGCCCTGTCCTTCGCCAGGGAGGTGGCCGGTCTTGCCGGGGTGGGCATCGCGGCCATCGAAACCGAGGGCACGGACGGCCCCACGACGCTGGCCGGAGCCGTCACCGACGGCACCACCCTGGAACGCTGCCGCGCCGCGCGCGTGGACATTCTTGCGGCCCTGGACGGGCACGACTGTTGCCCGGCTCTGACCGCCGTGGGCGACCAGCTGGAAACGGGCAACACGGGCACCAATCTCTGTGATCTGAACATCATCTATATTGCCTGACGATCCGGCCGGGCGGACGGGAAAGAGCATGAAAAGTTACTGCATCAGCGGCATGAAGGCGCGGGAAGTTCTCAACAACAAGGGCTGCCCGGTACTGGAAGTGGATGTGCTCAGCGAGGACGGCCGCCTGGGCCGGGCCTCGGCCTCCTTCGGCATTTCGGCGGGCGCGCATGAGGTTGCCGTCGTGCGGGACGGCGGGCCGCGCTACGGCGGCATGGGCGTGCTGGGGCCCATCCGGCTGGTGGAGGAGCGGATTCTTCCGGCGCTCCGGGGTCTGGACTGCCGGGACCAGCGCGCCGTGGACCGGACCCTGCTGGAGCTGGACGGCACGCCGGACAAGTCCGCGCTGGGCGGCAACACCATCTGCAGCGTGTCCCTGGCCGTGGCCCGGCTGGGCGCGCTGCATCGGGAAGTGCCGCTGTATCAGTATCTCGGCGGCGCGCTGTGCGACACCCTGCCCCTGCCGCTTTTCAACATGATCAACGGCGGGCCTTATTCCGCGGCGCCCACGGATTTCCAGGAATTTCACGCGGCTCCGGCGGGCGCCAAAAGTTTCGCCGAGGCCATGCGCATGGGCGTGGAGGTCTTGCAGCGCCTGCCGGAAGTGATCAGGAAACGCCACGGCGCCGCGGCCTACCGGCCCGGCCATCTGGGCGGCATCGGCGCGCCGTCGGCGGACCCGCGCGAGGTGTTGGCCACGCTCTGGGCCGCCGTGGAAGAGGCGGGCTATGCGGACCGCTTCGTGCTCAGCCTGGATTGCGCCACCAGCCATCTTTTCGATCCGGAAAGCGGGCGCTACAACCTGAATTTCGGGCGGTTCGACACCACGGAGATGATCGACTATTTCACGGAGCTGGTGCGCGACTTCCCCATCTTCATGCTGGAGGACCCCCTGCATGAGGACGATTTCGAAGGCTTCGCCCGGCTGAACACGGCCGTGCCCACCCTGATCTGCGGGGACGACCTCTTTGTGACCAGCGTGCGGCGGCTGGCCGTGGGCGCGGCCCTCAACGCGGCCGGGGCCATGATTTTCAAACCCAATATGATCGGCAGCGTCAGCGAGGCCCTGGATGCCGCCAGATATGCCGTGGCCCACGGCATGGAGGTGATCCCCTCGCAGCGCGCGGCCACCTCGCCCGACGACCCCACGGCGGAACTGGGCTTGGCCGTGGGCGCGAGGCTGATGAAGGTCGGCGCACCCCAGACCGGCGAACGCACCCAGCAGCAGAATAATCTGATCCGCATCGAGGAAAGCATGGGGGCCGCCGCGCGCTTGATCAGCGGGGAGGAGGTGCGGCGCTGGCTGGTCCGTTAGAGCATTTCAACTTTGAAATGCTCTGATCAGCGCTTCCTTCGGCCAGGAGAGGGACGAGCCCCGGATCGCGCCGGGAAAACGGACGGTCTGTATTCATTGCCGAATAGAACGGCCTGCTCTATACTATGCGTGGTATGGCGGGCGCGGTGCGCGCCCACCGGGCACGGGCGGAAAAGAGCCCAGAGAAGGGGTAGGGAAAGGGTCATGGGAGCGGGATACGTCTTTACCAAGGAATCGCGGCCCACATTGCGGGACAGGGCCGTGCAGCAGATCAAGCGGGCCATTCTTTCCGGCAAGCTGAAATCCGGAAGCCGGCTTATTGAGCAGGAGCTTTCGGAAAAAATGGGCATGAGCCGCTTTCCCGTTCGGGAAGCCTTCGCCAGTCTGGAGTGCGAGGGACTGGTGACCATTGAGCCCTACAAGGGGGCGTTCATCAGCATACCGGACAGCACGGAGATCGTGGAGACCTACGAGATCCGCGAACTGCTGGAGGCCCACGCCCTGTCCCTGGCCATGCGCGGGGACGTCGCCGGGATCGCGGCCCGGCTGAGCGCCATCATCAGCGCCATGGACGCCGCCACCGAGCCCTCGCGCGAGGACTTTCTGCGCAACGATTTTGAATTCCACGAGACGCTCTGCCAGCTCTCCGGCAACAGCGTGCTCTATCGGACCTGGCTGACCCTTTCCACCAAAATCCAGATCCTGCTCAACGAAGAGTTGCACGTGGAATCCATGAGCCAGATGTGCAGAAATCACCAGCGGCTCTGCACCCTGATCGCTTCCGGAGATGTGGCGGCCGCGTCCGGGGAGCTGCGCGCCCATCTGCAACGCGGCAAGGCCAGCCTGCTCAGCCTGCGCCGGAACAAGGGAGACAGGGAAGGTTAGAGTTTTTTGATATTGAAAATATCCCAACGCTCCGTGCGGATTTTCCGTGGAAAGCCGCATCGCGAAATTATCGCAAGGCGAATGTACTTCGCCGTTAAGCGATAATTTCAAGCGCAAAATGCTCTAGCCCCCGGCAGGCGTTGCCGGAAAGCCTTGCCCGTCCAGCAGGGATTCCAGCTTGGCGAGTTCAACCGGCCGCGAGTAATAATAGCCCTGGCCCAGATCACAGCCCGTTTCACTCAGGATGTCCTGCTGCTCCTTGGTTTCGACGCCCTCGCAGACAATTTTGAGGCCGAATGTTTTGGCGATCTGGACAATGCCGCGAATGATCATGATGCTTTTGCGCTCGGTCAGGTCCCGCTGCACAAAGCAGCGGTCGATTTTGAGCACGTCCGCCGGGAGGTCCTGTAACAGGCCCAGAGAGGAATAGCCCACGCCGAAGTCGTCGATGGCCACGGTGAAGCCGCTTTCCCGCAGCTTGCGGTTCTGCTGGATGATGGCATCGGGATCGTCCATCAGGGCGCTTTCCGTGATTTCGATTTCCAGAAAGGCATGGGGGATCGCATGGCGGTCCGCAATGCTTTTCAGGCGCTCCGCGAAGTTTTCATCAATGAAATGCAGCCTGGAGAAATTGCAGGCAACGGGCACGACCGGCTTGCCGGAGTCAAGGCGGTTGCGCAGTATCTTGCAGACTTCCTCGAACATATACAGATCAATCCGCTTGATGAAGCCGTTGCGCTCAAAGACCGGAATGAAATAATCCGGGAACAGCAGGCCCTTTTGAGGGTGCAGCCAGCGGACCAGGGCCTCCGCGCCGAGAATCCTGCCCGATTTCAGATCGACCTTGGGCTGGAAATAGGGCACGAATTCCCGCTGGTTCAGGGCCTCGTGCATTGCGGATTCCACTTCAAGGTCATGACTGCGGCTGTTTTGCAGCAGGCGGAAGGTGTAATCCTTTTCGGAAAAGAGCACATGCTGGTCCCGGCCGTTTTTTTTGGCCTGGGAGAGCGCCAGGTCGGCCTGATAAATCAGTTCACGCGGCGTGTGCGGCTCTTTCCGTTCCCAGAGGATGCTGCCCATGCTGAGGGTGACGTGGGTGTCCGTGAGCGGCACGATGTCATGCCGCAGGTTCTGCTTCTGAATGTTCCGCAGAATGGTTTCCGCCACCTGGTTGATGCTTTCCGCGTCGGCGTCCGGCAGCACGATGACGAATTCCTCGCCGCTCAAGCGGCTGACCAGCCCCTTGCCCTTCGGCACGGCGTCTTGCAGGCAGCGGGCGATGCCCGCCAGGACCTGGTCCCCGGCCATATGCCCATAGGCGTCATTGAAGGATTTGAAGGCGTCGATATCCGCCATGACCACGCCCAGATTTCCGCTGCCGCGCGCAATGGCCTTTTCCAGGTATTCTTCCAGACTCCTGCGGTTGGGCAGCCCGGTCAGATAGTCCGTGGCGTTCAGTTCCGTGAGGCGTCGGTTCTGGGCCTGCCACTCGTTGTAGATCTTGTTGAAAACAAGGGCGAAGCCCCGCATTTCCCTGGAACCCTCGGGTGTCAGAAGAGCGGGAGCGCCTTTTTCGATTTTCCGCAGGCTGGTCAGGTAGCGGTTGAACGGCCGCAGCGTCAGGGCATAGAAGCAGAGCAGCAGAACGGCCAGCAGCGCCAACACCACGGCATTGGACACCTGCGCCGAGAAAAGTGCGTGTTCGGTGGCCGTTGCGGCCCGCGCCAGTTCCGCGTTTTTCCGGTTCTGAAGTTTCTGCCGGAATTCCTGCAGGTCGTCGCGAATGATCTGCTTGTTCTGCATGTAGATCGGGCCGAAGATGAAACTCATGGCGAGCACGGCTTTTTGGTCCGCCGAGAGTTGCGCCTCCCGGCTGTTCCGGCGGGCGGCGGCCAGCTCGGGCGGCATATCCGCTTTTTTCATGCCGATGCTTTCCGCCACCAGGCGCATGGCCCAGGCTTCCCTGGCCACAAGGTCGTCGGATGCCTTTTTGGCGGCGTTGACCAGCGCGCTTTCCTCGGCGGTCAGGTGCAGCGCCGCAAGCTGATCAAGGACCTTTTCCCGGCGTTTCAGAATGGTGACTTCATGCCAGTAATTGCGCAGATACTCCGCGTTTTTGTTGGCGATGAAGCGCCAGACTTCCTGGGTCAGGTAATCGGAGGCGTCCGCAAGCGTCTGGCTCTGTTCCTCGCTCAGCCGTCTGCTGCGTTCCACCTCCACCTGGTTTTGCACGCGCTCGTAGACGGTCCGCACTTCCCGAACCGAGAACAGTATGGCCAGAACGCTCAGAATGAGCAGAATGACGAAAAGAGAACGCATATCGCGCGGCCTCTCCTTTAGAACCGTTTGCGCTTGAAATTATTGCTTAACGACGAAGTACATTCGCCTTGCGATAATTTCGCGGTGCGGCTTTCCACGGAAAATCCGCACAGAGCGTTGAAATATTTTCAATATCAAAAGGCTCTAACGTCGAACACGGTGAGGCGCGCCGCGAAGACCGACCCGGCGGGCGGCTCGTAGGGCCGTGCCTGTAGCCCAAAAGGCGTATCGAGAGCAACACGGCGTGGATTCAGGCAAAAACCGCGTTTTTTGCCTGAATGACCCCTTTGAAACAATATATGTTTCAAAGGTAATCCGCTCTAAGTTCGGTTCCCCTGTCGGAGGAGCTACGGGCTGACGGTTTTGAGCACGATGACCCCGCCCACGATCATCAGCACGCCCAGAACCCGGCCCCAGTTCAGGGCGTCGCCGAACACGGCCACGCCGATCAGAAAGGTGCCCGCCGCGCCGATACCCGTCCAGACCGCATAGGCCGTGCCGATGGGGATATGCTTCTGGGCCAGGAACAGCAGCCAGCCGCTGGCAGCCATGCTCAGGACCGAGAGGGCGATGGCGGCCGCGCGCCAGGCGGGCGCGGTCTGGGCCAGCTTGAAGCCCAGGGGCCAGCCGATTTCAAACAGCCCGGCGGCGATCAGCACAATCCAGGGGTTCATGCCTCGTCTCCGTCCGGCATCGCGTCCGCGCCGGGGGCGGTCAGGCCCAGGCGGGCCAGGCGGGCGGCTTCCTGTTTGCGCTCGCGCGTGCCCATGGGCCGCCGGGATTCAAAATCCTCGCTGCATTCCTGCTGGCGGCAGAAGACCAGAAAGCCGGTGTGCGCGGTCATTCTGTCCTCGGGCCGCAGCCGGTCGGCCACGGGCTTCCAGCGGCGGATCAGGATTTCGCAGACCTCGGTTTCCGCGAAGGGACCCTGCTCCAGGCCCAGCAGGAGCTTGCCGACCTGATCCACCGTGGGCAGCAGAAAGCCAAGGCTCGCGCCGGGTTTCACGGCTTCGACGGCCTGTTTCAGATATTCCCAGGGGGTGCGCACGTCCAGAAAGAGCGCGTCTGCCCCGCTGACTGCAAAGCCTTCGGCCACATCCTGGTGGTGCAGCTCCACATTGCCGCCCACCCCGGCCCAGTCCAGATTGCGGCGGGCCAGGCGGGTGAATTCCTCGCGCGCGTCGTGGCTGACTACTTTGCCGGTGGGCCCGCAGAACCAGGAAAAGCCCACGGTCAGGCCGCCGGAACCGCAGCCCGCCTCAATGATGGTGCGGCCCGGCCCGGCCCCCAGGCGCAGGCAGATATAGGCGATGTCCTTGGCGTAGATGATCTGGGTCTGGCGCTTGATGCCCTGGAGGCGGTCAAAGAGCGTGGCCTCCAGCACGCGGATGGGAACGCCCAGCGTGGTGCTGGTTTCCGAACCGAAATCCAGGGCCGCTACCTGGGCGGCGGGCAGGGTGCCGTCGTTGCTGTGCCAGTCCCGGCCTTCTTCCAGCCGTTTGATGTAGCGTCTGCCCTTGGGGGTCACAAAGACCACTAACGAGCCGTAGGGAATCATGCTTTTCCTTTCTGTCGCAAAGCCGTGCGTCAATGCCCGGCCGTTACATTCCGTTACAGCGCCGTTTCGCCTGGAAGCGAAAATGCGACGGGGTTGTAGAAACAGACCTGGTTGCGGCCGGAGGTTTTGGCCCGATACAGGGCTTTGTCCGCGTATTCCGTCAACTCCTGATTGCTCATGGGGCTGCCCGCCTCGCGCAGAGCCACGCCGATGCTGACCGTCAGATGCGGGGCCACGGACGAGCTTTGATGCGGGATCCGGAGGTTCTGGATGCGCTTGCGCAAGCGTTCCCCCACAGCCAGCGCCTCGGCGGCGGAAACGCCGGGCAACAGCGCGCAGAATTCTTCGCCGCCGTAGCGGAAGGCTTGGTCCACGGAACCCCGCAGCTCTTCGAGCATGGTCCGGGCAACGGCTATGAGCGCGCTGTCGCCCGCCAGATGCCCGTAAGCGTCGTTATAGAGTTTGAACATGTCCACATCAAGCATGAGCAGGGCCAGCGGGCGGTCCCGGTCGCTTCTGGCCAGGCAGGCGTCGAAATGGCGGCGGTTGCCCGCGCCGGTCAGGCCGTCCACCAGGCTGAGATTTCTGAACCTGTCCTTTTCCTGCTCCAGCAGGCCGGAACGGGCGGAAAGGTCCGTAACATGCCTGCTCACCACGGGCAAGATATTGAGCATGTCCTGCAGTTCGCGCACGCGCACGGGCGGCAGGTCTTCCACGCGGCCTCCGTCGCGGATGCGCCGCAGAGAGCGCGAGGCCAGGGTCAGGGGCGAGAGGATGTAACGGTGCAGGACCAGGATGAAGACGCAGAAAATCAGGACAATGAGCACGCCCGAAAGGTAAAAGACGAAATGCGTGCGCCGGACCGATTTGCTGATGTATTCCATGGCCCAGTGGGTTGCTTCCGCCTCCTTCGACGAGGCGAGGTCGCTCAGTTTCCGTAAAAGCTGGTCAAACTGTTTCCATAGTTCACGGGCCTCCGTGTCGGCATCGGAATGGCGTTGCCGGGCCTTTTCCATAGCCCGGCGGCTTTCGCGCAGGGTGACGCACTGGGCGAGCGCCCGCGGAAGGGTTCCGGGCGCGGCGCGGAGTTTTCCGCAATAGGCAAGCACGCGTTCCGACACGCGCGCATCATCCTCCGAGGGCATGGCCTCATGCCTGTCCTCTCCGGCGTAAACGCCGAGGCGTGCCTCAGTCTGGACAAAAAGGCGCGCGGCTCGCGCCAGTTCCTCTTGCGCGCGGTCGCTGCGTTTTTTCACAGCATCCAGCGCGTACAGCAGGGACTTGGCCGAGGTTGCGTATTCCACAAAACGGGAATTGGCCTCAAATACCGACTCCGTGGCCAGCGCCAGCGCGTTGACCAGGGCATCCCGGCGTATCTCGGCGTCGGAGGCGTTGTAGACTGTTTCCACGTAGCGGCGCAGGCTCTCGATATTGATCAGGGTGCGTTGATTCTTGAGAATGCCCGGCAGATGGACCTGATTGGTGCTTTCGGCGGCGGTTTTGATTTCCTGGAGATTGTCGTCGACATACCAGTAGACGAGGGCCAGTAGGCAGACCGTGGGCAGAAGTGCCAGGGCGATGAAACGGTAAGTGCCGATCCGGTGGAACCTCTCGGCCCGTCCGTCGGAAGATCGTGGCGGGGGCGCCGCTGTTTCTCGGGTATCCATGCGCTGCGCGACAGTGCTCAATAAATGTTGAAGGGGAAATATTTTCTGGTGATGCGGTTGTACTCGCCGTTGACGCGCATGGTCATGAGGGCCTTGTTCAGAGACGCAGTCAGCTCACGGTCGCCCTTGCGCACGCCGATGCGGGCCAGGCTCAGCACGTCGTTGATCTGCAGAGGGTCTCCCACCATGCCGAAATCCTTTCCCGCCCGGCTTTTCAGGAAATCGTAACAGGCCAGGGCGTCGGCCAGCACCACGTCCACCTCGCCCCCGGCCAGCATGCCGAAAAGGTCCGCAAACGGCGCTTCGACCACTGTGGCCACATCCGACCATTCTTTCTTCAGAATATCCAGTTGCATGGAACCGGTCTGCGCGCCGAGCCGTTTGCCGCGCAAACCCTCCTTGGTGACCGGCAGGCCGGGCCGCCCGATGTAGATGGTGCTGGACCTGTAATACGGTTCCGTAAACTCCATGTATTGTCTGCGCTCCGGCAGGGCGGCCAGCCCGGCGATCATCACATCCAGCCCGCCACTGATCATCTTTTGCAGCAGGTCGTCGAACGGTTCGATGACGAACTCGCAACGGGCGTCGATCTGACGGCAGAGGGCTTCGGCCATGTCGCGGTCAAAGCCGGTGTGCTTCCCCTGCGCGTCCGTGAAGGCCATGGGCGGATAATGGTCTTCCAGGCCCACGCGCAACACGGCAGGCGCGGCTTTTTCCGCCCCGGCGGGCAGGATGCGCTCCCGAAGGAAAAAAGCGGCCAGCGCGCAGGCGCAAAGCAGAAGCGGGATGCAAACCCGGCGGCAGGGAAAAAGAGGCATGCGCGTTCTCCAGGAAAAGTGCGTTGAGAGCGGCGTATCAGAACATCTGACGCATCAGGTCTTCGCCGCCTTCGGAGGTGTCCACCACCGTGCCGTCCTGGGCGCCGGCGTCCGTGGCCGAAGCTCCCTGCAGGGGCATGTCCGCCCGGTAGGCGAAGCCGCCGGACATGACGATGCCCTCGGGCATGGTGAAGTCCTTGGGTTCGTACAACTCCTCCACCACACTGCGGTAATAGCGGAAGATGGGCGCGGCCGTGCGGCCGCCCTGTTCCAGGCGGCCCAGGGACTGCAACTGGTCGTAGCCCACATAGACGCCGGTGACCAGGTAGGGCGTGAAGCCCACGAACCATGCGTCGTGCTCGTCATTGGTGGTGCCGGTTTTGCCCGCGATGAAGCGGCCTTCGATCCTGGCGCGCGAGCCGGTGCCGGCATTGACCACGTTTTTGAGCAGCGTCGCCATGATATAGGCGTTCTGGGGGCTGACGGCCTGCCAGTGTTCCTCGTCCTGGCGGTAAAGTTCGCGGCCCTGGGCGTCCGTGATGGAGGTGATGATCCGGGGGCGCACGCCCAGGCCCTGGTTGGCAAAGGCCGCGTAGGCCTGGGTCAGGTTGAGCGGGGACACGGCCACCGCGCCCAGGCTCACGGAAAGCTCCTGCGGAAAGCTGGGCTCCAGGCCCAGAGCCTTGGCCCGCTGAATCACATTGGCGATGCCCACTTGCTGGGCCACGCGCACGGTGCTGGTATTGCGCGACAGGGCCAGGGCCTGATGCAGGGGCAGCTCGCCCTTGTAGTTGTGCTCGTAGTTGGAGGGTCGCCAGACCTCGTTGGTGTAGGGGTTCACGTAGACGAAAGGCGCGTCCAGCACGATGGAAGACGGCGTGAATCCGAAATCCATGGCTGTGGAATAAACCACGGGCTTGAAGCTGGAACCGGGCTGTCGGCGGGCCTGGGTGGCGCGGTTGAAATGGCTGTCGCCGAACTGGAAGCCGCCGATCAGGGCCACCACGTCGCCGCTCTGCGGCTCCAGGGAGGCCAGAGCCCCCTGTACGGCCGGTTCCTGCTGTAACAGCAGGGGAACGGGCGCGTTCTTTTTGACCTCGGCGGCGTCAAAGGGCACGGTCTGCTGTTCTTTGCGGCCCTTGGCGTTGGTTATGGTGGTTTTGCGCGGCGCGGCGGAAACCCAGATCAGGTCGCCGGGGCTGAGCACCAGCTTGGCGTCCTTGATTGCCGGGGCGTAGATGCCCGCCACTTTGGGATTGGGCTTGCGCGCCCAGGACATGTTGGCCACCGGGATGACGCCGGTATAGCCCTTGCCCAGGTTCACGCGGGCTTCCTTGGCGTCCACGGCGGTGACCACGGCCTTGACCCAGGACTCGCCCGCCAGATCCAGGGGCGTAAAGGAGCTGGCTTCCAGAAAGGCGTGCTGCTTTTCGGCATCCAGCTGTTCCAGGGGGCCGCGCCAGCCCTGGCGCTTGTCCAGTTCCTCCAGGCCGCGCCGCAGGGCATGGCCCGCGGCAGCCTGCTGGGCGGGCACCATGGCCGTGCGCACGGTAAGGCCCGCTTCATAGACGTAGTCCTCGCCGTACTTGCGGGTGTCCACTCCCAAGGCCTTGAGGTTATGCTCGGTGAAAAATTCGATGAGCAGACGGCGGGCTTCCTCCAGGTACCAGAGGGCGGCCCCGCCCTGGCCTTCGGGCATGCTCCAGTAGACCAGGGGCTCGGCCGCGGCCTGTTCGTATTCTTGGGGGGTGATCCATTTCAGGTCGCGCAGGCGGCCCAGCACGTACATCTGGCGGCCCTTGGCGGCCTCGGGATGGCGAAAGGGATTGTAACTGCTGGGGGCCTTGGGCAGACCGGCGATGACCGCGCTTTCGGCCAGGGTGATGTCCGAAGCGTGCTTGCCGAAATAGGTGCGCGCGGCGGCTTCCACGCCGTAGGCGTGCTCGCCCAGGTAGATCTGATTCAGGTAGATGGTCAGGATCTCGTCCTTGGAGAGATCCTTTTCCAGGCGGTAGGCCAGGATGGCTTCCTTCATCTTGCGCGTGTAGCTGCGCTCGGAGGTCAGCAGCAGTTGCTTGATGAGCTGCTGGGTGATGGTGCTGCCGCCCTCGCCCGCGCGGCCTTTGCGGAAGTTATTGATGGCCGCGCGCGCGATGGCCACCGGGTCCACGCCCATGTGGCGGTAGAAGGAGTCGTCCTCGGCGGCCAGGAAGGCCATGGGCAGAAAGCGTGACATGTCCTTGAGGCCGATGACGAAGCGTTTTTCATGGTAGAGGGTGCCCAGCACCGAACCGTCGCGGGCCAGCACCGTGGTGGCCTGCGGCGGGTTGTAGTCGGCGATGCGGGTGATGTTGGGCAGATCGCGGGAAGCCCAGTACAGGAGCAGGGCCGCGCCGCCGCCGCCCGCCAGACCGCAGACTAAAAAGATGCCCACCAGCCAGAGGGTGAGCTTTTTCCAGGAAAATCTGATCTTCATGGCAGGGCAGTACCGTTTTTTTGCCTTGGCGTAAAGGGCGGGTGGGGAAATCCGGGGTTAGAGCATTTCAAAGGTCATCTGCTCCGGGCGAAGCGGGCGCTGGTCAAAAAGCCGCCGCGCGGCTGGTTTCCCGCAAAATACGGACCGGTCAGGCAGGGCCGCTCTCTGCCGGAAATCCTTTGGGAGCTGAGCCGGGCGGGCAGTGCGGCCTGTTTCCCCGTGTCTGATTTTTCAAATTAGGCACGGGCTTGCGCAGCAACTACACGGCCATGAAGGCCATGTGGGCGCCCGCGAGCAACGGCACGCCCCAAAGCAGCCGGCGTTGGCCGTCGGGGGGCTCGTTGCAGGCCTCGGGCGAAGGAGCGTGGACAATAAAAAAAAAGCGGAAGGGATATCCCTTCCGCTTTTTCCGAAAATTGAAGCTCGGACTACACGCAACCGGTGGGCTTGGGCAGGCCGGCCATTTTGCAGGCGCCTTTGCCGGGGCCGGAGGGGAAGAGTTCGTACACTTCCTTCAGCTTGTAGCCGGTGTTTTTGGAAAGAATGCGCACCATGGGAGCGATGCCGTTCTTTTTGTAGTAGTCCTGCAGAAAGTCGAGGATCTTCTGATGATCAGGGGTGATCTCGGAGATGCCTTCGGATTCCTTCACATATTCCATCCATTCGGGGCACCAGTCGTCAAAACGCAGCAGGAAACCATCTTCGTCAACTTCAAAGCTTTTACCTTTATAGGTGATCTCAGCCATGCGTGTCCTCCTTGGACAGATATTGCTCAACTCGCCGGGACGATATGCCCTGGCGCTACGCCAGCCGGAATGTCCGACCCCGGCCGAATTCCGCTTGGAAGCGCGATTGAGAACCCAATCGCAATACACGAGCCCTTATGTCATAAAACGGTGTCGATGGCAAGCCCCGCGCACTTTTTTTCACGTCTCCCAGCACATTTGTCGGAAAAATTTGCTATATATTCCAAATAGCTATTTCAGATGGCGACGCGGCCCGGATCAAGCCCAGCCCTTATTTACAACGCCGTTGTTTCGCGGCGCGCCGCGCATGGTGAAGGCGCGAGAGCATTTCAACGTGAAACAGCCCCTAAACCAGATGCACTTCGTTGCGCGCCCAGTACAACAGATGGGCATGTTCCTTGACGTCGGCGATGACCGCTTCCTCGGCTTCGCGGTTTTCCATTTCGCGCAGACGCAGGAAGAC
The DNA here is from genome assembly GCF_000224635.1 of Desulfovibrio sp. 6_1_46AFAA. Lineage (NCBI taxonomy): Bacteria > Pseudomonadati > Thermodesulfobacteriota > Desulfovibrionia > Desulfovibrionales > Desulfovibrionaceae > Desulfovibrio > Desulfovibrio sp. 6_1_46AFAA. The sequence continues at coordinate 465,710 of NZ_JH114302.1, forward strand.
CTTGCGGTTGCCTTCCTGATTGTTGGCCGAGAGCACGGAGAGTATCCGGGCCCCGTGCGCGCGCAGCAGGTCGAAGACGGGCTTCATGGCTCCGGGCTGGTTGGCGATTTCAATGCCCAGCTGGATGCCGCCCTCGCGTACGCCGGTAATGCTCACCAGGGCCTTGAATACGTCCTGGTCCGAAATGATGCCCACCAGGCGTCCGCTTTCCTCCACCACGGGCAGGCCGCCGAACTTGTTGTCCAGCATCAGCATGGCCGCTTTTTCCACGGTATCCGTGGGTTTGACTGTGAAGGGCCGGGGCGTCATAATATCTTTGGCCTTGAGTTCGGCCAGCAGGTAATGCATCTCATACATGTCGAGGGTAGTGGCCTTGGAAGGCGAGGCGTCCCGGACATCGCGGTCTGAAATGATGCCCACCACATGGCCCTTGTCGTCCAGCACGGGCAGACGGCGCACGCTGTTGTCGCGCATCAGCTTGCCGATTTTGAGCAGGGACGTTTCGGGCGTCACGGTAATCACTTCGGTGGTCATCCAGTTCTGTACGAGCATGCTTCCTCCCCTGGGCGGTTGAAATCGTTGGCGCGGGCGTGGCGGGCGGCCGGTCCGTGCGCCGGGAACCGTGTTCCCGGCTTTATCCATACACCAAGGGCGGGCTGCCGCACAAGCCCGCCACGGCGCGCCGCCCGCGGGCCGTATGCCTTTTTTCGGCGGAGGGAGTGGAGACATGGATTTATATCTGGATTGCGGCAACGGCATCAGCGGCGACATGACCCTGGCCGCCCTGGTCCATCTGGGGCTGGATATTGCCCCTCTGGCGTCGGCCCTGGCCCGCGCCGGTGTGAATTGCCGCATTGAGACCTGGCCCGAGACGCGCGTCGGCGGCCCCGGCAGGCGGGTGGACGTGAGCTGGGACGAGGTCCAGCCCCTGCGCCATCCGGCGGACATCGCGGCCGTCTTCGCCGTCCTGGATATGGGCGGCGCGGCGCGGCAACGGGCCTTGGCCGTGCTGGAGGCCCTGACCCTGGCCGAGGCCGAGGCGCATCAGATTCCGCCGGAAGAGGTGCATTTTCATGAGGTGGGGGCCATCGACACCCTGGTGGACATCGCCGGGGCCTGCTGGGGCCTGGAGCAACTGGGCGTGCGCCGGGTTACGGCCTCGCCCCTGCCCTGGTTTTCCGGCACGGTGCAATGCGCCCACGGGCTGATTCCGCTGCCCGCGCCCGCCGCTGCCTGGCTGATGCGCGGCAAGCCCGTGCGGCCCACGGACGCGCGCGAGGAATTGGTCACGCCCACGGGCGCGGCTCTGGTCCATGTGCTGGTGGATGAATTTACGGACGGCCCGCAGGGCGTGCTGTGCGCCCTGGGCACGGGCTACGGCTCGCGTCCGGCCCCGGGGGGGCTGCGGGCCTGGCTGGCGGAGCCCGCGCCCGAAGCCGTGTCGCACGCGCGGGGCGGCCGGGAACAGGTGCTGCAACTGGAGACCCATCTGGACCACCTCAGCGGCGAGGAGCTGGGCATGGCCCTCACGGCCTTGGCCGCGTCGCCCGAAGTGCTGGATGTGCTCTGGCTGCCCGGCATCGGCAAGAAAAACCGTCCCGCGGGCCTGCTGCGCGTGCTCTGCCGCCCGGAGGACGAGGAGGGCGTAAGCCTGGGCGTGCTGCGCCATACCCACAGCCTGGGCCTGCGGCGGCAATGCCTGGAGCGGCTGGTGCTGCCGCGCGAGGCGGCGGAGCTGATCGACGCGGGTGAACGCCTGGAAGCCAAGGCCTATATCTTGGAGGGGCGGCGCTACGTGCGCGCCGAGGCCGAGGCCGTCAAATCGGCGTCGGCCCGCCTGGGGGTGGGCGCGCCCGCCCTGCGTTTCAAGGCCTGAAGCGCGGGCCGGGCTTGCTTCCGCTTCGGCTTCAGCGTATGAGCGGGGTAAGGCATTCATGTCTTTTATTAGGAGGTAAGCAATGAAAATGTACGCTGTATGGCGGCCCTTGAGCCTGTGCGCCGTGGCCGCCGTCGTGTGGATGGCCGGAGGCCTGAGCGCCAATGCCGCGCCCGTCGCCGACACGGAAAATACCCCGGTCGTGGCCGGTCATGCTCTGCCCGGCAAAACCGTGGCGGACAGGGACGATGGTCGCAAGCGTGAAGATTTTGAACGTCGCCAAGACCGTAAACGCGAGGATTTCGAACGCCGCCAGGACCGCAAGCAGGATCAGTTCGACCGGCGCGGAGACCGCAAGGCGGACAAGCAGGACCGCAAATACGACCGCCGGGACGGTAAATATGATCGTCGGGACGACCGCCGCTATGACGGACGTCATGACCGCGACCGCTACGACCATCGCCGGGACGATCGCGACCACCGCCGCGACGGGCGCTATGACAAGCGTCGCGACGACCGGCGGGATTATGACCGCCGCGACCATCGCGGCCCCGGCCCCCGCCATGACGACCGCCGTCCGGACCACATGCGCACGCTGTAAAAAAACGAACTCGGATTCTTGAATCTGAATGTGAAAAGCGCGCCCCGTTTGCACGGAGCGCGCTTTTTCGTCATTAATTTCTCCGCACCGGGTTCAAGGTCGCCGGTTGCTTGCTTTATCCGTACGGCTCACACGTCCGCCTAAGGCTCGCCTTTCTTGGCAGAGAACGAAAATCCTAATTTAGAAACAGTCCCTAGCCTTCCTGGCACTTCTTCTTGAGAGTCTCAGCCACGGTTTTGCCCAGCTCATGGCAGGCGCGGAATACGTCCTTGTCCGGAGCCCAGTTGCACTTCACGGGATCGGCGGGCATGTCCATATTCATAGCGGCCAGCTGTTCCTGGAGATATTTGGGCGCTTCGCCCGACCAGCCGTAGGAGCCGAAGGCGCCGCCCACGCGGTTGAGCGGCCGCAGCCCCTTCATATAGGTGAGCTGCGCGGCCACCAAAGGCAGCACCGTGTTGTTGTGAGTCGGCGAACCGGCCAGCACGGCTCCGCAGTCGGCCAGTTCGGTCATCACCGCGCTGTGGTGGTTGTGCTTCACGGACATGATCCGCGTGGGCACGCCGTTTTCCTCCAGGCCGCTGCATGCGGCATAGGCCATGCGCTCCGTGGACTGCCACATGGTGTCGTAGAAAATCAGGGCGCGCTGCTGCGGCTTCTGCTCGGCCAGGTTGCGGTACATGTCGATGATGAAGCGCACGGCCTTCTCGCCCCGGTGGATCAGGCCGTGGTCCGGAGCGATCATGTCGATGTCCAGCTTTTCCACCACGGGCAGGGTTTTGAGCACCATGGGGGAATAGGGCAGTATGATGTTGTAGAAATATTCCTTGATCCGCTTCACGAATTCGCCGTCGTCCCCGAAATCGTCCGCGAAACGGGCGCTGCTGGCGATGTTCTGGCCGAAGATGTCGTTGCTGATCAGCAGTTTTTCCTCGGGAATGTAGGAAACCATGCTGTCCGGCCAGTGCAGCATGCGGGTTTCCTGAAAGACGATGTTGCGGCTGCCGATGTTCAGGATGTCGCCGCTTTTCACGGCCTGCACGGGCCAGTTCTTGCCCGCGAAATACCCGGCCATGGACTTGAGCCCGGCCTGGGAGACGAAGATTTTTTCCGGCTTGACCCGCTCCACCACTTCGGCCAGGGAGCCCGAATGGTCCAGTTCGATGTGGTTGCAGACGATGTAATCCACTTTTTCGGGCGCCAGGGTCTTGGCCAGACGGCAGAGCAGCGTGCCCGCGCAGCCGGGAGCCACAGTGTCTATGAGCACATTTTTCTGGTCTTTGATCAGATAGGCGTTGTAGGTGGAACCGTCCGGCGAGCGGGAATAGCCGTGAAAGTCGCGGTGATCGTAATCAACGCAGCCCACCCAGAAAATGTCTTTTTTGATTTCAACAGGTTGCATGTCAATTCTCCAGAAAGTGCAAAGTGGAAGGGAAATTCCCCGTCATTAAAAGCCCCGCCCCGCCGGCGGACCGGCAAGGCGGGGAAAGACGGAAATACAAACCGCAATCAGAACTTAGGCGGGATTGAACTGGTCCTTGCTCACGCCGCACACCGGGCAGACCCAGTCGTCGGGAAGCTGATCGAAAGGCACGTTGTCATGTTCCGCCGGGTCATATTCATAGCCGCAAACGCTACAGACGTATTTCTGCATGGATATTCTCCTTTTTTCGATCCGCGCGCACGGGCCGCGCGGTTATGCTTGCCGAAATTAGAGCAATTTTATTTTGAAATGCTCTAGTTCTCAGCCTTCCACAGCCCGTGCAGATTGCAGTATTCACGGGCGGTCACCTTGGCGGCGTCGATTTCGAAGAAGGCTTCGGGCGCGTCGCCGGGCTTGAGGAATTTGGTGTAGCTTCTGCCGTCGGCCAGCAGCTCAATCCACTCAATGTAATGCTTTTCTTCCATGGGATGGGCCATGCTGCCCACCTTGACCTTGTAGCCGCCGTCCACTTTTTCGATCACCGGCACGTGTTTCTCCAACGCGCCGTCGGTGGAACCTTCCTTCATGAGCTTCATGGGCTCGCCACAGCAGACGAGTTCAGCGCCGCCGCCGTGCAGAACTTCAACAATATTGCCGCAATGGGTGCATTTATAAATTTCCAACTGGTTGGGCATAATAATCCTCACTATGTCATAAAAAACTATGAAGGCATCGGCCTCTCGGGACTCGGATGCCCGGCCCGCAAACGGGGCGGATTTGCAAACACACCGGCGGGCCGGACCCGCTGGAAGGCCTTTCGGCGTTGCGGCCGGGCCGGATGCGCCGACCTGCCGTTCACCGAAATTCCGATACAGATTTTGGGCTAAAAACGGTTTTTTGTAAAGGTCTTTTACGGGTAATAAGAATATTTCTTACTTGTGGGCGTCTTCAGGCGCCGGAACCGTGTTGGCCGACGCCGGATCAGCATGCGCCGGGGAGGGAGAGCTTTCATCCGGTCCCGCGGCCGCTTCCGCAGGAGGTTGGCCGGGAGTCCGGGCTGTGGGGGAGTCGGCGGTTTGAGCGGGCTTTGTGTCGGGCGCCGGGGCGGTTGTGGTGGGGGTTGCTTTGCGGCGCGCGCCCAGCACGTTGGGCAGAGTGGCCTTGAGATTGCCGGTCACCAGAAAAGAGACGGCGTGGCGTCCGGCCAGCTCACGCCGGAGCGAGGCGGAACGCACCAGCAGGCCGGCCTGGGCCCCGCCTTCCACATACATGACGGTGCGCACGTCCAGCGGCAGGTGCAGGAGCTGCTGGGCAAAGGCGTAGGCCTCCACGGGTTCGCGGCAGTGCAGGAAGAGAATTTGGCCGTCGCCGTCCTGGGCCACGGCGGAAATGGAGTAGAGAGGGCCGCCCGGAGCCCAGAGAATGCGCCGTTCGGCATTAATCATCCGGTAATTCTGGACCACCAGGCCGTAGTGGTCGATGCGCTGCCGCCAGTCGGGGCTGTCACGATCCAGGATGGCCGCCGGGGGCAGATTCGGGCTGTCGGGCCGGGCTACGAAAAAGGCCCCGAAGCGCTGGACCAGACGCTTGTTGTTGACGTGTCCGCCCTGGCGCATGTAGCCGGTGCTGGTGCTGCCGTCGGGCAGATACATGCTGGCGTTGATGGCCGCCGTAAGATCGTATTGCTCGCCCCAGTCGCTCAGGGCGCGGGCCGGGCGGCCGTCCTGCGAGCTGGCGCAGAGTATGAAGTCGAACCGGGCGGGGTCAATGCGCAGGGCCGTGAGCCGCGCTTCGCTGTCGTTGAGCTGAAATTCGCCGAAGGCCAAGCCGGGTTCCAATTGCGTCCAGGCCGGGCGGCCGTCCCGGTCCACGCCCTGTTGGCCGGGGACCGGCGCGGGCGGAGGCATGTTGCCGTTTGCACCGTTGCCTGCTTCGGCTTCGCCGTTGCCGGGCGCATTGTCCGCAGCTTCCGGAAGTGCGGCCTGACCGGCCGTGAAATCGGGTGACCCGTTGTCCGCAAGGCCAGCCGCCGGAACGGACGAGGACAGGAACAGCAGCCAGCAGAGCAGGGTCAGGCCGCGCACGGGCGCAAACCAGAGCCGGGCGCGGGGGCGGGCGTGCTGTGGCGCGCGGCACGGCACCAGGGGGGAATGATCCGAAACGCTGTCATCACAGCGGGTTATCTTTGACCGTAAAGGCACGTACATGGTTTTCCCTTACGACCAAGTCCGGTCTTTGGCAAGACGGAGCACATCGGCGGGAAGACGGGAAACAGAGGGCGGCATTGACATATCAGCTTATCTTGATATACACATAATTAAGTTGCTCAACGACACGCAAGCGGCCTGCGGGCCCGATGTCTACTTTGAAAAATAAGACACACAAACCCGTAAGGGTTGCGCGCCGCCGCGGGCGGCGTGGCATCCCGCCAGGCCCCGGCCAAGGAGCGGAACATGCAGATAGGCACGCTGATTCAAGCCGCCAAAGCGCCTTTTTTCTCCCTGGAATTTTTTCCTCCTTCGGACGAGGCCCAGCTGCCGGGCTTTTACGCCACAGTGGAACAGCTGCGCGCCCTTGATCCGCTCTTTGTGTCTGTGACCTACGGCGCCGGGGGCGCGCGGCAGCACAGCACCCTGGCCGTCACGGCCGAGCTGGCTAGGCGCGGTTTCACCACCATGGCCCATCTGACCTGCGTGGGGGCCGAACCCGGGAACATCGCGGCTTTCCTCAAGGAGTTGCGCGCCGCCGGTGTGGACAATGTGCTGGCTCTGCGCGGCGACCCGCCCAAAACAGGCAACTGGGACTGGAAACAGAGCTATTTTCAGCATGCCGCCGACCTGGTGGCCTTCACGCGCGAGCATGAACCGGACATGGGCATCGGCGTGGCCGCCTATCCCGCGCCGCACCCCGAATCCCGCTCCTTTGCCCTGGACCGCCGGTACACGGAGGAAAAACTGCGCGCCGGGGCGGGCTTTGCCGTGAGCCAGCTTTTTTTTGACGTGCGCGAGTATGAAGCCCTGGTGGAAGATCTGCGCGCCAAAGGGCTGAATGTGCCGGTGGTGCCGGGAATTCTGCCCATTCAGAGTTTCGATTCCCTGCGCCGGGTGCTCTCGCTGTGCGGGGCCAATATCCCGGGCAAGCTCTATCTCAGCCTGGAGGAAGCCCACCGCAAGGGCGGGGCCGAGGCCGTGCGCGACGCGGGCCTGGATTTCGCCGTGCGCCAGATCTGTCAGTTGCTGGAGTGCGGCGCGCCGGGCATCCACCTGTATACCCTGAACAAGGGTGATCTCTGCCTGCAGATCGCCGAGGAAGTGGGCGGCATGTAGCACGGCGCGCGCGGGCAAGCTGCGCCAGGGGCATTCTATTTTCCGCCTGTTGTTTTATTCTGCCCTCTGGGCATTAGAGCGTTTTGATATTGAAAATATCTCAACGCGCTGTGCGGATTTTCCATGAAAATCCGCACAGCGAAATTATCGCAAGGCGAATTTACTTCGCCGTTAAGCGATAATTTCAAGCGCAAAATGCTCCAGGGGTTCCCGCTTCGTTGCCGTTTTGGCCGCCGGCGCGGGCAGGGGCCGGGTGGCCTGCGCGGCCCCCCAGGCCCCTTGCAACCCCTTCCCCCCGCGTGGCCTACGAGGGCAGAGCGGCCTGTGCTGCGGGAGCTTCCTTCGCTACGCTCAGGTGATCTCCCTCCGCGCCGCGCCATTGCGTTACGGCTACAGCGGGGCAGGGGAGGCATGGGGGCGGCCCAAACGCCGGGAGGCGTAAAACCACTGTGGCCGCAGGGTTCGGAATACCTCATCACATACGACAAGCCCACTAAAACAATAGAAAGGTAACCTGCTATAAATACAAAATAACTCTGTCTACGGACGGAGAACGGAATGACCCTGACGCCGCGCCGCGCGTGTTGACCCTCCCCCGCCGCCGGAGATATATGCTGCGGCATGCCTATTGAAAAAAATCATCGCCGCCTGCTGCTGGCCGTCTGTACGGCGCTGTTCTTCATGCCGTTCATGATGGCCGGGGTCAACGCCGTTCTGCCGCCCCTGGGCGAGAGCCTGCGGGCCAGCGCCCGCCAGCTCGGCCTGGTGGGGGCCTTCTATTCCCTGGGGCTGGCGGTGTTCCAGCTGGCGTCGGGCAGCCTGGGCGACATCTGCGGCCGCCGCCGCGTCTTCCTCTGGGGCATGGGCGTCTTCGCCCTGGCCGGGGCTCTGCTCGGTTTTGTGGATTCCGCGCCGCTGTTTCTGGTTTTGCGCTTTGTGCAGGGCGTGGGCGGTGCCATGTTCAACGCCAGCGGCCTGGCCCTGCTGGCCTCGGCCGCGCCTCCGGGCCAACGCGCCAGCTATCTGGGCTTCAGCGGAGCGGCGGTCTATGCCGGTATTGCCTGCGGTCCGCCCGTGGCCGGATTCATCGCGGGCTGGCTGGGTTGGCGCTGGTTGTTCTGGGGCAATGCCCTGGCCGCCGCCGGGGCGTTTCTGCTCATGAAGTACTGCGTCAAGCTGGAATGGCGCACGGCCGAGGGCCAGCCCTTTGACTGGTGGGGGTGCATCATTTACGGCTGCGCCATGGCCGCCCTGACCTTCGGCGCGTCGGAACTGGCGGAAAGCCCGGTTCTGGCCTGGGGCCTGCTGGCGTCCTTCGCGCTTCTGCTGGCCGTATTCTGCCTGCTGGAGCTGAAAAGCCGCTATCCTCTGCTGGACATCCGCCTGCTGGCCCGCAACCGGGTCTTCGCCCTGTCCTCGCTGGCGGCCTTTGTCAATTACAGCTCCTTTTTCGGCATGCTGTTTTTTTTCAGCCTCTATCTGCAGGTGGGGCGCGGCATGAGCGTACAGGAGGCCGGTTTCTTCCTAGCGCTGCAATCCGTGGTGCAGGCCCTTACCACGCCGCTGGCCGCGCGCCTCTGCAATGCCTGGAATCCCGGCTATGTCAGCGCCGTGGGCGTGGCTCTGTGCGGCCTGGGGCTCACGGCGGCGGCCTTCCTGCAACTGGACTCGCCCCTGAGTCTGCTGCTGGGGGCGCAATGCCTGCTGGGCGTGGGCATCAGCCTGTTCGCCCTGCCCAACACCACCATCATTCTGGAAAGCGCCGGGCCGGACCACGTGGGCCAGGCCTCCGGACTCACCGGGGCCGTGCGCACCGGCGGCCAGCTCTGCAATATGGTGGTCATCACCCTGACCCTGAGTCTTTTCCTGGGCCAGGAGGCCGTGAGCATAGCCAATATCGACGGTTTTCTGCGCAGCATGCGCACGGACCTGATCATTTTCGGCCTGCTCAACCTGCTGGCCGTGGGCTTTGTCCTGGCGCGCAACCGGCAATAAGGCGGGGTGGATGCCCGCCGGTCGCGCCGGGAAACCGTTCTGTACCGCCAGGGCCCCGGCATCAGCGGATGCCGACAGACCCTGGCCGCAACCGGCAGGAGTCGCTATGCCTTCATCAACAGAGACCGGCGGGCCGGACCTGCGCATCGGCATTTTTTTCGACGGTACGGGCAATCATAAGGATCTGCGCGCAACTGCGGCCCGGCCCACCAATATCGCCGCCCTGTACGATCTTTATGCCACGGACGGCCAAAGCGTGTTCGCGGCCTATGTGCCGGGCATCGGCGTGTATGATTCCGCGGGCAATCTGCGCGGCGATCCCCTCTCTCTGGCCACGGGACTGGGCAAGTCCGGCGGCTATGCCCGCATGGCCGACGCGGCGGAAGGCCTGCTGGCGGTCTTTCAGCGGGTCTGGCCTTTCCCGCCCGCGCGGATCGTGCTGGATGTCTTCGGTTTCAGCCGGGGCGCGGCCCTGGCCCGGCACTTCGTCAACGCGGTGTTGCTGGCCGGTCTGCCGGACCCCCGCCGCCCCATGGACGCAAGCGCGGTGCCCCGTCCCATCCGTCCCAACCTTCGGGTCATCCGGAACCAGGGCTACGGTCGTCTGGACTGCCCGCTGGAGATCGGTTTTCTGGGCCTGTTCGATACTGTGGGGTCCTTCGGCCTACCCGGCAATGCCGACGAAGGCGATTTCGACGTGACCCTGGGACCGGAAATCGTGGCCCGGACCCTGCACCTGACCGCCGCCAACGAGTACCGCCGGAATTTTCCCCTGCGTTCCATTTACGACGGCGCACCCAATACCGGCAATGAGGCGGCCTGCCCCGGCGCGCACGGGGATGTGGGCGGGGGCTATGCGCCGCCCGGCGCGGCAAATCCGGAACATATCCTTGTGGGCGCGGCGGAGGTCAGCGCCCGACGCGGCGGCGGATCCACCGTGTATGTCTTTCCGGACACGCCCCCGGAACTGGAAGCCCTGTTCCGGCGCATACTGGCTCCCTGGCACGGCAGGTCCCCGGCCGCTCTGGCCCGGGAGGCCCTGGATAAGCACGGCCTGGTGCTGCGCCGCGCTCCGCAGGCGGCCAGTGAGGGCGACGAGATATTGCGGGTGCGGTTTTTCGTGCCCAAGCGCACGCGGGAGACGCTCGGCCTCGTGCCGTTGCGCTGCATGCGGGACAGTGCCGCGCGCCACGGCGTGCCCTTCCGGGAGCTTGACCCGGAGCGGGAGGGAGAAGCCTCGCGGGTTGCGGCGGCGCGGGCGGGAGACCCCCTTGCTTTCTGGCGGGACTATATCCATCTTTCCGCCGTGGCGGACACCCGCTACAGCCGCTGTTTCAGCCTGTCCGCCGACGGGCGGGTGATATTGCGGCCCGGCCTGACGGAGGCGGATCTGCCCAAAACACGACATATCGCGGACGGCATTTTTCTTGTGGACGGTCCGGCGGCAAGCGGCAGGCGAGTCATCTTCGATAACGGACGAAAAAAGTAAGAAATTTAATTCAATGTATTTCCATAGGTTATCTGAAAAAATGGCGTTATGACGCCAAAAAGCGTAAAAAAGTCTAAAGTTTCACGGTGGAAGGCCGAAAACACCAACAGGGACGGAAAATATCATGGCCGATACGACCACCGCGCAAATGCGCATCATGCTGCAAGGCTATGAGCAGCAGTTGCTGGCGGCCCGTCGGCTGGCCCGTTTCCGCGTGCGGCGGCGTCTGGCCGAAGGGCTGGAGCCGCGGGACCCCGACCCGTCCGTCAAACGCCGCGCCTATGTGGAAAAAGTGGCGCAGGAATTGTTTGACAGCCTGATCTTCACCGGCAGCGACAATCCCGTGGTGGAGGAAATCCGCCGGGAACTGGGCAAGGCCGTGGGACAGGAGGTGCAGTTCACCTACCCGCCGGGCGGCAGGCTCTGCATCGTGGGCCAGGGCCCCGAGGGGCCGCGTCCCCTGAGTGAAGAGGAACAGCGCCGCACGCGGCATGTTCTCTGGCGCATCACGCGCCAAAAGGTTGACCAGAGCATGTTGGAAAAGCCGTCCGGGCAATAGGGGGACATGCGCCCCGTGCCGGACGCGAGCGGAGCCGGCGTCGAGAAGCTGTGAGGCGTAAGGACGCCTGCTCTGGATTGGAGAAAAAGGATATGGAAATTCAGACCAATACAAACCCGTTACTGGATCCCTACGCTACCGGCCTGGAAAAAAGCGGCGAGGCCCGCGCCCGGGCCAGAACGGAAAGCCAGTCCGACGGAGAGCGGGGCGACACGGTGAGCGTCTCCCAGGACGCTCTGCTGCTGACCGAGGCCCGCCGCACCGCGCAGAATACGCCGGACGTGCGCGCCGACAAGGTGGAATCTCTGCGCATCCAGGTAGCCAACGGCACCTACCAGCCGGACAGCCGCCTCATCGCGGCCGGACTGGTCCGGGAGGAGCCGGGCCTCTTCCGAATATAGGCAACGTGTCTCCGTCCCGTCCGCGTCGTCTATTCGGCGACGGGCGTATGCACGATGTTTTTTCGCCGCTTCCCGTAAGGGGGGGCGGCTTTTTTCATCTGAAACATTTAACTTTGAACTGCTCCGGGCATGCTTCCTGCATAAAGGTTTACGCCGGTTCTCCGGCAAGGAGCATGCGCCATGAAATTGACGATCACCCGCCATTACGCCCTCTGGCTGGCCGTAGCGGCCCTGCTGCTCTGCTGGGCCCTGCCCGCCCAGGCGGTACGCATCAAGGATATCGCCACCTTTTCCGGAGTGCGCGACAACCAGCTCATCGGCTACGGCCTGGTGGTGGGTTTGGCGGGCACCGGCGACAAAAAGGATTCCGTCTTCACCCTCAGTTCCATGAAAAACATGATGGACCGGATGGGCATCGGCGTGAATTCCTCGGCCCTGAAAATCAAGAACGTGGCCTCGGTCATGGTCACGGCGCGCATGCCGGTCTCCTCCAAGCCGGGCAGCCGCCTGGACGTGACCGTCTCCTCGGTGGGCGACGCCACTTCCCTGCTGGGCGGCGTGCTGTTGCAGACCGCGCTCAAGGGCGTGGACGGCAAGACCTACTGCCTGGCCCAGGGGGCGTTGACCGTGGGCGGCTTTTCCGTCACCGGAGCGGCGGCCAGCACCCAGAAAAATGTCAATACCGTGGGCCTGATCCCCGGCGGCGGCATTGTGGAGCGGGGCATCCCCTTTGAGTTCAACCAGCAGGACAAGCTGACCCTGAACATGCGCGTGGGGGATTTTTCCACGGCCCAGCAGATCGCCGAGCGTCTCAACGCGGCCATGGGCGGCCCTTACGCCCGTGCCGTGGACGCCATGAGCGTGAGCGTGGACGTGCCCCCCCAGTACAAGAGCAATCTCGTGCCCCTGATGGCCTCGGTGGAGAACCTGGAAGTAACCCCGGACACCGCCGCCAAGGTGGTGGTGGATGAAAAGACCGGCACTGTGGTATTGGGCCGGGACGTGCGCATTTCGCGCGCGGCCGTGGCTCACGGCAACCTGCAGATCACCGTCCAGGAAAGCCAGCAGGTTTCGCAGCCCGGTCCCTTTTCCCAGGGCCAGACCGTGGTCACGCCCCAGACCGACATCAACGTGCGTGAGGAAAACCGCCGCCTGGTCATGGTGGAAGGGGCCACCCTGCAGGAACTGGTGGACGGCCTGAATGCCATCGGGGCCACGCCCCGCGATCTGATTTCCATTTTGCGCAGCCTGCAGGTGTCGGGCTCGCTGCATGCGGAGCTGGAGGTGATCTGAGATGACCGCGCCCCTCAATGCCGTCCCGGCCGCGATCCCGCCGGAAAGCGCCCGCAACGAAGGTTCCCGCCGCGAACTCCAGGCCAAGCTCGCCGGTCTGGGCGATCTCGGCGGAAAAAAGATTTCGCCTGAGGCCAAGGCCAAGAAGCTGCGCGAAGCCTGTGAGGGTTTCGAGTCGGTTTTCATCCAGAAAATGTGGCAGGAAATGCGCAATACCCTGCCCAAGAACGGCCTTCTGCATGGCCGCGATGAGCAGTACTGGCAGGACATGTATGATCAGGAATTGTCCAAAAGCATGACCTCGGCCGGCGGCATCGGCCTGGCGGACATGATGTACGAGCAGCTTTCGCGCAATCTGGTGTCGGCCAGCCGAGGCACCGCCGGATCGGGTCGCGGCGCGTCCTTTACGCCCACGGCGGCCCCGCTGCTGCAGGCGGCGCCGAAAACTCCGGAAGTTACGGCGGTTGCGGACGCGCCGCCAGCGGCCCCTGCCGCCCCTGCCGCCCAGGCTGCGGGCCGCAGGGATGCCGTGCCCTCCGTCTATGACGGCGCGGCTCCGCAGAGCGGCGCCATGGACCGGCAAGCCGCCGCGTCCCAGGTGGCTGCCTCTGCCGACAACGGCGCGGACGCGCGCAGCGGGACAGAAGCCCTGAGTAATCCTGAAGTGGAACGGGCTTTGGCCGCCCTGCGGGCGCAGCAGGCCCTGGCCCCGCCCGCGCAGGGACGGGTGGAAGCCGTGCCCGCCGGACAGGGCGTGAGGCGGCAGGAAGCGTCTTACGGCCTGGAACTGGCGCAGATGGCCCAGCGTGAGGCCGGGGACAAGCTCGGCCCGCGTGCCGTGCGGCCTCCATTGCGGCATCCGGCGCGGCCCGACGGGGCCCTGCTTCAGAACGCGGCCTTTACTCAGGCCGCGCCGTCGGCGCAAAGCATGAGCCAGTCGGCCATGCCTGCGGGAACGCCCACGGCCGTGCAGGCGGCCATGTCTTTTGCGGGAGCCATCCCCGGCGCGCCTTTGGCGTCGGCGGCGCAGCCGGGGGTAATGCCCGCGCCGCAGACTCAGGGCCAGGGGCGGAATCCGGCGCAGGCCGCCGAGGCCGCGCCGCCAACCCGCACAGTGCGCTACACCACCAATATTCCACAGAAAGGCCGCAGGCGCGGCCAGGAGCTGATCCGCACCCTGAACACGGACGGCACCGGGCCGGGCAGCCGCGCGGGCGCGGGCCTGGCCGCCTATCATGCCGCCCAGATCCAGGCGCAGCCCCAACCCGCCCAGGACGCTGCCCAAAGCTCCGTTCAGAATTCCGTCCGGACTGTCGCCCCGGCTGGCGCGCAGGCGGCGAATCCGGCACAGGTTCAGGCCGCCGCACAGCCCGCGCCGCACGCCGGAGACCAGGCCGTGCCGCCGCTGACCGCACGTTCGGCGGAGGGCCGGAGCGCATCAGACAACGGCGCGGCGGATTCCTTTGCCATCCCGCCGCTGACGGCCGGGGATCTGCGCGGCTAGTGAAATTGTTCTCATTTGAAAGGTGAGACGCATGCAACCCTGCGGGCTTTGCGGCGTCCAGGCCGCCGTGAGTCAGCGAAGCCCCATGTTTTTTTGCTGTGCGATCTTCACGCCCAATCGACAGGCAAGGCGTGACATCTCACTCGAAACGTTGATTCAGGTATGACCGTTTAAAAGGGCATGGATTTTGCTTGATCAGGATCAGGCGGCAGTTTCTGCCCGGCGCGCGGTATGCCGCCCGCAGGCGGCTCCCTGATCGTCAAGGCCAAGCGAGGCAGTATGTACCAGAGAATTAAGGAAAGTTTATCCCGCCAGGACAAGGCGCTCGCGCTGTTGCGCGATCTGCTGGAAGAGGAATACCACATCCTGCTGGCGCGCGACACGGACGGCGTGGTGGCGCAGGAATTTTCCGTCCAGGAGCTGATCCGTCAGCTGGCCGTGGAAAAGACCACGGTCATCAAGGCGCTGGACGGCGTGCGCGTGACGGAATACGCCCGCTCGCTGCCCCAGGAGCGGGGCGAGGCCCTGCTGGCGTTGTTCCGCTCCGTGGATCAGGGCGAGCAGGAGGTTTCACGCCAGGCCTCGCGCAACGCCCAGCTTTCCCTGGCGCTGCTGGACCAGAGCAGCCGCACGTTGCAGGCCCTGACCGGCAGGGCTATGCCTCCCAGAGCCGAAACCTACGGACGCAGGGGCGGCATGCGCCCTGAAATGCATCCCCAGGCGGCCATTATTTCCGGGAGGCTCTAAACCATGCTCTATGGTCTGCTCAACATCGGCCAGTCGGCCCTCAACGCCTCCCAGGCCTGGATCTCGGTCACCGGCAACAACCTTGCCAATGCGGATACCGAAGGCTACTCGCGCCAGTATGTGGACCAGCGCGACGCCGGCGGCCTGACGGCCAAGCCGGGCGCGCAGGGGCTGGGGGTCAACGCCCAGCAGATCATGCGTTTCTTCGACTCGTTCCTGGAGCGGTCCTACGTGCGCCAGGCCACCAATTCCGCGCGTTGGGACGAGCAGGACACCATCATGACCTCGCTGGAGAATATCTTCAACGAGTCCAACCGGGCGGGCCTCAGCTCTTCCCTGAACAAATTCTTCACCGCCTGGCAGGATCTGGCCCTGCGCCCGGAGGACGCGGCCACCCGCGAGAGCCTGCTTTCCTATGCCGACAACCTCAGCGACATGTTCGGCAGCACTATGGACGGCATCAAGGCCATCCAGAAGGAGATGGACGTTTCCATCGGCCAGACCGTGGACCGCGTCAATGATATCTCCAAGGCCATTGCGGATCTCAACCGGCAGATCACGTCCAACACCGTGGACGGCGTGAGCAATCCCAACAGCCTGCTGGACAAGCGCGATCAGTTGGTGCGCGAGCTGGCCTCCCTGGCGGACGTGGAGACCATCGACAACGGCAAGGGCAATTTCCGGGTGCAGCTGAGCAACGGCCAGCCCCTGGTGGACGGGCAGAACAGTTATGAGCTGAAGATCATGGGCCCGCAGGCCGAAAACCGGCTCTCGGTCAATTCCCCCTATAAGGGCTCTGTGCAGTTTGACGGCGCGGACAGCCATGAATACACGGTGGAGATCGTCAACGGCGGCAATGCGGGCGACGTGCCACCGCCGCAGTTCCGCGTTTCCCTGGACGGCGGCAAGACCTGGCTGCGCGACGACGACGGCAAGGAGCTGCATTACGACATTACGGACAGCGACGGCGACGGCACGACCGACCAGGTGCTGGTCAAGAATCTGAAAATTGCCTTCAGCGCGGCGGACAATTTCCACGCCGGAGACAAATTCGACATCATGCCCAAGGACGGCCTGTACTGGATCGAACCCACGCGCGGCCCGGAAAACATCACCCCGCAGATCGGCTTTGACGGCACGGACAACCTCAGCCGCCTCACCGGCGGCAAGCTGGCCGCGTACTACAATATCCGCGACGACAACTGCGGCCGCTACATGGACGAGCTGAACGCCGTGGCCTCTTCCCTGATCTGGGAAGTGAACCGCATCCACAGCCAGGGCTCGGGCCTGAGCATGCTGGATTACGCGCAGGGCCAGCAGCGCGTGGAAGATATCACCAAGGCCCTAGGCTCGGCCCAGGCTATCTTGCCCTTCTCGGACAAGCTACAGGCAGGCAACGTCAATTTTCATTTCTACGACAAGACCACCGGCGAGTACAACTCCTCCGGCATGCTGGATTTTGATCCGGCCACGCCGGGCATTCAGAATTTCGACCCCGACAAGCACAGCCTGGAAGACGTGCGCGACGCCATCAACAATATGGTGGACGCCGACGGCAACCCCATCGCGCCGCCGCCGCTCAACGCCAGCATCCAGGACGGCAAGCTGATCATTGAAACCAATCCCGCCGCCGATGTGACCTTCGGCATGGGCGCGGATTCCACGGGCCTTATGGCGGCCCTGGGCATCAATACCTTTTTCAGCGGGGACAGTGCGGACAATCTGGCCGTCAACAGCCAGGTGCACAGCAATGCCAACCTCATCGCCTCGGGCCAGGTTAACGGCCAGCATCAGGCCAATGCGGGCGACAACGTCACGGCCACGGCCATCGGCAAGCTGGCCGACAAGAAAATCACCATTTCCACCCTCTGGAAGACGGTGGATAATCAGAGCATTTCCGAATATTACGCCAACCTGGTCACCACCGTGGGCTCGGACCGGCGGCTTTCCAAGACCAATTCCGAGTACCATTCCGCCCTGACCAACGATCTGGCTGAGCGCACGGCTTCGGTGTCGGGCGTGAACATGGACGAAGAAATGAGCAATCTGATCAAATTTCAGCACTCCTACACGGCGGCGGCCAAACTGATCACCACCGCCGATCAGATGCTGCAGACCCTGCTCGGGCTCAAGCAGTAGGGCAAGGGCATTTCAGGCCTGACATGCCCGCGAGGATTTGCAAGCGAATCCTCCCCCTCAACTATGTCTTTTAAGGGTGGGCAAAGCCCGCCTGCGGCTGTTTGAGGTGTTAATTACCCCAGTGGAGGGCGTATGGCTATCCGCATTACCCAAAGCATGATGTACAGCGATATGGTCGGCCAGATGCAGAAAAATCTGGCGGCCTATATGGAAAGCAACGAGCAGGGTTCCACCCAGAAGAAGATCAACCGGCCTTCGGACGATCCCGCTGGAGCCTACCGCGTGCTGACCACCCGTGACGACCTCAATGCCACGGCCCAGTACCAGACCAACGTGGATACGGCCCGGGGTTGGCTGGAGCTGGCGGACAGCGTGCTGAGCACCCGGGTCAGCACGCTTTTCCAGGATCTGGAAAGTCTGGCCCAGCAGGCCAGCAATACCGAAATGTCCGCCGAGAACCGCAAGCAGATCGGTGAGCGGGTCAAGCAGATTTTCGGTTCGCTTCTCAATCTGTCCAACACGGAATTTGAAGGCAAGAGCCTCTTCGCCGGACACAAATACGACAAGAACGCCTTTGAGCAGGGCCTGGCCCTGACCAGTTGGGACGACAACTGGTCAGGCGACATCAGCCAGGGCAATTACAGCATTCAGGGCGCGTCCGACACGTCCATGATGCTCCAGTTCACCAGCGACGGCAATCTGAGCGACCCGGCTACCTACCGTTGGTCCAAGGACGGCGGCACCACCTGGAACGACGGGACCGTGCAGGTGAATGCGGGGCCTCCGCAGACATACGACATGGTGGCCGACGGCGTCACCGTGACCATGAAGCAGGACATGGCCGTCAAGGCGGCGGACGTGGACGCCGGGCCCGGAGCCGAAAACGGCACTCTGGTCTACATCCGGCCCACAGCCGTGTACCAGGGGGACGACAAGGACCCGCCGCCGGAAATGACCGTCATGGGCGGCCAACAGGGCCTCAGGGCCTCGGCCAGCGGCACGTTCAGCAAGAATATGCTGGTACGCATGGACGAGCCCGCTGCGGGCGTGGACCTGAACACCACGGGAGAGGAATTTACCTGGTCCTACAGCACGGACGGCGGCTCCACCTGGGTCACGGCCAAGGGCCAGACCTCCGGCGGCGGCACGGTGCGCCTGCCCGTGCCCGGCGGCTATATGGATCTGGACGCCACGACGGCGGCCGGGGGCACCACCGTGCCGGCGGGCGCGCAGGTCATGATCCATCCCTCCCGCGCGGATCTGAATTATGAAATCCTCAAGGATACTTATATCTCGGTGAACGGGATAGGCAAGGACATCTTCGGCGGCTATTACCAGGGCAAGCCCGCCATTGAAGGCGATGCCAATGTCTTTGAGGTGGTGGGCAATCTCATTGCCTACTGCGAAAACAACAACGCCACGGGCTGCGGCCAGTCCCTGGCCGCCCTGAAAAAAGCCCACGAGCGCATCACGACTGAGGCGGACCGCTACGGCGGCCTGGAAAACCGCGTGGAAATGGCCGCCGACGTGCTCAGCTTCCAGAAGCTGGACCAACAGGAGCGATTAAGCTATACTGAGGACATTGACCTGACTGAACTGCTGACCAAGCTTACCCGGCAGCAGCTCACGTACCAGACGGTGCTCCAGTCTTCATCCATGATCATGAAATTGAGCCTTGCCAACTATATTTAGAGCGGCGCTCCAGCCTGAAAAAACGGAAGATCAGAAAACCGCGAGCCGCTCCGTGAAAGTACTCCATATGGATAAGCCATGCTGATATTGACGCGACGCCCCGGTGAAAGCCTTTATCTGGGCGAAAACATACGCATAACCGTCCTGGGTATGCAGGGAAAACAGGTCAAACTCGGCCTGGAGGTGCCCGGCGATACCACCGTGTACCGCGAAGAGGTTTACAAGCGGGTCATTGAGGAAAACCGCCGCGCGCTGGCGACAAGCAACGAAGACTTCATGGTGGCAGCTGAACTATGGCACGAGACAAAGAAGAAATAGAGATCGACACCCGTCTTGGACGGCGCCGCATCGATACCGATAAAGTGATCCGCTTCCCCCACGGCCTGGCCGGATTTGAGGGCGAGCGGGATTTCATTCTGCTCCAGATCCGGCCCGAAGCGCCGTTGCTCATCCTGCAAAGCGTGACCGAGCCGCAGGTGGGCCTGCTGGTGGCCGATCCCTACAGCTTCCTGCAATCCTACCCGGTCATGGTGGGGGATGCGGAACAGCAGCTGCTCCAGATCAAACGCATGGAAGACGCGGCCATCCTGGTCACGGTTTCCATCCCGGCCGGAGAGCCGGAAAAGGCGGCCCTCAATCTCACCGGGCCCATCGTCATCAACCACAATGCCCGCATCGGCCTCCAGGTGCCCCAGAGCAGCGAAGGGCCGGCCCAGATCAACATGCATTCGCTCGAACCCATGGAGTCCGCTCCGGCCTCGCCGGAAGAGGAAAACGTGTCCGCCCCGGATTCCGGCACGGCCCCCGGCGCATAGCGCGGCTCCATAGCTCAAACTCCGCGTCGCCCGCGTGCCGCGGTAGCCGTTGGCAAGTCTTTGAGCCGGGCGGATGCCGACAGCCGCGCTAACACGCGGTTTTTCCGATGGGCTGAAACCGGACGTAATTTTTCTGCGAATTCTCATCCAAACGCGGCATTTTTTCCCACGCGCCATAATTCAGGGCCGCCCCTTACGGGAGCGGCCCTGTGGTTGCTGATAAAGCAATGCATCCATTTCAAACGCGAATTGCTCCGGAAAACTTAGAGAAAATTAACGTTGAGAATTGATATTCTCAACGTTGACACTGCCTTCAGCCTGCGGTGGAAACACGGTCCCACCTTGGCTTCAGGCGCGGGCGTCTGCTTTCGCAGCCGCCGGAGCAAAGTAACTTTGAAAAGTTACTTTGCTCTAATCCAGGCCCATGGCCTTGCTGATTTTTTTGGCGGCTTTTTTGACTTTTTCCAAAGGAGTCTGTTCCCCGGCCTGTTCAAATTCGCGCAGCAGTTCTTCCTGTTTGGAGGAAAGGCGGGTGGGGGTGAGCACTTTGACTTCCACCAGCAGGTCGCCGCGCTCTCTGCGGCCGGGGTAGGGCAGGCCTTCGCCCGCCAGGCGCAACAGTGTGCCGCTCTGCACGCCCTTGGGAACTTCCAGGGGCAGGGGGCCGTCGATGCCCGGCACTTCCACTTTGTGGCCCAGGGCGGCCTGCACGAAGCTGATCTCCTGGCTGTAGATCAGGTTCTGGCCCTGGCGCTGCCAGCGTTTGTCCTGCTCCACGGTGAGCACCACGTAGAGGTCGCCGGGAGGGCCGCCGTGCACGCCCGCCTCGCCCTCGCCGCGCACCCGCAGGCGGGTGCCGGTATCCACCCCGGCGGGCACGCGCACCACCAGCTCGCGCGTGTCCGTGACAATGCCTTCACCCCTGCACTTGGCACAGGGCTTGGTGATCATCTGTCCCGTGCCTTGGCAGATCGGGCAGGGCATGGCAATCTGGAAAAAGCCCTGGGAGCGGCGCACCTGGCCCGTGCCGTTGCACTGGCGGCAGCTTTCCACCTTGCTGCCGGGCGCGGCGCCGCTGCCCTTGCAGTCCGGGCAGGTGACGTGCTTGGGCAGGGACAAGGTGATTTCATCGCCCTTGGCCGCCTGGGCGAAACTGACGGTCAGGTTGTAACGCAGATCCGCTCCGGCCATGGCGCGCGGACCGCGCGAAGCCGAGGAAAAGCCGAAGAGGTCTCCGAAAATGTCGCTGAAATGGGCGAAAATGTCCTCGGCACTGCCGAAGCCCCCCACGCCGCCGTTGCCCTGCACGCCCGCGTGACCGAAACGGTCGTAGCGGGCGCGTTTGTCCGGGTCGCGCAGTATGTCGTAAGCCTCGGCGGCCTCCTTGAATCGCTGCTCAGCCTCGTCGTCGCCGGGGTTGTGGTCAGGATGGTATTTCATGGCCATTTTCCGGTAGGCACGTTTGATTTCGTCCTCTCCGGCGGTACGGCTGACGCTCAAAACTTCGTAGTAGTCGCGCTGCATCATAATTTTCAGGTGCTTTTGCGTTTAGGGCAATTCACGTTTGAAATGAGTGAATTGTTCTGGTGGCCGCGTAAGCGGACATCCGTGCCCAAGTGCGAGAAAAGACCACGTGTCAGGTTGCTGTCGCCATCCCCGGCACACGGGCGGCGTAGAGTTTGAAATGTCACACATTTCAAATGCAAAATGCTGTAGTTCCGGTATGGCGCGCGCCCATGCTGACGTCTGTCCCCCGGCTCGCCGCGCGGACCGGGGGACAGAGGGGGCACGCGGATCAGACTCCGCTAGCCCTCGGTATTGGGCGCGCCCTGCCCGCCGGACAGGGGGTTGTACAGACTTTTGTCGTCCGGCATGACCTTGCCGGCGGCAATTTCACGCAGGGCGGTAACCACTTCCTTATTGCGCGTTTCCAGCAGGGGTTCATACCCTTCGCGGTACTGGTGTACGCGTTTGATGGCCATCTGCACCAGCAAGAAACGGTTGTCCACGCGTTCCTGACAATCTTCCACAGTAATACGGGCCATGCTGCCTCCGTGTCCGGCCGACCTTGACGCGCCGACCGCTGTTCCGGGAAATCCGGTTGAAAAATAATACCGCCCGGCCTGTTGTAAAGAGGGCGGGCGAACGAATGCGCCTGAGTACTAGGGCTTTGCCTGCTGAAATAAGATATGATAGGGGGGGGATTGCGATCTGTCAAGGACCAACCGCCGCCGGACAGTCCGGCGTTTTTCGGAGGAGCCATGCGTTTTGTCTGCCTGTTCGCAGCCATGGAAAAGTCGTCCGTGCCCTCGGGCCAGAGGGAGGATCGCCCGTGAGCCGCGAGAAACGCTCCTTCGCCCAGGAGGTCTGCGTCAAAAGCGCGGGCAAGGCCATGCAGAAAACCGGCATGCTTTGGCCCGGCTGTCGGGTGGGAGTGGCCGTATCCGGCGGCGTGGACAGCTTTGTGCTGCTCAAGACCCTGAAAATCCGCCAGGGTATTGTGCCCTTTCGCTTCGAGCTCATGGCCGTGCATCTCAATCCCGGTTTTGACCCGCACAGTCATGCCGCCCTGCTGCCCTGGCTGGCCCGCGAGGGCATTCCCGCCCATCTGGAGGTGACGGATTATGGGCCGCAGGCCCATTCGGAGCAGAATCTGCGCCGCTCGGCCTGCTTCCGTTGCGCCTGGCTGCGGCGCAAACGCCTGTTCGAGCTCTGCGCGCGCTACGGTTTGACCCATCTGGCCCTGGGCCACAACGCCGAGGATCTGGTGGAGACGTTTTTTCTGAATCTCTGCCGCAACGGCCGGGTGGACGGCATGAGCATGTGCGAGCCCTTTTTCAACGGCGGGCTGCGCCTGATCCGGCCGCTTCTGCTGGTGGAAAAGAAGTACATCCTCAAGGCCGCCCGGCAGTGGGAACTGCCGGTCTGGGCCAATGCCTGCCCCTCCGCAGGGCACACGGCGCGCAGCGCCATGGCCGAAACCTTGTCCGGCCTTTACGGCCTGACCAAGGATGCCCGCCGCAGCATATTTAACGGCCTGATCCGCTGGCAGCTGGATAAAAACAGCCTGCCCGAGGAGCCGGACGGCGGAGCGGAGGACGCGGCGCGCTGAGCGGGGACGTCATACGGCGAACATCAGGGGGGGAGTCGTCATGCCCGGGTCACGAGACATGGAGATGGCGGCTGCGGCATGTTTCCCGCAACACGCCGGGCGGATTATTGCCCTGGCGGGCAATGCCCTCACCGGAAAGGAGAGGGGTGCCGAAAGCGTGCGGATCACGCGGAAGAGGAGCTGGCGGACGTGCTGGACCGTTATATTCAGATGGACGACATGCCGCGGAAACCGGCGTGAAGCCCGGATTTAGTCGGAGTACAGGTATTTCACCAGCGTTTTGTTGAAGAAGTTGAACACCCCGTCGGCCATTTTGGTGATGGCCCCGTTGCGCTGCTCCAGATAGTAGACCGCCGGATCGTCGGGCAGCATGAGCAGGCGGTCGCCGGGGTTATAGAGATAAAATTCGCCGATGATCAGGGCGTCCGAGCCGGGCATGACAATGGGCCCGAACTCGGCGGCCTTCACGGACAGGCCCGCCATGGAAACGGCGGCGCAGCGCGTGAGCAGTTCCCTGAGTTCCTTGGAAAAACCGAATTCCAGCTTTTTCTCCAAAGCCGCCACCGCCTCCGGGCTGAGACCCGGCGCGGCCTTCAGGTCTTCAAATTCGCCCACGGCCGCGTAGAATTCGGGCAACAGAGCCTGCAGGGCCCGCTTCGCCGGGTCTTCGGGGGCGTTGGAAGCGCCGGGAGCGGCGGCAACGGAAGAAGCGGGGGACGTGGGGATATTCTCCGGCATGGGCGTTTTCTCCTTGCTGCGGGTGCGCTGCAACGCAAGCCGCAAAAAGAACCATACACGTCTGCCGCCGCATTGTCAGCAATGGGAGAGATGCCCGGCGGGGCGGATATCTCTTGAATCGAGGAGTCAGCCGCATGGGCAAAGGATTTGCCGTCCTCCGTGCGTGGCAGGCCCGGAAAATCATTTGCCGCCCGCGCATTGACAGGGGCCGGAGCGCACCCTAAACTATCCGCTCCATGCTGCTCGGCAAATACCACATCGTCATTTTCAAGGAAGGGCGCAGCGGCAGCCGCAATCTGCGGATGCGTGGCTGGTTCTGCTTCACGGCCGGTCTGCTGATCCTGGCCTTGATCGCCTGCAACGCCTGGCTCTGGCGGGCCTGGCTTCAGGCGCGCCATCTGGATGAGAATCTGAACAACGCCCAGCGGGTCATTGAGGAGCAGCGCCGCCAGATCGTCAACCTGGCCGGGCGGATCACCGGCGTCAGCCAGGATTTGCAGCGCGTGCAGCGCTTTGATTCCAAGCTGCGGATGATGATGAACATGGAAAAGGACCCGGCCGAAGTGGGCGGCGCGCCCGGCGATTTTTCGCGCGCCTATCTGCCCCTGCACCGGCAGGAACTGGCCGCGCGCAAGATGCAGGATTTTCTTTCCCACCTTTCCGAATCCGTGCGCCTGGAAGAAGTGCGCCAGCAGGATCTTTTGCGCGCCCTGCGCGAAAACCGCGACGCCCTGGCCTCCATGCCGTCCATCTGGCCGGTGGTGGGCTTTATTTCCTCCAGTTTCGGCGGACGTTCCTCGCCCTTCGGCGGCGGAGGCCAGTTCCACAAGGGCCTGGACATCAGCAATCGCATGGGCACGCCTGTTCTGGCCCCGGCCCAGGGCGCGGTGATCCTGGCCGCGCGCGACGGCGCCTACGGCAACAGCGTGGAAATCAACCACGGCGGCGGCATCGTCACCAAGTACGGGCACATGCAGCGCTGGGCCGTGCAGCCCGGCCAATGGGTCAAGCGCGGCGAGATCATCGGCTACATCGGCATGAGCGGCCGCACCACCGGCCCGCACCTGCATTACGAGGTACGGCTCAACGGCGTGCCCGTGAATCCCATGCGCTATATTCTGGAGTAGGCCCCGCCTCGGCTTTCGTGTCTCCTTATATTTATGTATAGCTTTGACTATTGCGGAACAGGGCGGCCCTGGCGTATACTGAATAATACGCTGTCGGCACGTTCCGCGCGTATCCACGCCCTACAGCATTTTGCGTTTGAAATGTGTGCATTTCAAACGCTACGCCGTCCGTATGCTGCGGAAAAAACGCCGTTTTTCCTTGCACTTGGGCGCGGGTGTCAACTCACGCGGCCCCCAGAGCAATTCTTCATTTCAAATCTGAATTGCTCTGGAGCGTGAATCTTATTCAACCTTGCGGAGGATCAGGATGGCCAAGATCGGTGATGTTTCGCTCATCCTCAAGTTGCTGGCCGGGCTTGTGCTCGGCGCGCTGCTGGGCTTTGTGGCCAATGAGGCCGTCATGGACGTGGTGGTGTCGTTGCGGCATATTTTCGGCCAGATTATTTTCTTCCTGGTGCCGCTGGTCATTGTGGGCTTCATTACCCCGGCCATTGTGCGCCTGGGGCAGAACGCCAGCAAGATCCTGGTGGTGGCCGTCTGCCTGGCCTACGCCTCCTCACTGGGCGCGGCTCTGTTTTCCATGGGCTCGGGCTACTTGGTCATTCCGCACCTGTCCATCGCCACGGAAACGGAGACCCTGCGCAAGCTGCCGGAAATGGTCTTCCGCCTGGACATTCCGCCGCTGTTCAGTGTCATGAGCGCCCTGGTCACGGCCCTGTTCTTCGGCGTGGCCATCGCCTGGACCAAGTCGGAAACCCTGGGCAAGGTCTTTGCCGAACTGGAACGGATCATGACCTGGCTGGTGACGCGGGTGCTGATCCCCATTCTGCCTTTTTTCGTGGGCCTTTCCTTCATGGGCCTGGCCTATGAGGGCTCGCTGACCAAGCATCTGCCCATTTTCGTGACCATGGTGGCTCTGGTGATCTTCGGCCATTTCATTTGGCTGACCGTACTGTATGGCATCGCCGGGATCGTGTCGGGCCGCAATCCTTCCCAGGTTTTCCGCTATTACACGCCCGCCTATCTTACCGCCGTGGGCACCATGTCCAGCGCCGCCACCCTGCCCGTGGCCCTGGAGTGCGCGCGCCGCTCGCCGGTGCTCAGCCGGACCATGGTGGAATTCATGGTGCCGCTGGGCGCCACCGTGCATCTCTGCGGCTCGGTGCTCACGGAGACCTTTTTCTGTATGACCATCAGCCTGATCCTTTACGGCACGCTGCCCTCGGTGGGCACCATGCTGCTGTTCTGCGTGCTCCTGGGCATTTTCGCCGTGGGTGCGCCCGGCGTGCCCGGCGGCACGGTGGTGGCCTCGCTGGGCATCGTGACCGGCGTGCTGGGCTTTGACCAGACCGGCGTGGCCCTGCTCATCGCCATCTTCGCCCTGCAGGACAGCTTCGGCACGGCTTGCAACGTCACCGGCGACGGCGCTCTGACCCTTATGCTGGACGGCATCTTCAACCGCCACGGCGAATTGGGGCCTTTGCAGCACTCGGGGACTAGTGTTTGATTGCAAAAAATTGAGAGCATAAATATGCTCTCAATTTTTTGCAGGATCGTCAGCGGAAAAGCGTGGTTTTTCGCTGCCCCACGGCGGCTACGCCGCCGCAAAACCCGTGGGGTTTTGTGTGTCTAATTTGAAAAATTAGAGTAGCTTAACTTTTAAAGTTAAACTGCTCTGGCGGCTACGAAAGTGGACGCCCGCGCCAGAAGCCAAGGTGGGACCGCGTCCCCGCCGCAGGTTGCGGGCAGCGCAAACTTTGAGAATGTCAATTCTCAAAGTTAATCTGCTCTAGATACCAGGGAGAACGCATGTGCCCGTCCAAGCAAGCCTTTCTTGATCTGATCCACCAGGAAGTGGTGCCCGCCCTGGGATGCACCGAACCTATCGCCGTGGCTCTCACGGCGGCCAAGGCGGCCGAAACCCTGGGAGCCGTGCCGGAGCGTCTCTGTGTGGAGGTCAGCGCCAATCTGCTCAAGAACGGGATGGGCGTCATGGTGCCCGGCACCGGCGAGATGGGCCTGAACATCGCGGCGGCGGCGGGCGCGCTGGGCGGCAAGAGCGCCTTGGGGCTGGAATGCCTGCGGGACCTGACGCCCGCCCAGGTGGACGCGGCCGGGGCCATGCTCAAGGCCGGCCGGGTGGAATTGAAGCTGCCGGGCAACGATCTGTTGCTGTACTGCACGGTGACCGCGGCGGCCGCCGGGCATACGGCCAAGGCCGAGTTGCGGGACAGCCACGCCAATATCACCAGAGTCTGGCGCGACGGTGAGCTGATCTTCGAGAAAGAAGATGCCGCCGGGGCGGGAAACCGGAGCGCCGCCGGGGAGGGCTGGCCTTTGACCCTGGCCGGTATTTACGACTTCGCCGCCACGGCCCCGTTGCAGGACATTGCCTTCATTCTGGAGGCCGCGCGCATGAACCGCCAAGTGGCCGAGGAAGGCCTGACCCGCCAGTACGGCCTGGCCGTGGGCAAAAACATGGACGCCCAGGTGCGGCGGCGCATCCTGGCCGACGACATGCCCACTTTCGCGGTCAAACTCACGGCGGCCGCGGCGGACGCGCGCATGGCCGGGGTGATGATGCCGGTCATGAGCAATTCCGGCAGCGGCAATCAGGGCATCACCTGCACCATGCCGGTGGTGGCCTGCGCCATCCGCCAGGAAAAGAGCGACGAGGAGCTGGCCCGCGCCCTGATCATGAGCCACCTCGCGTCCATCCACATCAAGCACCATCTCGGGCGGCTTTCGGCCCACTGCGGGGCCATGGTGGCGGGCACGGCCGCGGCCTGCGGCATTGCCATGCTGCTGGGAGGCGGGCTGAAGGAAATGGAAATGACCGTGCGCAACATGGTAGGCAACATCGCGGGCATGATCTGCGACGGGGCCAAGAGCTCCTGCGCGCTCAAGGTGGCTTCGGCCGTGGGGGCGGGCATCCAGGCCGTGATGCTGGCCATGGAGGGTTCCGCCGTGCCCGGCAACGAAGGCATCGTGGACGCGGACATTGAAATCTGCATCGCCAATCTGGGGCGTCTGGGCTCCACGGGCATGCGCGAGACGGACAAGGTGATTCTGGACATCATGCTGCACAAGAAATAACGCCGGTTTCATTCCAGGAATCCCCAAAAGAGCAAGGCCCGTGTCCGACACGGGCCTTGCTCTTTTAGAGCAGATTAGCTTTGAACCGCTACACGTTTTAAAGGAGTCATTCCGGCAAAAAGCACTCTTATCGCTATTGTCGATCCCTGTATGGTTCCGTTCTCGCCAACAGGGACAAAGCCCTTCAGGCTGCCTTCGGTCGCTTTGCCGGAATCCACGCCGCGTTGCTCTCAATGCCTGTACGCCCTTTGGGCCACAGGCACGGCCCTACGGGCCGCCCGTCGGGCCGGTCTTTGCGGTGCGCCTCACCGTGTTCAGCGTTAGAGCATTTCAACGTTGAAATGCTCTGGGGATTCCGTTATTGCGCTCCTCCGTCAGCCGTCGTTTCCGCGCGCAATCGCGTGATATGACGCAGAGGCGGTTCGCCGAACTGCCGCTTGTATTCGCGGATAAACTGCGTGGTGCTTTCATAACCCACGTCATATGCCGCACCGGTCGCATCAAGCCCTTGCGTCAGCATCAGACGCCTGGCCTCATAGAGGCGCAGCGTTTTTTGGTATTGCAGGGGGCTGAGCGTCGTCACCTGCTTGAAATGCCGGAAAAAGGCCGAGGGCGACATGTGGGCCATGTCCGCCAGCTCGTTCACATGCAGCGGGGCGCGGAAATTGTCGCGTAACCAGCTGATGATCCGGGCGATATGATTGCTTTTTGTGCCCAGCGAGCAAACGGATCGCAGCCATCCGCCCTGCGGCCCGAGCAACAGGCGGTGATGTATTTCCCTGACAAGTATCGGCGCGACAATAGGAATTTCATCCGGTTCGTCAAGCAGAGTCACAAAACGGAGAAAGGCCAGCAGCACCTTGGGTGAAATTTTCTCCACGGCGGCCCCGATTTTCTCATCTCCGGGCGAAGGAGCGGGGGGCATGCCGGCGATCAGATCAGCGATGACGGTCCGATTCAAATCAATGGATAATGCTAAAAACGGCTCTTCCGGAGAGGCTGCGCTGACATAGCTCTCACTGGGCATGTCCACTCCTGTCACGAAACAGTGACAGGCCCCGTAGTGATACTCTTCCCTGCCCAGAACAGTATGCTTTACGCCCTGTATCGTTACCCCGATGAACGGAGTGTAAAATGTGTGCAGCCTGTTGGCGTCCTCCCGCCGCACAAGCGTCAGGCCAGCCACGCCGGAGCGCCACTCTCCGGGCTGGGGAAGACGGCGCAAGATGGATTTTTTCAACTCCTCGTTGATGCTTTCAAGTTCTCCGGGCGCTCTTTGCATCAGCTGTCTCCTTGTTCTTCCGTCAGCCATGTCTTCCATATACCGTAACTTTGGTCATCCGTCATCTGTGGAGGATCAGGCAGTATTTCGCCTCATTTGTGTCTACCCGCCGGAGAAGGGGCGACCTATGGTGCCCCGAGAAGCGGAGGAACAGGAATTCCGCCGAGGAAGGCGTCATCACAACATACGGAAGGTGGACATGAACAGGGAATATGAAGGCAAGGTCGTTGCGATCACCGGGGCCGGACAGGGCATAGGGTTGGCCGCCGCATGGGCATTCGCCCGAACGGGAGCTGCCGTCGTCATGGCCGACATCAGGGAGGACCCGGTGCGGCGGGCTGCCCGCGAACTGGCGGATGCCGGACATAAGGCCGTGGCCTTGACCTGCGATGTCGCGGACGACGCACAGGCGGCGAATCTGGTTCAGGCCGCCGTGGACAATTTCGGCCGCCTGGACGCGGCGTTCAACAATGCCGGCATTCAGACGCCGCAGATTCCCGCAGCGGACATGGCCGCCGGGGATTTCGACCGCACTGTTGCCGTCAATCTGCGCGGCACATGGAATTGCATGAAGCACGAAATCGCCTGGATGCTCGGACATGGCGGCGGAGCCGTCGTCAATACCTCCTCTCAGGGCGGAGTGACGGGATTTCCCGGACAGGCGGCCTACATTGCTTCCAAGCACGGCATTATCGGGCTCACGCGTACGGCCGCTCTTGACTATGCGCGGCAAGGCGTCCGGATCAACGCCATATGCCCCGGCGTCATCCGCACTCCGATGGCCGGGGCGCTGCTTGACGGCAACAGAGAGCTGGAGGCCGCCCTGATCGCCGAAATTCCCATGGGACGCCTGGGCAGGCCCGAGGAAATCGCCGAGGCCGTACTCTGGCTGTGCGGTTCAGGGGCAAGTTTCGTCACCGGTCAGGCCATCGTGGTGGACGGGGGCTATACGGCCAAATAGAGCATTCTGCGCTTGGAATTATCGCTTAACGGCGAAGCAACTTCACCTTGCGATAATTTAGCGGTGCGGATTTTCCGTGAAAATCCGCACCGGGCGTTGAGATATTTTTAATCTCAAAACGCTCTAGGGGCTGTTTCTCCGTCAGCGGAAATTGAAGTCTGTTATCGACAAGAAAGGGAGATGCATATCATGAAAACACAACGTCACGACGCCGCAGCGTGGAAGGGCGGCACGGCCGTGCATAGGCGCGGCCTGCTCAAGGCTGGAGCGGCCTTGTTTGCGGTTCCGGCTATTCTGATGGGTCTGCCCGGAGTAGGTCTTGCCACATCTCCGGCTTCTCCCGCCGGGAGCGTGGATATGCCCCTGATACGCAAACGCCGGACTCTGGGCAGCGGCAGTGCCGCCCTGGAGGTTTCAGCTCTGGGATTCGGCTGCATGGGGGCCGATTATAACCGCGGCGTCTCACCTGACAAAAAGGCCATGACGGCCCTCATCCGGCAGGCGGTGGAGCATGGCGTCACCCTGTTCGACACGGCGCAGGTTTACGGCCCGCTTTCCAATGAAACTCTGGTGGGCGAAGCGCTTGCTCCATACAGGGGCAAGGTGGCCGTTTCCACCAAATTCGGGCACCGCATCGTCAACGGGAGATATCAGAAGGGCCGGCTGGACAGTCACCCTGAGAACATCCGGAAGGTGGCCGAAAATTCTCTGAAGCGGCTCAGGATTGACGCCATCGACCTCTTTTACCAGCACCGTTTTGACCCCGCCGTGCCTATTGAAGACGTGGCCGGAACGGTCGGGGACCTGATCCGGGAGGGGAAGGTCAGGCATTTCGGCCTGTGTGAAGTGGGACCGGAAACTATCCGCCGCGCCCATGCGGAGCAGCCTGTCACGGCGGTGCAGAGCGAATGGCATCTCATGTGGCGCGAGCCGGAGAAAGATGTCCTGCCCGTGCTCGAAGAGCTGGGCATAGGTTTTGTGCCCTACAGTCCTCTGAATCGGGGCTATCTCGGCGGTGATCTCTGCGAATTCACCCGCTTCGATTCCGGTAATGACAATCGCGGCAGCCTGCCGCGTTTCACGCCGGAAGCCATGCGGGCCAATATGCCCATAGTGGAGACCTTGCGTCGTTTCGGCCGCCCCAGGGGGCTCTCGGCAGCGCAGGTGGCCCTGGCCTGGCTGCTGGCCCGGAAAGACTGGATCGTGCCCATCCCCGGCACGACGAAGCTCGCACACCTGGAAGAAAATCTACGAGCGGCCGAGGTGACGATTCCCGGCGTTGATTGGGATAAACTGGAGCGGAAACTCGCCGTCATTGCCGTCATGGGCGATCGCTATCCCGCCCATGAACAGCAACAGATCCAAAAAAGCTGACCCTCTGCCGATAACGGCCCGGAGATATTTTTCCCCGGGCCGTTATCGGCATCCTGAACCTGAACAGGAACCCTGGCTCTACAGCGTCGGCCGCCCGATGCCCGGCAGGGCCCGCTCCAGGGCATGCCCGATGCCCAGAAGGCGGGTTTCGCCGCAGGCCGGGCCGATGAGTTGCAGGCCCACGGGCATCTTGCTTTCCGCGCCCAGGCCCACGGGCAGGGACAGGCCGGGCAGGCCCGCCAGATTCAGGGACAGGGTGTAGGCGTCCATGAGGTAGGCCTGCAGCGGATCGGCGGCATGGCTGCCCAGATCCCAGGCCGTCACCGGCGAAACCGGAGCGCAGAGGACGTCGCACTGTTCCAGGGCGGCCAGGTATTCGTCGCGTATCAGGCGGCGCACCTGGGCGGCCTTGCGGTAATAGGCGTCGTAATAGCCGGAGGAGAGCACATAGGCTCCGAGCATGATCCGGCGTTTGACCTCCTGGCCGAAGCCCTCGGAACGGGATTTGACGTAGAGCTCTTCCAGATTTTTCACGTCCGGGGCGCGGCGGCCGTAGCGCACGCCGTCAAAGCGGGCCAGATTGGAGCTGGCCTCGGCCATGGCGATGATATAGTAGGTGGCGATGGCCGCGTCGGTATGCGGCAGGCTCACTTCCACCGGTTCCGCGCCCAGCTCCCGCGCGCGCGCAATGGCCGCTTCGCAGGCCGCGCGCACTTCCGGGGCCAGGCCGTCGCCGAAGAATTCTTTGGGCAGGCCCAGACGCACGCCCTTGAGGTCCGCGCCGTTCCGGGGCAGGGCCGCCGCGTAGTCTTCCACGGGCCGGGGATCGCAGGTGCCGTCGCGCGGGTCGTGTCCGGCGATGACCGAAAGCACGCGGGCGCAGTCTTCCACCGAGCGGGTCAGGGGACCGATCTGGTCCAGGGACGAACCGTAGGCGATGAGCCCGTAGCGGGACACCCTGCCGTAGGTGGGCTTGAGCCCCACGCAGCCGCAGAACGAGGCGGGTTGGCGGATGGAGCCGCCCGTATCCGTGCCCAGCGAGGCGAAGCACTGCCCGGCCGCCACCGAGGCCGCCGAACCGCCGGAGGAGCCGCCCGGCACCTTGGCCGTGTTCCAGGGGTTGCGGGTTTTCTGGTAGGCGGAATTTTCCGTGCCCGAACCCATGGCGAATTCGTCCAGGTTGGCCTTGCCCAGCAGCACGGCTCCGGCCCGGCGCAGCTTTTCCACGGCAAAGGCGTCGTAGATGGGCACAAAACCTGCCAGAATACGCGAACCCGCAGTGGTGGGCAGCCCTTTGGTGGACAGGGCGTCCTTGACGGTCACGGGCACGCCCCAGAGCGCCTGGGCCGGGTCCGGCCCGGCCGCGTCCAGCTCACGGGCGCGCGCCAGCGCGCCTTCCGCGTCCACGCGCAGCATGGCGGCAATCCGGGGTTCCGTGGCCTCCATGCGCGTCAGGCAGGCTTGCGCGGCTTCCACGGCGCTGATTTCCTTTTTCTGCAAAGCCCCGGCAACGGCCGTGAGCGAAAGCGAACAGATCTCGGTCATGTAACTGTCCTTATACGATTCGTGGGACGATGAAGTATTCCCCGTCCGCTTCCGGCGCGTTGGCCAGCACTTCCTCGCGCGAGCGCCGGTTGACGGCCCGGTCCTCGCGGCCCTCGGCCGCGTGCTGCACCGGGCTGTACAAGGGGTCCACATTCTCGGTGTTCACCTGTGCGAGCACATCCATGTAGCCCAGAATGTCCCCGAACTGGCGGGCGAAGAGTTTCTGTTCCTCGTCGCTGACGCGCAGCCGGGAAAGCGCGGCCATGTGCGCCACTTCCTCCCGGCTGATGTTGTTAGGTTCTGCCATGATCAATCCTTATTCCGTGTTCGGTCTCAGCGCCGCGTGGGCAGGCGCAGTTTGTACGAAGGTTGCGGGGTGCTGCTCAGGGGCAGCGCCGACGGCGTCGCGCCGGGCTGGACCGTTCCGCTCTGGTCCGGCGTCTGCCCGGCGGCGGGCGGCAGGCCGGGCACCAGGGGGTTGCCCTCGGCGTCCACGGCGGGCAGGCCCTGCATGCGCAGCGCGGCACGTTGCAGCACGGCGGCGCGGGTTTGCTGGAACTGCCCCAAGTCCAGCGGCGTCATGCCCGAGGGCGAGGCCTGGAAGATGAAGAGCTGCTGGTGGGCCACGCCCGCGCTGTCCCAGGTGATGGGGGCCATGGCCCGGATCATCTGCGCGGCGCGCCCGGCCCTGGCAGTGATTTCCGGCGCGCTCAGGCGTGAATTCAGTCCCAGGTTGACGGCGAAACGGGTGAAATCATAGCCCAGGGCCACCCAGAAGTCGTTGCCCGGTGCCTGCAGGGCGCGCGGGGCACGCGCGGCGTTCCACGCGCCGGGAAACACGGCCAACGCGTATTTTTCCGCATTGGGCACTATCTTGCCGGACAGGCTCTGCTCCCAGAGGGTTGTGCCCAGCAGCACCAGGCGGTCTTCTCCGTTATAGAGCAGGCTGGTTGTCAGCATGTCCATGCTTTTCCAGGAATCGGGCAGGAAGAGGGCCTCAAAGGCGGTCTGGGGCACGGGCGTGCTGCTGCCCTCGGCCTGGGTGGCGTTGATCAGCGGGGCCACGGCGGTACTCCAGGAACTGACGTCCGCCGGATCATAGGAGGCCTTGTGCAGCACCATGTTCTGGCCGGCGAGGCTCTGCTCCAGCATGCCGGTCATGCGCGCGCCGTAGGCGTCCGTGGGATAGAATGCCCCGTAAGTGCGGATGTTCAGATCGTTTGTGGCAAAGCTGATCAGGGCGTCGATCTGGTCCTGCGGGCTGGGAAAAAAGCGCCAGGCCCGCGCGCCCTCGTCGCCCTGCTCCAGACTGGGCAGGAAGGTGAAAAAGGCCCGTTGGTCCACGGCTCCGGCGGAACGGGCCTGAGCATAGTTGCGGGCCTGCAGCGGTCCGCCCACCACGGCGCATTCCGGGGGCAGGGCCGACAGCCTGCTCAGCCAGTCCGGGGCTTCGGTATTCACGGTTTCCAGACGTATCTTGATGCCGTCGGCGGCCAGTTCCTGACGGGCCAGACCCGCGCCTCGGCTGATCTTGCCGCCGATGGGCGCGTACGGGCCCGAGGCGGGCAGGGCCAGGACCACACAGGGGCCCTGAGCCGCGGCGGGCGTGGCGGGCCTGATCTGCGCGGTATCGCGTTTGCCGAACGGCATCTGGCAGGCTGCCAGCATGAGCAGCGCGGGCAGGACAAGGGACAGCCGCAGGAAAGCCTGGCGGGGGAAGAAAATTGGCTGGACGGACATACGCCTACCTGCCTGTCCGGTATGAAGGCTGCTTGTGCGGGTCGCCGGGGCCTGAATCAGGGCGCGAATCGGGACGCGGCGCATTGGGGGCCTGTCCCGGAGTATGCGGCGGCCGGGGCTGATCCGGGCGGTGCTGCGGCGCGGGCCTATGGGCGGCCGGAGGATGCCCGTCCGGCGGGGGCGGGGGCCCCTGGCGGCAGGCGGCCAAGCTGAAAAAGGCCGCGATCAACAGGGCAGGGGTACAGAAACGCAAAAAATGACGCAGGCTACGCATGGCGGCTCCTCCGGAAATAAAAAAGGCCTGACCTTTTACGGTCAGACCTTTTTAGTACAGCGGAAGCCTACTGGCAAGCCGGGCAACCCGGCCTGAGCTTATTTCTTAACTTCGGTGTAATCGGCGTCCACCACGTCGTCGTTGCCGCTGGCGGAGGAAGCGCCCGCTCCGGCGTCAGGGCCGGGCTGGCCGCCCGCGGCCCCGGCATTCTGCTGGGCTTGCTGCTGGTAGAGCTGCTCGGCCAGCTTGTGCGAAGCCTTGGCCAGTTCCTCGGTGGCATTCTTGATGGCCGCGGCGTCCTCGCCTTCCATGAGCTTGCGCAGAGAGGCGATTTTGCCTTCGATGTCGCTCTTCACGGCGGCGTCAGCCTTGTCGCCCAGGTCGGCCAGGGATTTTTCCGTGCCGTAGATCAGGCTGTCGGCATGGTTGCGGGCCTCAATGAGCTCCTGCTTCTTTTTGTCGTCGCTGGCGTGAGCTTCGGCCTCGCGCACCAGGCGCTGGATGTCCTGCTCGGACAGGCCGGAGGAAGCCGTGATCTTGATGGACTGTTCCTTGCCGGTGCCCATGTCCTTGGCCGAGACGTTGACGATGCCGTTGGCGTCGATGTCGAAGGAGACCTCGATCTGCGGCACGCCGCGCGGCGCCGGCGGAATGCCGGTGAGGTCGAAGCGGGCCAGGGTCATGTTGTCATTGGCCATGGGGCGTTCGCCCTGGAGCACATGGATAGACACCGAGGGCTGGTTGTCCGCCGCCGTGGTGAAAATCTGGCTCTTGCGCGTGGGGATGGTGGTATTGCGCTCAATAAGCTTGGTGAACACGCCGCCCATGGTTTCAATGCCCAGGGAGAGCGGCGTCACGTCGAGCAGCAGCACGTCCTTCACGTCGCCGGTGAGGATGCCGCCCTGGATGGCGGCGCCCATGGCCACGACTTCGTCGGGGTTCACCGAGCGGTTGGGCTCCTTGCCGAAGAATTTGCCCACCACCTGCTGGATCAGAGGCATACGGGTCATGCCGCCGACCAGGATGACTTCGTCGATCTGGTTGGGGTCAAGGCCGGCGTCGGTCAGAGCCTTGTTGCAGGGCTCAATGGTACGATCCGCAAGATCGCTGACCAGGGATTCCAGCTTGGCCCGGCTGAGCTTGATCAGAAGATGCTTGGGGCCGTTCTGGTCGGCGGTGATGAAGGGCAGGTTGATCTCGGTCTCCATGGCCGTAGACAAGTCTTTCTTGGCCTTTTCCGCGGCTTCCTTCAGGCGCTGGAGGGCCATGCTGTCCTTGGACAGATCAATGCCGTTTTCTTTTTTGAATTCTTCCACCAACCAGTTGATGATGCGCTGGTCGAAGTCTTCGCCGCCCAGGAAGGTGTCGCCGTTGGTGGCGCGCACTTCCACGACGTTGTCGCCCACTTCCAGAATGGAAATATCGAAGGTGCCGCCGCCCAGGTCGAAGACGGCGATCTTTTCATTGGCTTTTTTGTCCGAACCGTAGGCCAGGGAGGCGGCCGTGGGCTCGTTGATGATGCGCTTGACTTCCAGACCGGCGATGCGGCCGGCGTCCTTAGTGGCCTGACGCTGGGCGTCGTTGAAGTAGGCGGGCACGGTGATGACCGCTTCGGTGACCGGCTCGCCCAGATAGGCTTCGGCGTCGGCTTTGAGTTTGGCCAGGATCATGGCCGAAATTTCGGGCGCGCTGTAGATGCGGCCGTCCACTTCCACCCCGGCGTCGTCATTGGGGGCCTTGGTGATGAGATAGGGGGAATGCTCTTTCCAGCGGTCGACTTCAGGGCTGTCGAATTTGCGGCCCATCAGGCGTTTGATGGCGAAAATGGTGCGTTTGGGGTTGGTCACGGCCTGGCGCTTGGCGATTTCGCCCACCAGCCGTTCCTTGTCGGTAAAAGCGACCACCGAAGGGGTGGTGCGGCCGCCTTCGGGATTGGTGATGCATTTGGGGTCCTTGCCCTCCATGACGTAAACGCAGGAGTTTGTGGTACCCAGGTCAATACCGATGATTTTGGACATATGTGTATCCTCCTCAGGGAAATATAAGTCTTGTCGAAATCATGTTTCCCGCGTCGCGGACGGCGTCGGCGCTCTCTTCCGTCAGGCTGCCGACGCGGGCGAATCCGCCTGTTCCGGGGCTGCCGGCGGACGTTGAAAAATACAAAGTTTCAGGCGGCCGTGCCGCGCGGAAAAGAATGTAAGTCCTTCTTCGGCCGCGTCCAGTGCCGGACGGAAAATTTTTACAAAAAAACCTGTTTTCCGTGGGGATTCCGTTGACTCGCTTTTCCATGCAATGCTAGTGATTTTTTTAACAATAGGGATTGGATTCCTACAAAAAAGGAGGAGGGCATAATGGACTGCAACAGAAGGCATCTGCTTTGTGGACTTGGAGGGCTGGCTGTGGGGGGCGCCGTGGCGGGGCTGGTCGCTCCGGCTCTGGCCGTGCCGCAGGCCGCGCCCGCTCCCGGTGAGCGTTTCGCCCAGGTGGGCGGCGAGTTCGGCTGGCAGCCGCACAAACTCAATGCGGACGAATGCGCGCCCGTGGCCTATGAAGGCTACTGGCACAAGGGCTATGCCTGCGGTTACGGCGCGTTTTACGGCATCATCGGGATGATGGGCGAGAAATTCGGCGCGCCGTACAACCAGTTTCCCTTTACCATGCTGGAAGCCAACAAGGGCGGCATTTCCGACTGGGGGACCATCTGCGGCGCGCTCTACGGAGCGGCGGCGGCCTTTGCCCTGTTCTGGGGCCGCAAGGAGCGCACCCCCATGGTCAACGAGCTGTTCCGCTGGTATGAAACCACGGCCCTGCCCATCTACAATCCGGGCGACGCGGCCACGGGCTTCAAGGGAGCCCTGCCCACCGGTGTTTCGGATTCCGTGCTCTGCCATATTTCGGTATCCAAATGGTGTTACGAAAACAAGATTGAGGCCAGCAGCAAGCAACGCAGCGAACGCTGCGGCCGCCTCACCGCCGACGTCTGCCGCAAGGCCATTGAAATCATGAACGCCAAGATCGAGCAGGGCAAGAATTACAAGGGCACCTTCCCGATCCGGAAGGCCGTGGCCGGTTGCGGCGAATGCCACATGACCAAGGGCAACGAGGCCAACTGGAGCAAGGGCGTCATGGACTGTACCCCCTGTCACAGCGGCGGCAAGGCTGTGGCGGACAAGTTCAAGGATCACCCGTAGGAGAGGGATGCGGACCTCCGCGAGCGTCGGCACTGCCGACGCGACCTGAAAAGCGCAAGAGGCCGGAGCAATGCTCCGGCCTCTTGCGTTGCGTATTTAATGATGTTGCGACAATCGCCGCCGGTCAGACAGCCGGAGCGGGGGATGCCTTGAGCTCGCGCGGCCCGTCTTCACTCTGCAGGGCGGCGGCTGTTTCGGTTTCCTCCACGCGGATTTCATTCAGCAGTTCTTTGAGGACATGGGCCTGATCCGTCATTTCCCGTACTTCCAGGGCGGCCTTTTTCATGGCTTCGGCCATGGTGGCGCTCAGGACGTTCACGTCGGAAATATGCCGGTTGATTTCCTCGGCGGCGGCGGACTGCTCCGTGGCGGCGGTGGCGATAGCCGCCGCGCGGCTGCTGGAATCCTCGGCCAAGGCGGAGATCTCTTCCAGCGAGCGGCCTGAATCCTGGGCCATGCCGGTCACTTCCTCAATGGCGGCCACGGCGTCTTCCACCGTGGTGGCGCTTTTGTCCGTACCCTGCTGGATGGCCTCTATGGCGGATTCCACCTCGCGGGTGGCGTTCATGGTCTTTTCAGCCAGTTTGCGCACCTCGTCGGCCACCACGGCGAAGCCGCGCCCGGCCTCGCCCGCGCGGGCCGCCTCAATGGCCGCGTTCAGCGCCAGCAGGTTGGTCTGGTCCGCGATGTCGCGGATCAGGGTGAGCACCGTCCCGATGTCGCGGGACTGCTGGTCCAGGCCCGCCATATCCTGTTTCAGGCCCAAAGAGCGTTCCTGTACGGATTTGATGTTCTCGATGGTGCGCAGCATCAGGCCCGTACCGCTCTGGGCCCTTTCCTGCACCGAGACCGAAGATTGAGCCGCGCTTTCGGCATTGCCCGCCACTTCCAGCACCGTGGAGTTCATTTCCTCCATGGCAGTGGCGGTCTCCGCCATGCGTTCGGCCACCTGATCGCTTTTGACTTTGGTGTCGCCCAGCTGGGCGCTGAGGGCTTCGGCCGCGGCGTTGAGCCCGGTCACCACTTTTTTCAGGCGGGCGTTTACGGAAATGCGGGTGCGCCTGGAGTTGTCTTCCACCTGCTTCAGGCGCAGTTCCTCGGTGATGTCCACGCCCATCTCCACATGGCCCACGGGCGTGCCCTGGGGGTCGAGCAAATAGTGGATGACCATTTTCATGGCCTTGCCGTTGGGCATATGGTTGATGACCGTATTCTGCCCACGGCGCAGGCATTCAATGCCGCAGTCGGGCGTGTCGCAGAGATTGCCCTTGCGGGCCGAGCAATGCCGGCCCAGAACCTCGGAGGGCGAGGCCTTGCCCATGGATTTGAGCGCCGCCGTGTTGCAGAAGGTCCAATGCATGTCCAGGTCCGTGACGGCCACGGAGTAGGGCATGCTGTTGAGAATGCTTTCGTACCAGTGGGCCTGGTGGCGCAGCTTGCCTACCATGTTCCGCAGGGATTCGGCCAAGTGACCCAGGCAGTCCGCGCGGTAAAATTCCAGTTCCGTCTCTTCGCCCCGGCTGACGGCGTCGGCATAGGCCACCAGGGTGTAAATGGGACTGAGCCGACGATGGATGAACACGCCGCCCACAACCGCGATGAGCGCGATGAACGCCAGGCTGTACAGCAGGCTTTCACGCGCGGAACTCGCAATCAGCTCGGTGGCCTCCAGGCTCTGCTGGAAATGCAGCATTTCATGGAAGGGTTGTCCAACCAGGGCGTAACCGATGACCAGCAGCCCGGCCCAGGCCAGGAGCATGGCGACGACAAACGCAATAATAATTTTGGTGCTGAGCCTCAGACGCATGAAACCTCCTTGGCTTCTGCGGTCCCGGAAGCAAAGGCCGCTTGGAACGGCGTGATACGACATTTCATGATGCGCGATCCAAATAAAGCACAACCAGCATATCGTTG
This sequence comes from Desulfovibrio sp. 6_1_46AFAA, assembly GCF_000224635.1. Lineage (NCBI taxonomy): Bacteria > Pseudomonadati > Thermodesulfobacteriota > Desulfovibrionia > Desulfovibrionales > Desulfovibrionaceae > Desulfovibrio > Desulfovibrio sp. 6_1_46AFAA. The sequence continues at coordinate 505,924 of NZ_JH114302.1, forward strand.
CCGATAAGTGCTTTTTCGGACGCTGTCCGAAAAACATGATACCAGGGAAAGATTTTTTTGTGAGTATGCGGCAGGAACGCGCTCACGTCCAGACGTGGGGCGCATTTTCAGGCGTTTCTTCAAAGAGGATAAAAAGGGCCAGGACGACTGCGCCCCGGCCCTGCGGTTGCCGATAACGACCAACGGTAAGGATAGCTTACGAAAAGGCGGAAATTACTTTCGTCTGTCCGATATCACGACGCCCGACAGACAGGTTCAACTCGCGGCCGTATCGGCCCGATCCGCGCCTTGGGCGCGGATGGCGTCCAGAATGTCCTTGAGCACATGGGCCTGCTCGGCCATGTCCCGTACCTGGCTGGAAGCTCCTTCCATGGCTTCGGCGATGTCCGCGCTCAGATGGTTCACTTCGGAAATGTTCCGGTTGATTTCCTCGGAGGCGGCGGATTGCTCCGTGGCGGCGGTGGCGATAGCCGACACGCGACTGCTGGAATCCTCGGCCAAAGCGGATATCTGTTGCAGAGAATGCCCCGATTCCTCGCCCATGTGTCCGGCCTTCTCAATAGCGGCCACGGCGCTGTCCACGGTTGCGGCGCTTTGGTTGGTGCCCTCCTGGATGGATTCAATGGCGGACTCCACTTCGCGGGTGGCGCTCATGGTTTTTTCGGCCAGCTTGCGCACCTCGTCGGCCACCACGGCAAAACCGCGTCCGGCCTCGCCCGCGCGGGCCGCCTCAATGGCCGCGTTGAGCGCCAGCAGGTTGGTCTGGTCCGCGATGTCGCGGATCAGGGTGAGCACCGTGCCGATATCCCTGGCCTGTTTGTCCAGACCCTGCATATCGTTTTTGAGGCTCGCGGACTGCTGCCGTACCGTCTGCAGACATTCAATGGTCTGGAGGACAAGGCTGTTGCCCTCATGGGCCTGGCCCTGGACGGACGTGGCAGCGTCGGCCGCGCCCGAGGCATTGCCCGCCACTTCCAGCACCGTGGAATTCATTTCGTTCATGGCCGTGGCCGCTTCGGCCAGTCGGGCGGCGGCCACCCCGGCCTGGTCCTTGACGCCGGAAAGGGAGTAATGCAGCGCCTCGGCGGTTTCGTTGAGCGTGCTGACCACACCTTCCAATTGTGCCACCATGGCGGCCCGGGCCGTGGCGGCGGCTGTTTTGCTTTCCTGTTCCAGGCGGATTTTTTCGGTGATGTCCTCGCCGGTTTCCACATGCCCGATGGGCGTGCCGGATGCGTCATACAGGTAATCCAGCATGATCTGCATGGTCTTGCCGTTGGGCATGTTGTTGATGACCCGCTTGTTGCCCAGGCGCAGTTGTTCGATGCCGCACTGGGGCGTGTTGCAAATGTTGCCTTTCTTTTCGGAGCAGTGCAGGCCGCGTACCTCATCCATATGAGTTCTGTTCATGGATTTGAGCGAGGCCGTATTGCAGAAAGTCCAGTTCATATCCATGTCCGTGACCGAAATGGCCCAGGGCAGGGTGTTGAGAATACTCGCGTACCAGTGGGACCGACCGTCGCAGGTTTCGGCCATTGTCCGAATGGCCTCGGCAAGCGGCTTCAGGTTGCCCGAACTCTCCACGTCCAGGCTGGCCGTGCTGTCGCCCGCGCCGACGGTCCGGGCGTACTGCAGCATTTTTTTCAGGGGGCGTAACCGGTTGACAATAAACAGTGAACCTATTCCGGCCAGAAGCGCGACGGCGACCATGCCGGGAAACAAGGCGGCAGCCAGATCCGGGCCCGGCAGGGCGTCGCCCAGACAGATGCGGCCGCTGATGTACAACGCCGTGCAGGCCAGAATCAGGCCAAAGATATGGGCAAGGACCATAGTGGTACTAAGAGTAAAGCGCATACAGATTCCCTCAAGTGCTGGACAGCAGGTGACACGGGATTAGGCTAAAGCTGTGCGCGGCTGGAACCGCTTGTGAACCTCCTTTGACATGGCGCGCTTCCACGGCGCGGGTCTTTGCAAACTCGCGCGGCGGTGCCCTGTCGGCTGGCTGTTTCGGGATGTCTAGATCTGAAGGATAAATGAGATGCGTGTGCCGGAGCGGCAGCCACAGCGTCCTCAGGCAGCAGCGCCTTCTCTCTCTCTCTCTCTCTCTCTCTCTCTCTTCGGCATTCTGCATGACAGCGCGCCGGACACGCACGTCGTCTTCGGATATCAGCGGAAGGGAGTGGATATTTTTCATATAGAAAAACTATGTTATGGGTGGCGGCAGACAAGCTGCCGTGGCTCTCCGTTTATGTCGGAGTGTATTGGGTGCCTCAGATGTTTTTTCGGTTGTTACTGATAAATCTTTATACGGAAGAGGATTTTTGGCAAGAAAAACACTCTTTGGGCCATAAGCGTGCGGCGTCAGCCCACCAGCGCGGACAGCATGATCACCAGACAGACGCCCGCGATACAGGAAATCGTGGCCAGGTTGCCGTTGCCCGAAGCATTGGCTTCAGGCACGACTTCTTCCACCACCACGTAAATCATGGCCCCGGCGGCGAAGGAGAGAGCCACGGGCAGCAGCCCGGCGGTGATGCCGGCGGCCAGCGCGCCCGGCACCGCGCCCAGAGGGGCGGTAAGGCCGGAGAGCACGCCGTAAAAGCAGGATTTACGCGCGGAAAAACCCTCGGCCCGCAATGCGGTGGACACCACCAAGCCTTCGGGCACGTTTTGCAGCATGATGGAAAAGGTCAGCACCAGCGCTGTGGCCAGGCCGGAAGCCGCGCCCTGGGAGGCCACGCTTTCCGCGGCTGCCGCGCCGTAGCCCACGCCGATGGCCAAGCCCTCGGGGATGTGGTGCAGGGCCATGGCCGTGACCAGCAGGATGCTGCGCCGCCAGCTGGTGGAAATGCCCTCGGCCGTGTCCTGCAACATATGGATGTGCGGCAGCACGCGGTCCAGACACCAGAGAAAGGCCGCACCCAACAGAAGACCGGACACAATGGGCACAAAAGTCAGACGGCCCAGATGCGCGGCGAGCTCAAGCGCGGGCTGCAACAGGCCGAAAAAGGCCGCGGCCAGCATCATGCCCCCGGCCCCGCCCAACAGGCAGTCCATGGCCCGGCGCGAGAATTCGCGCCGGGTGAAGATGAGCGCCGCGCCCAGGCTTACGGACAACCAGGAAAGCAGCCCGGCCACCAGGGCCTGGAAAACGGGATGGGAAGCAATCGTCATGGATTCCCCCTGAATGTCCGCCCTCGCGCCGGAAGTTCAGTATCCGCAGTCGGGCGTATTTCCTTTCCGACCGAATATATCCTTAGAAACACTCCGGGGACTGTTTCCAGAGCGGATTAACTTTGAAATTTTACAAATTTCAAAGTCGACATTCTGGCGAAAAACGTGGTTATCGTTGCTGTCGATCCCTGTATGGCTCCGCTGTCGCCAACGGGGACAGCCTTTCGGGCTGCCTTCGGTCGCTTCGCCGGAATCCACGCCCTTCGCGGCGCGCCGCACGGTGTGCGGCGTTAGAGCAATTTCACGTTGAAATTGCTCTAAATTGAGGAATTTTGCCTTTCCAGCGAGGAAAACGAGCTTTTTACGAAAAGAGTGTACTCTCAATGGTACTCGACTGGAGTAAAAAGCGTGGTTTGGCGAAGCCGGAAGGTAAGAGAACCGATTTAGAAACAGTCCCTAGAGGTCCTGCCGGTATTGCAGGGACTGGCGCAATGTTTCCTTGTCCATGTATTTGACCTCCGCGCCCAGGGGGATGCCCTGGGCCAGACGCGAAACACGGATCTGAGGAAAGCGCTTGCGCACCATCTGGCGGATGAAGGAGGCCGTGTTTTCCGCTTCCAGGGTCGCCCCCAGGGCCAGAATCAGCTCCGTCACCTCGCCCTCGTCCAGCCGCCGCGTCAGGCGGTCCAGATCCAGGCTTTCCGAATCCATGCGTTCCAGGGGGGCCAGCAGGCCGCCCAGAATCATGTACTGCCCCCGGTAAAAGCCGCCCTCGTCCAGGGTCAGCATGCTGTCCCATTCAGTGACCAGGCAGAGCGTCTCGCGCGTCCGTCCGGCGTCCGCGCAGACGGCGCAGGGGTCCGTGGAGGACAGGCCGCCGCAGCGCGAGCAGAGGTGCAGATTGTCACGCAGGTCATGGATGCCCCGGCCCAGGCGGCGGGTTTCGGCCTCCGGCCACTTGAGCAGGGTCATGGCCGCGCGCATGGCCGATTTGGGCCCCAGGCCCGGCAGGCGCGCGAGCTGCTCCACCAGGGCCTTGAGCGGTTCGGGAATGCGGCTGTGCATGGGGGCCTAGAACACTCCGGGCAGCTTGATCCCGCCGGAAATATTGTTCATTTCGCGTTCCATGGTCTCGCGGGCGATGCGCCCGGCCTCATTGACGGCGGCCAGGATCAGGTCCTGAAGCATTTCCACGTCGCCGCCTTCCAGGGCCTTGGGGTCGATGGTCAGCTTACGCAGCTCCTGCTTGCCGGAAACTTCGGCCTTGACCATGCCGCCGCCGCTGGCGGCTTCGTAGGAGCGCTCGGCCATTTCCTGCTGGAGTTTGGACAATTTGCTCTGCATGACCTGCGCCTGGCGCAGGATATCGTTCATATTCCGCATGTTCGTCTCCTCGGGGCTTCTTTATTTGATTTCCGTACAATGGGCAATGGAGGCCTTGAGCACCTCCAGGCAGGGTTGCAACTCGGGTTTTTTGCTGAACTCCTCAATGAGTTCGGCTTCACCGCGCGGCGGACGCGGGACAATAAGCTCCAGACGCGGCACGCCCGCGCCGAAAGTCGCCAAGGCCGCTTCAAGCACGGCACGCTGCTTCTCCAACTGATGAAGCAGCGTTTGGGCCTTGGGCGTCAGACGCAGAACGTCCCTCTGCCAGTCCACGCCCAGGCCCCGCAGCAGGTGCGGCGGGGGCGCGGGCCTCCCGGCGGCCTGCTCGGCCGCGCAAAATTCACAAAAAGCCTGCCAGTCCGGCTTGAAATCAGGCCTGGGCGCTGACCCGGCGTCCGGTCCTGCCTCCATTGTTTCGGCAACCGGGGCGACAGCTGCGGGTTCCTGTTCCGCCTCGTGCGCGGCACGGGCCGAACAGGCCGTTGACGCCGAATCGGAAGCGGGCGTCGGCGCGGGCTCGGGGCCCTCCGCCTCGGCCGGGTCTGTCGCCGAATCTATTGCCGAATTTGTTGTCTGTTCCGTTGCCCGGCCTGCCGCCTGACCCTGCGCGGGTGCCGCGCCGCCATTTTCCATCGCACGGGGCCGGGAGAGCGGGCGCGTTGCGTCCGGCTGCGGCGGAACGGCCTGCGAAGGCGTCACGGATTGCCGGGGCCGTTCGGGGTGCGGGGCGTCGGCGAAATTCCCGCTTGCGGGCGCGGCCCGCATGGGCGCATCGGCCGGGACCGCAGCCGCGGGAGCCGCTTCCGGCAGTTTTTCCAACGGCAGCAACTGGGGCAGCAGCGCCAGGTTGAGCAACAGAAGCTCCAGGGCCGCCGCTGGCTCCGGGCTCTGGACGATGCCGCGCTGGGCGTCCAGGGTCATCTGCCAGGCCGCGTGCAGATGCCCGGCGGAAAAACGCGGAGCCAGCTCCAGCTGGAAGGCCGCCTCGTCGGCGGGCAGGTGCAGGCTGGGCAGCACTGCGGAACCGCTCTGGCGCAGCAGAAAAAGATTGCGCAGGTTGCCGGCCAGCTCGCGCACGAAAAAGCCGATGTCCACACCTTGCTGGAGAATCTGGCGGGAAAGCGCGGCCACGGCGGCGCAGTCGCGTCCGTGCAGGGCTTCAAACAGCTGGCTGAACAACTCCTGCCCGGCCAGGCCCAGCACTTCGCGGGTGGCGGCCGTGGTCAGGCTCGCGCCGCCCAGGGCCAGGGCCTGATCCAGCAGGGACATGCCGTCGCGCACGCTGCCCGCCGCCCGCCGGGCCAGAAGACGCACCGCGCCTTCCTCAAACTCCGTTTTTTCCTTGCGCAGCACGGAACTGAGGTGCTCGGCCAGGGCGTCCTCGCTCAAGTGGCGGAACACAAAATGCTGGCAGCGGCTGACGATGGTCACCGGGAATTTGTGGGCCTCGGTGGTGGCGAAGATGAAGACCACGCGTTCCGGCGGTTCCTCCAGCGTCTTGAGCAGGGCGTTGAAGGCGTTGCGGGTGAGCATGTGGGCTTCGTCGATGATGAAAATCTTGTAGCGGCCCTCCATGGGCGCGTAGCCGATGGTCTCGCGCAGGGAGCGGGCGTCTTCCACGCTGTTGTTGGAAGCGCCGTCGATTTCAGTGACGTCCACATGCGCGCCCTGGGTGATCTTGCGGCATTGGGCGCATTCGTTGCAGGGCTCCGGACCGGGCGCGTGCTCGCAGTTGAGGGCCTTGGCGAAGATGCGGGCAATGGTGGTCTTGCCCACGCCGCGCGTGCCGCTCAGCAGATAGGCCGCCGCGGGCCTGTCTTCGGCGGCGGCGCGGGACAACACGGCCTTGACCATGTCCTGTCCGGCCACCTGGGCGAAGGTCTGGGGGCGATAACGCGCCGCAAGAGAAAGATGCTTCATGAAACCCTGTCATTGCCCAGGCGCGGCCGGACGGCGGAAAACGGCGTCCGGCCGCGCCTGAAAGCTGGGAAACAGTTTTTTACCCGTTACACGGTATAATGGTGCAGCCAGCCCGCATATTTGGGATTCTCGCCCTTGACCACCTTGAAGAATTCCTTCTGGAGGTGCTTGGTCACCGGACCGGCGTGGCCCGCGCCGATCAGGCGGTGGTCCAGTTCGCGGATGGGCGTGAGTTCCGCCGCCGTGCCGGTGAAGAAGGCTTCGTCGGCGATATAGAACTCGTCGCGGGTGAACTGCTGCTCTTCCACAGTATAGCCCAGGTCGCGGGCCAGAGCCATGATGGACTGGCGGGTGATGCCGCCCAGGATGGAGGTCAGGGGCGTGGTTTTGATGATTCCGTCGCGCACGATGAAGATGTTTTCGCCCGTGGCTTCGGAGACGAAGCCGCCGGTGTCCAGCATGACGGCTTCGTCGAAGCCCTCTTCCTTGGCCTCGATCTTGGCCAGGATGGAATTGATGTAGTTGCCCGAGGCCTTGGCCTTGGACATGCAGGTGTTCACATGGCTGCGCGCGAAGGTGCTGGTTTTGACGCGGATGCCCTTTTCCAGGGCTTCGGCGCCCAGGTACGCGCCCCAGGGCCAGACAGCGATGATGGTCTGGACGGGGTTGTTGCCGGGGTAAACGCCCATTTCGCCGTGGCCCACAAAGGAGAGAGGACGGATGTAGCCCTCGGGCAGCTTGTTGGCGGTGAGGGTTTCAATGCAGGCTTCGGCCAGCTGGTCGGCGCTGTAGGGCAGCTCCATGCGCAGGATCTTGGCGGAATTGAGCATGCGCTTGCAGTGGTCCTGCAGGCGGAAGACCGCGGAGGTGCCGTCGACACAGGCATAAGCCCGGATGCCTTCGAAAATGGCACTGCCGTAGTGCAGGGCGTGGGTGAGCACATGAACCTGGGCCTGATCCCAGGGAACCATTTTCCCGTCAAACCAGATGAACTTCATTGTCTGCATGGCTAACCTCGTAAAGAGCCGCTGGGTGGAGCGCTGTGCCGGACCGGGCCTTTGCCCGCGCGGCCGCGCAAGGGCAAAAATTTACTGAAAAGCGGCGCGCATGGCAAGCATTGTCGGCGGCCCCGCCGGAACGGATGTGCCGCCGACGGACATTGCCCTCGGGGCTTGCGCGGGATATAGGCGGAATTATCATAACTTGAAAGATGCGGCGGCCACGCCGCGAATCCGGATTGCGGTATGAATTTTTACGGGAGCCCGACAGATGGAACCACAGGAACGAACCCATGAACTTGAAGAACGCGCCGCCCGGCTGGCCGACGGCGTGGTGGAAAAAATAGTTTCTTTTCCCAGGGAATACGCCCAGCATCAACAGTTTTTATATGATCTGAAGACCGAGCTCATCGAACTCTGCGCCCGGCCCGTCACGCGGCCCGACGCCCGCGGCGGCATTCCGGGCGACGACCTCAAGTGGGAGCTGGCCCGGAACATGCCGGACTTTTCCACCGAATCCCTGTACCAGAAGCGCTCTTCCTTTCTGTCCATGGGCGGCATCGTCTTTTTCGGCTATCTGCTGGGCGGCCTTCTGTCCACAATGCTCGGCTGGCTGGGCATGGGCGGGGACATCATCCGGGTGGTCACGGTCTGGGGCATGTTCTACGTGTCCGAATATCTGTCGGCCAATCCCAAGGCGCGCTTCCGGCTGCTGGCTTTTCTGGGGCTCGGAACCCTGGCGAAATTCACTGTGGATTTGCTGACCGGCATGCTCCAGCTGACCTCCTGGGCCGGGATCAAACGGGCGGTCTTTGGAAGCGGGGGCGCGCCGAGCCTGCTGAAACGCTGGTATCTGCTGCTGGGGGCCGCTTTTCTGTTCGTTTTTCTGTCCAAAAAAGTCACCGCCCTGGACGTGACCGCTTTCAGGCATTCCCTGCGAAAACAGGCTGAGGAGCGGGTGCGCTTCCTGCTCGCCTTTTTTGAGGAGCTGGAACGCCTGGAGACCGAACTGGCCGCGCTGCAACCCGGCGTCCATCCGGACCGGAGTTCCGTAAAATGCCCCAAAAGCGATTGTCTTCTGGCCCTGGACGTCATTGAGATGCTGGATTCCTTTGACCCGGACACCAGAAAATTTCTGACTGAAAAGCTGGCGGCCGTGGGCTATGTGACCGCCGCGCCCGGGGCCGCTACGGACGAATACCTTGTCTGGAACGACGCGGAACACGGAAAATTCTACGATATGATCGGGCTGGTCCGGGACGGGGACCGCTGCCGCATTCTCAAGCGCGCCTATGCGGCGGATGAAAAGATCGTCAAGGGCTATGTGCAGCGGGAGACCGGGAGCGGCAAATGAAAATCATCGGCATTGATCTCGGAACCACCAATACCTATCTCTACGGCGTGGAAAAAGGGGACGCCGCGCCCGCGCCCGTGACGCTGCCGCGCATCAGCGATGAAAACGGCTGCATAGCCACGGTGGTTCTCTATCAGGACGACAAGCCCTGCCTTATCGGCAATATCGCGGAGAGCGAGTACCACACCAACCGCGCCCGGCTGGCCTCGCGGACCCTGCGCAGCCAGTTCAAGCCCGAGATTGTCCACGGCGGCTCCGAGGCCATGCGCTGGATGACGGATTTCCTGCATGAGCTGCGCGCGGCCCTGCCCGACGGCGTGCTGGAGCCGGACACCCGCGTTTATGTGGGCACGCCATCCCGGACCAGGGAGGATTTCGGCCTCAATCTGGCCCAATGCTTTGTGCGCGCGGGCTGGCCCAGGCCCACCTTCGTCAGGGAGTCGGACGCGGCCATGATCTCCTGCCTCCAGTCCGGAGCCATCGACATTGACGACATCGAAAACGAAGTGCTCATTCTGGATTTCGGCGGCGGCACCTGTGACTTCACCCTCCTCGAAAGCATGGACGTGCTTCAGAACGACGGCGACCCGCTGTTCGGCGGGCGTTTGTTCGACGATCTGCTGTTTCAGGTGTTTTGCCGGGACAACGCGCTGTTCCGGGAAGAATTGCCCGGCTCCGGCTGTGAATATTACATCCACTGGATTCAGTGCAAAGCCGAGAAGGAGCGTTTTTCAGACGCGGCGGCGCGGGATGAAAATTGCAAAGTCAGCCTGCACGCCTCGTGGCGCGACGCGTACGGAATCAGAAAAGACGCCTATATCCATGACTACACGCGCGAAGCGTTCATCCGCGATGCGGAAAATTACACGGCCACGGACGGCCTGCTGGCCATGCTCGGCCAATATGCCGACAGGGGCGGCCTGAGCCCGCAGGCCCAGGATATGCTGCGGGGCAAACAGATCGGCCTGCTCTCCTGGTTCAGGAGCATTCTGCATTCCATCCGCGATCACCGGCATATTTCAAAGGTCATTCTCACGGGCGGCAGCAGCCGCTGGTTTTTCGTCAGGGACATGGTGAAAGAGGTGTTTCCCGCCGCGAGCTGCGGCATGAGCGGGCGCACCTATGAGGACATTGCCTACGGGCTTGCCCTTTACCCGGTGCTTTCCGAGTCGCACGCCGCTGTCCGGCTGCTGCTGGAGGAAAAGGCCGGAGCCTTTGCGGACGAGGCCTGCGCGTTCGTGCAGGGGATTTTCGCCAAACACGCCCGGCTTGCCGTGCGCCTGTGCACGGAACGGATCGTGGACCGGGACATCATGCCCGTTCTGGAAGAAGCTCAGAAAACCCGGAAAACCGTGGAGCAGCTGGAGCAGGCCTTTGCGGACAACATCCGGAACGACGCGGGGCTGCTGACCATCATCGAGGAAAAAAGCGAAGCGCTGCGCGCGGAAATCGAGTACGAACTGCGGCAGCGTTTCCGGGCTTGGCTGCGGCGGAACGGCGTTTTTCTCGTGCCGCGCGTTGACTTTCCCGCGCGGGCGCTCAGCAGGGATTTTTTCGATGCGATCAGCGTCAAGGTGTCGCGCCTGGGCTTTCTGAACATTATGGATTTCATGGCAACGGCGGTACTGCCCGGCATCGCGGCCTATGCCGTGGCCGGGGCCATAGCGCACACGGGCGAGGCCGTCTCCGCCGTGCTGGGCGGAAGTCTGGCTTTTGCGGGCACCTGGGGCCTGGGCAAAGTGGCCAAAAATTTTTTGTGGAAGCGGAAACTGCCCAAATTTTTTCTCACGGAAAAGAACCGCCGGAAGATCATTGAAAAAAACAAGGCCTATATTGAAGAGGCCCTGGGCAAGGCTTTTGCGGAAGTTCAGGACGGCCTGGCCGACGAGACGGAACGCAAAATCCGGCACGCCCTCACCTCCATGCTGGCCCGGCTGACGGTGCTGAATCAGGTGCGTTGCGCGCGGCCGTAGGGGCGGTCCCGCGCGCAGGCCAGGCGCATCTAAAAAACGAGCCACGTCATACCCAACTCAATTTATTCAATATATTGATACTCATAATGACTCACCTCTTCAGAATTGGGCAACGCCACCTTGACTCCGCCGGAGCGGAGCGCAGGCGGATGGCTGGTGTCGGAAGAATCCGGAGAAGAATAAGATTTTCGCGCGCTGCCAAGGAAAACGCCGCTTTTTGCGCGCAACGTACTCAGGTACGTGAGCAGCAAAAAGCGGCGGATGACGCAGGCAGCGCGCGAAAGGCTGTTTTTCCCGGATAATCGCGACATGCAACGATGGCAGGGGATATGCAAATGAGGTGTGTTTGCGCGGTCCCGCGCGTGGAAAAGCTCTGGCCCGCCGGGGCGGCATGGCGTATGCTCCGGCGCACTGCAAGCATACTTCACAGGCGGAGCGAGCATGAAAGCAAGCACAGTACTGGGCATTGACGCGGGCGGCACCCATACCGACGCGGTGCTGATCACCGGCCACGGGGCGGATCTGCGCCTGGCGGCCTCGGCCAAGGTCAAAACCCGCCATGACGATCTGCCCGCCTCGGTGCGGGAAGTGCTGGCGGCTCTGGCCGGAGAGCCGGGAAGCGACGGAGCGGCGGCCCTGGCCGCCGTGGAGCGCGTGACCCTGGGCACGACCCTGGCGGTCAACGCCCTGGTGCAGGGCCGGGCCGACACGGTGGGGCTGGCGCTTTCCGCCGGGCCGGGCCTGAACCCCGCGCGCTTCGCCTTGGGCGAACATGTCTGCGTGGCGCCCGGCGGCCTGGACCACCGGGGCGTGGAAGTGAGTCCCCTGCAAACGGACGGCCTGGCCCGGCAGGCGGCGGCCTGGCGTGACGCGGGCGTGGCCGCCGTGGCCTGCGTGGGCAAATTTTCGCCGCGCAATCCGGCCCATGAGCGTGTCATGGGCGCGGCAGTGGCCAAAGCGTCAGGCTTGCCCGTCACCCTGGGGCACCGGCTTTCGGGACGGCTCAATTTTCCCCGCCGGGTGGCCACGGCCTATTACAACGCGGCCGTGCAGCGCCTGCACAACGCTTTTCTGGACGCCGTGGAGGCGGCCCTGGCCGACGCGGGCATCCATGCGGCCACCCGGCTGCTCAAGGCCGACGGCGGCGCGGTGCCGGTATCCCTTTCGCGGCGCGAGCCGGTGCAGTCCATTTTGTCCGGCCCGGCGGCCAGCGTCATGGGCGTCATGGCCCTCTGTCCGGAAGCGGGGCGGGGCTGCTCCCTGCTGCTGGACATGGGCGGCACCACCACGGACATGGCCCTGTTCGCCGACGGCTCGCCGGTGATCGACCGTGACGGCATGTTGTTGCAGGGCCGCCGCACTCTGGTACGGGCTCTGGCCTCGACGTCCATCGGCGTGGGCGGGGATTCCCTGCTCACCGTGGAGGGCACGGGCGCGGCGACGCGCGTGCGGACAGGCCCCCTGCGCGAAGGCCCGGCCATGGCCTTCGGCGGCGTTCGGCCCACCCTGCTGGACGCGCTGAATGCGCTGGACGGCAACAGCGCCTCAGGCGACCGGGGCAACGTGGCCGCCTCGCGCGACGGCGTGGCGGCCCTGGCGGTCTTGTGCGGCCTGGAACCCCGCGTCCTGGCCCAAAAGGCCGTGGACGACGCCCTGGCGCGGGTCACGCGGGCCGCGCATGAACTTATCGACGCGGTCAACGCGCGGCCCATCTACACATTGGCCGCGCTCAAGGCCGC
>NZ_JH114302.1:518589-599385 GCF_000224635.1 Desulfovibrio sp. 6_1_46AFAA
GGCCCGGCGGACTGCATCCGCGAGCGGCTGGCGGCGGCTTTCGGCCTGCCTGTGGCCAGCCCGCCGCACGCCGCCGTGGCCAACGCCGTGGGCGCGGCCCTGACCCTGCCCACGGCCGGGCTGGAAATTTACGCGGACACGGGCCGGGGCCTGCTGCGCGCGCCCGCCCTGGATCTGGAGGAGCGCATCAACAGGGGCTTTACTCTGGACGCCGCCGAGCGCCGCGCCGGGGAACTGCTTGCGGCCCACCTGGCCGCCGAGGGCGTGCCGGATGCGGCCGTGGAAGTGCTGGAGGCCGACCTTTTCGCCACCCTGGACGACAGCGGCTACGGCTCCAAGGACATCCGGGTGGCCTGCCAGGTCGTGCCGGGCATTGCCGGGAGGTTATAGGGGAAGCGCCGATTACTGGTCTTTTTGCCCTCTGCCGGCGCCGGGCTCACTTCACGCGAAGGTCGAATCTGTTTGAATATGCTCCCTCCGCCCGCAGTTCGCCTGTCTTGGCAGAGAACAAAAATCCTCACTACTCGGCGTTTCCCCAAGATGTCCCCATGTTGAAATGCTCTGATGCCGTACGACTGCCGCCGGCTGACTGAACCCTATGAAAAGCGAAGCGTTTCAGATCTAGAGCATTTTCACTTTGAAATTGCTCTAACGCCGCACACGGTACGGCGTGGTTTCCGCCGGAATGCCAACTTTGAAATTTGTAAAATTTCAAAGTTAATCTGCTCTAGTTTGCTCTTGGGGAGAAAGCGCATGACCGCCTCGTATATCCTGGCTCTGGACCAGGGCACCACCAGCTCGCGGGCCATTCTGTTCGACCGCCGGGGCCGCATGCTCCAGGTGGCGCAAAAAGAATTCACCCAGATCTATCCCCGGCCCGGCTGGGTGGAGCACAGCCCGGACGAGATTTTCGACACCCAGGCCCATGTGGCCCGCGACTGCCTCAAGCAGGCCGGGGTGCAGGGGCATGAGCTGGCCGCCGTGGGCATCACCAACCAGCGGGAAACCACCGTGGTCTGGGACCGGGCCGGCGGCGCGCCGGTGTATAACGCCATCGTCTGGCAGGACCGCCGCACCGCCGCTGTCTGCGACCGGCTGCGTGCCGAAGGCAAGGCTGAAATCATCCGTCAAAAGACCGGCCTGGTGCTGGACGCCTATTTCTCCGGCACCAAGATCGGCTGGATTCTGGACAACGTGCCCGGCGCGCGGGCCAGGGCCGAGGCGGGCGAGCTGCTCTTCGGCACCGTGGATTCCTGGCTGATCTGGAATTTCAGCAAACGCGGCGCGCATCTCACCGACCCCTCCAATGCCAGCCGCACCTTGCTGTTCAACATTCATACCGGCCAATGGGACGACGAGCTGCTGGACATGCTGGGCGTGCCGCGCGCCATGCTGCCCGAGGTTGTTCCTTCCTCCAGCCTCATGGCCCGCGTCCATCCCGAGTTTTTCGGCCACCCCGTGCCCGTGGCGGGCGCGGCGGGCGACCAGCAGGCCGCCGCCTTCGGCAATGCCTGCCTGCACGAGGGCATGGTCAAAAACACTTACGGCACGGGCTGTTTCCTGCTGCTGAACACCGGCGCGCGGCCCAGGGAGAGCCGGAACAACCTGCTGGCCACCGTGGCCTGGGAAACGCCGCGCGGCAGAAGCTATGCCCTGGAGGGCAGCGTTTTCGCGGGCGGGGCCGTGGTCCAGTGGCTGCGCGACGGCCTGGGCTTCATTCGGGATTCGTCGGAAATGGAAGGGCTGGCCGCCAGCGTGCCGGACAACGGCGGCGTCTATCTGGTGCCCGCCTTCACGGGCCTGGGCGCTCCGCATTGGGACCAGTATGCGCGCGGCATCCTGGTGGGTCTGACCAGGGGCACGGAGCGCGGGCACATTGCCAGGGCGGCCATTGAGGCCATCGCTCTCCAGACGCTGGACGTCATGGAGGCCATGCGGGCGGATGCCGGTCTGGATCTCAGCCTGCTGCGCGTGGACGGCGGGGCCAGCCGCAACAATATGCTCATGCAGTGCCAGGCCGACCTCACCGGCGTGGCCGTGGAACGACCGGTGGTTACGGAAACCACTGCCCTGGGGGCCGCCTGCCTGGCGGGTCTGGCCGTGGGCTTCTGGCAGGACGAGGAGGAAGCGGCCTCCCTCTGGCAACTGGACCGCCGCTTTGAGCCAAAAATGCCTGAGGAGCGGCGCGCCGAGCTGCTCCACCACTGGCGCCGGGCCGTGGAGCGCTCCCGCCGCTGGATCGAGACCGAGGAGTGAAGCCCGCATGCGGATAGTTCTTTTTGAGCCCGAAATCCCTCCCAATACCGGCAATGTGGCCCGGCTCTGCGCTGCCACCGGTACGGAGCTGCACCTCATCGAACCCCTGGGCTTCAAGCTGGAAAACCGCTATCTCAAGCGCGCCGGTCTGGACTACTGGCCCAATGTGCGCCTGTTCACCTGGCCGGACTGGCGGGTTTTCGCGCAACGTCCCGGCAGGCCCGCGACGGAGCGCTGGGTCATGACCTCGGCCAAGAGCCGCCACGGCAGCGCGCCTGTGCAGCATTTCGCCTTCCAGCCGGAAGACAGCCTGATCTTCGGCCCGGAAACGCGCGGCCTGCCTCCGGAAATGCTGGACGCCTCGCCGCATCATGTGCGCATCCCCATGCGTGAGGGCGGGGTACGCAGCCTGAATCTCTCCACCTCGGCGGGCATTGTGCTGTATATGGCTCTGGCCGCCAGCGGCCTGCTGGAACAATGGACCTGAGCCTCCTGCGGTCTTTGTTCCCGTACTCGGTGTGGGACTGCTGGTGGCTGGCCCCCGTGGCCCTGCTGCTGGATCTCCGGCTGGGCGATCCCGCCTTGCCCTGGCCGCATCCGGTCTGTTTCGCGGGCCGTCTGCTGGGCCGCCTGGAAGGCCCGGCCCGGCGCTGGATGCGGCGCGGCGGCGCGGCAGGCGAAAAACGGCGCGGGCGGCTGGCGGGGCTGGTCTGCCTGTTTTTGCTGACCGGCGTGAGCGGTCTGGCGGTCTGGCTGCTGATTTCGCTGCCGTTGCTGGGGGTGCTGTCGGCCGTGTATCTGGCCTGGGCCGGACTGGCCATGGGCAGCCTGCTGGATACGGGTAGGGAAGTGTTGCGCCGGGTGGAAACATACCCCGAGCCTGAAGCGCGCGAGGCCCTGTCCTGGCTGGTCAGCCGGGATACCGGCCGTATGGACCGTCCGCTGATGCGCAAGACCCTGGCTGACACCCTCTCGGAAAATTTTACCGACGCGCTGCTGGCCCCGTTTTTCTGGCTCTTGCTGGCCGGTCCCGTGGGCCTGTGGATGTACAAGGCCGTAAGCACCACGGATTCCATGTGGGGCTATCTGACGGAGCGCTGGCGCTGGCTGGGTTGGGCCGGGGCCCGCGCCGACGACTGCCTGGCCTTCATTCCCGCGCGCCTTTCCGTGGGGGCTTTACGGCTGACGGATGTTCTGCTGCGCTGTCTGAGGCCCGCGGCGCGGATCTGGGACGGTTCATGGCCGGGCTTACGGCTGGTGGCCCGGCAGGCGGTGGGCATGCCCAGCCCCAATTCCGGCTGGTCCATGACCGCCTGCGCCTGGCTCTGCCGGGCGCGCATGGCCGGGCCTTCGGTCTATTTCGGCGCACTGGTGGGCAAGCCCTGGCTGGGACCGTCGCGTGAATCCGCCGCCCCCTGGGACCGCGCCCGCCTGCTGGCCTTGTGCGCGCTTATGCGCTATAGCGCCCTTTACGGCGGCCTGTCGCTCTGGCTGGCCTGCCTCTTACTCCGTTTTTTCTTTGCCTGAAGGATGCTCCATGTTGCTGGCCGTATTGTATGCCTTTTGTCTGGCTGTGGGCTTTCTGACCGGGGCCACCGGCGTGGGCGGCGTGCTGGTGCCGCCCGCCCTGGTGCTGTTGAGCGGGCTTGAAACCCATACGGCTATGGGCACGTCCCTGGCCGCCATGTTTTTTCTGACCCTTCTGGGCACCTGGATGTTCTGGCGGCTGGGCCTGATCCGCTGGCGCGAGGCCCTGCCCCTGGTCCTCGGCGGCGGTCTGGCGGGCTGGCCCGGCGCCTGGTGCAACGCCCGTCTGGACGCCGGGCCGCTGATCTACATTCTGGGCGCGGTCATTGTGCTGGCCGGGCTGTGTGCCCTGCGGCCGCCGACGGCCCGCGACAAGGGCAATCTCTTCTGGCATGGAAAGGCGGGCCTGTTCGGCATCGGCGCGGCCACGGGCTTTGTGGCCGGGCTCACCGGCGTGGGCGGGGGGGTGCTCTCCGTGCCCTGGATGATCATTGTGGGCTATGCGCCGCTGACGGCCGTGGCCCTGTCCATGCCTTTCCAGGTGCTGGCGACCCTGTCCGGCTCCCTGGCCAATGTGACCGGGGGCTATCTGGATTACAACCTGCTGCCCGGCGTGACCCTGGCCTGTCTGTTCGGCTTCTGGCGGGGCGTGGCCGCGGCCCGGCGCATGTCGCCCCTGCTGCTGCGCCGGGCCATCGGCGTGGTCTGCTGCGCTTTGGGCGTTTTTTTGCTTGTGCGCCAGCTCATGTCTTAGCATACTCCAGCCATGAATATAGCCGCCGTATTCATCCGCCGTCCGGTCGCCACCGCCCTGCTCATGCTGGGCATGCTCTTTTTCGGCGTTACCGGCTACCTTTCCCTGCCGGTGAACCAGCTGCCCAACGTGGACTTTCCCACCATCCAGGTCATGGCCGACCTGGCGGGCGCGGACCCGGAGACCATGGCCGCCTCCGTGGCGACGCCCCTGGAAAAGGAATTTTTCACCATCGCGGGCATTGATTCCATTTCCTCGGTCAATGCCGTGGGCCGTACCCGCATCACCATCCAGTTCGCCCTGGACAGGAATATCGACGCGGCGGCCCTGGACGTGCAGTCGGCCATCGGTCTGGCCCAGCGCCGCCTGCCCACCAGCATGACCACGCCCCCCAGTTTCCGCAAGGTCAACCCGGCGGACATGCCCATTCTCTATCTGCGCGTTTCCTCGCCGACCCTGCCGCTGTACCAGCTCAACGAATACGCGGATACGCTCATCGGCCAGCGCCTGTCCATGGTGGAAGGCGTGGCCCAGGTGGTCATTTACGGCCAGAAGAAATACGCCGTGCGCGTGCAACTGGACCCGGACGAGCTGGCCTCGCGCGGGCTGGGCATCGACGAGGTGGCCGACGCCGTGGCCGCCGCCAACTCCATGCTGCCCACCGGTTCCCTGGAGGGCGAGCAGCGGGCCAGCTCCATCAAATCCTCGGGCCAGCTGCTCAACGCCCGGGCCTTCCGCGACACGGTGGTGGCCTACCGTAACGGCGCGCCCGTGCGCCTGCGCGATCTGGGCACGGTGGAAGACAGCGTGCAGCAGGACAAACAGATCTCCTGGAGCAACGGCGGCGTGCCCAGCATCACCCTGGCCGTGGAGCGCCAGCCCGGCACCAACACCGTGCAGGTGGTGGACGCCATCCGCAAGCTGCTGCCCGCCCTGGAGCGCCAGGTGCCGCCTTCGGTCAAGGTGGACGTTTTTTACGACCGTTCTGAATCCATCCGCGAATCCGTGGCCGACGTGAAGTTCACCCTGGTGCTCACGGTTTTTCTGGTGGTGCTGGTCATCTTCATCTTTCTGCGCAATCTCCCGGCCACGGTCATTCCCAGCCTGGCGCTGCCTATGTCCGTGATTTCCACCTTCGCGGTCATGGCCATGCTGGGCTACAGCCTGGACAATCTCTCGCTCATGGCCCTGACGCTCGCCGTGGGCTTTGTGGTGGACGACGCCATCGTCATGCTGGAAAACATCGTCCGCCACCAGGAAATGGGCAAGGACCCCCTCAGGGCGGCTTACGACGGCTCGGCGGAAATCGGCTTCACCATTGTCTCCATGACCATCTCCCTGGCGGCGGTCTTCATTCCCGTGCTGTTCATGGGCGGCATCGTGGGGCGGCTGTTCCGAGAGTTCGCGGTGGTCATCATCACGGCCATCCTCTGTTCCGGCGTGGTTTCGCTCACGCTCACGCCCATGCTCTGCGCCTATTTCCTGAAAGCCGGGCAGAAGCACAAGGCCGGATATGAGGGCATGTACGGCAGGCTGGAACGCATGTTCGACTGCCTGGCGGCGGGTTATGCCCGTTCGCTGGATTACGTGCTGCGCCATCGCCTGGCCGCGCTCGGCGCCTCCCTGGGCCTGCTGGTCCTGACCATCTGGCTGGGCGTGGTCATGCCCAAGGGTTTTCTGCCCGCCGAGGACATGGGCTTTCTGGTCGCCAGCACCGAAGCGGAGCAGGGCGTTTCCTTCCAGGGCATGGTGGAGGCCCAGCACAAGCTGGATACCCTGCTGGAAAAACAGCCCCATGTCTCCATGTTCAACTCCGTGGTGGGCATTGTGGGCTCCAGCCAGAGCATGAACAACGGCATTCTGCTCATGCACCTCAAGCCTCATGACCAGCGCCCGAACATCGAGACCGTGGCCCAGCGCCTGCGGCGGGAGCTGAACACCTCCCCGGCCCTGCGGGTTTTTGTGCGCGTGCCCCCGGCCATCAATATCGGCGGGCGCTCCTCCAAGGCTCTCTATCAGTATACCCTGTCCGGACCGGACATGGCGGCCCTTTACGACAGCGCCCAGAAGGTGGAGGAGGCCCTGCGCAAGCTGCCCGAAATCCAGGATGTGAACAGCGATCTGCAGCTCAAGAACCCGGAGCTGCGCGTGACCATCGACCGCAACCGGGCCGCCGCTCTGGGCGTGAGCCCGCAGCAGATTGAGCTGGCCCTGCAATCGGCCTACGGCTCGCGCGAGATTTCCACTATTTACGCGCCCACCAATGACTACAAGGTCTTTGTGGAACTACAGAAGCGCTTCCAGCAGGACAGCTCGGCCCTGTCCCGTCTGTATGTGCGCTCCAAAGACGGGGATCTGGTGCCTCTGGACACCCTGGCCAAACTCTCGCCCGGCGTGGGACCTATCGCCGTGAACCACAACGGGCAGTTCCCGGCCGTGACCATCTCGTACAATCTGCGGCCCGGCGTGGCTCTGAGCCAGGGCGTGGGGGCAGTGGAAGCCACGGCCCGGCCTTTGCTGCCCGATTCGGTGACCGCCGAATCCCAGGGCACGGCCCAGGCCTTTCAGAATTCTCTTCAGGGCATGGGCTGGCTGCTGATCCTGGCCATTGTGGTCATCTATCTGGTGCTGGGCATCCTCTATGAGAGCTTCATCCATCCCCTGACCATTCTCTCCGGTCTGCCTTCGGCGGGTTTCGGCGCGCTGGCGACGCTCTGGCTGTTCGGCCTGGAACTGGATCTCTACGGCTTTGTGGGCGTGATCATGCTGCTGGGCATTGTCAAGAAAAACGCCATCATGATGCTGGACTTCGCCCTGGAGGCCCAGCGGCGCGACCCCTCGATTACGCCCCTGGCCGCCATTACCGAAGGCTGTCACGTGCGCTTCCGGCCCATCATGATGACGACCATGGCCGCGCTCATGGGCGCGCTGCCCATCGCCATCGGCATCGGGGCCGGGGCCGAGGCCCGGCGGCCTCTGGGCCTGGCCGTGGTGGGCGGCCTGTGTTTTTCGCAGATCGTGACCCTCTACATCACGCCGGTGTATTACTATTATATGGAAAAGTTCTCCCGCCGCCTGAACCGCAACTACGGCGGGCGGTTCCATGACGGCGGAGCGGAGGCCAGAGCCGATTCCGGCGCATGATGCACGAGGTTACTGTGAAAAAGATATATGTTCTTCTGCTGGCGTTGCTCTGCGCCGCCCCGGCCGGGGCCGCCGAGAGCACACGCTGTTTCAATGCCGACGGCCCCAAACTTTCCGTGCAGTCTGGCGTGGTGCGCGACGGACTGCGCCTTCTGCTGCGCGTGCCCGGACTCAGGGGGGACAACTTTCTGCGCGCGGCGCGCAACTACGTCAACAGCGAGTCGTCCTGGAAAGCCCCGCGAGGCTATACGATCACGCGCGTGGCCCTTAAAAACTGCGGCGCCGAACTCCTGCACAAGGACGGCGAGCCCCGTGAGCGGGCGGTTTTGCTGTTGCACGGCGGGGCCTATATCCTGAAACTTTCCAATATCTACCGCGGCATGGCCGTGCGCTATTCGCGCATGGCCGGGGATGCCGACGTGTTCAGCCCGGACTATCGCCTGGCCCCGAAACACGTCTTTCCGGCGGCCCTGGACGACGCCCTGGACGCCTGGAACTGGCTGCTGGCCCAGGGCTACAAGCCGGAAAACATTCTGGTGGTGGGGGACAGCGCGGGCGGCAATCTGGCTCTGGCCCTGACCCTCAGTCTGCGCGACGCGGGCAGGCCGCTGCCCCGCGCCCTGGTCTGCATGTCGCCGTGGACGGATATGACCGGCTCGGGCGAATCGCACATCAAAAATGCGGATATTGATCCCATTTTCGGCAACAATCCCGAATATATGCCGCCCAAGGACGGGGCCATGCCCAAGACCCTGCCCTTTATCTTGAGCTATGTGGGCAAGACAGACCCTAAAAATCCCTATCTTTCCCCGGTCTTCGCCTCCTACACGGGCTTTCCGCCCATGCTGATCCAGGTGGGCACGGACGAAATTCTGGAAAGCGACTCCGAAATCGTCTACCGGCATGCCGTGGACGCGGGCGTGGACGCCACCCTGACCCGTTATTACGGTTTGTTCCACGTTTTCCAGATTTTCGGGGACGCCCTGCCGGAAAGCAGGCACGCCTGGGGAGAGGTCAGACAGTTCATCGCCCTGAAATTTCTTGCCCCGCTGCCGCACTGACATGTCGACGCCCATGCCTGAAACGCCCGCTGCGCGCTGCCGCCGTTGCGGAGAATGCTGCCTGCGCGGCGGCCCGACGCTGATGCGCGAGGATGCCCCCCTGTTGGCAGGGGAGGGGGCTTTGCCTTTGGAGGCCCTGGTCTGCCTGCGGGCCGGAGAGTGGGCGCGTGACGACGCGCGCGGCGTGTTGCGGCCTCTGGACAGGGAACTGCTTAAATTGGCGGGCACGGGCGAGCCCGGCCACCCCTGGCGCTGTCTGTACTACAGGGACGGCGCGGGCTGCGGCATCTACGCCCGGCGTCCCGTGCAGTGCCGCGTTCTGCTCTGCGCGGACACCGCCCCCCTGGAGGCTTTGCTGGCCAACAGGCAAAACCTGGGCCGTTGCGCCGCCCTGGAGGTTTGGGCGGAGGCTTTGGCGGGTGCCGGGCCGGGGCTGCCGTCCGCCGCGCGCGCCTGCTGGCCGGAACTGGCCGGAGCCCATGACGAGGCCTGCCCTGCGGGCAAGGCTCTGGCCCTGGCGTCGGCTCTGGGCTTCCGGCCCCGCCTTGCGCCCGCTCCGGCCCCGCTCGCGGAGGAAGATCGGGAAGCCGCGCGCGCCGAACTGGCGGAGCTGGTCCGTTACGATGCCGCCTTCCGCGAACTCTGCGCCACGCGCGGCCGCGTGCCCGCGCGGGTGTTGCCTTTTCTGTTGGGCAGGCCGCTGGCGGCCCTGCTGTGGGACGTGGGCCTGCGGGTGGGATAAACAGCTTGGGCAATTGAATGGACAGAGCGAAAAAGAAAAATACTCTTGCGCCAGCCTTCCCGCAAAACCAGCTCCCCGCTCACTTGCCGACTGTCTCGGCCGCGTTCGCGGGAATGAGGAAAGAAGACTCACTTACGGACGCAAATGAATATCCGACGATTGAGGCATTCATTCGATTGCCCTGCGGGACAAGCCGCGCCCGGTTGACAGAAGCCCGCGCCCGCCCTACCTTTGCCGCAACCAACTCCCGATCACGACAGTAACTTTACTAAGGATGTAGTCATGCCTTTGTGCAGCGTTGAAGAAGCCGTTGCCGACATCCGGCAGGGCAAAATGGTCATTCTGGTGGACGATGAGGACCGCGAGAACGAGGGCGACCTGACCATGGCCGCCGAACACGTCACGCCGGAAGCCATCAATTTCATGGCCCGTTTCGGGCGCGGCCTGATCTGCCTGCCCATGGCCCCGGAACTGACCGACCGCCTGCAACTGCCTTTGATGACCCAGCGCAACGGTTCGCGTTTCGGAACCAATTTCACGATTTCCATTGAGGCCCGCGAGGGCATTTCCACCGGCATTTCCGCCGCTGACCGCGCCGCCACCATCAAGGCCGCCGTGGCGGACAACGCCCGGCCCGAGGATATCGTTTCGCCCGGCCATGTTTTTCCGCTCCGGGCCAAAGCCGGGGGCGTGCTGTCGCGCACCGGCCAGACCGAGGGCAGCGTGGACCTGGCCCGCCTGGCGGGCCTCAAACCGGCGGCCGTGATCTGCGAGATCATGCGCGACGACGGCACAATGGCCCGCATGCCGGACCTGGAGAAATTCGCCGCCGAGCACGATATCAAGATTGCGGCGGTCAGAGACATCATCCGCTACCGTTTGGAACGCGGCCAGGTTTCCGTGCGTTGCGACGCGCACGCCCATTTGCCCAGTCTGTACGGCGACTTCACGGTCTATGCCTACGAGAGCGAACTGGAGCCCGGCACCCATCTGGCCCTGGTCAAGGGCGACATCAGCGGGCCGGAACCCGTGCTGGTGCGCGTGCACAGCCAGTGCCTGACCGGCGATGCCCTGGGCTCGTTGCGCTGCGATTGCCGGGGACAGCTCGGCGCGGCCCTGCGCCAGATCGAACAGGAAGGGCGCGGGGTGCTCCTCTACATGCGCCAGGAAGGGCGCGGCATCGGCCTTGCCAACAAGATCCGGGCCTATGCCCTGCAGGACCAGGGCTACGATACGGTGGAGGCCAACCGCATGCTGGGCTTCCCCGACGACCTGCGGGATTACGGTACCGGCGCGCAGATCCTGGTGGATCTGGGCATCCGCAAGATCCGCCTGCTGACCAATAATCCCAAGAAAATCGTGGGGCTTTCGGGCTACGGCATTGAAATCGTGGAGCGCGTGCCCATCGAAATCGAATCCTGCCCGGAAAATGAAGCCTATCTGCGCACCAAGAAAGAGAAGATGGCGCACCTGCTGAGCGGCATCCGCTGCCATTAGGGGCTTTGGCACTATGCCTTTTTGCCCGCGCGCTGCGTTAGGTTTCACCTGCTTTTTCAGTCGAGTGCCAAAAGAGTACACTCCTTCAAAGCAGGCTTATCTTTCTTGCGGGCGAACAAAAATTTTATAGTGTCAACAGCCCCTAGTCTGTCTCTGGCCTGTCTGTTCCCGGCGCTGATTGTATTTCATGCCCGGATTTCCCATGGGAAATCCGGGCATGGCGTTTTTGAGCGTTTGCGGGTAACTAACAGACATGGCGCGCGTTCCGGGGCACGGAGTGGAACGCGCCTGCCGGGTCGAATGCCTGAGTTACGGCCCTGCATCCCGGAGGGAGGACCACCGGGAGAAAACAATGAAGATACAAGAGCTGATCAAAACCCAGTCCGAGCTGCTGTGGCGGTTCATGGGTTTCTTCCAGAGCCCCTTTCTGCGCGTGCTGCATGCGCTGGTGGTTCTTTTCGTCATCCTGCAGCTATGCAGCAGCACGTTGATGCGGGTAACGCCGGACGGAGCTTCCTGGACGGCCTGGTATCACATGCTGGAGGGGATGAGCCTGTGCGTTCTGGGCGTGATTGTCGCGGCCTACAGCCTGGGCAAGCACGGCCTGAAATATTTTTTCCCCTATCTCTGGGGCGACGTGGATCAGATCCGCAAGGACCTGATCGCCAGCCTGCACGGCCGGCTCGTGGCGCCCCGGCCCGGCGGCCTGGCTACTTCCGTACAGGGCCTGGGCCTGGGCGCGTTGCTGCTGACCGCCTTTTCCGGCCTGACCTGGTTCTTGCTCTGGCGGGACGGTTCTCCCGCCGCGCATGGCTGGCGCGTGACGCACGAGTGGCTCGCCTGGCTGGTAATCGTGTACTTCATCGGCCACGGCGGCATGGCCTTGCTGCATTTCTTTGTCTGGCAGCGGCAGGTGGCGAAAAAGTAAGGGAAGCGCTGATTACTGATCTTTTTACCCTCCGACCGCGGTTCGCCGTGCTCCAGCCGTAGCCGTGAACGGCTCAAGCAAGCCGCTGACGCGGCAACGGCTTACGCCCTTGATCGAGACAGAAATCTTCATTAATCAGCGCTTCCCCAACCGTTTTTTCGGAGTCCCGGTCCGCTTCAAGGCATCGCGATTCCGGAAAATCGCCGCGCCTTGCATCCACACCGCCCACGGGCGGTGTTTTTGCATCCGCACGGGCATTGACGAAAGGGCTGTTCGGCTCCATATGTAAATAAGAATAATTCTTTTTAAAGGGAAAGGGCGAGGCATGAAGTACTGGCTTTTCAAGACGGAACCCGGCTGTTTTTCCTGGCAGGACCTGGAGAATTCTCCCGATCAGACCTCGCCCTGGGACGGGGTGCGCAACTATCAGGCCCGCAACTTCATGCGTGCCATGCGGGTGGGCGATCTGGGATTTTTCTACCACAGCGGGCAGCAGCCAGGCATTGTGGGCATTGTGGAAATTGTGCGCGCGGCCTACCCGGACGCCACGGCCCAGGACCCGGAGAATCAGCATTTCGACCCCAAGGCCACGCCGGAAAAGCCCATTTGGGAAATGGTGGATGTGCGCCTGCGCCGCGCCCTGCCGCATCCTTTGAGCCGCAAGGAGTTGGCTGCCTGGCCCGAGTTGTCCGGCATGGAACTGATGAAGCGGGGCAGCCGCCTTTCCGTGCAACCCGTGGACGCCAAAGCCTTCGCCTTCATTTGCAACCTGGCCGGGATCCAGCGCCCTTGACCCTTCCGGTCGCAAGCCGCGTGCCGCGCGGGCATGCCTGTACAGCGGCCGCCGGGCGAGGTCGGGTCATTGCGAGCGGCTCCAGCGCCGCTGAAGTTTGCTGCTATGTTGATGGTGATACCACTGCATTTTTTTGGAAAGTCCTCTTTGCAAAAATGACAAAGCAGGCTATACAGTCACATTGTGCAAAGAATCCCAAGCGTTGGCGCGGTTTCCGCGCTCCGGGACCGGACTTTCACAGTTTTCGGGCCGCGCCGTGCGCGGCCTGTTCCCGTAAGGCAATGCGACAGCGGAAAGGTCCGTTGTTCCGGCGGTTGCGGACAGGCTCCCAGTGTCTGATTTTTCAAATGAAACACACAGAACCCGTAGGGTATCGCGGCGGCGTAGCCGCCGTGAGCCGGCGAAAACATGGTTTTTCGCCGGCGATTCCGCGAAAATTGAGGGCATGACCAGGCTCGAAATTTTCGCGATCAGACATCGGGGCGGCTCCGCCGGGGCAAAGGCCGACGTCCCGCAAAGGGCGAATCGTCCATTTGCGGAATGTTTCAGGATACGATGATGCGAGAGCGTGCAAGGAGGCTCTATGGCAAGCCAGGCGTTGATCAAGGATTTTGAGGACCTGATCGGCAAGGAAAATGTGTTCACTTCCGAGGCCGACCGCCAGAGTTATTCATTTGACTCGGCGGTGCTTGAACCCGTGGTTCCGGCGATGGTGCTCCGGCCCACGACCACCGAGCAGCTGGGCCTCTGCGTCAATAAACTTTATGACAACGGCATTCCCATGACCGTGCGCGGCGCGGGCACCAACCTGTCCGGCGGCACCATTCCGGACCACAGCGATACCGTGGTGGTCTTGACCACCGGCCTGAACCGCATCCTGGAGATCAATTCCAATGACCTCTACGCTGTGGTGGAACCGGGCGTGATCACCGCTGACTTCGCCGCCGCCGTGGCCAAGAAAAATCTCTTCTATCCGCCGGATCCGGGCTCCCAGGCCGTGTCCACCATCGGCGGCAATATCGCCGAGAACGCGGGCGGCCTGCGCGGCCTCAAGTACGGCGTGACCAAGGATTACCTCATGGGCGTCGAATTTTTCGACGCCACGGGCGAGGTGGTCAAAACCGGCTCGCGTACGGTGAAATGCGTCACCGGCTACAATCTGGCGGGCATGCTGATCCAGTCCGAGGGCACACTGGGCGTCATTTCCCAGGCCATTCTCAAGCTGGTGCCGCCGCCCAAGGCCTCCAAGGCCCTTATGGCGGTCTTCGACGACATGCAGAACGCCGCCGAGGCCGTGGCCGGGATCATTGCGGCCCACGTGCTGCCCTGTACCTTGGAATTTCTGGACAACAACACCATCGTGCGCGTGGACGACTTCACCAGGGCCGGTCTGCCGCGCGACGCGGCGGCCATCCTGCTCATTGAGGTGGACGGCCACCCCGCTCAGGTGGCGGACGACGCTGAGGCCGTGGAGCGCGTGCTCAAGGAAAACAAGGCTGTGGCCGTGCATGTGCCCAAGGACGCGGCCGAGAAATTCAAACTCTGGGAAGCCCGGCGCATGGCCCTGCCGGTGCTGGCCCGCTGCCGTCCCACCACCGTGCTGGAAGACGCCACCGTGCCCCGTTCGCAGATCCCGGCCATGATGAAGGCCGTCAACGACATCGCGGCCAAATACAAGGTGGAGGTGGGTACCTTCGGCCATGCCGGCGACGGCAACCTGCACCCCACCTTTCTTTGCGACAAGCGCGACGCCGAAGAGTTCAAGCGGGTGGAGGAGGCCATCGACGAAATGTTCGACACGGCCATCAGGCTCCAGGGCACCCTCTCGGGCGAGCACGGCATCGGCACGGCCAAGGCCAAGTGGATGGAAAAGGAAACCTCGCGCGGCACGATCCTGTTCTCACAGCGGCTGCGCCGCGCCCTGGACCCCAAGGGCCTGCTCAATTCCACTAAATTAGTGGGGATTTAGTTCATGAACAATCTGCACGAATTGGCCCAGCGCCTCATGGCGCTGGACGACAGGATCACCGCCTGCATGAAGTGCGGCATGTGCCAGTCGGTCTGCCCCATGTTCGGGGCCTCCGGCAAGGAAGCCGACGTGGCGCGCGGCAAGCTTTTCCTGATCAACAATATGGCCCATGAGCTGCTCAAGGACCCCGAGGCCCTGGCCGACAAGCTCGGCCGCTGTCTGCTCTGCGGCTCCTGCCAGGCCGCCTGCCCTCCGGGCGTGAAAATCATGGAAGTCTTCATGGAGGCGCGCGAGCTGGTCAACGCCTATATCGGCCTGCACCCGGTGAAGAAAATGGTTTTCCGCACTCTGCTGGCCAAGCCCGGCCTGTTCAACTTCGCCATGCGCGTGGGCGCGCCCATGCAAGGCCTGATCTTTCGCAAAACCGGCGACGCCCAAGGCACGGTCTGCGCGCCCATGCTCAACTTCATGCTGGGCGACAGGCATATCCGGCCGTTGGCGAAAAAGCCCCTGCACGCCGTTTACGGCGCGCTGGACGAGCCCCGGCCTTCCCGGTCCGAAGGCGGCCTGAAAGTGGCTTTTTACCCGGGTTGCCTGGGCGACAAGATGTACACGGACATGGCCGAAGCCTGCCTCAAGGTGTTGCGTCACCACAAGGTGGCGGTCTTCATGCCCGTGGGCCTTGCCTGCTGCGGTATTCCCGCGCTGTCCTCCGGCGACGCCGAGGGCATGATCAAGCAGATGAAGGTCAATCTTGAAGTGCTCGGCAAGGGTGATTTCGACTATTTGCTGAGCCCCTGCGCTTCCTGCACCTCCACCATCAAGGAGCTCTGGCCGCGTTACGCCGGACGCCTGGGCAGCCTGGAACAGAAACAGGCTGAAAAACTGGCGGAAAAGACCATGGATATCAACGCGTTTTTGGTGGACGTGCTCAAGGTGGAAGCAGCGGCTGCCTCTGGCGATGCCGTGCCCGTCACCTATCACGATTCCTGTCACCTCAAGAAATCGCTGGGCGTGACCGCGCAGCCGCGCGCGGTCATCGCGGCCAACCCCGGCTACAAGCTCACGGAAATGGAAGAGGCCGACCGCTGCTGCGGCTGCGGCGGTTCCTTCAACCTTTTCCACTACGATTATTCACGCCGGATCGGCCAGCGCAAGCGCGACAATGTGGTTGCCACGGGCGCGCAGGTAGTGGCGGCGGCCTGTCCGGCCTGCATGATGCAACTGGAGGATGTGCTTTCGCACAACAACGACCCCGTGCGGGTCAAACATCCGGTGGAAATCTACGCGGAAAGCCTGAAGTAGGCGTCAGGCTCCGTATCGCCCCCCGGCGGCGGTGGAATGCGAACAACGTTCCGCCGTCTGCCGTTCGGCGCGCTTCACGCTGTATATCCGTTCAAGTCAAAAGGTGTTAACGCCGTTCAAAGGAGTACGCTATGCCCCCTGTGAACCCGGAACTGGTAGAGGCCTTCAGCGCCAAAGCCGCCATAGTCAACGCCGTGGTGCAGGAAGTGCCGTCCATGGCGGCGGCCCTGCAGTATGTGGTGGATGTCTGTGAAAACAAAGCCCCGGCCGAACTGCTGGCCGACGAGCCCGGCGTGCAGCAGGGCCCGCTGGGCCCCAACAAGGTGCCCACCCGTGTGCAGCGCATTGTGGCCGCGCCGGACCTTGACGACGAGGATTTCGCCGCCCTGGCCCTGGCCTGCGAGGAAAAGGGCTTTGCCTGCCTGCGCAACGGCCTGCGCAACCATCTGGCCGGCATCGACGTTGGCCTGTCCCGCGCCGATCTCGGCGTGGCCGGCAGCGGCACCTGCATGATGAACACGGATAACGAGGACGTGCGTCTGGCCGGCATGATCTCGGAAATCCACGTCATCCTGCTGCGCAAGTCCGACATTTATCCCGATCTTCCTTCCATTGCCCAGCTTCTGCGCGAACGCATGAACGCCGCGCCCGCCACGTACACCACGCTGATCACCGGCCCGAGCCGCACCGCGGACATCGAGCGGGTGGGCGCTGTGGGCGTGCACGGCCCGCTGGAACTGCACATCATTCTTCTGGAGGACTGAGGCCATGCATGAAGCCCCCAAATCTCTTTCCGATTACCGCAAGCAAATCGATGAGGCCCTGCAGGACGATTTTCTGCGCCGCACTCTGGACACCTTTGCCGTGTCCTACCGGGCCAACCGCGAAGCCGTCTTCCAGGAAGTGGACGAGCGCGGCCTCATCGCCAAGATAGCCGAAGCCAAGGACTACGCCTGCCAGCACATGGAGGAACTCTACCAGCAGTTCAAGGAGCAGGCGGAAAAGCGCGGCGTGCACGTGCATCGCGCGGCCACGGCCAAGGAAGCCAATGAGATCATCGCCCGCATCGCCAAGGAAAACGACGTCAAGCGGGTGGTCAAATCCAAATCCATGACCGCCGAGGAAATCCAGCTCAATCCCGCACTGGAGGCCGAAGGCCTGATCGTGGACGAGACGGACCTGGGCGAATGGATCATCCAGCTGCGCCATGAAGGCCCCTCCCACATGGTCATGCCCGCCATCCATCTTTCGCGCTACCAGGTGGCCGACGACTTCACCAAGGCCACGGGCGAAAAGCAGGACACCGACGTCCAGAAGCTGGTCAAGGTGGCCCGCGTGCAGTTGCGCCGCAAGTTCATCGCGGCGGACATGGGCGTCAGCGGCTGCAACTTCGCCGTGGCCGAAAACGGGGCCGTGTCCACCGTGACCAACGAGGGCAATGCCCGCATGGTCACCACCCTGCCGCGCGTACATGTGGCCATTGCCGGTCTGGACAAACTGATCCCCACCCTGGACCAGGCCCTCACCGCCCTGCTGGTGCTGCCGCGCAACGCCACGGCCCAGCGCCTGACCTCCTATGTGACCTGGATGTGCGGGGCCGGTCCCTGCGCTTCCGCGCCGGGCAACAAAAAGATCATGCACGTGGTCTTTCTGGACAACGGCCGTACCGAAATCGCCAAGGACCCGCTGTTCTCGCAGATTTTCCGCTGCGTGCGCTGCGGCGCCTGCGCCAACGTCTGTCCGGTGTTCCGCCTGGTGGGCGGCCACAAGATGGGCTACATCTACATCGGCGCCATCGGCCTGATCCTGACCTATTTCTTCCACGGCAAGGACAAGGCCAAGGTGCTCTGCCAGAACTGCGTGGGCTGCGAATCCTGCGCCAATGTCTGCGCGGGCGGCATCGACCTGCCGCGTCTGATCCGCGAGATCCGCAGCCGGGTCACGGAAGAGCAGGGCGGCGGAGCTCAGGCGGCTCTTCTGGCCTCGGTGATGAAAAACCGCAAGCTTTTCCACAGCCTGCTCAAGTTCGCCAAATACGCCCAGAAACCCTTTACCGGCGGCACGCAGTTCCAGCGTCATCTTCCGGCCATATTCCTGGGCAAGCACGGCTTCAAGGCCTTGCCCGCCATTGCGAACAAGTCCTTCCGCGACCGCTGGCCGGAAATCGCGCCCAAGGCCCAGAATCCCACCATGCGGGTGGCCATCTTCAGCGGCTGCGCCCAGGATTTCGTCTATCCCGAGCAGCTTGAAGCCTGCGTGAAGATTCTGGCGGCCAAAAACGTGGAAGTGGAATTTCCCATGGAGCAGACCTGCTGCGGCCTGCCCCTGGAAATGATGGGCCAGCGCAAAACCTCGGTGGACGTGGCCAAGCAGAACATTCAGGCCTTTGCCGTGGGCAAGTACGACGCCATCATCACGCTTTGCGCCAGTTGCGCGTCGCATCTGAAGCACACCTATCCGAAAATCCTGGAGAATGAGCCGGATATCCTGCCCCAGGCCAAGATTTTCGCGGACAAGGTTATCGACTTCAGCTCCTTCGTGCGCGACCGCCTGGGCCTCAAGCCCGAGGACTTCACCAATTCCGGCGAAAGGGTCACCTACCACGCCTCCTGCCACCTCTGCCGGGGCCTGGGCGTCAAGGAGGCCCCGCGTGAACTCATCGCGGACGCGGCCCAGTACGTGCCCTGCGAGGAGGAAGAAGTCTGCTGCGGCTTCGGCGGCACGTATTCCATGAAATTCCCGGAAATCTCGGCCCAACTGCTGGACAAGAAGCTGAAGAACGTCCGTGAAACACGCGCCGCCCGCCTGGTGGTGGACTGCCCCGGTTGCGTCATGCAGCTGCGCGGCGGCGCTGAAAAGACGGGTCTTAACGTCAAAGTGCAGCACATCGCGGAACTTCTGGCCGAAAACCTCAAACGTTAGTGCGGCGCGCCACGGAGGCAGGGGCGCCGGGGGCTCCCGTTCCGGGAACCCCCGGCCGCGCCGAAAAAAACCTCAAATAAGGGCACGCCGTTGCAAAGAAAAAAGCGGCGTGCCCTTGCGTTTTTATAGCGTTTTACGTTATCGATGAAGAACTGGTATCAAAGGTGCTCTGTTCCGCGTGCCGGCGCGGAGGGGGCGGGATCGGCCTGGAAAAAACGCCGGATGTTTTCCGGCGGAGGAATGGCCTAGGGCAGTTCACGCATGACGTGCGTCAACTGCTCCGGTCCCGCGGACCCGGTTAACTAAGGGAGGTTTTCATGTCTATTGGAATGCTGGCGTTACTGGCGGTCATCCCCATTGTGGCGGCCCTTGTCCTGATGGTGGGTTTGCGTTGGCCCGCCACACGGGCCATGCCCGTAGCCTGGCTCGCCTGCGTGATCTGCGGCCTGATCGGCTGGAATCTGGACGTCATGTATCTGCTGGCGCTTTCCCTGCAAGGCGTGGTGGTGGCCGTGGGCGTGCTGATTATCGTCTTCGGCGCCATTCTTATTTTGTACACCCTGGAAAAAAGCGGGGGCATGGAGACCATCCAGCACGGCATGCAGAATGTAAGCCGTGACCGGCGCCTCCAGGCCATCATCATCGGCTTCATGTTCGGCGCGTTCATCGAAGGCGCGGCGGGCTTCGGCACACCGGCGGCCCTGGCCGCGCCCCTGCTGCTCGCCCTGGGCTTCCCGGCCATGGCGGCCGCGGTGATCTGCCTGGTCTTTAACAGCGTGCCCGTGACCTTCGGCGCGGTGGGCACGCCGGTCATCGTGGGCTTCGGCTTCCTGAAAGGCCCCGTGGCCGAAGCCGTCGCCAACAATCCCAACCTCCCTTTCACCACGTATGACGGTTTCTGCAAAGCCGTGGGCCAGTGGGCCACTTTCATGCATGCCCCCATGGCCATCATTCTGACCATCTTCATGCTCGGCTTCCTGACTCGCTTCTTCGGCGCGGAAAAGTCCTGGTCCATCGGCTTCCGGGCCTGGAAATACTGCGTGTTCGCCGCGGTCTGCTTCCTGATCCCCTATCTGCTCTGCGCCTGGCTGCTCGGGCCGGAATTCCCCAGCATGCTCGGCGGCCTGCTCGGCCTGGCCGTGGTGATCTGGGGCACCAAGAAAGGCTTCTGCGTGCCCAAGGACGTCTGGGGCTTCGCGCCGCACAGTGAATGGGACCCCTCCTGGTCCGGCACCGTGCCTTTGAACACCAAGACCGAATTCCAGGCCCACATGAGCCAGTTCATGGCCTGGTTGCCCTATGTGATCATCTGCGCTCTGCTGGTCATCTCCCGTATTCCCCAGCTGGGCCTCAAGGCCTGGCTCACGGCCCAGAAGCTGAACTTTGTCGACATCCTGGGCTTCAAGGGTGTCAGCGCCAGCATTGATTACCTCTACGTGCCCGGCACCTTCTTCATCGTGGTGGCCCTGCTGACCATTCTGCTGCATAAGATGCCCGGCTCCGCCGTGAAGGACGCCTGGGCCGAGAGCTTCCGCAAGATGAAGGCCCCGACCATCGCCCTGATCTTCGCCGTGGCTCTGGTGTCCATCTTCCGCGGCTCCGCCACCAACCCGCTGGGCGCGCCCTCCATGCCCTTGGCTCTGGCCCAGGCCGTGGCCGCCGCCGCCGGCAGCGTCTGGCCCATGCTGGCCGCTTTCGTGGGTGGCCTCGGCGCGTTCATCACCGGTTCCAACACGGTTTCCGACCTGATGTTCGGCGAATTCCAGTGGGGCATGGCCGCCACCCTGCACCTGCCCCGCCAGATCATCGTGGCCGCCCAGGCCGTGGGCGGCGCCATGGGCAATATGATCTGCGTGCACAACATCGTGGCCGCCTGCGCCGTGGTGGGCCTCTCCGGCCGTGAAGGCGAGGTGCTCAAGCGTACCTTCTGGCCCTTCATGCTCTACGGCGTTGTTGTGGGCATCATCTGCTGGGTGCTCATCGCCATGAATCCCAACGTGTTCTAAAATCTGATCCACAGGCGTCCGGCCCCGTACGGGGCCGGACGCCTGTGGGCCTTGCCGACGCTATGCCTTTTTGCCCTCCTGCCGCGTGCGGCAGCCTCGGTCGAGTGCCAGATCTCTGCTGTCCTTATTCGTAAGCAGCTTCGCTGTAACGGCTGAGGCAAGAGTACACTTCCTCAAAGCAGTTTTCTCTTCCTTGCGGGCGAACAAAAATTCTATAACCTTGACAGGCACTGGAGCGTTGACAACATCAACGCGGTCAAAAATCAGAAGCAGGTCACGGCGTTGCCGTGCCGCGAGCTGCCCGAAGGGTGCCCGGCAAGTTTTTCTGAAAACGAGCCGATGGCGGCACAAGCACCGTGCAAGCGGGGTTTGCCATCAGTCTGAGAGGGGCGGCCATGATCCATTCTCTGCTTGCCATCTGCGTGGGCGCGTCGGCCGGGGCCGTCTTGCGCTGGCTGCTCGGCCTGGCGCTGAACCCCGTCTTTCCGACCCTGCCCTTGGGCACCCTGGCCGCCAACTGGCTGGGGGGCTATATCATCGGCCTGGTGCTCAGCATTTTTGCCTTTTTCCCTTCGCTGGGCGCGGAATGGCGCCTACTGGTGGTGACGGGCTTTCTGGGCGCGCTGACCACCTTCTCCACCTTTTCCGCGGAAGTGGCGACCCTGATTCAGCAGGGGCGATTGTTCTGGGCCGGAGGAGCCGTGGCGCTGCATGTCTGCGGTTCTCTGGCCATGACTTTTCTGGGCATGGGCACCTTTGCCCTGATCCGCTGTCTTTTGGGCTCGTGGCGCTGACAAGTCGTCTTTTGCTGTCGGCCCTGAAGCGCTACGACGGACATCGCGTGAACACCCGTGAATGACGTGCACTGCGGGCGGGCAAGGCGGAACGCGCAAGCCGCGGGGAATGGGTTCATTCTCAAGACACATTCATCTGAGGAAGGAGGCGGGCATGCGGGGCTGGCAACTGACGTTTTACACGCAGCAGGGCCGCAGCCACGGCACGCGCAGCATTGCCGAATGGCTGGTGGCGGAGGCAAAGGCTCTCGGCATCAGCGGCGCGACCATGAGCACGGCCCAAGGCGGTTACGGACGAGACGGCAGGCTGCATTGGGCCAACTTTTTCGAGCTGTCCGAGCAGCCGCTGGAAGTGACCATGGCGCTCAGTGACGAAGCGGCGGAACGCCTGCTCGCCCGCATTGCGGCCGAAGGCCTGCGCATTTTTTATACCAAAGTGCCGGTGGAGTTCGGCATTACCGGCGAAAAATAGGCGCGCTTCTGATGTTCCAGAGCGCGCCTGTCATAAGAATCTGTCCGGGAAAGCATGGCCGCTGTGGCGGTCATGGGCGGAAAGGCGCGGGATTGCCTTGGCGGCGAGTATTCAGAATCTCATGAACGGCAGCGTGTTCTTTGCCGCGCACTACACGCCAACGGGCACTGCCGCCCCTATTGGGAACAATGTCAATACCCAGAGCGGCGCAAGGAGACCCTTGCTCCGCTTGCCGTCAGATTTTTCTTCTCTGATTTTTTCAGGCTGGACCGGCTGTATCACGCCTAAGGCATTGTACCCCTGAAACAGCAGCATCCGCTGCAATCCTTCCCGACGCGGCCGCTTTTTCGCCATATTTCGCTCAGAAGCCATAAGAGCGCATGATCCCAGGCGTTTTTCCCGGCCGCGTGAGGAGGGCTTATGCCCGGCAGGCTCTAGTGCGCCGGCAGCGACGGAATACGCCACCAATACCAGAGGCTGACCAGGGTATTGTCCTGAGGCTGCCACTCGCCGCAATGCTCAAAATGGTGCAGAACCTGCTGCTCAATGGGGCTCAGAACCCGGTCCGGGTTTTCATGCTGCCTGAGGCGGAAGAAGATGGCCAGGCATTCAAAAAGACTGAAACAGTCTTCATCGCCGGCAATACCCGCTCCCAGCAGCTTGACGAATTCCTGGTAGAACGGATTGGTCTCAGGTACGCACGCGTCAAAATCCGCCACATTTTCTATGAGGAATTTCAAGCCCTGGCAGAACAGCAATTGGGTCGGCTCCGATGAAACATGCGCCAGACGGGCCGAGTACAGTTTTTCCATATCGTTCAGATATGTGGAAAGGGGCATGGTTTCGCTCCTGTGCGGGTGAATTCTGCTGGATTATAGTCAAACTTTTATAAAAATCCAGTTTTTATTTGTTTTACGATATTTCTGGAAAATCAAATAAATAGCTCAAGTTCGGCGGCAAAAAGCCCGCCGTCTCCACTTCGCCCTGAACTAATTCAGGCTACGGCGGGGTTGCAGATACTGCGGCTGAAAAAACAGACGGTACCTTTTTGCCGGGGAAAGATGGGCCGGCTTAGCTACTTGCCCTTCAATGGAGAGAGGCTTGTCGGAAAGACCGAAGGGCTGAAGTTGGTCCGGCGAGGGCGCGGCGCGCGCGAAACCTTCGCCTGTAAGATAAATCACCGGCATGCTGCTGGCGGCGCTGCCCGCCATCAATACCGTGCCGCCGGTCAACAGTCCGCCGTCGGCGGCGTCCCGCGCCGCAGTGGCGTTGAGCAGGCTGGGCATACGGACATCGGTGCGGCGCAGCACATCCAGAAAATCGTTGCCCGTGCGTCCCACAAAGGTCAGCAGGGAGGAACCGTCGCCGGATACCAGCAAACTGACCGGCATAGTGCCCCCATGAATGCCCATATATGTGGGCCGCGCTCCGGCGGGCATGATTACCCAGCCGTCGGCGGCCTTCACCCCGCTGTCCACAGCCGCCGCGCACATCCCCGGAAACGCCGGTGCCGGCAGCAGGCATAGCATGCAAATGATCAGTATCTTCATGCTGTTATACGAACCCCAGCTGGTTTTGAGGGCGTCTTTCCCTACGCCCGTCGCCGGACCCGGTCAGAAATGGATAGATATATATCCCGGGGAGCGGTTTTCTGGCCCCACGGACCGTCGTCCGGTATAAAACCGGCTTTGAAAGCATCTATGTACTGTGGAGAGGCTAGTGATTCGCACTAGCGTTGTCAAGCCGCCGGTACCTTTCGCAACGCGGCTCAGCGAGAGCGGTGCTGCCGTGGACGCGGCGCGGGCGCGGGGAGCTGCGGCGCGGGCGGAGGCGGCGGCGTCAGGTCCGGCGGCGGGGGAATGACGGGCAGATTTTTACCGCTGCCCAGAACATGAAGAAAAAAGTCGCTGAGGGCGTCATCCATGTGCCGGTGAATGGCCCGGCGCTCCTCCGGGCTCACGGAGCGGCAGAGTTCGGGCAGCTCAGCGGCCAGGGCCTCCGGGCAGGGAGACATCAGCGCGCCGGTATCCGCGCCCGGAAGACTGAGATAGCGAGCCTTGCCGTTCAGCAGCCGGGCAATGGCATCGGCGTGCAGGGACGGGCGGTTCATGGCGTCGCTTTCGGCGGCGATCAGCAGCAGCGGCGGGTAAAAATAGCGGAAGGACGCGGGGCTGAACAGCATGCCGAAACTGGGGGCGGCAGCGGCCACGGCCTTGATCCGGGGATCGGCCAGGCTTTCCGTCAGCGGCAGGCTTTGGCAGATGGCGTTTACCCGGTCCCTGGCCCAGCGGTTGCAATACATATCCCGGCGTCCGGCTTTTGCGCAGTATTCCGGCCAGGAGGCGCAGTCAGGCAGGGCCCCGCCCAGCAGCAGGGCGGCGGTGCCCCCCGTGCCGAAGCCCAGCAGGCCGATGCGGTTTTTATCAATGCTGGCGGCAAGCTCCTGGTCGGCCAGCAAAAGGTCGATGGTGGACGAAAGTTCTTTGGCCCTGGTTTCCAGCTGCCGCCAGGTGAAAAGCAGGCTCATATTGTCCATGCAGTCTTGGGAATGGGTGGGCGCGGCCACCACAAAGCCGCAGGAAGCCAGCCAGGCGGCTGTGTCATGGTAGGAAAAACGCGTGCCCGGCGACGCGTGGGACAAGAGCAGCAGGGGAAAGCGCCCCTCCACCGGCTTGCCGTTACGCGCGGCGGCAATGGTCCAGGGCGCGTAATTAAGTTCGCGCGGGGGCCGGAGGCTGGGATA
Organism: Desulfovibrio sp. 6_1_46AFAA; assembly: GCF_000224635.1. Classification (NCBI taxonomy): domain Bacteria; kingdom Pseudomonadati; phylum Thermodesulfobacteriota; class Desulfovibrionia; order Desulfovibrionales; family Desulfovibrionaceae; genus Desulfovibrio; species Desulfovibrio sp. 6_1_46AFAA. The sequence goes on from NZ_JH114302.1 coordinate 543,503, forward strand.
CCAGATATTGACGTCCAGGCGCAGATTGGTGTCCGCCGACCACTGTCCCAGCGTGCGGAAGCCTACCTGGTAGGAATCGGCCGCCGCGGCGCTGCCTGCCGGGACAGCCGACAAAAGAAAAAACAGCAGCGGAATGAAGAGCCGGATGTGGTATGGTGAAAATGCGCGCCGCCCCGGCGGACGTTGGCGTCCGCACCCGAGGGCGGAGCACGCGCCGAGAAGAGGCGGATGGGCAAAGGGGGTCTGTTCTGAGAGATATCGGGGCATAGGCGTTGTTGTGCCACAAGCCGGCTTGCGGTACAAGAGTGGGGCCGGAACGGGGCGGAGTGCCCGCCGCGAAACCGGCAGGCAAGGAGATCATCCCGGATGGAAATGGTCAGTTATTTTCTGGATTTTGTGCTGCACATTGACGTGCATCTGTTTGAGCTGGTGGAGCAGTACGGGCTCTGGGTCTATGCAATTCTTTTCGTCATCGTCTTTTGTGAAACCGGCCTGGTGGTCACGCCTTTTCTGCCGGGCGATTCCCTGCTGTTCGCTTCCGGCGTGGTGGCGGGCGCGGGGCTCATGGGCTACGGCGAGATCATGCTGGTGCTGCTGGCCGCCGGTATTTTGGGCGACGCCGTGAACTACTGCATCGGACGGCATGTGGGACCGGCCATTTTTTCCCGCGAAAACCGGCTGATCAAGAAAGAGCATTTGCTCAAGGCCCATCAGTTTTATGAGCGGCACGGCGGCAAAGCCATTGTGCTGGCGCGTTTTGTGCCCATTGTGCGCACATTTGCGCCCTTTGTGGCGGGCATCGCCCTGATGCACCCAACCACCTTCTTTTTCTACAATATTACCGGCTGCATTCTCTGGGTGGGCGGGCTTGTGTCCGCCGGTTATTTCCTGGGCAACCTCACCTGGGTGCGCGAGAATTTCGGCATCATCGTCTATGCCATTATCGTCATTTCCGTATTGCCGGTGGTCATTGAACTGATCCGGGCCCGATGGGGCGGCAGAAAAAAGGGGGGCCACGCCTGAGGGGACGCGTCGCCTTATTCCTGAGCGTCGATCAGGGCCAGCAGGCGCCGCGGCGCGAGAACTTCAATGTGGGCACGCTGCACCACCAGCAGCCCCTCGGCCTGAAGCTGCTGTAAAACGCCGCTGACCGTGGGCTGGGTGGAACCGATCATGGCGGCGATCTGCTCTTGCGAAACGGGCATATCGCCCCGTACCGGAGCCTGCCAGGCCGGCGCTGCGACGTCGGCGGGCAGGTTGTCGCAGACGAGACAGAGCAGCAGACGCAGCAGCCGGTCGCGCACGGTGGAGGATGTCAGGCGACAGATATGATCGTTGCAGTAGCGCAGGCGGTTGCCGAGCACATTGATCACCCGCCGGGCCATGCTGAAGCGGCTTTCCAGCATGGCGCTGAATGCGGCGGCATCCATGACGTGGATGACGCTGGGCATCAGGGTCTGGGCATTGGCCATGCGCAGGCTGCCTTCCAGCACTTCCGAAAGGCCGAACATTTCGCCTGTGCGACGCAGAAAAAACATGGGTTCCTTGCCGTCGCCGGCCACGCCGAAAATCCGCACCAGTCCCTTTTCCATATAGTAGCAGGCGTCGCCCGGGTCGCCGCGCGAGAAAAGACGTTCGCCTTTCTTCAGGCACAAACGGGTCGCGCGGGAAAGAAAGAGGGCTTTTTCCTGCTCCAGCCCGTCGAAAAAACAGCTCTTGCGTAGAACATGCAGAAAAGACATGGCATTCCCGCAAGCGCGGCGTCCGGCCTGTTCCCGGAGGTAGGGGCCGGACGCCGCGCGGCTTCGCGGTGGGTCAGTTTGTCCGGTTTCGATAGCTGTATGTGCTTTCGACGCCGTTGATGTCGCGGCATTTCCAGGTAATGCTGTTCCTGCCGAGGATGGGGCGCAGCCGTGCGCCGAAATAGCCTATCTGGTACGGGATGCGCAGCTCCAGCGCGCCCGATGGACAGACCTTGATGCAGGACATGCAGTCCCAGCATTCGTTGGCGGCGCGGCAGAAAGCCTTGCCGCTCTGAGGGGAAACGGCCATGAGGTCGCCGGGGCAGGCCCTTTCGCAGAAGGATTCCTCCTTCCCGGCGCAGCCCGTGCATCTGCTTGCATTCACTAGAGGCGGCATGTTTATGTCCTCATTATTGCGGCGCGTTGCGCCGGATCAGCCCCGCGTCCTGTCGCCGGGCAGAATCTGTTCATAGGGGCGGGTGAAAACACGAATTTCTCCGCTGGCGGGGTTGCGCACGGATTCCACAAAGCAGTCGAAGTTGACGTCATCCCGTTCCGGATAATCGCTGCGGGTCTGCCAGCCGTTCCAGCGGGTTTCCCGGCGGGCCTTGAGATGGTGCACCACGGCCTCGGCCACATCCACGCGGTCCATGGTTTCATGGGCCTGCATCAGATCATGGAAGCTTTGCGCGCGCAGCAGGGGAAACTGCTTGCGGAGCATGGCGATATGCTTCAGGGCGTAGTCCAGGCGTTCTTCGTTGGTGCGGTAGAACTGGCTGACGCCGCCCGCGTATTCGTCCATCAGGCGCTGGAGACGTTCCTTCATCTCCACAGGCCGCACGCCGTCCTCGCGGCGGGTGAGAAGCGGGGCGTAGACGCGCGCCATTTCGGCCCGCATGTCCTCGTCGCCCGCCGTCACGACGACGGGCGGCACGGACTGCATATAAGCACGGGTGCCCCTGGCGGCAAGCTTGCCTTCCGCCGCGCAGCCGCCCACGAACTTGTTGGGATTGCCCCCGGCGGTTTCCCCGGCGGCGAACAGACCGGGCAGGGTAGTCATGCGGTTGATGTCCACCCAGTAGCCGCTGCCGGTATGCCCGCCCACGATGTAGGGATCGGAACCGTAGATTTCGATGGGCTCCTTGGTGACGTCCTGGCCCCGGCTGGCCAGAAAGAGCACGAACGAGGGGCGCTCGTTGAGATAATCCTCCATCATTTCGCGCGCGGCCTGCGGGGAAAGGACGGTGGTGTCGCAATAGCACGGCCCCCGGCCGTTAAGCCATTCCTCCATGGGCGCATTGGCGCGGATGTAACGCGGCGCGGCGTCGCCCCCCAGATGGCTGTAGCGGCTCATGACCCGTTCGCCTCTGGCGTTGATGATGGGCGAGTGATAGCCCACGGAAATGGTATCCACCGGACCGCAGAAATCCTTGGTGCGGGTGGCTACCCAGCGCTGCTCCAGACTGGTGAGCTCCGCGCCCTGGCGGTAGCCGATGGCGTAGCCTGAGCCCACGCAATAGGGGCACATCCAGATTTGCGCGCCGCAGTCTGTGGAATCCGCCGTATAGGACTTGTACAGCGTACCCGCGCCGCCGGTGGCCACTATGGTGGCCCTGGCGCGAAAAATATAGAACCTGCCGTCGCGCACGCCCAGGCCTGTAGCCCCCAGACAGACGCCGCCGCGCACGATGAGCGAGGTCGCGGCGACGCGATTGTACACGTCGGCGCTTTCAATGGCCTTTTCGGCCATGATGGGTTTAAGCTGCTCGCCGTGGATGGAAATATCCCAGCGGCCCCGGTAATGTTTGTTGCCGTCTTCATCCTTGAGAAAGGGGACGCCCCAGCGCTCCAGATCATCCACGCATTCGTTGAGTTCTCTGGCGTTGGACAGGGCCAGATCTTCGCGCAGGGGGCCGCCGCCCACTTGCGCGCGGCTCCAGCGCACCAGGTCTTCGGGGCTTTTGTCCGCCGGTATGTATGTGTTGATGGCGTCCATGCCCGCCGCGCACGCGCCGGAACGCATGATGTCGGCTTTTTCCATGATGACGATTTTCAGAGAGGGGTCCAGCCTGGCCGCCTCCCAGGCGGCGAAGCAGCCCGCGTTGCCGCCGCCGATGATCAGCAGGTCGGCGTCGACGACGACGGTTTCAATGTCGGCGGGCGTTTCAGGAAAGCGATCCGAAGCCCGTCCGGCGGCGATGTATGCCATAGTTCTCTCCTTGTCTGGCCCGGTGCGCAGCCGGGATGCTTTGAACATATTCCAGCAGATCAGCTTTGACGTTACCCACAGTTTTCTCTTTGTACCGTACCCGCTCCGGCGCTTGATCGCGCAGCTTAGAGCATTTTCAGTTTGAAAAGCTCCGCGTTTCAAACTGAAAATGCTCTAAAACGGCCAGGGTGCGGCCGGATCCCAGACGGGCATGCCCCAGAGGGCGTACCAGGGGGCCATGATGCACAGGCCGTAGGCGATGGCGATGCATACCGAAACGCAGCCCGCCTTGGCGTAGTCGCCGGGAGTGAAGGTGTCCGTGCCGGAGGCGATGACCGCCGCCGTGATCTGGGTGGGCAGGATGTAGGCAAAGGTGTCCGTATCGCAGACCAGCATGGTGAAGGCCACGGGGTGCAGGCCCAGCTTGGGAGCCATGGCGAAGACCACCGGAGCCAGCATGGCCACGGCCGCCACGTTGGACAGCATGCCCAGGCGGATGACGTGCGTGCCGACCATCAGGGCCAGCACAGCCTGCCACCAGGACATGCCGGTGACCAGGGCGTGGATGATGTCGGCCAGCCATTGGGCCAGACCGGACTGGGTCATGGCCGTGGTCATGGTCATGGCGCCGCCCAGCAGCAGAAAGGTGCCCCAGATGGTCTTTTCCTGAATGGCCTTCCACGAACAGGGCAGCAGGCCGGGCGCGAAGAGAAGCAGCATGCCCAGCAGGCCGATGACGCCCAGAGGCTGGCGGTGCAATTCGAAAATGAAGCTGCCCTTGCCGGTCATGAACATGACGCCCGCCAGCAGAAAGACGGCCAGCAGGGTTTTTTCAGACAGGGTCATGGGGCCGAGGGCCCGGCTTTTTTCCCTGATGGAGGCCTCGCCCCCGGCGATGTGAATGCCGGAGGTTTTGAAATAGTGCCGAATCCAGATCTGGGTCAGTACGAACATGCCCAGGTAGGGCAGTTGCAGCAAAGCCCAGTTGAGATAGTTCAGATTCGTGAAACCGCCCTTGTCGAAAATGCCCACCAGAATCATGTTGGGCAGATGGGCCGTCATGATGAACATGCCGCAGATCATGGAACCGTAGACCAGGGACTGGATGACGATGGCCTTTTTGGCCGAGCGTTCTTCGGGCGTATCGCCCATCAGATTACAGATGCCCTGCACCACAGGCAGCAGGGTGGCGGCCCTGGCATTGGCCGCGGGCACCAGAAAGCCCAGAACAATGTTGACGAAAAACATGCCCCAGATGATGCGCCCTACCGACGAGGCCTTGAGGCGGGCCAGGATGCTCAGGGCGATGCGCCGGTCCAGCCTGATGAGCTGCATGGCCGCGCCCGCCAGAAAGGCGAAAAGGCAGAGCCAGATCACATGGTTGGTGAAACCGGCGAAAATGACGGCCATGGGCGGCTTGCCGTTTTCCCAGGGCAGAGCGCGGGTGATGAGCAGCAATGTGGGAATGGAAATGCCCGTGATGCCCACGGGCATGGCTGAGCTGACCCACATGGTCGAAGCCCAGAGCACGATGCCGAGCACTGTCATGCCCTCATGCGAAAGGCCGGGAAAGGGGGGAAGGATTGTCCAGAACAGGACAAAAAGACTCCAGGCGAGCAGAAATCCCGCGAAGACGCGCGCGGGATTGTGCCCTTGCCTTCTGACATTGTCGCACAAGTATTGCCGGAACGTCTCGGACGTATTGGCGCTGGACATGAAGAACCTCCCGAAGCCGCGAACTGGATATGTTCGAAAGATAGACCTCGGGGCATGTTCTTTCTATTCGCCCGCTGATAAAGGGCGTATTTTTGTGAAAAAAGGGGCGCATTGCTGCCGGCCTGGAGCGCGTCGCGCTTTGAAGCGTAAAAAGGCGCGCGGCAGAGGTGACGGGGTCAGCGCAGGACGGTCAGACGCCCGTTTTCCATGCGCGCCTCGCGATTGATGCAGAGGGGGGCGTCCTCCCCGTGGTGCGAGACAAAAACCAGATGCGCACTCAGCCCCCCGGTTTCCGCCGGGGCGGCCAGACAATCCAGCAGGGTCAGATAGCGGGCGCGGCTTTCCGCGTCCAGGCCGGAGCAGGGTTCGTCCAGCAGCAGAACGTCCGGACGCCCCACCAGGGCGCGGGCCAGAAACAGACGGCGCAACTGCCCGCTGGAGAGGCGACGGATGGATGTTTCCGCCACGCGGGCCGCGTCTCCCTCCGGGAAAAGCCCGGCCATGACGCGTAAGGCCTCGTCCCGTTCCGCTTCCGTAAATTCCCGGTATACGCCGATGCTGTTGTCAAAGCCGGAGCAGACCAATTCCAGCCCGTTGAGCGCGAAACCGTAGAGCGCCTGGGAAAGGTCCGATACCAGACGCACGCCCTTGCGTACATCGGCCAGCATTTCCACATGGCCGCCCTGACCCGGCAGCCAGCGGCTGATAATACCTCCGGCGGCCACGAACTCGTCCCCGGCCAGCAGGCGCAGCAGGGTGGACTTGCCCGAGCCGTTGGCTCCGGTGATCTGCCAGTGCTCGCCCTCGTGCAGGCTCCAGGTGACGTCGTGCAGTACCTTGTGGCGGTCAATGTAAACCGACACGTTTTCCAGGGCCAGCAGGATGCGGCCCGTGGCGCTGTAAACCGGACGTCCTGCTTTTGCCGGCGGGGCGCTGCCCATTTGGGCGGCGGGCAGGGCGCGGGCCGGGGGTGGCGCATCCAGCAGGCGGCCCGCGTGAATGTGGCGGCGCTCCGTGCACCAGGGCGGCAGGGCGTCAGCCCGGTGCGCGGTAAGAATCACGGTGCAGCGGTCGGCGTATTCCTCCAGCACGTCAAAAAAGACTTTTTTATGGGCCGCGTCCAGGCCGTCGGCGCATTCGTCCAGCAATAACAGAGCGGGAGCGCGCAGCAGGGCCCTGCCCAGCAAAAGCAGGCGCAACTGCCCCTGCGAAAGAGTGGGCAGGCTGCGGGCCAGCAGGCCCAGGGCTTTCAGGCGCGCGGCCAGGGCCTCCACGGCGGCGGCCTGCTCGTCACCCCTGGGCATGCCGGAACAACTGTAGGGCAGGGGGGTGTCCTCCAGGCCGGTGAGCAGTAGGTCGCGGCCCGTGATGTCCCAGGCCTGACGCTGGTAGTTTTCCTGCTGGGCCGGGGAGACCAGGGCGGTCATGGAACGCCCGGCCAGGGGAGATTCCTCCGCGCCCTCCTCCGTATGCCAGTAAATATGGCCGCTTGCGGGCCAGAGTTCGCCGCGCAGCAGGCGCAGCAAGGTGGATTTGCCCGAGCCGTTGGGGCCCAGCAGGGCACAGTGCCGCCCGCGTTCCACTCGCCAGTCGATATGGTGTAGTACCATTTCCTGGCGGGGATCGCCGGGCAGAAACAGGCTGACGCCGTCCACCGTGACCAGGGGGATACCTTGGGGCCTCGTGGCGGCGTCGGGCAGAGACGGTCTGGGCTGGAATTGGGACATGGCTCGTGTCGGTGTTGTGGTGAGAGCATGTAACACTTGAACTGCTCTAGAGGGTGTCGTCATGAGATGGATTTTCGTGTTATATCAAGGAAGACGAGCCCGCTTTGAAGGAGTGTACTCTTTTGGTACTCGACTGAAAAAGCGGGCGAAGTCTGACGCGGAGATAACCGAAAAGACGCTCATGACGACACCCTCTACAGGGGGAGGGTCGTCATGCGCCCCTTGTCGAAAAACACATGTTCCCTGAAGCCGAACGCTTTGGCGTAGGAGGCCAGCCGAGCGAAGCCGTGGGCCACGTCGTCCACGCCGTGGGCGTCCGAGGCGAAGCTGACGGGCAGGCCCAGCTCGGCGGCCAGGGCCATGATGGGCGGGGCCGGATAGATTTCGCGACAGGCCTTGCGCAGCCCGGCCGAGGAGATTTCCATGGCCATGCCCGCGTCGCGCAGGGCCGTGAGGCAGCGGCGGATTTGCGCCGTGCTCTCCGCTTTGGCGAGCCAGATGTGGAATTGTTCCACAGAGAAAATTTTGATCAGGTCCGGGTGGGCCGCGATATTGAACAGGCCCGAGCGGATCATGGCTTCCCAGGCCGTGAAATAGGCCGTATAGCGGCTTTCGCATTCTTCCTGGGAGGCGCTTTTCCAGGGCTCCACGCCGTCGTCAAAGCCCCAGCGCCCGAGAAAGTGCACGCTGCCCAGCAGATAGTCGAAGTCATAGGCCGTGCACGCGGCGCGGGTGTAGTCTTCCTGCCCGTCCAGCCAGTCCATTTCCATGCCGAACAACACGCGACAGGGGCCATGGCCCCCCTCACGCGGCGCGGCCTTGAGCGCGAGCACCTCGCGCGCGTAGTCCGGCAGATGGCGGGTGAGCTGCTCGCGGTACTCGTGCAGGTAGTCGAAACCCAGCGGGCGGGGCGAGTGCTCGGAAAAGCCCAGCAGGGTCAGTCCCTTGTCCAGGGCCGAAGCGTACATCTCGGCGGGCGAGTTCGCCCCGTGCGAGTATTTGGTGTGGGTGTGCAGATCGACTGTTATCATGTTCGGCTGTCCCAGGTGCGCGGCTTGCCGGAAAAAGATAAAAATTTATGGGAGAGGAGGCAAGCTCCTCTCCCATGACACCATAGGAATTTTGTCCGTCGGCAAGGCAGGCACGCGCCCGCGCCGGGCCGCGCGGCCTGACACAGTCGGCGGGCAAAAGAACATGGCGTCAGGCAAGCAGCCTCTTGACGATTTCCTGCCCGGCCCGCCGCCCCGCGCCCATGGCCAGAATGACCGTGGCCGCGCCGGTGACGATGTCGCCGCCGGCAAAGACGTTGGGAATGGAGGTTTCGCCGGTTTCCTCATTGGTCTGGATGTAGCCCCACTTGTTCTGCTCCAGGTCGGGCGTGGCGTCCAGAAGAATGGGATTGGAACGGGTACCCAGAGCCACGATAGCCAGATCCGTGGGCAGATCGTAGACTTCGCCTTCCACGGGCACCGGACGGCGGCGTCCAGAGGCGTCGGGTTCGCCCAGCTCCATCTTTTGCAGGGTCACGGATTGCAGGCGCATTTCGGCGTCGCCGTTGAAACGCAGGGGAGAGGCCAGCATGGCGAACTGCACGCCCTCTTCCTCGGCGTGTTCGATTTCCTCGCGGCGGGCGGGCATTTCCGCCTTGGTGCGACGATAGACGATGTAGACGTTTTCCGCGCCCATGCGCAGGGCTGTGCGGGCCGCGTCCATGGCCACGTTGCCCGCGCCGAAAACGGTCACGTTTTTACCGGGGAAGGCCGGGGTGTCCTGCTTGGGGAAATCGTAGGCCCGGCCCAGGTTCACGCGGGTGAGGTATTCGTTGGCCGAGAACACGCCCACCAGGTTTTCGCCGGGCACGCCCAGAAAGACCGGCAGGCCCGCGCCCACGCCGATGAACACGGCGTCGTATTCCTTGCGCAGTTCGGCCACGTCCAGGGTGCGGCCGCCCACATAGTTCATGTGAAAATCCACGCCCGCCTGGCTCAGCCCGTTGATTTCCGTAGCCACCACATTCTTGGGCAGGCGGAAGGCCGGGATGCCGTAAATCAGCACGCCGCCCGGCTCGTGCAGAGCTTCGAAAACGTCCACCTTGATGCCCGCTGCCGCGCAGACGCCCGCGCAGGTCAGGGAAGAGGGGCCGGAACCGATGCAGGCCACTTTTTTGCCGCACTGGGGCACGGCGCAGGCATTGGTGCCCGTGACCTGCTCACAGGCCGTGGTGGCGATGTAGGTGTCGGCCACAAAGCGTTCCAGCCGCCCGATGGCGATGGGCTGGCCCTTGGCCTTCAGGATGCACTTGCCCTCGCACTGGTTTTCCTGCGGACAGACGCGGCCGCAGACCGCGGGCAGGCTGTTGGTGGATTTGATGATCCGGTAGGCCGCGTCCATGTTGCCGCGCGCCACCTCGCCGATGAAGTCGCGAATGGGCACTTCCACGGGACAGCCCGAAACGCAGAGCGGCTTTTTGCACTGAAGGCAGCGTGAGGCTTCCTCCATGGCCATTTCCCTGGTGTAGCCCAGGGCCACTTCCTTAAAATTGGAGCGCCGCACTTCGGCGGGCTGACAGGGCATCTCCACCCTGGGGGCCAGCGGTTTTTTGGCTTTCTTAGTTTCCATGAGCGCACCCGTTGTAAGAGTCGAAGGAGATTCTTTCCTGGTCGCGGTAGGCGGAAAGGCGGCGGCGCAGTTCGGGGAAGTCCACTTCATGCCCGTCGAATTCCGGCCCGTCCACACAGGCGAATTTTGTTTTGCCGCCCACGCTTACGCGACAGGCGCCGCACATGCCGATGCCGTCCACCATGATGGGATTGAGGCTGACCGTGGTCTTCACGCCGAAGGGGCGGGTAGTGTCGGCCACGGCGGCCATCATGGGCACCGGGCCCACGGCCACCACCTCAAAGACGGTCTTGTCCTTTTCCAGGCGGTCGCGCAGCAGATCCGTGACCAGGCCCTTGTGGCCGTAGCTGCCGTCGTCGGTGGAGATCAGCAGTTCGTCGGCAAAGGAGGAGAGCTCTTTTTCAAAGAGCAGCAGGTCCTTGCTGCGCGCGCCGATGATGCCCACCACCCGGTTGCCCGCGCGGGAGTGGCCCTTGGCGATGTGGTGCATGGCCGCGATGCCCGTGCCGCCGCCCACGCAGATCACAGTGCCGCGTTTTTCAATGTGCGTGGGATGGCCCAGCGGACCGCAGACGTCCGGAATGGCGTCGCCTTCCTTGAGGGTTTCCAGCAGGGCCGTGCTTTTGCCCAGGACCAGATAGACGATGGTGATGGTGCCGTTGGCCGCATCCGTATCGGCGATGGTCAGGGGGATGCGTTCGCCCGTGGGGCTCATGCGCAACATGACGAAATGTCCCGGATGCGCTTTTTGGGCGATGTGCGGCGCGTGCAGGACCAGTTTGCTGGTTTTGCCCGGGATCAGGCTTTCCTTGTGTAGAATGGGGGTCGGCATATGCTCTCCTGTGCTGCGATTGGGCTCTTAGTGTCGCGTCAAGCGACACATGTCGCAAACCCGCAAGGGGTTGCGCGCCGCCGCAGGCGGCGTAAGCACAGCAAAAACCGCGTTTTTTGCTGTGTGATCTTCACGCCGAACCGACAGGTGAGGCGTGGCATCTCATTAGAGCGGTTTACCTCTGAAACGCTACGGGGTTCAGAGGGTTCATTCCGGCAAAAAACGCGGTTATCGCTGCTGTCGATCCCCGTATGGCTCCGTTGTCGCCAACAGGGACTGCCCATCGGGCTGCCTTCGGTCGCTTTGCCGGAATCCACGCCGCGTTGCTCTCGATGCCTGTACGCCCTTTGGGCTACAGGCACGGCCCTACGGGCCGCCCGTCGGGTCGGTCTTCGCGGCGCGCCTCAACGTGTTCGGCGTTGCGTCCCCTTGGAACAAACTTGCAACAAGTGACGCAATGCCGGTCGCCGCCCTCGTGGGCGGCGGGCGAGTCGAAAACCGCGTTTTCGGCGAAACGATTTGCGCCAGATTAAACGCGAATGAACGACGTGGCAAGCGCGGCCACCCGGCAACCGTCTAATTTCATATGCCTTTATAGGCCGCCAGAGCCCGGTTTGTTTGAATATTCAGTCAAAATAATTTTTATAAATTTTTTTTATCCTCCCCTAATGGCCGCTTCCGGCGGGCCGATAAGAATACTGTTGAGTGGGGAAAGGGGAGAACGCAACACCAAACGTAAGGAGGCGGATCAGACCACCCCGTTGCAGGGAAGCAGTGATCCATTCAGGGAGGAATGGACATGTCGCTAATCATAACTGACGCATCCCGAACGGCGAAGGCCGCGCAGGATGACGCCGACCCCGAGGCCAGACAGGAACTGGCCCGGCTCACGCGTTATCTTGCCATTTTGGAAGACAATAAAAAGGCCAGCCGCTTTGTCCCCGACGACGCGGCCCTGGCTCTGGATATGGCCGGTTTTGTGCGCAACCGGCTGCGCGGCGGGCGCGCCGCGCCGGGCAGCCCTTTGGCGCGCCTGGCACTGGCGCTGGTGCAGACCAGCCCGGACGCGCCCGCGCAATAACGCGCCGACCCACCCGCGCCCAAGCCTTTGGCGACAGGCGCGAAAACAGCCGCCGCGCGGCGTGGAACGCCGTCAGGCGGCATAACCGGAACGCATCACCTTTCCGTGACATGAAGGGGTACGCGGCTGATCCGCGTTCCAGCAGATCTCCACTCAGAATGGGAGGGGCCGTGGGGGCCCCTCCTTTTTTTGTCTGCGGCTGTGGCGGGCGGCGGCACGCTATGCGCGCTTCATGTCCTCGATGAGCGTGGCCAGAATGCGGGCCTGTTCCGCCAGGTCGCTGACGGAACGGGAGGACTCGGCCATGGCCCGGGCCGTTTCCCCGGCAATGGCGTTGACCTGGTCGATGGAACGGCTGATTTCTTCACTGGAAGCCGACTGTTCTTCCGAAGCCGTGGCTATGGCCCGCACCTGGTCCGCGGACTGCTCCGCCATGCTGACGATTTCCTGCAAGGCTCCGCCGGACTGGCGGGCATAGTCCGTGGCCGCGTCAATGGTGGCCACGGCATTGTCCACCTGGGCCATGCTCTGCCGGGTGCTGCCCTGAATGGCGGCAATGGCGTTGCCCACCTGCGAGGTGGAGGCCATGGTTTTTTCGGCCAGTTTGCGCACCTCGTCGGCCACCACGGCAAAACCGCGCCCGGCATCGCCCGCGCGGGCGGCCTCAATGGCCGCGTTCAGCGCCAGCAGGTTGGTCTGGTCCGCGATGTCGGAAATGACGCCCATAACCTGGGAAATGGACTGGGCGTGCCCGCTGAGCGTCTCCATATCCTCTTTCAGGGCCAGAGACTGCCGTTGCACGTCCCGGATGCTGTCCACCACGTTTTTGACAATGTCTTCGCCGCTGATGGCCTTTTCGCGCGTATGGGCGGAAACGCCCGCGGCCGTGCCCGCATTGCGTGCCACTTCAACCACAGTGGCGTTCATCTGCTCTATGGCGGTCACGGTTTCCGCAACCCGGGCCGCCTGTTCGGAGGCGCCGCGCTCGGACCGGACGATCTGGGCCGAAAGGGACGTGGACGCCGAGGAAACCGTGCCGGCCACTTCCTCCAGCCGTTGCGCCGCCGCCAGCATGGCCGCGGTTTTGGCTCCGGCCTGCTTCTCGGATGCTTCCGCCTCCAGCATGGCCGCACGGGCTTTCTCCGCCTGGGACCGCGCGTCGGCGCTCAGCTTTTCAGCCCGGTCAAGCCCCTCCAGAAGACCGGCGATCATGTTCTTCAGGGAGGTGCTGAGCCGCCGGACTTCCCCGCCGAAACGCTCATCCCTGATTTCATGATGCAGATCGCCCCCGGCAATGGCCTGCGCGGCGTCGGCCAGGTGGGACAGGGGCCTGACCGAGGCGCGCACGATAAGCATAATAAAGCCGGTCACCAGCAGAATGGCGGCAATGCTCATGACGATAGTCAGCATGCTGATGCTGCGCACGCCCGCCAGCACTTCATCCATGGGTACGATCAGGGCGAGATACCACACCTGATCCGTCTTCAGCAGGGGCACGGGCGCGTAACAGCAGAAGATCATGCCGCCGCCCTTGGCGTCCCGGCGCAATTCCATATAGGGCTCGCCCTTGCGGAATGCCTCCTCCGCCTTGTCGGCGGAAATCCAGCCCATTTTGAAAATGTTTTTGTTGATGACATCAGGGTTGCGGTGCGCCACCAGTGTGCCGTCCTGCGTCATCAGCTGGGCGTAGCCGGTGGAATAGGCCTTGATGCGGGTGACCTGCTCAAGCAAGCCCTTCAGCTCCACGTCAACGGTCACGCCGCCCCGGTATGTTCCGTCCACCAGAACCGGGGCCGCCGCCGTGGTCATGGGCACTGTCCGGCCGCCGACCTCGTACATGTACGGCGGGGTCAGGTAGGGCTTTTTTCTGGTTTTGGGTTCCAGGTAATAGTCGGCCTTTTCGTACTCCGTAAGCAGGGTAACCCGCTCGCCTTGCGCGGTATAGGGGATGAACCTGCCTGCGGCATCGCTGCCGGGCGTATTCCTGAATTCCGCGTCGCGGCCGTCAAACGCGCCGGGCTCCCATACCGCTCCCGAGCCGATGGCGGCGCTGTTGCCGGAGTGCAGCCCTTCCAGCATGGCCACGAGCAGCTCGCGCGAAACGGGAATGCCGCTTTTGAGCGCCTGGCCCAGGCCGCCGGCCAGGGTGTCGGCCTGCGTCAGGGCAGCGCTCAGAAAGGTGGAGATGGGACCGGCCTGTGCCGTGGCGAGATCGGCCAGTTCGCGTCTGGCCATCTCTTGGGTGGCGGCGGACGTTCTGGTCTGGATCTGCCAGGTCAGAGTGCCCAGCACGGCGATCAGCAAAATGGAAACCGGAACAATGATCCGGGGGGCCATGCCCAGACGGGTATACCATGCCATGACGTGATCCTGTTTTTGACAAAATGGGTGAATATGAAGGGTCGGGCGTGTATATACTGCTCGACCGGCGATTTCAAATGTATTTCCGGTCAGTTCCGGAATTTTTTATGAAAGGTTTTTCCACAGGGCCGCGGCGGGCAGGCCGGGCTTGTCGGCCGCCTGCCCGGCTGCTAGATTCAGAATCTGCCTGAACCTCCCCCGGCTGTCGCAGCCGTCTGGTCTGTGGAAGGCGCGTTGATGTTCTGTGTGATACTCAGGAGGGATTATGCTTCTGCTCAGCCCCAGAATGACGCCGGAGGAATACGCCTTCGCGCTCACGGATGAGGCCTTTGCGGCCTGGCGGCCCGTGGAGGGCAAACAACAGTTCTGTTTCGACTATGACGGCGAAATGACCGTGTACCAGAAGCTGGAATATATGGGCGGGCTTATGCAGGGCTTTTACCGCCGATTCCGACAGGCGCGGGCCGCCGGTGGCCGGGAGGCGGAGTGAGAGAAGCATCGGGTTTACGAAGCGCTGAACGGCGGAAACAGACGCCGGGCGCTATGTTTTTTCCTGCCGCCGACCGTGGCTGAAGTCCGCCGCGTACAGGCGCGAGGCCGCGCCCTTTTCCAACTCGCCGGGCAGGATCAGAAAAACGGTCTGGCGGGTGATGCCGTGTTGTTCCACGCAACGGGCCAGGCCGTCCAGGGTGGTCCAGTGCAGTTGCTGGTCCGGCCAGCCCACGCGATGGGCGCAGAGCACCGGCGTTTCCGGGGGCAGGCTGCGGGCCAGTTCCGCCTGAAGGCCAGCGGCGGAATGGGCCGAGAGATAGACGGCCAGAGAGGTCCTGTGCGCGGCCAGGGCGGCCAGGCGTTCACGTTCCGGCACGGGAGTGCGGCCTTCCATGCGGCTGATCATCAGGCTCTGGGTCACTTCCGGCACGGTAAAGGTCACGCCCGCGGCGGCGGCCGCCGCGCAGGCCGCCGTGACGCCGGGGATCACCCGCCAGGGGATGCCGTCGCGTTCCAGCAGGGCGATCTGTTCGCGCAGGGCTCCGTATAATGAGGGGTCACCCGTATGCACGCGGGCCACGTCCTTTCCGGCCAGGGCCGTCTCGCGCACCAATTGATGGCATTCTTCCAGGGTCAGCGGCGCGGAATCCGCCACCCGCGCGTCCGGCCCGGCGCAGGCCACCACCTCCGGGGGCACCAGGGAACCGGCGTAGAGCACCAGCCCGGCTCCTTCAATAGCTTTGCGGCCCTTGAGGGTCAGCAGTTCCGGGTCGCCCGGCCCGGCCCCCACAAAGAAAACCATGCCTGTTTTCGCGTTTTCGGACTTTGTGTGCGTGTTCGGCATGAATGCTCCTTTTCGCCCTCTGCCGGCGTCAGGCTCGCCCCGTGCGAAGGCCGGGTTTGAATATACTCCCTTCGCCCGGGACTCGTTTTCTTGGCGGAGAACGAACACCCTTATTTAGAAACAGCTCCTGGCGGCGCGTCCGTTTTACTTTCCGCCGGACGCGGGTTTCTGCGCGGCCAGCAGAAAAACCGGATTCAGGGCCGCCAGGTGCAGATCTCCCGCCAGCTCGCGGGCCTCGGACGCCTGAATCTGCATAATTTCCAAGGGCCAGTCCAGACCTTCCAAAAAGCGGCGGCAGAGGCAGAAGGTGTCCAGCAGCACGCAACTGGCAACCAGGCGTCCGCCGGGCGGCAGGCGGTGGCAGACATGGCCCAGAATATCCTCGGCATCCTCGCCGGACAGGCCCCCGCCGATGAAGACCCGCTGCGGATCAGGCAGGGAGGGCAGGCATTCCGGGGCCTGGCCCAGGCAGACGTCCAGAATGGCGGCCCCGAAGCGGCGGCGGTTTTCCTGAATGCTCATGGCCCGCCCGGCGCTGCGCTCCACGGCCACCACCCGGCCTTCATGGGCCAGCACGGCGGCTTCCAGAGCCACGGCCCCGGAACCCGCGCCGATATCCCAGACCACATGGCGCGGTCCTACGCGCAGCAGGGACAGCGCGGCGGCGCGTACCGGCTTTTTGCTGATCAGCTTGCCTTCCACGGCCAGCTCCTCAGCGTCCAGGCCCAGATGCGGCCTGCGCGGGAGCTCGCCGGGGATCAGCAGCAGGGTGCAGGCCGGGCCGAAAGTGCGACAGGCCGCCTCGGCCAGGTTCAACTGATGCCGGGCTTCGTCGGGCGCGCCCATGCGCTCGAAAATATGCGCCGTGAACCAGTCCACGCCCCGGTCCAGCAGATGGCGTGCCAGCACGTCCGGGGTCATGCGGGCGTCGGTGAGGATGCAGAGCGGCGCGTCCTTGGCCACGGCCACATTCAGCGGGCCCAGGTCGTCCCGGCCGTGCAGGGAGAGGCAGACGACCTTGTGCCAGGGCAGGGCCAGGCGGGCGCAGGCCTGCTGCAGGGAGCTGACCGCCGGAATCAGACGCACGGCCTCCGCGCCCAGCTGGCGCACCAAGGTGGCCCCGATGCCGAAAAAGAGCGGGTCGCCGTCGGCCAGCAACAGCACGCGTTCCCCGGCGGCGCGCATCTGGCTCAGGCGGCTGAGCAGGGGTTCCAGCGGCAGGGTGAGCGGCAGAAGGCGGGCCTTGAGTCCGCTTTGGCCGTCCTGAGCTTCAAAGGCCGCCAGCAGTTCCCTGCCGCCGCAGAGCACGTCGGCCGCTTCCAGAAGGGCGCGCTGTTCCGGGGCGAGGGCCGCCGGGCCGCGCGCGCAGCCGCAGCCCAGGCCCAGTACGGTGATGGGCGCGGGCTCCGGCGTGGTGGGTTCAAAAACAAAGAGCGAATGGAGCATGTCCGCCATGGGCGGCCAGCCGTCCGCCTGTCCTGTTTCTTTTATCGCTTCAGCTTGCGGGGACGCGCCCTCGGCACGGTCTTCCGCGTCCACCGTGTCCACGGCGGCGTCCGTGGGCCGGGGCGTTTCCGTGAACGCAATGCCGGGAAGCACAATCTGCTTTTTCATAGTGCCATCAATTCCCTGCCGTCAGTGTGAAAAAGGTGCAGGCTTACGGGGCGACCCGCGAAAGCCCATGCGGTTTGGGCCGCCCGACGGATCACGGCGGCCAGCGCATCCGATCCGGCGGGGTCGGCCAGCAACAGTTCCAGGGCGTGCGATGCGGTCACGCAACGGGCCACAGCCGGGGCGCAGGCCGTGCCCGCCTCATTACAGAGATGCGCCAGAGCCGCCATATCCAGCTCGGCGTCGCGGGCGTGGGTATAGGCATGGCCTTGGGCGAGCTTGACCAGTTTGCCGAAAAAGCAGCCCCAGACCAGCCGCTCAAAGGGCAGAGCTCCGGCGGCGCGCAGGGAAAATTCCGCAAAATCGGCAGCCTGCACGAAACACCGGGGCGCAAGCTCGGGGTAGCGGGCCATAAGCAGTTTCTCCGAGCGCCGTCCGGTGGAAAGGCAGACTGTGCGGCAGCCCGTGGCCTGGGCCACATGCAGGCCCTGTTCGATGGTGGCGCGCCAGGCGGCGTGGCTGTATGGGCGGACCGTGCCCTGGGTGCCCAGAATGGAAATGCCGCCCATAATGCCCAGGCGCGGGTTAAAGGTGTGCCGGGCGATTTCCGCGCCCTGCGGCACGCTGATGATCACGGTCAGAGGCGGGCAGGGGCCGCGTCCGGGGACCGGGCGCGCGGCCTGACGGCCCAGGGCGAAGCGAAGCTGCTCCCTGGGCACGGGATTAATGGCCGCCGTGCCCACGGGCAGGGGCAGGCCCGGCAGGGTCACACGGCCCACGCCGGGGCCGCCCTCGATGCGCGTAAAGTCGGGATCGTCCGGTGCCCAAAAAGGCGCTTCGCAATCGCGCAGCAATACGCTGGCCGTGATCAGCGCGCCCGAGGTGGCGTCCGGATCGTCGCCGCCGTCCTTGCGGATGGAGGCGTGGGCCGCTCCGGCGACCTGTGCCGGAGCCGGGAGAAAATCCGGAATCAGCTCCGCCGCCGGGCCCGGCGCGCAGTCCGCCACCGGCAGAACGCACCGGCCGCGCGGGCCGCGCCCGGCGAAAGATTCTTCCCCGGCGGCGGGCGCGAAGGGCGGCAGGGGCACGTCCACGCTGTCGGGCGCGCGACCCGTGCGCAACAGGGTGAGCGCGGCCAAGGCCGCGCCCGTGGCCGCCGTGCCGGTGGTGAAGCCTTCGCGCAGGGGTCGCGTCACAGTCCGGGCCACGTCGAGCTCACGCCGCGTCGTCAGGCAGCCAGACCTGCCCCCGCGCCACCAGAGAAACCGGGCCGTCCACAGCGGCCAGACGTTCCTCGCCCTCGTTGAACAGCCGCACGTCCAGGGCCGAGCCGCCGGGCTGCATGATGGAAAAATCGCGCCGCCCGCCCGCGCGGGACAGGCTGAGGGCCAGAGCCAGCGCGCCGGAACCGCAGGAACTTTCCAGGCAGGTGGTTTGCGCGTCGCGCACATGGACCAAGGGCAGCATGTCCAGCTGGCCCTGGCATTCCCGCCACCAGATGGCCCCCACCGCAGCTTCCCCGTCCAGGCCGCAACGCCGGCGCAGCAGGGCCGCCGCCGTGTCGCAGTCCTCGGGAAAGGGATGCAGGGCGGCATTGAGCAGCACATGGACAATGCCCGGCAGGCGCACCAGGGCCAGGCCCTCGGCCAGAGACCGCAGGGGGCAAGCGGGCAAGCGCAGCACGGCCTCCACTTCCCAGTGCGGGCAGCTGCCGCGCACCGCGAGGCGCACCGGGCTCTGCCAGCCGGAAACCCGTATTTCATAGTGCCGTTCCGCTGTGCCGTCGCGCGGCGTTTCGGGCAGCCCCTCCAGAGCCGCCTGGCGGGGCCCTTGCTCGTGTTCGCTGAAGGCCAGCAGCGCGCCGAAGGCCCGGCTGGCATTGACGCAAAATTCGCCCCCGGCCATGCGCAGCCGCTGTTCGCGCGGGTCCACGAAACCGGCCTGCTCGCCGCCGAGATGCTGCGGGTCCAGAGCCAGACGGGCCAGGCGCGCCTGTTCGGGGGCGCTTTTGCCCTCGGCCGGGAAAAAAAGCGTGGTGTTGCCGCCGGGGCTCCATTTGGAAAAGGTCAATGCGGGCATGACTGGGTTCCTTTATTTCTAAAAGAAAGTATGCCCGAGCCGCGCCGCACTGTCCAGCATCCCGCACAGTCCGTAACGTTTAGCCGATGTGCCGGGTCGCGTCCGGACCTCCCGCGCGTCCGGAATCGCCCGGAATTCCCACATTACGGCTTGCGGTTTTTCCTGAATCTGGTTATGGAAAAAGCAGTTATCGTCTCCATGCCTGCGCGGCAACGAGCCGGTAATATGGCGGGCAAACCGTGATTTACTGTATGTTGACGGTAATTCAACGACACACAACAACGTTTTGGGAGGCACTATGAAATCAGTTCGTCTTCTTGTTCTTGCGGCTGCTCTTGTACTGAGCTACGCCGTCGCGGCGGTCGCCGCCACGCCGGCGTGCAACAAAAAAATCGAGAGCTTCGACTTCGTCGTGGACTATTCCGGTTCCATGATGATGCAGAACAAGCAGCTTAAACAGGATAAAATCGTTGTGGCCAAAAATGTGCTGCAGCGCGTGAACGCGGCCATTCCGGCCCTGGATTATAACGGCGGCCTGCACACCATCTCGCCCAACGGCATGATCATCGCCCAGGGCCCCTGGGACCGCAACGCCATGAGCGTCGGCATCGACAAGCTGCGCTCCGGCTTCCAGATCTTCGGCCGTATGACCAGCATGGGCAACGGCCTGCAGAAGTATGAACCCTTTATCTCCAGCATGAAGCGCGACGCCGCTCTCATCCTGGTCACCGACGGCGACAACAACCGCGGCACCGACATCGTGGAAGTGGCCCGCCAGCTGTATGCCAGCCAGCGTAACATGGTCATCCACATCATCTCCTTTGCCGACACCCCCCATGGTGAAGCCGTGATCAAGGAGATCGCCGCCATGAACCCCGGTTCCGTCGTGGTTCGCGGTGAAGAGCTGGCCACCAGCGACGCCGCTGTGGAACGCTTCGTGCTGTCCGTGTTCTGCCAGGACGAGGACGTGATCGTGCTGCGCGGCGTGCACTTCGCTTTCAATTCCTATGCTCTTGACGGCAAGGCCATGGGTATCCTGAACGAAGCCGCCAGCCTGATCAAGGCCAATCCCAACAAGCGCGTGATCCTCAACGGTTGGACCGACTGGATCGGCACCGACGCTTACAACAAGGTTCTTTCGCAGAACCGTGCCAACGCCGTGAAGAACTATCTGGAGAAGCAGGGTATCCCCGCCAGCCGGATGACCGCCATCGGCCGCGGCAAGTCCTTCAAGTACGACAACAAGACCGAAGAAGGCCGTTACATGAACCGCCGCACCGAAATCTCTTTCGACTAAGCGGACCGTGTAGCGTAATTGCAGAAAAAGCCGGGCGGCGCTTGCCGCCCGGCTTTGATTATGAGGTATGTCCATGCGAATTTTACTGGCTCTTATTCTGACCCTGGGCCTTGCGACCGGCGGCTGCGCCTGGTTCAGCAGCAGTGATGACTCCGAAACGCAGACCCCCGCCGCGCAGCCGCAGGATCAGGCCACCGCCTCCGAAGCCGCGCCCGAGCCCGCGCCGGCTCCGGCCAAGGACGTCCCCGGCAAGAGCAAATCCAAGACCAAGGCCAATGCTGAAAAAGCCTCGGCCCAAAAAGCCCCCAGAGGCGCCAAGTCCGAAGCGGAAATCAGCGCCGAACTGGACAGGGTGGGCCACAAACTGGCGCTCCAGGCCTCCCGCACCGTCATGCCTTCCAAGGCCAGCAAGGAAGTGCGCAAGGACGGCAAGGATTATGTGGCGAGCTACGTGGAAGTGGACACGTCCAACGTGACCACGGAACTGCGTCCCGGTGCTTCGGGACAGTATGTGGGCTTTATCCGCTATCAGGAAAAAATTTATGAATGCCGCGGCGCCAGCAAGAAGGAAGCGCTTTCCGCGTCCTGCCAGCAGGTGCGCGCCCGCCGTCTCAACGAGCTGATCCGTTACGACGGCAAGGAATGGCAGTTCTAGGCCGCCACCGGCATTGAACAGATCTTGAAAAGCGGGGCTTGCGCCCCGCTTTTCGTTTGTTCCGCCATTGCTCAGCGGATGAGAGCCCCGGCGGCCGCCATAGCAATCGGGCGTCAGCCTGTCAGTGCATTTTAAGTGGTAAATGTTCTAGGGCCTGTTCACACTATGCTGAATTTTTCCAATGATTGAAAGGGGTTGAAGGAAAATTCAGCATTGCTCAAAAATGAGGATAACCATTTGTAAAAATTATGTTTATTCTTTGTTTGTGTGAACAGGCCCTAGAGCGTTTTGATATTGAAAATATCTCAACGCGCTGTGCGGATTTTCTGCGGAAATCCGCACAGCGAAATTATCGCAAGGCGAATTTACTTCGCCGCCAAGCGATAATTTTAAGCGCAAATTGCTCTGGAACATGGCGACGGCGCCGTGAAAATGGCATGGCTCAGGCATCGGCGGTGAGCAGATCCGGCGGCAAATGCCTGAGGATCCACTGGGCGCATTCACGCGGGTTTTTGCCTTGGGAGTCGCAGCGCAGATCGGCCCAGGCCGCATACAGGGCCTCCCGCTCACGAAAGATGTCGTCCAGGGTCTGGCCCGGCGCGATGGCCAGCCCGCGCTGGGGATTGCGGGCTATGCGTTCTTCGATCACGGTCAGGGGCAGGTCCAGATGGACGATGGGACCCAGCTTCGCCAGGTGGCGCATGGCTTCCTCCCGGTAGACCACGCTGCCGCCGGTGCCGATGACCGTACGGTTGGCCTTGATGGCCCGGATTACCGTGCATTCCGCATCCAGAAAGGCTTCCTTGCCTAGGGCGTCAGTCACGTCCTGGAGGCGTACGCCGTATAGGGCCTCAATCAAATGGTCGCTGTCCAGAAAGGCCCAGCCCAATTCGCGCGCCAGCACGCCGCCCACCGTGGACTTGCCCGCTCCGGCCATGCCGATGAGGACGATGCAGGGGGCGAGTCGGGCCGGAGCCGCGACGAGATCGGGCGTGGGCATGTTTTCTCCTTAGAGTATTTAACACTTGAAATGCTCGCTTACGGCGAGCAAGGCCCGCCTGCTCGCATTCCGTGACAAGGATTTGCGGACAAATCCCTGCGGAGCAGTTGGCGCATTTCATGCGTGAACTGCTCCGCAGCATTTAACACTTGAACGGCTTTGGAGCTGGATAGGCTTTGAATTTGTGTCCAATATCAGGCGGCATTGTCTTCGCGGCAACCGTTTAGCTGCTCCCGAGCTTCGTGCCCGGCTGATTTCGAAAACTCTGCCCAAGCCGGACGGTGGTGTCAAGGAGCATGGGGCGGAAGCGGCAGCGGAAAAATATTGCCGCGAAATCCGGAGAAATGCGGGTTCCGCTCTAAAGTGGCTGGGGAGCGGGCCGATAAGCCGGGTAGAGGTGTAGTCTCATGCGCATGTTGATTGTTTTGACTGTTTTGCTGGGGCTGGCCGCGCCGGCCCTGGCTGTGGAATCCCGCTCCCTGTCCTCGTCCGCCGCGCCGGGCTATCTTGCCGGGCCGCAGGCGCCGCTCGTGTCGTCGCCCACAGTGGGCGCTCCGGTGGTGCCGTTGCCGCCGCATCTTCCGGCCCGGTTGCCCTCGGGCGGCGTCAACCTGGATGAAGCCTGGATTCAGGACGGCGGAGCGCGCCTGTACTGGAATACGCTGGTGATCCCGCGCCAACTCCGGATGGGCGGCGCGAGTTTTGTGGACCCGGCGGCCGTGCCGGGACTTCTGCCTGTCGACAGCGACAAGATCGTGCGACCCGCGCGGCGGCGCGTTCCGGCCAGAGCCGCGGCTTCCGCGGAAAAGCAGAAGTCCGGGCAGCGGACGGCTCCGGCAGGGGCGGGTTCCACCGCGCTCAAGCCGCCCGCAGCCGCCGCCCCGGCCGCCAAGAAGGGGGCCTCCCCAGCGCCGTCGCCCGAGGCCGCCAAGCCTGTGGTGGCAAAGCAGGCCGCGCCGTACAGCGGTCCCGCGCCCGCCGTGGCGGTTCCGCCCGTGCCTCTGCCGATTATGCCCGCGGACCCGGTCGCGCCCAAGGCTCCTGCGACGCCCCGTTGATCCGGAAAATTTCTCCGGGCATTGCGGAAGGTCGACCGGCTGTCGAGGCCCGGTCCGGGCGGCCGCGCGCCTTTTTCCGCCGGGACCGGAGCGATCCTCGTCATGTGCGCCGCTTGACGAGGGGACGGCGGGCGTGTATGTAGCTTCTTCCATATATTTTACCGTTCAGGGTTCAGACCGTTTTGTGCAGCCGCGCGGGTATGCCGTCGGCGCGAAACACGGGTAAAACCCGCAGCATCCGCGTCCGCCCCTGTTTCCGGGCCGATAGTTCCGGAGTCCGGCAACCTGTCGCGCCACTGTCGCGGGCGGAGTGCGTAAAAAAGAGAAGGGAGCAGAGTCATGAAAAGAACATACCAACCCAGTAAAATCAGAAGAGCCCGCACCCACGGTTTCCGCGCCCGCATGGCTACCCCCAGCGGCCGCGCCATTCTGCGCCGCCGTCGCGCCAAGGGCCGCAAAAACCTGAGTGCCTAGCCGGACGGGTATGACCGCCCTTGTCGTACGCCGGGGGCTTTTGTGTCGCGTCTGACCTTTCCACGGCACGTCCGTGTTCGCCGCAGGGCGGAATTTACCGCCTGTTATGAGCGGGGCAGACGTTACCATACCGAGCATTTCCTCCTGTTTGTGCTTCCGAGAGAGCATGTCGGCGATTGTACGCGCACGGGCATGGCTGTTTCCCGCAAAGTAGGCAATGCGGTGGTCCGCAATCGCGTCAAGCGTTTGCTGCGGGAGTTTTTCCGTTTGCACTCCGACCTCCTGCCGGTCCATGCCGATCTGGTGGCTGTGGCGAAAAGGCATACCGGCGGTGACGCGCTGGACCTTTCCCGCGTGACCGCCGAATTTCTGCCGCTGCTGCGGCGGATAGCCCGGCGCGGGCGGGCGGCCGAAGCATGCGATTGAATCGAAAACGCCCCACGGGCCGAGCGGCTCCGAGCCGTCGCGGTCCGTGGGAGGGCGTCTCCTTTGGGGGCGCCGGGCCGTTGCCGCGCGCGACGGCCCGAGGTGGGGTGTGATGAAAATGCTGCTGCGCGGCCTTTGCGTTTTACCCATACGTATCTATCAGCGCTGCATATCGCCGGTGCTGCCCCCCGCCTGCCGCTTTTATCCCACCTGTTCCGCCTATGCCGTGGAGGCCATCCTGCGCCACGGCGTGTTGCGCGGCGGCTGGCTGGCGCTGCGTCGTCTGGCCCGCTGCCATCCCTGGGGCGGTTCAGGTTATGACCCTGTTCCACCCCCACGGCGTCGCCGCGACGTCCCGCCTCTGTCCCAGGAGTGAGCGTCCACATGCAAGACAGCAAAAATTTGATTCTGGCCATTGTGTTGTGCTTAGTGATTCTTTTCGGTTGGGGACGCCTGGCCGAATACATGGGATGGGTGCAGACGCCCGACCCGGCGGCGGTGGCGCAGCAGCAGGAGGCCGTCCGTCAGGAGGCGGTCAAGGCGGAACAGCGCAAGGAAGAAGCCGCCAACGCCGCGACGTTGCCTGCGTTCACTCCGGCTCCAGGCCGCGACCTGACCGTTGATTCCCCGCTGTACGAAGCTGTTTTCTACACCGGCGGCGGCCCGCTGCGCTCCTTCAAGCTCAAAAAATTCCAAACCGGTCTCGCGCCGGATTCGCCCTTGGTGAACATGGTGGACGAACGCACGGCCGCCGTGGCGCCGTTAGGCCTGGTGATCAACAGTCAGCCGTCCTGGAGCACCGGCCAGTGGTCGCTGGACAGCGGCGAGCAGAACCTGAAGCTGGACGCCGGTCAGCAGGGCGCGTTGCGCCTTGTGGGCGTGGTGGACAACCTGCGCGTGGTCCGCGAACTGACCTTCAACGCGGACTCCTATCTGATCAAGGAAAAAATCCGGCTCATCAATGCCGGGGATCAGCCCCGCAGTGTGCGTGTGAGCTACACCGTGGCCTCCGACGCCAGCAATGCGGCCGGCGGCCGCTATGATTCCATGCGCGTGGCCTGGGACAACGACGGCAGCCTGTCCGAGGAATCTTCGAGCAAAACCCTGGAAAGCACGGGCGTGCAGGCCACGGGCAAGATTTACTGGGCCGGGGCCATGAGCACTTATTTCCTGTCCGCCGTGCTGCCCGGCGAAACCAACAACGTCACGGTCAAGGGCCTGTTGCAGAAAACCGTCTACCGCACCGCCGTTGAAGAGCCTGAAAACCTTCTCGCGCCGGGGCAGGAAAAGGAACTGACGGTTTCCTACTGGCTGGGCCCCAAGGACCGCACCCAGTTGCTGGCCGTGTCCGACCAGCTGGCCAAGAGCATCGACCTGGGCATGTTCAGCATCATCGCCAAGGGTCTGCTCTGGTTGCTGGAGTTCTTCCACAAGTACGTGCATAACTGGGGCGTAGCCATTATTCTGCTGACCATCGTGATCAAGGCCGTGTTCTGGCCCCTGACGGCCAAGAGCTATGCGTCCATGGAGAAGATGAAGAAGCTTCAGCCCATGATGACGGCCATCAGGGAAAAGTATAAGGACAACAAGGAGCTCATGAACAAGGAAGTCATGGCTCTGTACAAGACCTACGGCGTCAACCCGGCCAGCGGCTGTGTGCCCATTCTGATCCAGCTGCCGGTTTTCTTCGGCCTGTACCAGGCCCTGCTCACGTCCATTGAGCTCAGACACGCGCCGTTCATCATGTATCTGCCCTTTACGGACAAGCTCTGGCTGGCCGACCTTTCGGCCAAGGATCCCTATTACATCACGCCGGTCATCATGGGCCTGACCATGTTCCTGCAGCAGAGGATGAGCCCCCCGGCCACGGATCCCACCCAGCAGAAGATCATGATGTTCCTGCCTCTGATCTTCACGGTGCTGTTCCTGGGCTTCCCCTCGGGCCTCGTCATCTACTGGCTGGTCAACAACATCCTGTCCATCTTCCAGCAGTGGCTGATGATGCGTAAGAACAAGGCCGCCGCGCGGGCCGAGGCGTAGAACGGTTCAGGTGTAGAGGTAGAGCGATTCACGATTGAACTGTGTAATATTTCAATCGAAAAACGCTGTAAAAATGTTGAGCCGCGCGGCAGGGATTTGCCCGCAAATCCCTGCCGCGTGTTGCCTGCGGGCGGCCTTTCCCGTCCGAAAAGGCAATGCGGGATTTTAAAGATGCGCCCGCTTTTATTGTATCTGACTGCAAAAATTCGAGCATGGTTATGCTCTCAATTTTCGCAGGATCGTCAGCGAAAAAATGTGGTTTTTCGCTGACTCACGGCGGCTGCGTCGCCGCAAAGCCCTATGGGGTTTGTGCGTCTAGAGCAGATTACCTTTGAGAATTGACATTCTCAAAGTTTTTAAGCCGCTCGCTCTGCTGTCCTCGCCCGTAAAGCTCGAAGACTCGCTAACGGGCGAGACAACCGCGCAAATAAACTGCGCTTACGCCTTCGTGGCGGGCGTCTGCTTATGCAGCCGCCAGAGCAATTTCAAAGTGAAATCGCTCTAATTTGAAAATTAGACATGAGGCGTGGCCGGCGTATGCCGCGTTGGAACATCCGTCGTGCTCCGGCATCGAGCTGATTTTGTCCTCTCTGTGTGAGTGAGGTTCGTTATGGAAGGGTTCAAAGAATTTCAGGGCAAAGACCTGGACAGCGCCATCGAGGAAGCCTGCGGCTACTTCAACACGGCGCGGGAAAAGCTGGAGATTGAAATACTCCAGGACGCCAAGTCCGGCATTTTCGGCATCGTGGGAGCGCGCAAGGCCAAGGTGCGCGCGCGCAGGGCCCATCTGCGCGAGGCTGTGGAAAGCATCCTGGGCAAAAAAGGCGCTGCCGCCCCCGACGAAGAAGGGGAGTCCGCAGGCGCGGCTCCGCGTATCCCGGAAAAGAACGCCCGGCAGGAACGCCCCCGGCGCGGGCGGGAGCAGAGCCAGGAGCGCGGGCGTAAAAACGCCGCTTCCATTGCCGCTGAAGAGCCTTGTGCCCGCGCGGCGACGCCGCCCGAGTCCGGCGCGGCTCCCGCTGGGGAAAAGGAAGAGAGGGCCCAGGCCGCGCCGTCCATCCGTTCCGCACCGGAGCCGGAAGTGGGTGCCCGCGCTGACGTCGCTCCGGCTGGGGACGAGAATCGTCCTGAAGGCCAAAGCGAGGAGCGGGAAGCCGCGTGCGCCGCAGACCGTGACGAGGCCCGCGCGGAAACACGCGCAGGCGGGCGGCGGGAATCCTGCCGCGCTTCCGGGCGTGCCCGGCCCCGGCGCGAGGAAAGCCGCCCTGGAAGCCAGGAAGGAACGCCCGGCGAGGGACTGGATCTGTCTGGGGAGGATCTGGACGAAGCCGGTGAAGGTCTGCCCGTGACGCCTGTGGAGCAGCTGGATGCCGTCCGTCTGGAGGCTCTGGTTCAGGAGGCCGTGCGCGAGCTGGTGCGGCCCATTGTGGGTACGGAGATGTGCCTTGACGTCAAAGTGGGCGAGGGCCGGGTGCAGGTCTGCGTGGACTGCGACGAGGACTCCGGCCTGCTTATCGGGCGTGAGGGCCAGACCCTGGCGGCTTTGCAGTATCTGGTGTCGCGCGTTGTGTCGCGGGGTATGAACGCCGCCGTGCGCGTGCAGCTGGACGCCGGGGAATACCGTCGGCGCCAGGACGAAAAATTGCGGGAAATGGCCCTGGCCCTGGCTGAAAGGGTCCGCCAGAGCGGACGTTCGTATTCCACGCGACCCCTTTCTTCCTATCATCGGCGCATTGTGCATGTCTGCCTCCAGGACGCCGGAGATGTGCAAACCCGCAGCACCGGCGACGGTCCCATGAAAAGAGTGGTCATCATGCGCCGGAAGCTGGAAAAAGCGTAGCGGACGATTTTGGAGCAATTTCAAAGTGAAATTGCTCTAACGCCGCACCGTGTGCCGGCTTTGAAATTTGTAAAATTTCAAAGCTGACGATACGTTTACTCCGCCGTTCAGCCCGGCTGTCCTCGCCGTAAAGCTCGTAAGCACGCTGACGGAGAAGCGACAGCGCAAATAACGTGCGCGTACGGTTTCGTAGTAAAGCATTCCAATGTTGAGATGCTCTAAAATGCTCCAGGGAGCAAAGCTGTCCATGTCCACCATTGCCGCCATAGCCACGCCTCCCGGAGCCGGGGGCATCGGCATTGTGCGCCTTTCCGGCCCGAGGGCCAAGGCGTTGCTGGCGCGCATGTTTCTGCCCCTTTCGCCGCGTTTTGAAAATTTTCGCCCCTGGTTCCTGCACCGTGGCCGGGTCCTGGACCGGTATGGTGAAGCCCTGGACGACGTGCTGGCCGTGTTCATGCCCGGCCCGCGCACCTTCACCGGCGAGGATATGGCCGAAATCCACTGTCACGGCGGCCCGCTTATTGTCCAGGCCGTGTTGGAAAGCATTCTGCGTCTGGGCGCGCGCCAGGCCGAGCGGGGCGAGTTTTCGCGCCGGGCCTTTGTCAACGGGCGCATGGACCTGAGCCAGGCCGAAGCCGTGGCCGAACTTATCGCCGCGCCCTCGCGCGAAGCCCTGCGTTACAGCCTGAACCGCCTGGACGGCCTGCTGGGCCGCCGCGTGCTGGCTCTGCGGGAAGAGCTGGAAGCTCTGCGCGTCCAGGTCTGTCTGGC
This sequence comes from Desulfovibrio sp. 6_1_46AFAA, assembly GCF_000224635.1. Taxonomy (NCBI): domain Bacteria; kingdom Pseudomonadati; phylum Thermodesulfobacteriota; class Desulfovibrionia; order Desulfovibrionales; family Desulfovibrionaceae; genus Desulfovibrio; species Desulfovibrio sp. 6_1_46AFAA. The sequence continues at coordinate 572,377 of NZ_JH114302.1, forward strand.
CGTGGATTTTCCCGAGGAAGAGGTGGAATGCCTTGCCCCGGCGGCCTTCGGCCGGGCCGTGACTGAAGTGGCCTGCTCCGTGCGGCGCCTGTTGGCCGGGCAGAAGCGGGCCCGCGTCATGCAGCAGGGAGCCGTCGTGGTCCTGGCCGGAGCGGTGAACGCGGGCAAATCCAGCCTGCTCAATGCGCTGCTGGGCCGCAACCGGGCTCTGGTCACGGACATTCCGGGCACGACCCGCGATTTTCTGGAAGAAGCCTGCGATCTGGACGGGCTGCCCGTGCGCCTCACGGATACCGCCGGTCTGCGCCAAACCGAGGAAGGCCGGCACGGCGCGGATGCCGTGGAAGCCCTGGGCATGGCCCTGAGCCGGGAAAAACTGGGCGAAGCGGATTGCATCCTGCTGGTGCTGGACGGCGCGCGCCTGGGTGAGGCCGGAGCCGCCGCGGAAAGCTGCCCCGACGCGGCGGCACGCCAGGTGCTGGAACTGGCCGGAGATACGCCCGTGCTTCTGGTCTGGAACAAGAGCGACCTCTGCTCGCCGGAATTGTTCCCGCCGCGCTGGGCAGACGGCCTTTCCTGTTGTAAGGTAAGCGCGCGTTCGGGCGGCAATGTGGACGCTCTGGCCATGGCTCTGCGGCAGACCCTGTTGGCCGACGGATGCGACAGGCCGCCGTCCGACGGCCTTGCGCCCAACGCGCGGCAGGCTCTGGCTCTGGAAGAGGCGTTGGCCGAGCTGGAAGCTCTGGAAGCGGACGTTCGCGCGGGCCAGCCCTATGACTGCTGCGCCGTGCGCCTGGATACGGCGGCGGCGCACCTTGGTGAAGTGACGGGCCTGTCCAGCCCTGCGGAAGTGCTGGACAGGGTCTTTGCCCAATTCTGCATCGGCAAATAAATGCATATGGACCTGAATATGCTGCGCCGCCGCTTGAGCGGCGATGAAATCAACGCCATGCCCCTCTGCCATTATCAGGGGCCGGTGCATGTGATCCGCGTACTGGAGGACTGGAAGCAGGCCCTGCCCGATCTGCGCGCGGACGGCGTGCTGGGCTTCGATACGGAAACCCGGCCCACCTTCCGCAAGGGCAAGATCAACGCGCCCTCGCTGATCCAGCTCGCGACGGAGCGGGCTGTCTATCTGGTCCAGCTGGCCTGGCTGCCCTTTGGCCCGCATCTGGCCGAAATTCTCGCCGATCCAAATGTCATCAAGGCCGGTGTGGGCATCCGCGACGACATGCGCGAGCTCTCCAGACTGCACGACTTTGAGCCCGCCGGTCTGGTGGATCTGGGCAATGCGGCCCGCGCCCACAAGCTGCCCAGCCAGGGGCTGCGTACCCTGGCCGCCAATCTTTTCGGCTGGCGCATCTCCAAGGGCTCGCAGTGTTCCAACTGGAGCCTGATGGAGCTGAGCCAGCGCCAGATCGCCTATGCCGCCACGGATGCCTGGATCGGACGCCTGATTTTTCTGCGCATGCGCGAGTTCGGCCTCATTCCCCCGGTTCCGGCCAGTGCGGCCAATCTGCTTGTCCCGCCCGCAACCCCCAAGCCGGAGAGCGGCGCATGAACGGCGACGGCCAGAATCGTGGGGCGGCTTCCCTGCCTCCCCCTGCTTCCGGCCTGATCCCGGCCTTGGGGCCGCGCCTCGTTTTTTTTACCGGCGGCACGGCCTTGCGCGATTTAAGCCGTCAGTTGACCCGCTATACCCACAATTCCGTCCATCTGATCACCCCCTTTGATTCCGGCGGCAGTTCCGCCGCTCTGCGCCGGGCTTTTGCCATGCCCGCCGTGGGCGATATCCGCAACCGCCTGCTGGCTATGGCCGACAGCGCCGTGGTGCCCCGGAACGTGCTCGATTTCTGCGCCCGCCGCCTGCCCGGAGAAGGGAATGCTGAAGCCCTGCGCGCCGAACTGCGGTCTCTGGCAGCGGTGGAGCATCCGTTCTGGGCTGCCATGCCGGAGATTTTCGCCGGGGCCCTGCGCCTGCACATGCGTTTTTTTCTGGAGCGCATGCCCCGGGATTTTGACCCGCGCCTTGCCAGCCTGGGCAATCTGATCCTGGCCGGGGGCTATCTGCACCACAAGCGTAATTTCGGGCCGGTCCTGGCCTTTTTCAGCCGCCTGCTCCAGGTGCGCGGGGTGGTGCTGCCCATTGCGGGCGAAAGCCTGCATCTGGCGGCGGAGCTGGACGACGGTTCGCGCCTGGTGGGTCAGCACCGCTTCAAGGAGCTGACGCGTCCCGTGCGCCGCCTTTTTCTTACCGTGCACGAACCGGACCGCGCCGGGGCCGCCGTTCATCCCCAGACGCCCTGCCGTCCGCCGCTGGCGCCCGCCGCGGCCGCCTACCTGCGCTCGGCCGGGGCCATCTGCTATCCCATGGGCAGTTTTTACACCAGTGTGCTGGCCAATCTGCTGCCGCAGGGCGTGGGCCGCAGCGTAGCCGCCGCGAACTGCCCTAAAATCTTCATCCCCAACTCGGGCCATGATGTGGAAGTGCACGGCCTTTCCCTGGTCGGGCAGGTGGGCATGCTGCTGCGTCATCTGCGCGAGGACGCGTCCGAGGCGCGCACTGAAGAGCTTCTGCACTGGGTGCTGGTGGACAGCCGGAACGGCCGCTACGAGGGCGGCTTGGGGCCGGAAGTCCGCCACGCTCTGGCGGATTTGGGCGTGCCTCTGCTGGAACGCGACATGGTCTGCGAGAGAGATCCCCAACGGCATGATCCGGAATTGACGGCCAGAGCCCTGCTGGGCCTGTTGCCCGACGGCGGACGCGCCGGGGAATCGGAACTGGGATGAACGCGCGCGAACTCCGCGTTGATGCTGCGCTGGCCGGACAGCGATTGGACCAGGCCCTGGCCGCGCTGACGCCCGAACTGGGGCTGCGCGGACGCCGCCGGTTGATCGCGCGCGGCGCGGTGCTGGTCAACGGCAGGGTGGGAGATGCGGGGTGCCGTTTGCGGCCGGGCGACGTCCTTGCCCTGCGCGGCACGGAGGACGGAACAGGTGCGACGCCGTGTTCCGCGGACATGCCGCGCCTGCTCTCCCGCCAGGGAGACTATTGTTTTCTGTACAAGCCTGCCGGGCTGCACAGCGCGGCCCTGGCCGGGGACAACGGCCCCAGCCTGGAGGCTCTGTTGCCCGTCTTGCTGTCGGAAGAGAGCGAAGGGCGTGCGCCGCGGCTCATGCAGCGCCTGGATTATGGAACTTCGGGCATTGTCTGCGCGGCCCTGGGGGCAAAGGCGGCTCAGGCCTTCCGTGTCGCGGAGCGGGCGGGCCGGTGCGAAAAGCGCTACCTGGCCCTGCTCAGAGGGACACTGGCCGGGCCGTCCACAGTCCGGCTGGCCCTGGATACGGCGGATCGCCGCCAAAGCCGTGTGCTGGCGGACACGGACGACACGCTCCGCTGGACGGAATTTCTGCCCCTGCACGTTTGGGGCGGCGCGGCGGCAACAGGTCCGCTTGCGGGCCTGGTCCGGGATACGGCGCACGGCGAATGTACTTCTTCCGCGTCCGGCGCGGGCGAAGGGGAAGATCCCGGCGGCCTGACCCTGGCCGCCTGCCGCATCCGTTGCGGCGCGCGGCATCAGATCCGGGCACACGCGGCGGCCCTGGGCCATCCCCTCTGGGGGGACGGCCTGTATGGCCGGTCGGATCAACCCGGCCCGGCCGGAACGGGATTCTTTCTGCACCACGGGGCCCTGCTGCTGCCCGGCGCGGCCTGTGTGCAATCGCCGCCCTGGCCGCTGCCCGAAGCCCAGGCCGGGGCGGTCAGGAAATGGCTTGAAAGCCCGGCTCAATGCGGTATACTGAGGCGTGGGCATCGCAACAGCCCGGACCCGCATCAGCCGTAACAGGACACACCTCGTCCGGCCTTGCCGGTGACTCTTTTACCAGGAGAGCGCATGTTTGCCGCCTTGCTACCCAAGTCCGCGCCTTTTTTCGCCATGTTGCAGGAGCAGAACGGCTTGTTGCGCCGCATGGCCGGGTTGCTGGTCGAGATGCTCGAAGATCCCTCCAAAATGGACGACGTCCATAAAGAAATCGCCTTTCTGGAAGAAGAAGCCGACCTGCTGCACACCCGGATCATCCGGGCCCTTTCCCAAACCTTCATCACGCCCATCGACCGCGAAGACATCCTGCGCATCAATCAGGAGCAGGAAGAAGCCATGGACTGCTTGCAGAGTCTGAGCACCCGCCTGCATATTTTTGAATTCACTCGGGTGCGCTTTCCGGCCCTGCAAATGGCCCGGACCATCAGCGCCATGCTCGACCTCACCCGGCTGATGCTGGAAGGTCTGGCCCATCGGCGCGACTGCCACAAAACCCGCGCCTTCCGCACGCTGCGCGGCGAATGCGACATGCTTCTGGCCGTGGGCCTGGCCGAACTGATGGACGAGCAGCAGGAGGTCACGCCCGCCCTGATCATGCAAATTCTGAAATGGAGCCAGGCCTACGAGCGCATGAGCATGCTGCTGGAACAGGTCAACACCCTGGCGGAAACCATTGAGGAAGCGGTGCTGAAAAATGTTTGAGGTGCCCCTCCTTCTGGCCGTCATCGTGTTGGTGGCCCTGGTTTTCGACTTCACCAACGGCGCGCATGACTGCGCCAACGCCATCGCCACCGTAGTGTCCACCAAGGTGGTCACGCCGCGTTTCGCCGTGGGCGCGGCGGCCCTGCTCAATCTGGGCGGAGCCCTGCTGGGCACGGAAGTCGCCAAGACCCTGGGCAGCGGCATTGTGCTGCCGCATGTGGTGGAAGGCAGCCACGTGCTGGTACTGGCCGCCCTGGTGGGGGCCATCGCCTGGAACTGCATCACATGGTATTACGGCATTCCGTCCTCGTCCTCCCATGCCCTGATCGGCGGGCTCATCGGCGCGGCCGTGGCCGACGAGGGTTTCGGCGCGCTCAACGTCAGCGGCATTGTGGACAAGGTACTGATCCCCCTGGTGGGATCGCCCCTGGCCGGCTACATCGCCGGTTTTCTGATTATGTGGCTGATTTACTGGATTTTCGGACACGTCCACCGCAGCAAGGTCAACTGGACCTTCCGGCATCTGCAACTGGTGTCCGCCGGATTCATGGCTACCAGCCACGGCCTCAACGACGCCCAGAAAACCATGGGCATCGTCACCCTGGCCCTGGTGATCTTCGGCGAGATCGACAGCGTGGAAGTGCCCCTCTGGGTCAAACTGGCCTGCGCCGGGGCCATGGCCCTGGGCACGGCCGTGGGCGGCTGGAAGATCGTCAAGACCATGGGCCACCGTATCTTCAAGCTGGAGCCGGTGCACGGCTTCGCCGCCGAAAGCTCGGCGGCTCTGGTGATTACCGGAGCCTCGTTGCTGGGCGCGCCGGTAAGCACTACGCATACCATTTCGGCCTGCATCTTCGGCGTGGGGTCCACTAAACGGCTCTCGGCCGTGCGCTGGAACGTGGCGGGCAGTCTGCTCGTTGCCTGGACCCTGACCCTGCCCGCCGCCGGGATAGTCGGTTTCATTTCCTACAAGTTGCTGCATTTCATCTGGAATTGACGGGCTGATTCGGGGCGATACGGCCGCGTCCAAACGCACAAAAGCCGTTCTGCTTTTGCAAGCTGAACGGCTTTTGTGCGAGGTGACGTCTCACCCTGACGATAAACTGAGGGCAGCCCAACCCTGAGAATGTCAATTCTTGAGGCTAATCCGCTCCAGGGGCCGTCCGGGCTCGCGTCCGGCGGCGCGGGTGTGCGGGAGGATGATTCAGCGATTGCTGTTTTCGCGTTCTTCCTGGCAGGCGCGGCAAAGGCCCACGCCGGGCAGCGCATCCAGACGTTTCTGGGGGATGGGATCGCCGCATTCACGGCAACAGGCCACGCCGTCGATCCATTCCGGTCCGCCGCGATCCATGGAAGCGCGTGCCCGTACCAGGGCGGACTCCCTGTCCAAGCGTTCCAGTTCGGTGGCCTGATCAAACACGTCCATTACTGTCTCCTTGCTTCTTGCGATAAGGCTGTTCGTCTTGCTGGTTTCGGTAAAGTAAGCGGCAACCCCGCCGGGGCGGGGTTGCCGTAAGTTTTTCGTTCTTTTTCCAAAGACCTATGTTCTTAGCATAAGGGGGCGATGCTGTAAATCATTGATTGCCCGTCAATCAGGGCAGACGCATCTAATTCCAGGTTTTGCAGGCCTTTTATTTGTCGTGATGATCCGTCAAAACCAGCCTTTTGTGTGCTGGCGGCGTCATCTGGCGCTTTTTGCTGCTCATGTACTTGAGTACAGCTCTGCTCTCGATGCCCGTAAGGCTCGTCCGGCTCGCCCAACGGGCACGGCCCTTTGGGCCGCCTTCCGGTCGGTTTTCGCGCAAAAAGTGCCATTTTCCTTGCCAGCACGCAAAAATCCTATTTTTTAGGATTCTCCCGGCACCAGCCATCCGCCTGCGCTTCGCTCCGGCGGAGCAAAGGTGGCTTCGCCTCTTTTTTGTTCGTTCCCCAATCTATCGGGGAATAAAGACTTTTTAGATGCGTCTGCCCTGGCCCGTCAATTCGCCCGGAGCACATCTTCCAGCACGCGTACAAAGCCGCCCAGATCCGCCTGGTCAATGGTCAGGGGCGGCAGCAGGCGCAGGGTGACGCCGTGGCTCAGGTTGCAGATGTAGCCCCGGCGCAGCAGTTCTTCCCAGACCGGTTGGCCGTCGCCGGTCAGTTCGATGCCCAGCATCAGGCCCACGCCGCGCACTTCACGGATTTTCTCGGGCAGGCGCTGTTGCAGAGCCGCCAGTTCTTCCTTGACGTGCGCGCCCAGAGCGGCCGCGCGTTCTGCCAGATGGTCGCGCAGCATGATTTCCACGGTTTTGGCGGCCACCGCCGAGGTCAGCGCGCCGCCGCCGAAAGTGGTGGCATGGCTGCCCGCCTCAAAGCCCCGGGCCATTTCGTCCGTGGCCAGCATGGCGCCCATGGGCAGGCCGTTGGCCAGGGATTTTGCCATACTGATGGCATCGGGCTGAAGATTGTAGTTCTGGAAGGCCCAAAATTTGCCGGTACGGCAGAGCCCGGCCTGGACTTCGTCGCAGAGGAAGAGGATGTCCTTCTCCCGGCAGAGGGCCTGCACACCGTGCAGATAGTCCTCGGGCAGGGGCACCACGCCGCCCTCGCCCTGCACCACTTCCACCAGCACGGCGGCCGTGGCGGGCGTGATCGCGGCCCTGAGAGCTTCCAGATCACCGGCGGGCACCTGCTTGAAGCCCTCGGGCAGGGGCGTGAAGCCCTTGCTCAGGCTTTCGCGGCCCGTGGCGGCCAGGGCCCCCAGGGTGCGGCCGTGGAAGCAGCCGCCCAGGGTAATGATTTCATAGGCGTCGCGCTGCTTGACTGTGCGCATATAGCGCCGGGCCAGCTTGATGCAGGCCTCGTTGGCCTCGGCCCCGGAATTGCAGAAAAAGGCCTTGCCGTGGTGGCTGGTGGAAAGCAGCAGCTTGGCGAGATCCAGTTGTTCCTGCTGGTAAAAGAGATTGCTTACGTGCCAGAGTTTGCGGGACTGGCGTTCCAGAGCCTCACAGACTTCGTCGTTGCAATGTCCCAGGCCCGCCACGGCGATGCCCGCCAGCAGGTCCACATATTCCTTGCCGTCCACGTCCCAGAGGCGCGCGCCCTTGCCGCGCGCGATAGCCAGCGGGTAGCGGCTGTATGAGCGGCAGAGCAGGTGTTCTTCCTCGGCTTTGACGGCGTTGAAGGCTTGCGACATGGAATTGGACTCCTTATGGGATTGCGTCTGAAAAGGGTTCACCTCCAGCGGGCGGCCCGGTTGACGGCATGTCCCGTTTTACCGGTGTCATCGCCGTTGGCGGCGGCAGGATACGAAAATCATGCGCGGCGAAGCTGCGGTCCGCTTCAACGGCCCGTGTGCCCGAAACCGCCCGCGCCGCGCCGGGTGGCGGCCAGTTCCGGCACTTCCCGCCAGACAGGGCGGACATAGGGCTGAAAGATCAGTTGGGCCATGCGCTCGCCGCGCTTGAGTCGTCGCTCTTCCCCGGAGGTGTTCAGAAGCATGACCAGGATTTCCCCGGTATAGTCCGGGTCGATGACGCCCACGCCCTGGGCCACGGTGAGCCCGTCGCGCGCGCCCAGGCCGCTGCGGGAGTAGACAAAGCCCGCCAGACCCGGCTGTTGCGGCTGCACGCTGAGCCCTGTGGGCACGCACAGCCGTGCGCCCGGCGCGATATGCGCTTCGGGCGCGTCCAGGCAGGCCCGCAGGTCGAAACCGGCGGAAAGGGCCGTGGCCGGGGCCAGAAAGTCTTCCCGTTCCTGGGCGTAAAGCTCGCGCGCGCCGGAGCGGACAAAGGCGACATGCACCGGGGCTTCGGCTGAAACCGGGGCCGGAACCTGGCCGGAAATGAGAGGAGTAGTTGTGGTCTTCACGCCCAGTCATGTAGCGCAGGAAGGCTGCGGGGGCAAGTGCGCGGGGGCGCGCAGGCGTCATATTTGTCGTCTGCGGGCGGCGGGGTGAAGTCAAAGGAGGAGGGGAACCATGCGGCATAGAGATAGACCGCCAGCAGCATAAGGGGCACGGCGACCGTCGCCGAGGCCAGGGAGAGCAGCAGGAGCACAGTGCCGCGCACTGCCCGGCGCAGGAGCGGACGCGCGGCGTACAGCAGAACCGCCGTGGTCACCAGGGTGGCAAAAAATTTGTTGACGGCCGAAACGGACGGGTCCAGCGCGCCCGCGCCCCAGAACAGCAGGCAGGCAAGCAGCACGCCGGGCGCGAACAGGCCGAGGAACAGGCGGAATTCCTCCGGCTCCAGAACCAGTTTCGCCAGACAAAGCATGCCGGCGAGAGCCAGCAGCAGGCCGCCGAAAAGCATCAGAGCGGTTCCCATGCCGCACCTCCGGGAAGATTGAGAGTGACGGCCGCTGCCGGGCAGGAACGGCCCGCGCGGGCGTATGCCCAACATACGCCGACATTCCGCACGGGGCTAGTGTCTAAAGTAGATCAACTTTGAAATTTTACAAATTTCAAAGTTGACATTCCGGCGAAAAACGTGGTTATCGCTGCTGTCGCTCCCCGTATGGCTCCGTTGCCGCCAACGGGGACAGTCTTAGAATCCACGCCGCGTTGCTCTTGATGCCTGTACGCCCTTTGGGCTACAGGCACGGTCCTACGGGCCGCCGTCGGGTCGGTCTTCGCGGCGCGCCGCACCGTGTTCGGCGTGAGAGCAATTTCAAAGTGAAATTGCTCTCATTTGAAAAATCAGACACCGGACGTCTCGCCTTGCTTTTGGCGCTGTTTTCTTACAAGCTGCCGGGCAGAAAAGGAGCCATAATGAATCCGACATCCATTGCCGTGGTGGGCGGCGGCCTCGCGGGTTGCGAATGCGCGTTGCGTCTGGCCCGCGCGGGCCTGGACGTGACCCTCTTTGAACAGAAGCCCGGCTTCCGTTCCCCGGCCCATGTGAACGACTGCCTGGCCGAACTGGTCTGCTCCAATTCCCTGCGCTCGGACGAGGCCACATCGGGCGTCGGCCTGCTCAAGGCGGAAATGCGCGCCCTGGACAGCGATTTCATGGCCGTGGCCGATGCCTGCCGGGTGCCCGCGGGCAAGGCCCTGGCCGTGGACCGCGAAGCCTTCGCACAAGCCATGACCGCGCGCGTGGCCGCCGAGCCCCGCATCCGGCTGGTGGAGCGCCGCATCGACTCCCCGGACGATCCCGCCCTGGCCGAAAGCGGGGCGGGCACGGTGGTCATCGCCGCCGGGCCCCTGGCTTCGGGGGAGCTTTCCGCCTCCCTGGCCCGCACCCTGGGGGCGGAGCACTGCTATTTTTATGACGCCATAGCGCCCATCGTCTGGACACATTCCCTGGACATGAACGTGGTCTTCCGGGCCTCGCGTTATGACTGCGAGAACGGCGAACCGGCGGGGCAGGGGGACTATCTCAACTGTCCCATGAGCCGCGAGGAATACGAAATTTTTTATCAGGCCCTGCTTGAAGCCCGCAAGGTGGAGGCGCGCGCCTTTGAGCGCGAGACGCATTTCGAGGGCTGCATGCCGGTGGAGGCCCTGGCCGAGCGCGGCCCACGCACCCTGACCTTCGGCCCGCTCAAGCCCGTGGGCTTTGTGGACCCGCGCACGGGCCGCCGCCCCTGGGCCGTGCTGCAACTGCGCGCGGAAAACGCCAACAGCGAAACCTGTAATCTGGTGGGCTGCCAGACCAAACTGACCCAGCCCGAACAGGCCAGGGTGTTCCGGCTGGTGCCGGGTCTGGAACGGGCGGAGTTCGCCCGCTACGGCAGCATGCACCGCAATACCTACGTCAACGCGCCGGAAGCCCTCAATGCGGACCTTTCCCTCAAGACGTGTCCCCACGTCTTTCTGGCCGGGCAGATCACCGGCGTGGAAGGTTATGTGGAGTCCGCCGCCAGCGGACTCTGGCTGGGGCTCGTGCTGGCGGCCCGGGCGCGCGGCGCGGAGTTGCCCACCCCCCCGGCGGAGAGCGCCCTGGGTGCGCTGCTGCGCCATCTGCAAACCCCGTCCAAGCGTTTTCAACCCTCCAACGCGCACTTCGGCCTCATGCCGGAACTGGGCGAAAAAGCGCGTAAAAAGGACCGCAAGGCCCTGTACGCGGCTCGCGCGCGGGCCGCCTTCGCGGCCTGGCTGGCCGGGATCGGTGAAGCGGGAGCCCTGTAGCGGAGGAGACCGATTGGCCGCCGGAAAGGAGGCGACAATGTCATCAGCAATGGGCCTGGCCAAACTCGGATCGGCGTTGCGGCAAAACTGGCTGCTTGCTTTACTTGTGCTGCTGCAAAGTGTTCTCAATATAAAAACGCAACATGGACTGGGATTAGTCCTCATCCTGGCTGCGCAACTGGGTAGTGCGTGGCTGCTCTATGGGAAACCCGGCGTCTATGTAGCAAAAATATACTGTTTTGCACTTTCCGTGCTTGCTCTGGTGCTTGTGCTTACCGACTTCAAAATGGATTTTATTTTTAACTCCATGAAAAGTGATTTGGCTTGGTTTTTTATATTTCAATATTGGGACTTATTTGCGAAGCCGCCAGTATGCCTTTTATGATTTTGAAAAGAAAGCATTCTGCTGCATTATGGAGAGTTCCGACAACGATATATTTTACAGTTATAGCATCATTTACGACTTTTGTTGCATTTTTGTATATTATATGCTTCTTACAGAAAAGAATTTGTGATATTTATACTGTTATTCAATAAAAGATACGGATCAGAGGACTATTATCCGGATCTTTTACTATAGATTAAGGAATTACCAAGGGATTATCCGGTGTTTCATATCTTTTGGCACGATCCAGGACATGCTGAATATAGTCCTGGCAATTGTTGAAAAATATATGGTAACGAGAGGCAGCATCGCCCGGATGCGCCTTTTCCCATTCCGCATTCAGTTCGGCGCGGGCCCTGTCGATCAGCCCTTGGTTATATTTGGGCTCCATGACGTGATAGCTGTTCCGCAACTGTGAGCTGCCCTTTCGTACAAGCCCGTCATCCATCAGGCCGAAGTTGCTTTTGCCGTCATTGCCCAGAAATTGCATATGTTCCAGATCCTGCCCCGCCCTGTGGATACTCCAGGTTTGAATTCCGCGCTGGATGGGTTCCACGTGTAGGTCCAGCGCCCGCGTGCCGATCCTGTAATATGGTATGGTCGCGTTGGGCTCCGGCACATAGGGATGCAAATCCGAATGATTCCCCCGGCTGTGCCGGGCAACCACATCGTGGATGGAGTCCGGATAAAGACGCTCCTCCAAGGGCGCGTCAGCCGCCACCGGCAGAGTTGCGGGAGCCGCTCGCCAGTCTTTGGGGTAGATTTGCTCCGCCAGCGATTCGTGAGATGCCGCCAGTGGCGGCCTTTGTCCTGCCACCGGCGTGCCGTGTCTGGCCCCAAAGGGATGATGGATGCCCAGATGCCCGTTGCTCTTGCCTGTGTCGGCCATGGTTCCTCCCTGCTTGCGCGCGTCTGGAACGGCTTTGCGCGCGGTTTTGGGGACGAGCATAGCCTGCGGGGAGGATTCTGTAAGAGTGAAAGGCTTGAGTACGATCAACGCGTGAACGGCGCGGCTTTTTTGTTGCCGGAACGGACGGCGGTCCGAGGCGGCAAAAGTTACGGGAATCCGCCAAAAAAGAGTTGACGCTGGGCGCGGCAGCGGCTATATAGCCTCTTGCCTCTATGTAGGAGCGTAGCTCAGGTGGCTAGAGCACTTCCTTGACACGGAAGGGGTCAGCAGTTCAAGTCTGCTCGTTCCTACCAATTGCAATTCCGGGGATTTTCCCCTCAGCATAGAAAGCGCGCCGCGTAAAAGGCGGCCCGCGCTTGGGTGTCCGGCACAGTGGGGAGGTTTGCCTCCCCATTTGTTTTTGGGGCGTCGTGCGCCGGGCCCCGCGCAGAAGGAGCTTGTGATGGATGTCCGTGTGGAAGGGCAAATGGTGGACGTTCCCGCCGGGGCCGAGGTTGCGGCGGCGCTGCAAAAGGCTTTGAGCGGCAAGAAATTCAAGGCCGTGGTGGCCGCCGGTGCCGTCGTCGACGGCCGGAGCGAGCTGCTGGATCTTTCCGCGCCGCTGCCCGAAGGGTGCGGCGAACTCACGCCCGTCTATGCCGACTCGCCCGAAGGCCTGCAATTGATTCGCCATTCCACGGCCCATGTCATGGCCGCCGCGGTCAAACGCCTGTTTCCCACGGCCAGGGTGACCATCGGGCCGTCCATCGACAACGGCTTTTATTACGATTTTGATGTGGAGCGCCCCTTCTCCAGCGAGGATTTTCCGGCCATTGAGGCCGAGATGCAGAAAATCGCCGCGGCGCGAGAGCCTTTCAGCCGCGAAGCACTCTCCAAGGCCGACGCCGTGGCGCGCTTCAAGGCCATGGGCGAAACCTACAAGGTGGAGCTTATTGAAGGCATTGAGGCGGACACTGTTTCCCTCTATACCTGCGGCGACTTCACGGATCTCTGCCGTGGCCCGCATGTGCCGCATACGGGTTTTGCCAAGGCTTCCAAGCTGATGTCCGTGGCCGGCGCCTACTGGCGCGGGGATGAAAAAAATCCCATGTTGTCGCGTATCTACGGTACTGCCTTTGCCGACGAAAAGGCCCTGGCCGCCTATCTCAAGCAGTTGGAGGAAGCCAAGCGCCGCGACCACCGCAAGCTGGGCCGCGAGCTGAGCCTGTTCGCCTTCCAGGAGGACGTGGCCCCGGGCATGGTTTTCTGGCTGCCCAAGGGCATGCTGGTGCGCGCCATTCTGGAAGATTTCTGGCGCAAGGAGCACCTCAAGCGCGGCTACGACATGGTGCAGGGGCCGCAGCTGCTGCGCGTGGAGACCTGGCAGCGTTCCGGCCACTACGATCACTACCGTGAAAACATGTATTTTACCCGGATCGAGGACGACGCTTACGGCATCAAGCCCATGAACTGCATCGCGCACATGCTCATCTACAAGAACGAGCTGCGCAGCTACCGCGATCTGCCCCAGCGCTATTTCGAACTGGGCGTGGTGCACCGCCACGAAAAGAGCGGCGTGTTGCACGGCCTGTTGCGCGTGCGCCAGTTCACCCAGGACGACGCGCACATCCTTTGCGCGCCCGAGCAGCTGGAAGGCGAGATTCTGGGCGTCATCCATCTGATCCGCGACCTGATGCACCTCTTCGGTTTCCAGTACAAGGTGGCCGTGTCCACCCGGCCCGAGAGCAGCATCGGTACGGACGAGGCCTGGGAATTGGCGACTAACGCCCTGATCCAGGCCGTGGAAAAAGCCGGGCTGCCCTATGAGATCAATGCCGGAGACGGCGCGTTCTACGGTCCCAAGATCGACGTGCGCCTGCTGGACTGCATCGGCCGCGAATGGCAGTGTTCCACCATTCAGGTGGACTTCACTCTGCCCGAGCGTTTCGACCTGACCTATGTGGGCCAGGACGGCGAGCGCCACCGCCCGGTCATGGTTCACCGGGCCATCATGGGCTCGCTGGAGCGCTTCATCGGCGTGCTTATCGAGCAGTATGCCGGAGCCCTGCCCGCCTGGCTCGCGCCGGAGCAGGCCCGCCTGCTCACAGTCACCGAAGCCGGGGACGCCACTGTGGAACGCATGCGCGGAGAACTGCAGGCCTTGGGCATCCGGGTGACGGCGGACACGCGCAATGAAAAACTCGGTTTTAAGGTGCGCGAGGCCCAGGTGGCCAAAGTGCCCTACATTCTGGTTGTGGGAGAAAAGGAAGTGCAGGCCGACGGCGTGAACGTCCGCCTGCGCAGCGGCGAAAATCTGGGGCTCAAATCCATTGCGGACGTGGCCGCCCTGATCCGGGCGGACGCGGAAGAGCCTTTCAAACAAGGAGGGATGCGCTATAGCTTCGCCTAATATGAGACCGCGGCGTGAAATGCCGCAGGACGGCGTGCGCCGTAACGAACTGATCCGCGCGCGCGAGGTGCGCGTTATCGGCGCGGACGGTGAACAAATGGGAATTTTGCAGCGCAACGAGGCCATTGCCCTGGCTAAAGAAGGGGGCATGGATCTGGTGGAAGTGGCTTCCACCTCTGAGCCGCCCGTCTGCCGGATCATGGATTACGGCAAGTTCAAGTACGAGCAGCAGAAGAAGAAAGCGGAAGCCAAAAAACGCCAGACCGTGGTGCAGATCAAGGAAATCAAGGTCCGGCCCAAGACCGACGACCATGACTACGAAACCAAGCTGCGTCACATCCGTCGTTTTCTGGAAGACGGCGACCGCTGCAAGATCACGGTATTTTTCCGCGGCCGCGAAATCGTGCACAAGGACCGCGGCCTGAACATACTGGAACGCGTTGTGCAGGATCTGGCGGACGTGGCCAAGGTGGACCAGGAGCCCCGCGCCGAAGGCCGCACCCTGCAGATGTTGCTGGTGCCCAAGAAATAATCTTCTTGCGGCCGAATGTTTTTTAAGGCACTATGCCTTCCCCGGCGGTCTGGACACGGGCCTTCGGGCATATCCGTTTTTTTTGTTCTGTAAGGAGTACGCCATGCCCAAGATCAAAACCCGGCGCGCCGCGGCCAAGCGCTTTCAGCTTACCGGCAGCGGCAAGTATAAGCGCCGTCGTCAGAATCTGCGCCACATCCTGACCAAGAAGGCTCCCGGCCGCAAGATGCGCCTGGGTCAGGCCACCTTGGTGGACAGCACCAATGAAAAGGCTGTTCGTCGCATGCTGCCCAACGGCTAGCAAGCGCGGCCTTTTGCCCGCTGACGGCGGCATCCTTCGCTTTTTATTCCGGTCACGGACCAGAAGTGTCCGCTCCCGTCATAAAAAGTTCGGGTTTCTTGTCAGCGACCAAAAATCCGCGCTTGCCCAGTATTGAGCGCGGCGGTTTTCCTTTTCGACCCGTTTGGGGTCGGCGGCGCGCGCGGAGCCGCGAGTTCGCTTCAATCCGCGTCCCCCGGCAACGGGGGCGGAGCAAATTTTACCCACCCGGCGGGCTTTCCTCCGCCTGGCCGGTGTGAAGGAGGGGACATCCCATGCGTGTGAAGAGAGGTCTTGCCAGTCATCGTCGCCACAAAAAGTATCTGAGCGCCGCCAAAGGTTTTCGCGGGGGCCGCAGCCGCCTGTACCGCACCGCCCGCGAGGCGGTGGAGCGTTCGCTCCAGTATGCCTTTGTCGGCCGCAAGAACCGCAAGCGTGATTTCCGCACGCTCTGGATTCTGCGCATCAACGCCGGTGCGCGTCTGAGCGGGCTTTCCTACAGCCGTTTCATGCACGGCCTGAAGCTGGCCGGCATTGAGCTGAACCGCAAGGTGCTCGCGGATCTGGCCGTCTATCAGAAGGACGATTTCGCCAAGGTGGTCGAGCTGGCCAAGGCTGCCCTGAAGTAAACGGCATCTGGTCTATTTCTCCAAATGCCTTTCCAAATTTTACGGGCGGCGCGGCCAAAAGCCCGCCGCCCGTGTTTTATGAAAGCCTCAGCGCCGCGCAGGCGGCATCGGGAATCTGCATGGACCTGATTACAGCATTGGAAGGCCTGGTACCGGAACTCGAGCGAGGGCTGGACCAGGCTTCTTCATTGGAAGACCTGGAAGGCTTGCGGGTGGATTTTCTGGGCCGCAAGGGGCGTCTCGCCCAGATCATGAGCCGGCTGCCCAAGCTCGAGCCCGCTGAGCGTCCGGCCGTGGGACAGGCCGCCAACAGCGTCAAGGAACGCTGCAACGCCCTGTTCGAGGCGCGCAAAAGCGCTTTGGAAGCCGGGCGCGAAGCCGAGGCCCTGGCGCGTTTCGATCCCTCCCTGCCGGGCCGCGCGCCCTGGCGCGGCTCCCTGCATCCCACCACGCTGGTCATGGAGGAGATCTGCGGCATTTTCAAGGGCCTCGGCTTTGACGTGGCCTCGGGCCCGGAAGTGGAAATCGACCACTACAATTTCGAGTCCCTGAACATGCCCGCCGAGCATCCGGCCCGGGACATGCAGGACACCCTCTACATCACCGAAAAGGTGCTCATGCGCACCCACACCTCGCCGGTGCAGGTGCGTACCATGCTTTCCCGCAAGCCGCCCGTGGCCGTGGTGGCCCCCGGCAAGGTCTACCGCCGCGACTCGGACCTGACCCATACCCCCATGTTTCACCAGATCGAGGGCTTGATGGTGGGGCACGGCATCAGCATGGCCCACCTGCGGGGCACTCTCACCGCCTTTGTGCGGGCCGTATTCGGCGGGGAGACAAAGGTGCGCTTCCGCCCGAGCTTTTTCCCCTTCACCGAACCGTCGGCCGAGGTGGATATTTCCTGCTGCATGTGCGGCGGCAAGGGCCATGTGGACGGCGAACCCTGCCGCGTCTGCAAGACCACCGGCTGGGTGGAAATTCTGGGCTGCGGCATGGTGGACCCGGCGGTGTATGCCGCCGTGGGCTATCCCGAGGATGTGAGCGGTTTTGCCTTTGGTCTGGGCGTGGAGCGCGTTGCCATGCTCAAATACGGCATCGGGGATCTGCGCATGTTCTTCGAGAACGATGTGCGCTTCCTGGGGCAGTTCGCCTGAGGGTAGGGCCATGAGGCGAGTTCTGATTCTGCTTGCCCTGAGCGCCGCCCTGTGCGCGGGCGCGGTGCTGTCGGACGGCTTTGTCCCGGTTCCGCGTCCGGCCTGGGCGGCTTCGGCCCTGAGCCCCCGCCACTCCGGCCTGGAACCGCCGGGCGGCCCCAAGCCTCTGGAAGGCCTGCCCGCCGCCGGTGCGCAGTCGGGCACCACTCAGGGCGGCGGGGGCTATACCGACGCCTACGGCAATACCGTCGACGACCGCCAGCCCGAGGAAAAAGCGCCCCGTCAGCGCCCGCGCCCAGGTGCCTATGGTTCATACGGCTCCCGCGCGGATTCCCGGCCATTGCCGGACCCGACCCCCAGGCGGGAAACCCCGGCCTGGTCATTCAAATAAGCCCACAGGAACGAGATATGCTGCTTTCCCTTTCATGGCTGCGTGAATTTACGCCCTACGAGGGCGATGCCGAAGCGCTGGGCGACCGGCTGACCATGCTCGGCCTGGAGCTGGAGGACATTCAGCGCCCCTATGACGTCATCAGCGCCATTGTGGTGGGGCATGTGCTGGAATGCGTCCAGCATCCGGACTCCGACCATCTGCATTGCTGCAAGGTGGACGCGGGCCAGGGCGAACTGCTGGATATCGTCTGCGGCGCGCCCAACGTGGCCGCCGGTCAGAAGGTGCCCGTGGCCCTGGTGGGCTCGAGCCTGCCCGACGGCACGGTGATCAAGAAGGCCAAACTGCGCGGCGCGCCGTCTTTCGGCATGATCTGCTCCGAACGGGAACTGGGCCTCACCGAGGACCACAGCGGCATCATGGTCCTGCCGGAAAACGCCCCGGCGGGCGCGCGTCTTGTGGACGTGCTGGATCTGGACCGGGAGGTGCTGGACATCTCCATTACGCCCAACCGCGCGGACTGCCTTTCCGTGCTGGGCCTGGCGCGGGAGGCGGCCCTGGCCTTCAACCTGCCCCTGACCATCCCGGACCTGCCCCTGCATCTGG
This sequence comes from Desulfovibrio sp. 6_1_46AFAA, assembly GCF_000224635.1. Classification (NCBI taxonomy): domain Bacteria; kingdom Pseudomonadati; phylum Thermodesulfobacteriota; class Desulfovibrionia; order Desulfovibrionales; family Desulfovibrionaceae; genus Desulfovibrio; species Desulfovibrio sp. 6_1_46AFAA. Next base: position 590,333 of record NZ_JH114302.1, read on the forward strand.
ACGCCGACGGCCCGGAAGCCGTGGTGCCCATCGAAATCGCGGCCCCTGAGCTCTGCTGGTTGTATTCGGGCCGGGTCATCTCCGAAATCAAGGTGGCGCCCTCGCCCATGCGCGTGCGGCACCGCCTGCATGCCGTGGGAGTGCGGCCCATTTCCAATATCGTGGACGTGACCAACTACATTTTGTTCGAATGCGGCCAGCCTCTGCATTCTTTTGATCTGGACAAGCTCCGAGGCGGGCGCATCGTGGTCAAACCCGCCCGCGAGGGCGAGAAATTCGTCACCCTGGACGGCCAGGAGCGCGTCCTGACCGGTCGCGATCTCTGCATCTGCGACGCGGAACGGCCCGTGGGCCTGGCCGGGGTCATGGGCGGACTGAACACGGAAATTACGGATCAAAGCCGCAACGTCTTTTTGGAAAGCGCGGTCTTTCGGCCCGGTACCATCCGCAAGACTTCGCGGCGGCTGGGACTTTCTTCCGAAGCCTCCTACCGTTTCGAGCGCGGCATCGACCAGCAACGCACGGTCTGGGCTCTGGACCGGGCCTGTGCCATGATGGCGGCCTTCGGCGGCGGCGTGGTGCGGCGTGGCCTCTCCATTGTGGAGCCCCGGCCCTTTGTTCCGGCGCGCATCGCCTTTCGCCCGGCCAGGGCCGACGCCCTGCTGGGCGTGCGGCTGAGCCCGGAATTCGACGAAAAAGTGCTCACCGGCATGGGCTGCGCTGTGGAAAAGAGCAACGACGCCTGGCTGGTGGAGCAGCCTTCCTGGCGGCCCGACCTCACTCGCGAGGCGGACCTCATTGAGGAAGTGGGCCGCGTGCACGGGCTGGACACCATCCCGCCGGTGCTGCCGCCCGTGCATCTGGACCTGGCGCGCGCCGCCGAGCCGGAGTCCCGCTATGCCTTCTGGCTGCGGCTCAAGCACTGGGGCGCGGGCCTGGGCCTCAACGAGGCGGTCAACTACAGTTTTGTGGGCCACAAGGATCTGGACCAACTGGGCCTGCCCGGCGAGGGCCGCATTTCCATCATGAATCCCCTTTCGGCGGAGCAGGACGCCCTGCGCACGGCTCTGGCCCCGGGCCTGCTTCAGGATCTGCGCAACAACTTGGCCCAAGGCGCGCAGGGGTTGCGGCTCTTCGAGCTGGCCCATATTTTTGAGGCCGATCCCACTTCGGAAACCACGGCCCGCGAAACCGGCATGCTGGGCATCCTGCTCTACGGCGCGCGGCATGACGCCTCCTGGCCGCATGTTGAGGCGGATATGGGCTACGCCGATCTCAAGGGCGTGGTGGAGCACCTTCTGCACTTCCTGCATCTGCCCGCGTCGGTCTGCCGCCAGGCCGAAGAGCATCCCTTCCTCCTGCCCTGCGTGGACGTGTTGGCGGAGGGCAGGCGTGTGGGCGTCATGGGCCGGGTCAAACCCGCCCTGGCCGAGGATTTCCACGCCCGCAAGCCCGTCTGGCTGGCTGAACTCAATCTGGAGTTGCTGCGCGAGCTGTATGACAAAGCCGTGGTCCGCTTCACGCCCCTGCCGGTCTATCCGCCGGTGCGCCGCGACATCACGGTCATGGCCGGGCCGGAACTCAAGGTCAGCCAAGTGCTTGACCATCTGGCCGGGCTCAAGCTGCCCCTGCTGGAAGAAGCCGTATTGGTGGACTGCTTTGAACCCGAGCGCGATGGGAACAAGGAACCGGCCCGCAACCTGACCTTCCGTCTGACTTTCCGCCACGCCGGGCGGACGCTCAAGGACGCGGAAGTGGACAAGGAGAGGGAAAAGGTGGCAGACTCGCTGGTACGGACCTTGGGCGTGCGGATCTGACGCCCGTGGGCTAGGGCCTGTTGACACTATGCCTTTTTGCCCGCTCGCTACGTCAGATTTCATCTGCTTTTTCGGTCGAGTACCAAAAGAGTACACCCCCTCAAAGCAGGCTTATCTTCCTTGCGAGCGAACAAAAATTCTATAGTGTCAAACAGGCCCTAGAGCGATTTACGATTGAAATGAGTGAATTCCTCTGGTGGCTGCGTGAGCGGACACCCGCGCCCAAGTGCAAGGGAGCGACCGGAGGCGGCGCAGCCGTGCCCGTTAGCCCAAAAGGGCTTACGGGCATCGACAGCAGCGATAAACCGCGTTTTTTCCGTAGCGCGGGCGGCGTAACGTTTGAAATGTATAACATTCAAACGCAACATGCTCCAACGTCAAAGTATATACACATTTTCAATGTGAAATGTTCTAAGGAAGCGCTGAGGAATGAAGATTTTTGTTCTTTGCCAAGGAAAGCGAACTGCGGGCGGAGGGAGTATATTCAAACCCAACCTTCGCATGGAGTGAGCCGGACGCGGGCAGAGGGCAAAAAGATTATTAACTCAGTGCTTCCTTAACGTTTTCGCGGCATCGGGGGGAGCTCATGTCGGAAAAAACCTACCGCATCGGCGAGGCGGCGGAGCTGCTCAATCTCAAAACTCATGTTCTGCGTTTCTGGGAAACGGAGTTCCCCCAGCTGGACCCCCTGCGCACGGACAAGGGCCAGCGTTTGTACACGGAAACGCATCTGGCCCTGTTGCGGCGCATTCAGCAGTTGTTGCACGAGCAGGGCATGACCATCGAAGGCGCGCGCCGCGTGCTGGAGGGCAGCGCGGTTCTGGACGAAAACCTGCCCGAGCGGGTGGCCGCCGTGCCGGACCCGGCCTTCATGCAGATGCTCAAACGGGAGCTGACGGCGGTGCGCCGCCTGCTGGCCGGGCGGCTCTGAACTTCCCGCCGCGTTGGCGTTCAGTCCATACGAGGATGTCCGCATGATTCTTTCCCCATCCCTGCTTTCCGCTGATTTTTCCCGTCTGGCCGAGGAACTGGCCGCGTTGGAAGCCGCCGGTGTAACCTGGTTGCATCTGGATGTGATGGACGGGGCCTTTGTGCCCAACATCACTTTCGGTCCCCCGCTGATCAAGGCCCTGCGGCCTCACAGCGGGCTTTTTTTTGACGTGCACCTGATGGTTGAGGAACCGGCCCGTTATCTGCGCGACTTCAAGGAAGCCGGAGCCGACCTGTTGGTCATCCACGCCGAGGCCGACCGCCATGCCCAGCGCACCCTGACCGAAATCCGCAAGCTGGGCCTCAAGGCAGGGCTGGCCCTGAACCCCGGCACGGATCTTTCCGCAGCCCGCTGGCTCGCGCCGGACCTGGATCTCTTGCTGCTGATGAGCGTCAATCCCGGTTTTTCCGGCCAGGCCTTCATTCCGCAGACGTATGAAAAAATCCGCGCGGCCCGCGCCCTGCTGGCCGAAGCCGGAGTCGCGGGCGCGCTGGTCCAGGTGGACGGGGGCGCCTGCCCGGAAAACGTGGCCGCCTTGCTGGATGCCGGGGCCGATGTGCTGGTTTCCGGCTCCGCCTTTTTCGGCCATAAACCTTATGACGCGCGCCTGGCGGCCTTTATGAAAGCCGCCGAGGGCCGCGCTGTGCGTCCCGGCCTGCGCGCCGCCCGCGTCTGGCGGCACGCAGCGTCCAATGCCAACCCGTAACGCCAAGGAAAGAGAGTCATGCCTACCCGCAGACAGTGCGCTAACGCCATACGCGCCCTTGCCATCGACGCCATTGAAAAATCCCGCTCCGGCCACCCCGGCGCGCCCCTCGGCATGGCCGACATGGCCGAAGCCCTCTGGCGGCACGGCTTCAAGCACAATCCCGCCAATCCCGGCTGGCTGGACCGCGACCGTTTCGTGCTTTCCAACGGGCACGCCTCCATGCTCCAGTACGCGGTGCTTCATCTCACCGGCTATGATTTTCCCATTGAGGAAATCAAGAATTTCCGCCAGTGGGGTTCCCAGACGCCGGGGCATCCCGAGCGCGGTCTGCCGCCCGGCGTGGAAATGACCACCGGTCCGTTGGGCCAGGGCATTTCCTCGGCCGTGGGCATGGCTCTGGCCGAACGCATGCTGGCCGCCCAGTTCAATACCCCGGAACAAACGGTGGTGGACCACCGCACCTATGCCTTCTGCGGCGACGGCTGCCTGATGGAAGGCGTCTCGCACGAGGCCTGCTCCCTGGCCGGGACCTGGGGCTTGGGCAAACTCATTGTGCTTTATGACTCCAACGGCATTTCCATTGACGGCAAGATCGACGCATGGTTCAGCGAAGACGTGGGCGCGCGCTTCCGTGCCTACCGCTGGCAGGTTATCGGCCCCATTGACGGGCACGACAGCGAGGCCCTGGACAAAGCCCTGGCCGAGGCCCGCGCGGACCTTTCCCGTCCCAGCCTGATCATCTGCCATACCCATATCGGCTTCGGCTCGCCCAAGGCCGATTCCGCCGCCAGCCACGGTTCGCCGCTGGGCGAAAGCGCCTCGGACGCCACGCGCCGGGCCTTGGACTGGCACGAGCCGCCCTTTGAGATTCCCCAGGATATTTATGCGGCTTGGGACGCGCGCGCCGCCGGGCAGGCCGCCGAAGCAGCCTGGAATGAAACCTTCGCCGCCTACAGGCAGGCCCATCCGGAACTGGCCGCCGAATTTCTGCGGCGCATGGCCGGGGATCTGCCCGCCGACTGGGCGGCCATTGCCGCGGGCATGCTCAAGGAAGCCGTGGACAAGGGCGAAAATGTGGCTACCCGCGTGGCCTCCCAGAAGGCCCTGGAACATCTGGTGGGCAATCTGCCCGAACTGGTCGGCGGCGCGGCGGACCTGTCCGGTTCCGTGGGCACCCTGACCACCAAGTCAGAGCACCTCAAGCCCGGCGCGTACACCGGCAACTACATTTCCTACGGCGTGCGCGAGTTCGGCATGAGCACGGTCATGAACGGCCTGGCCCTGCACGGCGGCTTCATCCCGTATGCGGGCACCTTCATGGCCTTTTCGGATCAGGCTAAAAACGCCGTGCGTCTGGCGGCCATCATGGGACTGCGGGTGGTCTGGGCCTTTACCCACGACTCCATCGGCGTGGGCGAGGACGGCCCCACCCACCAGCCTGTGGAACAGGTGTCCACTCTGCGCCTGACGCCCAATCTGAATCTCTGGCGGCCCTGCGATACGGTGGAAACCGCCGTGGCCTGGCAATCCGCCCTGGAGAGCCGCGACACGCCCACCTGCCTCTCGCTCTCGCGCCAGAAGCTGCCTTTCTTTGAGCGCGACTCGGCCCGGATCGCGGCCATCGCCCGTGGGGGCTACGTGTTGCGCGACTGCCAGGGCACGCCGGAAATCATTTTGCTGGCCACGGGCTCGGAAGTGGCCTTGGCCGTGGAGGCGGCGGAGCAGCTCAATGCGGGCGGCCGCCGCGCGCGCGTGGTTTCCATGCCCTGCGCCGAGATTTTCGACGCTCAGGACGCGGCCTGGAAGGAAAGCGTGCTGCCCTCCGCAGTGCGCTGCCGTCTGGCTGTGGAAGCCGCCTCGCCGGACTACTGGCATAAGTATGTGGGCCTGGACGGCGCGGTGCTGGGCATGCACAGCTTCGGCGCTTCCGCGCCGGGCTCGGTCATGTTCGAGCGCTTCGGCTTTACTACGGCCAATGTGCTGGAAAAGGCGCGCGATCTGCTGAAATAATGCAGGGCTGTCTTCTGCAACGGACGAAAGGCCGGTGCGAGGGCAGGCCTGATAACGCCAACCAAAGGGAGGCGCATTATGCCCATTAAAAAACTTGCGGATCTGGATTGCGGCGGCAAGACCGTGGTCATCCGGGAAGATCTCAATGTGCCCATGAAGGAAGGGCGGATCACCAACGACAAGCGCATCCGCGCGGCCCTGCCCACCATCAGGATGGCTCTCGACAAAGGCGCGGGCGTGATCGTGCTCTCGCATCTGGGCCGCCCCACGGAAGGCCAGTACGAGGAACAGTTCTCACTCAAGCCTGTGGCCGCGCGCCTGGGTGAACTGCTGGGCCGGGACGTGCCTCTGGTCAGGGATCCGGCCGAGGCCAAAGCGACGCCGGGCCAGTGCGTGCTGCTGGAAAACGTGCGTTTTCTCAAGGGCGAGAAAAAGAACGATCCTGCTCTAGCCGCGCAGTTGGCGGGCCTGGGCGACATTTATGTGATGGACGCTTTCGGCGCGGCGCACCGGGCCCATGCCTCCACCGAAGGCGCGGTGCGTCAGGCCAAGGTCGCCTGCGCCGGGCCGCTGATGGTGGCAGAACTGGCGGCCTTCGCCAAGGTGCTGGACAATCCGGCGCGGCCTCTGGCGGCGGTCATCGGCGGTTCCAAGGTCTCCACCAAGCTGGGCCTGCTGGATAATCTGCTGGCCAAGGTGGACAGTCTGATCGTGGGCGGGGGCATTGCCAATACCTTCCTGGCCGCCGCGGGTTACGGCGTGGGCACGTCCCTGTGCGAGCCGGATCTGATCCCGGAAGCCAAAAAGATCATGGAAACGGCCAGGGTTGCGGGCAAGGACCTGCCTCTGCCCGTGGACGTGGTCACGGCCGGGGAACTGGCCCCCGGACAAAAGGCCACGGTGCACGCGGTGGGCGACGTGCCTGCGGATGAAATGATTCTGGACATCGGCCCCAAGACCGTGGCCCTCTATGAAGCGCTGCTGGCCAAGGCGGCCACCGTGGTCTGGAACGGACCGGTGGGCGCGTTTGAAACCGAGCCTTTCGGCGCGGGTACCAAGGCTCTGGCCGAAGCCTTGGCCGCTTCCAAGGCTTTTGTCGTGGTGGGCGGCGGCGACTCCGTGGCCGCGGTGGAAGGCTATGGCCTGGCCGACAAAATGGGCTATATTTCCACGGGCGGGGGCGCTTCTCTGGAACTGCTGGAAGGCAAGGTCCTGCCCTCGGTGGCGGCTCTGAAAGACAGGGGGTAGGGCGGCTTAACGTTCAAAATGGACCGCTCTGGCGGACACAAGAGTGTCCGCCAGAGCGGTTGTACATTTTCAATGTGAAAATGCTCTAAAGAAATGTAACGCTAGGGGGAGACTGACTCCCGCGAACCGTGTGCCGGCTTTTGACATTTCACGCAGTCAACCTTACATGCTTTGGACGCGAACCCGCAAAAGGAGGCAATTAGTTATGCGCCGCCGCAGAAAAAAAGCGGATCTCCGGATTGTGATCCGGGACGAGGAAATCAAAATCCGCAAGACCGCTGTGCGACCCGGGCAGGCCCATCAAAACAAAAAACTGTATTCCCGGCGAAATGAAAAGCGCTGTTATGAAGAAATCCCCGGCCATGACTGGCCGGGGATTTCCCTTTACGGCGGGATAGCGCGTTCCTGGTATGGCTCCGTTGTCGCCAACAGGGACAGCCCTTCGGGCTGCCTTCGGTCGCTTTGTCGGAATCCACGCCGCGTTGCGGCGCGCCTCACGGTGTTCCGCGTTAGAGCAATTTCAAAGTGAAATTGCTCTAACGCGGATAATACAGCTGAAACCAGCGCCCCATAACGGAAGTTGTATCCTTGCGATCGAACAGCCGCTCTGCCTGCGCATCCACAAAGCGGACGGTCTTGCGTTCCAACAGGGAGCAACCCACATTCTTGAGCCGGATGTCGTTGCCCATGAATGTGGGCGGCACCGGCAGACCCAATAAATCCAGTAGCGTCACGCTCAAATCTATCTGCGAGCAATACCGGGTGATTTCCTGTCCATTGCCGCCCAGACCCGGCACGCCTCGGCGTGAAAGAAAAATCAGGGGGATGCGGTCCGGCGCAAAGTCGGGCCGTTGTGTATACCTGGCACCGTGCGTGGCGCTGTGATCAGCTGTGATGATCAGCAGGGTGTCGTCCAGATAGGGTTCCAGCCCGCGTAGAAAATGGCCCAGCGCCCTGTCCTGCGCGCACAGAGCGATAAAAAACGTATTTCCGGCCAGTACGGGAATGCGCGCGCAGGCCTCATTTTCCCGCGTTGGCGTGGTATACGGCGCATGGGTTTCTATGGTGGAAATAACGATGAAATTTTTGCCGCCGGGCCGCGATCGCAGGATCTCCAGGGCGTCCTCAAAGAGATAGCCGGACTCAATACCCCATTTCTCGTTGATATCGCCGACCTTATCTTCAAAATACTCGCGGAAACGGATATGGCTCGGACTGTAGCGCCGCGCAAAAGCCGCCCTGCCGCTGTCGATGAAGTGTCCCCAGCGACCGGACACCGCGCTCAGATAGTAGCTGGTAAAACCGGCGCGCTCTAACGACGTGAACAGATTGGGCGCGCTCCCCTGGTCGTCGTCATAACTGAGCCGGGAAGCCAGCAGGGCGTGCAGGCCGCGTGCCGTGGGCGCGGCGCTGGTGTAAAAATTGCGGCAGGCAAGGCCTCGCCCCGCCAGAGCGTCAAAATGAGGCGTGGCTTCGGCAGGAATAGTGCCATTGTACTTGTGCAAAAATTCCAGATTCAGGCTTTCCACAGCCACAAGAATGATATTGCGGAAAGGTAAGGGGGGTCCCGGAGGAGGACTTGTCCGCAACAGGCCTAACGCGGCCATGGCCAGCCTGTCGGCGGCCAGGGCTTCGCGTGGCGGCCCTACCGGAGCGCTACGGCTTTCTTGCCGATCATACCATATTTCCCAGGCGCTTTTCCAGGCCGGAATGCTCATCCAGCCTCGCCGCCGATCCATATCGTAGCGCGTGGCGCAGTAATAGCCGGTAGACAGTGAGAACAAGGCGATAATCAGCAGCAAAATCACTGCCGGAACGCGTTTGGACTGCCGAAGAGCAAAGCGCCGCTGGCTCCTGAACAGCCAGACGGTCAGCGCCGCTGTACCCGCCACGCCCGCAACGACGACAATTATGCCGTATTCCGGCAGAGCATCCAGTGCGTGCCGGGCTTCCGGCAGCACCTGCAGCAGAATGTCGTAATCAATAATCCGCCGTGCCGTGTGAATGAGAAAACAATTAGCGGCGTTCCAGAAGAGAATAATCAGCAGCCAGAATGCTGAAAGAATACTCAACAGTCGCGTTTTCCAGAACAGCGCGGCCAGACTGCATACGAACAACGGCCCGCAGTCCAGCAGGGTGCCCAAGGCAACTCGTTCAATCTTCCAACTGAGTGGAATCTGCTCCGGAAAAAATAAGGCGAGACAAAGGCGCAGGCACGCCACCAGAGCAACGCAGGCGGCCAGGCAGAGCGGATATCGGTCCGGTCTCTCTCTCTCTC
>NZ_JH114302.1:599728-684504 GCF_000224635.1 Desulfovibrio sp. 6_1_46AFAA
CCGACGGCGAGAGCGGAGATCGTCCGGTCGTCTCTCTCTCTCTCTCTCTCTCTCTCTCTCTCTCTCTCTCTCTCTGCATCATCGCCCCCTTACAAACCCCAGAGTCAAACCTGTTTAGTTTTATGAATTTCTCTTCCTGGAGCAGATTCACTTTGAAATTTTATAAATTTCAAAGTGAAATTGTTCTAAGTTGGCTTATACCATTACTCAAAGAGACTGAATGCCTGATCCGCTGTTGCGGGCGTGACCACGCATTTGATGCAGCCGTCGCTCTTACGTTCAAAAATGTCGTAGCCTTCCAGAATGCGCTCCAGGGGCAGCCGGTGGGTAATCAGGGGACGCATGTCCAGTCTGCCTTCGGCGATAAGCCGGATCAGGCGGTCACAGTGCACGGCATCCACCCCGCCGGTCTTGAAAATGAGGTTTTTGCCGTACATCCGGTGCAAGGGCAGGCTCTGGTCCTCGGCATACATGGCTACCACGGCCACACAGGCGTGGGGCCGGGCGATTTTCCAGGCCGTCTGAAAGGTATCTCCGCCCCCGGCGGCTTCGATCACGGCATCCGCGCCTTTGCCCGCGCTGAGTTCACGCACGCGGGCCTCCACATCTTCCGTGGCGGCGTTTATCGCGTCGTCGGCCCAGCCCTGGGCCCTGGCCAGACATAAACGGCTTTCCAGAAGATCCACGGCAATGATCCGGCCCGCGCCGAACAGGCGGGCGCAGGCCATGGCGCAGAGGCCCACAGGTCCGGCCCCGAGCACGGCCACCGTGTCGCCGGGGCGGATCTCGGCCAGTTCCACGCCGAAATAACCGCTGGAGAGCACGTCGCCCACAAAAATGACCTCCTCGTCGGTCAGGTCCGTGGGGATGGGGTTGAGGCCGTTGTCCGCAAAGGGCACGCGCACATATTCGGTCTGGCAGCCGTCAATGCGGCAGCCCAGTTCCCAGCCGCCCTGCTCGCAGTTGTTCACATAATCGTGACGGCAGAAGAAACAGGAGCCGCAGAAGGTTTCCACATTGGCCGCTACCCGCATGCCGGGCCGGACTTTGCGCACCTCGGGGCCGATCTCGACCACCTCGCCCACAAATTCGTGGCCCAGAATGACGCCGGGCCGGGCGCGCGGCACCGCGCCGTCGCGGATATGCAGATCGCTGGCGCAGATGCTGGACAGTGTCACCCGCACAATGGCGTCGCGCGGGTCCTGAATGTGGGGGAGGGGGCGTTTTTCCAGGCGCAGTTCGCCCGCGCCGCGCCAGACCAGTGCCGTCATTGTGCCGTTCATGACAAGCCTCTTTGAACATGAATATTTTTAAAGCGAACCTGCTCCGGGGGACAGCATGCCGGAAGACGGGTGCGCGGTAAAGGCCGGAAGTCCGCCGCAGCGCGCCGGGACATTGCGCCGCGCCGAAGCTTGAGCTATAGTGTTCTATGTCGGGCAACCGCCGGAGACCCTTGTCTTTGCGCGTTGTTCTTCTGATCCGGGAGGCGTAAGAGTGCGGCGTTTTTATCAGGAAAGCTGGCAGGGAATTCCGTTCACGGCGTTCTCGCACATTTCGTTTTTCCATCTGGCGGAACCCAAGTTCTACGCCACGTTTTACGAGGAGTTGTTCCGCCGCTACAAGGATTGGGACGACCTGCCCTCGGTCTGGCGCGCCAACAAGCGCAAGGACGCCCGCTGGCTGGCCGGTCAGTTGCGCGCCAAGCTGGCCCAGGAACCGGGCCGGGCCGGGCCGTTGCGCGTGCTCTCCATCGGCAGCGGTGTGGGCTATATGGAAAAAGAGCTCCTGGAGGAAATGCCCGAACTGGAACTGCACGTCAACGAACCCAGCACCGTGGGCATGAAGTGGCTCAGGCGGCAGATCCCGGCGGAGCGCATCTACATCGGCCTGCCCCCGGCCTGCCTGCCCTCGGACGTGCAGTACGACATGATTTATCTTTCTACGGTGGATTACGGCATTCCCACCCGCGAGCTCACCCATTTGCTGGAGGAACTGCGCGCCCAACTGGCGCCCGGCGGCGAGCTGGTCTGCCTGTCCGCCTCGTTGCTGGAAGAGGATTCCTTTATCGGCAGCTTCGTCAATGCCATCAAGATCGTCATTCGCGGCGTCCTGCATTATCTGGGCATCCGCCGCCAGCAGTTCTGGGGCTGGCGGCGCACCCGCGACGAGTACCGCCAGCTTTTCAAGCAGGCGGGTTTCAGCAATGTGGAGGACGGCTGGCTGGAAGACGGTTTTGAAACCTACTGGATCCGGGGACAGTAGCAGGCGGAATGTGGGCAGGCGAGGGCATGTTCAAGGTGAAAATGCTTAACTCCCGGCGCAGCTGTAGAGCATTTAACGTGTTGACTGCTCTGGGAGCTGTTTTTAAATTGTCCTTTAGCCCTCTGCCTGCGTCAGGCTCGCCCCGTGCGGAGGTCGAATCTGTTTGAATATGCTCCTCGCCCAGGACTCGTCTTCCTTGGCAGAGAATGAAAATCCTAATTTAGAAACAGCTCCTAACCTACATCTGTTTTTATTGTTGTGCGGCCCGCGCGGCACTTTCTCCTGTCGCGCTTCCCTGTACCAGTATCACCCCGGAATTGCCGTTGACCGTCTGTGGCGACGGCTCCGATGTCTGCCCTGTGATTCGCATTGCCGGAGTTGTGACTGATTCCCCCTTCCCATTGCAGCGCGTGCTCATGTTCCGGCACGGGCTTGAGCCGTCTTGTCGCTCTTATCCGCTTGTCGGCTTGTGCCCAGAGGACACTCCGGCAGCTTTTCCCCCCTATATGAATACCTTTATTTTTGAATTGATAGTGCATAGGATGCTGTCTGTCACTATCTAAATGTGTACTATATACGTATGAAAGGTCAGGTCTGAGCGCTCCATGCAGCCTCCAGCAATATACCATGTCGGTCTCGATATCGGCTCCACCACCGTTAAAACGGTTGTCATGGACCCGGCGGAGAACATTCTTTTCAGCAAATACACGCGGCACTATTCCGAGGTCAGGGAATGCGCGGCGCGCCTTGTGCGCGAGATCGCGGCTTTCGGGGGCGATACGGCCTGCCGCATGAGCATCACCGGCTCCGGCGGCATTTCCTTGGCCGACGAGCTGGGGCTGCCCTTCATTCAGGAAGTGCTGGCCTCAAATCTGGCCATCAGAAAAAAAATTCCCGATGCCGACGCGATTATCGAGCTGGGCGGCGAGGACGCCAAGCTGACCTTTCTGACCGGCGGCCTTGAGCAGCGCATGAATGAAACCTGCGCTGGAGGCACGGGCGCGTTTATTGACCAGATGGCGGCCTTCATCGGCACGGACGCCGCCGGTCTGGACCGGCTGGCCCGGAACTGCGCGACCATCTATCCCATTGCCTCGCGCTGCGGGGTTTTCGCCAAAACCGACATTCTTCCCCTGCTCAACGAGGGCTGCGCGCGCGAGGACATTGCCGCCTCCATCATGCAGGCGGTGGTCAACCAGACCATCGGCGGCCTGGCGCGCGGCAGGGCCATCAAGGGCAAGGTCGTTTTTCTCGGCGGTCCGCTGTTTTTTTTGCACTCGTTGCGGGAGCGTTTCACGGCCATGCTCAAGGACATGACCGAGGCTGTTTTTCCGGATGACGGGCATTTTTTCGTGGCCCTCGGCGCGGCCTACCATGCGCTGAACATGGCCCCGCGGGAAATGTCTTTTCAGGACTGCCTGACCGTACTGGAAAAACGCAGCGCGCCGCAGACCTACGGCAGGCTGCCGCCCCTGTTCGCCTCCGAGGCGGAGCGAAGGGCCTTTACGGCGCGGCATGCCGGAAGCCGGGTGACGCGGCGGGATCTGGAAAGCGCCGTGGGCGACGCCTGGCTGGGTTTTGACTGCGGCTCCACCACCATCAAGGCCGCCTTGCTGGATGCCGACGGCAATCTGCTCTACTCCTTTTATGATTCCAACAAGGGCGACCCCCTGACCGCGGCTCTCGGCGTGCTCAAAGACATTTACGCCCGCAAGCATCCGGATCTCGTCATCAGAGCGGCGGCGGCCACGGGCTACGGCAGCGCCCTGCTGACGGCGGCGTTGCGCCTGGACATTGATGAAGTGGAGACCGTGGCGCACTTCACGGCGGCCGCCTTTTTCGAGCCGCGCGTCTCGTTCATTCTGGACATCGGCGGCCAGGACATCAAATGCATGCGCATCCGCAACGGCGTCATTGACAGGATCAATCTCAATGAAGCCTGCTCGGCCGGATGCGGTTCTTTTATCGAGAATTTTGCGGAGTCCCTGAACATGCCGCTGGCGGACTTTGTGAACGAGGCGCTGTATGCCGGGTCGCCCGTGGATCTGGGCACCCGCTGCACGGTGTTCATGAATTCCAAGGTCAAGCAGGCCCAGAAAGAAGGGGCGAAAATAGGCGACATTGCGGCCGGCCTTTCCTACGCCGTGGTGCGCAACGCCTGCTTCAAGGTGATGAAGATCGCCAATGTGGCCGAGTTGGGCGAATACCTGGTCGCCCAGGGCGGCGCTTTCGCCAACGACGCCCTGCTGCGGGCCCTGGAGCTGGAGCTGGGGCGTCCGGTCAAGCGCCCCTCCATTTCCGGGCTGATGGGGGCTTTCGGCGCGGCCCTGATCGCCGAAAGGCGCGGGCCGATGGGTGCAAAAACCAGCCTGATCGGCCCGGAAGAACTCAAGACGTTTTCCGTGCGCACGGCCGCGACCCGCTGCCGCCGCTGCACCAACGCCTGCCTTTTGACCATCACCACCTTTGCGGACAAGCGGCGCTTCATCTCCGGCAACCGCTGCGAGCGCGGCGCGGAAACGGAACCCTCGCGCTGCCCCAATCTCTATGCCTACAAGTACAAGCGCCTGTTCGAACCCTATACGCCGCTGGCAGCGCGGGAGGCTTGGCGCGGCTCCATCGGCATTCCCCGCGCGCTGAACATTTTTGAAAACTATCCGCTCTGGTTCACCTTGTTTACCAGGCTGGGCTTTCGGGTGGTTCTCTCCTCTCCGTCGTCCAAGGAAATATATTACGGCGGTTATGACACGATTCCCTCGCAGACCGTCTGTTACCCGGCGAAACTCTCGCACGGCCATGTGCTGGACCTGGTGGAGCAAGGGCTCACCACCATCTTTTTTCCCTGCCTGCCGCACGAGCAGAAAAACGCCGGATCAGATGCCGGCACCTTCAACTGTCCGGTGGTCATCGGCTATCCTGAACTGTTGGCGCGCAATATCAGCGCTCTTGAGGAGCGCGGCATAACTTTTATCCATCAGTTTCTGCCTCTGGACAGAAAGGTGCTTGCCAAGCGCATGCGCGACATTCCCTTCTTTTCGGGCATTCCCCTGGCCGAACTGGAAGAGGCCGTGCGCGCGGGCTTTGAGGAGATGGACAATTTCCACCGGGAAATGCGCGAGGCGGGCGAAGCCGCCCTGGCGGAGCTGACGGCTGCGGGCAAGATGGGAATCGTTCTGGCCGGGCATCCCTACCATACGGACCCGGAGGTGCACCACGGCGTGGCCGAGCTGGTGGCCTCCTGCGGTCTGGCCGTGTTGACCGAGGATTCCGTAGCGCATCTGATGCCGGACCCGGGCCCGTTGCGGGTGGTGGACCAGTGGGCCTACCATTCGCGCCTGTACCGGGCCGGTGCCTATGCGGCCACGGTGGACAACCTGGCCGTGTTGCAGCTGGTCTCGTTCGGCTGCGGCCTGGACGCCATCACCTCGGACCAGCTGGAAGAAATCGTCACCCTGCGGGGGCGTCTGTATGCCCAGATCAAGATCGACGAGGGCGCGAACCTCGGCCCGGCGCGCATTCGCATCCGCTCGCTGCTGGCGGCCATGCGCGAACGCCGGGAAAAGCAGACCTGCCGCGCCGTGATGGCGGGAGGGCCGCCGCCGGTCTTTACCAGAGACATGCGCGAAACGCATACCTTGCTGGTGCCCCAGATGTCCCCCCTGCATTTCCAGTTCGCGGAAGCGGTGTTCGCCTCCGAAGGCTACACGGCCGTGCAGTTGTCCCATGTGGACAGGGCGGCCATTGAGCTGGGGCTGCGCCATGTGAACAATGACGCCTGCTTTCCGGCCATCGTGGTGGTGGGGCAGTTGCTGGCCGCAGTCAAAAGCGGCGCCTATGATCCGGACAAGGTGGCGCTGGTGATCTCGCAGACCGGCGGCGGCTGCCGGGCCACCAATTACATCGGTTTTCTGCGCAAAGCCCTGTTGGACGCCGGTCTGGAGCATAT
The DNA here is from genome assembly GCF_000224635.1 of Desulfovibrio sp. 6_1_46AFAA. NCBI lineage: Bacteria > Pseudomonadati > Thermodesulfobacteriota > Desulfovibrionia > Desulfovibrionales > Desulfovibrionaceae > Desulfovibrio > Desulfovibrio sp. 6_1_46AFAA. The sequence goes on from NZ_JH114302.1 coordinate 605,937, forward strand.
TCCCATTGTTTCCTTTTCCACCAGCATCCAGGCGGATGCCCCGGGCATCAGGCTGACAGGCAAGATGCTGCGCCGGATGATCATGGCCGGGCACTACGGTGACGCGCTGTTGCGCATGACCCATCGGGTGCGGCCCTACGAAAGGGAGACAGGAAGCGCGGAGGCCCTGGCCGCGCTCTGGGCGGAGAAAGCGAGGAAAAATATCGTCTCAGGAAACATTCCGCGTTTTGAGCTGAACATGCTTTCCATGATCCGGGAGTTTGACCGTCTGCCCCTGCTGACCGAGGAGCGCAAGCCGCGCGTGGGCCTGGTGGGCGAAATCCTGCTCAAGTACCATCCGGACGCCAACAACAATGCCGCCGGAATCGTGGAAGAGGAGGGCGGCGAGGCGGTGGTCACGGACCTTATGGATTTTGTCCTCTACAACTTCTATGACCACGTCTTCAATTACAAACACTTGGCGGGCTCCAAAAAGGATTCCCGCGCGGCCCTGGCCGGAATCGCCTTTCTGGAGTTCACCCGGCTGGGCATGCGCATCGGCTTTCGGCGCAGCAAGCGCTTCAGCACGCCGGTGCGTTTTCACGAACTGCGGAAAAAAACCAAGGATCTGATTTCCCTGGGGCACCAGACCGGCGAAGGCTGGCTGCTGGGCGCGGAAATGGTTCGGATGCTGGAGGCGGGGGTCAACAATATTCTCTGCATGCAGCCTTTCGGCTGCCTGCCCAACCACATTACGGGCAAAGGCCTGCTCAAGGAGCTGAAACGGCGCTATCCCGAGGCCAACATCATTGCCCTGGATTATGATCCGGGCACGAGCGAAGTGAATCAGATCAACCGGATCAAGTTGATGATGCGCTCCGGCCAGTTGAAGTGACGGGGCGCGGGTGGCGGTTCCGGAAGACGCGCTCTTTCGGCCGGAAACGCCGTTTTATGTATACTGCGGTTCGTTTTCCTTGATGATCTGAAAGGCCTTCATGGCTTTGACCGTGCCCGCGATACCCTGGTATTTGCCCACACCGGCCACCGTGCAGGTGAGCAGGTCCTCCACGTCGGTGTCCAGCACCAGCACGTCGCCCACCTGCATGCGCAGGAGCTGATTGCCGGTGATGGTGGTGTTGCCGTAATGCACTTTGAGTTCCACCGGGGTTTCCAAGAGCCTCTCCTTGAGGCGCGCCACCCAGGCGTGGTCCACTTCCAGGCGTTCGGTCTGGAAGCTGGCGTGCAGTTTGGAACGGATGGGTTCAATGGTGGCATATGGCAGGCAGATGATCATGGAGCCCAAGGCCGTATCCAGCTCCACCTCAAAGGTGATGACCACCACCACGTCGCTGGGCGGCACGATGGCCGCGAACTGGGGGTTGATTTCGCTGCGCACCAGTTCCAGTTTGACGTCATGCACGGGCCGCCAGGATTCCTCCATATTGTCCAGGGCGATCTTGACGATTTTGTCCACCACGGCCTGTTCGATGCGCGTGAATTCGCGGCCTTCGATCTTGGGCTGGGTGCCCGCGCCGCCGAAGACGTTTTCCACCAGGGCGAAGACCAGACGCGAGTCCACCACCATGATGGCGTTACCGCGCAAGGGGTCCATCTTGAAGATGTTGATGGACGTGGGCACGGGCAGGGAGCGCATGAATTCCCCGAACTTGGTCATGTCGATGGAAATGGGGTTCAGCTCCACACGTTTGCGCACGGCGTTGGACAGGGCATTGGTGCAGAGCCGGGCGAAACGGTCGTTGACGATTTCCAGCACCGGCATGCGGCCGCGGATGATACGGTCCTGATTGGCGAGATCAAAGGCCACAATGCCGGAATCGTCTTCCGGCACTTCCGGTTCGTTTTCGATCTCGCCGCCGGAAAGCCCGCGCAGCAGGGCATCCACTTCGTCTTGCGCCAGAACTTTGTTCATATGGACCTCGAAACTCCCGCTTCCGGTATGCGCACCGAAAATGCGGATATTTTTATTCGGGTCAGGCAGCAATGCAAACGCGTTTGCGCCTGGCCTTTGCCGCCTGTCGCGGCCGGAACCGCCTGTTCCGAAAAAAGATGCAAAAAAAAGGCCAGATTGACAAGGCCTTCGGAACAGGGCCGCCGCGCGCCGCGTCCGTCATCGCGTTCCGTTTCTTGTCAGAAGCCCGACATGGGGGCCGGGCCGGGAAGGCTCTTTTGCCTATCTGACTATTTTATATGCTGATTCCATTTGTCTATATTTTATTGAACAGATATTAGCGTGCGCTATAATGTATCATTATTGCTGCTGATCATATACCGCTGCCGAATATCAGGATATGAATGATTCCATAAACGCTAAAGCATAGTATCCTTATAGGATATGGCGCATTGTCATTTCCTCACGCGCAATATATAGTCAAGTATCCTGCTTGTGTGAAACTGAATTAGGTGACTATTCAGATTTTTCGGTTCTGATGTGACGTAATATGGTTGCTATTTTGATTTTCCGTCACATTTCCCCTTCAGTTTCTCCATTTCGGCTGTGACTCTTTGAAAGAATTCCAAAGGATGCACTTGCAGGGCTTCGCAGATGGAATAAACGGCGTTGACGGTCGGTTTTTTGGTCCTCTGTTCGATTTCCCGTAAGTAGCGCCGTTCAAGACAGGCGAAATCCGCCAGGGAAGATTTGGTCATGCCTTTTTCTTTGCGCAGTATTTCAATGACTTCAGCAATGGCTTCAGCCAAATGGGGCTGTATTTTCATGCTGCCAGCCTACACAATAACTTGCTATGGTATGTGAGCTATAGTACTCCGGTTAAAGGAATGCCTTTCCGGGCATCGTGAGAGGGTGAAGTCATGCCCAGCGACGGCACGGGCTTGAAGCCCCGCGCCCGGACAATCCGCGAACAGAAAACAGACCCGTCCCGGACAAGCGATCCGTTGCTCTGACGGTGACCGGCCGGGAAAATACGGGAGGCCGCATGCGCTTGAATGATATTTCCATAAAAAAGAAACTCGTCGTCATTTTTTTATTGGGCATGCTCGTTGTCGTGGCCTTCATGCTGCTCAATATCCGGGAATTGCGGCTGATCGGGGGCGAGGCCGATATCCTGAGCCGTCCCCGGCAGGACACCATGCTTCTGGCCGCTGAAGTGGCTCACTTGCAGTGGGCGTCCCGCGTGCAGAGCTATCTGCTCGATAACGGCGAAACCACGTTGGAGGCCTCGCTGGACGGGCATACGTGCGCATTCGGCCATTGGTTCTACGGCCCCGGCAAGGCCGGTCTGGAGCGGGAACTGCCCGCGCTGGAACCGCTTTTTCAGAAGCTCGGGGCCGTCCATCTGGCTCTGCATGATTCCGCCGTACGGCTCAAGGCCGCCATGGAACGCGGCGACAGCGCCCAGGCCCGCCGCCTGTTTGAAGACGTCACCATGCCGTTGCTCAAGCAGGTGCAGGAAATTCTTACCGAGGCCCGGGGCGAGATCAATACGTCCTTTGCCGGGACGGTGGAAAAACTGCGCGCCAAAATCCATATGACCACCATGCTGGATATGGGCCTCGGCACGCTTACCGTGCTGGGCTGCTGCCTGGCGCTCTGGCTGTTGATTCGGGGCATTTCCGCGCCCCTGGCCAGGTTGAAGGACCACGCGGGCCGCGTGGCCCAAGGGGAGTTCAGCAACGTGCCCATCCGCCAGGCCGACGAGGTGGGGCAGCTGGCCGAAGCCTTTAATATTATGGTGGGGCATATCAAGGAAAAGCTGGGCATGTCCCAGGGCATCATGCGGGGCATCACCCTGCCGTTCGCCGCTTTTGACGTGGATTGCCGCCTGATCTACGTGAACCGGGCCATGCTGGCCTGTTGGGGGCATTCCGGCAGTCCGGAAGACTACCTCGGCAGAAACGCCGGCGAGTTTTTTTACGCTGATCCTCACCGGGAAACGCTCTGCGACCAGGTCATGGGCGAACGGCACGAAATTTTGAATTACGAAGTCACGCGCGAGAATTTCAAGGGGCAGGTCAAGCGCGTGGCCATGGACGTTTCCCCGCTCTGGGACCTGGACGGCACCCTGATCGGCTGCTTCACCCTGCACCGGGATCTGACCGATATTCACGCCCAGCAGGAACGCATCGCGGCCCTGAATGAGCGCATCTACCAGTCCGCCGACGAGGCGCGGGATATTTCGGGCCGCCAGGCGCGGGCCTTTGAAAAGCTCAGCGGACAGTTGCGCACCACCGGCGATATGGCTGAGGAACAGGCTCAGGCCTCTCTGGCCGCGGCTGACGGCATTCGCAGCATGGTCGAGATCATGAGCGAGGTGGCGGCCGGAGCCGGTCGGGCCGCAGGCGACAGCAAAAGCGCGGAGGAAGAGGCCGGCAGCGGCGTGGAGGTGGTGCGCGAAACCATCGCCTGCATCGCCAGGGTGGCCGAACAGACCGCCGCCGTGGCCGAAGGCATGGGGGAACTGGGCGCGCATGCCGCAGGCATCGGCCGCATTCTTGAGCTGATCACCGACGTGGCCGATCAGACCAATCTGCTGGCGCTCAACGCGGCCATTGAGGCGGCGCGCGCGGGCGAGGCCGGGCGCGGTTTCGCGGTGGTGGCCGACGAGGTGCGCAAGCTGGCGGAAAAAACCATGCAGGCCACCACGGATGTGGCGGCGGCGGTGCGGGCCATCCGGCAGGGCGTGGACGCGGGCAGCGCGGCTACGGAGCGTGCCGTGGAATTGACCCGCCAGACCACGCAACTGGCCGACAGTTCCGGGGAGCGGCTGAACCGCATTCTCGACGTGTCGCGGCAGGTGGCCGACACGGTGGCGGGCATCGCCAAAGCCACGGAAGAGCAGGCCGCCGCGGGCGGGCGCATGCTGGAGAGCATCAAGAGCATCAGCGGCAAGGCCCGCGACACCACGGACAATATGCAGGCTTCCGACGGGCATGTGCGGGACTTGAGCGCGCTTTCCGGCGAACTGAAAAAGATCATCGACGGCATGCGCAGCGAGCGCCGCGCGGAGCCCCGTTTCCAGTTGCGCGATCCCTATAATATGCATGTTTCCTTCAGCGGACGGAAGATTGAGGCCGTGCTGCTGGATGTCAGCCGATCGGGCGCGCGCCTCTGTTTTAACGCTCCCGCCGGGCTGGAGGGCGGGGAGACCATTGTTCTGCACGCGGAGGCCGGTCCCTTTGACGCGGTCCTCGCCGGGCGGGAAGCCAGGGTCATGTGGGCGGACGGCCCGCAGGCGGGCCTGGCCTTTGCCGAGCCCGTGGAAGGCGATCTGGAGGCCCTGACCAGAGCCGTGGGCGGCAACAGGGCCTAAGCGCACTCGGTGCCGTTTGCGGCGCGGCTTGCCATTGCGGCGGCCTTGGGGCAGGGTAGGCGGCATGAAATTGCGCCTTTCTCCCGCTGCGGAGGGTACCGCCGTCGGCGGTACGGCCCCGCAAATTTCCGCGCCGTGCGTGGACATTGAAGCTCCGGCCGGAGAAAGTCTTTCCCGTGCCCTCTGGCTTTCCGGGAAGCTGCGACCCCTGCCGCTCTGCGGCGGGCTGGGCCGTTGTGGCCGCTGCCGCCTGCGCTTCCCGCAGGATGCGCCCTTGCCCCTGCCCGCCGAGGAGGCGGTTTTTTCAGCGCGGGAGCTGGAAGCGGGCTGGCGGCTGGCCTGTCGCCGCCAGGTCCCCGATGCGCCCGCTACCGGGCCCGCTTCCGGGCCGGGCAGCGTTCTGGAGCTGGAACTGCCGCCGGAGGATTTCGCGGCGGAAGTCGACGAGGTTTCGCCGGGGAACGCCCTGGGCGCGGAGGCGGGACGGAAACTGGCGCTGGCCGTGGATCTGGGTACCACTTCCGTGTACTGGCGCGCTCTGGAGACGGATTCCGGCGCGGCAGTTGCCCAGGGACACTTTCTCAATCCCCAGGCCGGGGCCGGAGCGGATGTCATGTCCCGCCTGGCCGTGGCCCGCGAGCCGGAAGGCCGCGCCCGTCTGGCCGGGCTGGTCCGCGCCGCGTTGCGCCGCGTTGTGGACGGCCTGCACGCCTCGGGCAACACGGTGGTCCGCATCTGCTTGGCGGCCAATACAGCCATGACCGACATTTTCCTGGACCGCGATGTGGAAGGCCTCTGCGCCGCGCCCTATCACGCGGCCCACGCCGGGCACGAAACCGCGCATCTGTCGGGTCTGCCGCCTGTCTATATCCCGCCGCTGCCCGCGCCCTTTGTGGGCGGCGACGTGAGCGCGGGCCTGGCGGCACTGCTGGCGGCCCGAACGCCCCGGCCCTTTGTGCTGGCGGATCTGGGCACCAACGGCGAATTGGCCCTGGTCACGGCGCGGGGGGATCTTCTGCTGACCAGCGTGCCCCTGGGTCCGGCTCTGGAGGGCATCGGCCCGGAATGCGGGCAACTGGCCGGGCCCGGCGTGGTCACGGACTTCAGCCTGACTCCGGCGGGACTGGCGGCGCATTCGCCGGACGGCGCACCCGGCTCCACGTCTGGCCCCGCGCGCGGCATCAGCGCCACCGGTTATCTTTCGCTGCTCGCTCTGCTGCGGCAAGTGGGGCTGCTGGACGCCGCCGGCCTGTTTGCCGATGGGCGCGCGGGATTTTCCATGCCTCTGGCCCGTAAGCTGGCCGCCGGTTTGCAAAAAGAGCATGGCCGCATGCGCCTGCATCTGCCGCGCGGTCTCTGGTTGGCCGCCGCCGATGTGGAAGAGCTGCTCAAAGTCAAGGCCGCCTTTGCCCTGGCTCTGGACGCTCTGCTGCGGGCCGCCCGCGTGCCGCCGCGCGAGCTGGCCGCGTTGTGCCTGGCCGGTGCGCTGGGCGAGCATGTGCGGGCCGACAATCTGGAACAACTGGGTTTTGTGCCTTCCGGACTCGGCTCCCGCATCCGGGCTGTGGGCAATGTCTCTCTGGACGGCGCGGCCCTGCTGGCCCTGCATCCGGACAAAGGCGCTGAACTGGCCCGCCTCTGCGCCGGAGGCCGCCTGCTGCCCCTGGTGGAAAACCCGGATTTTCATCACGCCTATCTGCGCCATATGCGCTTTGGAGTCTGAATGCCCCGCCGCCCCGCGTTCCCGCCCTCCCGATCCGGCAAGAACAAAGCGGATGCCCCGCCTCGCCGCGCGCCTCGCAAGGAGCGCCGCGAGCCCGCCGCCCGTGCAGAAAAACATTCCGAGTTCCGGCATTCCGTAAGAACCGAGCCGGACGGGCCGCGTCCCGCGCATCCCGCCCACCCTGCCCGGACGGAGCGCGCAGTGCCAAGCCGCCCGCTGCCGCCGTCTCCCTGGCCTCAGGCCGAGCCGCTCTTCCCGCCTCTGGACGCGGACGCGCGCACGGCTCTGGAGCGCCTGCCCGAGGCCCTGCACAAGGTCTGGCCCCTGAACGCCGCGCACCGCCGCTCCCTGCCCGAGGACGTGGCCGCGCTGTCGCGCCTGCTGACCACGGAACGCCGGGATCTGCGGCATCCCTATTGGAGCTCCCCGGCTTTTGTCAGCGCCTATCTCTATTATTTCCTGCCCTGGAATCTGCTGCGCCTGGCCCGGCTGTTGGCGGCCCTGCCGTTGCCCGACCCGCGCGCTCTGGCCCCGGCGGGCGGCGAGGCCTTGCTGCTGGACGCGGGTTCCGGCCCCCTGAGCCTGCCCCTGGCCCTCTGGCTGGCCCGGCCGGAGTGGCGGGAGGCCCCGGTGCGGGTGCTGGCCCTGGACAGTGCCGCCCGGCCCCCGGAACTGGGCAAGGCCCTGTTCGCGGCCTGGGGCGCGTGCCTGGGCTGGAAAACCTGGCCCGTGCGCACGGCGCAGGGACCGCTGGAAAACCTGGCCCGACAGGCGGCCCCCCTGCTGGCGGGCCGTGCCGGGGCGGGGCCGTGCCGTCCCTGGCTGATCACGGCGGCCAATGTGCTCAATGAGCTGCGGCCGGGCCGCAAGACTGCGGGCGGACGGCAGACCTGGGACGAGGACGGGGAGGACCCGGACGGTTCCGATGCCGGGGACCGGCAGTCCGGCCCGCTGGCCGAGCGCCTGGACGGCCTGCTGGAGGCCTTCGCGCCCCTGCTGTTCCGTCGTGAGGAATCGTGTTCCGGCGGCACGCGGGCCGCCCCGGCCCTGCTCTTTGTGGAACCCGGCACGCGCCTGGGCGGCAATACCATCATGCGCCTGCGCGCCCTGGCCCTGGAAGGCGGGCTCGCGGCCCTGGCTCCCTGCCCGCACAACGCGGCCTGTCCCCTGCTGTCAGGGCAGGGCGGGCGGACCTGGTGCCACTTCACCTTTGACAGCCGGGATGCGCCGGACTGGCTGCTGCGTCTCTCCACCGAGGCCGGGCTGCCCAAGAGCGGCCTGTCCCTGGCGCCTCTGCTGCTCGGCCCTGACGTGGAGAACGCCCCCGTCGCCGGGCAAGGGACCGGCCTGCCTGCGAGAGTGCTTTCCGCGCCTTTCCCGGTGCCGGGCCTGGCGGGCAGGGGCCGCTATGCCTGCACGGCTCAGGGGCTGGCCCTGCTGGAAGATGCCGAGGCCCTGGCCTCGGGCGGACTGCTGCCCGTGCGGCTCGCGCCGGACGCGCCGCGCGACGCCAAAAGCAGGGCGCGCATTGTCCGCAGGCCGCGTCCGCAGCCGTCCGCAAAGCCTTGAGCGGCGCGGCCCCGGCATTTTTTCGTGAACTTTTTCTGAAAAATTATTTTGTTATTACAGATAGTTATACGGGGAATGCGGATTTTCGGAGGCTTTTTTTTCAGCCCCGCCAAGCGTATATGAACAAAGTTCACGCCCCTGCCGCAGGCAGGGTGTGTCCTTGTCCAACTTCTATCCCAAGGTTTATGCTCTGATGATCGCAATGCCCAAAAATCTGCCGCAGCCGCAATTGAAACCCAACACCGAGGTGGTGCTGCAGAAGCGCTATCTGCGCAAATCCCTGGACGGCAAACTCTCGGAAACCCCGCGCGACCTCTTCTGGCGCGTGGCTTCGGCCATCGCTGCGGAGGAAGGCAAATACGAGCGCTCCTCCTGCGAGCCTGAAGCCCTGGCCCGCGACTTTTACGATCTGATGACCGGCTGGAAGTTCCTGCCCAATTCGCCCACCCTGATGAACGCGGGCACGGATCTGGGCCAGCTCTCCGCCTGTTTTGTGCTGCCCGTGGGCGACTCCATTGAAGAAATTTTCGACGCCGTTAAGTATGCGGCCATGATCCACAAATCCGGCGGGGGAACGGGCTTTTCCTTCTCGCGCCTGCGCCCCAAGGAAAGCCGGGTGGGTTCCACCGGCGGCGTGGCCTCCGGGCCCGTCTCCTTCCTGCGCATTTTCAATACCGCCACGGAGCAGATCAAGCAGGGGGGCACCCGGCGCGGCGCCAACATGGGCATTCTGCGCGTGGACCATCCGGACATTCTCGATTTCATCCGAGCCAAGGAAAAAGAGGGCGAATTCAACAACTTCAATCTTTCCGTGGGCCTGACCGAAGCCTTCATGCAGGCCGTGGAAAAGGACGAGCACTACGATCTGCGCGCGCCCAACACCGGCGAGGTGGTGGACCGCCTGCGCGCCCGCGACGTCTTTGACCTGCTGGTCAAAAAAGCCTGGCAGTCCGGCGATCCGGGCATCGTCTTCCTGGACCGCATCAACCGTGACAATCCCACTCCGGACCAGGGCGAGATCGAATCCACCAACCCCTGCGGCGAGCAGCCCCTGCTGCCCTTTGAGGCCTGCAATCTGGGCTCCATCAATCTTGCCTGCTTCTATCTGCCCGGCCATAACGACGACGCCGACCCGGCCCGCGACGGCATCGACTGGGCGGAGCTCAGGCGCGTGGTGCATCTTTCCGTGCGTTTTCTGGACAACGTCATTGACGCCTCGTTGTTCCCGCTGCCCCGCATTGCCGAAACCGTGCGCAAAAACCGCAAGATCGGCCTGGGCGTCATGGGCTTCGCGGATCTGCTCTTTGAGCTGGGCGTGCCGTACAATTCCCGGGAAGGCATTGCTCTGGCCGAACGGGTCATGGGCTTTGTACAGGAGGAAGGGCACAAGGCCTCGGCCGAACTCGCCAAGGAGCGCGGGCCCTTCCCGGCCTATCCCGCCTCCACCTACGCCAAGGCGAAAAAAGGCCCCTACCGCAACGCCACGGTGACCACCATCGCCCCCACGGGCACGCTCTCCATTATTGCGGGCTGCTCCTCCGGCGTGGAGCCGCTCTTCGCGCTCTGCTTCACCCGCAATATTCTGGACGGCGAGCGCCTGGTGGAGGTCAATCCCTATTTCGAGGCCGCGCTGGCCGCCACCGGCCTGGCCGGCCACGAGCTCATGGACAGCGTGGTGGCCAAGGGCTCCATCCAGGACATGGACTTTCTGCCCGCCAAACTGCGCAAGGTCTTTGTGACCGCCATGGATATCGAACCGGTCTGGCATTTGCGCATGCAGGCGGCTTTTCAGCGGCACACGGACAATGCCGTATCCAAGACCGTGAACCTGTCCAACACGGCCACGGAGCAGGACATTTTCGACATCTACTGGCTGGCCTACAAGGAAGGCTGCAAGGGCGTCACGGTGTACCGTGACGGCTGCAAGAGCATTCAGGTGCTGGCCACCGGCGAAGGCCAGAAAAAAATGGACGGCGAACCCGCCGCCCCATCCGGCCGGGTCGCCGTTCAGACGGGCCGGGCCCAGGCTGCGGTGCGCAAGCGCCCGGACATCGTGCAGGGCTTCACCCAGAAGGTGCAGACCGGCCTGGGCGCCATGTACCTGACCGTCAACGAGGTGGGCGGCGAGCCCTTTGAGGTCTTCGCCACCATCGGCAAGTCGGGCCGTTCCATCACGGCCAAGGCCGAGGCCATCGGCCGCCTGGTGTCCCTGGCGCTGCGCTCGGGCGTCCATGTGCGCGACGTGGTGGCCCAGATCAAGGGCATCGGCGGCGAACACCCGGTCTTCCGGGGCAAGGGCCTGCTGCTGTCCATTCCGGACGCCATCGCCTGGGTTCTGGAAAAGCGCTATCTCAAAGACGAGCACATCGGGGAGGTCAACGACCTGGAAGCGCAGCGCTGCCCCGAATGCAACGAGCCCCTGGTTTTTCAGGAAGGCTGCCTGATCTGCCCGGCCTGCGGGTTTTCCCGCTGCGGTTAGCGCCGGACGGTCTTTTTGCCCGCTGACTGCGTCAGACGGCGCGGCCCGGTTTGGTCACGTAGTTAGGCTACGTTCCCGCGCCGGGCTGCTTGTCTTTCTTGTCGGCGAACAAAAACCCCCGTCCGCCGGGGAAGCGTCTTATGATGTGGCATGGTATGGAGGAAAATATGACACAAGTACGAGTGTTTTTGGGGGCAGTCGTGCTGGCCCTGATTGTCTGTTGCTGGTCCCCTGCAAAGACTGCGGCGCAGGAAATCGGCGAGTCGGCCCGTGTTGCGGAGGATCTGGACGTGGTCCGGCTGTCCGGGCGGGTATACATGCACGTATCCCGCTATGAGATGCCGCCGTTCGGCCTGGTGCCCGCCAATGGTTTGATTCTGGTGGACAAGGGCGAAGCCTTTCTCTTTGACACGCCGTGGACCGAATCTCAGACCGAAGTCCTGCTGGACTGGATAGAAAATGTCCTGCACGCCAGAGTCACGGCCTGCGTGCCCAACCATTGGCACAAGGATGCCATGGGCGGCTTGCCCGCCGTGCGCCGCCGGGGCATCCCGACCTACGCCTACGACGGCACTATTGCCATTGCCCGGCAAAAGGGCCTGTGCCTGCCGGAGCACGGCTTCGCGAGCGAGCGGACGCTCAAACTGCACGGTCTGGAGGTGCGCAACGTCTATCTGGGCGGCGGCCATTCCACGGACGGCATCTTTGTCTGGATTCCCGCCGAAAATCTGCTTTTTCCGGGCTGCATGGCAAAGGACGCCAAGACCGTCAATCTGGGCAACACTGAGGACGCCGACGTGCGGGCCTGGCCGGGCACTATGGAAAAGGCCCTGGCCGCCTTTCCCGATGCCCGCATTGTGGTTCCCGGCCACGGGCAGCCCGGCGGCCCGGAGCTGTTGCGGCATACGCGCGATCTGGCCCTGCGGGCGAGCGGATCACGATAGAGCAATTCCCGATTGAAATGTATAACATTTCAATCGCAAAATACTGTAGGTCACGGGACAGCGCATGAAATGGATCACCCATCAGGCGGCGGCCGTGGGCGCGGCCCTGGCCCTGCATCTGCCGCCCGCAGGCGTGCTGGCGGCCTGCGTGGGCGCAGTGCTGCCCGACGTGCTGGACCAGCGCCTGGCCGGTCTGGCCCCCACGCGGCGCGGCCGTCAGAAGGTCTTCAACCGTATCCACCGGGGCGCGACGCATTGGTTCGGCTGGTGGCTGGCCCTGTTTCTGGCGGCCCTGTTCTGGCATCTGCCGCCGCTGGGACGGGCCGCGCTGACCGGGCTGGCTTTCGGCGGCCTTTCCCATGTGGCCCTGGACATGCTCACGCCTCAGGGCGTGCCCTTGCAGCCCTTTTCACGCAAGGGACGTTTTTCCCTTAAGCTCTGCACCACGGGCAGTCTGGGAGAATACTGCTTTCTGGCGGTCATTGCGCTGGCGGTCTGGTTTTTCATGGGCCGGGATCTGCTGCGCCTGGTGCAAGGGCTGGGGCACGGCGCGCTGTTTTAGAGCGATTTCACTTTAAAATTGCTCTAACGCCGAACATGGTGAGGCGCGTCGCGAAGACCGACCCGACGGGCGGCCCGTAGGGCCGTGCCTCTAGCCCAAAGGGCGTACAGGCATCGAGAGCAACGCGGCGTGGATTGCGGCGAAGCGGCCGAAGGCAGCCCGAAGGGCTGTCCCCGTTGGCGACAACGGAGCCATACGGGGATCGACAGCCGTTTCAATCGTAAATTGTTTTATAGTGTCAACAGGCTCTAAGGGGAACGCCGCAGCCGCCGCAGCACGGGTTCCAGAATGGACGGCGCGAGCCACCAGGCCAGAGGCAGGAAGAGCAGGGCAAAAGCCAGGCCGCTGACGGCCAGAGCCGCGCAGGCCGCCGCAATGGGCGGCAGCGGCAGATGCGCGAGACTGTACCCGGCCAGCCACCAGGCCGCGCCCGCGCCGGGGAGAGAGCAGGCCAGGGCGCGCAGCCCCAGGCCGCAGAGCCCGGCAAAGGCCCCGTCGCCGTGGCGGCGGATCCACAGCCCCACCAGCCAGAGCACATAAAGGCTCACGCTCGCGCCGGACAGGGCGGCGATGGCCCAGGCCCCCAGGGGCACGGCCCAGTAATAGTAGAGCGGCAGGCAGGCCAGGGTCATGATGGTGCCCGTGACCGCCGGGGTCAGGGTGTCGCCGTGGGCGTAGTAGGCCCGTACCAGCACCATGTAGACGATCCAGAGCGGAGTCGAGGCCAGCATGATCCGGGTCAGGGGCACGGCGGCCATGGTCTCTGCCGCGCCGAAGCGCCCGCCCTGGAAGATCACGCCCAGAATGGGCCAGGCGGCGGCCATCATCCAGAGCGCGCAGGGGATGATCAGGCCCAGGCCCGCGCGCAGGGCCATGCGCAGGGTCTGGTCGAAGCGTTCCGTGTCGCCCTTGGTCAGCAGGGAGACCAGAAAGGGATAGGAGGCCACGGCGGCGGCCTGTCCCATAAGACCCACCGGCACCTGGGCAATGCGCCGCGCGTAGTTCAGCAGGCTGACCACGCCGTCCCCGGCCAGACTGCCGAAGACGCGCAAAAACTGCTCATCCAGCATGATGATGGTCTGTCCCAGCATCAGGGGCAGGGCCGTGATCAAAAATCGGCCCATGAGCCTGTGCCGCCAGACCGGGCGCAGATGCAGTCCGCCCGCGGCCGCCACCCGCAACGGCAGGGCAAAGGTGCCCAGGGCCGCGCCCACGGTGACGCCCAGGCAATAGCCAGTCATGCCGTAACCGTTGCCCTGGCTGATGCCGAGGCGCGTTCCCAGCAGGGGCAGCAGCAGGCCGCCCGCGATGATGCAGCCGTTGTAGACCAGCGGGGCCAGGGCCGGAACGCTGAACTGCCGCCGCAGGAAGAGCAGGGCCGTGAGACAGGCCCCACAGAGAAAAAAGACCTGGGCGGGCAGAATGATGCGCATGAAAAAGGCCAGCCTCTGCCACTGCTCCGGCGAGAAGCCGGGGGCCACCAGGCGGGCCAGGGGCTCGGCGGCCAGGATGCCCGCGCCCGTGAGCAGCAGCGAGGCGGTGAGGGCCCAGCAGAACACGCAGGAAAAAAAGCGCCAGGCGTCGGCCTCGTCCTCCTGAAAGCGGTGGGAAAGCAGGGGAATGATGGTGATGGACATGAAGCCGCCGGCCAGCAGGTAGTTGATGATGTCCGGCACCACAAAGGCCGCGAAATACATGTCCGCTTCACCGCCCGCGCCGAACTGCCAGGAAATGACCTTGTCCCGGATCAAGCCCATGAGCCGGGAAAGAATGGTGCTGGCGGCCAGAATCAGGGCCGCCGCGCCCATGTGCTGGCGGGAGGAGAGCAGGCCCATCAGCGTCCCCGTTTGGGGCGCGCGCCGTTTTGCTTTTGCCCGTTTCGCCCGGTCCGTGTCTCCTGTCCGGTGCGGGCGCGCGTCCGGCTCTTGCGGTCCGGTGCCGCGTCGGCGGGTTTGTTCCGGGTCTGCTTCTTGCGCGTCTGTTCAGCACGTCGCTCCGGGCGGGCCGCGCTTCGCGTCCGCCCGCCCGCATTGCGGCGTGCGCGCGTGCCCCGGTTTGCGCGGGGCAGTTCCAGGGGCATGAGCCGGATTTCCAGGCGGCCCATGTGCACCTCGGCCAGACGCACGTCCAGACGCTGGCCCAGACGCCAGCACAGGCCGGAACGCTGGCCCAGCAGGCACTGGCTGCGGGAATCCAGCTCGTACCAGTCGTCGCCCAGGTCTTCCACGCGGATCATGCCTTCCACGGGCATGTCCGCGAGCTCCACAAACAGGCCGAAATCCGTCACTCCGGAAACCACGCCGGCAAAGCGTTCCCCTTCGCGGTCTCGCAGGGCCAGGCAGCCCAAGCGGCGGGCCATTTCGCGTTCGCAGTCCACGGCGGCGCGCTCCCGCCGGTTGAGCTGGTCGCTGATGCGCAGCAGCTTCTGTCCGGCGGGCAGGGGGCCGACGGCCTGTCCCAGCGAGGTTTTCAAGGCCCGGTGAACCAGCAGGTCCGCATAGCGGCGGATGGGCGAGGTGAAGTGGCAGTAGGCCTGGGAGGCCAGGCCGAAATGCCCCTCGTTTTCCGGCTGGTAGCGGGCCTGGGGCATGGCCCGCAGGCAGAGGCGGTTTACCAGAAATTCCTGGTCTGTGCCTTGGGCCGCGGCGAGGATGCCCTGAATGGCCGCCGCATCGGGCCGCCCGTCCGCCTGCTTTCCTGATTGCTTGTCCGCGGGCATCGTTTCCAAAGCCGTGGCGGCAAGGGTTTCAAAGAGGCTTTCCAGGCGCTCCGGCTCCGGCTGGGGATGCACACGGTACAAAAAGGGCAGTCCGGCGTCGCGCAGATGCCGGGCCACGGCCTCGTTGGCCGCGATCATGAATTCCTCGATGAGCCGGTGGGCGTCGTGGCGCTGGTGGAAGCCGATCTTGAGCACCCGGCCCTCCGCGTCAAACGTGTATTCCGGTTCGGGCAGATCGAAATCCAGACTGCCGCGCTCCCGCCGGGCCTCGCGCAGCACGGTATAGAGCCGGAATGCCTCCTCCAGCATGGCCAGCACGTCCCCGCCGCGCGGGTTCTCGCGCAGCCGGGCCAGAGCTTCGGCGTCATGATCCAGCAGGCAGGCCTTGACCTGGTCGTAGGTCAGGCGCGCGGCGGAACGCATCACGGCCGGGGCGAAGCGCGCCTTGCCAGGCTGGCCTGTGGGTGAAAAGGGAATTTCCGCCAGCACGGCCAGACGGTCTTCCTGGGGTTTAAGGCTGCACAGGCCGTTGGACAGGGCCGGGGGCAGCATGGGTTCCACGGAACGGGGGAAATACCAGGAGTTGCCGCGCGCCAGGGCCTCGGCGTCCAGGCTGGCGTGCCCCTTGCCGGGAGCGGGCCGCACGTAATGGCTCACGTCGGCGATAGCCACCCGCAGCAGCCAGCCCTTGCCCTTGCGCTCCACCTGCACGGCATCGTCAAAGTCGCGGGCGTCCGCGCCGTCAATGGTCACCAGGGGCAGATGGCGCAAATCCTCACGCCCGGCCAGGTCCGCCTCGCCGGGAGCCGTGGGCAAGGCCGCCGCCTCGGCCAGGACCGAGGGCGGAAAATCGCGCGGCACCTCATGGTTGAGCTTGACCAGCTCCTCCTGCACGTCCACGTCGTCTTCGCGGCCGTAGGCGCCGATCAGGCGCGCGCGCCAGAGATCCGAAGCCAGACGCTCTTCCGGGGCCACCAGCAGAAGCGCGCCCTGTTCAGGCACGGCGGTTCCCTCGGGCAGGGGCACGCTGAAGTCCACGGCCAGGCGGCTGTCCGCCGGGCGGCAGAACAGGGTCCGCCCCGTGCGACTGTGCAGATGCACGGGGATTTCCTTTTGCGGGCGCTCCAGGATTTCCACAATACGGCCTTCCGGGTTCGGTCCGCCGCGCCCCTGCCCGGAGCGCGAGGAAGCCGGAGCCAGCACCACCCTCACCAGATCCTGATGCCAGGCCTCATTGCTTTGCAGGGGATGGATGAAAATGTCCCTGCCTCCCGCCACGCGCACGGCGGGCGAGCCGTTTTCGGCCGCCAGCGGGGTGACGAAGCCGCCGCCGTTGCGCAGGGCCTGATAGCGGCCCACCAGGCTTTTGAGGCTTTCGGGCCGGGTCCAGAGTCCGCCGCGCAGGCGCACCAGACGCCCCTGCCGGGCCAGATCCGCCAGGTTTTCCTCAAGTTCTTTTTTCGCCCGGCGCGGCAGACCCGTGGCGCGCAGCAGGCCGTCCAGACGCATGGGGCGGGATTCGCGGGCAAAAAGTTCCAGCAGTTCGTCATTGCCGGGAAGGGCGGCGGGATCGGCAGGGCGTATATTTTTATGTTGCTTTTTCACGTTATTTCCATGGGCCGCGCCATGCTCAAAAAAAAGGGGCAAAAGGCTCCGCCTTTTGCCCCCGCGCGGCTGAAAAAAGGTTCAGGGCTTATCTCCAAAGTGCGATATTGTCGGCTTTCCGGCAAGAAAACCGGGAAATCCATTTGGAGACAGTCCCCGCGGTCCGGCGGAATTGCAATCAAGATCCGTCGAGCCCGCGTTCTAGAGCAGATTCGTTTTGAAATTGTGCCAATTTCAAAGCTGACTCTGCCTTCAGCCTATCGTTGCTGTCGTCTTCCGTAGCGCTGCTGTCTTGATCCGTAACACGGCTTCGCCGTGAACGGCTCAAGCAAGCCGCCCAGCGACAACGGCTGACGCGCGGCGGGAACGCGCTCCCACCTTGGCTTCAGGCGCGGGCGTCCGCTCACGCGGCCGCCGGAGCATTTCAACATTTTCAACGTTGAAATGCTTTAGGCGGCTCAGTTGCGGTTGCCGCCGAAAAGCCGCAGCATCATCAGGAAGAGGTTGATAAAGTCCAGGTAAAGGGTCAGCGCGCCCATGATGGCCCCGCGCCGCACCGCCGTGCCGTCGTCCAGAGGCGCGGCTTCGCCGAAGCGGCGCAGCTTCTGGGTGTCATAGGCGGTCAGGCCGGTGAAGATCAGCACGCCCAGGCAGCTGATAATAAAGTCCATCATGGTGCTCTTGAGGAAGATGTTCACCACCATGGCGATGATGATGCCGATGAGCCCCATGAACAGGAAGTTGCCCATGGTCGTGAGGTCGCGCTTGGTTACCGTGCCGTAGACCGACATGGCCAGGAAAGTGCCCGTGGTCACCAGAAAGGCGTTGGCAATGGACGCGATGGGGTAGATCACGAAGATGGACGAAAGCATGGCGCCGGTCAGGGCCGAGTAGAGCAGGAAGAGGCCGGTGGCCGTGCCCGCCGACATTTTGTGGATGGCGGCCGAAAGGGCGATGACCATGCCGAATTGGGCCACGATCAGAAGAATCATAACCAGGCTGTTGCCCAGAATGGCATCCCGGATGGCCGGCGAGTTGGCCACGCCGTAGGCCACCACCGTGGTCAGGGCAAGGCCCGCCGTCATCCACTGGTAGACCTGACGCATGTAAGCGGAAACGGCGCTGGTTACGCCGCTTTGCGCGACACTGCGGGTAGTCGGTGACATAAGTCCTCCAAAAAAACTGTTGTTGTCCGATCCGGCACAGCGTGCCGCGGGGTGGTTATCCACACTCCTTTTTGCATACTATATGACTCCCCCCCGATTTAGCAAGTGCCGTGGCCTTGCGGCGGCGGAGCGGTTTTGGGGTTTCCGCGTCAGGCGTTGTTTCTAGGTTCCGGCTATGCCGTATAGGCTCTTATCGGGCAGACGCTCGTCATTGAAACTTTGTTTTTTTGTCGGATGCCGAACCGGCCTCACCGCCCGGCAAGGATTTGTCTGCAAGTCCTTGCCGCGAAATGCGAGCAGACGGGCTTTACTCGCCGTAAGCGGGCATTTTATGTGTTAACGTACTGGTGAGCGGGCCATGCTTCGTCTTGCGGGTGGGCCGGGCCGCGTGCTAGCATGCACAGTCGGCGCGGTGCCCGCACCGGCGAAAATGCCGTATTCCAAGGAGTCAGTTATGAAATTTTTTCTTTCGGCCTTCTGCCTTGTCCTGAGCCTGGCGCTGCTGCCGGTTTTCGCCGGGCAGGCCCGCGCCGCCGCGCCGGCGTCCGATCCCGCCGTCAAGCTGGAAACCAGCCTCGGGGACATCGTGGTGCGCCTGGATGCCCGCAAGGCCCCCATTACCACGGCCAACTTCATCCAGTACGTGAAATCCGGGCATTATGACGGCACCATTTTTCACCGCGTCATCAAAAACTTCATGGTCCAGGGCGGCGGCCTGACTCCGGATATGAAGGAAAAGAGCGCCCGCGCGCCCATTCACAACGAGGCCAACAACGGCCTGCGCAATCAGAAGTACACCATCGCCATGGCCCGCACCGCCGACCCGCACTCGGCCGGCGCGCAGTTCTTCATCAATACCAAAGACAACGGCTTTCTGGATTTCAAGAGCCAGACCCCCCAGGGCTGGGGCTATGCCGTGTTCGGCAAGGTCATCAAGGGCCATGAGGTAGTGGACAAGATTGAAGCCGTGGCCACGGGCAAAAAGGGCTTTTACGAAAACGTGCCCACGACGCCGGTGATCATCAAAAAGGCCGTGGTCATTGAATAGCGCGTTGAAAGAAATTGCCGGGTCCGGAGTCCGGACCGACGACGAACCCCGCCCCACGGCGGGGTTCGTTTTGAGGAGTTCACATTGTTGATGTGTAACTCCTCTGGCGGTAGCGTCAGCCTTGAGAATGCAATTTTCAAAGCTAATCTGCTCCAGGGAGTGTGAAATTTTTATGACGTTGCGCTTCGGCAGCGCAGGGCTTCTTGTCAGTCCATTTCGCTTGCATTACGGTATTTGAAGGCCCGTTGCGCGGCTTCATGGGGAAGCCCCGCGCGGCGCCGCAATCCGCAAGGAGAGAAAGGATGAAAAAGCTCATTGCGCTGGTCACGCTGCTGCTGGGCGCGGCCCTGTTCCCGCCGCAGGCCCCGCAGGCCCGTCCGGCCCATGCCCCCAAGTACGAGTACACGCTCAAAAGCGTCATGCCCGTGGCCGGCCGCCAGGGCGTGGCCTGCGACGGCAAGTACATCTACGTGAGCGACAGCAAAAAACTGTTCAAATACGACATGAACGGCAAGCTGCTGAAGCAGAACGACAATCCCTTTGAGGGCTACGCCATCCCGTCCAATCACATCGGGGACATCGACGTCTACAACGGCGAATTGTACATCAGCGCCGAGAATTTCATGGACGGCGTGGGCAAGGATATTCAGATCGCCGTGCACGATGCGGACACTCTGAAATTCAAACGCACTTTTAAGTTCGAGCCCAAGTCCGGCCAGCTGGAAGTGTCCGGCATCACTGTGGACCCGGTCAAGGGCACGGTGTGGATGTGCTCCTGGGTGGGCGAGGAAAGCGGCCGCTATCTCTATGAATACGACCTGGACGGCAAGTATCTGCGCAAGGTGCATCTGCAGCCCGTGCCGCAGTGGGTGCAGGGCGTGTTCTACTATGACGGTTCGCTTTTTGTGACGGCCGACGACGGCACCGCCGACGACAACGAACCCGACCATCTTTACCGCGTGGACGTGACCTCGGCCACCAACGCGCCCGTGGTGCTGGAAAAGACCTTTGACGAAGCCATCAAGCAGGGCGAAATCGAAGGTCTCTGCGTGGACCCCTCCAGCGGCGACCTGCTGGTGCACATGAACCGGGGCGCGCGTATCGTACTCGGCATGGGCAAGGGCTTCTATCCCGGCTACGACAAGGAAATTCACGAGTTGTACCGCTATTCCATGCAGCCCGCCGGGCCGCGCGCGCCGCGCCCGTAATGAAAACGGCGCACAGCGGACGCGAACCGTCCCCATGCGCCGGTGTTTAATTTCTGATGGACGGGATGCGTTTCCGGCTCCGGAGGCGCATCCTGTTCTTCGTTTTGTGGTCAGCGCGCCGTGAGCGCGGCAAAGCGCCGCATGGTCAGATGGCAGACAGCCACGCCCAGAGCGTCGGAGGTGTCCAGCGCCCAGTCGGCCTCGCGGACGTTGAGCAGGCGCTTGACCATAAAGGCCACCTGTTCCTTTTCCGCCCGGCCTGTGCCCACCAGGGACTTTTTGACCAGGGTCGGCTCGTAGTCGCTGATTCCCAGGCCATACGCCGCGCAGGCCGCCACGGCCACGCCTCTGGCCTGGCCCAGCTTGAGGGCGCTGGCCGCGTTTTTGGCGGTAAAGACCTGTTCAATGGCCGCTTCGTCGGGCTTGCAGCGCCCGAGCACCTTGGCCAGCTCATGGTAAATGCGCGCCAACCGCGCGGAAAATTCCTTTCCGGCTGAGGCCGTGCGCACCACGCCGCAGTCCACCAGCCGGAGAACGCCGGAGACTTCGCGCACCACGCCCCAGCCCGTGCGCTGGGAACCGGGATCAATGCCGATGACGGTGACGGGCTGCATAGAAGGTGCCCCAACAATATAGTTATGCCGCCGTCAAGCCGGTAGCGGGGGTATGACGGCGGCAATGAAAAAGGGCGCGCGACGAGGAATTTTGCCTTTCCGCAAGGAGCGCGAGTTTTTTATGCAGGAAGTGGACTCTTCTGGTCCATGACCGGAATAAAAAACGATGCGCGACACAGCAAGAAGGCAAAAGGACCGGCTTGCGTCAGTCGGTGGGCATATCGTCCGGAAAATCCACATTGGCATAGACATTCTGCACATCGTCATTGTCGTCCAAGGCTTCCATCAGGCGCAGCACCTTCTGGCCCATATCCGCGCTCACGGCCACCAGGTTCTGCGGCACCATGGCCAGCTCGGCGGACTGCATCTCAATGCCCGCGGCTTCCAGGGCGTCGCGCACGGCCGCGAAGTCGGCCATGGCCGTCTGAAGGGTCCAGACATCCTCGTCGTCCAGCACGTCGTCGGCCCCGGCTTCCAGGGCGGCTTCCATAATTTTATCCTCGGCGTAGGCGGCCTTGTCCACGCTGATGACGCCCTTGCGCTCGAACATCCAGCCTACACTGCCGTTCTCGCCCATGGAGCCGCCATGCTTGGTGAAAAGGTGGCGCACTTCGGCCACGGTGCGGTTTTTATTGTCCGTGGCGACCTCCACCATGATGGCGATGCCGCCGGGACCGTAGCCTTCGTAGAAGCCTTCCACAAAATCGCCGCCCGCGTCTTCGCCGGTGCCCTTGCGGATGGCGGCTTCAATCTTGTCCTTGGGCAGGTTCACGGCTTTGGCCGCAGCGATGGCCGCCCGCAGACGGGAATTGCCCGAAGGATCGCCGCCGTTTTTAGCGGCAATGATGATTTCCTTGGCGGCTTTGGTGAAAATCTTGCCGCGCTTGGCGTCCTGGCGTCCCTTGCGGTGCTGGATATTGGCCCATTTGCTGTGACCTGACATAAAACCTCCCGAAAACCGTAAAAGTATTAGAGCGTTTCACCTTGCAATGTTTGCGCGGCCCGTGGGGACTGCGCGCCGCGAAGCGGCATGGATTCAGCAAAAAAATATGTCTTTTTGCTGGATACAGTCTGAACCGCCATATGATTCAGACGAAATCCGGTTATGTTTCCAGCCCGGCATCGCCGGACGCGATAGCGGCTGTGTTGCCGCGAAAACCCAGGCCCGTAAAAAAGGTTTCCTTGCTTTCGGCGCGTGAGCTTTTGGGTTTAAAGGATTTGACCGAGCTGAACGCCTTGCGCATGGGGGTGAGCAGATCCTGAATATCCGGTCCCATGAAGATCTTGACCACAAAATTGCCGCCTTGCTTCAGATGCAGGCAGGCTACGGCCAGAGCCTCCAGGGTCAGCTCCAGGGAACGGGCCTGATCCGTGAAGCGCGTACCCGTGGTACGCGGAGCCATATCGCTGATGACCAGGTCAAAGGGGCCCAGTTCGGCCAGCTTGGCCTCAAAGGCGGCGGAGCGCTGGAAGACGTCCTCCTGCATGAAGAGCACCTGGGGCGGGAACGCCGTTTCCGTGCTCTGGATGTCGCAGGCCAGGACAAGCCCCTTGGAGCCCACTTTTTCCGCGACGCCCAAAGACCAGGAACCGGGGGCGGCCCCCAGATCCAGCACTTTCATGCCCGGCTTGAGCAGACGGAATTTGGCATCCAGCTCTTTCAGCTTGTAGACCGAGCGGGCCGGATAATTTTCCCGCTTGGCTTTGAGGAAATAATGGTCGCGATATTCCTTCATAAAAACCCCAACACATAAGCATAGCCTTTTTCAATTCGTTCGCCAAGTCTTGATGCCGGATGGGGCCGAGCGGCCTTGCACCGTGCCGCAACAGGCTTATCTGCCTGCTTTGAGAATAATTATTTCTTGTATTGACGGAAAGCCGGAAAGCAGGCTAGCGTCAGGACAGGTTAAAAAATCCATGCCGCTCCGGCTGAAGCCCGGAGTGCGCATTTGCCTATCTTAAGGAGAATGACAATGATTTTGAAAAACATGAGTTTCGCCCTGCTGCTCTGCGGCGGGCTGTTGTTGATGGGCTCCGCCGCGCAGGCAGAAAGCGTTAAAACCCCGGTGAACAAAATCAGCCCCGACGGCGTGGGCGAGGAAATCGGCTTCATCACCTTCTCGGACGCCGACGGCGGCGGGGTGGATATTATTGTGGACCTGACGGGCCTGCCCGAGGGCGAGCACGGCATGCATGTGCATGAAAACGCTTCCTGCGCTCCGGCTGAAAAGGACGGCAAAATGGTGGCGGGCCTGGCCGCCGGCGGGCATTACGATCCCATGAAGACCAATAAGCACGCCGGGCCCGACAAGGCCGGCCATAAGGGCGACCTGCCGCATATCATGGCCGATGCCGAAGGCGTGGCCAAGGCCAAGCTGCACGCTCCCAACCTCCAGGCCAAGGACCTCAAGGGCCATTCCGTGATGATCCATGAGGGCGGCGACAATTATACCGACAATCCGCCCTTGGGCGGCGGCGGCGCGCGCATCGCCTGCGGCGTCATTAAGTAGTACGTAATCAGGCTCATACCTTTCACTTTCCTTCTGTTGACAGGCCCCGCCGGAAATCCGGCGGGGCTTTTATGTCGCACGGTCTTGCGGCGGGCGGCGCATGGCGGCTATGGTGGGAAATCCGTTTTCTTGCGAGGGAGCATGCCTGAATCCATGCGCGCGCCACGGCGCGTCAGTTTGCCTGATTTCGCGGGGCGCAGCCTGAGCCTGCCCGACAATCCCGAATCCTGGGAGCGCCTGGGCGTCGGCAAGGATGTGCTGTTGTTGGGGCTGGGGCCGGGGCGGCCTGAGGAGCTGCCTTTTGCGCGAGGCGGCGCGCGCCTGTTCTGGCTGGACGAGCCGGAAACCCTGCGGCGTCTGGAGGTCGCGCATTCAGGAGCGGGGCGGCGGTCTCTGCCCGGGCATTGGCAACAGGTCACGCCGGAAGATATCGTGGCCTTGGCCGCGCGCTGCTCCGTCTTTTTTTATCGGCCGGGTCTGCGCCTGGCTCCGGATTTCTGGGGTCCGCTCCTGGGACGCCTGGGTGCGGCCCGACTGGAAGTGCGGACGCGGCGGACAGTCATTGAAGACGCTAAGAAACATGCGGCGGAGGAGGGCGGTCGCCGCCCGGTTCTGCTGCCCGGCACAGAGCGGCAGCTTCTGCATCAGGAATTGCGTCAGGCTTTGGGCGAAGCCGGTTTCGGACCGGTGCTGGAAAGTGTGCCCATGTGCCGCGACACGGAAAACCTGTTGGCGGCCTGGGAAAATCTGCTGGCCGGGAGCAATCCCGCGCTGCTGCTCTCCGTCAATTTACGTGGCCTGGACCCGGAGGGGCGGATTTTTTATCTTTGCCAAGCTCTGGGCGTGCCGGTGGCTGTCTGGTTTGTGGACAATCCCTGGCATTTGCTCTCCGGCCTGCGCCTGCCCTGGTGGCAAGAGGCCGCGCTGTTCGTGACCGACGAGAGTTTTATTCCCGGCCTGCGGGCCGCCGGAGCCCGGCGGGTTTTTTATTTGCCTCTGGCTGTGGCCCCACAAATGTGGCGGGATTTGCCGGACGAAAACGAGGCTGCGGACCTTGTCCAAAACCCGCCGCTCTTCGTGGGGCGTTCGGCCTTTCCGGAGCGGGAACGTTTTTTTGCGGCGGCCCGTGTGACGCAGGGCCTGGAGCAGGAGGCGCGCACCCTCTTGACGCATTCCGGCAGTCCTGCGGAGGGGCCGCATTTTCATTGGTGGCTCCGGAAATCTGGGGTTGCCCCCTGGCCTGGACAGGATGTGCGTTGCGTTGGTCTGGGCGCGGAGATCTGCTCCCAGGCCAATCGCGTCCGCTGGGTTCGGGCCGGGTTGGGTGCCGATATGCGGATAGTGGGCGATGCGGGCTGGCAAGACCTGCTGCCGGGCCTCGAGGTGCTGCCGCCGGTGGATTATTATACGGTCCTGCCGGATCTCTACCGTCGAGCCGAGGCCGTGCTCAACGTGACCAGCCTGTTGCTGCCGCATAGTCTGAGCCAGCGCCATTTCGACGTCTGGGCCGCTGGGGGCCTGCTTTTGAGCGACGCCACGCCCGGCCTGCGACTTTTCCCCGAGGCGTTGACCCGGCCTGTAACATTAAGTAGCCCGGCGGACCTGCTGCCCCGGCTGGCCGCCCTGCGCGCTGATCCGGCCCGGACCCGCGAACTGCGCCGCGCCTGGCGGGAATACTTATGCGCCGGGCATGCCTACCGTCATCGCGTGGCGCAACTGCGTGGAATTTTGGAAATCTGAGGAAAAACATGTAGCGCAAACGCGATCAGCCCTGGACTGGAGAAGGGCTTGACAGCCCGGCCCTTTTTGCCTAGAAATTTTTTCCACGATGTTTCTATTTGTGGGGAAGTAGCTCAGCTGGGAGAGCATCGCCTTCGCAAGGCGGGGGTCGAGGGTTCAAATCCCTTCTTCTCCACCACAAATTTTAAGGGGTTATGGTTTTAAAACCATAACCCCTTTTGTCGAGTTATAGATTTTCCGTGAAATGCATTCAATGGACATCGCCGCTGTTTATGGATAAAAACAAAAGCTACCAATAGTTGCTCGTCTTGTTTGTGCCCCCGTACTTGCGGATTGCGGCGCTATAACCCATTATAATAAAAATGGATATCATGAAAAAAGCTCTGATCACCGGTATTACCGGGCAGGACGGCGCATATCTGGCGGAATTCCTTCTCCAGAAAGGGTATGAGGTGCACGGCCTCAAACGGCGAGCCTCTCTGTTCAATACCGACCGCATCGACCATCTCTATCAGGATCCGCACGCCTGTGAGCGGCGTTTTATTTTGCATTACGGCGACCTCAGTGATTCCAGCAATCTCGTTCGCATCATGCAGGAAGTAAAACCTGATGAGGTTTACAACCTGGCGGCCCAGAGTCATGTGCAGGTGTCCTTTGAATCGCCAGAATATACGGCGGATGTGGATGCCTTGGGCACGTTGCGCTTGCTGGAAGCCATACGCATTACCGGGTGTGCCGAGCAAACCCGTTTTTATCAGGCCTCTACTTCCGAGCTGTTCGGTCTGGTGCAGGAAGTGCCTCAGACGGAAAAGACGCCTTTTTATCCCCGCTCGCCTTACGCCTGCGCCAAACTTTATGCCTACTGGATTACGGTCAACTACCGAGAAGCTTACGGCATGTATGCCTGTAACGGCATTCTGTTTAACCACGAGTCGCCCATCCGCGGCGAAACCTTTGTGACCCGCAAGATCACCCGTGCCTTGTCGCGTATGGTACTGGGACTGCAGGATTGCCTGTATCTCGGCAATATGGATGCCAAGCGCGACTGGGGCCATGCCCGCGATTATGTTGAAATGCAGTGGCTCATGCTGCAACAGGAACAGCCGGACGATTTCGTCATCGCCACGGGACGGCAGTTCTCGGTGCGGGATTTCGTCAATGCGGCGGCGGCCGAAGTAGGGGTAACGCTCACCTGGGAGGGCAGCGGCGTTGACGAGACCGGAACCGTGGCCGCCGTGGACGTATCCCGTCTTGCACAGGCCGCCGGAGGGCGGCAGGGCATGGAATGCCACGTTAAACCCGGCGACGTCATTGTGCGGGTGGACCCGCGTTATTTCCGCCCCACGGAAGTGGAAACTCTGCTGGGCAATCCGGTCAAGGCCAAGGAAAAGTTGGGCTGGACGCCCAAGACGACCTTTGAGGATATGGTGGCCGAAATGACCCGCGAGGATCTGGGCTTGAGCATGCGCGACGCCGTGTGCAAGGTGGCGGGCTTCAAGACATTCAGCCACAACGAGTAGCGTATGGACAAAAACGCGCTTATTTATGTGGCCGGGCACCGTGGCCTGGTAGGCGGGGGTATTTGCCGCGCGTTGCGTCGGGCCGGTTACAGCAATCTGCTTATCCGCACGCACGCGGAGCTTGATCTCTGCGATCAGGCCGCGGTACGCGCGTTTTTCGCGAAATGCCGCCCGGACTATGTCATCCTGGCGGCGGCCAAGGTGGGTGGTATTTATGCCAACGCCACGTATCCGGCGGAATTCATCTACCAGAATTTGCAAATTCAGAATAACGTCATTGACAGCGCATACCGCAACGGAGCGAAAAAGCTGCTCTTTCTGGGCTCATCCTGCATCTATCCCAAACTCTGCCCACAGCCCATCAAGGAAGAATACTTGCTCACCGGGCCTCTGGAACCCACCAACGACGCTTACGCCTTGGCCAAGATTTCGGGCATCAAGATGTGCCAGGCCTACAGAAAGCAGTATGGCTTTGACGCCATCAGCGCTATGCCCACCAATCTATACGGGCCGGGCGACAACTATCATCCCGAAAACAGCCACGTCATCCCGGCGCTGATCCGGCGCTTCCACGAAGCCAAACTGGCCGGGGCGGAAAAAGTGATTATCTGGGGCACCGGCACGGCCCTGCGCGAATTCCTGCATGTGGACGACATGGCTGAGGCCTGCGTTTTTCTGCTGGAGAAATATTCGGATTTTGAACACGTCAATGTAGGGTGTCAGAAAGAATGCGCCATCATGGACGTGGCTCGGCTTATTGCCAAGGTTGTCGGCTTTGAGGGCGCAATTGATACGGATCCCTCCAAACCGGACGGGACGCCGCGCAAGCTGATGGATTCCAGCAAGTTGTTTGGCATGGGCTGGAAACCGCAACACACTCTCGCTGAAGGCTTGGCCGAGAGTTATCAGTTGTTTGTGCGTCAGGCCGAAGTGCGGTCATGAGCGAGTCTCGTTCTGTTTTTCAAATTCTGCGTGCTCTGACGCCGTTGGCCTCCAGCCTAGGAAAGGGAAAAATTTGTGGCCTGCTGGCTTTGACAATTTTAATGGCCTTGAGCGAACTGGTCATCGCCGGCTTGGTGGCCTTGCTGGCTGCGTTATTTGGATCACCAGAAACGGCGCTCAACCATAATCCCTTGCTCTGGTGCAGAACGAACTTCGGTGTAGATTTTGGCAACGATGCCCGCTGGTTGGCCTTGGGAATTCTTTGTATGATTCTTCTGGCTATTGTGTGCAAAAATCTATTGAGCACAGTACATCAATGGCATATGACCGCATTTTCTGAATCCATAGGCAACAATGCTCGTAAGCGCCTGCTCCAATTGTTTTTGCGTGCCCCTTATTTATGGGTTCTCCGTGCGGGGACATCCGATATGCTGTTTGGCTTTAACGCGGGAACAATGCTTGGGCCAACCCTGTTGGCGGCTTTGCAGATACTTAGTAATGGCCTGATGATACTTACTATCTTTTTTGGGCTGGTGGCCGTATCCCCGTTGCCTTCTTTGGCTTTTTTGGGGGTGCTCGGTTTGGGCGGGTATCTGATTGTTCGTGTGACGCGCAATATGCTGAATACTCGCGCGAGCGCTGTCTATCGGGCCGATCTTGGGGCGCATAGAATACAGCAAACAGTTGTGCACGGTTTAAAAGAAATGCGTCTGTACGGGCGAGAATCTGTAGTCTTTGCGGCCTATTCAGACAAACTGTGTGACGTGCTGATTGCGAAAAAGTGGCTTCAGGCTTTGTCACGCTTGCCGGTTGGCAGTTTGGAAGTTTTGGGTTTCGCATCCTTGGTGGGGGTGCTGTTGCTTTTGATTCTTGTGCAAAATGCGAGCATCGCCATCGTGTCCGGAATCATGGGGTTCATGGCCGCCGCTGCTTGGCGGACCTTGCCCACGGCCAACAGGCTTGTTGATGCTCTTACCTTGCTGCGGTCTTCGCTACCCTATTTAACGAAGATAGTTGATACCATCGCGCTGGAAAAACAGTTTGCAGGGCAGCTTACTCCCGCATTTGAATCTTCTGTGCCGATTATTGCTTTCAGCAAGGCCATAGAACTTGAAAAGGTAAGTTTTCATTACCCGGGAGCAGTCGCTGCTGCGCTACACGATGTGGATTTTTGCATTCAGGCTGGGAAAATGGTGGGCTTGGTGGGATTCTCTGGTGCGGGAAAAAGCACGCTAGTCAATATCATCGCGGGACTTATTCCTCCCGAGTGTGGGCATCTTAAGGTGGATGGGGTCGCAATTACTAAGGACAACTATCAGTCTTGGCTGAAACGTATAGGTTATGTGGCCCAAGCCCCCTATCTTTTGGATGCATCATTGGCGGAAAATGTGGCGCTTTCCCGTTGGGGAGAATCCATTGACCGAGAGCGCGTTCTTGAGTGTTGCCGCATGGCGGCTCTTGATTTTATCGAAGAGCTGGACGATGGAATTGACACGGTGCTTGGAGAGTTGGGAGTACGCCTTTCTGGGGGCCAGGCACAGCGTGTTGCCATTGCCAGAGCTTTGTATAGTAAGCCTGAACTGATCATTTTTGATGAAGCAACAAGCTCTCTCGATTTGAAGAATGAAAAGTCCATCCATGAAACTATCCTGTCTCTGCGAGAGAAGGTAACCATAGTTATTGTTGCCCACAGGCTAAGTACCGTAGAAACCTGTGATGCCCTTATTTGGCTCGATAAAGGGCGAGTGCATATGGCTGGAAGTGTAGAAAAGGTATTGCCGGAATATATGGCGGCATTATCCGGCAGTGTGAAGAAAGTATTACCCAGCAATGTTGCCGGAGCAGAAGTGGAATAACATGTTTAATGAAAAGTCTATTCTTATTACGGGTGGGACGGGCTCTTTCGGTAAAAAGTGCATTGAAGTTTTGCTTAAAAAGTACACGCCGAAACGCATTATTGTTTTTTCTCGCGATGAACTGAAACAGTTCGAAATGGCGCAGAAATTTTCTCCAGAAAAATATCCGTGCATGCGTTATTTTATTGGAGATGTGCGCGATAAAGAACGCTTGCACAGAGCCTTTAGAGGCGTGGACTATGTTATTCATGCCGCAGCACTCAAGCAGGTTCCCGCAGCAGAGTATAATCCCACGGAATGCATCAAGACAAATATTACCGGCGCAGAAAATATTGTTAATGTTGCCGCCGACTGTGGTGTTAAAAAAGTAGTAGCACTGTCTACAGACAAAGCCGTAGCCCCGGTGAACCTATATGGGGCTACCAAACTTTGTTCAGACAAGCTTTTCGTTGCTGCCAATGCCTTTACCGCCTGTGAAACTGTGTATTCTGTGGTGCGTTATGGCAACGTTATGGGCTCGCGGGGTTCTGTTATTCCGTTTTTCATCAAAAAACGTGAAGAGGGTGGCCCGCTGCCCATAACAGATATGCGGATGACGCGCTTTTGGATTACGTTGGAAGAAAGCGTGCATATGGTACTACGTTCATTTGAAATTGCTGGCGGCGGCGAGGTGCTGGTGCCCAAAATCCCCAGCATGAAGATCACTGATCTAGCGGAAGCCATCGCACCTGGTATGCCCACAGTAGAAGTGGGGATCCGCCCCGGCGAAAAGCTGCATGAAACCATGATTACCGCGGAAGACAGCCGGCATACTATTGATATCGGCAAGTATTATGTCATTAAGCCTGAAACTTTCCGTTACAAAGGGCCAGAAGGAACGCCTGTTCCTGAAGGTTTTGAATATAATTCTGGTACCAACTCAGAATGGTTGACGGTGCCGCAGTTGAAAAACACTCTGCGTGAGCAGGGCTTTGATGTGAAATAATATGAGTAATTTTTTGCCTTATGGGCGTCAAATCATAGGTGATGATGACATCGCCGCAGTTGTGGATGTGTTGCGGTCAGACTATCTGACCACAGGGCCAGCTGTTGAGCGTTTTGAGGCAGATGTGTGCGCCTATACCGGTGCGACCCATGCCGTTGCGGTAGCCAACGGTACAGCGGCTCTGCACGCGGCCATGCACGCACTCGGTATCGGCAGGGGGGATGAGGTTATAGTCACCCCCATGACTTTTGCAGCCTCTGCCAACTGTATTCTCTACCAGGGGGGAACCCCCGTATTTGCCGATGTGGATTCACATACCCTGCTGCTTGATCCAGCAGCGGTGGAGGCTGCCATTACGCCGCGCACCAAGGCGATTATTGCCGTGGACTACGCAGGCCAGCCCTGTGATTGGGACGCTCTGCGCGGTATCGCGGACAAGCATAAGCTGGCCCTTGTGGCCGATGGCTGCCACGCCTTGGGGGGAGCTTATAAAGGCCGCAAGGTTGGCACGTTGGCAGATATTACGGTATTCAGCTTTCACCCTGTAAAGCATATCACCACTGGCGAGGGCGGTATGGTTGTAGCCGACGATGCGAATCTTGCCAGAGCCATGCGTGCCTTCCGGGGTCATGGTATCACCACCACGGCCAGCCAGCGCGAAAAATCCGGCGCGTGGTTCTATGAAATGACGGATTTGGGCTACAACTACCGCATCACAGACTTTCAATGCGCCCTTGGCAGCAGCCAGCTGAAAAAGTTGGATCAATGGATTGAAAAGCGCAACGCATTGGCGCAGTCCTATGACGCGGCCCTCGCGAGCACGGCCATTCGGCCGCTTACCAAGCATGCGCACGTACTCCATGCCTACCATTTGTATGTGGTACGCACGCCAGATAGGGACAATACATTTAAGCGGCTGCGCGAGGCAGGAATAGGCGCTAACGTGCATTATATTCCTGTACACTTGCACCCATACTATCAAAATCTGGGTTATAAAAAAGGCAGTTGTCCCGTGGCAGAAGCCGCTTATACGGAGATTTTGACGTTACCGCTATGGCCTGGAATGGTGACAGAAGATGTGACGAGGGTTGTGGCAGAGCTGTAGTTTTTTTGAAATGGCAGCGTTCTCTTTGTTGTCTTTCCACAATTGGCCGAGGGCCATATGAAGATAGCTGTTATTCCCGCAAGGGGTGGATCAAAACGTATTCCGCGTAAAAATGTGCGGCAATTTTGCGGTAAACCTCTGCTGGCCTATCCCATTGACATCTGTCTGCAGAGTGGTCTTTTCAAACACGTAATCGTGAGTACAGACTCAGAAGAAATCGCAGAAGTGGCAAGAGCGTGCGGAGCTGAAGTTCCTTTTATGCGTCCGCCTGAATTGGCAGGTGACTTTGTCGCCACAGCGCCAGTAGTGAAGCACACTGTAGCATGGGTGGACGAGCATTGGGGGAGCGTAGCGTACTGTTGCCAGCTCTATGCAAACCCTTTCATAACATTGTCACATTTGCAACAAGGGTTTGAATTGCTGCGTGAGCGTGGAGTCCATGAAACCTTGGGGATTGTGGAATTTCCCTATCCAATATTGAGAGCCTTTCAATTAAGCGATGCTGGCACTGTTGATTATGCTTTTCCTCAGTACCGCTCTGCCAGATCACAAGATTTGCCTGTGTTTTATCATGATGCGGCACAGTTTTATTGGCAT
The DNA here is from genome assembly GCF_000224635.1 of Desulfovibrio sp. 6_1_46AFAA. NCBI lineage: Bacteria > Pseudomonadati > Thermodesulfobacteriota > Desulfovibrionia > Desulfovibrionales > Desulfovibrionaceae > Desulfovibrio > Desulfovibrio sp. 6_1_46AFAA. Next base: position 638,096 of record NZ_JH114302.1, read on the forward strand.
GACTGCGCAAAAATGCACGAAGATGGTGAACATAAGTCGCTGCCTGTGATTATTCCCCGTCATAGGGCTGTGGATATCGATACTGAAGAAGATTGGCGCGTGGCAGAGCGCCTGTACATGGCCTTATCTCTGCGCGACAGGAGCATGTGATGGCCGTACAGTTCATGGCTGAGGTATCCAGCAATCATAATGCGGACATCAGCCGCTGTCTTGCTTTTGTGGACGCGGCGGCAAGGATCGGGTGCAATGCGGTCAAGTTTCAGCTTTTCAGGCTGGAAGGTTTGTTCGCGCCGGAAATATTGCAGCGTTCGGCCATGCACCGCGCCCGAAAGGCATGGGAGCTACCCGTTGCTTTTTTGCCTGCCATCGCCGAGCATTGTCGAGAACTGGGGCTGGCTTTTTGCTGCACGCCCTTTGATCTTCGTGCTGTGGAGGAGCTGGCGCCGCATGTGGACAGTTTTAAAATCGCCTCCTATGAGCTCACATGGCCGGATTTGCTCCGCGCCTGCGCGCAAACAGGTAAGCCTGTGATTCTTTCTACGGGCATGGCCTACCTGGAAGAATGCCAGAACGCCGTGAAAGTCCTGCGTCAGGCAGGGGCCAGGGATGTGACTGTTCTCCACTGCGTTTCTCACTATCCAACACGCCCCGAAGAGGCCAACCTGTCCTGCGTGGGCACGCTCCGACAGGCGTGCGGCTGTCCGGCGGGGTGGTCAGACCATTCTGTGCAGCCCGGCGTTATCTATCAGGCCATTTTCGGCTTTGGCGCGTCGATGGTGGAATTTCACCTTGACCTTGACGGGCAGGGGGCAGAATACGCTTCTGGTCATTGCTGGTTGCCTGAGGCTATGGGCGACGTCATCAAACAAGTCCGCTGCGGTGAAACAGCTGTGGGTGACGGCGTCAAACACACTACCCCGAGCGAAGAAGCGGAGCGTCTCTGGCGGGCTGACCCTGAAGACGGTCTCCGCCCCTTTAAGACGGTGCGCCAGACTTTTGTGGGTGATGGTTAATGAATGAAAAGCGCGTGCTTTTTCGGTGCAATGCCGATCACGCAACGGGATTTGGGCATGTGAGCCGTTGTCTTTCCGTGGCACGCGAGCTTCGGCAATCAGTGGATCATATCTGCTTTGCACTGGGCAGCGGTGACGCGGTACGGCGTGTGCAAGAGCGCGGGTTCACTGCTGCCGTACTTTCCGGTAATGATGCCGATGCAGCATTCGAGCAGCTTGTGAGCCGTATGCGTCCCTCTATTCTCGTGATGGACGTGCGGCCTGCGCATTCAGAGGCCTGCCTGCGGGCTGTACGCGCCCTTGTACCTACCATCGCGGTTATTGATGACAGCAGCCGCCAGCGATTGTTTGCTGACCATGTATTTCTTCCACCCACGCCCACGACCAAGCAACTTGACTGGACAGATTTCAAGGGGCAAATACACATGGGACTGGAATGGATGCCCTTGGGGGACACTTTTGAACCCTGCCCGCCCAGTCCATGGCCGGGCACAGGACCGCGCCGTTTGCTCATGACCATGGGCGGGAGCGACCCTTGGGGCTACACCATGGCTCTTGCGCCCGAACTGGATGCGGTATGCCGGCTTCAGGGGATGGAGTTGGGCATTGTCATAGGGCCGGGTTTTGCACAGCGTGAACAGCAAATTGAAACATGCACGGCGCTGCCGTGCCGTCCCCGCATTTTTGACAGCCCTGCGCGCATGACCGAGGTATATCAATGGTGTCATGTGGCCCTGATCGTGTTTGGCGTGACTGCCTACGAACTGGCCGCGTGCGCCCGTCCTGCGCTCTATGTTTGCCCCAACGCGGACTATAAGGAACACGCGGGGGTATTTGTTGCAGAAGGCAAGGGAAGAATATGGCCACTCAGGCCATATTCTCTTGCCTTCTTGAGCGACGTATTGGAAAAGATGTTCATGCTGACATTTGCTCCACTGCCAAATGCAGGGGCAAAATCTATTGCGAACCTGGTGCAATTATAGGGATATCCATGTCCATGTCGAATACTCTGACTACAGCCGCGCACTATGGCCCATGCCTTGCTCGCAAAGGCGACTATGAAATCATTGACTGCCAAGCGTGTGGTTTTGCCCACAGCACGCCACTTCCGACTGAAGATACGGTTGAGCAGATATACACCGCAGAGTATTATTCGGCTGTAAAACCAGAATATATTGCCTTGGTAGAAAAAGAGCGCACGTGGCACGAAAGCGTTTTTAACGAACGCCTTGGCGTCTTAGAGGGTGCCGTTCAAGGGCGTCGTCTGTTGGAAGTTGGCTCTGGACCGGGCATTTTTTTGCAAACGGCCGTGAGTAGAGGGTGGACTGTACAGGGATTTGAACCTTCGCGCGAGGCGTGGGCATATTCTACAAAAGTGCTGCATATGCCTGTAGAAAACACCTTTTTTACACACGAAAAAACCCAAAACGAGCCATTTGATAGTGCCTATCTGGGACTTGTGCTTGAGCATATCCCCAACCCCATACAGATGCTGGAGAATGTACGGCGGTGTCTTAAGCCTGAAGGCGTGATTTGCGTGGTCGTTCCCAATGATTTTTCACCTTTGCAGCGCGCCTTGCACGAACAGGGATTTCCGGAATGGTGGGTGGCTCCGCCGCACCACCTCAACTACTTCACGCATGAATCGCTGAAGAGAATTCTGGAACGCACGGGCTTTGCCGTTATTTCACAGACTGCAACGTTCCCACTGGAGATATTTTCTTTACTGGGCATGAACTATATTGGGAATGACGAGGTCGGCCGAAAATGTCATCAGCTTCGCTGTGATTTTGAAAAGACTCTTGATGATGTTGGCTTGCACCAGATGCGCCAAGAGATCTATGCGCTATGCCAAAAATATGGCATCGGTAGAGAATGTGTTGCCTATGCTCGGGTGAACAATATTGCCTGATAATGGTATCTCGTGACAAAGATCTACAGAAAAACTTGTTGTGGCTTTTGACATCTCATAGTTGAAATTGTTGGAAATCTACGGGTTTTCAACTGATGAAACGCTTTCATACCGTGCCCGTAATGGAGGCAATCTTCATGAGTCCGCAAAATATGATCCTTACGGGGTCTAGTGGCGACATTGGCGAAGCCATAGCCCTTGCCGCAGCTGAGGTGGGCATCAATGTAGCTCTGTGCTGCAATTCTGCCGCAAACAAGGCGCATGCCCTTGAAGAAAAGGTAAAATCGCAAGGTGTCAAAGCTGTAGTCATACAGGGAGATCTATCTCAGCCCCCAACATCAGCCGCCATAGTGCGGCAAGCGTGCGAGGCTCTTGGCGGGGTGGATATTCTTGTGAACAACGCAGGTTTTTTGCACCAGCAGCCTTTTGAGCAGATACCTGTTGAGGAGTGGGATGTCACTTTTGACATTAATCTGCGCGCTCCCTTTCTTTTGGCTCAAGCGGTGTTTCCTGTCATGCGGCAGGGGGGCGGAGGGCATATCATCAATATTGTCTCGTCTGGGGGCCAGTTGGGGGGACCGCTGGCGCCACACTATGCGGCCAGTAAGGCGGGTCTGATTTGCTTGACCAAATCCCTCGCCCGTCTGGGGGCTAAAGACAACATCATCACCCACGCCATTTCACCGGGACTTATTGTAACAAAAATGGTCGCCGTCGAAATGGCCTCTGAAGCTGGCAGGGAAAAGCTGAAAAATATTCCCCTTGGCAGGGCGGGCACTGTGGGGGAAGTTGCCCAGTGTGTATGTTTACTTGCGCAGGGCAAGATGGATTATGCCACAGGGCAGACCATCAACCTGAACGGCGGCCTATATATGGGATAGTTTCCCATGTGCAAATTGTGCTGTGCAAAATGAGGATATACTTATGTTGGGCGCAGAGAATATTATTGATTTTTTCCATGCTAACGGGGCTTCCTTTTTCACCTTTCCTGGTGGGACCATTGCGCCTTTGTATGACGTGCTGCTGCAGCGGGGCATTGCTGTTTTTACAGCGCGGCACGAGCAGGGCGCTGGGTATGCGGCTTTGGCTAAATCGAGGTTACTGCAGGAACCGCAGGTTGTTATGGTAACTTCGGGCCCTGGGGTAACAAATATTCTCTCTGTTGTCGCTGATGCATATTTTGATGGTACGCCGCTAATTGTTCTTACAGGGCAAGTTGGCACGGCTGACTTGCAGTCAGGACGACCAGTTCGCCAGCGGGGCTTTCAGGAAGTTGATACGCCAGCCATTGTTTCATCGGTGTGCAAACACTGCTATCAAGTGACTGATCCTGAAACTTTGCCTTCTGTACTCAGGGATGCCTATGCGTTGAGCATGATCGGGCGTAGAGGCCCCGTTGTTATTGATTTGCCGATGAATGTACAACGGGCGGAGGTGCATTGCTCTGCGGCGGAGGTTCCCGTACCCGCTGAAGGACAGCTGCCCCATCAGCAGGTACAGGAGGCAGTAGAGTCGTTGAAGGTGTCTGAGCGGCCAGTCATTCTCGCAGGTCAGGGCGTGCTGCAATCAGGTGGACTGTTGGCTTTGCGCGAACTTGCGCATCAGCACAATATCCCAGTGGTTTCTTCCTTGCTCGGGCTGGGCTGCATGCCGGGCGATTCTCCTTTGAATGTCGGTTTTGTAGGCCATACGGGAGTTCAAGTCGCAGGACAGGTTTTGCAAGAAGCTGACTTTGTCTTGATACTCGGAGCACGCCTTGACGTCCGTCAAACCGGGACATGTGTTGATGATTTTTGTCGCCATGCGCGTAAAATACTGCGTGTGGACATCGACGAGGGCGAGCTTGCAGCACCGCGAGTGCGTATCGATGGGGTAATTTTAGGTGATGTGAAACACTTTCTAAATGTCTTGAGCGCTGCCCTGTCAACTCCCACAGGGCTAGTTCTGAACGCTCGTGGGCAATGGCTTGCGCAGATTGAAACCTGGAAACAGCACAACACGACCGACGCGCATGAGGATCTTTCCCCCAAAACCGTTGTCCAATTTTTGGACAAAGTCACCGCTGGCAAAGATGTGGTGCTTACAACCGGCGTGGGGTCGCATCAGCATTGGGCGGCCAGGCATTTCACCTTTGATTGGCCTAAGCGAGTGCTGTTGACGTCTGGTGGGCATGGAACTATGGGCTACGACGTGCCTTCAGCTGTGGGGGCAGCGCTGACATATCCTGATAGAACTATTCTCTGTATCGTGGGCGATGCCTCCTTTCAAATGAATATTCAAGAGTTACAGTCTATCCGTGACCACAACCTGAATATTAAAATCATTGTGCTGGATAACGGGCGCATGGCGCTTGTGTCGCAATTCCAGCAGTTGACATGGGGTTCTGACCCGACTACGGGCAACGTTTTAAATCCGGATTTTGTAGCTATAGCAAAAGCCTACGGTATTGAAGCTGTCACTGTCGAAAAAGCGGAAGCGTTGCCGGGAACTCAAGATCTACTTTTGTCAAACAAGCCAGCCCTTCTGCATTGCCGCATCACACCACATGCCGATGTGCTGCCCATGCTGCTTGCGGGCCAGAAACTTGATGCAATGCATCACGGTGACATACAGTAATGCAGAAAACCCTCATTTTGCTCGGCGCTGGCGGGGAGTGCGTGCACGCTATTCTCCATGCGAAAAAGCTTGGCTATCGCGTGCTTGCCACAGATAAAAATCCGCAGGCCTGTGGCGCAACCGTGGCAGACGAATTTTTGCCCTTGTGTGCGTACACGCCTGAAGAATCTGTGGCGGGCCTTCTTGCGTGGCGTGAGCGGGGAGGGGATCCTGGCGGCGTCTTGTGCGTGGCTGTGGACGCACCAACCACTGTAGCCGCCGTGGGGAAGGCTCTGAACCTCTCCGCCATCAGTGTTGAAACCGCCCAACTGGCCACAGACAAGCTGGCCATGAAGGATATGTTCAAGGCTCGGGGGATTCCCATCCCGTGGTATGCTCCAGTGCGCGATGCACAGGACGTGCGTGAGGCTTTACAAAAAAAAGCCTGCCCGCTTGTTATTAAGCCTGTAGACAGCAGGGGCGCGCGCGGCGTAATGCGCCTCACTCCTGATGTAGATGCGGAGTGGGCCTTTGCGGCGGCTCAGGCAGAATCGCGAACTGCGCGGGTGATGATAGAGGCCTACCTTGACGGCCCGCAAGTGAGTACCGAAGGGCTTATGGTGCATGGTGTGGCGCACATTCCCGGTTTCGCTGACAGAAATTATGAATTTCTGGAGCGCTTTGCTCCACATGTTATAGAGAACGGCGGGGACATGCCTTCGATATTGCCCATGGAAGCGCAGGCCGCCATCAAGACGCTTACGGGCGAGGCGGCCACGGCCTTGGGTCTTACCCACGGCCCGGTTAAGGGGGATTTGGTGTGGCATGAGGGCAAACCCTATGTCATTGAGCTCGCTGCACGACATTCAGGCGGGTACTTTGTAACTCATGAAATTCCTTGGAATACGGGCGTAGATCTGCTCGGCGTGTCCATTCGCATGGCCATGGGCGAAGAAGTCGACACCGATGCTCTGCGCCCCAGATACCAGAAAGGTGTTTGCCAACGCTATCTTTTTCCTGAAGCAGGGAACGTAATTGCCGTAGAGGGAGAGGAAGAAGCACGACAACTCCCCGGTGTAAAGTATGTAGAACTACGGGTAAAGCCGGGGGACGCCGTACAGCCTATTCAAAGCCATCCCGGCCGTGCTGGTGTTGTCATGACAGTGGGTGCGACGCGCCGTGAGGCGCAATCGGTCATGCGTGAAGCTCTTGAGCGTGTGCGCATCACAACTGCTGTGGAGGATAAGTGATATGGCGCAGCGACCTGCCATGATTTTAATTCAAGCCGCATCACGGGCGTGGAGCGGTGGACAGGATTTGTGCATGCGACTTGCACAAGGGCATATCCCCGCAGTGCAACAGACTGCGGCCAAAGCTTTAGCAACGTGGCCGGGCATTCCCGTGGTTATCATTGCCCCTGAATACGATAGAGGATGTGAGCTTGAGCAGGTCAAGGAAGCCTTGATAGAAAATGGAAATATTTCAATATATTATGGGTTTGATGCCAGCCCCCTTGATCGAATGCTGGCCGCAACTGAATCCTGCTCTGAAGAAGACTGCATTGTACGTATTGATGGTCTCCATTTTGGCTGGATTCCAGATGTTGTTGCTGGCATGTATGAACTTGCGATAGGAAAGCGCCTAGATTGCGTTAAACTACCAGATGATTTTCCCGCACAGATTTCTTCGGATATCTACCGTGTTGGTGCTCTGCGTAAGATGCGAGCTATGCTGCAATATCATCCGGATTCTGCCGTTTATGCGGTACATCCAAAATATTTTATGTTTTTTTCCGCAGAGTTTACTTGTGCTTTTTTTGAATGTGACGACATAATTGACGACACATACCTGCAGCAATGTCGCGAGGCATTCGCAGCGGTATACGACAGTCATATTAATGTGATATTATCAGCACAAATTGCTTCTGGAAATCAATTTTCTTTTAGATATGAGCTTGCGCAGAAGTATATTTCAAAGTCGGACGTTGTCCTTGATATTGCCTGTGCCACAGGCTGGGGAACACGCATGCTTGCCGAGCATGCAAAGTCTGTGATTGGTGGGGATATAGAACCTGCTTCAATTGCTGCTGCGTCCATAGATATTCCGAGCAATGTGCATTTCCAAGTGGAAGACTGTCTTGCCATGTCATTTGCAGATGAGACGTTTGATGTTGTCGTCTCCTGTGAAACTCTTGAGCATGTTGATGCAGCCGCTTTTCTTCAAGAATGCAGGCGAGTCTTGAAACCGAATGGAATTCTTGTCATATCAACGCCGCAAAATCGTTTCGGCCATATTCCGATAACGATTGAGCATACTCACGAGTTTTCCGCAAAGGAATTGCGGGATGTTTGTGGTAGTTTCTTCCATGTCATCACCCAGCAAGGGTTAAAGCAGGGGCGTATTTTGAAAGATGGCGACCCGTTGGGCGCTAGCTCCTTTATCGTGTGTAAAAAGATTGCAGATGACTAAAGCGCAAACCACAGCCTATTTATTTTTCCATTGTAACCTCGCCTTTTCTTCTATTGCGGAAGAACAGCGCGCCGAGGTGATCGACCGTTGTTACATTCCCATGCTTGGCATTGCCCAAGAGTACGGCATCCCCCTTGGCGTGGAATGCACGGGATGGACGCTGGAAGAAATCGCCCGCTTACGGCCGCAGTGGTTAGACCGCTTCAGCACGCTCTGCGCTCAAGGCTTGGCTGAGTGCATCGGCTCGGGCTACACCCAGCTTATCGGCCCGCTGGTTCCGTCAGATGTTAACTGCAACAACCAGCGTCTTGGGCAGCGGGCATATGAACACCTGCTTGGGCAGCAGCCCGCAATTGCGCTGATCAACGAGCAGGCGTACTCGTCGGGTATTCTGGAACATTATGTAGACCACGGCTATGCCAGCATCTTGATGGAATGGGACAATCCCGCCCTTGCCCATCCCAGCTGGCAGAGTGAGCTGCGGTACGCGCCGCAGAAGGTTCTTGACCATCAGGGCCGCCCTCTTGATCTCGTATGGGTGCAGTCTGTGGTATTTCAGCATTTGCAGCGGCTGGTACACGAAGACTTGGAGCTTGATGCTTATCTGAATTGTCTGAAGCGGCATGTTGGCCCCAGTTCCAGAGCTATCTGCCTTTACGGCAATGATGCGGAAGTGTTCAACTTCAGGCCGGGACGTTTTGAAACAGAGGCCGCTATAACACTGGGCGAATGGCAGCGCATGGCGCAAGCCCTGTGCGCAGTGCGGGATGCGTTGGGTTGGCGCTTTTGTTTGCCAAGCCAGGTAACGGCCTTGAACCTCCCTCATGCCGGGCACGTCCTGCAACTGGAATCTTCAGCTCAGCCTGTTATTGTCAAAAAGCAGCCCAAGTACAATCTGTTGCGCTGGGCGGTCACCGGGCGGGGTGACTTGGACATCAATACGCGTTGCCATCGTATACTCCATGCCATGCGCGCGGGCGTGCCTGATGATGCGGACTGGAGGGCACTCTGTTGCCTTTGGGCCAGCGACTTTAGAACCCACATCACAGAGCAGCGATGGAATCGGTATGCGGCGGCGTTGGCAGACATGGAAAACAAGTGGCAGGTGTCGCCGCCGGATAATTCAAGCTTGCTCACGGGGCAAACAGCAGCATTGACCATGCCGCGCTGGATTGATGCGGCCACTCCTCATGTGGCGGCGCGGCTCAACCCACGCAAGGGCTTGGCGGTGCAGGCGCTTTCCTTCCCTTCGCTTGGCTCTGCACCCGTTCTGGGCACTATCTCGCACGGTGATTTTGAAGATATCGCGCATGCTGCCGATTTTTTTACCGGACATGTGGTGCTGGAAGCCCAGGGGGAGCGCAAGCGTACAGACCTCGCAACCGTAACTCCAGAAATGACGGAAACAGAGCAGTACATCAGCTACAGCGCTGCTATTCCCAATTTTTTCTGCCCCATGGAAAAGGCTGTCCGCCTTTCAAAGCAGCGGCCTGAGTTCAGCATTGCCTATCGGTTTGGCTGGCAATCGTTGCCCGTGTGTTCCATACGCCTTTTGCACCTTACTCTGTTGCCCGAGGCCTATGACGTAAGCACCCTCTTTTTTGCAACGCACAACGGCGGCAGCGGGTGGGAGCGCTTCGCGCTGACCTCGCCAGTTAACCACACGGCGCCGGTGTCCTTTCTGGTATCGGCAAGCCATGCCTTGGGCATGACAAGCGGGCTGTTGCGCATTGGCGATGCACGACACTGGCTTGAAGTAAAAACAGATTTAGCGCAGACCGCACTTGTGGGTATGATTGTCCATCAGCCCGTTGGCGCATCATGGCTTACCCGCGTTATATTGTCGTATCGAGAGATCGATGATACTGCCAAGCCTAATGCACTGGTTCCACCTTCAACTGTGACAGTCACTGTGGCCGCACACAGTAAAGAAATGGCTGCTGATGCCATATGTTAAAATGGTTTTATACCAAAGTCTAAGGTTGCCGTTTAAAAGATCGCGCATCTCGCGTGCGACACCTAGTCAAGGATTAATATAGAAATGCTTGTCACCGCACCGCGTCCCTTGGTAATTTTTTGCCGGAAACGGGCATAGAGCCCTATGCGCGCAATCTTGCCGTATTGGCCATGCCGGCCGCACATTGCGGCAACGTGTTTTGCTCATAAAGTGTACCGGCCAAATGGCGTATTGTTCCATGATAGCTATGTACGGCATGCCTGTAGAAAATCTCGAAATGGAAAAAAAGCGCCTTTGCGCCATATGCCACGCCAAGCATGATATAATATGTCGAGAGTATAGCTTTGAGCCTCTGGATATGGCCCAACTCACTGCTCCTCCAGATGAGTTTGCACAAATAATCGAGGCATATTCTTACGATTTGGGATCTGCTGAATATGCTGGCTTCTCTGTAGGGCTTATAGCCGCCTATGATTTTTCTCTTTTAACAAAACACTTGTATAGCGCAGACATTTCCCCTGAAAATATACCTATTATGCGTGCATATGTTCTCAACACCATGCCTTGCCTGACATACAGCAAAAAAATGCTTGAACGCATTACACTAGGTGCAATCCTTTGCTTTAATGAATACGCGCATGCCAAGCGATATGATTTTGCGCTAGCATTGCGCATGTACCGTTTATTGCAGTAAACTTGGCATCACATTTGGGCACAAGTGGGGCATTGTTTGCTTGTACAAGAAATATATTATCTGCTTAGGCATTTAAATATTGCGCTCAATGGCCTTCAGCACGCCATTTACCTATCGCAGAGAGATATGTCTGTGCCTACTTTGATGTTGTCCTCTTCCGCTCATATGGGAAATATGGAGTAGAATTTGCGTCAGGGCGACGAACAAATAAAAACAAACAAAGATTTTTCTGTTGAATTTACAAAGATTGCACAATAATTAAGCTCAAACCTTGCTACGATGGACGAAAAACATGGGAACAAAACAAATACTTCGAAAATTCTTGTCTTTTCCGGCGCGTATTTGGAGGGATAAACTGGTTTTTATCAGCATGTTATGCCCATTACCGGAACATCCTCAGTGCCCGAAGCCGATTAGAAAAAAAGATACCTGCTTGATTCTGGCAAATGGCCCTTCGGCCAAAAGCATCCTTCAGGAACTCATTGCTAAAAGAGAGCAATTTGATCTTTACACCATGAATTACGCTCAGCAGAACGACGTTTTTTCCCAGTTGCAACCCGTGATGCATATTCTGGCAGATCCAAATTTTTTCGAGTCAAATGTACACCCAAACATCAAAGATGCGCGCAACAAGCTTGCCGAAGTACTGCAAAATACAACCCATGGGTTACAAATTGCGGTGCCACTCAGATATTTCAGGCTGGCTCAAAATATTTATGATTCATCTTCTGTCGTTTTGACAAGCTTCCCTGACCGCTCCGTTTCGACCCAGAAGGTGTGGAACAAACAATTGGTTCAAAAAGGCTATTATAGCTTTGGTGCTCAAAGTGTGCCAAGCGCGGCATTGTACATGGCGCTGATGGCAGGATATAAAAAAATTTTGTTGGCCGGAGTTGATGCTGACTGGCTAAAGTCTATGAGCGTTGACCAGCACAACAAAGTATATTGGTTTGACAAGCATTACTATGACGGCAGCGCAAAAAAATGCTATTCAAACTCATCGTACAGCCAAGAGATCTCATCTATCTTTGGATATTTCTCTGAACTCCAAGAAATATATAACTATGCCAACAGTATTAATGTTAAAATTATCAATCTAAATCCGCAGTCAATGGTTGACATTTTCCCAAAACAGACACTTGATCAAATTGTGTTATAAAATATTTTTTGTATTGGATCACCCATGAAACTGAAGACTCTATGCAGGGAAATTCTTCCGCCCATTCTGTTGCGCTACATACAGAAATTCCACCATCGCAGCCACACTGAACAGGCTGTGACTTGGCAGGGCGACTATCCTGACTGGCAGAGCGCGGTTGCAGCTTCCACCGGCTACGATCAGGATGCTATTTTTGTAAGGGTTCGGGATGCGGCCAGAGCAGTGCGTGATGGCAAGGCTCTATGGGAGCGCGATTCCGTTTGTTTTGATCATGAAGAGCACAACCTGCCCTTGCTTTCAGCCCTCATGAGCGTGGCTGCCTGGAACAAGGGGCGTTTGCGGGTTCTTGATTTTGGTGGCGCGTTCGGCAGCACCTACTGGCAACACAAGCCCTTGCTGCAAAACCTGGACAGCCTTTCCTGGAATGTGGTGGAGCAGCCGCATGTTGTTTCCTGTGGCAGAGAAGAATTCAGTTCTGGTGAACTGCAGTTTTGGCCAGACATGCAATCCTGTGCCGCTAATGGGCCGATAGATGTGGTGCTGTTTTCCGCTGTGCTGCAATATCTAAAACTCCCTTATGCCTCCCTGGAGCAGTCTGCTGCTCTGAATCCGCAGGCTATCATCCTTGACCGAACCCCTTTTGCAGAAAAGGGCGAACGAATAACCGTGCAAAATGTTCCCCCGGAAATCTACCCGGCAAGTTATGCTTGCCGCTGGCTGGATGAAGAAAAGGTTCGCGGCATCCTCAAAAAAGCGTTCTCGTTAAGCCCCAAATGGCGAAGCCAGGTAGACCCGCCGGGCTTTTGGGGTATTATGGGGTATCATCAACAAATCATACTGAACTGTAGGGATTAAGCATGACCTCCTCTTTCACTCCCTTCGCCAATCCCCACGCGGCCTACGCCCAACGCAGGCAGGAAATTCTGGATTGCGTGGCCCGGGCTTTTGATGCTGGCCAATACATCCTTGGGCCGGAAGTCGAAGCATTTGAAAAGGATTTTGCTGCCTGGCTTGGTCTTGAACACGCGGCAGGGTGCGGCAGCGGTACTGACGCCATTGAGCTGGCCCTGCGTGCTTTGGGAGTTGGGCCGGGCAAGGCCGTGTTTACGGTATCACACACGGCGGTAGCCACTGTGGCGGCAATAGAGCGGGCGGGTGGGGTGCCCGTACTTGTGGATATTGATGCCGCCACATATACCATGGATCCGGCGTCTCTGGAAGAATCCGTTTTGCATCTGCAAACGCACCGATCGGATTTGACTCCGGCGGTAGTTATTCCTGTGCATATCTATGGGCATCCTTGCGACATGGATGCTATTACGGCCATAGCAAACCGACATGGCCTTGCGGTGCTTGAGGACTGCGCTCAAGCCCACGGTGCTCGCTATAGGGAGCGCATGGCCGGGACCATAGGCGCTGCCGCCGCTTTCAGCTTTTATCCCACAAAAAACCTGGGCGCGCTGGGCGATGGCGGGGCAGTCGCCACCAATGATGCCGCTCTGGCCGAAGAGTTGTCTGCCCTGCGTCAATACGGCTGGAAACAGCGCTACGTTAGTGCGGTTCCGGGCATCAACAGCCGTCTTGACCCGATACAGGCTGCCATACTGCGCATACAGTTGCGCTACCTGGATGCGGACAACGCCGCTCGGAGAAGTTTGGCGGCTCTCTATGCTGCCAAGCTCAATGCCTGCGGTCTGATTTTACCCCAAACAGCGCATTGGGCAAAACCGGCCTTCCATCTCTATGTCGTGCGTTGTCCAAGCGACAGAGAAAACTTTATGGATTTTTTACGCAAAAAAGGTGTTGGTACAGCCATCCACTATCCGCAACCAGTGCACTTGCAGCCCGCATACAGAACGCGTATTCTTGCGCCTTGCGGGCTTGCTGTCACTGAAAGCATTATGGATGAACTGGTCAGCCTGCCCATGTTTCCGCAGCTTGGCGCGGATGCTGTTGAACTGGTTTCTTCCGCTGTGCTGGCGTGGTGCAGTTTGGGTGCGTAAAACCGCAGTCAGGGAGTTTTTGTGGATTTTTCAGGAGCCAATGTTCTTATTACAGGCGGCGCCGGGTTCATCGGCGCCAATCTGGCCCGACATCTTGTAGATGCCGGGGCAACGGTGACCATTGCGGACAGTCTTATACCTGAATATGGCGGCAACTTGGCCAATCTGGAAGGCTTTCGACACAAGGTTTTTCTTAATATTACCGATGTGCGTGACACGCACGCCTTGAGCCACTTGATTCGAGGACAAGACTTCCTTTTCAATCTTGCGGGCCAGACAAGCCATATGGATTCCATGTCTGATCCCTTTACAGACCTGGAAATCAATGCCAAAGCGCAGCTTTCTATTTTGGAAGCATGCCGTGCACATAATCCTGGGGTGAAGATAGTCTTTGCAGGAACCCGCCAGATATACGGGCGACCAGACCATCTGCCGGTGGATGAAGATCACCCCATTCGGCCTGTGGATATCAATGGTATCCACAAGGTTGCGGGTGAATGGTATCATTTGCTTTACAATAATGTCTATGGGTTGCGTTCAACCGTGTTGCGACTGACTAATACCTATGGCCCCTGCATGCGTATCAAGGATGCACGCCAGACTTTTGTAGGTATTTGGATTCGTTTGATCTTAGAAGGCAAGCCTTTTGAGGTTTGGGGCGGCGAGCAGTTGCGCGACTTCACATATGTGGACGACTGCGTGGCGGCGCTACTTATGGCTGCGGCGAACCCCAAGGCGGATGGCCGCGTGTACAATCTGGGCGGAAATTCTGTAGTTAGTTTGCGCGAGTTGGCTGCAACTCTCATTGCTGTCCACAAGGGCGGAAGCTATGTGCTGCGCGAATTCCCGGCAGAACGGAAAAAGATTGATATCGGTGACTACTATTCCAAGGATGCGCGCATTCGGGGCGAATTGGGGTGGCGGCCAACTACTTCACTGGCGGAGGGGCTAAAGTGCAGTCTGGCCTATTTTGCGCCGCGCCTGGAGCAGTATTTGTGAGCACGCGCCATTTTTGCACATATTTTGATCACAACTATCTGCCGCGCGCCATGGTCATGCTGGAGAGTTTGCATAAGCACTGCCCGCATGCGCATGTGCATGTTCTGTGTCTTTCCGACCAGTGCCACGCGGCGCTGACCGCCTTTGCCTACCCCCATGTTTCACTGATTCGGCTGGAAGAATTGGAAAGGGCAGACCCCGAATTGGCCGCCACGCGCGCAGCGCGCAGCCTTATCGAATATTACTTCACCATTACACCCTGCCTTCCGTGGTATATTTTGGCAAAGGATAACGGCATCAAGGAAATTACCTATCTTGATGCAGACATGATGTTTTTTTCATCGCCTGAGCCAATTTTTGAAGAAGCCGGGGATGCCTCGGTCATCATCACGCCGCACAGATTCTCGGAAAATCTGAAAGACAGGGAGTGTTATGGTCTGTACAATGTGAGCTGGCTGACGTTCACTCAAACAAACAATGGTCTAGAATGTTTGAGTTGGTATCGTGATGCTTGTCTGAATTGGTGTAAGGATGAGCTAGAAGAGGATCGATTTGCGGATCAAAAGTACCTTAATAATTTTCAACAACAATTTCAAGGTGTTCATGTTATAGCACATGGTGGTGGCGGTGTTGCCCCGTGGAATTTGGCAGGGGCAGTCATTGAGTGGCACAGCTCTGGCCCACACATAAATGGTTCCCCCATAATTTTTTACCACGCGCACGGCTTTAAACATCTTTGGGGGCCACTGTTTGCTTCAGGATTATCCGAGTATAGAACCGCCATCTATTCAGAAAACCTTCGATTTTTTCTTGAGACATACGCACAGAAATTAAAATTTGCGATGGAGAATGTACGGCGTGTTTCAAAAGAAAGAGAGAATAACGGGATACGCCGAAATAAGAAAAAATCTTTATACACTTTGCCATTACAAGTGTTCTATGAGTACAGAAAGAATACACTTCTTTTTTTAGCCTAAGATTACAGACCTTTTATTTTTAATCCTGTTTTCATTGTTAAATAATATGGATAACCTTGATATGCGATGTATATATATTATAACCCCAAGTTTTAACGCTGTAGAAACAATAGAAGAGACATTATATAGCGTCTTTAGCCAAAGAGGTGAATACGTCATCCACTACCATGTCCAAGATGGCACATCTTGTGATGGAACACAGAATAAACTCGAAAAATTTGCACGCGACATAAGCACGATAGATCTAAATGGCTCATTTATTTTTTCTTGGTGCTCACAGCCCGATAAAGGAATGTATCACGCCATCAGTTTGGCTGTTGCGCATCTTAACATTCCTGAAGAAGCATTTATGGGGTGGATTAATGCAGATGATCTGCTCTATGC
The DNA here is from genome assembly GCF_000224635.1 of Desulfovibrio sp. 6_1_46AFAA. Classification (NCBI taxonomy): domain Bacteria; kingdom Pseudomonadati; phylum Thermodesulfobacteriota; class Desulfovibrionia; order Desulfovibrionales; family Desulfovibrionaceae; genus Desulfovibrio; species Desulfovibrio sp. 6_1_46AFAA. The sequence continues at coordinate 654,258 of NZ_JH114302.1, forward strand.
AGGATGCATTGCAAACTTGTTTAAAGTGGTGAAAGTTCTTCCTCAAGTACAGTGGGTTGGCGGAAAACCTATGATGATTGATATGGCTGGAAATATTATACCTAGAAAAAGTTTTGATTGGTATGGGCAGCAGCTCATCCGAAATGGCCTATGTGATGGGGTACATTGGCCATATATACAACAGGAAGGAACATTTTGGCGGAAGTGGCTTTGGGATGCTGCTGGCGGAATCAACTCGGACTTACGACTGGCGGGTGATTGGGACCTATGGCGGCGGATGGCGGAACACTCGCCATACATACAGTTACCGTGGCATATGGGAGTGTTCCGCAAACGTTATGGGCAGCTCAGCTCGAATATTTCGGCCTACAATGAAGAGATTAACAGCCTCTCCCCTATTGTTTCGCGCTATAAATATCTACGGAACGTATCTATAGAAACATCAACTTTTTTTGCACCCACCGTGGTGTCTATTGGTGAGAATCATTTTCAATTGGTTGAAGTGCCACTCAGCCTAAGGCTTGGATGCAAAATGAGGATTCGCTTGTTTTTGCTGAGCCTTGGATTACACTCTTTTGTTGCTGTTTGTCAGAAGATATTACGTGCTCTCAAGGGCGGTAAAGGTTAACTCGCATGTGGGACTATTTTTTCACCATCATCACCTCGACGTACAATGCCGGCTCCACCTTGCCTCGTCTCCTGGAGTCGCTTGCTGGGCAGACGTGTCGTGATTTTGAGCTTATCATTCAGGACGGCGCATCCAGGGATAATACCCTGGATGTTCTCCAGTCATACGCTTCACGCCTTCCGTCTGTTTCAATTGCATCTGAACCAGACAGTGGTATTTATAATGCGTGGAATAAAGCTGTGCAGCGCATCCAGGGGCAATGGGTAATATTTCTTGGCGCTGATGATTGCCTCGTGTCGCCTGATTCATTGGAGATAGTGCGTCAAAAATTATTGCCCTTACCTGCTTCAGTTGTCTTCGGTGCGGGCGATGTCTTTATTTGTGACGATGATAATGAGTTGTTTCTTATGCGAGGGCTTGACGGCGATGTTGCCAAGAAGCTGCGTGCGGGTGAGCCAGCCGTGCATTCGGCCCTTTTTCAGCGTGCGTGCCTGTTTGCCGGCACGCCATTTGACGAGTCATTCAAAGTAGTTGGCGATTATGATTTTGTGGCCCGTCTTTGGCGAAATGATGAAGATGGGCACTATCTTGATATTCCGGTAACGCGCATGAGCATTGGCGGTGCTACGAGTAACCTGAGAACCATGCTGCGCTATCGTTATGAAAAAGTGCGTGTCATGAAGAGATATTACGGCGTTGGGGCGACCTTGCCGCATCTGCCTGGCCTGGTAAAGGGGCTTTTGCCTTTTGCGCTTTCCCGAATGTTTTCGCCGCAGCGAGCAGTCTTTATCTATAATAAAATTCGTATATTACGAAAATTAAAAGCAGCGTATATCAAGTAAAATATGAATTCTCACGCCGTTGCCATTATTGCCTACAGGTCTGAACCAGATAATGATGAATTGGCCTCTCTACGGCAATGCTTTGTTACGCTGGGGCAGCATCCTCTGTTGTTGATTTGCCCAGAGTCTTTGCAGCCAGCCAGCTACCTGCGTGAGGCTGCGCTTGCCGGTGTGCGCCTGAGCCTTGTTCGGTTTTCGGATCACTGGTTCCGCAGTGTGAGCACATACAACAAGCTGATGTTGAGTGTTGATTTTTATGAACAGCTAAGCATGTATGAGTATTTGCTTATATACCAGCTTGATGCATGGGTGTTCTCCGATGCATTGGACAGCTGGTGTGCACGGGGATACAGCTATGTAGGCGCTCCTTTCTTCAATGACCGTGATGAATTGTTCCCTTTTGCTGGCAATGGAGGCTTTTCTTTGCGAAAAGTGTCTGCTTTTCTTGCTCTATTGCATGGCTCAGTAAATAGGAAGGAATACAATTATGATTTTATGACTATTCATCTCCCTGCTAGGACAAAACTTAGAGGGCAATTAAAACGTATTTTGCACGGGGGTGAAATGTGTCTTTGCCGATTGTCCTCAAAATGGTATTGTCGTTTAATACCAGACCATGAAGATTTTATTTTTGCCAAGGCTTTTTCATTGCTCGGGGTTGATAATGTTCCTCTGCCGCAAGAGGCTGCTTATTTTTCTTTTGAGCGCTGCCCTGAATTATTATTTTCATGGACAAAGGGAAACCTTCCATTTGGATGTCATGCTTATAGGAAATATGGGCGATCATTTTGGAATAAATGGATAATACCAGGCAGCGTTTCATGTAAATAAACAGGCAAAATCTGATATGCTGTAATATAATGCAAATTGAACAAACAATTCTTTCAATTATTATTGCTACGCACAATGCTGCTGAACTTTTATGCTATACCTTGACAAGTATCCCTCGTGACTCTTCATTTAGTTTTGAGGTGATTATTCAGGACGGCGCATCATCGGACAGCACTTGCTGCGTTGTGCAGAAATTTACTCATCTCCCAATATCTTTTGAAAGTATATCCGATAATGGTGTCTATGATGCTTGGAATAAAGCTCTCACCAGGATGCGTGGTCAGTGGGTGATTTTTTCTGGTGCAGGAGATTACTTTGACTGGCCTGTCTTGGAGTGTTGTGTGGCGGCCCTGCGGAGCCTGCCGAAGTTTGTAGATTTTTATGCCACGCCTATACGACTGATAACGCCATCTGGGGCTAGCTTGGAGCTGATGAAGCCCTCCGCTAGACCCTTGCATGACTTGCCGCAAGGTATGTGTCTTCCGCATCCAGGCATCTTTCATCGTAGTAGTCTTTTTCACGAACATCGGTTTAGTACAAACTGTCGCATTGCCGGAGATTATGATTTTTTGTGTCGTACAGTGCGGAGAGACAATGTTGCCATCGGGGAAAATTTCTTTGTATCCATGCTGACCGGGGGAATAAGCGGCTGTATGGATACCATGTTTTCCAGTGAAAAGGAGTTGCTACACATATCGAGAAAATATTTCCCCGGCGTTATACCTTTGAAACCGCTGTTACGGCTTTTGCGTAGTGGCAGCTATTTGGTAATACACCGTTTCTTTGGTTCACGGATTGCTGGCTATTGGGCGGATCTGCCCCGTCTGATGCAAGGCAAACAACGTCTTTGGAGTTTGCCTGCTAGTCTTTCGCCTTCAATGCTACCGGAATCAGGTAAAGAGCCATATATTGATTTGATGATCGCTACTCTTGGCCGTGAGTATGAACTCGGTCGTCTGCTCGCATCGCTGGAGAAGCAGACCTACAAAAATTTTCATATCTGGCTGGCGGATCAAAATCCTCCCGGTTTTTTAGACGACATGCTGGCATCCCACTCAGGCTTGCCTCTTACGAGAATAATATTGCCTTCACGCGGCGTATCCACTGCCCGCAATGCATTACTGCCCATGGCGCAGGGGGAATTGATCGCCTTCCCGGACGACGACTGCTGGTATGCCCCGGATACGCTTGCAAACGTTGTGGATGCCTTTCGCAAACATCCTCAGTGTGGCGCGCTGCTGGGAACATGGGGGCCCCGTGAAGATATGCCTCCACCGTGCTCTAAAGAAGGGCCGGTAGGCCGGATTGATTTGTTCCGGCAAGGGGGAACATGTGTACAGTTTTTCAGGAAGGAAGTGATAGAAGGTATTCGTTTTGATCCTGTCCTGGGGCCAGGAACCGGACTACCGTATGGATGCGGGGAAGATACTGATTTTTTGCTCTATGTCCATGCGAGGACCAAGGTATGTCGTTGTTCGAGTATACGGGTTTTCCATCCTTCACCACTCAATACCCTTCCCAATAAGGATAAAATCCAGTCGTACGCCTCCGGCAGAATATTTTTATTGCGCAAGCATAAATTTTCTCTTTGGTTTCAAATTGCCACTGTATTTTTTCCATTATGCATGATGCCCATAGACGGGTTGCGAAGAGGACGGCGGGGGATTGTGTACCGGTGGACGATGTTCCGGGCACGTCTTTGTGCTTTTTTCGCACAACGGACAACAGAACGCCGACGTGGATGATCCGCGTCGGCGCTGCTTCCCCTGAAGAAGAGATTTTCCGGCCCCAGGCACCCGCCGGGGGCCGGAAAATCGTGTGGGGAGGGGAGTATCTGTTGGCTGCTTCAAGGCCGGGCGTGCGCCCGGCCTTGTCTTACGCGGCCATGGTGTCGAAAAGTTCCTTGGCGTTGTTATTGGACGGATTGGCGCCCAGCACGGTTTCCAGGTGCTGGCGGGCTTCGTCGCTGCGGCCCAGGTAGATCAGGCAGCCGGCCAGGGTCACGCGCACGGCCTCGGCTTCTTCGCTGCAGGCCAGAGCGGCTTCCAGGTAGGGCAGAACCTGTTCCACGCAGCCCAGCTGATAGGCTTCGCGCACCAGGCAGTTCAATGCCACAATGTTGGCGGCGGATTTATCCAGCGCGCGGGCAAAGTGGCTGAAGGCGTCTTCGTGTTTGCCCTGTTCCATGTAGACCAGTCCGATACCGCAGAGGGCCTTGTCGGTTTCTTCCACGGCGGCGGCTTTCTGATAGAGCACCAGGGCTTTTTCCAGTTCGGAACGCTGCACGGCCACGGTGGCCAGCCCCATGTAGGGCGCGGCGCTTTGGGCATTGTTGCTGGCGGCCTTGCGGTAGTATTCCTCGGCCTTGTCAAAATCGCCCATGAAAAGATAGCACTCGCCCAATTCCTTATTGATTTCGTAATCCAGTTGGTTGTCCATGTTGTCCTCCCCATGAGGCTGTTTCCCACACCGGCGCCGTATGCGCCTGTGGCTTGTGCCCTCCTCATATGCACTGCCTATGCCACCTGAAATAAAAGTTAATAAAATCAGCGGAATTTTTTCTAAAAAATATCTCACAAGCGGGATGCATGCGCCGTAATGATGTGCACGCGCCAAAGACTTGTCGCGCTGGGGGGAGGGCAATCGGCAATTTTTGCCGTGAACAGGAAATTTCTGCCGGGGTTATGGTGAACTGGGTTTTGGGAAATACGGCGAGAGAAAGAGATGATATGGCGGGACAAAAATCATCGTCCCGCCAAACCGAGCGACAGGACATCTCGACAGTGAAAGGAGAAAGAAAAGAGTGAGAGATGGTGCGCATTATGCCGCCCCGGAAGCGCAAAGCCTGCACGCTGTCGTCCAAGGTAACGCCCTGAGTCATAGGGATGGACCAAAGAGGATTCGCCTTGGTCGTCTCTGTTGGCCAAGGACAAGCCTTTATAGGAAACGGCGGCGGAGAAGGGGAAGTGGCGGAAGGGAAAACCTCATCTCAGCTCTTGCGCCGGAGCCTCGAAACCTTGGCATCCGCTGGCCATTAGAGCATTTTACATTTGAAATGTTACACATTTCAAACGTTACGCCGCCCGGGTACTGCGGAAGCGGCAGCTGTTGGCGAGTCTTCGAGCCATACGAATACCGGCAGCAATGTTAAAACGCGGTTTATCGCTGCTGTCGATGCCCTTAAGCCCTTTTGGGCTAACGGGCACGGCTGCCGTGACTTGCTCTAATAATTACTGGAAACCGCAGAGGTGCCGTCGAGGTCCGCCTGGACGGCGACAGCAGAACAAGGGATAAAACGCCTTTCCCTATTTCGCCTGTGAGAATAAGGCCTGCGTGCCGCCGTGCACATTGATATAGTGCAGCATCACGCCCAAAACGCCTTCAATATCCAGCTGGGATGTATCCACAATCAAGGCATCCGTAGCCGGACGCAGAGGGGCCACAGTTCGATTGCGGTCCAGGGCGTCGCGCTGCCGGATCTGTTCGGTCAGGGCGGTCAGTTCCGCATGCTCGCCCCGGTTTTCCAGGTCGCGCAGGCGGCGCATGGCGCGCACTTCGGGCGCGGCGTCCAGAAAAAACTTGAAGCGCGCATCCGGAAAGACCACAGTGCCCATATCCCGGCCCTCCGCCACCAGGGGCGAGCGTTCGCCCATGGCCCGTTGCGCCCGACGCAGCACGTCGCGCACCACCGGCACTGTGCCGATGCGCGCGGCCAACATGCCCACTTCTTCAGTGCGCACTTCGCCGCGCACGGCTTGGCCGTTGCAGAACAGCGTGGCGCTCTGGCCCCTGCCCGCGATGCTGAAAGTCCACTGGCCGCAACGCTCGCGCAGTTCGTCCTCGGGCAGATGCTCCGCGCCGGGGCCCAGTTTGAGGGCCAGGCAGCGGAACATGGCCCCGGTGTCCAGATAGGCCAGACCCAGGCTTTCGGCCATGCGCCGGGCCAGGGTGGTTTTGCCCACGCCCGCAGGGCCGTCCAGGGTCACCACCGGTAGGCGTCCACTCATGCTCGCCTCCCTTCGGACTCGGTCAGAATGTCGCGCATGGCGGCAAGAAAAGCCGTATTTTCTTTGGCATTGCCCACGCTGACGCGCAAGTGTTCCGGCAGATTGTAACTGTTCAGCGGGCGGATGATGATGCCTCGCCGGAGCAGACCCTCAAAGCAGTCCCTGGCCGTACCCGCGCTCGGAGGCAGTTGGAAAAGCAAAAAGTTGGCCGCGCTGGGCCAGACCGTGCAACCCAACTCCGCGAGGCCGTCGCACAGTGTGGCGCGTCCCTGGCGCACAGCGTCCAAAGTTGCCCGACGGAAGGCCGTGTCCGACAGGGCGGCCAGCGCCGCCTCTTCCGCCAGGATGTTGACGGAGAAGGGCAGACGCGCCCGCCAGAAATATTCGGCCAGAGCGGACGGCAGCACCCCGTAGCCCAGGCGCAGCCCGGCCAGGCCCCAGCTTTTGGAGAAGGTGCGCAGAAAGGCCGTGTTCTCCGGCAGCGTGCCCGAGGCCAGGAGGGATGCGCTTGCCTCGTTTTCGGCAAAATCCATATAGGCCTCGTCCACCACCAGCAGGCAGTCCGGCGCGAGCCCGGCCAAACGCCGGGCCAGGTCCGTCACAGCCTCGCGCGGCGGGCAGTAGCCTGAGGGATTGTCCGGGGTGGTCACGAAAACCAGACGGGTGCTCTGGTCCACCAGACCGAGCAGCGCGTCGAAATTGAAGGAAAAATCCTTTTCCAGCGGGCAGCGACGGACCTCCACGCCCGAAATCCGACCCTGAATGGGGTAAATGCTGAAGCAGGGCTCAAAGCAGGCCAGGGAATGTTTGCCCGGTTCGGCCAGGATGCGGATCAGCAGATCAATGATTTCATCGGAGCCGTTGCCCACAGCTACCCGGCACGGGTCCACCCCGTGCAGTCCGGCCAAGGCGTGGACCAGACGCGGATTGCCGCCCTGGGGATAGCGGAACAGAAACGGCGCGTGGCGGCGCACGGCTTCCTGGGCCAGAGGCGAAGCCCCCAACGGGTTTTCATTGCTGGCCATTTTGATGACCTGGGAAAGGCCGTATTTCTGCTGGATTTCCGCAATGGAAAGCCCCGGCACGTAGGCGTCGAGCTCCCGGATGTGTGGGCGCACGCTGATCTCGGACATGGTCACCCCAAAAAAAAGCCGCCGCTGGCGCGGCGGCTGGCAGGCGTTGCGTGGCGGCGGGAAAAGGTCCCCGTCGCCGTCACGGCGGATTATTCCCCGATGGGTTCTGCGGGACGGATGGTCAGCACGGGCATGTCGGCATTCTTGACCACCTTTTCGGCTACGGAACCGAAAAGAATGCGGTCAATGCCCTTGCGGCCGTGGGTGCCCATGACAATGATGTCCACCTTTTCCTCGTGGGCGCGGTTCAGAATTTCCTCGGCCGCATAGCCGATGAGCACTTGGCCTTTGGCTTCCACGCCGGCGAAGTTCTCGGCCACGAAGGCCTCCATGGACTTTTCCGCGCCGGTGACGATTTCACCCACGAAGTTCTCAATGGTATTGGGCGGCACATGAAAACCCACATACTGGCTCAGAGAGGGAGCCGTATACACGACGAGGACGCCGGCACCCAGGCCCTTGGCCAGCAGGACCGCGTATTCGGCCACGGCCTTGCTGTGCTCGGAGAGGTCCACAGCGCAAAGAATCTTCTTGATTTCCTTCATGGCAAGCTCCATTTCCCCTGCGGGCTGCTAGTGTGACTGGGGAGCTCCCGGCAGGGGCGGAAAATTCCCCCGCCCTAGCCGAAGGCGCGCCCGGCCTGAAACCGAACGCTCTAACCCTGTAACTTGTATAAAAGCATAGAGTTTTTTTGGATAATAGACAAGGGCTTTTACAAAGCATATGCTCTGGGCATGGGAAATTTTTTCCTCCCCCAAGTGGGCGAATGTTGAAAAAAACAACAGGTTAGCCATCGTTTTTCTGTGGCAGAGTTTTTGCATATTTGGAGCGGAACGCCAACCCTGGAGGCGATATGGAAATTAATACCGAACAATTGGAAGCTCTGCTGCGCCAACAGGAGCAGCAGGCCGGGACGGTCCGCAGACAGACGGGCCAGAGCGGCGGTTTTGACGCCATTCTGGCCCAGCAGCTGGGAACCGGCACGGAACAGGCAAATGCCGCGGCCAGCCCGCTCTCACCCGGAGCGGCGCAGGCCGGGATGATCAGCCAGATGCTGTTGAACGGCGCGGGACAGAGCCAGGCTGCCGATCCCGATGCGGAGGTTCTGCAGGAAGCCTTTAACCAGGCATCCGGCACGTTGGATCTCTGGGATTCCTATGCCAAAACCCTGGGTTCGTCCGCTGACGGGGGTTCCCTGCGCGACGCGTATGCCCTGTTGCAGGGCATCGACAGCCAGGTGACCCAGATCAAGCAGGGCACAGCCGGTGTGCGCGGCAAAAACCCCGGTTTCGATTCGTTGCTGAACGAGCTGGAAGTGATGACCGCCACGGAAAAATTCAAATTCAACCGGGGCGATTACAACGTGTAAGCGCCTTGCGTAGCTTGTTATGTTAAGAGCTGCGGATTTCAGGGGATCCGCGGTTCTTTTGTTATGCAGACGCCTGCGTGTGGCTGTCGAAATGCGCAAAGCCCATACGAAAAGGGGAGCCTTGTGGGCTCCCCTTTGTCTGTCTGAAGATGTTGTTGCGTCCCTGAAGCTTAGAAAGCGTATACGAAGCTCAGGTTGACATTCCAGGGATCGCGTTCCTGGTCGCTTTTGCCGTTCATGGTGCTGCGGCCCCAGACGGACTTGGAGTGATCGATCCAGGTGGCCAGGTAAGCGGCGTCCAGCATGACGGTGAAGTTTTCGTACATCTGGTAGGTGTTGGTCAGGCCGATTTCCAGGGCGCTGTCGCTGGTGGTCATGTACAGCGGGTCTTCGCCAAGCCCACCGGCATTCGGGCCGTCATAGTAACCGTTGCCAGTGAAATACCGACCGGAAGTGGTGCCGGAAGAGAGGTACTTCTTGGCCATGGACGGGCTGTTGGTGCCGCCGATGTAGTTCACGCGCAGGGTGTGCTTGAGGTCTTCCACAAAGCTCACGTCCTTCACGCGGGCGCCGATGCCCCAGGTGCCGGACATGCTGTAGCCCAACTGGCCTTCACGGGCAATGTAGGGATTGCCGTTAAAGGCGAAGTTGGAGAAGCCGTTGTTATTGTTGTTCACGCTCAGGCTGGGCATGCGCTCGGAACCGTTGGCCGGGTTGCTGTCGTCGCCGGAACCGTACCAGCCGTACAGACCGGGAATGCCCCAATCCATCTTGTATTCGAAGAGCAGGGAGGCCAGCCAGCCCTGACGGTTCAGGCGGCTGTCGTCATACTGCACGGAACCGTAGTTGAAATCCCAGGCAATGCGGAAGGGATCCCACATGGTCACTTCGCCGGTCAGGCCGGCCCACCAGGCGGTGCCGTAGGAATTCAGCTTCTTGTTATCAAGACTGCCGTCCTTGTGACGGGCTCCACCCACTGGGAACATCCCGGCGGCGGGATACTTATTGGAGGTACCGGCCACATCGAAATAGTTGCGACCGTCGGGGTTATCATCCTTGTCGTACTTCTGCTTCGCAAAGGCATTAGGACCGATGGCGGCCATCATGCCCCAGGGGGTCACTTTCATGCCGTCAAAGGACAGGGGCAGCAGCAGAGCGAAAGCATCCACATTGTCCATGTAGTTGGCTTCATAGCCCTTGTCGTAGCCATCCTTATACCAGCCTTCGAAATTATCGTTAAAGGGGCGAGCCCACAAAGCGGTGAGGCCCACGTTTTCGTTGAACTGGTAGCTGGCGACCACACCGGCCACGTCGTCATTGAACACGTTGCTACCGGTGGTCATGCTGGGCAGGGCCACGCCCTGAATGCCCATGCGCACCTTCAGGTCGGTCTGGGGCACCATCCAGTCGATATAGGCGTTCTTCAGCTTCACCACGTCGTTACCGTCCGCGCCCAGCGCACCACCGTTCTTGCTGTCTTTGCCCCAGGTCTGGGCGCCGATTTCAAAGAAGACCGTGCCGGACAGGGCTTCAGAAGCCACGGCATCCAACTGCAAACGCACACGCTGCTTGGCTTCGAATTCGTCTTCGCCGCCTTTGCTTTTCGCACTGCCGTTGTAGCCGGTCAGGCCGTTGCCGCCGGTGAACTTGCCGTTCTGGGATCAATATGTTCCAGCAACAGTTTTTTGGCCGCTTCCCGTCGTTCCCGGGCCTCCCGCAGACTGAGCCCGGGCCAGGGGCCGATGACCAGCAGTTTCTGGCGGCCCAGGTAGCGGTACGCCAGCCGCCAGGATTTTCCGCCCTTGGGCGAGACGTACAAAAAAAGCCCGCCCCCGTCAGCGAGCTTTTGGGCCTTGCCGTTGCCGGTGACGGCGCGGACGGCTTTTTCCGTGAGTTTCATGCTTCCTCCTTGGCGGCTGGATGCCGCCAAAGAGGAAATCGGCAAAAAACGGGGAGGTACGGGGCGGCTCGATGCGAAAACAGGTTCCCGGGAGATACCAACGTCCGTACCAACAGCCGCGCGCGGCGGCGAAAAAGCTGTCAGTCCCGGCGGCGCAACGACAGCAAACCGTCCAGAATGCTCCAGGGATTGGGCGGGCAGCCGGGCACAAAGACATCCACGGGCGGCAGGCGGCCGCCTCCATCCAGACCCCCGTGACATTGCGGGCTTTCCCGGAACAGGCCGCCGGAAATGGCGCAGGCCCCCACGGCCACCAGCAGACGCGGCTCCGGCATGGCGGCCCACGTGTCCAGCAGAGCCCGACGCATGTTTTCCGTCACCGGGCCGGTGACCACCAGACCGTCGGCATGGCGCGGCGAGGCCGTAAATTCGATGCCGAAACGGCCCAGATCATACACCAGGGTGCCCAGCACATTGCAGTCGGCCTCGCAGGCGTTGCAGCCCCCGGCGCTGACCTGGCGCAACTTGAGGGAGCGGCGGAACAGACTGTAATCGCGGGGCGGGCACGGCGACGCGGATGCCGGAGCGGACGCGCCGGGCGGCAGGGGCGCGATGCGCAGAGCCTCCCGCCGGAAGGCGGCCAGACGGTGCTCCCCGCTGAAGTGGAAGGCCCCTTTGGGGCAGGCCGCGCGGCAGGCGCCGCAAAAAATACAGCGGCCCATGTCCAGCAGCGGGGTGCGCGCGCCGCAGGACTGACCGGGTGGGCCGGATGCAGCGGACGGGGACGGCAACAGCGCGCCTGCGGGGCAGGCCGTGAAACAGGCCCGGCAGTCGCCGCAATCCACATCCGTAAGCGTGGGACGCCCCAGATAGCGTGGCGAAAGCGCGGGCTCCCGCCGGGGATAGTCCAGCGTGCGGTATTTCTGGTGCAAGCGTTCCTTGATGATGCGCAGCATGGGCAAGCCTCACAGATCGTGGCCGCAATATGAAAGATTGAAGCTCTTGTTGCAGAGGGGAAAATCCGAGATCTGGCCTCCGCGCATGGCTAGCGCCAAGCCGGGCCAGTTGTGGAAGGACGGGTCCACGATTTTGCAGACCAGCGGTTCCCCGTTCGTGCCGGTGACGGCCAGATGGCAGATTTCGCCGCGCCACCCCTCCACCTGGGCCACGGCCAGCTTGCGGGCCGGAAGACGCGGCGGCCGCGAAAGCGCGGACACGGCGGGCGTTTCCGGACAGGCGGCCAGACGGGCCAGATCATCCCGCAGCAAGGCCAGGGAATCGTCCAGTTCATGGCTGCGCACCAGGGCGCGGGCCAGCACGTCGCCGCCGCGTTCCCGGCGCGGACCGTGATCGCCCACGGGCAGCTCCGACAGAGGGGCATGAAAGCGCGCGTCCAGATCAAGGCCGCAGGCCCGCGCGGGCACGCCCACCAGCCCCAGAACGCGGGCGTCCTCGGGGCGCAGCGCGCCGATACCCGCCAGCCGGTCGCGCACGCTGGCCGCCTCCAACATGATGTCCACCGCGCCGCGCGTGTCCCGTCCGGCCGCCCGCAGCCGCGCCGCCAGATCCTCGCAGCCCGCCGGGTCCAGATCCCAGGCCACGCCGCCGTAGCGCAGCAGGCCGCGCCCGAAACGGTTGCCGCACAAGCTGGCGGTCATGTTCAGAAAATCGCCCCGGATGCGCCCGTTCCAGGAGGAAGTGGGCAGAAAACCCGTATCCCCGGCAATGGCCCCCAGGTCGCCGCAATGGCTGGCCAGACGCTCCAGCTCCAGGCCGATGCGGCGCACAAGCTGGGCGCGTTGGGGCACGTCCGTCCCGGTCAGGCGTTCCCACAGCACGCAATGGGCCGTGGCGTGGGCCACGCTGGAATCTCCGGCCGCGCATTCCAGCAACGGCAGGCGGCGGCCCGCCGGGCCGCCCGTGAGCATGGCTTCCAGACCTCGGTGCTGATAGCCCAGGGCGATTTCCAGGTGCAATACGATTTCGCCGTGGCATTGAAAGCGGAAATGTCCCGGCTCAATGATGCCCGCATGCACCGGGCCCACGGCCACTTCATGCACTTCGCCGCCGTCCGCCCGGTAAAAGGGGTAGTCCGCCGGGGCGTCGCTCTTCGCGCCGCCCCGCATGCCGTCGGGCGTGCGGCGCACGGCCTTGAGCCAGGGATGCCCCACGGGTTCCACCCCCCATTGCTCGTATATCTCGCGCTCAAAAAGGTGAACCTGGGGGCAGTCCGGCGTGAGAGAGTCGAAGCGCTCCAGCGGCGGGGTGCGCAGCACTGTCAGCATGCGCGCGGCGTCGTGGCCCAGCACGCAGCACAGGCCCACGGGGCCGGAAGCGTCCGGACCGCGTGCGGCTTCCGGCAGTCCGAAGAAGGCCAGTACGCGCCAGCCTTCGGCCACGGCTCCGGTCAGACGGTCGCGCAGCTCCGCCGCGTCCATAAGGGGCAGATCGTCGAGATCCATGGCCTGCCGGTAATCAAAGGAAAGCATACCCAGGTCTCCTAGAGAGCATTTTGCGCTTGAAATGATCGCGTAACGGCGAAATAAATCTGCCTTGCGATACTTTCGCGGTGCGAATTTTCACGGAAAATCCGCACGGAGCGTTGAGATATTTTCAATATCAAAACGCTCTAGCCGTCGATAAGCGCCGCGCCGCGTTGCAGAAAATGCCACAGCCGGTCGGGCACCCAGAGGCCCAGCGTCAGTACGGCCAGACAGAGAGCCAGGGGCGGCAGCACGCTCAGCAAGGTCTCGTGTCGGCTCCTCGGCAAGTCCGGGGGCCGGTTGCCCTGCACCATGCGCAGCACGGCCACGGACATGCCCACGAAAATCACGGCCAGAGCCGTCAGATAGGCGGCGGCCACGCCGTAGGAGTCTTGGGCCAGCATGCCCTTGAGAATCAGGAATTCGCTGACGAAGATGCCGAAGGGCGGCGAACCGGCCACGGCCAGAAAACCCGCCGTCCAGAGCGCGCCGGTGACGGGCATGGTCCAGCGCAGGCCGCGTATGTCATAGCTGGAAAAGGTGTGATAACGGGCCAGGATGTTGCCCGCCAGCAGAAAGAGCATGCATTTGGTCAGGGAGTGGCAGACCGCATGCAACAGCGCGCCCTGGGCCGCCAAGCCGCCCAGGCCCGCGCCCAGGGCCAGAATGCCCATGTGCTCCACGCTGGAGTAGGCCAGCAGGCGCTTGTAATGGCCCTGCCCCACGATGAAAATGGCCGCCGTGATCAGAGAGAGCAGGCCGAAAAAGACCAGCAGGCCGCCGCTGAAATCGCCCAGATCCGCCGCCAGCATGATTTGGTGCCCGCGCAGGATGCCCAACAGGGCGCAGTTGAGCAGTGCGCCGGAAAGCAGGGCCGACACCAGGGACGGGGCCTGGCTGTGGGCGTCGGGCAGCCAGTTGTGCAGGGGCGCGAGGCCCATCTTGGTGCCGTAGCCCACCAGCAGAAAGATGAAGGCCGCCTTGAGCCAGGGTTGCGCGGCCGTATTCGCGTGCCGGATGAACCAGCCGACCTGGTCCATGTCCCCGGCCGGGATGCCGCTTCCGTCAGGTGCGTAAAAGGCCACGGAAAGCAGGATATTGCCCAGCAGCGCCAGGGCGATGCCCACGGAACAGATGATCAGATATTTCCAGGTGGCTTCCAACGAATGGCGGTGGCGGTGAAAATAGATCAGCGGCGCGCTGGAGAGGGTGGTGGCTTCTATGCCCACCCAGAGCGCGCCCAGATGCGGGGTAGTGGTCACCAGGCTCATGGCCGCCAGAAAGAAGCAGAGACAGGCCGTGAAGCGGCGCTCCGGGGCGTTGGTGAAGGGGCGGCCGTCCTGGATGCAGGTGCGTTCCTCAAAGTTTTCCTCTTCACGCAGATAGCCCACGGCGTAGATGGAGGCCGCCAGAAACAGCAGGCTGGCCAGCGCCAGAAAAAGCGCACCCAGCGCGTCCGGGGCCAGCAGGCCGCCCAGAGCGCAGGGCTGTTCGCCTCGCGCCACGCGCGCAACGGTCAGCAGAGACAGCGTGACGTGCCCAAGAGCCGTGAGCGGCAACAGTCCCCGGCAGAAGGCGGCGTTGCCCACCAGCAGCATGATCAGGCCCGCGCCGAGCGGGAGAAAAAGCAGAGCTTCCAGCATGCGCGTCTAGTCCCTGAGGCTGCGAAAGCGCCCCACGTCAATGGATTCAAAGGTTTCGCCGATGTGATTGATGGCGATGCCCATGACGAAAACCGCCACAAAAATGTCCAGCAACAGGGCCAGTTCGAACCAGACCGCGCCTGCGGTCATCAGCGGCACGCCCAGCAGAAAAATGCCGTTTTCCGCCACCAGATAGCCGATGACCTGCGAAAGGGCCGTGGTCCTCCCCACGACCAGGATCAGCCCACAGAACAGAGTGGTCAGGGCCGTGGGCAGCAGCAGCGGCGGAAAAAGCCCCGGCAGGATGGACAGCCGGGCCTCCAGCCAGAACGAGAAGACCAGCCCGGACATGCCCGCCAGAATGCCCAGCCCGATGTGCAGGCGGGGCCTGAGGCCCGCCCCGGCGCGCAGGCGCTTCCGGGTGCGCGTGAGCAGGCCGGGCAGCAGCAGGCCCTTGATCAGCAGCACGGCTCCGGCCAGCAGGGCATGATCCAGACACAGCAGCAGGGCCGCCAGCAGAATGCCCTGAAAAGCCGTGAGCCGGATCAGAGCCGGCAGACGCGGCGCGCCCAGCAGCAGAAGATTGTTGAGCAGCAGCAGAAAAAGCACTGTGGGGAGGAACGTCGTGGTCATTGTCCGCCTCGCCTGGAACAGCTTAGAGCGTTTTGATATTGAAAATATCTTAACGCTCTGTGCGGATTTTCCGTGAAAATCCGTACCGCGAAAGTATCGCAAGGCGAATTTACTTCGCCGTTACGCGATAATTTCAAGCGCAAAATGCTCTATCGTTGAAACGCCGCGCATTTCAGCGAACCTGGGTCAGAATCAGGGCCAGGGCCGCCAGAGCCGCCGTGCCGCCCAACAGCTGGGGGACGCGCGTCAGGCGCAGGCGGGCCATGACGGATTCCACCACGCCCACCACCGCCGCCAGTCCCGGAATGACGGCCAGCCACAGACCGGCCTGCTGCCAGAGCGGCAGCGGCGGCACCAGCAACCCGGCGATGAGCGCCGCGAAAAACCAGAGCTTGAGCGCCGCCCCATATATGATCATGGCCAGGTTGGGGCCGGAGTGGTCCAGCACCATGGCCTCGTGGATCATGGTCAGTTCCAGATGGGTGTTGGGGTCGTCCACCGGGATGCGGCAGTTCTCCACCAGCAACAGCACAAAGAACACCGCCGGAATCAGCAACAGCTCCGCGCGGCCCAGCAGCCAGGCCCCGGCGGCCTGTCCGCCGAACATGCCCGACAGGGAGAAGGACGCGGCCGGGTCCAGGCCGTGGTGCAGGTCGAGGCTCAGGCTGGTCAGCACCAGAAAGGCCAGAAACAGAACGGGTTCGGCCAGAGCCGAAAAGGCGGCTTCACGGCTGGCACCCATGCCCTCGAAGGAGGAGCCCGTATCCAAGGCCGCCAGAATCAGGGCGAAGCGCCCCATGCCCAGCAGATAGGCGGCCAGCAGAAAGTCCCCGCTGAAACCCAGCGGCGAGGGCGCGCCGCCCAGGGGCAGCAGGGCCAGAGCGCAGAGCGTGGCGGCCAGGGCCACGCCGGGCCCGGCGGCGAAGGTCCAGGTGGCGGTGCGGCTGATGACCTCGCCCTTGCGCAGCAGCCGGGCCAGATCATAGTAGGTTTGCAGCAGGGGCTTGCCCCTGCGCCCGGCCGTCTTGGCCTTGACCCGATTGATGATGCCGGGCAGCAGCGGGGCCAGGGCCAGGGCCAGCAGCAGCTGGACGAGATAGGCGGAAATGTTCTGGCTCATACGCCCAGCCCCCATATCAGCAGGCCCACCACCGTGGCCAGAATATAGAGGATATACAGATGAATCTTGCCGTGCTGGATGATTTTACAGGCATTGCAGAGGCGTTCCACGGCTTCGAACAGGGGCGTGAACAGACCGCTGCGCAGACGATCCGGCGCGGTCACGCTCAGCCCGGCCCGGCCGGGGAAAAGCCCCTCGATCATCGGGCGGCGAACCTTGAGCCCCATGGCTGGGGCGAAAATCCGCGCCAGCGGCTCGGAAAAGGAGGCGTCCGTATACTGGATGCGCGCTGAACCCGCCTGAAAGCCGCAGCCCCATGTCTGCTCCGTCCGCTCCATTTGCGCCGCCGCGCCGCGCCGCCGCAGCAGCCATTTGCGGCCCAGCAGCAGCGCCAGGGACAGCAGCAGGCCACCCCCGCCCAGCATGGAAACCATGCCGAGGCTCCCGCTCGCCTGGGCCTGGACTTCCAGCGCGCCGGGAATCAGACCTTGCGGCGGGGGGACGGCGTGCAGGGCAGTTTGCGCGGCCAGGCCGAAAAAGCTCGGGGCCAGCAGGCCGCCCGCCACGCAGGCCAGGGCGGGCAGGGACAGCGGCCAGAGCGTGCGCCAGGAGACGGCGTGGGCATTGGCCGCGAAGCCCGTGCGGGCCTCGCCCAGAAACGTCATGCCGTAAGCCTTGGCATAGAGGGCGGCGGCCAGGCCGCTGATCAGGGCCAGACCCGTCAGGGCCAGCAGCAGGCCCATCTGCCGCTCCACGCCGGGCAGGGTCGGGCCGTCCAGCATGGAAAGGGCCAGCACAAATTCTCCGGCAAAACCGCTCAGGGGCGGCAGGCAGGCGATGGCCGCCGCGCCCAGGGCGAAGGCCGCGCCCAGCAGGGGCAGGCGCTTCTGCAAGCCGCCCAGCAGTTCCATGCGCACCGTGCCCGTGGCGTGCAGCACTTCGCCCGCGCAGAGAAAGAGCAGGCCCTTGAAACCCGCGTGGTTGAGCATGTGCAGCAGTGCGCCCGCGAAGCCCAGCAGGGCGATCCAGGCGTTGCCCGAGGCCTTGCCGATGAGCCCGGCCCCCACGCCCATGAACATGAGGCCCATGTTCTCCACGCTGGAATAAGCCAGCAGGCGCTTGAGGTTGCTCTGGGCCAGCGCTTTCAGAATGCCCATCAGGCCGGTGCCCAGGCCCAGCAGAAGCAGACACCAGCCCCACCATTCGGGCGCGGCGCCTGGAGCCGCCAGTATGCCCAGACTGCGGATCAGCCCGTACAGTCCGGCGTTGATCATGGCCCCGGACAGCAGGGCCGAGACATGGCTGGGCGCGGCGGGATGGGCCTCGGGCAGCCAGACGTGCAGGGGCGCGAGCCCGGCCTTGGCCCCGAAGCCCAGCACGGCCAGCAGGAACAGCGCGGTCATGACGCCCGGCCCGGCCGCGCGCAGGGCCGCGCCGTCGCGAAGCGCGTCCAGCGCCGTGACGCCCGAGCTCTGCCAGAGCAGGCCGAAAAAGGCGATCAGGGCCACGGCCCCCAAATGCGCGGCCACCAGATAGACCCAGGAGGCGTCGCGCACCTTGCTGTCGCCGTCGTTGAAATCAATCAGAAAGAAAGGAGCCAGGGACATGATTTCCCAGGCCAGCAGAAAAAGCACGGCGTCGCGCGCGCTCATGACCAGGGCCATGCCCAGCAGCAGAAGCAGATAAAAGAACCAGTGCGCGCCCAGATTGTGCATACGCGGCGAAACGTGCCGCAGGGAGAGGCCGCCGGAAAGGGCGCAGACCAGTCCCAGGCCGAAAACCGGCAGCAGAAAAAGGCGGCTCAAGGAGTCCAGACCCAGGACGCACGCGCCCACGGGCAGTCCCCAAGGCAGGGCCGGCGACAGACTGTCGACGGCCTCCCAGGGGCCGACGGCCAGGGCGCAGAGCCCGATCAGGCACCCCAGGGCCGCGCCCAGCGAGCCGAACCGGTTGACGGCCCGTCCCCAGGCCGCGCCAAAAGGCCGCAGGGCCGCCGCGATGGCCAGCAGGCCTGTCGCCAGCGCCGTCCCCGCCAGAATCAGAAGGGCCGTGAGAAAGAGTTCCATGCGCTGTTCCGGATGTTCTCGGCCGGGCTACGCCAAGCCCTGCCGCAACTGTCCCTCGAAGTAGGCAACGGTTTTTTTCAGGCCTTCTTCCAGGGGCACCACGGGCTCCCAGCCCAGCATCTTCCGGGCCAGGGAAATATCGGGCCGCCGCTGCTTGGGATCGTCTCCGGGCAAGGGTTCATAGCTGATGACCGAACCGCTGCCGGTAAGGGCCACCACCTTTTCAGCCAGTTCCCTGATGGTGAATTCGCCGGGATTGCCCATGTTCATGGGGCCGGTGAAGTCGTCGGACGAGGCCATGAAACGCAGCATGCACTCCACTAGGTCGTCCACATAGCAGAAGGAACGGGTCTGGCTGCCGTCGCCGTAAATGGTGATGGGTTCGTTTTTCAGGGCCTGGATGATGAAGTTGGACACCACGCGGCCGTCGTTGGGATGCATCTTGGGACCGTATGTATTGAAGATGCGGCCCACTTTGATGGGCAGGTTGCCCTGCCGCCGGTAGGCGAAAAAGAGCGCCTCGGCGCAGCGCTTGCCTTCATCGTAGCAGGAACGGATGCCGTTGGGATTCACATGGCCCCAGTAGTCCTCGGTCTGCGGATGCACTTCCGGATCGCCGTATACCTCGCTGGTGGAGGCCTGATAGATGCGCGCGCCCAGCCGCTTGGCTAGGCCGAGCATATTGATGGCCCCGTGCACGCAGGTCTTGATGGTCTGCACCGGGTCGTGCTGATAATGCACGGGCGAGGCCGGGCAGGCCAGATTGTAAATCTCGTCCACCTCCACGTAGAGCGGGAAGGTGACGTCGTGGCGGATCAGCTCAAAACGCTTGTTGTCCATGAACTCTTCCACATTGGCCCGCGCGCTGGAAAAGAAATTGTCCACGCAGATCACTTCGTGCCCCTGATCGAGCAGACGCTCACAGAGGTGCGACCCCAGAAAGCCCGAACCGCCGGTGACCAGAACCCGTTTACGCAGATGCATGTTTCCCCCGGAAAGACTGTAGCCGGACGCCGCCGCGTTCAGGCGGCGGTGCCCGTAATGCAGATATATTACTCTCAATGCCCGCCGCTGGCAACGCCGCCCGACGGCCGTGCCGCGTGGTTCCCGCTTTACTTGCCTCGTTGCCGGAGCATTGCTATGTTTCCCCGCGAGGTTACGCATGGGACACAAAAAAGTGGAGCGTATTGACCCCCTGAGCCGGGCTTTGCCCCTGGGCGGGGTGGACAGCCACGCGCATCTGGACGATCCGGACTTCGATCCGGACCGTGAGGATGTTCTGGCCCGGGCCCGCGCGGCAGGGCTGGCCAACGTGGGCAACGTCTTTCTGGGGCCTGATGATTTCGTCGCGCGCCGGGCTTTGTTCGACAAGCATCCGGAAGTCTTTTTTCTGCTGGGCATCCATCCCTGCGACGGGCGGAACTGCACGCCGGAGAGCCTGGCGGCCATGCGCGCGGCCTTTGCGACGGAGCCGCGCCTGCGGGCCGTGGGCGAAATCGGCCTGGACTTCCACTGGCAGGACTGCCCCAAGGAGTTGCAGTTCAAGGCGTTCACTGAACAGCTGGATCTGGCCCGCGAGCTGGACGCCCCCGTGGTCATTCACTGCCGCGAGGCCGAGGACGAATGTCTCATGACCCTGGAGGCGCGCGGTTTTGCCGGATATCCGCTGCTCTGGCACTGCTTCGGGGGCGGCCCGGCTCTGGCCCGTCGCATTCTGGACAACGGCTGGCACATTTCCGTGCCCGGCCCGGCGACCTACCCGGCCAATGCGGCGTTGCGTCAGGCCGCGGCGATCATTCCGGCGGACCGCCTGCTGCTGGAAACCGACTCCCCCTATCTTTCACCCATACCCTGGCGCGGCAAGCGCAACGAACCGGCCCTGACAGTGTTCACCGCCAGGACTGTGGCCGAGGCGCGCGGCGTCGCGCCGGAAGAACTCTGGCTGGCCTGCGGGGAAAACGCACGCCGCTTTTTCAAGCTGAATCAGGGCGTTTTGGCATTGAAAATGTCTGACTGCTCAGCATAGTATACTCTAATGACCGATGCCTGCGATCCTGTTCAGCGGCGCGTATGCCACCGTGACGCGCCCCGGACAGGCCGGATACCAGGGGCATGACGAGGCCGCCATGGAATTTCTGACATTTTCTTCGCTGGACCCCGCTTTTAATCTGGCTCTTGAAGAGCGGCTTTTTGATTCCCTGCCGCCGGAACATCCCGGACTTTTCATGCTCTGGCAGAATGGCCCTTCCATTATTGTGGGCCGCCACCAGTGCACCGCCGAGGAAGTCAACGCCGATTTCGTACGGCGCGAAAATCTGCCGGTGGTACGGCGCATCACCGGCGGCGGCGCGGTCTACCATGATACGGGCAATCTCAATTTTTCCTTCATTGAAAACGCCAACGGCCAGGAGCGGGTGAATTTCCGGCGTTACCTGGAACCGGTGCGCGAAGCCCTGTACGATGTGGGGGTGCGGGCCGAAATTTCGGGCCGCAATGACCTGGAAGTGGACGGACGCAAGATATCGGGCAGCGGCCAGCGGATTCACCGGGGCAAGGTGCTGCACCACGGCACCCTGCTGGTGGACGTGGATTTCGGGCGCCTGAGCGAGGCGTTGAGCGTGGATCCGGAGAAAATCCGCTCCAAGGGCGTGGCCTCGGTACGGGCCAGGGTCTGCAATCTTTCCGAATGCTGGACGCCGGGCACGGACATGGGCACGCTCAAATGTTGCCTGCTGCGCCATTGCGCCGCAAGCGCCGCCCGTCTGAACATGGGGGATTACGCCGCGGCCCAGGCTCTGGCCGACAGCAAATACCGGCAGTGGAGCTGGAACTACGGCGCTTCGCCGGCCTTCACCGAGGAAAAGCGCCGTCGTTTTCCCTGGGGCGGTGTGAACCTGCGGCTGAGCGTGCGCAACGGTCGGATCGCGGATTGCCGGATTTACGGCGATTTCTTCGCCAATGCCGAAATCGAGGATCTGGAAAACATGCTTGCCGGGTTGCAGCATGAGCCCGGAGCCTTGGCCGAAGCCCTGGAAGACGTGCCTTGGGAATTGTATTTCAGCGGCTGCGATCCGGAGGAAATGCGCCGCTTTTTTGCGGAATAAGAACGCATTGGCTTCCACCGCCGCCGGGCGCGATGAGAGCATTTTAACGTTGATCCGCTCTGGCGCCGCCGCGCGGGCGGCGTTCAGGCTTGGGCGCTCCCGCACGCCCGTTCGGCTCCATGCCGCCGTTTGTCCTCATACATCCGGGCGTCGGCCGTTTTCATCAGCGCGTCATAATTCTTGCCCTCGGCGGGAAATTCCGCCCAGCCCGTGCTGCTGGAGATCCCTGCGGGCATGCCGTCGAGCAGGACCGGTTCGCGCAGACTTTCCCGGATGCGCCGCAGCAGTTCCGGCACCGCGTCCCGGCCGCCGCCCGTGACGACCACGGCCGCGAATTCGTCGCCGCCCACGCGGGCAAGAGCTGCCTGGGGCCCCAGGGCGGAGCGCAGGCGCCGCGCGAACTCCTTGAGTACCGTATCCCCCCAGAAATGGCCCAGCGTGTCGTTGCAGGCTTTGAACGCGTTCAGGTCCATATACAGAAACACAAAGTGCGCGGGCTGCGGCGCGCGGCAGAGCGCATCCACCACCCGGTTCAGCTTGCGGCGGTTGTACAGGCCGGTCAGATCGTCAGTCTCCGCGGCTTGGCGCAGCAGGCGTTCCTTTTCCCGCCGCTGGTGCGCCACGACGGCGCACAGCCCGCTGATGACGAAGCCCAGGCCCAGTTGAAGGGGGAGCTCCCTTGTGTCTACCCAGCCGCCTTCCGGGGCAAGGCTGAGCGTCCAGGCATGGTTGGGCACCTGGATGCCGTAGTCCACAGGCCGTCCGGAGGGCATGACGCCGCTCTGGGCGATTGTCAGGTCATCGCCGTGTTCCCCCCGGCAGTGCAGGCGGTAGGCGTAGCCCTCCTGCCGCAACGCGTCCAGAAAGACCGGTTTCAGGGCCTCGGGCAGGTCCAGGATCAACGCCGCGAACCCCCAGAATTTTTCCCGCCCGTCGGCCTCGGTCAGAAAAATGGGATTGCGCGCCACCAGTCCCAGGCCGCCTTGGAAAAGGCTGTATGGGCCCGATAAAACAATGCTGCGGCTGTTGACGGCCAGCAGAGCATCGGCCCGGCGTTTGGGGTTGGTGAAAACGCTTGTGCCCATGACCGCTTCATTGCCCTCGCGGGGATAGCAATAGGTCACGACGCCGTCCGGCAGATACTGGACGGCCCGGATGCCCGCGCCGTCGGCCAGCGATCTGGCCAGATCCTCAAAGACTGTTTCCGGTATGTGCCCGTGTCCGGCGATGATCACGGATTCCAGCACGTCGGTTTTGTGAAAAAGCCCGCCCATCAGCGTTTCCAGGCGAGCGCTGTACACTTCGGCGGTGTGCAGGGCGTCCGTCCGCCGATGATCGGCCGAGGACCACGCGGCATAGGCGACGAAGGCGATGGTAAGCAGCACGCCGGTCAAAAAGACCGGGAAATGCAGAGGGCGGACCTTGGGCATGTAATGTTTCCGAAAGAAGGCGCTTGAAAAGGAGGCTGTCGAAGAACCCGCGCATGTCCGGGCAGTTCATTTTCTTATGCTCCATATGCCGCAAGGGTCAAGGCGCCTTGGGCGACGGCCCCGGCGTCTTTTTTGCCGCGTTGTCAGGTTTGCGCGGCATGCCGGGCTTCTTGTGCCCCGCCTCCGGACATGGTAAAGTACACGCGCCCATCACAGGCTGCCCGACGGGCTCCGGCCGCTTACGGCCGCGTTGAAGACACTGCAGCAAAGGAGAATCCATGTCGGAACTGCGTACGCCGCTCACTTCCTGGCATGAGGCCCATGGGGCCAAAATGGCGCCTTTCGCCGGTTGGCTCATGCCCATCCAGTACGAGGGCATTCTGATCGAGCATCAACACACCCGTCAGCATGCCGGTCTTTTCGACATCTGCCATATGGGCGAATTCCGCATTGAGGGGCCGGGCGCGGATGAGGCGCTGTCCCGCGCGGTGAGCCACAACCTGGCCACCCTTGCGCCGGGCAAATGCCGTTACGGCTTTCTGCTCAACGCCGAAGGCGGCGTGCTGGACGATTGCATCATTTATCGCTTCGGCCCGGACGCTTTCATGATCGTGGTCAACGCGGCCTGCGCAGCCGGGGATTTTGCGGCTCTGCGCGAGCGCCTGCCCCAAAGCGTGGCCCTCACCGACCTTTCCGCCGTCACGGCCAAGGTCGACCTGCAGGGGCCGGAGTCCGTGGGCGTGCTGGAAGCCGCGCTCAACGAGAATTTTCATGACCTGCCCTATTTCGGCTTCCGGGAAACGACCTTTGACGGCGCGCCTCTGCTGGTCAGCCGCACGGGCTACACCGGCGAACTGGGTTTTGAGCTTTATCTGCCCTGGGACAAGGCCGAGTCCTTCTGGACGGCCCTGCTCAAGGACGAACGGGTCAAACCCGTGGGCCTCGGCGCGCGCGACACTTTGCGCCTGGAGGCCGGGTTGCCCCTCTACGGGCACGATCTGGACGACAAACACTCTCCGGCCGAGGCGGGCATGGGCCGCATGCTGACCAGCACGGCCGACTATGTGGGCAAGGAAGGCGCGCAGCGCGTGCGCGAGGTGCTGGTGCCTCTGCGCATTGAAGGCCGCCGTTCCGCGCGGCACGGCGACGTTCTGGCTCTGCCCGGCGGCCCGGAAGTGGGCCGGGTGACCAGCGGTTCCTTTGCGCCCTCGCTGGGCTGCGTCATCGCTTTTGCCTGGGTGGACGCGGCTCAGGCCGAACATGCGGATTTCGTGGTCCGCACGGCCCGCAGCGAACTGGCGGCCCGCCGCGCGGATCTGCCTTTCTACAAAGAAGGCACGGCCCGCAAAAAATTGCAGTAGGCGCGGAGCCTTTGCCCGCGCAAGGCTTTTGATTTCACATAACCAACACATTTTATGCAGTGTAAAGGGGAAACACCATGTCCAACGCTCCCGCCGATCTTCTCTACAGCAAAAGTCATGAATGGGCCCGCCTGGAAGGCGAAGAAGCCGTTATCGGCATCACCCATTTCGCCCAGGAATCCCTCGGCGACATCACCTATGTGGAACTGCCGCAGGCGGGCGACGCCCTGGCCGTGGACAAGGAATTCGGCTCCGTGGAATCGGTCAAGGCCGCCAGCGACCTGGTCTCGCCGGTGAGCGGCGAAGTGGCCGAGGTGAACGCCGTTCTGGAGGATGCCCCGGAAAAATGCAACAGCGATCCTTACGGCGAAGGCTGGCTGGTGCGCGTGAAGCTGTCCGGCAAGCCCGAGGGCCTGATGGACGCGGCGGCGTATGAGGCTTTCTGCGCAACAGAGGCTCACTAGGAGCTGTTTCTAAATTGGTTCTTTTGTCTGCCGGCTTCGTCAAACGTCGCTTTTCACTCCGGCCGAATACCAGAAGAGTATACTCCCGTCGTAAAAAGCTCGTTTTCCTCGCTGGAAAGGCAAAACTCCCTGATTTAGAAACAGCTCCCAGGAAAATACTGAGTAATGGTCTTTTTGCGCTCTGCCCGCGTCCGGCTCATTCCGTGCGAAGGTCGGGTTTGAATATACTCCCTCCGCCCGCGGTTCGCCGCCCTTGGCAGAGAACAAAAATTTTCATTACTCAGCGCTTCCCTTGAGCAGATTCCTTTGAAATGCTCCGGGGCTGTTTCTAAGGAAGCGCTGATGTCATTTTGATTGACGTAGCGGTTTCTTGGATATGTTTTGTAAAACTAACTGGTTTTGCAAAAGACGCGCAACGTTGCAGGGCAAGCCGCAAGGCAGGTTCAAAAAGGAGTAAACATGCCCTATATTCCACACACGCCGGACGATCTCCAGGAAATGCTCTCCGTGGTCGGCGTGCGCACCCTGGATGACCTTTTCGCCGACATTCCGCAGGACATGCGGCCCAAAAGTTTCAAACTGCCCAAGGGGCAGGGTGAAGCCTCGGTCTGTGCCTATTTCGAGGACCTGGCCGCCAAAAACCGTCCGGAAATGATCTCCTTCCTGGGCGCGGGTTATTATGCCCACCAGATCCCCAAGGCCGTGGACGCCCTGGCCGGACGCAGCGAGTTCTATACCGCCTACACGCCCTACCAGGCGGAATGCTCCCAGGGCACCCTGCAGGCCATTTTTGAATTCCAGACGGCCATCAGCCGCCTGCTGGACATGGACTGCGCCAACGCCTCGGTCTACGACGGCGGCACCGCCCTGTTCGAAGCGGCCATGATGGCCGTGCGCGCCACCCGGCGGCGCGTGCTGGTGGTGGACGAGGCCGTGAACCCCATCTGGCGGATCATGCTCGGCACCTATATGTCCAGCCTGGACCTGGAACTGAAGACCGTGCGCCAGCGTGACGGCGTGAGCGACATGGACGCGCTGATGGCCGCCGTGGACGACAACTGCGCGGCCGTGCTGGTGCAGAATCCCAACTTCTTCGGCGCGGTGGCCGACTATACGGAACTTTTCGCCAAGGCCCGCGCGCGCAAGGCCTTCGGCATCATCTCCGTGTACCCGGTCATGCAGGCCGTGCTCAAAACTCCCGGCGAAATGGGGGCCGACGTGGCCGTGGCCGAGGCCCAGAGCCTGGGCCAGCCGTTGTCCTTCGGCGGTCCCTATCTGGGCGTCATGACCTGCCGCAAAGAGCACATCCGCCAGTTCCCCGGCCGCATCGCGGGCCGCACCACGGATCTGGACGGCAAAACCGGCTACGTGCTGACCCTCCAGGCCCGCGAGCAGCACATCCGCCGCGCCAAGGCCACATCCAACATCTGCTCCAACCAGGCTCTCTGCGCCCTGCGCGCCCTGATCCACATGAGCCTGCTGGGACCGGAAGGTCTGACCCGCCTGGCGGAAAACAACATGGCGCTGGCCCGCTATGCCGTGGAGCGGCTCACGGCCCTCAAGGGCGTGGAGCTGCTCAACGACGCGCCCTTCGGCAATGAAGTGGCCCTGCGCCTGCCCATGCCCGCCGAAACCTTGGTGGACACGCTCACCAGCCACGGCTGCGTGCCGGGCTATCCCGTGGGCCGCTACTATCCGGGCATGGAAAACGTGCTGCTGCTGGCCTGCACCGAGCTCAACAGCCGCCGCCAGATCGGCTTTCTGGCCGAAACCGTGGGAGGTCTGCTGTGAAAACCATTTTCGCCAAATCCGTGCCCGGCCGCCGCGCCTGGGAGATAGATTCCGACGCGCCCACGGCCGCGCAGATGCTGCCCGCCGGTCTGCTGCGCAAAGATCCCCCGCGTCTGCCCGAGTGTTCGGAGCTGGACGTGGTGCGGCACTTCACCGGGCTTTCCAAGCTCAACTACAGTGTGGACGCCAATTTTTATCCCCTTGGCTCCTGCACCATGAAGTACAATCCCAAGTTCACCGAATACGTGGCCGCGCTGCCCGGCTTCAGCCGCCTGCATCCGTTGCTGGCCCAGCTCTCGCGCGGGGCGGCCTGCACGCAGGGCGCACTGCAATGCCTCTATGAGGCCGAGCGCTGGCTGTGCGAGCTCACGGGCATGAAGGCCTTCACCTTCCAGCCCATGGCCGGGGCCAACGGCGAATTCACGGGCGTCAAGCTCATCGCGGCCTATCACAAGGCCAAAGGCCGCAATCGCAAAAAGATGCTCATTCCGGACGCGGCCCACGGCACCAATCCGGCTTCCGCCGCGCTGGCCGGTTTTGAGACCGTGAACATCGAGTCCCGCGACGGCATGGTGGATCCGGACGCCTTGGCCGCGGCCATTGCCGAGCACGGCGAGGACGTGGCCGGTCTGATGATGACCTGCCCCAACACGCTGGGCCTCATGGAGCTGTACCTGCCGCGCATCGTGGAAGAATTGCGCAAGGTGGACGCGTTGCTCTATTACGACGGCGCCAACATGAACGCCATTATGGGCAAGATGCGCGTGGGCGACGTGGGTTTTGACGTGGTGCATCTCAATGTGCACAAGACCTTGGGCACCCCGCACGGCGGCGGCGGCCCCGGCGCCGGTCCGGTGGGCGTGGGCGAACGCCTGCTGCCCTTCCTGCCCGCGCCGCGCGTGGCCCTGCGCGAGGACGGCAGCTATTATCTTGATTACAATCTGCCCCGGTCCATCGGCTACATGGGGCCGTTCTACGGCAGTTTCGGCGTTGTGGTGAAAGCCTTGGCCTACATGCTGCGCCTGGGCGGCGAAGGCCTGACCCGTGCTTCGGAATACGCGGTGCTCAATGCCAACTACCTTAAAAAACGCCTGGAAGACATACTGGACGTGCCCTTTGCCGACCGGCTCTGCGCCCATGAGTTCGTGGCCTCCGCGCCCGAAGGCACCCGCGCCCTGGACATTGCCAAGGCCCTGTTGGACCGGGGCTTCCATGCGCCGACCATCTACTTCCCGCTGATCGTCAAGGAATGCCTGATGGCCGAGCCCACGGAAACTGAAAGCAAGGAAACCCTGGACGCGTATGTGGATGCCCTGCACGAGATCATCGCCCAGGGCAACGCCGATCCGCAGAGTCTGGCGGACGCGCCTATCGGCCTGCCGGTGCGCCGCCTGGACGAAACCGCGGCCGCGCGCCGGATGGTCCTCACCGAGGATATGGAACAGGGCCGGTAAGCCCGTCTTCAGATATTCCCGTTGTTGCAAAAGGCCGGAGCAAAACTCCGGCCTTTTGTCGTTCGGGAAGAGGGGAATTGCCGCACGGAGTGATAGGTCGCCCTTTGTTCAGCCAGACGCATGGGATGGGGTTTGCCGCGCACAGATTTTCCGCATTTCAGTTTACCTGATTTCTTTCACAACGCCCCCGGCCAACACCCGGCCCCCGGCGTCGTAAAGGGCCGCCACCTGGCCCGGCGCGCTGGGAAACTGGGGCGCTTCCAAGGTAATCCGCAAGCGCTCGCCGTCCAGGACTGCCTGGGCCGGGACGGCCCGCTGGCGGTGGCGCAGACGGGTCAGCACTTCTTCGGGCCAATATTCCGGCGGCACAAGAATATTGGCCGGCCCGGTCAGGCAGGCGCGCATGCCCAGCAGGGCG
The DNA here is from genome assembly GCF_000224635.1 of Desulfovibrio sp. 6_1_46AFAA. Lineage (NCBI taxonomy): Bacteria > Pseudomonadati > Thermodesulfobacteriota > Desulfovibrionia > Desulfovibrionales > Desulfovibrionaceae > Desulfovibrio > Desulfovibrio sp. 6_1_46AFAA. Next base: position 682,935 of record NZ_JH114302.1, read on the forward strand.
CGCGGCCCCACGATCAGGGCATTGCCCGCCCTGTCCTTGCGCAGCACATACAGCGGCTCGCTGTGGGCGATGCCCAGGCCCTTGCGCTGGCCCTCGGTGTAGCGCCAGAGACCCTGATGCCGTCCGATTTCGCGCAAGCCGTCCGTCGCACCGCCGGGCTCTGAGGCCAGCAGTACCGGGCCTTCTCCGGGGGGGGGCAGGCCTTGGACGCGCCATTGCGCGGTCAGAAAAGGCCGGTAGGCGGCATCGTTTTCCGGCACGAAGCAGATGTCCTGGCTTTCACGGGGCAGGGGCACGGCCAGACCAGCAGCGGCTACCAGGGCCACGCTTCGGGCCTTGTCCTGGTCCGCCAGGGGAAAGAAGGCATGGCGCAGGCGCGCGGCGGGCACCAGGCTGAGAAAATAACTCTGATCTTTGGCCCTGTCGTGCGCGGCGGCCAGAACCGGCGGCGCGTCCTTCTCCCCGTTGCGCCCCGGCAGCAGGCGGGCGTAATGGCCGGTAGCAAGCTTGTCCGCGCCCAGAGCCAGGGCCGCGTCCAGCAGGGCTCCGAATTTGACGGCCCGGTTGCAGCGCGCGCAGGGATTGGGCGTGCGCCCTTCGGCATAGGACCTGGCAAAGGGAATCATGACCTCGCGCTGAAAAACGGCGCGCAGATCCACTGTGTGCAGGGGAATGTCCAGGTCCCGGCAGGCGGCTTCAAGGCCCGGCAGTGGATCACAGGCGCCGCCGGGCCGGGGATGGGACTGTTCCGGCAGAAAGAAGCCGTGCAGGGCCAGCACATCGTGCCCGGCCCGGCGCAGAAGCAGCAGGGCGCAGAGGCTGTCCACGCCGCCGCTCACGGCTACGGCAATGCGCATGGGCAATCTCCGGGGGCTGTTCCTAGAGCATTTCGACCTTGAAATGCTCTAACGAGGCTGCGATAGCAGCCTCGCGCCACGAAGCCGCAAGCGCAAGTTATTTGCGCTGTTGCCTCTCCCGTTAGCGAGTCTTCGAGCTTTACGGGCGAGGACAGCATAGCTAAGCGGCGGAGTAAGCGTGTCTTTAACTTTGGAATGCGCAGCATTTCAAGGTTAATCTGCTCTAGGGCCTGTTAACACTATTTGACAAAGAGCGAGTATTCCGTAAGAATGTCTTATGCAAATTACTCGCGAACAATATGAGAGAATCGCTGACTGCTTCCCGCGCCAAAGAGGTAATGTCCATTTTGACAATCTCCAGGTGTTGAATGCGATTCTGTACGTTGCGGAGCATGGGTGTAAATGGCGTGGACTGCCGAAAAATTTTGGCTGTTGGCACAGCATCTACACGCGCATGAACCGCTGGAGCAAGAACGGAGTTCTTGACCGTATATTTGAACGCCTTCAACAAGAGCAGATACTCCGCCTTAAAATAGAAGCAGTTTCTCTCGACAGTACTATTGTTAAGGTTCATCCCGATGGAACAGGGGCCTTAAAAAAACAGGTCCGCAGTCCATCGGAAAGTCCAGAGGCGGCTGGACGACCAAGCTTCATATGGTTGCCGCGAATGCTGAATGCGCGTTGAATTTCAGCCTCACTCCCGGCAACGCCGG
>NZ_JH114302.1:684553-728240 GCF_000224635.1 Desulfovibrio sp. 6_1_46AFAA
ACTATTGTTAAGGTTCATCCCGATGGAACAGGGGCCTTAAAAAAACAGGTCCGCAGTCCATCGGAAAGTCCAGAGGCGGCTGGACGACCAAGCTTCATATGGTTGCCGCGAATGCTGAATGCGCGTTGAATTTCAGCCTCACTCCCGGCAACGCCGGCGATGCCCCCGAGGGGCGCAGGCTGCTTGTCCAGTTGGGGCCGATGCCAGCGCCGTGCAGCTTGCTTATGGATGGCGCATATGAGGGTAATGAAACGACTCGCTTGGGACGTGAGTTGGGCTTCACTCCGGTGGTGCCGCCCAATCCCAACCGACTGAAACCGTGGGAGTATGACAAAGAGCTATACAAAAGACGTAATGAGGTAGAACGGCTTTTCAGGAGGCTCAAAGGCTTCCGCCGTGTTTTTACTCGGTTCGACAAGCTCGATGTCATGTTCCTGGCCTTTGTCGTCTTTGCGTTAATTGTTATAGCTCTGAAATAGTGTTAACAGACCCTAGAGCAGATTCGCTTTGAAATTGTGCCGATTTCAAAGCTGACGCTGTCTTCAGACTCTCGTTGCTGTCGTCATCCGTAAGCCGCCCAGCGGCAACGGCTGACGCGCGGCGGGAACGTGGTCCCGCCTTGGCTTCAGGCGCGGGCGTCCGCTCTCGCGGCCGCCAGGGCATTTCAATATTTTCAAAGTTGAAATGTCCTGAATCAGGGAGTGTTGCCTTTTCAGCGAGGAAAACGAGCTTTTTACCACGGGAGTATACTCTCACGGTATTTGGCCGGAGCAAAAAGCGACGTTTGACGAAGCTGGAATGTGAAAGAACCAATTGGGAAACAGCTCCTACAGAATCTGGTTCAGGAACTGCCTGAGTCTCGGATGGCGCGGCGCGGTGAACAGTGTGTCCGGCTTGCCCGCTTCCACGATCTGCCCCTGATCCATGAAGATCAGGCGGTCGGCCACCGTGCGGGCAAAGCCCATTTCATGGGTGACGCAGATCATGGTCATGCCTTCCTCGGCCAGGTTGACCATGACGTCCAGCACTTCGCCCACCATTTCCGGGTCCAGGGCCGATGTGGGTTCGTCAAAGAGCATGATCGCGGGCTGCATGGCCAAGGCCCGGGCGATAGCCACGCGCTGCTGCTGTCCGCCGGAAAGCATGGCCGGGTAGACGTTGGCCTTGTCGCTGATGCCCACTTTTTTGAGCAGGCCCAGAGCGCGGGCTTCGGCCTCTTCGCGGGAGAGATGAAGCAGTTTGATGGGGGCGAGGGTCAGGTTATGGAGCACGGTCTTGTGCGGAAACAGGTTGAACTGTTGAAAAACCATGCCCAGGTTGCGCCGGATGAGATTGATATTGTTCTCACGGCTCATGATGTCCTGGCCCTGCACCGTGATCTCGCCCTTGTCGATTTCTTCCAGGCGGTTGATGGAACGCAGCAGGGTGGACTTGCCCGAACCGGAAGGGCCGATGATCACTACCCGCTCGCCGGGGGCGATATCCAGGCTCACGTCCTGCAAGGCGGGCAGATGGCCGAAATATTTCCAGACGTGACTGATAGTGATGATGGGGTCGTGATCGTTACTTTCCGTCATAGTAGTCCAGCCTGGATTCTGAATGGAGATTCCACCCGGTTGAGAATAATGATTTTTTTTGAAAATCAAATAGTTACATGCAGAAATCAAACTATGGCAATCTGCGCGCCGCAGGCTATTGATATCCGCCTGTGGCGGTATGAATTCTGCTTCGACGATTGTATGGCCGTAGGGATTGGCATATGGGAATGTCGGTGTTTCGTCAAGAAATTGGCCCAAAATCGTATGTAAACCGGCAGTTGGCGACGGATTTTCACTCTTCGCCACAGAGTCAGGAGCAAGAAGACGAACGCTGTGGCTGTCCTTGATAAGGCCGTTCTCATCCCTCTTTGCTTGACAAGTCAATTTTTTCCGTATAACGTATACCCAAAGACAAAAAAGAGTGCAAGACCATGAACGCCACTCGCCGGATTTGCCTTTTCTGCGGAATATGTATGGGGATCATCACGATCTTCCTGCTGACCTGCGGACGAAACGCACCGGCCCGATCCTTGGGGCTTGTAAATTTCAAGCCGTTCATGGCATCCAGCGCCTTTCCCGCACTCCCCACCCTTTCTGTTCCCTTTCGGAAACAGGGGAGCAAACGGTGCCACCGCTCCCTGGATGGCTCAGAGCCGGGATCGCCTGATTCTCCTCTTGTCTCCGGCGTCATCCCTATCATTTTTCATCCCCATTTTTTCACGCGGTTCCTTTTTTCCCATGACATGGGCCATATTCCCGGTCTCCGTGAAATCCGGGGCATGCTGCCTTTTTCCCTTGCTCCTCCTCCCGCTCGTGCCTCCTGAACCCGTTTCCTCCACAAGTCGTCGTACGCTTCTCCTGTACGGATATATTGTGCCGGACGAGCGTGGATGACAAACCTCCATTTCAGGAACGCAAGGAGCACATCATGGATCTCGGTACGAAGGTTCTTCTCATCAGTGGTGGATTTTTTCTCTTCGCCCTTATTCTTGGTCTGTTCGGTAAGAAGATGAACGACGACTAAGCCTGTGCGCCATTATTTTCTGCGCGGGCTGCCTTTTCGGGGTGGCCCGCGTGGTTTTGCATGAAAAAACCTCTGCCGGGATTTTGCCGATCCCGGCAGAGTAGAGCAGGTTGCCTTTAAATCCGTAACGAGGCGTAGTTATTTGCCGTCATAGTAGTTCAGTCTGGATTCCATGATGCTCACAGCTTTGGAGAGCGCAAGGGTGATGATCAGATAAATCAGGGCAATAACCGTGTATGTCTCGAAGTACAGATAGGTGGTGCCCACAAAGCTGCGGGCGCGCTGCATGATGTCGGGCACGGCCATGATCGAAACCAGGGAGGTGTCCTTGAGCATGGCGATGCACTCGTTGCCCACGGGCGGCAGAATGGTGCGCCAGGCCTGGGGCAACACCACGTAAAACATGGTCTGAAAGCGGTTGAAGCCCAGGGAGCGCGCGGCTTCGCTCTGGCCTTTGGAAATCGCCATGATGCCCGCGCGGAAGACTTCGCCCATGTATGCGCCGTAACAGACGCTGATGGCAATGACCGCCGAGGTGATGCCGCTGATCTGGAAAAAGCGGGACAGTGCGTAGTAGATGTAGAAGAGCTGGACCAGGAGCGGGATGCCGCGGATGACCTCCACATAGGTGGAGGCGAGAAGATTGATTGCGCGATTGCGCGAAATGCGCCCCAGGCCGGTCAGCAGGCCCAGGGGCACGGCACAGCAGATGGACATGACCGTGATTTTGAAGGTGACCACCACGCCGTCCGGCAGATAGAGCAGAATCCGCAGATAGGGGTCCGGCCAGAGCAGACAGAGCGCGAAAAGAGCGCACACAGCGCCCACCAGGGCAATGGACCAGGCGTTGATCAGACGCCATTCGCGGGGGTCCGGGATGGACGCCCCGTCCGTGACCATGACAATATTGCCCTTGCTGTGAGTGTCGTTGGGTTCGGGCATGGACGCCGCCGCCTTTTAGTGTGTTTTACGCGTGCAATCGGCGTTTGACGGCAAAAGGAATCCGCCCTGCGCCGATAGCCGCGCGCGGATTCTTCCGAAATCCGCGCAAAGCGGTTTGCCGTTGTCACAGCCGGACCGCTCTTGTTTGTGGTGGGCGCGGGCGGGGGCTGGAGCCGCCCGCCCGCGCGTCAGGGCCGGTAAACGGCGGAAACGCGTCGCTTCCGCCGGAGAATCCGAGAATCCCGCCTAGTTGCTCTTACCCATCCACTTTTCAATCAGCTTGGCTTCCTGGCCGGATTCCTTGACCTGCTTGATGCCCTTGTTCAGCTTGTCCACCAGATCCTGGCGGCCCTTGCGCACGGTGAAGCCGTAGTATTCCTTGTCGCCGGTCTTGAAGGAAAGGTTCAGCTTGCCGGCGTAGTCGGCTTTTTTGTTCACATAGTACATGGCAACGGGGTCGTCGCAGATCACCGCGTCCAGGCGGCCGCCCACCATGTCCTGAATGGCCAGGCCCACGTCGTCGTATTCCTTGAGGTCCGCGTCCACATCGGCCTTGCGCATCACGAAAATGCCCGTGGTGCCGATCTGGCCGCCCACCTTCTTGCCCTTGAGGTCGGCAAGGCTCTTGATGCTCGTGCCCGCGGGCAGCACCACGGCCTGGACCACTTCATAATAGGGATCGGAGAAGTCGAACTGCTTCTGGCGCTCGGGCGTGATGGTCGTGGAAGAGGCCACGATGTCATATTTGCCCGTGGCTACGCCGCCGAAAATGCCGTCCCAGGCGATATTGCGGACGTCCACCTCAAAACCGGCGGCCTTGGCCACCGCGCGGATGTAATCCGTGGAATAACCTTCAGGCTGTTTCTGGGCGTTGAGCATTTCCATGGGCGGCCAGGTGCAGTCACTGGCTACGGTGTACTTTTCCGCCGCCAGGGCTTGGCCGCAGAAAAGCGTCAGCACGAGCAGGGCAAGGGAAACTCCGCGAAACATAGGGCCTCCTTAAGATTGCGAAATCAACGAGACGCGCGCCGCGCGCCGGAACATCCCTCCGGTCACAGGCCGGAGCATGCCCATCTTTAGCCGGGGGCGCAGCCGCCGTCAAGGGCGCTCCCGGCCTGTGCCGCTGCCGGGAGCGCCCTTGACGCGGCACGGCCATGCCCGCTGCCCGCAGGCTTGGGACATGGCCGTTTTGCTGCCGGGAAATCTCCGGCAAACTGCCGTTTGCTTCCTTATATATGCCGCCCGCAGCGGGAAGGCGCGGAGCGGCCGTGGTGTCCGCGGCAAGCGCCGGAACCCGGTGAAGGGCTCAACGGTTGCCGGAGGCAGAGTCGTCCTCTTCCTCATCGTTGTTCGGAGGCGCGGCCGGAGCGGCGCGGGCGGGCAGCTCGGTGTCCTCATCATCGCTGCGGTCGTCCTTGAGGGCCTGCTGCAGGAACCAATCCTCGCGGATGCGCCAGGAAGCGGCAGCGGTATACGCCGGTGAGGAATAGCCCACGGAAAGCACCAGGGTGCGCCGGGCGTGTTCCTGCAGGCGGATCAGCAGGGGGGTGAAGTCCGCGTCGCCGGACAAAATGATGAATTCATCAAAATGGGTGGAATGGGAGAGATCGTCCATGCAGTCCATAACCAGATGGATGTCCGTGCTGGTTTTGCCGCGTGAGGTCAACGGCGGACAGTCCACCACCTGAAAGGCGCTGCGGATAAACGGATTGCGGAATTCCTGATAACGTTGCGGATTCAGATAACACATCCGCTTGAGGATGCGTCGGCGCACGCCCTCGCCGTACAGAATGCGCAGGGCGTGGTTTTCAATCCAGCGAACCCAGCGGTAGGGCGCCGAGCCGAAGGTCCGGGCGGCTTCCGGGTCCGCCTCCAGAAAACGGGTATAGATATTGTCAAAATCCACATATAACGCGCTGAAAACTTCATCAAAACCGGTAAATCGTGCCATGTGCTCCTCAAAACAAGTCATAAAGTGAATACTGCAGATCACAGCATACTAGTGCCATAGCCCCGGCAACACAAGGCCGTATCGGCTTGAATTTGCCGGGCCGGGCGGCTATGCTGCAAATGTGCGGCGCGGCGACGGCATGGGGCGGCCCCGCCGCCGCATGTGAGGAGGTGTGATGCCAAAGATTTTCGCGGCCCCGGCCCTTTGGGCCGCGTCCAGGCTGGAGCCGTGGCGCGCCATGCGCCGGGAACGGCCGGGTGAATTCTGGTTTGCCTGTCTGTTCTGGTCCTTCTGGCTCTCGCTGGCTTCTTTTCCCATCGGTTACGGCATGCGCGAGGTCATGCCGGTGCTCAGTTTTATTTTTCTGCTGCTCTATTACCGCCATGAATGGCGGAACAGCGTGCTGCGCCGTCTCGACGCCCGCCCGCTGTTCTATTGCCTGTGGCTGATGGTCGGCATCGGCGTCTGTTTTTCCACGGATCCGCTTTCTTCCTTGTTGCACGCGGGCACGGGCATCAACAAGGGCTTTATCCTGCCCTTTATCGCCATGGAATGCGTGCGCGGCGAGAAGGACTTGCGCCGCCTGGTCTGGGCCTGCGTGCTGGCCTGCTCCTGGCAGGGCCTGGACGGTCTCTGGCAGGCCTTCACAGGCCGCGACTTCATCATGGGCTATGAACCCAATGCCGGGCGCTTGACCGGCAGCCTGGGCGACTACACGGTGGGCAATTATATCGCGCTGGCCCTGATCCCGGCCTTCGGCCTCTGGTTCATCCTGCGCCGTGGGCTGGACGCCGTCAGTTCCGCCTTTCTGTGTCTGACCGTCTTCTGGCCCGCCTTTTTTCTGCTCCAGGGGGCAGCCAGCCGCAGCGGCGCGCTGGCAGTGGCCTCGGCCTTCGGTTTCTGGGCCCTGCTGCGCCGACGGCGCTGGCAGTGGCGCATCCTGCTCTGGCCCTTGGCGGCTCTGGTCCTGTTCATCCTCTGCCAGCCGCAACGCCTGACGCCGGAAACACTGGCCTCTGACGGGCGCTGGAGCCTTTGGGAACTGGGCTGGCGCGTTTTTTTGGAACATCCCTGGTTCGGCGCCGGCGCCGGGCAGTACAACGCGGCCTTCCGTGCCCTGGGCCTTTCCCCGGCCGAGGACGAGATCACCATAAGCCATCCGCATAATCTCTACCTGGACATGCTCTACGCTCACGGGCTGGTAGGCTTTTGTCTGGGCATGGTCTTTCTGCTGGGCTTTCTCTGGTGGGGGTACAAGCGCATCCGTCCGCGCCTGACGGCGGAATGCGCGGGAAAAAGCCCGAACCTGTACTGGCGGCTGACCGCCTGGTTCTGGATCGGTTTCGCCGGCTGGCTGGTCAACGGCATTTTCGGGCATGACTTTTATCGCATCTGGTGGCTGGGCCTGGCCATGAGCCACCTGGGCGTCATGATCGGCGCGGTGGTCAACGGTTCGGCCCAGAGCTCGGACCCGCCGCCGCGCGAGGTAAAGGGAGAAAGCAATGTTTGAATCGGCATCCCTGGGCAGATCTTATTCTACCAAGGAATACGACGCTCTTAAAGAGGATCTGCGCGGCAGACTGTTCGCCGCGCAACGCGAGGCGCGCGAACACGACGTGCCCGCGCTGGTAATTATTGAAGGCGTGGACGGCGTGGGCAAGGACGCGGTGGTCAATCTGCTGTCGGCCTGGATGGATGCCAAAAACATCCGCAACCACACCTTCTGGCTGGAAACCGATGAGGAAAAAAAACGGCCCGAGGCCTGGCGTTACTGGCGCGCGTTACCCGGCAAGGGCGAAATGGCCGTGTTTTTCGGGGGCTGGTACAGCGAACCTGTCCGGAAGTTCTGCTGCGGCGGCCTGGACGAGAACGATTTCAACCGGCGGATGCAGCGCTGGGCCCGGCTGGAACGCGCACTGGCAGCATCGGGAACCCTGATCGTCAAATTCTGGCTGCATATCGGGAAAAAAGCCCACAAGGAACGTCTGGAACAGCGCCTGAAGCACAAGGGCCACCGCAGCTTCACGCCGTATGACAAGAAGAGTGAGGAAAATTACGAGGCCTTGGTCAGCGCGGCGGCCAAAGCCATAACCATTACCGACCGGGCCTATGCGCCCTGGACTCTCATTGACGCTTTTGATGCCAATTTCCGCAATGTGGCCGTGACCCGCGCCCTGACCAGCGCGCTTTCCAGCGCCGTGGCCGCCCGTAAGACCCTGGCGCAGGACGCGCCTGTTGTGACCGCCCAGGTGTGTCCCGAGGGGGGCAGCGGGCCGGAGCGGGACGATGCCGCCGCGTTCAATGCTCTGGACGCGGTGGATCTGAGCAGCGCGCGTGAGCACAGCGAGTATAAAAAGAAGCTGGCCGCCCTGCAGGAGGATATCTACGCCCTGACCTACAAGGCTTGGAAACACGGCATTTCCAGCACGCTGGTCTTCGAGGGATGGGACGCCGCGGGCAAGGGCGGGGCGATCCGGCGGCTTACGGCGGGCATGGATGCGCGCATTGTGCGGGTGATCCCCATCAGCGCGCCCACGGACGAGGAGCTGGCCCATCAGTATCTCTGGCGTTTCTGGCGGCATGTGCCCATGGCGGGTTTTGTGACCGTCTACGACCGCTCCTGGTATGGCCGGGTGCTGGTGGAACGGGTCGAGGGACTTACGCCGCCCTCCGACTGGAAGCGGGCTTACGCTGAAATCAACGATTTTGAGGCCCAGTTACGGGAACCCCACAATATAGTGGTTAAATACTGGCTGCATATTTCCCAGGAAGAACAGCTGCGGCGTTTCCGGGAGCGGGAAAACACGCCTTGGAAGCAGTACAAGATCACGGAAGAGGACTGGCGCAACCGGGAAAAATTCCCTGCCTACATGGAGGCCGCGGAAGAAATGTTCGCCCGTACCAGCACGGAAGAGGCTCCCTGGCATATCGTCCCGGCGGAGGACAAGAAATATGCCCGTCTGGATGTGCTGCGCATTTACCGGGACACGCTGAAAAAGGCCTTCAAGCGGATTTAGAGCGGATTACTTTAAAAGTTAATCTGCTCTAAGAACAAAACAGAAAAACGACAGGCCCCGATCTGGTAGTGGATCGGGGCCTGTCGTTTATTCTTCCTCAAATTCGCTATCGCTGGGGGGGGCCGCTTCCAGTGTGCTCCCGCTCCAGGCGGCGTTGCTCCAGGCCGCTTCCCCCCAACGGGCGGGTTTGCCTTTCGCGCCCCGTTCCCGCAGCACGGCCAGGGCTTCATCCTTGGTGATGATCCGGCCTTTGCAGCGCGCGTTCTGTAGATTGTTTTCCGGGCAATACCCCAGCTGCACGCAGTTGGGGCCCGCGCCTTCAAACAGGTCGGGCGCGGCCCCTCGGCACAGGCGCAGCATCTTCCAGGCCAGATCCCGGATTTCATGCTGGGCGTTGCGGCAGCAGCGGATGGCGAACCAGTCCAGCAGGGCATGGGCGTTCATGCCGATGATGGCTTTGAATTCCGTGGCCTGGGGTTTCAGATAGCGCAGATTTTCCTCGGGCAGTCCGGCTTCCAGGCCGGCTTCGTACCACTGGCGGGTCAACTCGGCCAGATCCCGTCCGCTGAGCGTGGCGGTGCCCCCGCCGGGCAAGGTTACGGGCGCGGAAAATTCCGCCACCTCGCGTGGGTAGACCACGGAGAAACGCCGTTTGCCGTTGAGCTCCGCCCGGCCCGATTTGATCAGATAAGAGGCCAGGCGCTTGCGTACCAGCTGGGCTTCGGTCACGCGCGAGTAGCCCTCCACGCCGAAGAGAAAATAGTCGAATTCCAAGGCCGCGCGGTGCCCGCTGGATAAAATGTTCCGCACGATCTGTCGGGAATAGGGCGAGGCCGCGATGTCCTCCAGCTCCCGCTCGCTGCGCACGAAGCGGGCCGCCAGATCCGTGTATATTTTGCCGCCGCCCGCGAGCAGCAGCACCTTGCCGTTGCCGGTGTATTTTTCTTCAAGCATGGGCTGTTTCCGGTTGAGGTGCGCCCGCACGCGGCGGGCAGAGAATGGCCGCACTATAGGCAAAAGCCCGAGCAGCGGCAAGGCGCGCGACACGTCCTCGCGCTCCCGCTCTTGACATCTCCTTCGCAAAAACGACAGAGTAAGAACCCATTTTTGCGTAAGGAGAGAACAGCATGAGCCAACAATCCGCCCTCAGCGGCAAACCCGACAGCCAGGGATTTTTCGGCGCGTACGGCGGCCAGTATGTGCCGGAACCTGTCAGGGCGCGCCTGGACGAACTGGCCGGAGCTTTTGACGCGGCTTTGAACGACGCTTCCTTCCAGCGGGAGCTGGAATATCTGTTTGTCCATTATACAGGGCGCCCGAGCCCGGTGTTCCACTGCGCCAATCTCAGCCGCATGCTGGGCGGGGCCCGGATCTGGCTCAAGCGCGAGGATCTGAATCATCTGGGCGCGCACAAGATCAACAATACGCTGGGGCAGTGCCTGCTGGCCAAACGCATGGGCAAAAAGCGGGTCATTGCCGAAACCGGGGCCGGGCAGCATGGCGTGGCCACGGCGGCGGGCGCGGCGCTCATGGGGCTGGAATGCACCATTTGCATGGGCGAAGTGGACATCGAGCGCCAGCACCTGAACGTGATCCGCATGGAAATGCTCGGCGCGCGCGTGCTGCCCGCCAAGAGCGGCCAGCGTACCCTCAAGGAAGCCGTGGACGAAGCTCTGGCCGTGTGGATTGACGATCCGGAGATGTTCTACGTGCTGGGCTCGGCGGTGGGGCCGCACCCCTATCCTTATATGGTGCGGCATTTCCAGTCCGTCATCGGGCGCGAGGCCCGCGCCCAGATGCTGGAAGAGTTGGGCCGCCTGCCCGATGCCTGCCTGGCCTGCGTGGGCGGCGGCTCCAATGCCATCGGCCTGTTCGCGGGTTTTCTGGACGACGCAGACGTGCGGCTCGTGGGCGTGGAGCCCGGCGGGCGCGGCACGGCCTACGGCGAGCATGCGGCCTCCCTCTGTCTGGGCGAGCCGGGCGTGCTGCACGGCTTTAATTCCTATATGATCAAGAATGCGCAGGGCGAGGCCGGGGAAGTCTACTCCATTTCCGCCGGGCTGGATTATCCTTCTGTGGGCCCGGAACATGCCCAGCTCAAGGATATGGGCCGGGCGGAATATGTCAGTGTCACGGACCGGGAAGCCCTGGACGCCTTTTTCGCGCTGTCCCGGCATGAAGGCGTGATTCCGGCTCTGGAGTCCTCGCATGCCCTGGCCCAGGCCATCAAGATGGCCCCGTCCATGTCCGCGGACACGGTGCTGCTGGTCAGCCTTTCGGGCCGTGGGGACAAAGACGTGGCCCAGGTGGCCGAGTTGATGCGCAAGGAGAATGCCTGAGGCGGAGAGGGCCCCGGATGTTCCTTGCGGAGGCGCATATGCGCGTTGTAATTTTAGGCGGCACGGGCTTTATCGGCTCGGCCCTGGTCAAGGCCCTGCTCCGGGCCGGACATGATGTGACGGTGAGCAGTCGCCGCGTCCGTCCCCAAGAGGACGGCGGACCGGCATACGCCCGGTGGGACGGCCAAAGCCCGCAGGCCCTGGCGGAAATCTGCAAGGGCGCGGCGGCTGTGGTCAATCTGCTGGGCGAGAATATCGGCGCCGGGCGCTGGACTGTTGCCCGGCGTGAAGCCATTATACAGAGCCGCGTCCGCGCGGGAGAAGCCGTGAGCGCTGCGTTCGCCCTGCTGGACAAGGCTGGGGATGCGTTGCCGAAAACCCTGATCCAGGCTTCGGCTTCGGGCTGGTACGGGCTCTGGCCCGATCTGGCGACGGCCCCTGACTGCACGGAAGACGCCCCTGCGGGGTCGGGCTTTCTGGCTGAAGTGGTCCGCCGCTGGGAGGCATCGTCCGCACCGGTGGAAGCCCTGGGCGTGCGCCGGGTCCGTATCCGCACCGCACCGGTGCTGGGCAAGGGCGGCGGGGTCTTGGCCAGGATGCTGCCCCTGTACCGCTGGGGTCTGGGCGGCCCGGCGGGCACTGGACGCCAGCCCTTTCCCTGGATTCATCTGGACGATGAAGCCGGGGCCATTGCCTTTTTACTGGAGCATCCGGAGATCAGCGGCCCCTGCAATCTCTGCGCGCCGGAGCAGACCGACGCGGCGGGCTTTGCCCGCGCTCTGGGCGGGGTGCTGCATCGCCCGGCGTTCTTGCGGGTGCCCGCCGTTGTCCTGCGGCTGGCCTTGGGACAAATGGCCGAGGAATTGCTGCTCAACGGCCAGCGCTACGCGCCGCGCAAGCTGCTGGAAGCGGGCTATGTCTTCCGCTATCCCAATTTGGACGGAGCGCTGGCGGCCTGCGTGTAAGCGTCTCGTATTCTCCCGGATATAACAAAGCGGGGTTCAGATCAGTCTGAACCCCGCTTTCATGATCAACGCTGTCAGCTTATAAAGCTACTTGGCCGCCACCTTGCCGGAGAGCATCTTGTGCTCGCCGGTCAGAGTGCGCAGGAAGGCCACGATCAGGTCGCGGTCGCTCTGGGGCACGTCCAGACCGGCGCAATAGACGCCCATGATCCGCACTGCTTCATCCAGCGTGTCCACGGTGCCGTCATGCAGATACGGGCCGGTCAGCTCGATATTGCGCAGATTGGGCACCTTGAAGCGGCGCATGTCCACGTCGCTCTTGGTATGGTTGTAGCGGCCCTTGTCCGAACCCAGCGCTTGGCCGCCGCGGTCGGCAAAGTAGTCCTTCTTGAGATCCATGTACTCGTAGGACTGGCCGCCTACGCTCTTGCCCACATGGCAGGAGGCGCAACGATACGCCTTGAAGCGGTTGTAGCCCTGCACTTCCTGTGCGCTGAGGGCCTTGTCGTCGCCGCGCAGCCACTTGTCGAAACGGCTGTCCGGCGTGATCAGGGTCTTTTCGTACTCGGCGATGGCGTCGGTGATGTTCCTGCCGCTCCAGCCGTCAGGATAGACGGCCGTGAACTCGGCGGTCAGGGCCGCGTCCTGGGACAGACGGCCGATGATTTCCTCCCAGCTCTTACTGCCCATTTCAATGGGATTCATGGGCGGTCCGCCGGCCTGCTCCTGCAGATCAGCCGCGCGGCCGTCCCAGAACTGGGCCAGATTGAAGGCCGCGTTGAACACCGTGGGCGGGTTCACGTCGCCGAACTGCTTGCGCACGCCTTCGGAGAAGCGCTGGTGGTCCGTGCCGCCACGGTCATAAAAGTGGCAACCGGCGCAGGACAGCGTGCTGTCCGTGGAAAGGCGCTTGTCATTGAACAGCTTGTCGCCCAAGGCCACCTTTTTGGCGTCGGTCCTGATCAGGCGCGGCAGGGGCTGCAAGGGCTCGTTGGCGTGTTTGGGCGCGGCGTCAGTGGTGTAGTGGGCCTTGCGCGAAGTCTTTACCCAATCCAAAATGTCCTTCTTGTCCTGGTCCGAAAGGCGGCTGCCCCAGTGCACCACGGCGAACTTGGCCGGAGGCATGGTGTCATTGATGATGACCCACTCCATTTTCGCCAGTACGGTTTCGCCGATGGGTTTGCCCTTGTTCTGGATCAGCTCCACATTAAGGTCCATGGCGCGGATGCCGTCACGGTAGTCTTTTTCAATGATCTGGCGGATGCCCGGCACTTTGGCGTAAAACGGCAGATCATAGCCGCGGGTGTGACAAGCCATGCATTTGTCCTGCACGACCTGGGAAACCTTGGCGAACTTGGCCATGGGCGGCATGCCCCCGGTCGCCGTTTCACTGGTGGGCGCGGCCGGCGCGGGCCCGCTGAGCAGGGCGACCATCCCCAAAGCGGCCGCTGCGACACAGGAAATCCTCATACCCATTCCTCCCTGTTGGTGTGGATTGCAGTTGTGTCCATCTTCACAATCCTCGCCCTTTTGTCAAGAAAAATTATCAATACTGAATAGGGACAAAGCCTGATCAGCACGGCATAGCCCGCGACTTGCGGATATCGTATCCGGATGCCCCCGGCGTGCGTGCGCTCCAGGACAGCCCAAAAATTTTTAAACCGCCCCGAACGGGCGTCATCAGCCCGGAAACAGGCTTTAATCGGGAATATGGATAATCTTTTCCAGGCCGCGCAAAAAAAATTTAAAAATTTTTTTCATCTCGAAAAAATTTAACAAGTTGATTTTATAATAAAATTATTTTTACACTGTTTTTTCTGCCCTAAAGAGTAAAAATTTTTGCACGAATAGACTTGCAATGCAGGCGGGGATTTCTTAAATTCAGCTCGCGGCGGGAAACCGCCCCACAGGCGTTTCCGTTACGACAACCCGTTCCCCCTTACCGGGGAGCAAAAGAAAGGAAGGTTAACCATGAAAAAGATCGCTACGCTTCTGTTGGCGGCGGGCTTGGTGTTCGGTGTTGCCACCGGCGCCAGCGCCATTGATTTCAAGGCCAAAGGCCAGTGGATCATGAGCTTTGACTATGGCCAGAACGGCGGCTTTACCGGCGGTAACGGCATGACCGGCTTCAACAAGGCCAACAAGTCGTACAAGGGCGAGGACGAATTCGAAGCCAAACAGCGCGTGCGCTTGCAGTTGGACGCCGTGGCTTCCGAGTCCCTGTCCGGCACTGTGTTCTTTGAAATCGGCGCCCAGACCTGGGGTGAGAACGGCTCCGGCGGCGCCTTGGGCGCTGACGCCAACAATGTTGTAAAGCTGAAGAATGCCTATATCGACTGGATGGTGCCCCAGACCGACCTGAAGGTACGCATGGGCATTCAGGGCATCGCCCTGCCCAGCATGACCACCGGCAGCAACGTCTTCAATGACGACGTGGCCGGCGTGGTGGCCAGCTACCAGTTCAATGAAAACGTGGGCCTCACCGCTTTCTGGGCTCGCCCCTGGAACGACAACTTCACCGGCTGGAATGACACCGTCCATGGCGATAACTATCAGTCCAACTACATGGACAATGTGGACGTTTTCGCCCTGCTGCTGCCCCTGTCCTTTGACGGCGTGAAAGTGACCCCCTGGGGCATGATGGCCGGCATCGGTCCCAACGCCTTTGCGTCGCAGACTGGTAATGCTGATGATGGTTGGGGACGTAATTACTTCGGCAATGTGTCCGGCACCTCCAACAAGTATGCTGCGGCAGGCATGTTCCCGGCGGGCGGCGCCATGCACAAGGACGGCAAGAGCGCCGCCAAGCGTCTGAACAGCTACGGCACCGCCTGGTGGGCCGGCCTGACCGGCGAAGTGACCATGTGGGATCCCTTCCGCATCGCTTGGGATTTCAACTACGGTGCCGCTCAGTATGACGACAGCCGTCTGAACCGCTCCGGCTGGTTGGCCTCTCTGCTCTTTGAATACAAGATGGATTGGGGTATTCCCGGTCTGTACGGCTGGTATGCTTCCGGCGACGACGACAATCCGGCCAACGGTTCCGAGCGTATGCCTTCGCTCAGCGTGAACAACAATAACAACGGCTTCTCCAACTTCGCTTTCAACGGCAATCCCTATATCGCCCGTGAAGGCATCTTGGGCTATAGCATGGCCGGCACCTGGGGCATCGGCGCCCGCGTGAAGGACGTGAGCTTTGTGGAAGACCTCAAGCACACCCTGCGCGTGAACTACATCGGCGGCACCAACGCCCCCAAGATGGCCAAGTATCTCGCGGGCAACGACGCTCGTGGCTATGATGGCATTAGCGGTGCTGTTAACGGCGTCACCGGCCCCAACATGCAGGGCCTGGGCATGGATCCGCTGTACATGACCACCGAGGACAGCGCCTTGGAAATCGGCCTGACCAACGAATACAAGATGTACGAAAACTTCACCATCATGCTGGACGCCGCTTACCTGGCCACCTGGATCGACCACTCCAAGTCCACCTGGGGCCGTAGCCATATGAACGGCAAGAGCGACCAGGAACGCGATCCGTGGAACGTCAACCTGAGCTTCGTGTACGCTTTCTAAGCTGCCGGTTCAGTCAGTCTTAAAAAAGGGAGCCTTCGGGCTCCCTTTTTGCGTCGGTGGAGTCAGGGGCATTCTGCTCTCCACCTGTTGTTTTATTCTGCCCTTCGGGCATTATGATTTTCGCTTCGCTGCCGTTTTGACCGCCTATCGTTGCTGTCTTCATCCGTAAGGCAGCCTTGCCGCCAACGGTGCCGCCTCTCTCCGCGCCGCGCAATGCCATCCACTGACGATCGTTGAGAAGGAGATGTCCAGCTGTTGGACGCTGACACGCGGCGATTTCGGGACACAGCGAGCCACGCGAGCAAGACCCGTGGGACGCCGCGTCAACGCGCTAGGACATACAGCAGGGGCAGGGGGTTGTAGGGGGCCTGGGGACAGCCGTCCCCGGCCCCCTGCCGCGCGCCGCGCGCTTTAGCCGTAGGCGAGCTTGCGAGCCGTACGGATAAAGACAGCAACGATAGGCGGCCCAAACGCCGGGAGGCGTAAAGCCTCTGTGCCCGCAGGGCTCGGAATACCTCATCCGTATGACAAGCCCACTAAAATAATTACCATTGAAATGTAACCTGTTATAAATACAAAATAATTCCGCATACGAAAAGAGAACGGAATGACCCTGGTCGGCCGAGTGCCAAGGGCTTGGCAGGCAGACGCCCTTCCGGTAAAACCATGGTGTGCAAAAGCCCGACCCTTCCACCATACCGCTCACGCCCGGCGTGTACCTGTACAAGGACAGCCGGGGCCGGATCATCTATGTGGGCAAGGCCCGCATTCTGCGGCGGCGCGTGCTGTCATATTTTCGGCCTGAGGGACTTCCAGCCAAGACCAGGGCCATGCTGGCCCACGCGGTCAGCCTGGAATATCTGACCACCACCACGGAAAAAGAAGCTTTGCTGCTTGAGGCAAGCCTGATCAAGAAGCACCGTCCGCACTACAATATCGTTCTGCGCGACGACAAGCAGTATGTGCTCTTCCGGCTCAACCTCAAGCATCCCTTCCCGCGCCTGGAGGTTGTGCGCCGGGCCCGTCGCGACGGCGCGCGTTATTTCGGGCCGTTCACCTCCGCTCTTTCAGCGCGGGAAACCTGGAAGCTGATTCACCGCGCCTTTCCGCTGCGCCGCTGTTCGGACCGGGCCATGAAAAACAGGGTGCGGCCCTGCCTGTACCACCATATGGGCCAGTGTCCGGCCCCTTGCATGGACCTGATTACGCCTGAGGCCTATCATCAGG
The DNA here is from genome assembly GCF_000224635.1 of Desulfovibrio sp. 6_1_46AFAA. Taxonomy (NCBI): domain Bacteria; kingdom Pseudomonadati; phylum Thermodesulfobacteriota; class Desulfovibrionia; order Desulfovibrionales; family Desulfovibrionaceae; genus Desulfovibrio; species Desulfovibrio sp. 6_1_46AFAA. Next base: position 701,133 of record NZ_JH114302.1, read on the forward strand.
CGGTGCACAAGGTCTGCGAATTGCTGCAAGGCCGGGCTGAACCTCTGCTGCGCGGCTTGCGCGCGGAAATGGAGCAGGCCGCCGAGAATCTGGAATTTGAAAAGGCCGCGACCTTGCGCGATCAGATCCGGGCCGTGGAGCGCACGGTGGAGCGCCAGGCCGCGGTTTTGCCCGGCGGCGGCGATATGGATGCCGTGGGCCTGTTCCCGGCGGACAAAGGCCTGGCTCTGGGCATTGCTTTTGTGCGAAGCGGGGCGGTCACCGACGGCCGGGCTTTTTACTGGCCGGGCCTGACGTTTGAGGACGCGCCGGAATTGTTGCGTTCCTTTGTCAGCCAGTATTACAGCCAGGTCACGCCGCCGCCGCGCATACTCCTGCCCTGGCTGCCGCCGGAATTGGAATGGGAGGCGGACGAGAGGGAAGAAGGGGCTGCTTCGTCGGATGCGGAATCAGCGGAGTCCGGCGCATCGTCCGTCGTATCGTCCGTCGTATCGGAGCCGGATGCGACCGCACCGGGCGGGGATTCGGCGCAGGGTGCCCCCAGCGGCAAGGCTTTGCTGGAGCAGGCCCTGGCCGACCGCCGGGGAGGACCGGTACGCATTGTGGCCCCCCAGAATGCCTCGGATAATCAGCTCATTGATCTGGCGCAGTCCAATGCCCGCGAAGAGGCTCGTCGCCGCCGGAATCAGGACGGCCAATCCATTCTGGAGCGGCTGGCCAAAGCCCTGCATCTGGCCGGGCCGCCGCAACGCATTGAATGCGTGGACGTGTCCCACACCGGCGGCCGGCAGACCAGAGTGGGGCTGGTGGTATTCACGGACGGCCAGCCCAGCCGCCCGGATTACCGTACCTATGCTATGCCGGACAGCGGCGACGATTACGCAACTCTGCACGCCTGGGTGGCGCGGCGGCTGGAGAGCGGCCCGCCCTGGCCGGATCTTTTGCTGATCGACGGCGGCCGGGGACAATTGGCCGTGGTGGAGCGGGCCTTGGCCGATGCCGGGCAAACCGGCCTGTTCAGCCTGGCGGCCATTGCCAAGGCCCGTGACGAGCGCGGCCAGGCCGACCGCCGGGCGGGCAACGTGGCGGATCGGATTTTTGTGCCGGGCCGGGCCAATCCCTTGCCCTTGCGCGAGGGTGGACCGGAATTGCTCTTTTTGCAGAATGTGCGCGACGCCACGCATCGCTTCGCCATCGGCCGCCACCGCCGGGCGCGCCAGGGGGCCGCGCTTTCCGGAGAGCTCATGCGCCTGCCGGGCATCGGTCCGGCCACGGCGCGGCTGCTCTGGGAAACGTTCGGCAGCGTGGAGGCCATGCGCGCGGCGAGTCTGGAGGAATTGCGCGCCCTGCCGGGCATCGGCCCGGCCAAGGCGGCGCTGTTGCAGGAAAAGCTCAAAAATCTGGGCTTGGCCCTCATTAAAACGCCGTCCGCGAAAAGCTGAATTTTTTCGGGCAGCAAGGCGCAAAGGAGAAACCGGACGAAGCTGTGCTTTAGCCGTTGTGACGAAGGAGCTTTAGCCGTAGGCGAACTTGTGAGTCGTACGGATAAAGGCAGCAACCTAGCTACGGATGAAGACAGCAATTGGTTACGCAAATATATCTAGGAAAATTGCTGTCGCGCTATCCGTAGCAGTGCTGTCCTTATCTGTACGCCGCCCTGCGGCTACAGCTAAGGCAACACGGCTTCGCCGTGAACGGTTCAGGCAAGCCGCTGGCGCGGCAACGGCCGGCGCATTTTTTAGGATTCTCCCGGCACCAGCCATCCGCCTGCGCTTCGCTCCGGCGGAGTAAAGGTAGCTTCGCCTCTTTTTTGTTCGTTCCCCGATCTATCGGGGAATAAAGACTTTTTAGATGCGTCTGCCCTGCTGCCGTGAACATACCGCAAGGTCAATTTTTTTTGCAACGCCGCTGTACGGAAAAAGGCGGCTTTGCGGCAGGCGCTTTAATGTGGGCTGAGCCTGGGCTGACCCGGCATCGCTCCGCCGGGCAAACGCGGTGGGGAGTGGAGTGTTTCAAGCAGTAAGTGCTAGTCGCGCGAGCCGTCAACCACCAGCCGAACTCTGCCGCTGGCCGGCTGCATCAACAGGCCGTGCACCACGATGTCCGGAGGAAAAGCAGGATGGGTGCGGAGCAGCCGCACCACGCGGCGGACATTTTGTTCCGGATCGGTGTGCGGATCCAGATAGGTTTCCAGAGGGCCGCGCATGGTTTCCACGGCTTCCTCGCCGATGCCGCGTTGGCGCATCTTGTCCAGCAGCACCGCCGAGGAGGCGTGGGTAAAGCCGCAGTCCTCGTGTCCCACCACTATGATCTCCTCAATATTTTGCATGAAGACAGCCACCAGCAGGCTGATGATCATGGTGCCCTCAAGCGTGCCGATGATGTTGCCGGCGTTGCGCAGCACCACGGCGTCGCCGCGTCGGATGCCCAGGGCGGGTTCCACCATTTCCACCAGGCGGGCGTCCATGCAGGTAAAGATGGCGCAGCGCCTGTGCGGAGTCTTTTTCAGAGCCACGGCCGCCGCGCGTCGGGCTTCACCCTCTTTCTCCGTAACGGCCCGATTGTGAGCCAGAATATCCTGCAATAATGTGGTCATGGTATTCCTTATGAATAAACTGTGTTTAAGGGGGACAAAAAAGAAGCGGGGAAGAATTTTCCGGTGACGGCAGGCGTGTTCAGCGGCCCCAGAGGGCCAGGAGGGGACGGGCCTGGAGCAGTTCCTCCAGAGGCATGTTGACCTTCTGCACGCCGGCGGCCCAGGGTGCGACCTGATAGGGCTGGAAGTTGATGCAAATGCCTTCGGGCGTGAGGGTCAGGCTGGAGAAGTTCTCCACCAGGGGCTCAGTGCCGTCTTTGAGCATCTGGGCCGGGCGGCCCGCGCCGAAGCGGCGGGCCAGTTCCTGGCGGGACCAGGCGGACATCAGGTTGAGGGCTGTTTCCGGCGTTTCGAACAGGTCTACCAGGCCCAGGCGCTGGCCTGTGATCAGGCTGTAATTGAGAGTCATGATGTCCAGGTTGCCGTGCGCGCCGCCGGTATAATTCCAGATTTCAAAAGTGATGCTCACGGCCGCGTCGGACGGCCAGGACACGCTGTAGGAGCCCCAGAGCTCAAAAGCCGGGCCGCTCTCGCCGCTTTGTTCCGTGCTGGGCAGGCCGAAGGCGTTGATGTCAAGGTGTTCCTCAAAGGCGTCGGCAATGCCCGTGACCCATTGACGGATGTCCGCGTCAATGTCGCTGCGGCCCAGTGAAGGATAGTTGATGTTGATTTCAGCGGCTCTGGGGTGTCCCGCCGGGCCGTCCGGCAGAGGGCGCTGCAGGAGATGGTCGATGACGCCGGGCCGCCGCGAGCCGGAAATTTCAGCCGCCGCGGCTTCCTTGCCGGAGGAATCTCCGGCGGCCGGACCGTCCGTCGCTCCGATCGCCGCTTCGTCCACTGAAGTCCAGGAGGCCGCGAGGAGCGGCCCGTTTAACGAATCCGCGCCGGGCAGGGCCAGGGCCGTTACGGCCGGAAGACAGAGAAGCAGTCCCGTCAGGAGACAATACAATACGCGAGGCATGGATACTGACCTCATCCGGATGGAGTCCGACCTGACAGGCCGGACTCCATGTCAGTCTTTTAGAGCAGATTAACTTTGAGAATTAACATTCTCAAAGTCTGCGCCGCCCTTATCCTATCGTTGCTGTCGTCATCCGCAAGCCGCCCAGCGGCAACGGCTGACGCGTGATGGAAACGCGGTCCCGCCGCAGGATGAGGGCGCGGGCGTCCGCTTTCGCAGTCGCCGGAGTAAAGCAGCTTTTAAAGTTACTTTACTCTACAACAGGGGCCTGGGGCCAGATCCGGACTTCGGGGCCGGCGGCGGCCAGTTCCGCCAGAGGCATGTCCACGCGCTGCGGCCCGGCGGCCCAGGGCGCGACCTGATAGGGCTGGAACTCAATGCGCAGTCCCTGCGGCGTCAGGGTCAGATTGGCGAAATTGCGCAGATCCGGGGCCACGCCGTCCCGGATCATGTCCTCGTCCGTATCTTCGCCCAAGCTGCGGGCGAGTTCTTTTTGGGACCAGGCGGACATCAGTTGCAGGGCCTTTTCCGGATCCTTGAACAGGTCCGCCAAGTCCAGACGCCGTCCCGTGCGCAGGTCATAATTCAGGCAGGTGATTTCCAGGTTGCCGTGCGCGCCGCCGGTATAGCTGTAGACACTGAAGGTCACGCTGACCACGCCTTCCGACGGGCGCGTGAGCTCAAACAGGCCGGTGAGATCCCACATGCCGTAGCTGCTCGGCTTTTCTCCGTCCGGGCCGTCGGCTTTGCTGACCTCTTTTTCATAGGCGTCGGCCACGTCCGTGGCCCAGCGGCGAATGGCCTCGTCCACGGCGGTCTGATGCAGCACCGGATAATAAAGACTGACCGCCGGATTGCCGTTGCCGCCGCGCTGGATGTGCTCATTGAGCACATCGGGGTAGACGGCCTGCTCGGGCCCGCTGTCCTCGGTGTCCGGCGCGGCGGAATCAGCCGGAGGCGGTGTTTCCTCGGCCGCCCAGGCGGGCGAGAAGGCCGTTGGGATGCAGGCGCAGGCCAGCAGAAGGATCAGCAGCCATCCCGCCGGTGTCGGCGGGATGGCCCGGATATGAGAAAAAGCATGCGGCATGGCGCATCCTCCATGTATATTTAGAGCGTTTTGATATTGAAAATATCTCAGCGCTCTGTGCGGATTTTCCGTGAAAATCCGCACCGCGAAATTATCGCAAAATATTCTAAAGGAGGGGGCCAAATGCCGGGCCCCTCTCCTTAAACTTTGAATCCCAGGCGCAACTGCCAGACCTTGCGCCAGTTCTTGATCATCAGTATCGCGGCCAGGGCCAGATAGACCTGGGCGTAGAAATAATGCAGGCGCAACGGGTCGTGCGGCAGGCCCAGCATAGCTTCCAACTGTGCGTCATACAAGGGCGACAACAACTGGGCCGCGAAGAGCACCAGCAGCCAGAAGGCCTCACGCACGTGCAGACGCAGATCCAGCAGCAGGGCCACCGCGAAGATGGACTGCCCGGCGGTCAGTAATATTTCCTGGAACTGGTGGGTGTCAAGGTTTATGGAGGGGGAAAGTCCGCCTGAGGACACCGCGTACACGCCGGGGATCATGCCCACCAGCAGGGTCCACTGATTGAGCTTGGAGGAGAGCAGGCTGCCCAAGGCCAGTCCGGCGTTGCCCCGGAAGGCGAACATCAGGGCCACGATGAATTCCGGCGCTTCCGAGGCGATGGGCGCGAGCCATTGCACCAGCAGGAATTCATTGACGCCCAGCAGCTTGCCGCTGGCCACCAGGCTTTCGCTGAACGGTTCGGCATTGCAGAGAATCACCAGGGCGGCGAAGAGGAAAATAGCGATCACGGTCCGCAGCCGCTTCTTTTTGGGCAGTTGGGCCAGCACGGCTGCCGGGCCTTCGGGTTCCTCCTCCTCACAGGGACGGCGGGCGATGATCCAGATGTACCAGGCGTAAATGGCCAGAAAAACCACGCCGTCCACCCAGGTCAGCGAGCCCTTGAGCGGGATCAGCAGGGCGTAGAGGGTCGCCAGGCCCAGAAAAAGCACGTCCGTGCGCTTGTCGTCGTGCAGGGCCACGGCCGAATGGTAGCGCCCGGCGAAAATCAGCACGATGGCCGACCAGCCCACGCCGATGAGCAGCCGGTTGGCCCCGGTCATATTGGCGATGGCGTAGTGGGAATAGGCGCTTTCCGGGTGCTGGCCCGCCATCCAGGTGAAGTACATGTCCACCGCGTATTCCGGCAGCACGGCGATAAAGGCCACCACGGCCACGGCCACGGCCTGGGGAATGTCCAGCTGGGCCACTTCACAGGCCCAGGTCAGCAGGAAGGAAGCCCCCAGAATAGCCATGCCCGAAAGCACGGCCACCCAGATCGGTGAAAGGTCGGGATGCGCGAAACGCAGGGCCAGGCCCGGCAGTGTGAGCACTATCGCCAGAATGTAGGGGCGCAGAGCGCGGAGTGACATGGCGTCTCCTTGGGCAAAAGATGTACGGTCCGGGGCGCGGGCCGGAAAACAAAAAAAAAGACCCTGGCATTGCTGCCAAGGTCTCACTGATCGGCGTGGCCGACGACGGCACCAGACCAATAAGGTCATGCTGTTGATGCCGTCCAGGTTTCGGGAACCTAGTTACTCCCCTTGAGTGAGAAGAATGTATCCATGGCCCTCGGAGCTGTCAAGCGGGCTTTGTCCTCGTTTACTCCTCATTGGGCGGTTCGACGGGGGCCGGGCTCTTTTTCCGTTCCAGCCATTCCTTGCGCAGGGTGATGAACAGGGAGAGCGCGGTCAGGGCGATGAAGAACCAGCAGATGGGCGTGCTCCAGAGAATGCCCACATCGCCGTGGGAAATGAGCAGGGAGCGGCGCAGATTGTCCTCAAAGAGCGGGCCGAGGATGAAGGCCACCAGAAAGGGCGCTTCCGCGATGTGGTTTCTGCCCATGTACATGCTCACCAGGCCCATGCAGAGCAGTACCAGGATGTCGAAGGCGTTGTTGTTGATGGAGAACGCGCCGAACAGGCAGATGCAGAGGATGGCCGGAAACAGGACCATCCGGGGCGCTCTGGTGATCTTGTCGGCGCCGCGCAGGCAGAAAAAGCCGGAGATCAGCAGAAAGAGCGAACTCAGGATGATGCCGAAGTAGAGCGCGTACACCAGGGGCAGATTTTCTTCGAAGAGCAGAGGACCGGGCGTGATGTTGTGCATCATGAACGCGCCGAGCATCACGGCCGTGACGATGTCGCCGGGCACGCCCAGAGAGAGCAGGGGAATCAGGGTGGCTCCGCAGACCCCGTTGTTTCCGGCCTCGGCGGCGGCGATGCCTTCCAGTTCGCCCTTGCCGAAATTGGCCGCGCGTTTGGAGTAGCGGCGGGCCTCGCTGTAGGAGAGATAGGCTGCGGGCGCGCCGCCGATGCCGGGAATGGCCCCCATGACCACGCCGATGAGGCTGCCCCGGAAAATGGAGGTGAAGCAGCGTTTGAAATCCGCCCAGGTCAGGCGGCTGTGCCCCATGTCCGCCTGGATGGCGGGCGGCGGGGTCGGCGAGGTGGCCTTGATGATTTCGGGGATGGCGAACAGGCCGATGAGCAGGGGAATGAAGCTGAAGCCCGCCATCAGATTCACGTCGTTGAAGGTCATCCGGCCGGTGCCGAAGACGATGTCCATGCCCACGCTGGCCAGCAGCAGGCCGAAACAGGCCGAGATGAGCCCCTTGAGCAGGGACGCGCCGGACAGCCCGGCCACAATGGTCAGGGAAAAGCAGATCAGGGAAAAGAATTCCGCCGGTCCGAAGCGCAGGGCGAAGCCGGCGATCATGCCGGTGCAGAAAATCAGGGCCAGATTGGACACCATGTCCGCGAAGCAGGAGGAGTACAGGGCCATGTACAGGGCCTGTCCCGCCTTGCCCTGCCGGGCCAGGGGATAGCCGTCCAGCACGGTGCAGGCGGCGGCCGCCGTGCCCGGCGTGCGGATCAGGATGGCGGAAATGGAGCCTCCGTACATGGAGCCCTTGTAGATGCCCAGCAAAAGCATCAGGGAGGTGATGGGAGGCATGTAAAAGGTGAAGGGCAGGGCCAGAGTCACGGCCATGGCCCCGGTCAGTCCGGGCAGGGCTCCGATGATCACGCCGCCGAGCATGCCGCCGAACAGGGCGAGGATGTTTTCCACGGAGGCGATGAGGTGCAGTCCTTGTTGCAGTGCTTCAAGCATGGGCGTCTCCTGGGTACTGTTGCTGAATCGGTTCTTTTGCCTTCCAATTTCGGTGCAACGGTTGAAGCGAGTGCCATTGGGAATACATTTTTTTTGTAAAAAGCCTGTTTTCCTCGCTGGAAAGACAAAAGTCCGCAATTTGGAAGCAGTCCCTAAAGCTGTTTACACTGATGGTTGTCGTGTGCCGTATGCTGTTTTGCGGCGCGGAGTATACTGAATTCAGCGCGGAGCGATGGAACCTTTGTGACAGTACACCGTGCCGGAGCGGGGTGCGCCGGTTTTCAGAGGAAGGATTGCAGAATGCCCAAAGGAACGGGCACGGCGGCGATGCGGACGAAAAAGACGTAAAGCGCGGCGGTAAGGATGCAGTCCGTCAGCAGCAGGCGCAGCCAGTTGCGTTCGCCGCAGAGCCGGGCAAAGGCCGCGTACAGAATAAAACTGCCCAGCACCATGCCCACGTCGTCAATGAAGAAGTAAAAGAGAAAGAGCAGCCCGAAGGCCAGAAGGGTGTGCATCAATGCGCCCCAACTCCGGGGCCCGGCTTTGTCCAGGCTTGCGGGCGGCGCGGCGCAGCGCAGCCGTAAATGCTTCAGGATCGTGTTGGCCGTGAGCAGCAGCGAGGCGCCCAGTCCCGCCAGGGCGATCCAGGAAGGATAGGCCGCCGGGGAAAGCTGGCCGGGGTCATGGGAATGGGGAACCTCGATGCCCAGAGGGATAAGTACGAAATAGACCATGCAGAAAAATGCCGTGAGCGTCAGCCCCAGGATCAGATCTTGCCGTACTGTCGCGTGCATATGGCCTCCTTAAGAGCAATTCGCGTATGAAATAAGTGAATTGCTCTAGTGACCGCGTGAGCGGACACCCGCGCCCAACTGCAAGGAAAAACCGCGTTTTTCCGCAGCATGCGGGCGGCGTAGAGTTTGAAATGTTACACATTTCAAACTCAAAATAATGTGCAGGCGGGGAGGGGCTCCTCCCCGCACGGCGTCCGGAATATGTCGGAAGAGGTCAGGCCGGAAATTTCCTGCCGTGAAAGCTATGTTACCGAATGACCAGGCCCAGGGCCTGCCCCAGTTGTTCGAACTTCCGCACCTGGGCCCGCACAAAGGCTTCGGTTTCGGCCGGGGACAGGATATCGGGGATGGCTCCCATGTTTTCCGTGGGTTCCAGCCACTCCTTGTTGGTCTTGACGGCCTGCAGGGCCTGTACCCACTTGTCCACGGCCTCCTGGGGCATGCCCTTGATGCCGTACAGGGCGTTCCAGCCCAGAATGTTTTCCAGTTCAGGGAAACCGGCCTCGCGCACGGTGGGAATATCCGGATACTTGGGCAGGCGCTTGGCCGTGGTCACGGCCAGGGCACGCAGCTTGCCGCCTTCGCCGAGCTGGTCAAAGGCCGCCGCCAGGTTGATGGCCCCGAAGTCCACATGCCCGCCCAGAATGGCGTTCTTGCCCGCCGCGTCGCTCTGGAAGGGCACGCTCACCGCGCCGTCCTTGCCCAGGCCCACGGCGTGCAGCAGCATATAGGAGGCGATTTCCTGAATGTTCAGGGCTCCGGCCGTGCTGAAGGTCAGCTTGCCGGGATTGGCCTTGACGGCGTCGGCCAGGTCCCGCAGCGTCTTGTAGGGCGAATCCTTGTGAACCACGACCACCAGGGGATTGAGGTCCAGCAGGCCCAGAAAGACAAAACTGTCCCACTTGTACTGAATGGTCTTGTTCAGCGCCGGGATGATGGCGGCGTTGGCAACGCGCCCGATGAGCAGGGTCTGCCCGTCGGGCTTGCTGCGGAAGGCCACTGTGGTGCCCAGCACACCGGCCGCGCCGGGTTTGTTGACCACGACCACGGGCTTGGCGAAGTCGTTCTTGACGGCGTTGGCCAGAATGCGGGCCGCCAGATCGCCCGCGCCGCCCGCGCCGAAGGGGCAGATGATGGAAATGGGGCCCTTGGGGTATTCGGCATGGGCCGTGCCCGTGAAACAGAGAGCCAGCAGGGTTAAAGCCAGAATGCGTGTGAATCGGTGCGACATGACGGTTCTCCTTTACGGCTGGTTTTATTCTGATCCACCCCCGGGTTCATTCTGTCGGTTCATTCCGGGGATGGCTTCCGTGCACATTGAGAACGGGTTAACGCCCCCGCAAAAAATACAGGCCCTCGGACACGGGGCGGAGTTCTTCGGCCGGGAATTTGAAGCCGCTGTCCAGATCCACCGCCGTCACCGCCGCCGTGGAGGTGAAGAGTTCCGGCGGGATGGACAGGGGCGCGCCCACGGCGTCGGGACCGGCCATGTACAGGGCGATGCTCTCGCCGTTTTGGCGGGTCCGGAGCCAGCGGCCCTTGGCTTCCATTTCCTCCACAGGGCCGATGTCTCCCCGGCCTTCGTTGAGCGCGGCGTGCAGATGGCCGATGACCCTGGCGGCCCGCCGGGGATTGCAGGTCTGGTCCAGCACGCCGTTGCGGACGAAATAGCCCCGGTCGATATCCGTAAGGGCGTCGGCAAAAACCGTGACGCCCGTGCCCGCGGCGCAGAACAGGGCCTCGGCCGTGCGCTGCGCCGCCCATGTGTCGTCGCGCATTGCCCCGGCCGGATTGAAGCCGGTCAGGCGCAGATGCAGGGAGGCGGGCAGGCCGCGCGCGGCACAGGTTTTGTGGGCAAAGGCCGTGAGGGTGGGGAGGTCGTCGTGGCTCATGGCCCGGAATACCAGCCCGATGCCTTCCAGCCCCCGGAGCGCGGCCAAGCGGGCGATTCTGCCCGCGTCTCCCGCAGTGAATCCGTGGTTCATGACGTGAAAATAGCGGCCGTCAGGCGCGCGGTTGTCCTCATGCTCCCACATCCGGCTGAGCAGGATGGGCAGCTTCAGTTCGCGTCGCAATTCGCGTAGCCCGGCGGCAAGCCGCGCCAGTTCCCGCTCACGGAAGCTGATTTCCCAGCCGGAGAGCAGGGCGGCGTTGTCCTGAATGAGCTTTGCGTCGCGCGGCGTGGGCAGGCCGTAGGAATAGAGGGTGAAGGTCTGCCCCAGCGGCAGGAGGCCGCGTATGCGCCGCCGGGCCTCGGCGTCGCGCAGGTCCTGGAGGGGGATGCGCAGATGGCGCACGCCCATTTCCCAGAGCGCCAGCAGGGGGTAGTCGTTGCGGACCTGCTTTCTGTCGAATTCATCCAGAGCGCCGCTGGGGGGGATGCCCACGGCTTCGGCCCAGCTCTGGCGCAGATCAAAGCCCAGGGCCGCGTAACGGTTGCGGGCGGGCGCGACCGGAGTCACGCTCATGGGAGGCGTTTCCAGCGGGTCGTCCGGGGCCACGCACGCGCCGTAGGTCCGGACCATTTCACAGAGGTGCCCGCGCTCGTGCACGTGCACCAGAAAATAGCCCAGCTTGGCCGCGTCATTGCGCCCGGCTTCTGTTTCCTCCAGGGCGGGCGGGGCCTTGAACATTTCGCTGTAGTCCTGGCGCACAAAGGAAGTGGAGGGCAGGAGATAATGCCTGGTGGCGCCTTCGTTCAGGTACCAGAAATTATGGACGTGCCCGGCGAACAGGCCTTCCACGCCGCAACGGGCCATCAGCTCAAGCAGCCGGCCGCGCTCCGGCTCCGCGATATTGTCGTAATGCTCGGCCTCGTCCGTTTCGCAGAGAAAGGGCGGATAATGGGTGCAGATGAAAATCCGTTGTCCGGCGTGGGCAAGAAGGTCGTCCTCCAGCCAGCGTTTCTGCTCCGCTTCGGCGGGCAGGCCGCTGTTCATCAACTGCGCGTTGATGACCATCATATGGATGCCGTTGTGGTCAAAGGAATAATAGTCGTCGCCGAAAGTCTCCCGCCAGAGCCGGATATAGTCTTCCGTAATGGAGCCCGCCGGGGCCCAGGGCATGGGTTTGTCGCCGATGTCGTGGTTGCCGGGGGTGAGGTGGAGGGGGGCGTTCAGTTCCCTGACCTGGGCGTGAAAACGCGCGGCCGCCCCGGCATACAGCTCCTTGACGGCGGGAACCGGGTGGATCAGGTCGCCCAGATGGACCACAAAGGCCACATCCCGCCGGTTCAGATCGCGGACCACATGGCGCATGCGCCTGTTGGCCAGCTTGTTGACCGGGAAGGGCGAATTGCAGTCCAATTCATCCTGATTGAGATGTGAATCAGCAATAACGGCAAATGTAAAAAGCCGTTTTCCCAAGTCCTGAGGCTGCATGCTGTATCCTCCCTGCGGGTTGGGCCGTGGCGCGCCGCCAGCGGCGGCGGGGGGAGCGCAAAATCGCATTTTCTGCGCTGCGGCCTCCACGCCTGTTACGGCGGTACAGGCGTGAAATTTCAGTAGGAGCGGGAGAGCTTTCTGCCGGGGACGCAGAAACTCTGCCGGTATTCATAGGGTATCTCGTTGTAGGAGCAGGAAAGCATTTCAAGAAAAAGAACAGGGGAGTTTTCAGGCAGTTGCAGCACAGCGGCCACTTCCGGCAAGGCGGTGGCGGCGCAGCACAATTCACTGGCCGACATGGTGGGCGTGCCGTAATCCTCTTCAATGATCAGGGTCAGGGCCTCGCTTTCAAAGCGGCGCGGGTCCGTGCGCGCCAGTTCCGGAAAGCGCGCGGCCTCGAAATAGGAATGCACCAGCACAAAGGGCCGGTCGTCAATGGAAATGAGCCGTTCCAGCTTGAGCAGGGGCGTGCCTTCCGCCAGTTGCAGATAGCGGCAGATGAAGTCCTGCCCCGGTTCCGTGGAAGAGCGCAGAAAAGTGAAGCGCCGTTCCGGGTCAGGCTCACCGAAGGCGGCGTGGGTGCGGTAAAAACGGTGGTCTTTGCTGCGGATGAAGCTGCCCGCCACATAGGTGCCCTTACCCTGCACCCGGTGGAGAAAACCGGCAATGACCAACTCCTGCAATGCTTTGCGCACGGTGCCGATGCTGACGCCGTACTCTTTGGATAACCGGCTTTCCGTGGGGATCAGGTCGCCCGGCTGCCAGGCTTTGCTTTCTATCTGGCGGCGCAGGCTCTGGCTGATTCTGGCATAGGCGGGCAGGTGATTGTCGGGATTGTGCCGGGATTGGAGGGATGGCTCATGGTATTGCATACGGCTTCCTTGTGCGCGGCGCTTATTGGAATACGCGTGGTCGGATAAATTCATATATATGACTAGTTGACTATAGTTCTGCTTACCCGCATTCCCAAAAACTTGTCAAGGCGAAAATGCGGACCGAGGAATTTTTTTGGCTCTGCCGTGCCGAAAGCGGCCATGGCCGGATCGACCGGCTTCGGGCGCGTCCGTGGCGGACTTGCCAGCGCGCCTGCCTGCGGCTAATAGAGAAGGTACATTCGGCCGCGTGGCGGCCTCCGGGAAGCGCGCTTTCCGGTCTTCAAGCGTCTGGAGCATTTCCAAGCGTTAAATGCTCTATTGAGATGTGCCGCCGTCCATTGGAGTCCGGGCGGCACGAGAGGAGCCAGTAGTGAATATTACCTGCCCGCAGTGCGGCTTCAGCCGAGAACTGCCCGCCGACCGCCTGCCCGCGCGCGCTGTCATTGCCACCTGTCCCAAATGCGCCTGCCGCTTCCGCTTTTCGCCCGAGGACGGGGTGCTGGAAACCCTTGACGCGCCCGCGCCGCGCGACGGGGCCGCGGCGGGCTCGGCAGGGCAGGATGATCCCCTGCCGCCCGGCGCCATTGTGCCGGGCCGCCAAGTACGGGAAGAAGAGCCGGAGCACGCCGCGAGCGAAGCGGAGGGCAAGCGCCGGGAGCCGCGAAGCGAAGACGGCGGCGCATTCGCCGACCGCCCGGATGCCGCGCCGGAACAGGAGGAGGAAGAGGACATCCGCCGGACGGCCAGCCGGGCCTATGCCCGTGAGGCCGCCCGCCTGCGGGAGTCGGAGCAGGATGCGGACCCCCATGCGGAGCATGACTATGAGGCCAATCCCTGGGAAACGGCACCCGGGCATGACGGCTGGCTGGCTTCCTTTTATCAGACGGTCATGCGGGTCATGTTCGCCGCGCCGCGCTTTTTCGGCTCGCTCAACCCGGAAGCGCCGCAACTGCGGGCCCTGTGCTTCTACCTTATTATCTGCGTGGTGCAGACGGTGGTGGAGCGTTTCTGGGGCGGCATACTGCTGGCGATCATGGCCCCCAGCGCGGCCACGGACCCGCAGCTGGAAAAAATGCTGGCTCTCCTGGCCCCACAGAGCAATCTGGCTATGACCCTGCTGCTGCGCACGGCCATGCTGGTTCTGCAACTCTATGTTTTCAGCGGCCTGACCCATCTGGCCTACCGTTTCGTGGCGCCGGACCGGGCCAGCTTTCCCCTGGTTTTCCAGGTCATGGTCTACAGTTCGGCCCCGGCGCTGCTCTGCGTCATTCCGGCGCTGGGCTCCCTGGCGGGCATGGTCTGGGGCCTCGCCTGCATGGCCGTGGGCTGCCGCGCGGCCCTGCGTCTGAACTGGCCGCAGACCCTGCTGGGTTTTGTGCCAGTCTGCATGGTGATGGGGCCCATGATTCTTCAACTGCTGTACGCGGTCCAATCCTGAGGCAATGGGCATGGCCCGGTTGTGGCGACGAATCCACTTTCTCTGGCATGAATTTCGCAAACGTCGGAAATATGGCGCGGCGATCCGGCCCGAGGGCATCCGTGCCCAGGCCGAGGAGCTGGGGCATCTGGCGGAACTTGCCGGAAGAAGCGTCCCCCTGGCCGGACCGGAGGCGCGCCAACTGGCGGAACTGGCGCAGGCCATGGCGCACCTTGCCGACATGACCCGCACGGCGGATTTCTGCCGCCTGTCGGCCGACAGACGCCTTGTCCTGTACGACAACCTGCGCGACGCGCGGGAAAAATTGCTCGCCTCCATTCAGAAGGCGCGCCTAGCCTCGGAGAAACCGCAATGAAATCGTTGCCGCGGCGCGTATGCCCCTGGCTGCCGGGCCTGCTTCCGGTCCTGGCCCTGGTTCTGGCTTTTGCCGCCGGTTGCGCCAGCACCCCGGACGACAGCCGTTCCTCCATCTCCCTGGCCGGAGATTTCAGCACGCCTTTCCAGATCCAGATCGACAATTTCGTGCGCCGTCAGCCGCCCGCCGTCTATGTGTCCCCACTCGGCCCGGCCGGGCACCGCCCGCGCGCGCTTTTCGTGCCCCTGCGCGCCGTGCAGCAGGTTACCAATGCCGTGACCTTCAGCGACATGCTTTCGCGCCAGGTCTGGCAGATCTGGCTTTCGCTCAATGCCTTCGAGGCCCTGGAATACGCGCCCGAAGCCGGTCCCTTTGAACGCTCGCGCGCTTTGGCCCTGGCCCGGCAGCGCGGCGCGGAACTTCTGGTGGGCGGCTATATCAATCACTATATGGACGGCGGCAGCGGCGGCGACAGCTCCCTGTCCCTGGCGATTGAAGTGTATGACGTGAAGACCGGCACACAGCTCTGGTCACTGGCCCAGGGCGGCATGATGGAAGCCCGCCAGGTGCACGATTTTTATCTCTTTTCCATCAAGGAACGCAATCCGGCGGACCCGTCGGGGCTTATTGCGCGCTCTCTGGCCTGGGATATGGGCCGGGTGGTGCTGGCCTGGGTGGACCCGGCCGCCGCGCGTGAGCGCGGTTCCTCGTGGGGCAGCGTGTTCGGTCGGAAGGCGTTTTAGGGGAGGATGGGCGTGTCCGGCGTCAGGCCGGAACCCCGGCCAGCGGGCTGAGATTGCCCCCGGCGGGCACGGTGGAGGAAACCAAGCTATTCCTTACAGGTAACAATAAATCATTTATGGCATATCCTATATAAAATTTTTCATCGTTAAAAAATGATGAGCGCAGTGGTCTATAAGTTATATCATAACCATCCTTAAGCAGATTATAATTTCCTCCTGTTATATAAATGAGTTTATCATTTCCGCTTCTATTGGCTAGTAAAGATTCCTGGCGCGGAATCGCAGCCATAACAAAAGAAAATACATGCTATTACTATTGCAATATGTTGCACAAATTACCTTTCCATTTTCGAACAGAAAAAGAGGCTATCCGAATTGTTTTCATACGTTCGGATAGCCTTCTTCGTGAGAACTGACAATATTACTGAGGCCGACTCTAAGTTTTGCTCATTCTTACTGCGCCTGTTGTGTCGCCGGTGGACCTTCGTAGCCCGGCACTTGCGACAGGCCCGTGTAGTTCAGACGCACCTTGAGAGGCGGTATGGGTTTGCCCTTGTAGGTAAAGCCGCTGATGACAAGAACAGTATTCTCAATGTCCCAGCAATCCAAAGGAAATTTAAATCCAAATGATGGATATGAAAGCGCATCTTTCGGATAACGCTTGAATTGCATAAGCGCTATAGTTTTTGGGTCAGATAAATTATAAATTTTTTGATTTAGTAGGCCTGGATCCTTACATAAAAAACCTTTGTTGAGTGCAATTAAATCTCCTCGAATTATTTCAGTGCCTTTCATCAAAAAAATACCTCGGGTATTAAAATCCACATCCACGGCATTGGTGGAAATTTCAACGCCAAAACATTTCTTTTTGCACAATTCAGCCTTGTTTGTGGGTGCTGATTCCACTCGGTTTCCAAAAAAATCTGCTCCTGTCATCTTCCATGCCCCAAGAACAAGAGGGAACCGTACCCATAGGGCCAACGACACATTAGAACCGGAATATTGAGCATAAAAATAATTAAATTTTGCTCCCCACTGCAGGCCAAGTTTATCATTGTCCGGAAAATATTGAGGCAGATAAGATTTATAGTAATGTTCTGACCTCCATATACCTTTTGGGGGAGTAGACAATTCCCATTCATAGGGTTTGACAGGCATATATTCCAATGAGGCAAAATAGTCAGTCCCAGTCATATAATTTCCACAACCCATCAATAATAACAAAAACATAGAAAGTATATATCGCATCATTTTATATCGTTCTCCTTAAGCTGACTAACTTCGTAACTTCTTTTAATATAAGTATCCTAGTTCTTGCTCCAGTTGGTGACATCAAGGGTGCTGCCCCCCCTCATTCCCGCTTTCGAACAGAAAAGAGGCTATCCGAATTGTTTTCATACGTTCGAATAGCCTCCTTCGTGAGAACTGACAATTTTACTGTGGTGGACTCTAAGTTCTTTTCATTTTTACTGCGCCTGTTGTGTCGCCGGTGGACCTTCGTAGCCCGGCACTTGCGACAGGTCCGTGTAATTCAGGCGCACCTTGAGAGGCGGTATGGGTTTGCCCTTGTAGGTAAAGCCGCTGATGACAAGAACAGTATTCTCAATGTCCCAGCAATCCAAAGGAAATTTAAATCCAAATGATGGATATGAGAGCGAATCTTTCGGATAACGCTTGAATTGCATAAGCGCTATAGTTTTTGGGTCAGATAAATTATAAATTCCTTTATCTAGTAGGCCTGGATCCTTACATAAAAAGCCTTTGTTGAGTGCAATTAAATCTCCTCGAATTATTTCAGTGTCTTTCATCAAAAAAACGCCTCGGGTATCAAAATCCATGTCCACGGCATTGGTGGAAATTTCAACGCCAAAACATTTCTTGTTGCACAACTCCACATTATTTGTAGGTGCTGATTCCACCCGATTCCCCCAAAAATCACCTCCTGTGGTTTTCCATGTTCCAAAGACATGGGGAAACCGTACCCATAAAGCAAGTGGTGCGTTGGAATCGTTGGCATATTTTGCATAGAAGTAATTAAACCACCCTCCCCATATTAATCCATTTTTATCGTCAGCCGGAAAAAACTGAGGCAAATATGATATATCATATTTTGTCCTCTGTGTATTTTTAGGGGGAATGAATATCCCCCAGCTATTGGAACTGACAGGTGTATATTCTAATGTGGGAAGGTAGTCAGTTCCATTCATATACGGGCCACAACCAGCCAAGATCAATAACATAATAGCAGCAAGTGTGTTGCGCATCACTTGCCTCCATTTTTATTTATTCGACGGATTTCAAAACTATGCTTGATATAGGTATCCCAGTTCTTGCTCCAATTGGTGACATCCAGAGTATTGCCCCCAGCATGAACAAAGCTGTACAAGAAGGATGGCAAGATTGTGGCTGGGGGAACCCATTTGGGGACGTCAGCGGGTGAAGCATACTTGCCGTCCACAACTTTTATTTTCATATCGGGATCTCAGAGAAGGACTAGGTGCCGGGCACACAGCGGGAGCCAGAGGCGAGAGTTGAGGACCAGCAGGAACCCGCCTCATTCCTGCCTTCGAACAGAAAGAGAGGCTATCCGAATTGTTTTCATACGTTCGGATAGCCTCCTTCGTGAGAGCTGACAATGTTAGTGGGGGCGACTCTACGTTCTTTTCATTTTTACTGCGCCTGTTGTGTCGCCGGTGGACCTTCGTAGCCCGGCACTTGCGACAGGTCCGTGTAATTCAGACGCACCTTGAGAGGCGGTATGGGTTTGCCCTTGTAGGTAAAGCCGCTGATGACAAGAGTAGTATTTTCAATATCCCGGCAATTCAAAGGAAATTTAAAACCAAATGAAGGATAAGTAAAATTTTTTTCTTTAGAAATGCCTTCTCCAGACGGCAAAATTACTATGACTCTCGAAGATGCATTTGGTTTCATAAGCGCTATGGTTTTGGGGTCAGCCAAATTATATATATCATGGTTTAGGTACGCTGTATCTTTACATAAGAATCCTTTATTGAGCGCAATCAGCTCGCTGGAAATGGTTTCATCGCCTTTCATAATGAAGACACCATGGGTATCAAAATCCATGTTTACTGCATTGGTGGAAATTTCAACGCCAAAACATTTCTTATTGCACGAATTTGCATTGTTTTGCAGGGGAGCTTCTCTTTCGCTATCAAGCCAATAAGACGCAATGTCTTGCCAAACCTCAAAGGCCCCAGTAAGTCGTACCCATAATACAAGCTGTGTATCCTGCTCCCCGGCATATTTGGCATAAAAATAATTAAACCTTGCTGGCCACCCCAAGCTGCCAGCATCTTCCTCTGAAAAGTATTGTGGCAAATACGTTTTGTTTCTTTCTGTCCACATATGTTTTTCTGGTGTATGCAATTCCCAACCTTTGAGGTTGACAGGCGTATATTCCAATGTAGTCTGATACATAGTTCCACTTACATAAGCACCACAACCAGTCAGGAATAATAAAAAAATAGCAAGCATATATCGCATCATTTTCTGCCACTTTCCTTGAGTTGACGAATTTCAAAACTATGCCTGATGTATGTATCCCAATTTTTGTTCCAGTTTGTCATATCAAGAGTGCTACCTCCTGCATGTACAAAGCTGTACAGGAAGGACGGCAAAATGGTAACCACGGGAACCCAAGTCGGCGGGGTAGTGCCTGTAGGCTTGTATTTGTTATCCACAACCTTCATTTCCATATCGTGGATTTCCGAGAAGGACTTGATGCCGGGAACCCATTGATAGAGGAATCTCAGGAAAGGATTTTGGTCCGAGGCCCCATAGTTGACATTTGGGTTGCGTATTCGGTCCCCATTCACTCTGTCAAAATCCAAATCGTCTTTTGTTCTATAATACTCCATTCCCGTATTAGATTCATTCTGTCCTGCACCGGGCAGGAAATTAGCCATAAAACCGTGTTTCTCGGCTACCTCATCATGTCCCTTGGTCAGTTCCCGCAGGATGCTTGAACTGACAAAGACGCTGAAGGCTGTTTCCTCATGTTCGGTCACTTCCTGCGCTTTGCCCGTATCCCGGTTCAGGCCGTCGAGCGTGGCGTCCGGGTCACTGCGCACAATGACAGTGCCCTGTCCCACGGTGGCTCTGTCCACTTGCTCCGTATTTTCGGAAGCGTAATTTCCGGAAAGAGTCACATCACCGAGATCTTTTCTGCCCGTCAGGCTGGTGGTCCCGCCAAGGTTGGCGCTCCACTGCTCGCCGCGCGCATAGTCAAACAGGTCCGTATAGGTCAGGGAGTCGGTATTCAGGGTCAGCTTGCCGCTGTCAGCGGCGATCACCGCCCCCGTGATATCGGTATTGCCGCCGGTATTGACCGTCACTTCCTTGGAACCGATGATGGCCGTCTGTCCCTGGACCCATTTGCTGTCAAACGTGCCGGACCCGGCGCTGACAGTGACATCCGCTCCGTTGCCGGAATTGACGGCCAGGCCGCCGATCTCTCCGGGGAAGAAGGAAGAGATGTCAAAACTGAGGCCGCCGCCCACGCCCCAGGAGGAAGACACGCTGGAACTCGTGTCCTGAAGGCTGGCGACGTTCAGGTTGTTCCCCACTTCCATGCGGAGGTTTTCCGCCGCAAGAAAGGCCCCCTGCACATTGGCGTCATTGCCCGTGCTTACGGATAAATTATTGCCCGCCATGACCAGCGCGTTGGTGTGACTTACGGCTTCGCCAGCGGCTTTCGCGCCGCCCGCATAAGCCGAGGCATAGCCGGAAACGTTCCAGCCCGTGGCCCCAAAGCCGATGCTCGCCCCGATGCCTCCCGAACTGGATGAAGAGGAAAATTTCTGATCCCAGGTGTTTTGCGCGGCAATAATGTTGACATCGTTGGCAGCGGTCAGAGCCGCGTCGCGCCCGGCAATGATCTTGCCGCCTTCTATGTTGATGTTATTTCCCGTGAGCGCATATATGTCCCGTCCGGCGGTGGCGGAAGAGGGGGCCGCCGTGGTGCTCCGGATGGAGTTTTTCTGGCTGGATTCCGACATGCCCAAATCCACGGACAGGCTCACCGTCTGCAAGGCCGCGCTCATGGTGGCGGACATGGCTTGCAGACCCGCCCCGGCTGCGGAAATACCGGTAAACCCGGCTCCGCCCTTGGCGTCGCTTGTTGTCCCCGGGATATGGGTAAAGGCATCGGCGGCGCTGGTGACGTTCTGTTTCAGGGAGATGGTCAGACCGGCCTGCACTTCCTTGCGCCAGGACGACATATTCTGCGTATCCGGGGCGGCCAGCATGTTCCAGTCGCGCCCGGCAATGACGCTTATGTCGTTACCGGCTTCCAGATGGGAAGCCACCTGATTGACGTCGCGCTTGGCCGTGAGCAGCACGTCATTACCCGCTGACAGGAGATTGCCCCTGTTTTCCGTTTGCGATTGATTGCTTCCCTTGCCCGCGTAGTTGTACCCCGCGTTTACACTGATGCCTTGGATGCTGAGGCTGCCCCCTATGCCCACGCTGGATTTACTGCTGGACTGGGCCGAGTGGGAAGTGTCTTGTCCCGGTAGCAAATGAATATCCCTGCCGGCGTCAAGGGCGACATTGTTGCCGGCCGTGAGCAAAGAGCCCTGCGCGGCGATATCCCGACTTGAGACAATATGAAGGTCATTACCGGCCAAGAGTGTTGAGCCCACATTGGCGGAGCTGCCGTTTGAGGATTTTTTGGCTTTTGCCTCATAAAAATTCACACTTCCCCCGCCGAAGAAAAGCCCTCCCCGGGAACTTTTGGACTGATGCCAGGAGTCTCGTAAGTTATCCGCGCCTGCAATCGCGACATCCCCGTCACGGGCCAGCAGCGTTATGTTGCCGCTGCCCACCAGGTTGGAGGCCGTGAGGCTGACGCTCTTGCCCGCGTCCAGGGTAACATTCTGGCCGACGAGGTTGGAGGCCACCTGGGTCAGCGAGGAGTTGCCCTCCTTCTTGGAAGAGGAACTGAGGCCCAGCGCGCCCACAGTGGACTTGGTATGGCTGAAATAGGAACTGTTCTGTGCTGAGGAGACGTTGACGTTGCCGCTGGCGGCCACGGTAAGGTCCTTGAGGCTGGCCAGGTTGGAGCCCACCATCGAGGCGTGGCCGGTTGACGCGGGCGCGCCGGAGGCAGCGGACGCGCCCGGCGTCAAACCGGTGACCCCGGCCAGCAGGCTGAGATTGCCCCCGGCGGCCACGGTGGAGGATTTGCTGGTGATGCGCTCTTTCATTGGGGCGCGAGGAGTGCCATCCTATTCCCATTTCGAGCATAGCCAACAATCAACAACTTTTTCTCCAATGCTGTTTTGAGTCATGCTTGAGCATTCACTGTAACATTAAAGCCAAGAGATTTTTTACAACAAGTAAAGGCCATGGCCCATTCGCAATAATATTCCGCATAGTATAGCTTCTCTCCATTTTCAAAATCAAGAAAGGAGAGATTTTTTCCTTCAAATTTCTCATCCGTTATTTTTATGTTATTATAATATTCATTCAGGCAACGATCTACCTCCACATCAATTTGAGCGCAAGGCATTTGTTGCTTTTGCACACTTGCAGGCAAGTGCGCAGCATAGAATTGACTTTGTATTGCCTCACCACATCCAGCAAGGAGGCAATAGCATATGAATATAAAAATGTTTTTTTTCATATTTATATAGAAAATATATTGTCCATATTCATATTTTTTTGTAACACATATCAAACAATATTTAACATAACTATGTATAATTAATATGCATATCCCATCATTCTTTCTCCAGAACATTCATAAACAACTTTGTTTGAATTATACTTAATATTAAATACAGCAACATATGGAAGTGAATTTCCATATGCATCATCTATTTCATAGCTATAATAGTATGCACATATTGTATCTTCATGTCCTATTTTTTTGCACGTTTTCAATTTTCTACTATCCATATTATAAATAGAAACTCCTTTATAATAACCACTTCCACAGCGTTTCCACTCATCAAGTACCCATATAGAACTTTCCCCGGCCATATCATTTGTTTCTGGAGGAAACCAAATTTTTGTAAAGTCTTGTTGGGTAACACGGCCGATACTGCGACAGCCACAAAGCAAAACAAAGCAAAGCAGAAGAGTATTAAAAATACGCATGACTAACCCTCCTTGCCTTAAGGCTGCGGATTATTGTCAACGGGCGGCGTTAAGTTGGGCTGTTCCGGTTGCTTTTCCTTGCCGCTCAAGGAGCCCCAGAGCTGGGCGAAGGAGTCCGTCAGACCATTAAAACTCTTTTTAACCTCAATCCATTGGTTCCCCCAAAAGCCTTTAGGGTCTTCCCACATTTCATTGGCATCCTTCAGGGCATAGGGAATGCCCTGCATGCCAATAACCTCGTCTACATAACTGAAAGCCGCTTTGTAGTTCATATTGGTGACACTCTGGTTTTCGCTGGTGGCCTTGTTCTGGTTGCGGTTCAGACCGTCCAGGGACTGGCCGGGATTATCGCGCACTATGATTTCCCCGTTGCCGATAGTGACATAGGCAGTGACAATAATATAAATTATCTGTTTTTCATTTCTTGAAAATTATCTCTCCCTATAAAACGAGCAAGGCCTCTCCGTGAAGAGAGGCCTTGCGGTCATGGCCGGATACCGTCAGATGTACCGTGCTCCAGGCGATATTCGCTTGGGAATTTTGCCCATGCACAGCCATAAATACGACCATTTTTGTCTGCATAGATATTGAATACAGTTATATACCAGTCCGTTGTGTCAATACCAGGAATATCTTCCCCATAATAATACGCCCAAATTCTGTTCCCATAGTTGGGAAGAATTTTATAAATTCCGCGCTGAGTGGGGAGAAGGTCCGCGACATTTTTACCTAAGTAATAACCTTGAGTGCATCTGTCCTCTTCGCCCCTGGCTTGAAACGGCCAAGCAGACAGACGGATCATATTTTTAGGCACCCATATTTTGACCTCTTTTCCTTCGCCGTCGCGCGCGGGAGCGTGTGGCGTACTAGGAGACGGTTTTATACCAATACTATTGGCCATATCTTTCACTATACAAGCCGAAAACAGGCAACAGACCGCCACCAATAAAAGAATATTGCGCATGGCGACTTCCTAGTGTTGCGCACTGGCTTGCGGGCCAGAAGCGGACGACGTTGGCGGGACTGCAGGCGAGCTTGCCGCTGGCGCAGAAGGCCCCTCTTTTTTGGGTTCAGGGCGCTTCAAAAATGGAATGCCCTTAGCCAGACTATCCTGGAGATCATTGAAAAAGGTCTTGGGATCAGCAAATAAGTTGAACGTGCCGGTAAGCATGGACGGAACTCCCCAGCCATCCAAGACCGTATTTACATAGCTGAAGGCAGGTTGCCAGTCGATGTTGACATTGGCGGTCTGGGTATGTCATTAAACGCTATTAAAACAGGAAGCTCCTCTTTCTTGGAAGAAGGCCTGAGACCCAGTGCACCGCCTATTGCTAAATGGTACCAAGCTTTTATGTTTTTTATCAGTTGGAAATATAAAACTATTTAGGCGAGTTATTGGACAATGATGCCATCTGTTGTACCATTTTTATAGTGCCACCCTCTCGGATATTTTGCATATGCACAGCCATAAATACGCCCATTTGCGTCTGCATAAATATTAAATACAGTTTCATACCAATCAGTTTTATTAAATCCTGGTATGTCTTCACCATAATAGCAGTAATATGCCCATATCTTGTTTCCATACTTAGGTAGAGTTTTGCATACAGTACGCTCACTAGGTAAAAGAGCATGCGTAATATTTTTCCCTATGTAATCCCCATTTGAGCACAATTTTTCCGCTCCTCTCGCTAGAGTTTCCCAAGTCGCATGAGGAATCATACCATCTTTAGGAACCCACATTTTAACTTCTTGCCCCTCGCCATCGCGTGCAGGACGCGATGAAGCGGAGGGAGGTTCATTGATACATTTATCTACAAATTTTTCGAAACCGCAGGCGGAAAGTAAGCAATATAATATCGCCATAACAAACAGATAGCGCATGACTTTCTCCTAGTGCTGTGCGGCAGTCTGTGGTGCAGACGTGGGCTGATTGCTGCTTTCGGGTTGCTGGTTTTTCGGCCGCTTCAATAGAGGAATCCCCTGTGCGAGCTTATCCTGTAACTTATTTAAAAATGTCTTGGGATCAGCTAAAAAATCAGCAGTTCCTGTAATACCAGAAGGCCATCCCCAACCATTAAGGAAGTTGTCGATATAACTAAAAGCCGGTTTCCAGTCGATGTTTACATTAGCAGTCTGCTCGGCCTTGAGAGCTTGGGACGGATCTCGGTTTAAACCTTCCAATGACTGGCCGAGGTTGTTGCGTATAATGATCTCCCCCTTGCCGATGGTGGCATGGTTATTTATATAATATTCTATATAAGTTATTTTTTCTCTAAAAACTATCTCTTCCCTATAAAACGAGCAAGGCCTATCCGTGCAGAGAAATTATACTCAATTTCTTATTCGCATATACTTACACCTAGTAATTTTTTCATCTTTATCTACATAAATATTGAACACAACATCATATCCAATATTCATCTGCATTGGCGTTAAATTGAATGCTAGTGCATTAACTCCAACATCTGTATCTTCGTCATAATAATAATAATATGCATATATTTTTGTTCCATCTTTGAGTATTTTGTAAACGTCTCCAGATGGTTCATATTTCCCTCCAATATAATCTCCATTCATACATTCATCTATATATCGTTGAACAACATATGCATACATTCCTTGTCTGGCATGCATATTTGAGGGCATCCAAAGTGTAAAACCATCTGAATCAACAAAATTTTCTGGATATTTACCCCATAATCCACTTTTATTATATTGCGGTAAAGGGCCGCAGGCACAGAGCAGTACAAATACACAGAGCAAGGCAATATTTTTGTACATATTGTCTCCTACCTTCCGGCATTAGATGTCGGCGTTGCAGGAGCGCCCTTTTGGGCCGGAGGTGTGACAAACATATTACCCAATGCTTCATGGAGAAAAGCCATCGGATCATTACCTAGCCCCTGCAAGGCTTGTTCAGCCGCTGTGGGTTTCTTCTCTCCAGTCGGTTGGGAAGCCCCATCTTCCTTTTTATCTTTGCCTTTGTTCTTGTCGCCGCCGAACAGACCCGTAAAGATTCTTTTAAAGAAGCCGCCGGGGTCTGTGGAGAGTTCATTCAAGGTATTCAACACATTGGTTGTCCTATTCGGGTTTAGTATGGTGTCCACATAGGTAACGGCTGGATTTAGATTGATATTTACATTAGTTGTCTGTTCAGTCTGCATGGCCTGAGAAGGATCACGATTCAGGCCGTCTAAAGATTGGCCGGGATTGTCGCGCACGATGATCTCGCCCTTGCCGATGGTCGCGTAGGCGGTCTGGGTCGTTTCCTTGTAACTGTAAGAAAACTTGTCCGGTGAGATATTGTGCAAGCTTTCTTCCTTAAACCCCTTCCACCACGTTTGCAGGTTCTTTTGCGTTTCCACTAAATTTTTCATCCAAGGCTTAGCATCAGGATACAACTCATTATTAGGCAAATTACTAGGATTTTTTCCCCCTTGAGATAAGGTATTATTATCCCCCTTATCAATCGGAGCAGATGATGTCCCTCCGGGCTTAAATGTCTGTCCCCATTTGATACCCGCGCTCATGCTGGTTTCCGTAGTCTTGCTGACGATATTCTCATAGCTCAGAGTGCCGGTATCCAGTTTGAGATTGTCGTTGAGAGCGGCAATGATGGCTCCGGCCACATGCGTATTATTTTCCGTGTAGATATTCACGCTGTCGCTGCCCAGGATGGAAGTCTGCTCGCCCACAGCCTTGCCGTTGCTGTTCTGGAAGCCAAAGCCCAAGTTGGCTCCCTGAGTCACGCTGACGTCGGCCCCGTAGCCCACTGTAGCGCTGGCCCCGGCGTTGTAGCTGTTGGTATGGGACGAGCTGGAATCCTTCAGGCTGGTCACAGTAAGATCGCGACCCACAGTCATGTCCACGTCTTTGGCGGTGAGGTTGGCCCCGGCCACGGTAGTGTCCTGCCCGGACACGGTGGTCAGCTTTTCTCCGGCCACCAGTGTGGCATTGTCATGCTTGAGCCCGCTGCTGTCCCCTTGCTCGCCGTTCAGGGCAAGGGAACCATTAACGCCCAACGTATAGCCGCTTTTATTTACTGATGCGCTTACACCCAGACCGGCATTAATACCGCCCTTGTCGCTGGATGAACTTTGCGAGGAATGTGCGGCGTGAATGTTCAGGTCGTGCCCGGCGACCAAGTTCATGTCCTTGCCCGCCTGGGCCTGGGTGCCCTGCATGGTCAGGTCCTGCCCGGCAGTGAGGTTCATATCCTGTCCGGCGGCAAGTTCTGTCGGCACTGCTGTAGTGGCATGGCTTTCGCTGCTGCTCTGGCTGGCATTCACACCCAGTGTCAGACTGGCGGAAGCGCTGGAGTTGGTCAGAGTCTGGCCCACCCCGTTGACGGCCTTGAAGCCGCTCTGCGCCGAATCCAAAAGGCCGTTAGCCTCTACGGCGGTCTTGGCATTCTGGTAGACCTGCTGGGCGTTGCTGGTCAGATTCTGTTCCAGGGTCAGGCTCAGGCCCGCGCGCAGGGTTTTTTCATAAGCGCTGGCGCTGGCCGTGTCCGTGGCTTGGAGGAGGTTGATATCCTTGCCCGCGGCCATGTTCAAATCCTGGGCCGCGGCCAGCCGGGAACCGGCCATGTTGACGTTTTGCCCGGCATTGACCGTGATGTCGTTATTGGCCGTGATCTGGCTGGCCGCATT
>NZ_JH114303.1:0-160616 GCF_000224635.1 Desulfovibrio sp. 6_1_46AFAA
TACGGCCAGTTGTCCGAGAACCAAACGATTTTCCACGGACCAAGCGTTGAGCATATGTAAAGCTGTCCCATTCTTCTTGGTAGTGCGCCGGTGTGTTTTTCCGTCAAAGGCCACTATGTCGCCGGTCACTTTCTCCCGAAGACGTCGGGATAATTCAAGGAGACATTCGCCAAAGCAACTCGGGGAAATTGCCTGAAATACGCGGTTGAAGGTATCATGACTGGGAATGCTTTGCATGCCTATATGGCTGCTGAGCCAATCCTGCCTGGCATGGGCATAATCTTCCATGTCATAAAAGCCGTCACCGCCTGACAAGTACGAACATAAAGCAATAAACATAATAGTCTCAAGACTATGTATCTTTGTGCGCTCTACTCGTGGGTCAGGCAGGTCACGGAAAATAGCCAATGTGATTTCAATAGGGTCTTCCATAGCCCCCAGTCTATAGATCTTTTTTAGATGCGTCTGCCCTGCGCCGCAGCGCCCGCCCGCTTGGCAAAGCCGCGCCGCTTTGCTAGCGTAAATGCCGTTTCCGCCATATCGCGGATCCGTGAAACTCTCTGGAGAATACTTATGAATTATGATCTCTGCCTGCATATAGACAGCAACGACCCCGCCATGCTGCGCCTGGTGCTGAAAAACGCGGCCAACTACATCAAGGGCCTGCCCGGCGAAAAATTTCAACTGGCCGTGGTTGCCAACGGCCCCGCCGTAACCCTGTTCACGGACGAACACGCGGATCTGCGCGAACTGGCCGCGCCGCTTCTGGCCCAGGGCGTGCGCGTCATGCTCTGCGCCAATGCCCTGGCGGACAACAAGATCGACCATGCCCGCCTCTGGCCGGGCTGCTCGGTGGTGCCCGCCGGCCTGGTGGAAGTGGTGCGCCTGCAACGCGAAGGTTTTGCGTACATCAAACCTTAACAAGGTACGTTGCACAACAGACAAAGCCCCCGTTTCCGGCTCGCGGGACGGGGGCTTTCCCATGACGCGGGCGTGGGCAAAGGAGCGCGGGAAGAATGATCGCCAGAACCTGGCACGGCTTGACGCCGCTGGAAACAAAGACGGCTTTCCGAAAGTATCTGGAACAAACCGGCGTCAGAGACGCCCTGGCCCTGCCCGGCAACCGGGGGGCCTTTGTTTCAGTTGTGGACCAGGGCGCTTACGCCCATTTCTTTCTCTGCACATTCTGGGAAAGCCGGGAGGACGTCCTTGCCTACGCCGGAGACAATCCCTCACAGGCGGTCACCTATCCGGAAGATGCCGCCTTCGGCCTGATTTCCGACCCCATCGTCATCCATCAGGAAGTGCCGGAGGCGCGCAATCCCTTCGTGGAAGGCGGACCGAGGCAAAACCTCCTTGAATCCGCAAGCGGTCAGCGGGAAAATCCGCCACTGGAAGCCGTTGCGGAAACCCTGCGCGCCGTAAGGCAAACAAGCCCGCTTGTGCATTTCATCACAAATTACGTCACGGTCAATGACTGCGCCAACATCACCCTGGCGGCGGGCGCTTCGCCGATCATGGCTGACGACGCCCGCGAGGCCGGGCAGATCACGGGCCTCTGCTCGGCCCTGGTGCTGAACATGGGCACGCTCAACGAACGCACGGTGCAGGCCATGCTCCACGCCGGTCAGACGGCCAACCTTCTGGGCAGGCCCGTGGTTTTTGATCCCGTGGGCGCGGGCGCGTCCGATTTCCGCAACGACACGGCCCTGCGCCTGCTGCGTGAGATCCGCTGCGCCGCCATCAAGGGTAACAATTCGGAAATCAGCTTCCTGGCCGGAGGCATGGCCGACGCCAGGGGCGTGGACGCCGGTCCGGAGAGCCTGGTCACCGGGGACAACCTGGCGGAAAACGCCCGGCGCGCCCGGAAAGTGGCCGCGCTGACCGGCGCGGTGATCATGGTCAGCGGGCCCATCGATATTGTGGCGGACAGCCGGGAGGCCTGGGCCGTGCGCAACGGCCATGCCATGATGGCGCGCATCACGGGCACGGGCTGCATGTCCGCTGCCGTGACCGGCGCATATCTGGGCGCGAATCCGCAAACTCCCCTGCGGGCCTGCGTCTGCGCCATGGCCGCCATGGGCGTCTGCGGCGAGCTGGCCTATGAAAAACTGCGGGCCGTGGACGGGGGCACCGGCTCTTACCGGATCTTCCTGCTGGACGCCATGAGCAAACTGGATGCGGAAACCCTGACCGCGCGGGCCCGAGTAGAACGCCTGGAACTGTAAAAGGCTCTTCCCAGGCATCTCCAAAAGCGGCTGCAGCAGCACAACCGATCATTCCCCCTTCACACGGTTCTGAAGATAGTGCCGCTCGACAGTCTCAAGCCAGCCGTCGCCATAGCGCAGCAAAGCCGCGGGCACTTCCGCGTCGCGCGGGTCGCTGCGACTCATAAAAGAATAGGCAAGGCTGTGAAACGCTGTTTTATACAGACGTTTTTCCGTCTGCAGAACGGCTTCCACAGATGCCTGATCCGTGGGAAAAACACGCGGGACAACCTCACCATCCACGATCAGTCGCAGCACCGCGGTCTGCCCCATATCCGGTTTGATATTTCCTTGCTGAAAATCCTCTTCCAGCCTGCGCACCATTTCAGGATAATACCTGTACCTGTATATCAGCAACGCCGCTATGCGGGAATCCAGGTCACCGCTTAACATGAGGGTCTCGATTTTGGCCTCGCAGGTTTTGCCCCGTTCATAATCACTGCGATAGCCTTCCTTGAGCACCAGGGCGTCCCCGTGCGCCTCAAGATAAGGCTTGACCAGCGGGGCCCGCGCCTCCACAGTCAGCGTCTCCGCAGGACCGTTGTTGCAGATGATCCGGGCCAGATGCGGCAGGGCTCTGTCCCGCGTGCGCGGTTCGTGCACCAGGAGCAGTAGAAAATCCGCCATGCCCGTGCCCAGATTCAAAGCAAGATCCCATTCCGCGCTCCCCACATCCAGAAAGAGTTGGGGTTGTTCGGGAAGGGCATCCAGAAAAGCGTCCACATCCCCGGGAGCGCGGGTCATGGCCGCCAGGGCGTAGAGCGTGACAATCCGCTCCACCGGGCCCGCATTAGCCAGGTTATGGCGCAGAATGCGCACATGCTCCGGCCGCTCGGGCAGCCCCACGGAGAGAAAACAGGCTTCCAGGCGCGTATTACGTTCGGGGTCCTGAAACAGTTCGCTGAAGGCCCGCGCCAGAGGCTCGCCGGGGCGGGCCGGTTGCGCCGCCCACGCGCCGCCCGTTTTCCCTTGCCTGCGACAACACGGCTCAGGACTTGCTCTTGGCGGCCTTGCCCGCTATCTGGTAGCGTTTCAGGGACGAAAGCTCGACCTTGCGCAGGCGGAGGGACAGGGGCGTCACTTCCACCAGTTCGTCCTCACGCACGAAGTGCAGGGCATGCTCCAGAGTCATTTTCTTCACCGGGGTGAGAATGACGTTTTCATCCTTGCCCGCTGCGCGCAGGTTGGTGAGCTTCTTTTCCTTGGTGGCGTTGACGTCGATGTCGTTGTCACGGTTGTGCTCGCCCACGATCATGCCCTCGTAGACCGGGTCGCCGGGCTCCACAAAGAGCGTGCCGCGCGGTTCCAGATTGAACAGGGCGTAAGCCACGGCCGAACCGGGGCGGTCCGCCACGATGGAACCGGAAAAACGCGTGGGGAAGTCGCCGCGCCACTCCTCGTACCCTTCCAGATAGGAATTCATGATGCCCGTGCCCTTGGTGTCCGTGAGAAATTCGTCGCGGTATCCGATGAGCCCGCGTGAGGGCACGGAAAATTCCAGGCGCACCCGGCCCGTGCCGTTGTTGGTGCAATTGAGCATACGGCCCTTGCGCTGGGCCAGCTTGTCCGTGACCACGCCCATGAAGATTTCATCGCAGTCCACATAGAGATGCTCAATGGGCTCCAGGGTCTTGCCGTTGGCGTCCTTTTTCAGGATCACCTCCGGCCGCCCCACGGAAAGCTCGAAACCCTCGCGGCGCATGGTCTCAATGAGAATAGCCATCTGGAATTCGCCCCGGCCCTTGACCAGAAAGGCATCACGGTCCGACGTCTCTTCCACCCGGATGGCTACGTTGCGCAGGCTTTCCTTGACCAGACGGTCCTGGATGGCCCGGCTCTGCACAAGTTTGCCTTCGCGCCCGGCCAGGGGCGAGGTGTTGATGCCGAAGCGCATGGCCACGGTGGGCTCGTCCACGCGGATGCGCGGCAGGGCGCGCGGGCTCTCGCGGGTGCAGATGGTGTCGCCGATGGTCACGTCCTCAATGCCCGCCAGCACCACGATGTCGCCGGGCTGTGCCTCCTCCACCTCGGAGAGCTGAAGGCCGTCGTAGACCTGAAGGCGGGTGGCGCGCAGGGGCCGGGCTTCGCCGCCCTCGCCGATGCAGGCCAGGGATTCCTTGGCAAAAACCTTGCCG
Source organism: Desulfovibrio sp. 6_1_46AFAA (assembly GCF_000224635.1). NCBI lineage: Bacteria > Pseudomonadati > Thermodesulfobacteriota > Desulfovibrionia > Desulfovibrionales > Desulfovibrionaceae > Desulfovibrio > Desulfovibrio sp. 6_1_46AFAA. Next base: position 4,403 of record NZ_JH114303.1, read on the forward strand.
TGCATGATCCGGCCCACGGCCAGCCGCCCCAGATAGTCCGAGTAATCCAGGTCAGCCACCAGCATCTGGAAGGGCTGCTCCGGATCGTAGGCCGGGCCGGGAATTTTGGTCAGAATGGCTTCGAACAGCGGGGAAAGATCTTCCTGCGGGTCGTCGATATTGTTCATGGCCACGCCCGAACGGCCGATGGCGTAGAGCACGGGGAATTCCAGCTGTTCCTCGCTGGCCCCCAGGTCGATGAACAGATCGTAGATTTCATTGAGCACTTCCTGCGGCCGGGCGTCCTTGCGGTCGATCTTGTTGACGACGACCACCACGGGCAGACCGGCTTCCAGGGTTTTGCGCAGCACGAAGCGAGTCTGCGGCAAGGGGCCTTCGGAAGAGTCCACCAGCAGAATGGCTCCGCTGGCCATGGACAGGGAACGCTCCACCTCGCCGCCGAAATCCGCGTGGCCCGGCGTGTCGATGATGTTGATCTTCACGCCCTTCCAGCGCACGGCGCAGTTCTTGGCGGCAATGGTGATGCCGCGTTCGCGCTCCAGATCCATTTTGTCCATGACGCGGTCGTCCACGCGCTGGTCGGCGCGGAATACGCCGCTCTGCTTGAAAAGGGCGTCCACCAGGGTGGTCTTGCCGTGGTCAACGTGGGCGATAATGGCAACATTGCGGAGAGAATCATTCTGCTGCATGGGAAAAGCCTTGGATTAGAAAAGGATACGGCGGCGACGAACCGGAAGGCCGCCGTAAAAAACAGTGCAAACGCTCTGGAGAGAGGCCGCCGACGGCGGCGCAAACACTGCGGAGCGGGGCTTGTCATCAGCCTGAAGGAGAGGCTTTGTACGCATTTTTCAAAGTTTTGTCACCAAGGCCCTGAGCAGGCGGTCCAGTTTGGCCCCGGCGCGCCCGGCCACGGCGATGATTTCCTCCAGGGGCGCGGGCGCCATGCAGTCCGGCAAATTCTTGTTGGACAGGCAGGAAAAGCCCAACACGCGCATGCCCAGATGCCGCGCCGCGATCACTTCCAGCACGGTGCTCATGCCCACGGCGTCGGCCCCCCACTGGCGGTACATGCGGGTTTCCGCCGGAGTTTCCATTTCCGGCCCATGCACTCCGATGTAGACGCCCCGCTCCAGGCGGATGCCCAGATGCTCCGCCGTTTCTTGGGCCAGGGCCCGCAGTTCAGGGTCAAAAACCACGCTCATGTCCGGAAAGCGCTCGCCCCAGGACGCGCAATTGGGCCCCATGATCGGCGAAACGCCGGTATGGTTGATCTGGTCGGCCATGCACATCAGGTCCCCGGCCTCAAAGAGCGGGTTGAGCGCTCCGGCGGCATTGGTGATGATCAGGGTTTTCACGCCCAGCCCGGCCATGACCCGCACACCCATGCAGACCTCAGCCGGGCTTCTGCCCTCATACAGATGGCAGCGGCCCTGCTGGGCCAGTACCGGCCGCCCGCCCAGGCGGCCCAGGACAAAGGCCCCGTGGTGCGAATCCACGCCGGGCAGCGGAAAACCGGGCAGTTGCGCGAAGGGCGCCACGCAGGGACCGGCCCCGCCCGCGTCGCCAGCCAGGGCGGCTGCCAGGCCCGAAAGGCCGGTGCCCAGGATCAGACCCAGAGGGGCTTCCGCCCCGAAGGCGGAATCGGGCAGGGCGGCGCGCAACGCCTCGACGGCAAGCTGGACTTCTTGTGGATTTTGCATAAGATTATCTCTCGACTTCTGGTAGATTTTCGGGTGAAAGACATCGCCCGGCCACTATAGCCCGCGCGCATCCGGCCCACAAGGGCGGGCGCGCGGCGCGGGCATGCCATAATAGGGAAGAGCACTGTTCCCTGGGGAGAGAGGTTTGAACAAAGCTCAGGACAGCAGCAAAAAAAAGGCCGCCGCCGGCAGCGCCGCCAAAGGCGCTCCCACGGAAATTCCGTTGACCGAGCATAAAATTCTGGTGGCCAACCGGGGCGAGATCGCCATACGCATCATGCGGGCCTGCCGCAAGCTGGGCGTGGCCTTCACGGCCGTGTACACCGCCGAGGACGCGGCCTCGGGCCATGTCCGCCTGGCCCGCGAGGAAGGCGGGGAAAAGAGCCTGTTCCGCGTGTCCTCCTATCACGACGCCAACGAACTGATGGCCGTTGCCGACGAGGCGGGCTGCACCGCCGTGCATCCGGGCTACGGCTTTTTCGCCGAGGATTTCCGTTTCGCCCGCCGGGTCACCAAGCGCGACCGCAAACTGACCTTCATCGGCCCCTCCTGGAAAATCATCCGCGAGCTGGGCGACAAGATCAATACCAAGCGCCTGGCCCGCAGTCTGGGCGTGCCCACGGTGCCTGGTTCGGACCGCCCCATTTACGACGAGATGGAGGCCGAGCGCATCGCCAAGTCGGTCTTTGAATTCCAGGAACAGCAGGGCATCCAGCGCCCGCTGGTGCTGGTCAAGGCCTCGGCGGGCGGCGGCGGCATGGGCATTGAGGAAGTCTACGACCCGGACCAGTTCCGCTCGGTCTACCGGCGCATCCGCAATTACGCCCTGCGCCAGTTCAAGGACGAAGGCGTGCTCATTGAGCAGCGCATCACGGATTTCAACCACCTGGAAGTGCAGATCGTTTCGGACCGCTCGGGCACGAACCCCGTGCACTTCGGCACGCGCAACTGCTCCATCCAGTCAACGGGCCTGCAGAAACGCATTGAGGTCGCGCCGGGCTTCGCGCCGGACGAACTGGAGTATACCTTTAATGCGGGCCGCGTGCTTACGGACATTGTGGACTATTCCCTGACCATGGCCCGCAAGGTGGGCTATGACAACGTGGGCACCTGGGAATGGATCGTCACCCGCAAGGGCGACCCCTTCCTTATGGAGGTCAACACCCGCATCCAGGTGGAAAACGGCGTCTCGGCCCGCATTTCGCGTGTTCGCGGCAAAGAGGGCGTGGATCTCATCGCCGAGCAGATCCGCATCGGCCTGGGCCAGCCCCTGGGCTACACCCAGGCGGAAATCGCCTCCGAGGGCGTGGGCATCGAGTACCGTCTCATCGCCGAGGACCCGGACAACAATTTCACGCCCTGGGTGGGCCGCATCGAGCACTTCCAGTGGAAGGACCAGCCCTGGCTGGCCATGCTGACTCATGTGCCCCGCAACGAGCCCTACGAGATCCCCACGGAATTCGACCCCAACCTGGCCCTGGCGATCATCTGGGGCAAGGACTTGGAGGAGGCCAAGGCCCGCGGCCTGGAATTTCTGGACTCCCTGCGCCTGGAAGGCCAGAACGGCGCGGGCGACCCCCTTAAATCCAATGTGGGCTTTTTGAAGGCCAATACCGGACGCATTCTGCGTTTTTAACCACGGCCAAGGCGTCGGCATGCACAGTTCCTCCCCACCGCCCCGTTGCGCGGCCTGTCCCTTCAAACGCGAAGAGCGGCTCTGTTGCGTGCCGGGCGGCAAACATCCGCCGGACTGCCCTTCGGCGGCGCACACGGACTTGGTGGAGAAGAGCCGCCGGACCTACGCGCAGCCGGACATCCGGCATTTCGCCCGCCAGGCCGCCCGGGTGGAGCGGCACAGCTACGCGAAACTGCCCGACGGCGGGCGCATGCCCTGCCGCCCCCGTATCTTGGAAATCGTGGCCTTTGCCAGGGCCATGGGCTACCATCGTCTGGGCCTGCTCTTTTGTATCGGCCTGCGGCGCGAGGCCGCGGGAGCGGCGGAAATCTTCGAGGCCCAGGGCCTGGAAACAATTTCCGCCGTTTGCAAGGCGGGCGGGCTGTCCAAGAGCGAGCTGGGCCTCTCGGGCGAGGATCTGCTCAACCCGGAGCAGCCGGAAAGCATGTGCAATCCCGTGCTCCAGGCCGAGTTGATGAACAGGGCCCAGGTGGACTTCAACGTGCTGCTGGGACTCTGCGTGGGCCACGACACCCTGGCCCTGCGCCATCTGGAGGCCCCGGCCACCGTGCTGGCCGTCAAGGACCGCATGCTGGGACATAATCCGCTGGCCGCTGTCCAGTGCAGCGGCAGTTATTTCAACTACCTCAAGACACCGATGTAAGCGGCGCACCTAACTTATGGACAACAACATCGAAAAACGCATCCAGAGCCTGCGCGACCGACTGACCTACATGCAGGACATTTTCGCGGGCAAGCACAAGGACAACGCGGACCTGCTGGAAGAGCGGCTCACGGCTTTCGCCGAACGCGCCCGCTCCGGTTCGCTCAACGATCCCTATGCGGAACTGGCCACGGTCGAGGATCTGTTCTCCTATGTGGAGCGCCGTCTGGAAAGCAGCGTCACGCCCATGGACCGGGTGCGCATCGTGCGTCATCCGCAGCGTATCTGCCTGCGCGACATCCTGGAAAACGTCTACGACAACTTCACTGAAGTGGGCGGCCAGGACGAGCACAGCCTGGACCCCAGCATGCTCATCGCCCGCGCGGTGATCACCCGCCGCCGGGGCAAAAAGATTTACACCCAGTCGGTCATGGTCATCGGCCAGGAGAAAGGCCACGGCGCGGAATTCCGCAACGGCGGCTCGGTCAAGCCCTGGGGCAACGCCAAGGCCCTCCAGTACATGCGCGTGGCCGAAACCGAGGGCATTCCCATCCACGCCTATATTTTCACGCCCGGCTCCTTTCCCATTGAGGACTACCCCGGCGCGGCCCAGCAGATCGCCCGCAACATTTACGGCATGGCGGGCCTGCGCGTGCCCGTGGTGGCCGTGATTTCCGAGGGCGGCTCCGGCGGGGCCGAGGCCATCGGCCTGGCGGACAAGCGCCTGATGCTCTCGCACGGCTATTATTCGGTCATTTCGCCGGAAGGCGCCGCGGCCATCGAAGGACGGCTCAAGGCCGGACAGCGCGCCACGCCCGAGCTGATCGAGCACTGCGCCGAAAATCTGCACATCACGGCCCAGGACAATCTGCGCTTCGGCTATATCGACCGAGTGGTGCAGGAGCCGTCCCTGGGCGCGCGGCCCTGGCATTTCGACTTTTTCCGCTCCTTGCGCCAGGAGGTCATCCGGGCCACGGACGAAGTGGTCATCTCCACCCGCAAGATGCCTGTTTTCCGAGGGCTGGCCCTCTCGCGCCACCGCAATCCGGAAGTCAACCTGGACGAGCTGCACATCCGCTGGGGCCTGTCGGCCGCAGCCAAGGACCGTCTGCGCGAACGCCGCCAGCAGAAATTTTTGCGCCTCTCACGCCAGGCCGCGCGCGACCGCCGCCCCTTCCTGACCAAGACCGCCGCCGCCTTCTGGGACTGGTTCTCCAAGCCCTGGGTCAGCTTCAAGTACGATTTCTATCGCAAGCACCAACGCCAGATCCGGGGCTTCATGGAAGAGGTGGACAACGAGTGGGAAATGTTCAAGGGCCGCCTGCTCTCCCCCTGGCGCAAGCTCACCCGCAATCTGCCCAGCCGCGCGGACAACAAGGCCAGGGAACTCACGGCCCTTTCGGCCTGGACGGACGATTCGCGGCGGCACAAGTGGAATTATCTCTCGCCCCGCTACAAGGTCGACCGCACCCTGACCTGTCCCAACAGTGCTTCCTACGGTTGTCTGGATCTCTGGGGTCCGGACCTTTTCGCGGAATTCGCGGGCGTGTGCAGCCACTGCGGCTACCATTTTCCCATGGAGCCCGAATGGTACGTGAAAAACGTCTTCGATCCCGGCTCGGTCTTTGAGTTCAACAGCGAAATCGAGGCGGGCAATCCCCTGGACTTTCCCGGTTTTGCCGAGCGCATCAGCGACGCCCAGAAAAAGACCGGGGCCAAGAGCGGCTGCATGACCTTTGAAGCCCGCATCGACAACACCAAGATGGTGGTTGCCATGCTCATGGGCACCTTCCGGGGCGGCTCGGTGGGCGCGGCCGAAGGCTACAAATTCGTGGAGGCCGCGCAGCGCGCCGCCAAGAAGCGCTACCCCTTCCTGGCCTACGTGCACGGCACGGCGGGCATCCGCATCCAGGAGGGCACCCACGGCGTGATCCAGATGCCGCGCTGCACCGTGGCCGTGCGCCGCTACATCGAATCCGGCGGCCTGTACATGGTGCTGTACGATACCAATTCCTTCGCCGGGCCGGTGGCCAGCTTCCTGGGCTGCTCGCCCTACCAGTTCGCGGTGCGCTCCTCCAACATCGGCTTCGCCGGACCGGGCGTGATCAAGGAAACCACAGGCATGGACATTCCGCCCAAATACCACCGCTCCTACCGCGCGCTGTCGCGCGGCCACATTCAGGGCATCTGGGACCGGAGGCAGATCCGCGCAAACCTCAAGCAGGCTCTGCTTACCATCGGCGGCAGAAACTTGTATTATCGGTAAGGAAGTACTGAGTAATGGTCTTTTTGCCCTTTGCCTGCGTCAGGCTCACCCCGTGCGAAACTCGTGTATGTTTTGATACACTTCGTGACGCCCGACGTTCGCCTTTCTTGGCAAAGGACAAACATCCTCATTACTCAGCACTTCCTCAAAAACACGACCGTTCAAGCTCTGTTTCCTTATACCGCCACGCTGAGCGTAGCGAAGAAGGCGGGTGCCGGTTTGGACGGGTTTTGCAAAAAATAAGATATTTTTTCGCGGTCAAGGAAAGCTCGTTTTTTTGAGCGTAAACGTACTCAGGTACGTGCGCATCAAAAAAACGAGTATGACGCCGACTGCGGGAAAAAAGCTGTTTTTCGTAAAAGACGAACAAAAAATACGCAGAACGCGCCATAGACATAAGCCATAACGGACAGAAAATGATCGACATTTCCGCCTTGCTGGATGAAATCAAGGCCTCGCCCTACCGCGAGATCGTCATTACCGCGCCCCACACCGGGCGGGTGACCTTTGCCGGTCTCAAAACCGGCGACAAGGTCCTGGGGCCCCAGGGTCAGTGGAAGGAAAAACCCGGCACCCAGCTGGCCACACTGGAGCGCGAACGCAATCCCAAGCCCATCTGCACGCCGGAAAAAGGCGAAATCAGCGAGTTGCACAGCGAGCTGGAGGGCTGCTTCGTAGAGGCCGGAACGCCGCTGGCCGTGCTGCGCCACATGCTCACCCGCGAGGAAGTGCAGCGGGCCATTCTGCAGAAGGCCCTGCATCTGTTCCGCGCGCCCGAGCGGGCCAAATACTATTTCACGCCCGAAGTGGACAAGAAAATCCGCGCTTCGGACGCGCATTCCGTAGCGGTGCGGGACGGCATGGAACTTCTGATCATGTCGCGCATGAAACGCGAAGTACCCTTGCACTACACGGGCCCGGACGGCGTCATTTACGCCGTCTACTTCAAGTACAGCGAAAACATGGACACGGGCGCGCCGCTCATCGGCGTTTGCCCGCAGGACCAGCTTCCGGCCATTCAGGACGTGATCATGCGCGTTCAGACCGAATGGACGGAAAAAGAATAACGGCGGCAAATCCCGCGTCAGCCGACGCGGCCCATGATACGCCGCCCCAACACTAACACATACGGTACACTACTATGGGAAAAGCACTGCAAATACGGGTCAGCGCCGTGACCTGGAATGAAGATCTTCTGGAACAACTCTGGCCCCAACTGACTGAACTGGCCTTCAGCGTGCCCATCAAGCACGAAAAGCGCGGCGTGCTGGAAATGGTACGCGCCCTGGACGAGGGCCTGACCTTCATGAAATGGTCCAAGGCCCGCCAGGACGCCTTGGGACCGGGCATCCGCGAAGCCGCGCGCCTGAAGCAGGAGCTGGAGGCGGCGCTTGCCGACTGGCAGCCGCGCGAAGCCAACGTTCTGAGCGATCAACTGGAAGACGTGCTGGACAATCTGGAACGGGCCTTCGTGGCCTGAGCCCGGCACATCCGCTAACAGCATATTGCGCTTGAAGTTTCCGCGGGCGGGCTTTGCCCGACCGCGGAAATCTCGTGGGTCCAGAGCAGAGTAACTTTGAAATTTTACAAATTTCAAAGTTGGGATTCCGGTGAAAAACGTGGTTTTCGCCGGAATCCACGCCGCGCCCTGTGCGGCGTTAGAGCAATTTCAAAGTAAAACTGCTCTGGTTTCACTTCCGTCTTACGAGGCCGAACATTTTGATAATAACAGAGCAATTTCATTGTGAAAATGCTCTATCCGCTTTCATCCGGAGCAACAGCCATGTTGAATAAAGTCATGATCATCGGCCGCCTGGGCCGCGACCCCGAACTGCGCTACACCCAAAGCGGCTCGCCGGTAGCCAGTCTGAACGTGGCCACCGACGAATCCTATACCGACCGCGACGGCAACAAGGTGGAACGCACCGAATGGCACCGTGTGTCCGTGTTTCAGCGCCAGGCTGAAAACTGCGCCAATTACCTTGCCAAGGGCAGCCTTATCTATGTGGAAGGCAGTCTGCAGACCCGCAAATGGCAGGATCAGCAGGGCCAGGACCGTTACACCACGGAAATCAAGGCCCAGCGCGTGCAGTTTCTGGACCGCAAGGGCGACGCCCCGCGCGGCGGCCAGGGCGGCCCCGGCGGCTATGAGGATGACTACGCCGCCGGTGGCGGGTCCGCACCCCGGCAGGCTCCGCGCGGCCAAGGCGGGGGCCAGCGGGCCCAGGGCGGACAGGGGGGCGGCGGTCAGGCGCAGCAGCGTCAGGCTCCGCGCCAGCAGCCCCAAGACGAGGATCTGGGCCCGGCCTTCCCCTCGGAAGCCTCCAACATGGATGAAGTGCCCTTCTAGGCAACACTGATCGTCAGTGTTTTCCCGAGCAGCTCAAGGTTAGAAAGACCCTGCTCTTGCACCGGCAATCCGTGCTGACGCGGATTGCCGGTGTATCTTTGTCCCCGGCGCGGGCCTTACGGCCGCCGGGGACTTTTTTCCCCACAAGCGCCCGGAGAAGCCACAAAAAATTCTGAAAGGTAGTTGACTTTTTGTTAGATTATTCACAAGATGGATGCCGGAACAGCCCCTTGCCGTCCGACGCGCGTTCTTGTCCGGCGCGGCAAGGCGTCCATAACCAAAACATGGAGGATTTCGCGATGTCCAAACTGGTACCCCCGCATGGCGGCAAAGGCCTGGTGTGTTGCCTGTTGGAAGGCAAGGCTTTGGAAGATGAAAAGAAAAAGGCCGCCGGCCTGAAGCAGATCGAGATTTCTTCCCGCGCCAAGGGCGACCTGATCATGATGGGCATTGGCGGTTTTTCGCCCCTGACCGGCTTCATGAACAAAGCCGACTGGAAGAGCGTGTGCGAAAAAATGCTGCTCTCCGACGGCACCTTCTGGCCCGTGCCGGTGACCCTCGACATCTCCGCCGAAGACGCGAAAGGCCTCAAAGTCGGCCAGGAAGTGGCTCTCGTCCGCAAGGGCGAAATCATGGCGACCATGAAGGTGGAAGAAATCTACGAGATGACCGAAGCCGACAAAAAGTGGGAATGCGAGCTGGTCTTCAAGGGCGAAGGCCCGGACTCCGAAAAGTTCTGGGAAGTGGCCCCCAATGACCACCCCGGCGTCAAAATGGTGCTGGCCCAGAAGGAATATAACATCGCCGGCCCGGTGAAAGTCCTCTCGCAGGGCGAATTCCCCGAAAAGTTCCCCGGCGTGTACATGACCCCCGCCCAGCTGCGCGAAAAGATGGACGAACGCGGCTGGCAGAAAGTTGCCGCCCTGCAGCTGCGCAACCCCATGCACCGTTCGCACGAATACCTCGCCAAGATCGGCGTGGAAATCTGCGACGGCGTGGTCATCCACTCCCTGGTGGGCTCCCTGAAGCCCGGCGACATTCCGGCCGAAGTGCGCGTGAAGTGCATTGACACCCTGGTGGACAAATACTTTGTCAAAGACTTCGTGATCCAGGCCGGTTATCCTCTGGACATGCGTTATGCCGGACCGCGTGAAGCCCTGCTGCACGCCACCTTCCGCCAGAACTACGGCATCAACAACCTGCTGGTCGGCCGCGACCACGCCGGTGTGGGCGACTTCTACGGCATGTTCGAGGCCCAAGAAATCTTCCGCAAGATGCCCGCGCCCGCCGATGAAGGCAAACGCCTGCTCTGCGAGCCCCTGAACATCGACTGGACCTTCTACTGCAAGAAGTGCGACGGCATGGCCTCCATGCGCACCTGCCCGCACAGCAAGGAAGACCGCGTGATTCTGTCGGGCACCAAACTGCGCAAGATGCTCTCCGAAGGCGCGGAAGTGCCGGATCACTTCGGCCGTGAGGAAGTGCTCGTGATTCTGCGCGAGTACTATTCCGGTCTCACCGAAAAGGTGGAAATCAAGATGCAGCGCGCCGCCGCCGGTTCCACCATGTAGCAGCGGGCCTCATCGCAAGTATACAAAAGGACGCCCTTCGGGGCGTCCTTTTTTTAGAGCATTTCAATCTTGAAATGCTCTACCGAGACTGCGAGAGCGCCTCGCGCTACGAAGCCGTAAGCGCAACTTATTTGCGCTGTTGCCTCTCCCGTGAGCGAGTCCTCGAGCTTTACGGGCGCGAACAGCATAGCGAAGCGGCGGAGTAAGCGTATCTTTAACGTTGGAATGCGTAGCATTTAACGTTAATCCGCTCCAGGCTCTGAAGCGACCGTTAAGGCGATACGCAACCACGGCCGGAAACGCGCTCTATTTCTTGCACTTCACAATGATATTGCGCATGGGCGTATTGCCCACTCCCACGGTATTGGTGCTGACGATCTCGTACGGGCCGTCGCACTTGTCCGCCGCCTGGTTGTAGCAGTCGGCCCAGTCGTTGTCCGTGCCGTTGCAGTTGATGGAATAGCCTTCGCTGCCGTCAGGCAGTTTGGCATTGCGCGCGCCGCCGCAGGCGCAGAGCAGAAAAGCGAAGGCCCCCAACAGAATAACGTTCTTCCACATGGCACTCTCTCCGGACAAAAGTTCAGGCGGCCGATCCCGCTTGATCTAAAGCAGATTAACTTTGAAATGTTACAAATTTCAAAGTTCGCATTCTGGCGAAAAACACGGTTATCGTTGCTGTCGATCCCCGTATGGCTCCGTTGTCGCCAACATGGACAGCCCTTCGGGCTGACTTCGGTCGCTTCGCCGGAATCCACGCCGCGTTGCTCTCGATGCCTGTACGCCCTTTGGGCTATAGGCACGGCCCTACGGGCCGCTCGTCGGGTCGGTCTTCGCGGCACGCCGCATTGTGTGCGGCGTTAGGGCAATTTCACTTTGAGTTTGCCCTAGAGGCTGTCGTCACGAGATGGATTTTCGTGTTATATCAAGGAGAACGAGCCTTTTAGCACTGCTGTCTTTATCCGTAATGCGCGTTCCTCGCATAACGGCTAAAGCATGCAGGGAGTATACTCTTGCCTCAGCCGTTAAGACGAAGGAGCTTTAGCCGTAGGCGAACTTGTGAGCTGTATGGAAAAAACAGCAACTCTGGCTACGGATGAAGGCTGCAATGAGTTACACAAAAATTCTCTCATCGAAATCACAGCCGCTATCCGTATCGTTGCTGTCCTTATCTGTACGCCGCTTTGCGGCTGCAGCTAAAGCAACACAGCAGTGCTGTGAACGGCTGGCGCGACCGGAATAAAAGGCGATGCTCGACACGGAGATAACCGAAGAGACGCTCATGACGACAGACTCCAGACAGTGTGCCCCGCATGGCAGCAAAGGACAAGCGCTTTCCGAAGCGCTCAGCCCGTGATGCTGATCAGGGACGGCAGTAGGCCCGCCAGGCTTATGAGCAGGAGCAGGGCCAGCACCACGCGCCGGAAACGGACCTCGTCCACGCGCCGGAACCAGCGCGAGCCCAGCCAGATGCCCAGGCCCACGCAGGGCAGCATCACGGCGGCCAGCAGGAAAACCTGGCCGGTCATCAGGCCGTAGCCCCAATACACCACGGCGGCCAGCACGTCGGTAAACAGGAAAAAAGCGATGAGCGAAGCGCGGCTCACCGCCACGCTGGAAGGGCCGGACAGAAAAAAGAGAATGACCGGCGGCCCGCCGTTGGCCGACGCGCCGTTGATCAGCCCGGTGAGCGCGCCCACCCCGCAGGCTCCCCAGCGGCCCGGCCGCTGCCGCAGCTTGAAGCCGAAAAAAAGCATGCCCGTCAGGACCAACACGACCGTATTGATGACCGCGGTCATCGGCGCGGCGGGCGCCAAGGCCAAACAGTACGCGCCCGGCGGCGTGCCCAAGGCCACGCCCAGCGCCAGATGGCGCAGGGCTTTCCAATCCGCTTCCTTGTAGACAAAGGGCAAATGCCCAACACTGGCCGCGATCTCCCAGAGCATGATCACCGGCGCGATGTGCGCCGGGGGCAGCAGCAGGGTCAGCAGCACAATGCAGATCATGGAAAAGCCGAAACCTGTGGCGCCCCGGATCAGGCCGGCGCAGAACACGGCCAGGGCGGCGCAGCTCAATTCCAGGGGAGTAAGGGGCATGGCGGGCCTCCGCGAAAGGAGAAAAGCCGTTTCCCGCGCACAAGGCGCGGCACGCTCTTTCTCAATAAGCCGCGGGACCGGACCAAGGCAAGTCCCCGGAAGAGCCGTCCTTCGACCTTTGCCATCCGATGCCGCCGGTGCCGCCCGGTGACATCTGCTCCGCTGAATGCGAAGCAAGCGCATCTGCGGGTTGAGAGTTTGCACAGGGCGCACTCCCTAATGCGCCTGCTCCGCCGCCGAAAGCCCTCGCGCTTTACGAAAAGTAAAAAACAGCCTATAGATGTTGTACTTTTGTGGCCCCGATTCTCTCAGCGGCACGCCCCAGATCACTCCGGCGGAGCAATCCCGACAACATCGGCGCGACACGTCCGCGCCGCACAGCCATACCCACAGGTGTTTCATGAAGCAATCCCGCGAGATACTCACCGGCTCATTGTGCGTCACGCTGCTGGCAGCGGCCTTCTGCGTCTGGAGCGCCTTCGGCAATGACGTCAATTTCTGCGTGACCGCCGGTTGTTCCCTGTATCAGGACTTCACCGTGGGCGGCGTTTCGCTCTGGTGGCTGGGCACGGGGACCTTCGCCCTGCTGGCCTTGCTGGCCCTGCTGGGGGCTGCCGCTGCGGGACGTCTTCTGGCCGGGCTGGCCCTTTTGGGCGATATCTGCCTGCTGTTGCTCATGGCCCTGACCGCGCCCTGCGTGAGCTGCCTGGTGGTGGCCGTGTTCTTCGTCCTGAGCTATCTGGGCTTCCGACAGGCCGAGCCAGCGCAGGCGCGCGGGCGCGACAGCCATGGCCGCCGCTCCGTGCTGCTCTGGATCTGGGTGTTGCTGTTTACCGTCAACGTGGGGGCCGTGGCCCGCTCGCAGACCGAGGTCTGGCCCATCATGGGGGCCGGTGACGAAGCCACGGTACGCATGTTCTTCTCGCCCTCCTGCCCGAGCTGCCGCGAGGGCATCAACATCCTGTCCGGCCATGTGGATGTGGCTTTCTATCCCCTGGCCGAAAACGACAATGATGTGTACAAGGTGGCCCAGATGCGCCGCCTGCTGGACGCGGGCATGAATCTGGCCGAGGCCCTGGCCCAGTCCCAGAACGTGGCCGTGCCGCGCGGGCTCGCGTCCTTGAGCCCCGATCTGCTCTGGCTGCGTTTCAAAATGCTGCGCAACAAGGCCCATGTCTTTTCCGCCGGGGCGCAGACCGTGCCCTTCTTTGAATATCACGGCCTGCCCGCCATGCTGGTCAAGCAGCAAGAGCGCAGACAGCGCCAATCCCCCGGTTCCGTTTCCGACCAGACGGAAGGCCGACCTGGCGTTCCGGCGGCGCAGTCTCCCGTCCTGCCCCCGTCCGACCAAGCCTACCCGACAGGTCAGGCCGGTCAGGACGCCGGTCTGCCTCTGGACCCGCAGGTGGCGGGGCAGTGCGGAGGCCCGACCCCCTGCCCCTAGAGCATTTTGCGCTTGAAATTATCGCTTAACGGCGAAGTAAATTCGCCTTGCGATACTTTTGCGGTGTGGATTTTCATGAAAACTCCGCACAGAGCGTTGAGATATTTTCAATATCAAAACTTTCTAAGGCCTGATTGCACTTGAGCCTTCATGCCTTCGCACGGGGCATGCTTCATACTCTTTTTTTAGCCGTCCGTTTTCTTTCTTCTTAGGCCTATGTCCATCTTGTATAAAAATTCACAATTCTAAATCTTCCGGCATGCCTCTTGACGGACAAAGTTTTTCACGGCATGCAACGCGTCCGCTCCCGGCTTGTTTTGCCAAAAGCGACGTATGCTTGCCCGAGGCTCCGGGGCCGGGAACAGTGCGTGAAATGACCGAAAGGGCTTGACGCGCTTTGCCCTTCCCCCTTATATGAGGAATCTATATACTTGGCCGTTTGGCTGGAATTCATGAACGCACAAGAAATTTTTCGCAGCCGGAAAAACGATGTGGTCCGCCTCTGGACAGAGGCGGTGTACTCCACCTATCCCTTTGAGACCACCGGATTCCTGCGCACCAAGCAGGACGCTTTCGGCAATCCCGTGGCAAATATGACCAAGGAGGCGGCGGGAACGCTGTACGACGCCGTGGCTGGAGAAGAGGTGGAGGTGGCCACGGTCAAAAACGCGCTGGAACGCTTCGTGAAGCTGCGCGCCGTGCAGACCTTCACGCCGAGCCAAGGCCTGGGGGTTTTTTACCTGATGAAGCCCCTTCTGCGGGAGCGCATTTTGCCCGAGCTGGCCGAACAGGGGGAGCTTGACGCCTATCTCACGGCTGAATCCCGCCTGGACAGCCTGGCGTTGCTGGCCTTCGACATCTATACCGCGGCCCGCGAAACGCTGGCGGAGTCGCGCATCAAGGAAATCCGCAACCAGTACGCCCAACTGGCGCGCTGGGCGCAGACATTGGAGGAAGGCCCGTCCGGCGCGCGTTGACGCGGCGGCGGGAGGCGGCCTGATGCCGAAGCGCGGCGGCGGACAGTGTCCACGGCCGGCTTTTTACTGTGGAACGGCGGCCGGCGACGGCCCGCCGGGCCCCGTGAAAAGCCACGCGCGCGGCACGGGAAAACCCGATCCGGGGTGGCGCACGCCGCCGGACAAGCCCCGGCAAAAACACGCGGACGGCAAGGCCCACAGGCGTGTGGGACGCAACGATCTTCCTGAAATCCCCGGCCGGAATCCGCCGGGCGGTTTCAGGATAACTTGTAGTCAAGCGAGGTAGGGAATGTTCTCATCATTACTGCTGGTGCTGCTCATAGGGGCCATCGCCTGGGCGGGAGCGAGCGCGGGACTCGCCCCTCTGTTCGGCGTGGCGCTGCCTTATGTGGCGGTAGTCGTCTTCATCGCCGGGATGGTCTGGCGCATGGTGTACTGGGCCAAATCGCCCGTGCCCTTCTGCATCCCCACCACCGGCGGGCAGGAGCAATCGCTTGATTTCATCAAGCAGAACAAGATCGACTGCCCCAGCACCACTTGGGGCGTTGTAAAGCGGATGTTCCTGGAAGTCTTTTTCTTCCGTTCCCTGTTCCGCAACTCCCTGGCGGATGTGCGCGAAAATGACCCGATCAGCAACGGGCCGCGCAGCGTCTACTATTCCTCCAAGTGGTTGTGGTGTTTCGCCCTGCTCTTCCACTACTGTTTCCTGTTGATCTTTATCCGGCACTTCCGCTTCTTCATCGAGCCTGTGCCGTCCTGTATCACCTTCCTGGAATCCATCGACGGGATCATGCAGGTCGGTTCGCCGCGTTTCTACTGGACCGGCGGCCTGGTGCTGGTGGCCCTGCTTTTCCTGCTGTGCCGCCGCATTTTCAACCACCGCCTGCGCTATCTCTCCCTGCTCAACGACTACTTCCCGCTCTGGCTGCTCATCGGCATCGTGGGCACGGGCCTCTGCCTGCGGTATTTTGATAAAACCGAAATCGCCGAGGTCAAGATCTTCGTCATGGGCCTCACGCACTTCGCGCCCGTGGCGGCCACAGGCATCAACGCCCTGTTCTTCGTGCACCTGACCCTGGTCAGCGTGCTGCTGATCTACTTCCCCTTCTCCAAACTCGTGCACATGCCCGGCGTGTTCTTCAGCCCCACGCGCAACCAGGCCAACAATTCCCGCCGGGTGCGCCACATCAACCCCTGGAATCCGCCCAAGCAGTACTTCACCTACCCCGAGTACGAGGATACCTACCGCGAAGCCATGGCCGAAGCCGGCCTGCCGCTGGATAAGCAACCCGAAAAGGCCGCCGAGTAAGGAGTCGTCATCATGGCAAAGTTACCTACGCCGCAAATGCTCGTCGCCAGCCGCCCGGCCTTTCCGGACAAAAGCTGGCTCGACACCAAGCCTGAATTCATGCCGGGCAGCTTCTGCTATCCGGCCAAAAAAGAGACCATGGAACTCCTGCACATGCCCAATCCTCACGAGTGGGACCCCGCCGCCGAGGACTGGAACCTGCCGGAGAATTGGGAAAAAATTCTCTGTGACGCCTTTGCCGACCGGCTGGAGAAGCACCGCTCGCTGAAGCTGTTCATGGACATCTGCGTGCGCTGCGGCGCCTGCGCGGACAAGTGCCACTTCTTCCTGGGCACCAACGACCCCAAAAACATGCCCGTGCTGCGCGCCGAGCTGTTGCGTTCCCTCTACCGGCGCGACTACACCATGCTCGGCAAGATTCTGGGCAAGAAGGTGGGCGCGCGCGGCTGGGACATGAGCGTGGTCAAGGAACTCTTCTACTACGCCTACCAGTGTACGGAATGCCGCCGCTGCTCGCTGTACTGCCCCTACGGCATCGACACGGCGGAAATCACCATGATCGTGCGCGAACTGCTGCATGAGGTGGGCCTGGGCATCCACTGGATCATGGACCCGGTCAAAAACTGCAGCTTCACCGGCAACCACCTGGGCATCCAGCCCCATTCCTTTGTGGAAATCGTGGAAATGCTGGCCGACGACTGCGAAACCGTCACCGGCATCCGCCCCAAGACGCCCTTTAACAAAAAGAACGCCGAAATCCTCTTCATCACCCCCTCGGGCGACGTGTTCGCGGATCCCGGCATCTATACCTTCATGGGCTATCTCCTGCTCTTCCACGAGCTGGACCTGGACTACACCCTGTCCACCTACGCCTCGGAGGGCGGCAACTTCGGTTCCTTCACCTCCTTCAACATGGCCAAGAAGCTCAACGCCAAGATGTACGCCGAGGCCGAGCGCCTGAACGTCAAATGGCTTCTGGGCGGCGAGTGCGGCCATATGTGGCGCGTGATCAACCAGTACATGGACACCTACAACGGCCCGGCCCCGGCCAACATGGAAATTCCGGTGTCGCCCATTACCGGCACGGTGTTCAGCAACGCCACCTCCACCAAGATGGTGCACATCGCGGAATTCACGGCCGACCTGATCTACCACAACAAGCTCAAGCTCGACCCGAGCCGCAACGACCATCTGGTGACCACCTTCCACGATTCCTGCAACCCGGCGCGCGGCATGGGCCTGCTGGACGAACCGCGCTACGTGCTCAAGCACGTCTGCAACAACTTCGTGGAAATGCCCGAAAACACCATTCGCGAGCAGACCTTCTGCTGCGGCGCGGGTTCGGGTCTGAACACCGAGGAAATCATGGAGCTGCGCATGCGTTCCGGCATGCCGCGCGGCAACGCCCTGCGTTATGTGCAGCAGAAAGACGGCGTCAACCACATGGCCTGCGTCTGCGCCATCGACCGCGCCACGCTGCCGCCGCTGGCCGACTACTGGGCGCCCGGCGTGAGCGTGAGCGGCCTGCACGAGCTGGTGGGCAACGCCCTGGTCATGAAGGGCGAGATCAAGCGCACCATGGACCTGCGCCAGGAAGAGCTGCCCAACGTGGCGGAGGACGAGCCGGAGGAAAGCCCGGCGGATGCGCCTGAGGCGCAGGGGGAGGGCCGATAGATGTATAACGCCAAAGCTGTGATCACGGGCATCGTCATTTTTGTGGTGCTGTTCAGCTCCCCCTTCTGGGTGAGCTATCTGGGACAGGACTACAAGAAAACCGACGTGGTGCTGCCCAAGGATGAAAAGAACTGCATCGAGGACGTGGAATTCATGCGCGCCCAGCATATGCGCCTGCTCAACGAGTGGCGTGACGAGGCCCTGCGCAAGGAAAACCGCATATATGTGTCCGCCAAAGACGGCAAAAAGTGGGTCATCAGCCTGCAGAACACCTGTCTGAAATGCCACAACAACTACAAGGAATTCTGCGAAAAGTGCCACGTGGCCAACAGCGTCTATCCCTATTGCTGGACTTGCCACATTATTCCCACGGAGGGCAAGTAATGAACACGAGCAGAAGAAGCTTTCTGAAAGTGGCGGGGCTTTCGGCCTTTGCCCTGAGCAGCGGGATGGCAAGCCTTGCCGGTACGGCGGGCGCGGCGCGGGCCCAGATCGCGCCCGGCCGTTATGAGAAAGGGGAGCATGCGCTGACCGCCAAGCGTTGGGCCATGGTCATCGACACCCGCCTCTTCCGCGGCCCCGAAGACTACGAGCCGCTGATCGAAGCCTGCCACAAGGTCCACAATGTGCCGCACATTCCCGGCAACCAGGACATCAAATGGTTCTGGCTGGACAAGTACGACCACGTCTTCCCGGACGACATGAACGCCCACATCAACGACAAGACGCGCCAGGCCAGCTATCCGCTGCTGTGCAACCACTGCACCAATCCGCCCTGCGTGCGCGTCTGCCCCACCCAGGCCACTTACAGAATGGAAGACGGCATCGTGGCCATGGACTACCACCGCTGCATCGGCTGCCGTTTCTGCATGGCCGGGTGTCCGTACGGGGCGCGTTCCTTCAACTTTGTGGACCCGCGCAAGTATCTTTCGGATCCCGTGCCTAACCCGACCTTCCCCACCCGCATGATCGGCGTGGTGGAAAAGTGCACCTTCTGCGCCGAGCGCCTGGCCGCGGGCCAGATGCCCGCCTGCGTGGAAGCCGCGGGCGGCAAGATTCTCTTCGGCGATCTGGAAGATCCCAATTCAACGGTGCGTCAGGCCCTGGCCGCCAACTACAGTATTCGCCGCAAGCCCAATCTGGGCACGCAGCCCGGCGTCTACTACCTTATTTAGGGAGAACAGGCCATGCTTGAAAAATTGTTTTCCGGTCCCAAGAGCTATTATGTGTGGCTGCTCTTTCTGCTCTGCGTCATCGCGGGCTGCGGCCTTGTCTATCTGGACCAGCTCCAGAGCGGTCTCGGCATCACGGGCATGAACCGTGAGGTCTCCTGGGGGCTGTATATTTCGCAGTTCACCTATTTCGTCGGCGTGGCGGCCTCGGCCGTGATGCTGGTCTTGCCCGCCTATTTCCACCACTACAAGAAATTCAAGCGCATGATCATCTTCGGCGAGTTCATGGCCGTGGCGGCCGTGGTCATGTGCGCCCTGTTCATCGTGGTGGACCTCGGGCAGCCCCAGCGCATGCTCAACGTCATGCTCCACCCCACGCCCAATTCGGTCATGTTCTATGACATGATCGTGCTGATCGGCTATCTCTGCCTGAACATCGTCATCGGCTGGGTCACCCTGGAAGCCGAACGCCTGGACGTGGAACCGCCCAAATGGGTCAAACCCCTGATCTACCTTTCCATTCTCTGGGCTTTCTCCATCCATACAGTCACGGCCTTCCTGTACGCGGGCATTCCGGGCCGCCATTACTGGCTCACCGCCATCATGGCCGCGCGCTTCCTGTCCTCGGCCTTTTGCTCCGGCCCGGCCATCCTGCTGCTCCTGCTCTTCCTGGTGCGCAGGCTGACTGGCTTCGATCCCGGCAAGGACGCCGTCAAGACCCTGTCCACCATCATCGTCTACGCCATGTGCGTGAACGTCTTCTTCTATCTGCTGGAGCTCTTCACCGCCTTCTACAGCCAGATTCCGGGCCACATGGAGCCCATGCTCTTCCTCTTCTCCGGGCATGGCGGCCATCTGGCCTGGGTGAGCTACTGGATGTGGGCGGCCGTGATCATGGCCTTCGCCTCTCTGGCTATCTTGATTCCGCCGCAGTGGCGGACCGGCCCCCTGCTGCCCGTGGCGCTGATCATGCTGGTGGCCGCCAGCTGGATCGACAAGGGCCTGGGCCTGCTCATCGGCGGTTTCACGCCCAACATGTTTGAAGCCTTCACGCCTTACATGCCCACGGCCAAGGAGATTGCCGTGGCCCTCGGCGTATACGCCGTGGGCGCGCTGGTGCTCTCCCTGCTCTGGAAGATCGCCTTGGGCGTCAAGCGGGAAGCCCATCATTTCAGTGACTAACCTTCCTGTTTCACACTGAAGCGACGCCCCGCGCCATAACGGCGCGGGGCGTTTTTATTTCCGCCCTCGCTTTTCCGGCGCGCGGCGCGGCATTCCCGGCCCAACAGAGCGGGATGCTTGACTTTCAGACCGCCTCCTGTGCATAATTGAACTAGTGCAATATCATGCCCCACCTGTCGGTTCGGCGTGAAGATCGCACAGCAGGACCCATGGTTTTTGCTGTGCTTACGTCGTCTATGGCGGCGCGCAATCCTTTACGGGCTTGCGGCATGTGTCGCTTGACGCGACACCAGCGCATTTTACCCTTGAGCCACGCGTATAACGACACAACGGAAGCCGCTCCCGCCACGACCCGCCCGGATTTTCAGAAAGAATCCCTACCGGGGTGGCTTCCCGTCCGTTGCACCGCCATTGCTCTTCCGCGCGTTTTGCGGCCTGCCCGGCCGCGAGGACGACGCTGTGCCCATCTTTCGCAAGGAGCCCACGATGCATCAAGCGCTCAAAGAAGCCATCACCATCTGCAAAACCCTGCTGCGCAACGGCTATGACGCGCATGTCATCAACGCGCCCCTGCAGGAGCAACTGTTGCGCGCCGTCCGGCAGCCCGCCGTGGACATCGCCTGCGAGCCGGATATGGACACCCTGGTCAAGCTCTTCCCCAAGGCCCGCATGGAGTCGGAAAAGCGTGCGCTGGCCGAACTGGAGGAAAACGGGGTGCTTTTCCGTTTCTATCCGTTGGAAGTGGCGGACGCCGGGCATCCTGAGCTTTCGCTGCTGCGCATCACGCCCAGCATGGCCGCCATGATGGACCCCAAGGAACGCGAGCAACTGCGCATGACCGGTTTCGGCAGCCCGGCCCCCACCGGTGACGCCTATGAGGGCTTTGCTGATTTCAAGGGCGGCACCATCCGGCTCACCGGCCTGCCGGACGAAACCCTGCGCCACAACTACCTGCTGGCCGTGCGGGCCCTGCGCTTCGCGGCCAACTTCGACATCCCCATTGATCCCAACACCTGGATGGCGATTGTACGCTCCTCGGTGCGCGTACTGGACTACGTGCCCGCCACGGACATTATGGACGAATGGCGCAAGGTGGCCGCCGAATCCATGTACCGCTTCGTGCGCCTGCTGTACGACGCCCACATCCTCCAAGGCCTGATCCCGGAAGTGGCGGCGCTCTCCTGCGTCTGCCAGGAGCGCGACAGGGACGGCGTGGAGGTGAATGTCTTCGACCACACCCTGGAATGCATGAAACACTACCCGGAAGAAGGTTTCCACTACGACTGGCTGGGCACCATGGCCATGCTCTTTCACGATGTGGGCAAGCTCTTCACCGGTGAATATTTCGACGGCCAGTGGACCTTCTACCAGCACCACCGGGTGGGGGCCAAGGTCACGCGCAAGATCCTGCGCCGTCTGCACTTCGCCCAGGAGGACATCGACCTGCTCTGTCACCTGGTGAACCACCACATGCGCTTCCACTTCATGATGACCGACAGGGGCATCCGCCGCTTTAAGGCCCTGGACGAATATCCGCGCCTTATCGCCATGGCCCGTGCCGACCTTCAGGCCCGCGAAGGCAGCTATACGTCCTTCAACCACAATATGAAATATCTGGACCGGGCCGAAACCCCGGAACAGATGCTGGAACCCCTGCTCAACGGCAATGAAATCATGAGCGAAACTCGTCTGGCCCCCGGCCCCATGGTGGGTGTGATCCGCGACGCGTTGCTGCAGGCCCAGATCACGGGCGAAGTGACGGATCTGGAATCCGCCGTGGCCTTTGTGCGTGAGTATGCGCGGAAGTCCGTGGGGTAACGGCCTTTCCCTTGCCGCCGGGCAGGACAAGCCAATGATAAATCTCCTCAATTATACCCTTCCCGAACTCACGGACTGGATGCAGACCGAGCTGGGCGAGCCCAAGTTCCGGGCCGTGCAGGTCTGGCAGTGGATCTGGCAGAAAATGGCCCGCGATTTCGATGCCATGAGCAACGTCTCCAAAGCCTGCCGGGCCCGCCTGGCGGAAACGGCGCGTATCGACTGGCCTGAAGTGGCCCGCGTGCAGGAAAGCAGCGACGGCACCACCAAGTTTCTGCTCCGCCTGGAAGACGGGGCGCTGGTGGAGACGGTGCTGATTCCCTCGGATTCCCGCGAAGGCGTGCGGCGCTGGACCCAATGCCTGTCCTCGCAGGTGGGCTGCGCCATGGGCTGTACCTTCTGCGCCACGGGCGACATGGGCTTTGAACGGAATATGACCATGGGAGAAATTCTGGGGCAGATTCTGGTGGCCCGCGAGCACCTGGGCGACAACCGGCCCGACTGGCCCGTGCTGCGCAATCTGGTGTTCATGGGCATGGGCGAGCCTCTGCTCAACCTGCGCGAAGTTATGCGCGCCCTGCAAAGCCTGAACAACGACAAGGGGCTCAATTTCTCGCCGCGCCGGATCACGGTTTCCACCTGCGGCATTGAGAAGGGTCTGGCCGAGCTGGGCGCCAGCGGCCTGGCCTATCTGGCCGTCTCCCTGCATGCGCCCACTCAGGAGCTGCGCGCCCGGATCATGCCCAAGGCCGCGCGTTGGCCTTTGGACCAGCTGCTGGCCGCGCTCAAGTCCTATCCGCTGAAGACGCGGGAACGGATCACCTTTGAGTATCTGTTGCTGGGCGGGATCAACGACGGACCGGGACAGGCCGAGGAACTGGCCCGGCTGGTGGCCGACATCAAGGGCAAGCTCAATCTCATCGTCTACAATCCCGCCGAAGGCGCGCCCTACGCGGCTCCGGACGAGGCGCGCGTGCTGGCCTTTGAGCAATGCCTCTGGAAGCGCCATATCACGGCCATTGTCCGCAAGAGCAAGGGACAGGACATCAAGGCCGCCTGCGGGCAGCTCAAGGCGGCGTCCACCGGAGAGGTCTGATCCTCCCGCTGGGAAACGTCGGCGATTACCCGCCCCGCAGTTTCTTCGCCTTTCGGCATCACGCGGGCGGTCACGGACCGGGAGACGCGCTGTGTTTTGAGTCTTCATCAACCCACAGCTATGAAAATAAAACCGACACGGCAATTGAATTTATTGTTGTCAATTATTATCAGGCATAGTTGATGGCAGCGCGGGGACAGGACGACGACATTGTGCTCGCGAAAAAAGCGCACCCGAAACAATTCCGGAGTGCGCCTGAACGCCGCGCGGCATGAGGCCGCTACCCGCCCCCTGCCCCTCTCAGAGCAATTCACTTTTGAAATAAATGAATTACCCTGGCGTCGCGTAAACGGACGCCAGCGCCCAAGAGCAAGGAAGCGACCGGGGCGGCGTAGAGTTTGAAATGTGCAAATGGGCAACATTTCAAGTGCAAAATGCTGTAATTATCCGTTTCAGCAGACACAGAAACGCTACGGCGCGTTTTAATCCGTCGCCGGGAGCCCGCGCGATTTACGCCTGCGCGCGGCCGGCAACAGCCTGACCCAGCGACCGCGCCCCAGAAGACGCAGGCAGCCATGGACAAAGAGAAGCAGGGGCAGGGCCAGGGCGCAGAACAAATGACCGAGTTTGATGACGGCGTAGGTCGCGCCGTATACGGAGAATCCCGGCAGATTGTGCAGGATCAGCAGCAGGCCGGTAACGGCCAGAACCAGCAGCAGGGCCACCCGCAGGCCGCCCCAGGGGGTCAGCGCGTAGTCCCGCCGTCCCACTACGCACCAGACCACCGCCGCGTACGTGCCCAGCAGAAGCAGGGCTGCCGCCGACCAGTAATGCGCCACTGTGGGCGAGGCACGCCAAGTGTTGATCAGCCCGTAGCGGAAAGCAAAGGGCAGATGGGCCAGACCGCTCACAATGGCGGCCAGCATGCAGGCCGCCCAGAGCAACTTGAAAAAGGCCGAGAACAGACGAGGATCTTCTTTCACGGCCGCCGCCTTTTCTGCTTTTCCCGCCAGATGCGCAGCCAGGCCAAGGCCGCTCCGGCCAGCGGGGCCAGCAGCACCGTGCCCAGCAGGCGGTTTTCCTTGTCCATGCTGGCTCCGGCCGGACGCAGGCTGGGACGGCCGTAACCGATCTGATCCTCGCGCAACAGCTCCGCTTCCATGTCGCGAAAGGCCAGCGAGGAGACATAGAGAGTATTGGTGCCCCCGTTTTCATTGAGGCCGAAAATATCGCCCTTGCGCTCCTCCGCCATGACCCGGGCCGCGCGCACCATATCCTTGCGCGGCCCTATGCGCTGGGCCTGGCGCGGACAGGCCGCGATGCAGACGGGCGGTTTTCCCTCTGCCAGCAGATCCTGGCAGTAATCGCATTTGAACATCTGACCGTTGCCCGCATAACGCGGCGCAAAGCTGAGATACGGCCCCACGCCGGATTGCCGCCGAGGGATCATCCAGGGGCAGGCGCGGTCGCACTGTCCGTCGCCCATGCAACTGCCGCGGTCGATATATACCGCGCCGCTGGCGCGTTGCCGGGCCGCTCCCGTGGAGCAGAGATTGGCGCAGGGCGGATTGGTGCAATGCATGCAGCGACGGGGCAGAAAAACCTTGCGCGCCCCGGCCTCGGTCTGCACCGTGCAGGATTGGAGATAAAGCCAGTTGTACGGCGTAAGCCGGTCAGTGACGTCGCGCTTGCCGGACCAGTCCTGAATGCGTATCCAGCTTGGATAGGGCTGAGGCGGCTGCCGGACCGGCAGGGGCACGCCCTCCAGATTACGATCCCGGCAGGCCCGCACGCAGGCTCCGCAACCGTCGCAGGCGTCCACGTCAATGAGCGTGGTCAGAGGCTCACCGGTAAGATTCCCGGCTTTGGCCGCAACGGGAGCCAGCGCGGACGGCAACGTTCCGCCCAGCAGCAGGCCCGCTGCGCCCTGAAGAAAACGGCGGCGCTGAAAAAAACGATTTTTCCCCACAATCCCTCATTCCTTACGCCCGGCGGTGCCCTCGGCGGCAACCTCGAACATAAAAAGCAATTTATCCCTGAGCGGCTCACCGCGTCAACTGAACGGAGTCAGGCACAGGGGCATTCCGTTCTCCGCTCGTTGTTTTATTCTGCCCTGCGGGCACGGGAGCTTTACGCCTCCCGGCGTTTAGGCCGCCTCCGGCGCGGGCAGGGCTCGAAATTCCTCATCCGTATGACAAGCCCATGGAACAATTACCCTTGAAAGGTAATACCCTATAAATACAGAATAATTCTGCCTACAAGCGCGGAAAGGAATGGCCCTGTTCAGGCAACCGTCAGCGGCGCGGCCTCGTCCTTTTCAAAGGGCGGCGGCGGCCGCCAGAACCAGAACAGGGCCAGCAGCGGCACAAGACCGGCCAGTTCGGCCAGCTCTCGCGGCAAAGCCAGCCCCACGCCCCACCACAGCGCAACGCTGGCGGCAGCGGCACCCAGCATCAGGGCCCACTGGCCCAGAGTCATGGGCTTGGCCGCCCACTGGAAGAAACTGACGGTCAGGATAGCCACCCAAACCTTGGTAATGGTCAGGGAAAGGGCGGCGCCCTCCAGAGGCATGGCCGGGATCATCGTAAAGCAGCAGACAATATTGAGCACCAGACCGCTGAGGTAAAAACCCAGCAGGAGTTTGTGCCGGCGCATGCCGATCATGGCGTATGCCGCCAGATTATGCAGGAAAGCCGTTGCCAGGCACGGCGTGAGCAGGCGCTGGGCCGTCACCGCGCTGGCGTAGTTCGGACCGTAAATCAGGGGCAGGAAGCGGTCGCTCTCCACGCAGATCAGAAAAATCACCGGCAACGAAGCCGCCCAGAGCGTGCGCGCGGTCTGCCCGGCCAGACGCCGGAAAGCCTCGCGATCCTGCTGCCAGGACTTAGCCAGCAGCGGAAAGATCACTTTGCCCAGCAGTGCGCTGGAGACCAGCACGGAAAGGCCTTCCACGGTTTCCCAGGCTACGCCGTAGCCGCCCACATCCGCGTCGCCGCCGTATTGTTTGAGGAAGATCACGTTGATCTTGTTGTAAAACATGGCGCAGGCCGCCATGCAGGTAAAGATCAGCCCGCTCTTCATTTGCCGTGCCAGATCCAGCATGCCGCTCGTGCCCACCCCGGCCAGGGGGTTGCGGCCCAGGGCGCTCAGGGCCAGGGCGATGCAAAGCAGGGATTCCAGGGGCTTGTAAAGAGCTATGAGGATGGGCGGCGCGTGCAGCAACACGCAGGCAATGCCGTAGCCGATGCCGATGAGGGCCGACGGCACGCGGATGCGCATTTCCACATCCTGCCTTCCACGGGCCTGGCAGAGCGCGAAAAAGGAATCACTGAGCGCGTCCAGCCCCAGTCCGGCGGCGATGCAGAACACGATCAGACGTAATTCCGGCGTGTAGTGCTGCCAGCCGGTGATCAGCCAGGTGACGCCCAAAGCGGCCAGCAGCACGACCATTTTGAGCCAGCTCACCTCGCCCAGCAAGGCCCGGGGCCGCCCTTCGCGCCGGGCGAACGTGGAAAGCAGAAAATCGTTGAGCCCCACGTCGGCCACGGTTTTGACCAGATAGCCGTAGGTCAGGGCCAGAACGATCTGGCCCATGATGTCCGGACTGCGGCGCGCCAGCAGAATGGTGAAAATGGTCCAGGAAAGATCGCGCGTCCACTGCGCGCCCAGAATATAGCCGAGCCGTCGGGGAATGCTTTTCAGCTTCATGGAGGCGGCTTACCTGCCGCCGCTGAAGCGCACCACGGCCTTGAAGCCGGGCTTCAATTCAAGGTCAGGGTTGGGCACGGTCAGCTCCACCGTGTAATAGGAAGGGCTGCCCACGCTCATATCGTTGGAGACCCAGGAAATCTCATTGACCGTGCCCGTGAATTTCCGGTTGCCCAGGGACGGGATTTCCACTTCGGCGGTGTCGCCTTCCTTGATGCCGCTCACTTCGGCCTCATAGACCGGCACCTGGATCAACACGGGATTGAGCTGCCCCACGCGAATGGGCATGGTACCGGCGGCCAGCACCGTGCCGGGATTGAGCGTGGAGTCCAGGGAAAGCACATAGCCCTTGATGGGCGAGGTCAGCACCAGAGTGACGGGCAGTTGTTCGCCCTCCTTGATGGGCACGCCGTAATAACCTTCCAGCTCCCTGAGGCGGGAAGCGAAGTTGCTTTCGGTCTTCTGGATGGTGGTGCGCAACAGCTCGATGCGGCGCTTGAGGGAGTCCACATCGTCCTCCAGCCGGGTCAGAGCCTGGCGGGAACCCAGGCCGGAGGCTACCAGCTGGCGGGCCTTGTTGCGCTGGGCCGTGGTCTCGGCCAGCTGCCGCTCAAAGTCCAGCACCTGGCCCTTGAGATTCTCAGTAGCCGCGCCGATGGTCACTTCGCGCTGCAAAATCCGTTCAGCTTCTTCCTGCAGATGGTAGCGCAGGAGCGGCGAGCCTTTTTCCACGGCGTCGCCGGACTTGACCAGCACTTCGTCCACTACCGCGTTAAAGGGGATGGGCACGGCGCGGGTTACGGTGGTGACCACCTTGCCGGTAAGGATGGTAGTGGACGCAGCGGATTCGGCGGCCAGGGCCGGGCCGGAGGCGACCGGCCAGAGGGCAGCCCAGAGCAGCGCGGCCAACGCGGCCAGTGCGGCACGGAAAATCCGGGACACACGGGTCGGGCGGCCCGGGCAATACGCGCGCTGAAGAAAACACGAAGGGGAAATAGGGGACGGCATCACATGAACTCCTTGGCGGGCAGGCCCAGGAAACGCTCTTGCAGCAGATTAGCGACGTACATCCATTCCAGATTAGCCAGCTTATATTCCAGCTCCGCCTCGATATAAGCGATGCGGGCGTTGGTCATGGCCTCCTGGCGCTCGGCCACCACGGGCAGCTGTTCCGTGCCTTCGTTGAAGGAAATGCGGGCTTCCTTGTACTGCAGCTCGGCCGTGCCGAAACGGGTCTTGGCCAACTTAAGCTGGGTTTCGGCCAGGGCCACGCGCTGCTCGGCCTGCAGCCAGGTATTGGAATAATCCGTGCGTTTGCGGGCCATTTCGTGGAAGGCCTGGGCCTTCTGCATGCGGGCGGTCTGCACGCCGCGATAGCGGCGGCCCCAGTCCAGCAGCGGGAAATCAAAAGTCAGGTGCAGGAAGGTATCTTCCTGGCCGCTGACCGGCTGGTACTGTCCGGCCGGGGGACTGTTGTTGATCTGAATGGACATGTCCGGGATATACTGGGCCCAGGCCACCATGATATTGTAGTCGCCCAGCTTGACCTGGGCGCGCAGCAGCAGATCGTCCTCGGTGGCGGGCCAGCGCTCTTCCCACTTCAGCCCGTGCCCGTCAAAACCGGCCAGAATCCCGTCGGCGCTTTCGGTATCCACGTTCAGGCGCTGCTGCGGCTCCACCCCGGCCAGGATCTTGAGCTGGGTGCGCTGCATGATCTCTTCCATCGTGGTCTTTTCGACGGTCAGCTCCAGTTCACGCTGGTGCTGGGTCGCCAGGTTGAGCGACACGCCCTGGCGTCCTTCCACGGACTCCACCTGCTGCCAGTAGGAGATCAGCTCCTTGCCCACAGGCAGGAGTTCCTTCTGGGCGGCCACAATCTTGCGCTGGGCCTGAAGTTTCAGATAAGCTTGGGCGATTTTGTAAACGGCTTCGCCGATGGCCTTGCGGTGCGTGGAAATGGCCAGATTGACCATGATCTTCTGCACCTGATGCTCGAAATAGGTGGCCACGGGATTGGGAAACGCGGCGTAAAAACCCACCCGCAACTTGGTCCGCCCGTAATCGCCGGGCGTATCCTTGCTGTCCATGTTCAGCCGGGTCAGGTTGTTGGAGACCTGCAACGTCATGCGCGGCTCGGGCAGATACTTCCAGACCGCGTCGGTGAGGGCCACGCGTTTGATTTCCAGGTTCACGGCGCTGTTGACCAACAGGGGCGACTGCTGGATGGTCAGGAAGACGCAGTCCTCAAAGCCGAAAGTTTTGCCCGCGTCGTACAGGTTGGGCACGGCGGCTTCCAGCTTGGTCTTGTTTTCCACGGGTACGCCCGGCGCTTCCTCCAGCCAGTGCCTGGCCGGCAGTTCCGGCGACTTGAGTCCGGCCTTGTTGGAAGCGCAGGCCGGGAAAAACAGGGTCAGGGCCATGAGCAGCGGCAGGAAGACGCGCGCTGACGGCGTGAGTAATGCGAAATGCGGCATCGGTGATTGACCCTTTGCGGGCTTGCGCCGGAAAACGGCGCCGCGCCATGTCAAGGTTGCGCAACGACGGCGGACGGCGGCTCCTGTTCAAGAGACGCCGTTTCCAGCCGGTCAAATTCCAGGTGATGGAGGGTCAGCAATACGCGCTCCCGCGCATCGGAAATCTGAGCGTCAAAGCGCTGCAATCTGCCGTCAGCCCAGGAACGCCGCAATTGCAGACGCCAAGGCCCCTTTGCCCCGCGCTCGCCGCCGAAACGGATGAAACCAGCCGCATTGAGCCGCCAGCGGCACAATTCGGCGGCCATGCCGACACCATCCGCGCGCACCGGGCCGTCCCCTTGCCGGGCCAGGGCCAGCGACGCGGCCTGCACGATCCCCTCCACCATATACAGGCAATCAGTATAGCCCCAATTCCCTTCGGGAGCAATGGGCTCTTCCGGTGTGGGCAAAGCGGCCCGGTACATATTTTCGGGCAGAACCGCAAAGCCGGACAGCAAACGCCAGGGAGCGTCCAGCCCCAGCGCATCGTAAAATACGGCCAATTCCTCCCGCCCCTCGCCGTCCACCGGCTTTCCATCGACGCCGTCAGCACCGGCGGCGGGCCAGAGCGGGGGTACTTCGGCGGGGGCGGCGGCCAGCAGCACCATGCCTTCAGCCACCGGCGCGTACTGCTCCGTATGGCGGCCGTTGTCCGTCAGTTGGCGGACAACGAGGTCCGCGCGGCACATACGGGTCATGACCCGGTCATGCATCAACCAGGGCCGGGCCTCCACAGTGAGACGGCATTCGCGGGTAATGCCGGTCGGCAGCGGGGGCGGCTCATGAAAGCGCACGTCGGACAGGCCGGTGACCGCCAACCAGGGCAGGAACAGGCGGGAACCTTCCAGCAGGGCCTGAAGGGCGCGGCTGGCCGGCAGCCAGGGCGCGGACGCCTGTACGGCATTGGAGCCCCGCCCGCCGTGGGCGGAAAGCGCCGGATCCGCGAAACGGGAAAACTGGCAGGCCCCCTGGAACAGGGTGGACGTGGGCCGGAGCGGCGGCCGCGGATCGGGAAAAACCAGCGGGAAAAACTCCGGCCTTTCCAGCAGGGGCAGAGCGCGCGGCGCGCAATCCGGGCGCAGGGCATTTTCCCGGCCCCAGATCACCCTTTCACAGTCCCCGCGCAACAGCTCGCGGGCCAGCATGTCGCCCAGTTCATTGAGCCCGGCCCGCCGGCCGTCATCCAGAAGCTCAACGGCGCGGCAGGCAAAGCCCCCCTCGCGGGCCAGGGCGCTCAGGCGGCCGGACAGGCGCGCGGACAAGGGCCCGGCGGCAAAGGCCCGCTCCACGGCGGCGGGCGTCAGGGGCACGCGATTGAAACAGCAGGCGTAGCGCAGCCCGTGCGCCAGCGCCGGGCGCAGGCAATCCTCCAGCAGGGCCGGAGCGGCGGCGTTGGCCTCGGACGCGGGCACGAAAAATACGCCGTCCACCCGCCCTTCCTCGGCGGCAAGTCGGCGGAAGGCCGTGCGCAGGCTTTCGGCGTCCGGCCTTGCGGCACAGGTAAAGTCCAGCGGTGTCAGACGCGCGCCCGCCTTGGCCAGGGGCGCGCAGACGTCCAGCAGGTCCAGGGGCGGCGCCAGCGTGCAGCCCAGCGGCGCAAGGCCGCTCAACAACTGCGGCAGCAGGTCCCGGTCAAA
This sequence comes from Desulfovibrio sp. 6_1_46AFAA, assembly GCF_000224635.1. Classification (NCBI taxonomy): domain Bacteria; kingdom Pseudomonadati; phylum Thermodesulfobacteriota; class Desulfovibrionia; order Desulfovibrionales; family Desulfovibrionaceae; genus Desulfovibrio; species Desulfovibrio sp. 6_1_46AFAA. The sequence continues at coordinate 35,252 of NZ_JH114303.1, forward strand.
AACACAAAGTGCCACCACATCGCCGCGCCGCAACGGCAGTCCCTGGCCGCAGGGGTCCAGGGGCAGAGGGGAAGGACACGGCTTTACGGGCGATGAGGCATTACCGCCGTCCGCGTACGGCGGGCGGGGCGCAAAACGGCAGAGGGGCGCAAGAGCGCGGTTCCGGGCATATTCCGGCGCGTGCTCGTGTTCCGGACCGGACGCGGGCTCCCCGCTCTTCCGTTCCGCGTCGGCCTTTGCCCCGGTCAGCGCGCGGGCCAGATCTCCGATGGTCGCCACCTGCAAGAGATCCTCAAAATTGACGCTCAGGCCCAGGCGCTGTTCGGCCTCCTGGAGGATCAGGGGAAAACGGCTCGAACGCAGGGCCAGATCGTAGCGCAGGTCCATTTCGGGCCGCAGTTCCTCCACAGACCTGCCGCTGGCCTTCGCCAGCACTTCCAGCACAATGCCCATCTGGCCGGAAGTGACGCCGGACGCGGCGCGCGCCGGGGCGGCCGTGCCCGAAGCCGCCGGAACTTTGCCCGGCGCGGGACCTTCCCGCGCCGCTACGCTTCGCCCGCCCAGGGCCGCGACTCCGGCGCGGATGGCCGCGCGCGGCAGATGGCCCAAAGCATACAACCGGGCGCAGGCCTGGCGCAGGCCCTCGGTTTCCCTGCCCTTTCGCCCGGCGGAAAAACACAGGGCGCGCGGCTCGATATCCCCCACCAGACCGCAGAGAGTATCCTGCGGCCCCAGTTCCAGAAAATGGCGGATGCCGTCCCGCTCCCACATGGCGCGCACGCCTTCCACCCAGCGCACGGAATTTTCGTCCAGATCCGTGATGTAGCGGCAGATGTCCGGCTGCTCCCGGGGGTAAAAGCCGGTGGTGATGTCGCTGAGCATAGGCAGGCGCGGCGCGTGCATTTCAAGAGCGTTCAGCCGCCGCTGGGAAAGATCGCGCAGCACGCGCATGCTTGGATGATGAAACGCCAGGCTGACATTGAGCATGATGGCCGGGATGCGCCGCTTGCGCATATGCTTGCGGGCTTCCAGCAGGACCTCGCGCGGCCCGCTCAGAATGAACTGCCGGGGGGTATTGTAGTTGGAAACATAGAGCGCGGGCCAGGTTTTGCGTGCTTCCTCAATGACTTCAGCGTCGGCGTGCACGGCCATCATGCCGGTTTCGCGCGTGGCCTTTGCCTCCAGCTCGGCCATGTGCACGGCGCGGGTGTCCAGGATGTACCAGGCAACCTCCGGCTCATAAATGCCCGCGAAGCAGAGCGCGATAAGTTCGCCCAGGCTGTGGCCGCACATCAGGGCCGGAGCGAGCCCCAGCGAGACGAACTGGCTCCACTGGGCGTATTCCAGCAGAAAAAGGTAAGGGATCTGCCAGCGGGTAAGGCTGATCTTTTCCACATCCGTCTCGTCCATGAGCCCGAGCACATCCCAGTCGGCCACCGCCGCGATGCGCTCCATGGCCGCCCTGGCCGCCGGAAAATTGTCGTACAGTTCGCGCCCCATGCCCGGCCAAACCGCGCCCAGGCCGCAGCACATGACCGCCAGCGGCGGCGCCGGCATGGCCGGGGCGAGCCACAGGCCGCGCGTCTCCAGGGCGCTGACGGCCCCGGCGTCCGGGCTTGCGCCCAGGCTCAGAAGCTCCTGCCGCCAGAGCGGATTGATTCCGGCCAGCCGCCAGTCCAGACCGTTCTGGCGCAGATCCACATAGCGCACGCCGTCCAACACCAGCTCATCCGGCTCCCTGGTCTCCCGCGCGGCATTGCCGCCGAATGCGCCGACGACTCCGGCCAGGGCCGGGGCGCGGTCCGGGGAACTCACGGATGGTCCGGATGCCGAGGCTGACGCCTCATCCTCGGGCGGCAACCGGCGCAGGAGCAACGGCTCACAGATCCAGCCGCCGCCGACACCCGCTTCGTTCCCTTGCGGGCGGCAGAACACAAGAGCCAGCCGGGCATGCGTGTTTTCCGCCAGAAAACGGTCCGCCTCTTCCAGCAGTTCCGGGCTGAAATCCGTTGTCAGCAGGCGCGGCGCGCCGATAAGAGCCGAACCCGCCGCATCCCCGGCGAGAGCCTCTTGCAGGGCGCGGGAAAAAACAACAGCGTCCGTGGAAAAAGACCGGGAAGGAGCAATGCCGACCCAGAGGGCGGTGGGCGCGCCGCGCGCCGCGCCCAGGCGCAGCAGGCTCAGGCAAGGCGCGGCCAGGACAAGCGCGGCATCCGTCTCCGGACCGCCGACAGGCAGAAGGACGCGCCGGAAGGTTTCCAGCGCGAGCGACGCGGAAGGCGCGGCAAGGGAGGCGGTTATGGCATCGTCGTTGTGCATGGCGGCCTTTGAAGCGCCGCCGCAAAAGCGCGCGGAACATCCGGCGTGGTCTTGCGGAGCGGGCGAAAAATGCTAGGGCATATCCAGGCTGTTGTCCAGCCTGTGCCGCATTCCGACACGGCCGGGGGCCCCGGTCCGCCCGCGTCATGAACGCCGGCCCTCTCCGAAACCCGCCGGGCGGGCCGATATTTACTGCCGCTTTCAGCGCATTACGGGCTTGCCTTGCGTTTCGGCTTCAGCTATACTGAATCGTTACAAAGATGTGCCGAATCAGCGGCACTCCATCACGCCGGTCCCATATCCGGCAAATTCCGGACAATTCGCGAGGATAAGGCATGAAGAACAACCATTCCTGTCAGGCAGGCTCCACAGCGGCGGAACAGCGCGCCGTTGCGCCAAAGAGCTGCGCTTCCGGCTTCAACCGCATGCGTTCCAAACTCTCTTTCGAGCGGCTTGTGGAAATGGCCAGCCAAATGGGGATGGATAATCCTCTCTTTGTTTGCCACGATCGGGCGGCCAAGGCCACCACGCTGATCAACGGCAAGGAATTCATCAATTTTTCCACCTATGATTATCTGGACATCAACGCCCATCCCGAAATCACCGAGGCCGTGACCAAAACGGCCGGCATTTTCGGCACCTCGGCCGGAGCCAGCCGCCTGGTGGGCGGCGAGCGCCCGCCCCACCATGATCTGGAGCGCGCCCTGGCCGATCTGTATGAGGTGGAGGACTGCATCGTCTACGTCAGCGGGCACGCGGCCAACGTCTCCACCCTGGGCTTCATGTTCGGACCGCGCGACGCCATCTTTCACGACGGCCTGGCCCACAATTCCCTGGTTCAGGGAGCGCGCCTTTCCGGCGCCACGCGCTACTCATACGCCCACAACGACTGCGACGCGCTGGAGGAGATGCTTAAAGCCCACCGCGGCGAGCACAAATACGCGGTCATCGTTACCGAGGGGCTGTTCAGCATGGACGGCAACATCCCGGACCTGCCCCGGATCATTGAGCTCAAAAAGAAATACGACTGCATGCTCCTGGTGGACGAAGCCCACTCTTTGGGCGTGCTGGGCAAGACCGGGCGCGGCGCGCGCGAATATTACGGCATAGACCCCACGGACGTGGACATGTGGATGAGCACCTTGTCCAAGGCCATGTGCGGGTGCGGCGGTTTCATCGCGGGCCGCAGCGACCTGATAAAATTTCTCAAATACGGTTCGCCGGGTTTCGTATTCAGCGTGGGCATGCCCCCGGTCATTGCCGCGGCCTGCCGCAAGGCGCTGGAAATCATGCTGCGTGAGCCCGAGCGGGTGCATAAGCTCCAGCACATCAGCCGGTATTTTCTCGAATACGCCCAGAGCAAGGGCCTGGACACCGGCGCGGCCCAAGGCTATGCCGTCGTGCCCGTCATTGTCGGGGACTCCATGGTTTCCGGCTTCCTGTCCCAGCAGCTCTTCAAGCGGGGCATCTACGTCATGCCCGTCTCCTTCCCGGCGGTCAAAGAAGGCACGGCCCGGTTGCGCTTCTTTATTTCCGCGGCCCACACCGAGGAACATGTCCGCAAAACCCTGGATGCCGTGGTGGAAGAATTGCCCAACGCCCAGGCCATTGTGGAAAAATACCGGCGTGAGCATCAGGACGAAGCACAGGACGATTAGCATTCTTGCCCCGTCCGTGCCGTCCGATTCGGCGTTGACAGCAGCCTCGGCCGGACCGGCGCAAAACCGGTCCGGCCTTTTTTGCACTTCTTGCGGAGAATGCCATGTCCCGCTCCGAGGCGGCCCCCACAGCCGCGTCCCCAGACCCATCTTCCTCAGACGCCACACCTTCGGCCCGGCGAGGCGACGCCGTCACGCCCTTCTCTCTGGCCTATGTGCTGCTCTGGTTTCCTCTCTCCTCGGAAACCTTTATTTTCAGGGAAATCGTCCAGCTCATGGCCCTGGGCCTGCCCATCCACGTCTACACCATGTACGGCAAGGCCCTGAAAGGCTGCTCCCAGGAAATGCGGGACTTCCCAGGTCCGGTGCGCCGCATGGGGGCGACGGCCTTTTTCCGGATCTGGGCGGCGTTTTTCCGCGCCCTGCGGCGGGAACCGGGCAAGGTCTGGCGACTGCTGCGCGAAGGCTGCTTCCGCCGCATGCGCAATCTGGAGTCCATGGGCGAAAATCTCTGGTGCTTTATGGCCGGTTTTCTGCTGGCCGAACAGTGCCGGGCCGACGGCATCAGCCTGATCCATTCCTCCTGGGCCAACGGCCCGGCCACCGCGGCCTGGGTGGCCTCGCGCCTGACGGGCATTCCTTTTGCCTTCACCGGCAGAGCCGGAGACATCTATCCCCAGGACGGCCTGTTGCGTGAGAAAGCGCGCGACGCATTGTTCATCCGTACCAACAATCAGGCCAATGTAGGCTGGCTGCAAAGTTTCTGCCCGCCGCGGCAGCAGGACAAGGTGCGCCTGGTCTACAACAGCCTGACCTTTACCGAGCGGACGGAATGCGCCCTGCCCATGCGGCCGCCCTACCGCCTGCTGGCCGTGGGCCGCTTCGCGCGCACCAAGGGTTTTCCCGAACTGCTGACAGCTATGGCCCGACTGCGGCGCGAGCAGGTGCCCGTGCGGCTCACCCTGGTGGGCGACGGCGGCTGGCGGCGCAAGCTCATGGCCCTGCGGCGACGACTGCGCCTGACCGACTGCGTGGACATGCCGGGTTTCCTGCCCCATGACCGGCTGCGCGAATTCATGCAAAACCACGACATGCTGGTGGTGCCCAGCGTGGTGCACAGCAACGGCGACCGTGACGGCATTCCCAACGTGATCATGGAAGCTCTTTCCCACCGCATGCCCGTGGTGGCCACGGACGTCTGCGGCATCTCCGAAGTGATCCGCGACGGGGAAACCGGCCTGCTGGTGCCCCAGCGCGACCCGCGCGCCCTGGCCCTGGCCGTGCGGCGCATGCTGGAAGACCGGGAGCGGGCCCTGGGCATGGCTGAAGCGGGCCGCGCGCTGGTGGAACAGATGTTCGACAGGGATACGAACATCACGGCCCTGCGCGGCCTTTATCTTTCGGCCGATCGCTCCCGGCGGACGGAACAGGGCTGAGCCATGCGCCGACGCGAGACGTTGTACCTGGTGGTCAGCCTGGATGTGGAAGAGGAGGGGCTGTTCGGCGGCCGCTATGCCCGCCGTGCGCCGCGCGTGACCAATACCGCGCAGCTCTCCCGCCTGGCGCCCCTGCTGGAACGGGGCGTGCGGCCCACGCTTTTCTGCGCGCACAGCGTGCTGACCGACCCGGCCTCGCGCGCGATCCTGGCCCGGCTGCGGGACATGTCCGGCGCGGAAATCGGGGCGCATCTGCACCACTGGAACACGCCGCCCTTGGACCTGGACAGCCATGCGGGCGGGCAGTCGGATATGGCGGACGTGACAAACAGCGTGCCTGCGGCATCGGTTCCCGCTGCCCTGATGGCGGCCAAGCTGGGCACTCTGTTCCGGGTGGGCGAGGATTTTCAGGGCGCGCCCCTGACCTCTTTCCGCATGGGGCGCTGGGATCTGCACCGCGCGCATTGGCCTTTGCTGGCGCGGGCGGGAGTTTTGTGCGACGCTTCGGTGCGCCCTCTGCACTGCGCCAAAACAGGCGCGGATGGCGTCGCGGCCGGGCCGGACCACTTCAATGCCCCCAGCGATCCCTACTGGGTGCCGGTGGAGGGCAAACACATTTTTGAAGTGCCCCTGACGGTCACGCCGCTGCTTCGCCCCCTGCCCAAAATGCTGAGAGCCCTCCCCGACGGGCCGGATTCATGGGGCCGGGCCGTGCGGGCAAGCCTGCGGCACTGGGGGGCTCTGGCCCTGCTGCCCGTTGAGCACCCGCTCTGGGCCATGCGGGCCGTGACCAGTCTGTTCGCAGCCCGGGGGGGACGCGTGCTGTCGCTGACCTGGCATTCCTCGGAAATGCTGCCCGGCGGCGCGCCGCATCTGCCCGACGCAGCCTCGGTGGAACGGCTGATGACCAAAATCGAAGCCTATCTGGACTGGCTGCACGCGCATTGGGAGGTGCGCTGCCTGACCATGGACGGCCTGCGCCGGGAGCTGGGGAGCTCGGCGGCCTGCCCGCGTTCGGACGTCGCGTGCGACTGGACAACAGGGGCGGAACAGGAGAAAGAATCCGGACAAGGGGGAACAACTTGGGGAAGCGACCGAGGAGAACCCGCATGACGACAGAACAGATCAATCCATCCCCTCCCGGGGAAGGAAACCCCCTACCCGCCGGCCTGCCCCATGTGGCTTATGTGCTCTTGTGGTATCCGCTTTTTACCCAGCCCTTCATTTTCCGCGAAGTGGAAGGACTCAAGGAACATCTGCCTCTGACCGTCTACAGCCTGTATGCGCGCAATCTGCGCCACTGCTCCACGGAAATGCGGGCGGCGGCGGACAGTGTGCGCACCTTCGGGATCAAAGCCGCGCCTCTTTTCGCCCTGGAACTGCTGCGTCAGTTGCTGACCCATCCCCTGCGCCTGTGCCGCCTCTTCCGGCGCAGTATGTTCCGGCGTTGGCGCAGCCTTGAAACCTTTGGCGAAAATCTCTGGGCTTTCGGCGCGGGCCTGTATCTGGGCCGTCGGTTCCGTGAGGACGGCATTGACATGATCCATGCGCCGTGGCCGCGCGGCGCGGCCACGGCGGCTTGGGTGGCCGCCGACATCGCGGGCGTGCCCTTTTCCACGTCAGCGCGCGGCGACAATCTGGAACCAGCGGACCCGGACCTGGCGGACAAGTTGAGCGCGGCCCTTTTTGTGCGCGCCAACAACGCGGCGGACCAAGCCCGCATCGAAGCCTTTGACCGCAGCCAGGCCAGAGGCAAGGTAGCCCTGGTCTACAACAGCCTGACTCTGCCGCCGCCCGCCGTGGACTCCACGGCCTCCCGTTCCGGGGGCTGCACGCGGAAAACGCCGCGCCTGGAACAGGGCCCCGTGCGCCTGCTTGCTTTGGGTCGTTTCGACGTGACCAAGGGCTTTGACGTGCTGCTGACTGCCTGCGGCATCCTCCGGGAACGCGGCCTGAATTTCAGCCTGACCCTGGCCGGAGGCGGCGGCAAAGTCATGGGACTCGGGCATTTGGGCGCGCAGCTGGTCAAAATGCGCAAGGATCTGGGCCTGGAAAAACAGGTCGACATGCCGGGCCTGATTTCCCACAACGAACTGCCGCGCATTCTAGACGAGCATGACATCTTCGTGGCCCCCTGCGTGGTGCATGCCTCGGGCCGACGCGACGGCATTCCCAATACGGTTATTGAAGCACTGGCCTACGCCCTGCCGGTAATCAGCACCACGGTCAACGCGCTGCCGGAGGTGGTGCGCGACCACGAGACCGGCCTGGCCATACCGCCCGGCGACCCGCAGGCCCTGGCCGAAGCAGTGCTCCGGCTGGTCGGGCATCCGGAGGAAGCCCGGCGCATGGGGCGCAACGGCGCGCTGCTGGCCCGGGACATGTTCGATCCCCATACCAACAACCTGCGGCTGGCCGAGCTGTTCATCAGCTGGTACGCCCACTGGAAAAAAACATGTGCGGCATAGCTGGCATCTGTCGTCTGGACGGGGAAACGCTCTCCCCGGAAGCCGGAATCCGTGTCAAGGCCATGACCGACTGCCTAACCCACAGGGGGCCGGACGGCGAAGGCCTCTGGCAGGCCGGCCCGGTCTGCCTGGGGCATCGGCGGCTTTCCATCATTGACCTGACGGGCGGTGCCCAGCCCATGCACAGCGCCGACGGCCGCCTGAGCGTGACGTTCAACGGCGAGATCTACAACTTCGCCGAACTCAGGGACGAGCTGGCGGCGGGCGGCGCGCGTTTCCAAACCAATTCGGACACGGAAGTCATTCTGGAAGGCTACCGCCGCTGGGGCGCGGACTGCCTGACGCGCTTCGACGGCATGTTCGCCTTCGCCCTCTGGGACGCGGAGCGCCGACGCCTGTTCTGCGCGCGCGACCGCTTCGGCAAGAAGCCTTTTTTCTATACCGTCCAGCACGGCTGCCTGTACTTCGCCTCGGAGCTCACGGCCCTGGCCCGCGTGCCGGAGCTGACCCTCACGCTGGACCCGCAGGCCGTCATGCGTTACCTGGCCTACGAATACGTGCCCACGCCCCAGACCGTTTACGGCGAAGTCCGCAGCCTGCCGCCCGCCCATCTGCTGCTCTCGGGACAAAGCGACGTCCGCCTGGAACGCTATTGGGACATGCCCGTGCCCGACGAAGCCGACCCCAGGGATGAAGGCGAACTCTGCCGGGAGCTGAACCATCTGCTCTCCCGCGCCGTGCGCCGCCGCATGGTCAGCGACGTGCCGCTGGGCGTCTTTCTCTCGGGCGGCATTGACTCCTCCATTGTGGCCGGGCTCATGGCCCGGCAGTCCGCCACGCCCATCAAGACTTTTTCCATCGGCTTCACCGAAGCCAGCTACGACGAATCGCGCTATGCCCGCATCGCGGCGCGAGCCTTCGGCACGGACCATCACGAGCGAATACTCTCGGCCGAGGAATGCGCGGACGAGCTGCCCGGCATCGTCAGCCGCATGGATGTGCCCATGGCCGACGCCTCGGTAGCGCCCACCTGGCTGCTCTCGGGCGTCACCCGCGAGCATGTCACCGTGGCCTTGGGCGGAGACGGCGCCGACGAACTCTGGGCCGGGTATGAGCACTATATCGGCTTCAAGGTGGCGGAGTGGTACAACGCCCTGCCCGCCTTTGTCCGGCGCGTGATCATCGAACCCCTGGCCCGGCATCTGCCCGCCTCGGCCGGGTATATCAATCCGCGCCTGGCCGTGGCTACGTTTCTGCGCGGGGCGCACGCCCCGGCCTGGCAGCGGGTGCAGACCATGCTCACGGCCTTCACCCCGGAGATGCAGCGCGAAATCCTGGACACACCCTGGCTGGAAGCGCACGGCGACTTTCTGCGGTCCGACCGGCTTTTCGCTCCCACGCGCGAGCAATACGAGCACTGGCTGCCGGAAAGCGCGGCGGCTCCCCTGGCACGCGCCTTTCACGTCTATGTCCGCCAGTTCATGCTGGACGACATCCTGGTCAAGGTGGACCGCTGCTCCATGCTCCATTCCCTGGAAGTGCGCGCGCCCTTCCTTGACCGGGACGTGGCCGAATTCGCGGCCCGGCTGCCCGTGCGCCACAAGCTGCACGGCTTCAAGCGCAAGTATCTGCTCAAAAAGGCCTTTGCCGACCTGCTGCCGCCGGAGATTCTGCACCGCAACAAGCGCGGCTTCCAGATTCCGGTGGCGGCCTGGCTGCGCGGGCGGATGCGCCCGCTCATGGAAGATCTGCTCAGCGAAGCACGCCTGCGCGGGCAGGGCATTTTCAATCCCCGTGCCGTGCGCGCGCTCATGGACGAGCATATTTCAGGCCGGGCGGATCTGCGCAAGCCGTTGTGGACGCTGCTGGTCTTCCAACTCTGGTGGCAGGCCAGAAAAAACAATTGAGCCTTTTGCCCCTGACGGCGTTGGGCTTCGCAACGCCGTCGACAAAAAATCTCGCTTGGCCCGAACCTTGCCAGCGCACATGCCATGCTTATATTTTATAGTCGTTACGATAGAGAAGACGCGCCCCAGCGCATTTTGAAGATAAGGAGAATGTTATGACCAGCCAGATAAAAACAGTTCTTCTGCTGGCCTTGCTGTCCGGCATCATTATCGTGCTGGGCGGCCTGATGGGCGGCCGCACCGGCGTGATCATCGCCTTCGGCCTGGCCCTCGTGATGAATGTGGGCAGCTACTGGTACTCGGACAAAATCGTGCTTTCCATGTACCATGCCCGGGAACTGGCCCCTGAGGAAGCCCCCTATCTGCACCGGATTGTGGAAGAGCTGGCCCGCAATGCCGGCATTCCCAAGCCGCGCGTCTGCGTGGTGCCGGAAGAGGCCCCCAATGCCTTTGCCACGGGCCGTGATCCGCAGCATGCGGTGGTGGCCGTGACCGAGGGCATCATGCGCCTGCTTTCGCCCGAGGAGCTGCGCGGCGTGGTAGCCCATGAAGTGGGCCATATCGTCAACCGCGACATCCTCATCCAGACCGTTGCGGGCGTGCTGGGCTCGGCCATTGTGACCCTGGCCAACATCTTTCAGTTCACCGCCATTTTCGGCGGCAACCGTGACGGCGAAGGCGGCGGCAATCCCATCGGCGCGCTGGTGTTGGCCCTGCTCGCGCCCATCGCGGCCGGGCTGATCCAGATGGCCATTTCGCGTTCGCGCGAATACCTGGCCGACGACACGGGCGCGGAACTGTGCGGCCAGCCGCTGGCCCTGGCCGGAGCCCTGGCAAAGCTGGGCGCGGCCAGCGGAAGGATTCCCATGCAGGAGGGCAATCCCAGCACGGAGCAAATGTTCATTGTGGCGCCCATGTTCAGCATTGACGGCAGCATGGCCAACCTGTTCAGCACGCATCCGCCGCTGGAGGAGCGCATCCGGCGTTTGCAGGCCATGGCCGCCGCCCGGCGTTAGGAGCTGTTTCTAAATAAGGATTTTTGTGGAAAATCCGCACCGCCCACCATCCACTTCACAACAAAGGTCGAGGTTATGAAACTACGCCTCCCGCTGGGAATTATGCTGGTCCTGCTGCTCGCCGCCTGCGGCGCCAAAAATGCGTCGGAGGAGCCGCCCGCTCCCCAGCCCGCGCCCTGCCCCTTTGTCTATGTTTATGCGCCGGGCAATTATATTATCGACATTGCAGGCGGCGCGGACGTGGTGCTCGACCCCATGGCGCAGGACTTTTCCCTCTTCTGTGCGCCCGCGGACGCCCGCGCGGCGCTCAACGCTGAAATCGCGGCGGGCCGCCTGCCCGAGGGCGATTGGCGCATCTACCGGGTGGAAGGCCAGTTCGACGACCTTGCCCAGAAGTCCGGTCCCAACCAGTACACGCTCAAACGTATGGCTCCCATCGTGGATTGGGTGACCGAAGACATCTGAGGCCGGACGCCGTATGTAGAACGCCCGCTCCTTGCTGAAAGGAGCGGGCGTTCTACATTTTGAAACGCAAAGCGTTTCATTTGCGCTTGAAATTATCGCTTAACGGTGAAATAAATTCGCCTTGCGCTACTTTCGCGGTGCGGATTTTCACGGAAAATCCGCACCGCGCGTTGAGATATTTTCAATATCAAAACGCTCTAAGAACGGTAATCGGAATTCAGCGTCACATATTCATGGCCCAGGTCCGAAGCCTGGAACGTATAGCTGCCGGGGCCGTCACCCAGATTGATGTCCACAGCAATATCCTTGGCCTTGAGCAATTCGGCCAGCTTTTCCTCCTGATCGTCGTTCACCGGACGGCCCAGGCGGAAGCGTTCCACGCCGCAGAGGTGCAGGCCCACCTTGGCGGGATCGAAGCTCGCGCCGCTGTAGCCCACAGCTGTGACGATGCGGCCCCAGTTGGCGTCGCCGCCGTAGATGGCCGTCTTGACCAGCTGCGAATGCCCCACGCTGCGGGCCACCAACTCGGCGTCCGCGTCATTGCGGGCGCCGCGCACGCTGATATGGATGACCTTGCTTGCGCCTTCGCCGTCCATGACCAGCATGTGCGAAACCGTGCCCAGAATGGCGGTGAGGGCCTCTTCCAGCAACGCCAGATCCGCTTCATCGCGGGCGGCCACACCGGACGCGCCGTTGGCCAGGCCCAGGATGGTGTCGTTGGTGGAGGTGTCGCCGTCCACACTGACCCGGTTGAAGGTCTTGTCCACGGCCCGGCCGAACATGGCCTGCCAGGGCTCACGCTCCACGGCGGCATCCGTAAGGGCCACACAGAGCATGGTGGCCATATTGGGGCAGATCATGCCCGCGCCTTTGGCCATGACTGTCAGGCGCACCGTGCCGCCGGAAAGCGTCACCTCGCGCATGGCGAATTTGGGAAAGGCGTCCGTGGTCATGAAGGCGCGGGTGAAGCCCTCGGCGTCGCGGCTGCCCAGGCTTTGAGCCAGGGCGGGCACAGCCTTGCGCCAGAGGTCCATCTTGAGGTGGGCTCCCACCACACCGGTGGAAATGGGCAGAATCTCCTGCGCCTCAAGGCCCGTGGCCTCGGCCGCCATCTCCTGGGTGGCCCGGCAGTTGTCCAGGCCCTCCTCGCCGGTGCAGGCGTTGGCCTGGCCGGAATTGGCCAGCACCGCGCGGGCCGTGCCGAAGGTATCCAGGATTTCCCGGCAGACCAGGACCGGCGCGGCCTTGAACAGATTCTGAGTGAACATGCCGGCCAGCACGCAGGGCCGGTCGGAAATTATCAGGCCCAGGTCGTCGCGGCCCGCCTTTTTGAAATTGGCCGCCGCGGCTCCGGCCTTGAAGCCTTTGGGAAGATCGTCAATCATTGTCTATCCTCATGCAAATGAGATGGCGCTTTGCTTCGCCGTCCACAGAACGGCATTCGAGATTTTTTCGTCGCTGACAAAAAAGACAAGCGGCGCGCCGACGGAGCGTAGCATACTACGTGACCGAGGCGCGCCGCGCGGTCTGATGCGGTCAGCGGCGAAAAGGGCCGAATGCCGCTAACTCTTGGCTTTCTGGATCTCTTCGGCCAATGCCGCCGGCACACGTTCGTAATGGTCGAACTGCATGGTAAAGGTGGCGCGGCCCTGGGTACGCGAACGCAGATCCGTGGCATACCCGAACATAGAGGCCAGGGGCACCTGGGCGCGCACGCTCTGCGCGCCTCCGGCGCGGGCTTCCATGCTCTGCACGCGGCCGCGGCGGCCGTTGAGGTCGCCCATGACATCGCCCAGGTATTCCTCGGGCGTAACCACTTCCACATCCATGATAGGCTCGAGCAGCACGGGACCGGCCTTGTGCATGGCGTCCTTGATGGCCATGGAACCGGCCACATAGAAGGCCTGCTCCGAGGAGTCCACTTCGTGGTAGGAACCGAACACCAGGTTGACCTTGAAGTCCACGCAGGGGAAGCCCGCCAGCACGCCGGACTTCATGGCGTCCTGAATGCCCTTGTCGATGGCCGGGATGTATTCCTTGGGAATCACGCCGCCGGTGATGGAGTTGACGAACTCGTAGCCCTTGCCCGGATTCGGCTCCACCTCAATGACGCAGTGGCCGTACTGGCCACGGCCGCCGGACTGCTTGGCATGCTTCATGTCCGACTTGGCGGGCTTGGAGATGGTTTCGCGGTAGGCCACCTGAGGCTTGCCCACATTGGCGTTGACGCTGAACTCGCGGGTCAGGCGGTCCACGATGATTTCCAGATGGAGTTCGCCCATGCCCGCAATAAGGGTCTGGTTGGTCTCCTCGTCGCCCTTGACCCGGAAGGAGGGGTCTTCCTTGGCCAGCTTGTTCAGCGCGGCGGAAAGGGCATCGCGGTCGGCCTTGGTCTTGGGCTCGATGGCCACTTCAATGACCGGCTCGGGGATGTTCAGGGACTCCAGGATCACTTCGTGCTTTTCGTCGCAGAGCGTATCGCCGGTGGAGGCGTTCTTCAGGCCCACCAGAGCCACGATGTCGCCCGCTCCGGCCCATTTGATGTCCTCGCGCTTGTTGGCGTGCATTTTGAGGATGCGGCCGATGCGCTCCTTCTTGCCGGTGTTGGCGTTATACACACTGGTTCCTGATTCCAGGAAGCCGGAATAGATGCGGAAGAAGGACAGATGGCCGATGAAGGGATCGGAAAAGAGCTTGAAGACCAGACCGGCCAGAGGCCGCTTGTCGTCGCAGGGGCATTCGATGATCTCGTCTTCCTTGCCGGGCACGTGACCGATCATGGGCGGGATGTCCACGGGCGAGGGCAGATAGTCCACCGTGGCGTCCAGCAGGGGCTGCACGCCCATGTTGCGGAAGGCCGAACCGCAGAGCACCGGCACGATGTTCCGGGCGATGGTGGCCTTGCGGATGCAGGAGATGATTTCCTCTTCCGTGAGGGTTTCCCCGCCCAGGTACTTCTCAAGCAGGGCTTCGTCTTCCTCAGCCACAGCTTCCAGCAACTCATGGTGCTTTTCGTCGTACAGGTCCCGCATGTCGGCGGGCACGTCCTCTTCCACGAATTCGGCGCCCTTGGTGGTCTTGTCGAAGCGGATGGCCTTGCCCCGCACCAGGTCCACCACGCCTTCAAACTTGTCTTCCGCGCCGATGGGCAGCTGCAAAGGCACGGCCTTGGCGCCCAGACGATCGTGGATCATGCCCACGCAACGGAAAAAGTTGGCGCCGATGCGGTCCATCTTGTTCACAAAACAGATGCGCGGCACGTGATAGCGGTCAGCCTGGCGCCAGACCGTTTCGGACTGCGGCTCCACGCCGGCCACGGCGTCAAACACGCAGACAGCGCCGTCCAGCACGCGCAGGGAGCGCTCCACCTCAATGGTGAAGTCCACGTGGCCGGGGGTGTCGATGATGTTGATGCGGCAGTCTTTCCAGAAGCAGGTGGTGGCGGCGGAGGTAATGGTGATGCCGCGCTCCTGCTCCTGCTCCATCCAATCCATGGTGGATTCGCCGTCGTGGGTTTCGCCGATTTTGTGGGAAACGCCGGTGTAAAAAAGGATACGCTCGGTGGTGGTGGTCTTGCCGGCGTCAATATGGGCCATGATGCCGATATTGCGCTGTTTGTCTACGGGAACAGTGCGGGACACGGTATTTCCTCCATACTGCGGAAGGTGTGGTACCAAACCGACGCCGCTTCCTTACGGACGCGGCGTCGGCGGCATGCGATTCAAATCGGAACGGCCTTACCAGCGGTAGTGGGAGAAGGCCTTGTTGGCGTCGGCCATGCGGTGGGTGTCTTCGCGCTTCTTCACCGCACCGCCGCGGCCGTTGTAGGCATCCAGCAGTTCGGCGGAAAGTTTGGCGGTCATCCCTTTTTCGCCGCGCGAGCGGGAATAGTTGATCAGCCAGCGGATGGACAGGGAGACCTGACGCTCGGGACGCACTTCCATGGGCACCTGGTAGGTGGCGCCGCCCACGCGGCGGGCCTTGACTTCCATATGCGGCTTGACGTTGTCCAGGGCCTTTTCAAAGGCGCGCATGGGGTCTTCGCCGGTCTTTTCAGCCAGGGTTTCCAGGGAGCTGTAAAAAATCTTTTCAGCCGCACCTTTTTTACCGTCGTACATCAGCCGGTTCACGAATTTGGTGACCAGACGGCTGGAGTACAGCGGATCGGGCAGCACTTCCCTCTTGGGAACGGGACCTTTACGGGGCATGGGGTTTCTCCTTCATGCTTGTATTGCGGCGTCACCAACCCCGCGACGCGCCGGCGCCCAGAGCAAAGCGGGCGGCCGTGGCGCGGCGCATGGCGCACGCCGGGCGGATTGGCAAAGGGGTTTGAAATGCCGGGAACCTACTTGGGACGCTTGGCGCCGTACTTGGAACGGCTCTTGCGGCGGTCGGCCACGCCGGAGGTATCCAGGGTGCCGCGCACGATGTGGTAACGGACGCCGGGAAGGTCTTTCACACGGCCGCCGCGGATGATTACCACGGAGTGCTCCTGCAGGTTGTGGCCTTCGCCGGGGATGTAGGCCGTCACTTCGATGCCGTTGGTCAGGCGCACGCGGGCGACCTTACGCAGGGCCGAGTTAGGCTTTTTCGGGGTGGTGGTGTAAACGCGGGTGCATACGCCGCGACGCTGCGGGCAGGCCTGCAACGCCGGGGTCTTCTTGCGTTTCACCACGGCTTTCCGCTCAATGCGGATGAGCTGATTGATCGTGGGCATGCATTCCTCCATAAGGAACAGTTAAACGGGGAAAACTCCAAGGGGTTGGACATAACCCAGGCAAGGCGGGGCTGTCAAGGGGTGAGGCGCTTTCGCGCAGGGCAGACGCATCTAAAAAAACGCGGCCAGTGTATTTCTAATTTAATTATTTAAAATAGTTAATACACGCTACGGAGTTGGGTAAAGCCACCTTTGCTCCGCCGGAGCGAAGCGTAGGCGGATGGCTGATGCCGGGAGAATCCTAAAAACTAAGATTTTTCGGCGCTGGCAAGGAAAATGGTGCTTTTTGCGCGGAATGTACTCAAGTACATGAGCAGCAAAAAGCGCCAGATGACGCCGCCAGCGCCAAAAAGGCTGGTTTTGACGGATAATCTCGTCAAATAAGAGGTCAGCAAAAGCTGAAATTAGATGCGTCTGCCCTGCGCTTTCGCGCAGGGCAATCGAATGAATGTCTCCACTCCGGATATGCATTTGACTCCAGCGGTGCGTCTTCTAGACCCGCGAACGCAGCCGATATTGTCGGCAAGTGAGCGGGGGGCTGGTTTTGCGGAAATGCGGCTTTTGTAACATAACCGCAAAGTTACAGTAAAGCTGACGCAAGAGTATGTTTCTTTTTCGCTCTGGACACAAAAAACACGCTTTTTCCGCGCCCCGTTACTCCTTGCCGCGCATTTCCGTGACCAGCGCGTGCAGGGTGCGGGTCTGTCCGGCCAGGTCCGCCACGGATCGCGCCGCGTTGTTCATGGCCTGGGCGGTCTGCCCGGCCACCGTATCCACCTCGTTGATGGCGTCGGCCATCTCCCGGCTGGACACGGCCTGCTCCTCGCTGGCCGTGGCAATGGCCCGCACCTGGGTGGCGGCGCCGTCCACAATGGAAACGATTTCGCGCAGGGCCTCGCCGGACCTGCCGGTCAGTTCCGTGGCCTGCTCGATGGTCTGCACGGCTTCATCCACCTGGCGCATATTTTTGTCCGCACTCTGCTGGATGGCCCGCACGGCGTTATCCACATCCGTGGTTGAGGCCATGGTTTTTTCGGCCAGCTTGCGCACCTCGTCGGCCACCACCGCGAAGCCGCGCCCGGATTCACCGGCCCGCGCGGCCTCAATGGCCGCGTTCAGGGCCAGCAGATTAGTCTGGTCCGCAATATCCGAGATCACGCTCATGATTCTGTTGACCGCCTGGGCATGCTGGCCCAGGGTCTGCATATCCTCTTTCAGCCTGCGGGACTGCTCCTGCACGCTGCGGATGCTCCGGGTCACTTCCAGCACCACGTCCGCGCCCTCCTCGGCCTTCTGGCGGGCACCGGCGGAAAGTTCCGCCGCCGAGGTCGCGTTGCGGCTCACCTCGATCACCACGGCGCTCATCTGTTCCATGGCCGAGGCGGTCTCGGAAATTTTGCGAGCCTGGACCTCCGCGCCCTTCTTGGATTGGAGAATACCGGCTGAAAGCTCGCCCGAAGCGCGGTTGGCATTGCTCACCACATCCTCGATGCGCTGGCAGGCCCCCAGAATCATATCATTCTTGGCCGCCGTCTCCTGCGCGGCCACTTTGGCCGAATCCAGGGCTTCCTCGGCCTCCCGGCTTTTAGCCAGGGCCATATCGGTCTGTTCGCGGGCTTCCTCGATCTTGTGCTTGAGCGTGCCGACCATCACGCCCAGGGCCGCGCTCAACTGGCCCACCTCGTCTTTCTGGGCGATGCGGGGCTCGCGCAGATTGCCGCCCGCCACTTCCTGGGCATAGAGCACCAGACGGCGCAACGGCCCGGCGATGCTGCGGGTGAGAAAGACGGCCAGCAGCACGCAGACCAGCAGAATGCCGCCGCTCATGGTCAAAGCCACATTCCGGCTCTGGACGAGGGTCCTGGCCAGAGCCGTGTTGGAACGCATGAGGTCTTCGTCCACCAGTTTGATGGCCTTGGTCAGGCCTTGGCGGATCAGCAGCAGATTAGTGGCGATTCCATCCCGGTAGAGCGTCTGCATGCTCTGATCATCGCCTTTTTCATGGGCCGCCACGATGCCGGGCACCACCGCATGCAGGGCCAGATGCGGCTGTTCCAGGGAGTCCAGAATAGGGGTCACGGCGGGCAGGCGTTGTTCCAGTTCCCTGCGGCCCTCGCCGTAAAACCATTTGCCGAACGTACACTGATGCCCGTCGGTGACCACATTGAGCCTGGTCACCGTATCGTCCAAGAGGTAGGCCGCCACATTGGCCGCCCAGACGAAATGGGCGTTTTCAGCCTTGAGCAGAGTCAGTTCGGACTCGCTGCTGCGGTCCAGGGCGTCGGAAACCCCGGAGATGTCGCCGATGACTTTGAAATTATAAACAGTGTACAGGCCGAACAACAGAAAAATCACCCCAAAGGCAAGGCTCAATTTATACACAAGCCGGATGTCTCGCCAACGCATACTCGCATCTCCCGCGAAAAATTCGCACGATTGGCCGCTCGGGGCGCGGCTGATATATGACCCTTTTGATCAGCTTTACGGCAAACTTTCTCCGGGGATTAGCCCTGCGGACAAATTTTTTACTTCAAAACGAAAACGGCAGGCCGATCAGAATCTTGAAATCGTGCTCTGACTGGAAACCGTTCTTGTACACGGACCAACTGGGCGCGTCCGTACCGTTACGATATTCCGTGTAATGCAGCTTGACGAAAGCGCCTTCCAGGGGGCCGTCGGGTTTGACATAGCCGAGATCGCCGTTCACGGCCCATTCGCGCAGGCGCTCGGACGTTCCCCAGCCCCGCCCGTCCCAGCCCACGGCCCCGCTCACGCCCACGTAAAAGCCCTTTACGGGAAGGATATCGTCCAGACGGCGCTCCACGCCCGCGAAGACCGCCTTTTCATCGTCCGCGTTCCAGTCCGAGCGGGAATCCCACCAGACCTCATAGGCGCCCTTGGCTCCGCCGTTGCGGTCCGCCAGGCGGTAGGCGAACTGCCCCTGGCTCCAGGGCCCGGACATGGGCGCGCCGGTATAGGTGCCTTCCAGGCGGAAGGTCCACAGATTCAGCTCATACAGGCCGAAGAGATAGTGCTGAAGGGCCGGGCCGTCGAAATTGTTGTTGACCCCGTCGCCGTCGTCACTGTCGGCCATGGCGTAAAGATGGTAGCCGAACTTCAGCCGTCCCGGTCCCGCGGGCAGCTCCCAGCTGCTCTTGAAATGGGCGTTGTGCAGATGACCCGGCGACTGGCCGTAGGCCGCCTCCAGGGTAATGCCGTTGTCAAAGGCGTAGCGCGCCCCCAAGCTCCAGACGCCAGGCACATGGCTCTCGCCGTCGTTCTTCATCAGCTTGTATTCGTCCAGGAACCAGGGTGCTTTGTAGGTGTCGGCCACCATACCGGCCACGGAAAAGCCGCCGAAATCCAGCCCCGCGTTCACCCCTCGCCAAGAACCGGGCATGATGGACCAGTTCACGCCCAGCACGCCGGGCCCTTCGGGCTGCAGCCAGCCCGCGCGCAGCCAGGCCGGACCGGCCTTGGCCTTGAGTGCGGCCTTATAGATGGAAACGCCGTTCAGCGTGAAGTGCCTGCTCCAGTCCGGATGCCAGGGGTCCTGCCAGGGTACGTAGCCCATTTCATGGTCCGGCGCGCCGTAGTTGAACAGATCATGGGAGGTGAAGGCGCCGAAATCAAAACCCAGATGGTCCCAGGCATAGCCGGAAACCAGATCCAGATTGGCCTGAAGGGAACCGTGACGCAGGTTGGTGCGGTAGGTTTTGCGGTCCACGTCGTAGCGCTGGCGGTCCCGGCCGAAGAAATACAGGCCGCCGCTGAGATGGGCGTCGTTTACCAGGGGGCTGAGCGGGCTGTCCTCGGGCAGGAGCGTCCGGGCCGGGCTGCCCTTGTCGGGACTGTCCGTGGTATCCGCCGCATCCGCACGCGCGGGCCACAACGCCCAAAGCAATGCCCAGAACAACGCCGGAAGACAAAGCAGCCGCAGGGTGCGGAAACCGCCCGGAACCAGGCGTTGCTGTTGTTCCGCCACAGGCTAGCGTTCCCCGGCGGCGGGCCCCGGCCGCGTTGCGACGGATAGGGCGGCGCAGTCTTCGCCGCCCTCGGTCCTGTTTTGCTGAAGATACGCCAGACATTGCGCTTCGGGCAGGGCAGGGCTGTAGCGCCAGCCCTGGAAAATGTCGCACCCCTCCTCGCGCAGGATGGCGACCTGTTCGTCGTTTTCCACGAATTCGGCCACGCAGCTCATGCCCCGTGCCCGGCAGAGACGGGTGATGGAAGAGACGATATCGCGGCAGATGGGATTGGTGACCAGTTCCTTGGTGATTTCGCCGTCGATTTTCACATAATTCACCGGGAACTGCTTAAGATACTTCAGCGAGCTGTGCCCCATGCCGAAGTCGTCAATGGCGATGGGAAAGCCCAGATCATGGAGGCGCGCCACTACCCGGCTTTCCGGCGAGCCGGAATCCAGGGCGCTGGATTCGGTCACTTCCACGCTCATCAGCGCGGGCGGCACGCGGTAGCGGCGGGTTATCTCCATAAAGCGCTCCGGCAGCGAGGCCTGCAGCTGCAAGGCGGAAACATTGACCGCCATGGTCAGGTCCGTCAGGCCCGCGTCCAGCCAGCGGCGGCGCGTGCGGCAGGCGGTTTCGAAAATCCAGATCCCGATGGGCCGGATCAGCCCGGATTCCTCGGCCAGGGTCACGGTCACGGGCGCGGGAATGGACCCGTAGGCCGGATGCCGCCAGCGCAGCAGGGATTCCACGCCCACCGCCCTGCCGCTGCGGGCACAAATCTGCGGCTGGTACTCCAGAAAAAGGCCCTGGGCGTTGCGGCTCTCCCTTTCCAGGTCCAGAATCAGGCTGCGGGCCAGGGTGCCCGCATCGTCCTGCTGGCGGCTGTAGGGGCCGCCGTCCCCGCCGCAGATCCGCCCGGTCAGAGTGCTGAACGCCGCGTTGGTGCGGCGGATGTTGACCTTGTTGGTCAGCACCACAAAGGGCGCGTAAATGCAGACGCCCAGGCAGAGGTTCAGCAGTTGCAGCAAAGAGCCGTTCAGGGAGCCGGTGGCCAGATAGCCGTTGAGCAGTACGGGCGTGGTCCATTCCGTGGCCACACTCGCGCCCGGCACCAGCCCCCAGACCACCGCCAGATAGCTGACGCCCGCCAAAATCAGGGGCGTGCCCACAAAGGGGATCAGCATCAGCGGGTTGAGCACCACGGGCAGGCCGAAGAGCAGAATTTCATTGATGTTGAACATGCCGGGCAGCAGGGATAAAAACCCCAGGCCCCGGCTGGTGCGGGTTTTGCCGAACAGAATCAGCGCGCCCGCCAGACAGATGCCAGCGCCCGAACCGCCCATGAACACGAACACATCCATGAAGTTCTTGGTCATGATGTGCGGCAGGGGCAGACCCACGGCGGCGGCGGTTTCATTGGCAAGCATGGCCGCGCCATAAATATCGTGGGTAATGGGGTCCAGCACATTGGCCCCGTGGATGCCCAGAAACCAGAGCACATGCAGGGACAGGATATAGAGCAGGCTCCGCTCCAGACCATCGTGCAGGGCGTCGAAAGGCAGGCGGATGTAATGATAAGCCAGTTCGTGCAGGGACGAACCCGTGCCGTGCAGCAGCGTGCCGACGGCGGCAAAGACCAGCAAGGTCAGAATGCCGGGCAGAAAGGAGCTGAAGGTACGCGGCAGGGCAATGTCCGGCGCGCCGCCGCGCAAATGCAGATGGAGTTGCTTGAAGGAAAAAAAGAACAGAAACAGCCGGGTGGAGGCCAGACCCACCAGCAGGGCCACGAACAGGCCGGAAACGCCGAACCAGCGCAGATTGTCCGACGAGGCCGACTGCGGGAAAAGACAGAACAGGGCCGCCAGGTTGACCAGACCGGCAATGACCGGGTTGGCCCGGAAAATCCGGCTGGCGCTGTTAAACTGGTCCACCAGATGCTGGCCGATGGAAAAGACCAGGCTCAGGGACATGATCGCAAAGGTGCCGCTGTAGAGGATCTCACCGAACAGGGTCCAGCGCGGGCCGAAAACATGGGCCATGAAGTCCCTGTAGGCGGTCAGGGGAAAGCTGTTCAGCAAAATCGCCAGAGAGCCCAGGAACATGAAGGGCAGCATGACGATAAGCGCCGAACGGACGGCGGCCAGAGTGGGGACGCCCGCGGCCTGGTCGGCCAGGCGCAGAGCTCGGTTGACCAGGCGGTTGCGGAGGGTGGAGGTGGCGTCCTTTAGTTTCGCGTTCACAAAAACCCTTGGTTGCGGCGGCCATCCCGTGTTGGACGGGCGGCGCTCCGGCAAAAGCTCCGGCGCTGTCGGCTTCGGTTGGCGGGGCCGCGCATGCGGCCACCCGTAAAACGACGCAACGGGACGCCCCTCGTCGGAACATCCCGTTGTTGTGCCGAAAGACCTTTATTGTAGCATAGTGATAATGCCCGCTTTGTCAATGCGCGGTCCGTCCGGCCGAAAATGGCGCGAGGAGCGGAAAAACGGCGGCTGACGGACAGAGAGCGGTGCGCCGTGAATCCCGTTACCCGAAAGACCGGACTGCTCCGGCAACGAGTTCAAAAATGGACGAAGGCTGAACAATCTATTGAAACATTACACCTAGAGGGTGTCGTCATGAGATGGATTTTCGTGTTATACCAAGGAGAAAGAGCCTGTTATGAAGGGAGTGTACTCTTATGGTACTCGACCGGAATAAAAGACGAATTTCGACGCAGAGATAACCGAAAAGACACTCATGACGACACCCCCTGGAGCATTTTTACTTTGGAACTGCTCTAACGCCGCACACGGTGCGGCGCGCCGCGAAGACCGACCCGACGGGCGGCCCGTAGGGCCGTGCCTGTAGCCCAAAGGGCGTACAGGCATCGAGAGCAACGCGGCGTGGATTCTGGCGAAAACCACGTTTTTCGCCAGAATGCCGACTTTGAAATTTGTAAAATTTCAAAGTTAATCTGCTCTAGGGGCAGGGCGTCAAAAACGAGGCCCTCTCCTCGCGCACAATGCCCAGAACTTCCTCCATCTGGGCCAGGCTCGGGCGGCCATGGTTGCTCGCCAGCAGGCGCAGCAGGCTGTCCACGGTCTCCAGGCGGGTTGCGGCGAAGTGCGCGTCCCCGAGCAGACCGTGCCGCGCCAGCATCTCCACCAGTTTGCCCTGGCTGGCGCTCAGAGCCGCATGCACCTTGTGGAGCGGCTCCAGGGTGTCGCTTTCAGCGGCGGCCAGCACCATGACGGACGTGGTATACAGGCGCTCCAAAAAGAGGCCGTAGAAATGCGCGCCCAGCAGGCGCAGATTGGTCTCGTTTTGCGAGGCCGCCGCCAGCATGGCCCGCACCTGGGCCTCGCTGCGCCGGACAATGATCTCCCGCCCGGTCGGGCCGGTGGGATCTTTCGCCAAGATATTCTTTTCCTTGGCGGTCAGGACGGGAAGACGCGTCTTGGGGCTCAGTTTGCGCAAAAGGCGGTTTTCGCGCGCCGCGTCCTCGGCCTTGCCGAAAAACAGGGCGTAGGCCTGATCCGACGCCGCCATGCCGCTGAGCACCGCCGCCTGATCCCGGTCGCCGGGCTGGGGGCAGATGTCCTTGGGCACGGTCAGGCCCTCCTGATAGGCAAAGCCCGCGGCCTTGAGCAGGCCGATGTCGTCCAGACTCCGGCGCAGGGCCCGAATGTCCAGCAGGGGGCGCATTTCCTTGACCACGGCGGCGGGAGAGGCCTGCCCGCCGGATTTGACGGACGGCAGATCCATGCCGTCTTCCAGGCCGGGAGCGGGGTCGGCGGAATCAGGCGCGGGCGCGCCCTTCTTGTCCCAGTCTGGAGCGGGATGCGCGGCATCCTCTGCGCTTTGGCCCGACACGGCGGCCCTGGCCCGCGACACGGGCCAAGATACGGGCCAGGACAGCGCAACAGCCAGGGAGAAAATCAGGACAAGGGAAACAATCGGGATACAACGTACGAAACGCGGCATGCTGCCTCCGGGCGCGCGCCGGAAGCGGGCGGCGCGCTCGCGGAAAAAAGGGGAAGCGGCCCGGCCCGCCCGGGCCGGGCCGCCGGGATTATTCTTCGGCCAGGGCCTCGGCGAAACGGGCCCGCAGGGCCTGCAATTTGGCCTTGGCGTCCAGCAACTGCCCGGCGCGTTCCCGTTCGCGCGCCACCACTTCGGCGGGCGCGCGGCTCACAAAGCTCTCGTTGCTCAACTTCATGTTCACGGCTGTCACGTCTTTTTCCAGCTTGGTCAGTTCCTTGTCCAGGCGCGCCAACTCACCGGCCAGGTCCACGGCCCCGCGCAGGGGCACGATAACCTGGCAGCCCTGGACCACGGCCGAGGCCGACGCCTTGGGCGCGTGCACTTCCGCGCCCAGTTCCAGGGATTCCAGGCGGGCCAGGGTTATCATCAGGCCCCGGTTTTCCTCCAGCAGGGCGGCCTGTTCCTCGTCCACGGGATGGAGCAGCAGGCTTACCTTGTGGCTGGGGCTGATGCCCAGTTCGGCCTTGATGGTGCGCACGGCCACAATCACGCCCTGGATCAGCTCCATGCGGCAAGCTTCGCTCTCACGCGCGCAGCCGGGGCGCAACGAGGGATAGGGCTCCAGGGCCAGATCCGTGGGCTGTTCCCCGGCGGGCACGGGCAGGGCGCGCCAGATCTCGGCCGTGACAAAGGGCATGATGGGATGCAGCAGCACCAGCAGTTCGCGCAGCACCAGCCAGAGCACATACTGGGCCGCGGCCTTGCGCGCGGGGTCGTCAGACTGCATGTCGGGCTTGATCAGTTCCAGATACCAGTCGCAGAACTCGTTCCAGAGGAATTTGTAGCCGAGCTGGGCCGCGTCATTGAAACGGTAGTCCGCAAGGGCCTGGTCCATGTCCAGCTTGGCCATTTCCAGACGCTGCAGAATCCACTGATGGTGCAGGCCCCGTACATTTTCCAGGTTCACGGACGCGGGCGCTTCCTCCGGCAGGTTCATCAGGGCGAAGCGCGCGGCGTTCCAAAGCTTGTTCACAAAATGGCGATAGCCTTCGATGCGCTCTTCGGACAGGCGGATGTCGCGGCCCATGGCCGCGAAGGCCGTCAGCGTGAAGCGCAACGAGTCGCAGCCGTATTTCTCGATCATGAGCAGGGGATCGATAACATTGCCCGTGGATTTGGACATCTTGCGGCCCGTGGCGTCGCGCACCAGGGCGTGCAGATAGACGTCACGGAAGGGCACCTGCTTCATGAAGTGCAGGCCCATCATCATCATCCGGGCCACCCAGAAGAAGATGATGTCAAAGCCCGTGACCAGCACCGAGGTGGGGTACCAGCGCGCCAGATCCCTGGTCTGTTCCGGCCAGCCCATGGTGGAGAAAGGCCAGAGCGCCGAGGAGAACCAGGTGTCCAGCACGTCCTCGTCCTGCTCCAGATGATCCGAACCGCACACGGGGCAGACGTCCGGTGCTTCCTCGGCCACGATCAGCTTGCCGCAGGCTTTGCAGGTCCAGGCCGGGATGCGGTGGCCCCACCAGATCTGACGGCTGATGCACCAGTCTCGGGTGTTGTCCAGCCAATGGTAATAGGTCTTGAGCCAGGATTCCGGAAAAATTCTGGTCAGTTCCGGCACGGCGGCGCGCGCGGACGGGGCCATTTTGGTGGTGGCCACGAACCACTGGGGGGAGACGTGCGGCTCCACCACCGTATGGCAACGGTAGCAGTGGCCCACGGCGTGTTCCAGCTCCGTCACGCCCACAAGGTCCCCGGCGGCTTCGATGTCGGCCACGATTCTGTCCCGGCATTCTTCCTTGTTCAGGCCCGCGTAAGGCCCGGCCTCGGCTTTCATGACGCCGTTTTCGTCAATGACCTGCACGAATTCCAGATTGTGCTTTTTGCCCAGCAGCCAGTCGTTGTGGTCATGGCAGGGTGTGACCTTCAACGCGCCGGTGCCGAACTCGCGGTCCACATAGTTGTCCGCGATGATCGGCACCTCGCGTCCCAGCACGGGCACGCGCGCGGTTTTGCCCACCAGATGGGCATAGCGTTCGTCCTCGGGATGCACGCAGACGGCCGTGTCGCCGGGAATGGTTTCGGGGCGGGTGGTGGCGATGACGATGGAGCCAGAACCGTCCGTGAGGTGGTAGCGCACGCTCCAAAGCCTGCCCCTGCTCTGCTCGTGTTCCACTTCGTCGTCGGCCAGGGCCGTGTGGCAGCGCGAGCACCAGTTGATGATGTAGTGGCCCTTGTAGATCAGGCCTTCATCATAGAGCTGCACGAAAACCTTGCGCACCGCCGCCGAAAGCCCCTCGTCCATGGTGAAGCGCAGGCGCGTCCAGTCCACGGAGCAGCCCAGGGCCCCGATCTGGTTCAGGATGCGGTGGCCGTAGTCCGCGCGCCATTCCCAGACTTTTTCCACAAAGGCTTCGCGGCCCAGATCCCGGCGGGTCTTGCCCTCTTTGGCCAGGGCCCGCTCCACCACGTTCTGGGTGGCGATGCCCGCGTGGTCCGTGCCCGGCACCCAGAGCACGTTCTTGCCCTTCTGGCGGGCGTGACGGCAGAGCACGTCGATGAGCGTCAAATTCAGGGCGTGGCCGATGTGCAGGGCCCCGGTGACGTTGGGCGGCGGAATGACGATGGAATAGGGCTCGCCGGGCGCGTCCGGGTCGGGCGTGAAGGTTTTTTTCTCTTCCCAGTGCTTGCGCCACCGGGCTTCCACGTCATGGGGCTCATAGCCCTTGGGGAGGGTATCCGCCATCTTGCTTTCTCCGTAAAAGGCGGCGATACTGCGCGCCTATGCAGCCCGCGCAGTCGATTTACATGTTATGGGACGCGTCCCACATCTGGGGCCTCATGGCCTGGCGCGCGTTGCGCGCCCTGGGACTGTCCTGCCGCCTGGTTAAGGGCCAAGAAATAGCCGAAGGCGCGCTTTTAGGCAAGCCGGGCTCTTGCCGGGCATACGAAAACGCCATCCCGCCCCCGTTGCTGGTGGTGCCGGGCGGCAACGCCCGGCTCAAGGCCCTGGCCCTTGGCGAAGCCGGGCGCGCGGCCGTGCGCGCCTATCTGGAACAAGGCGGCGGCTACCTGGGCTTCTGCGGCGGCGCGGGCCTGGCCCTCAGCCACCGCGACCCGTGCGACGGACTGCAACTCTGCCCCTGGTCGCGCGCGGCCTATCCCCAGCGCCTGCATCATCTGATTTCCGGCCATGTGCGGGTGCGGGCCCGCGCCGGGGAAGAACTTTCGCCGCCCGGAATTCCGCCCTTGCTTCCGTCGGGAGCCGCCGGAAGCAGGAACAACGCGTCCCTTTCCCTGCCGGTCTGGTGGCCGGGACGTTTCGCGCCGGAAAACACGGAAGAAGTGTGCGTGCTGGCGGCCTATGACGCGCCGGACGCGGATTTCTGGCTGGCGGACCTGCCCTTGCAGCGCATTCCGGCGCATGTCTTCGAAGCATGGCAGGCCCTGTACGGCATCAATCTTTCAGCGGACTTCCTCACGGATCAGCCCCTGGTGGTCAGCGGCGCGTACGGCCAAGGCCGCTACGTGCTGAGCTACTCACATCTGGAAACCCCGCAGAGTCCGGACGCCAACGCCTGGTTGGTCCATCTCCTGCGCCGCCTGGCGGCCCTGGAGCCCCGGCGTGATCTGGTGCCGGGCTGGGAGCTGGGCGAACCCGTACCGGCCTGGCCGGACTACACGACGGCGATGCCTTTGCTGGACGCCCTGCGCCGAACCCGCGCCCTGCTGGACCTGGCGGTTGAGCATCACCTCTTTTTCCGGCGCGCGCCCTGGCTCTGGGGCTGGCGCACGGGCCTGCCCGGCGCGGCCTGCAACAATCTGCACGCGGCGCTTTGCACGGCCGTGAATCTTGCGCCTTCCGGCGAGGCCCTGGACTACTGGCGCGACGTTAGTTCCCGTTTCGCGGAGCTGAGCTCCCTGTTCGCCGCCGGGGCCGAAGGCTATCTGCTGGCCTGCCGTCTGGCCGAAACCCTCTCTCCCACCCTGCCCGACGCCGTGGACCAACGCGGCCTCGACAACCAGCGCGAAGCCCTGTTCGGGCACCCCATGCACGGCGGCGGCCTCATTGAGGAATTGCTGACCATCACGGAAGAGCTGATCTACCTCTCGCAGGAGGTGCGCCTCTGATCCCGCCGCGCCGCTCACCGCGTCTTTAGAGCATTTTGCGCTTGAAATTATCGCTTAACGGCGAAGTAAATGCGCCTTGCGATAATTTCGCGGTGCGGATTTTCCGTGAAAATCCACACCGCGCGTTGAGATATTTTCAAATCAAAACGCTCTAAATCATGCCCAGGCGCATGAACAGCCAGACAAAACCGGTCAGCGTGAACATGCTCAAGGCATTGGAGAGTACGGCCGTGAGCGCGGATTCCTCGGGCACGGCGCCATAGATCTCGGCCAGGACCGTAACAATCAGGGCCGTGGCCGTGCCGCTCATGATCACGCCGATAGCCAGCCAGGCCCCGGAAATGCCCAGCAGCCACATGATGGCCCAGCAGAGCAGCGGATGCAGCAGCAACTTGCAGGAAATCAGCCAGACCTGGCGCAGCGCGGCATGCCCTTCAGCCCGGTGCATGGTCAGGGCCAGTTTTTGCCGCAGATCCAGCCCCAGGGCCAGCAGCATGCAGGGGGCCGCCGTATAGCCCACCAGACTGACCGTGCGGTCCAGCGGGGCCCAGAGCCCCAGGCCGGACAAGGACAGGGCCACCCCGGCCAGGGTGGCGAGCAGGATAGGATTGCCCAGGATAAAGACCCGCAGCAGGGTCGCGACCCTGGAACGTGAGCCGTCGCTCCAGGCCGCCGCCCCGGCCAGCATATCCAGCCGGGCCTGCCCCATGATCATCACGATGTTGGTGGTCAGGGTGGCCAGGCCCGCGATGAGCAGGGCCTCCTGATTTCCGGGCAGCAGATTGGTCACAATGGGCAGGCCCACAAAGGCCGTATTGCAGGCGCTGCAGCTCAGGGCGGAGATCACGGCCGGGCCCGCGCCCCGACGGCAGAAGAGGCGGTCGCCCCAGTAGCCCAGAGCGTAGACGATCAGTTGCGAGCCGATGACCCCGGCCCAGAAGCCGCCGTGGGCCAGATCGCCGGGATGCGCACCGGCCAGGATGTGCAAAATCAGCAGCGGCAGGGCCAGCTTGAGCACATAGACGCCCAGGACCGGGCCCGCGCTTTCGGGCAGTACCTCCCGAGCGCGCAGCAGCACGCCCATGCCGATGATCAAAAAAACAGGAACAACCGCGAACAGGGCTTCCAGCATACACTCCTCCGCCGCGCCGCTTGAGCGGCGCGCAACCCGGCTGCCCGCGCTCCGTAGCGGCAGGCGGACAACGGCGGGATAATGGCTCCAAGCACGGGCCTTGTCCAGCAGAATATTGTTTGATTAATCAAACAATATTCTGCTGGACAAGGCCACCCGGGAGCTGTTTCGAAATAAGGATTTTCGTTCTCTCCAGGAAAGGCGAGCCCTGGGCGGGGGGAATATATGCAAACCCGACCTTCGCACGGGGCGAGCCTGGCGCTGGCAAAGGCCAAAAAGACAATTTAGAAACGGCTCCCAGGACAGGCTAACGGAGAATGTACATTGGCAGCGGCTTGGAGCCGCCTGTTTAGGTACCGCGCCATGCCGCGCTTGCCGGGCGTTTCAGCGTTGGGACACCCGGAAATGCCGTCAGCCCGATATCATTGCCTACCCTCCGTGCACCCTGAGCGATGCTTATGCCCGACAATATTGTTTGAGCAAACAAGCAAATCTTGCCGATAACCATAAAGCGTCTATACTAAAAATTTCCAACCAGGCGGCAGGAGCGACCGTGCAACAGACATATCCAGAGCCAAGGCAAAACCGGCTTTGGGCTTCGCAGCTGTGAGGGATCGGCATGCTGAACGAAATGGTGAGAAATTACGGCAGGCTGGGCAAAGGGTTCAGCGCGCGCGACAATATCATCATCAAAGGCACCAAGGCCCTGCATCTGCTCGCGGCCACGGCCTGGGCAGGCGGCGCGCTTTCCATGCAGGCGCTCAGCTTTTTGCGGCTCTCCACCGACAATGCGGCCTTTGCCGCGCAGGTGGCCCGGTGCCTGCATTTCGTGGACACCTGGGTTGTCATGCCCGGGCTTGCGGGCTGTCTGCTGAGCGGCCTGTTCTACTCCACCTGCACGTCCATCGGCTTCTTCAAATTCGCCTGGATCGGCTACAAATGGCTGATCAGCCTCTGCGCGGGCTTCTGGGGTACCATGTTCTGGGGGCCCTGGGGCGACGACCTCATCGCCGTGCTCGTGCCTCTGGGCCTGGACGGGCCGCTGCGTTTCGTGCGGGCCTGCATTTTGCCGGAAAGCATGTGGGAAGGCGCGTTGCAACTGACAGTCATCCTGTCCATGTGCCTGATTTCCGTATACCGGCCACTGTCGTTCCACCTCGCGCCGCACAGACCGGCGAGCACCGCCAATCATTAGAACATACTACCTTAAAAAACTGCTCTAAGGCGGCCGGAGTGCCTGCCGGAAACATCTTGCCTTCCGGAACCCGCGGACGGGGCCGCTCCTTCCGCCCGGCCACGCGCCAGATTGACGCTTTCGTCTTGACGGAAGAAAGAAAACTGACTATTTGGCTAAAAAGCCAAAAATTATGGACAGGCATAAAAAATATATTGCGGAGCAAGCCAGAATCTTCAAGGCGCTCGGACATCCGAGCCGCCTGCTCATGGTGGACGCCCTGCGGGACGGCGAAAAATGCGTCTGCGACCTGCAAGCCCTGGTGGGGGACGATATGTCCACGGTCTCCAAGCATCTTTCCGTGCTCCGGGAAGCGGGCGTGGTGGCCTCCGAGAAAAGAGGCACAAACATCTATTACCGCCTGGCGATCTGCTGCCTGGAAACCTTTTTGAAATGCACCGGCGAACTGGTGGAAAAACGCGTCCTGGCGCAAATGGATATGTTGCGCAAGCAATAACTTCCCACGGCAAATTTTTTTGGACATTTCATTGGTAATTTTGCCAATAAGGAAAGCTTAACGAGGATCACATGATAGGCAAAAACGCTGTCCCGGCAGCGGGGAAAAAACGGGCGTCAGCTCTCCCGACGCAGTGCGTGTGCCGGGCACCCGCCGCCGCTGTCCGCTCTCCGGTCCCGGCGCGAGTGAACAGAATGTGGTATTTCGGAATCAGCATTGCGGCCCTTGCGCTGTGGTGGGCGGCGTATTCAGTCATTGCGCCCCTTTCACAATGGCTTGCCCGTGACCTTTTCGGCCTGAGCCGGGGCACGCCCGTGGGAGATGCCGCCGAATTCTTTTTGTATGACACGGCAAAGATTCTCCTGCTGCTTGTTCTGATGGTGTACGTCATCGGCTGGCTGCGGGCGGGCCTGCGCGTCGAGCGGGTCCGGGATTACCTGGCGGGCAAGGGCCGGGGCATAGGCTATGTCTTGGGGGCGGGGTTCGGGGCTGTTACGCCGTTCTGTTCCTGCTCCAGCATTCCTCTTTTCCTGGGCTTCGCCACAACCCGCATCCCCCTGGGCATCACCATGGCCTTTCTGATCACTTCGCCGCTGATCAACGAAATCGCCGTGCTTCTGCTGTGGGGGCTCCTCGGCT
Source organism: Desulfovibrio sp. 6_1_46AFAA (assembly GCF_000224635.1). Lineage (NCBI taxonomy): Bacteria > Pseudomonadati > Thermodesulfobacteriota > Desulfovibrionia > Desulfovibrionales > Desulfovibrionaceae > Desulfovibrio > Desulfovibrio sp. 6_1_46AFAA. The sequence continues at coordinate 66,774 of NZ_JH114303.1, forward strand.
GGAAGTTCACGGTCATCTACGTGGCTGTGGGCATATGCGCGGGCATCGGCGGCGGTATGATCATGGACGCACTCCACGCGGAACGCTGGCTGCAACCATTCCTCCTGGAGGCCATGAAAAACGCTCCCTCCCGGACGGCGGACCCGCAAGCGGGGAATCCACCGGCAATGGGACTCATGGAGCGCCATGCGTTTGCCTGGTCCGAAACAAGCGGCATTTTCCATCGAGTCCGACTGTGGGTCGTTCTCGGCGTGGGCCTTGGCGCCGCGCTGCACGGTTTTGTGCCGCGGGAATGGTTTACGGAAAACTTGGGTTCGGGCCAATGGTGGTCCGTTCCCCTGGCCGTGGCCGTGGGCATTCCGCTGTACACCAATGTCACGGGCATCATCCCGATAATGGAAAGCCTGCTGCTCAAGGGCCTGCCCCTGGGCACAACGTTGGCCTTCTGCATGAGCACCGTGGCGGTCAGTCTGCCGGAAGTGCTCATGCTCAAGCAGGTCATGCGCTGGAAGCTGCTGGCCGTCTTTCTGGGCCTGCTGCTGGCTATCTTCACGCTTGCGGGCTGGCTGTTCAATACCCTTCAGGTGAACATTTTTTAAGGTCAGGAGAGCGCCATGATCATCAAGGTCGTCGGCACCGGCTGCGCCCGGTGCGCGGAAGCGGAAAACATCGTCACCACCGCCGTCCGGGAGACGGGCGGTACGGCCACAGTGGAAAAAGTCACGGACCTCAAGGAAATGATGCTGCTCGGCATCATGTCCACGCCCGCCGTGGTCATCGACGGCAGGGTCATGTGCGCCGGGCGCGTGCCTTCCGGGCGGGAAGCGCGGGAATGGGTCGCGGGGGGCGCCGCGCCGTGACGCAATAAAAAGCGGGCGGAGGATCCTGAGCGTCTAGAGCCCCTGATCCTTCGCCCGCTCCGGCGAAAACCGCGTTTTTTTGCCGGAATGAATCCTTTGAAACGTGTAGCGTTTCAAAGGTACTCCGTTCTAGATCTTTCTGACTTCCGTATACCAGGCCGCCGCTTCGGCCAGCAGCTCGTTGGTGCGCGCGGCCAGGGCTTGCGGGTCCTTGAGGTAGCCGTCCAGCAGCAGGCTGGTGTCAAAGAGGCCCTGGGTCATTTCCGACAGAGTCTTGTCCCGGCCGTCGGCCTTGAACATGCGCAGCATGTTGCGCAGCAGGGGATGATCCCGGTTGACCTCCAGAATCTTGACCGGCAGGGAGTCGTCCTTCTGCATGACCTTGAGCAGTTTTTCCATGGACGAGCTCATGCCGCCGTCGGCCGAGACCAGCACGGCCGGGCTGTCGGCCAGACGGTGCGACACGCGCACGTCCTTGACCTTGTCGCCCAGAATTTCCTTCATCCGGGCCAGCAGTTTGTCAAAGGAGACGTTGTCCTCCTCGGAGAGGGGCGCGGCGGTCTCTTTTTCCGGGGCTTCCTTGTCCGCGAAGGAGGTCAGGGCGTCGTCCGCCGCGCTTTCAGCGGATTTGAAGTCCCATTCCTTATACTTGCCCAGGCCTTCCATGACGAACTCGTCCACGGGCTCGAAGAGATAGAGCACTTCAATGCCCTTCTTGCGGAAGAGCTCCATGTGCGGGTTGAGACGCGCGGCCTCCCGGTTGGGCGCGGCCACGTACCAGAAGGTCTTCTGGCCCTCGGGCGCGCGGGACATGTACTCGTCCAGGCTGGTCAGGGCCTCGGCGTCGGCCAGGGCCGAGGAATTGAAGCGCAGCAGGGCGCTGACCCGCTCCCGGTTGGGGAAGTCGTGGTAGCCCAGCTTGAAGATCTTGCCGTGCAGCCGCCAGAAACGATTGTATTTCTCCACGTCGTCCCTGGCTATTTTTTCCAGATGGCCCAAGGTCTGCTTGACGATGACCTGGTTGATCTTGCGCAGCAGCACGTTTTCCTGCAACGTTTCGCGCGAAATGTTCAGGGGCAGATCCTCGGTATCCACCACGCCTTTGAGGAAAGCCAGGTATTCGGGGATCAGCTCCTTGTTGCGGTGCTGGATGAGCACGCGCCGGGCATAGAGGTCCAGGCCCCAGAAGTCGCGGTCCGCGCCGAAGAAATCCTGGCTGGAGTCCGGAATGTACAACAGGGCGTTGAACTGTACCGGCGCGTCCACGGAAATGTGCTGCACGTCCAGGGGGTCCTTGGCGTCATAGGTCAGGGCCTTGTAAAAATTGTCGTACTGCTCCTTGGTCACGCTGGATTTCGGCTCGCGCCAAAGCGCGGGCTGGGTGTTGATGCGCTCGCCGTCCACAAACACCGGGAAGGGCACAAAGGCCGAATGCTTGCGGATGGCGGACTCCACCCGGAATTTTTCCAGAAATTCCACGGCGTCGTCCTTGAGGTGGGCCTTGACCACGGTGCCGCGCTTGGGCTCTTCGGCGTCGGAGAGGGCGACGCTGTACGAGCCCAGGCCGTCGCTGATCCAGACATGGGCCTGGGCGTCCTTTTCAAAGGCCGGGCGCGAGGTCACTTCCACCTTGTCCGCCACCATGAAGACCGAGTAAAAGCCCACGCCGAAACGGCCGATGATGTTGGCCGCGTCGGCCGTCGCGTCTTCGGCTTCGCCGTCACCCTTGCCGTTGCTCTTTTCCTTGCGGGTCCCGGACTCGGCGGCCAGACCGGCCAGAAATTCCTCGGAGCCGGATTTGGCGATGGTGCCCAGGTTGTCGGCCAGTTCCTCGGCTGTCATGCCCAAGCCGGTGTCGGCAATGGTCAGGGTTTTGGCATCCTTGTCGATGCTGATCCGGATTTCCAGGGGCAGATCCGGTTCGCGCGGGCTTTCGCCCCGGTTGATGCGGAAGCGCAGCTTGTCCAGGGCGTCCGACGCGTTGGAGATAAGCTCGCGCAGAAAAATTTCCCGGTTGGTATACAGGGAGTTGGTGAGAATATGCAGAACTTTGCGCACTTCGGCGCGGAATTGACGGGTCTTTTTGCCGGCTTCGGCCATGACGAACCTCCTGAAAAAAGCATTATTCCGTTAGATAATACCTTCTTTCAGGTTTTCAAGTCCGGAAAAGCCGCAAAACGTGACTAATCCGCCATGCTCCGGAACAGAGGATGGTTCGAGCCCAGGCGCAGCGAAATATCCCGGCCGGTCTTGAGCAGGGCGCGCTCGATTTTTTCCGTGGTCTGCCGGGTCAGGCGGGTGGTGGGCGCGGTCACGCTGACAGCGGCCACGGCCTTTTCGCTTCTGTCAAAAACCGGTACGGCGATACAGCGCACGCCGGGGAAGAGTTCCTCATAGTCATAGCCGAGGCCGGTTTTGCGCACATCCTCCAGTTCCCGCAAAAAAGCCGCGTAGGCTTGGTCCGAAATGGGCGGCCAGGTATCGGTCCTGATTTTCCTCAGGGTTTCCTCAATATACGGTTCTTCGCTGAATGCGAGAAAAGCCTTGCCCGACGCGGAATAAAAAATGGGAAAGGAAGCTCCCACGATATTGTCCGGCCGCAAGGTCTGCGTCGTGACCTGCTTGTCCACAATGACCATGTCGATGCCGGACACCAGGCAGACGTTGACCGTTTCGTCGAATGCGGCCAGCAGTTCCTTGCAGAAAGGCCGCGCCACATCCAGCAGACTGGAATGGCCCAGAACCTGGCTGCCCAGAGAGAAGAGCTTGTGGGAGAGGCCGTACCGCCCGCCGCGCTGTTCCTGCTGAACGAAACCCGCATCTTCAAAGGTAAGCAGAATGCGGTGCACCGTGGTTTTGGGCAGCTTCAGCGCGCGGGAAAGCTCCGCCAGATCCCAGGATTGTTTTGTGGCCAGCATTTCAAGAACATCACAGGCCTTGGCGATGGATCCGATGGTATAATATTTTTTGGGACGTTCCCGCATAGTTTCCCCACTCCGGCGTCCGTAGCCGGACGCCCGTTGATGTCGGCCCCGCTCGGAGCCGGAACTTTTGGTCCCAGAAACCATATTTTGCGGAATTCTTCAAGCGGGCACGCCCGCCCCGGAGTCGTTGCCCCTGTTGGCGATCTTCTCGGCTCGCGCGCAAGGCCGCCGCTTCCGGTTCCCGAAAAATTTTTTCCGAACGGTTGCCGAAAAATTCGCCCCGGCGGCACGTTGCCGCCGGGGCGAAAGGATCAGCCCGGTCCAACGGGCGCTCCCGGCGCTGTTCCGGATTCAAACTTGGCCTACCCCCTGAAATAGCCGATGAGTGCCACGCAAAGGGCTACCAAGGCAGCCAGAGCGGAGGAAAGGAAAAACCTCCAGATGCGCAGCCGTCCCGCGCCTTTTTCCGCGCTTCCGCCCCGCTCCGCCTGAGCGATGCATTTTTTCCCGTAGAACAGGAAAGCCTTGCCGGACAGCCCCCAGAAGACGACAAAAATCAGGAACAGAACCAGGGCCTGCAAAATGACGACACGTTCCATATGTTTCCTCTATGCGCGTGCGGCCGCTTGCCCCGCCCGCTTTTTGCCGGTTTCGGGCGCCCACAGTTGGCAGACCACGCCGCCCAGCAGCAGCGCGGCCACACAACCGGAAAGCGCCGCCACCGTGCCGAAGTTCTCCATGACGATGGGCAGCAAAAACGTGCCGCCCGCGCCGCCGATGCGGCTGCAGGCCACGCAGAAGCCCACGCCCGATCCCCGCAGTTCCGTGGAGAACAGTTCCGGCGGGTACACGAATTCCAACACCGAGGCGGCCGAGATTATAAAACTGAAGGTGGAAATGCAGATCAGCGCCCAGAGGGTAGGAATCCCCTGCCAGACCGTCATGGTCAGCAGGGCTGCGGCGCAGAGGTAAAAACTCCCGGTCAGGAAAAGGCGGCGCGATATCCTGTCGATGAGCCAGGTCCCCAGCAGCACGCCCAGAAAAAGGAAGAGATTGAAGATGATGCCCGAGGTGTAGGGATCTTCCATGCCCAGCTGTTTGAAGACCTGGGGCAGGAATATGCTCAAGGAAAAGTAGGGAATGACCTGGCAGGCGAAAAACACGCCGCCCACAATGGTGTTCTTGCGCCAGCGGGTGCTGAAAAGCTCGCGCCACCCGGCGGACGGGGCGGCCAGGGCCTGCGGGGGCAGGCAGTATCCCGGGCCGATGAAGCGATCGACAAGGGCCTGCGCTTCATCCGCGCGACCCTTGCCTATGAGCCATGACGGCGATTCCGGCGTGCCCGCTCTGACAATCATGGCCGCCGCCGATGGTACGGCGCAGGTGAGCAGAATCCAGCGCCAGGCGTCCCCGCCGATGAATTGCAGGCAGTATCCCACAACATAGGCGGAAACATAGCCGCCCACCCACATGATCATCAGAAAGCTGAGGGCGCGCGGACGCAGGCGCGCCGGAGTCCATTCGCTGACGATGGTCAGGCCCACGGCATAATCCGCGCCGAGCGCCAGACCGAGAATCAGGCGCAGCACAAAGAGTTCCGTGGCGTCGGTCACGAAGAACTGCAGCACCGAGGCGAGCGTGAATACCGCCATGGTCGTGCAGAAGATGCGTTTGCGCCCGATATGGTCGGCAACTGGCCCCATGAACAGGCTGCCCAGCATGAGCCCGACCAGGGAAGCCGCGCCGATCAATCCCAGCCACCAAGCGTCCAGACTCAGGGCTCCGGTGGCAAGACTCATGGAAATGCCGATGGAGCCGAGAATATAACCGTCGCTGAACTGTCCCAACATGCCGCCGCCGATGACTTTTCTGTGCAACCGGCAGAACGCGGCCTCCTCATAGCAATGTTTCTGTTTTCGTTCCGGAAAATTCTGCGGCATCACATACCCCGTTTTTACAAGTTAAGGATTTGCGGTCGCTTCTGTGTTCACAGCCTCGGCATGATGTTGAAGATTTCTAAACCGCCCGCCCCCACGCGGCTGAAACCGCGCGGGGGGCGGGGAGATCCGGGTCTTCAGGGCAGCAGGACCACGGCATCCATTTCCACATCCAGGCCGTCATAAATCCCGGCGCTGGCCACGGTCATGCGCGCCGGATAGGGTTTGCCGAAATAGCCGCGGTACACCGCGTCGAATTCCTCGAAATGGCGCATATCGGAGAGGAAGGCGCGGCAGTGGACCACGTCGTCCATACCGGCCCCGGCCTCTTCCACAATGGCCTTGATGTTCTCCATGATCCGCGCCGTCTGCGCGGCCACGCTTGCGCGCTCCATCATGCCGGTATGGGGGTTCACGCAGATCTGCCCGGAAAGAAAGAGCAGATTTCCGGCGCGCACCGCCTGCGAATAGTTTCCGACGGCTTCCGGCGCCCCCTTGGATGCAATGATCTGTCTCATCATCTTGTTCCTTGCTATCTCTATCTGTGGATCGGGTTCCTTTCTCCATGCCACGGACAGGCGGTGGCGGAGCCCCGCAGACGGAGCCCCGCCGGACCGCGCATCACGATATGCCTTAGTAGGAGAAACCGTTGTCGGGCAGCAGCTTGTCGGTATAGAGCTTGCTGTTGATGTCCTCACCGGCCAGCAGACCAGTCTGGATGGCGGTTTCCGTATACCAGGAGCCCAGATAGTCGCCCGCGAGATAGATGCGGTTGGGAGCCCGCATGAGCATGGGCTGCACCTTGTTGCGGCCGGGGAAGCAGTAGGCCAGACCATCATGGAATTTCTGCACCGACTGCTCCACCACGATATTGCCGAAGCCGGGGAAGACTTCCTCCAGGTCCTTACGGTAGATTTCCAGAATCTTCTCGTCCGGCAGGTTGATGAGGTTGCGGGCCAGCGTGGCGGGAGAGAAGACCATGAAGGAGGAGCCGGGCGCACGTTCGCCGCCCTCCATGGAGCGTACCAGGTTGGACATGTTGAAGGCGATGTTGAAGGAACGCTGCGGCGTGCAGTAGGCATAGACGTCATCCCAGGCATGACGCCCCGTCTCGTTGGTCAGGAAGGCCGCGGAAACATAATGACCGTATTTGATTTTTCCGAGGGCGTCGTAGACCACAGGGTCGAGGCCTTTGGTTACCCGATGGGTGATGGTGGCGGGCGTGGTCATGACGCAGTAGCGCGCCTTTTCGGTATGTTCCTTGCCGTCCTGCCGCCAGGTCACTTCCACGTGGTCATTGTGCTGGACGACCTGCAGCACTTCCGCGCCCATCTTAAGTTTGTCGCCGAGCTTGTCGCCGATGGCCTGCGGCAGAGTGGCGGCGCCGCCCACGATATTGCGGGCCAGACCCGCGCCCTTGTCCCAGACGAGCAGGAAATAACCTACGCCCGCTCCGGCGGAGATTTCCTCCGGATCGCCCGAGGAACGCGAGACTGTGGGCCGGAAAAACGCATCCGCATCCGGCGACAGGGGGCCCGTGAATTCCGCAAAGGTTTTGTCAGCCATGAAATCATAGATGCGCTGCTGGCGCACGCGGTAATCCTCGCCCTTGCGCGGCTTGTTGACCCTGCCGTAAGCCTTGACCGCCTTCATGACCTTGAGACCGGCCTTGACGATCTCCCAGCGCGTTCCCCAGGAAAGCGGCAGCTTGAAGGGATAGAGATTCACATTGCCGCCGTTGAGCGTCTTCCCCTTAAAGGACAGGGCCGAGAAGGAGCCGGGCAGGTCCAAGGCGTCCACGCCGACTTCCTTGAGCAATTTGTCCGCATAGGAGCCCTCGCCGCCGAAGACGTGCCCGCCCCAGTTCAGCCAGTATTTGCCCCGCCGCTCGGAACGCAACCGCCCGCCGATGCGGTTGCCGGCTTCCAGAGCGATGATATCGCTGTGCCGCAACCTCCAGGCGGCAGACATACCCGCAATGCCCCCACCAACAATAATCGCGTCTCTCATGGGATCCCCCTTGTGTTGTTTGCGGTCCGGAAGGCCGGACCGGTGCGTTGCCCTTATCATAACATATTTCGGTATTATGTACCGTTTTTTAGAATAAATACGAAAGTTTATCCAAAACTGTTGTATTTGGAGGCAAATTCTCAATTATATACCGAATTATGTTACGCTGTAAATCTATACGAAACGTACGCCAGGACTTTTTTCCTGTCAAGCGGGAGGACAAACTTTCTCGAGTGCAAAGGAGAGGATGCCGGTAAACCGATATTGGTAACTCCTTGCCTTTTAACCGGGATCGGGCTATCAGCCTAAAAGAAGTCTTTAAGGAGGGCTTATGGACGTCGTGATGCTTTCACGGCTGCAATTCGCTGTGGCCGTTTTTTTCCATTTTATTTTCGTTCCCCTCACCTTGGGGCTTTCCGTGATTCTCGCCTGGATGGAAACACGCTATGTGCGCACCGGCGATGAAATCTGGAAACGTCATGCCAAATTCTGGGGCAAACTCTTTCTCATCAACTTCACTCTGGGCGTGGTGACCGGCATCACTCTGGAGTTCCAGTTCGGCACCAACTGGGCGCGCTACTCCGAGTACGTGGGCGACATTTTCGGCTCGCTGCTGGCCATTGAAGCCACGGTGGCCTTCTTCCTGGAATCCACCTTTCTGGCCGTCTGGCATTTCGGCTGGAACAAACTGGGCAAAAAGGCCCACTGCGCCTGTATCTGGCTGGTAGCCATCGCGGGCAACCTTTCCGCGCTCTGGATCATCCTGGCCAACGGCTTCATGCAGCATCCCGTGGGCTATGTGATCAACGAGGCCGCCGGGCGGGCCGAGCTTTCCAACTTCTGGGACGTGGTCTTCAACGGCTACGCCTGGGGCATGTTCGCCCACACCGTTCTGGCGTCCTGGGCGCTGGGCGGCTTCTTTGTGCTGGGCGTCTCGGCCTGGCATCTGCTGCGCAAGAGCGATACGGATTTCTTCCGCGGCTCCTTCAAAATGATCGCGCCCTATACGTTGATTCTGACGATCATCCTCTGCCTTTCCGGCGACCAGCAGGGCAAGGCCGTGGCCGAATACCAGCCCGCAAAGCTGGCGGCCATGGAATCCCACTGGGAAACCGCCCGGGACGTGCCGTTTTATCTGCTGGTCTGGCCTGACCCGGACAACGAACGCAACAGCGTGCAGGCTCTGGGCATCCCCGGCCTGCTCAGTTGGATCGCCTACGAGCATACAGACGCGGAAGTCAAAGGCCTCAAGGACTTTCCCAAGGAGGACCGGCCGCCGGTTACGCCGGTATTCTGGTCCTTCCGCCTGATGGTGGCTCTGGGCATGCTTTTCCTGCTGCTTTCCCTGGCCGCCACCTTGCAGCGCAAGCGGGAGATGCCCTGCCGGGGACTGCTCAAGGCTCTGGTCTGGAATATCCCTCTGCCCTACATCAGCATCATGCTGGGCTGGGCCGTGGCGGAAATCGGCCGCCAGCCCTGGATCGTGCATGGCTTGATGCGCACCACCGACGCCGTTTCCCCGGTACCGGCGGAAAATGTGGCCATTTCGCTGGGGGCCTTCATCGTGGTCTACTCGCTGCTGGGCGTCCTGGATATTTATCTGCTGCGTAAATACGCGATCAAGGGCCCCGACGCCCAGGAGGCATAATCATGTTGGAAACCATCTGGTTCGTGCTCTGGACTCTCCTCTGGGCAGTGTACTTCGTATTGGACGGTTTTGACCTGGGGCTGGGCACCCTGCTGCCCTTCCTCGGCAAAACCGAAGAGGAACGCCGGATCATGTACAACGCGGCCGGTCCCTTCTGGGACGGCAACGAAGTCTGGCTGATCTCGGCCGGCGGCGTGACCTTCGCCGCTTTTCCCAAGGCCTACGCGGTGATGTTCAGCGCGCTGTACGCGCCCCTGCTGATCCTGCTCTTCGCCCTGATCTTCCGCGCCGTGTCCTTTGAATTCCGCAACAAGGTGGAAAGCGCCGCCTGGCGTTCCCTCTGGGACGGCGTGCACTTTCTGGCGAACCTGATACCCAGCCTGCTGCTGGGCGTGGCCTTCGCCAACCTGTTCATGGGCATTCCGGTGGACGCCCAAGGCGTCTACCACGGCAGCCTGCTGGGCCTGCTGAATATCTACGGCCTGGCCGGCGGCGTGTTCTTCGTCTGCATGTTTGTGCTGCACGGGGCCATCTGGTTGGCCGTCAAGAGCGAGGGCGACCTGCAGACCCGCGCTCTGGCCGCGGCCACCTTCGTCTGGCCCATCATGCTGGCTCTGCTGGTGGTCTTCCTGATTCTGACCGCCTTTTACACCAAACTGTACGACAACTACCTGGCCATGCCCGCGCTCTTCATCCTGCCCCTGCTGGCACTGGCGGGCCTGCTGGGCGCGCGCTGCATGCTCAAGCACGGCAAGCTCTGGCTGGCCTGGGGCTGCAGCGCCCTGTTCATCCTCGGCGTTACCTTCTTCGGCGTCATGGGCATGTTCCCGGGCATGATCATCTCCTCGCTGGACCCCGCCGCCACGGTGACGGCCTTCAACGGCTCTTCCAGCCCGCTGACCCTGAAGATCATGCTGGGCGTCGCCCTGGTTATGGTGCCCATTGTGCTTGTGTACCAGTTCTGGGCTTACCGGCTCTTCTCGCAGCCGGTGACGGCCAAGGATCTGGACGACCACGCTTACTAGACCCCGCCGGTCCGCGTATTGTCCTTCAGCAAGCCGCGCCGGAGCAACCGGCGCGGCTTTTTACATATGGAGTCGCTCATGAAAAAACGCATTCTTTCCGCCCTGCTTCTGGCCCTTTGTCTGGCCGGACTGACGGCCTGTGCCCCGCGCCACAGCGCGCCCCTGACCTTTGAGGAACAACAGGCGCTGGCGGCCAAGCAGCAATGCAGCGAGGAAGCCTCGGCCATGAACAGCGAAGGCCCGCACAATTCCAGCAATCCGTTCTGGAGCTCGTATTTCGAGATGTGCATGCACCGCCTGGGCGTGACCGACGCCGAACTGAAAAAAATGTGGTATTGAGGGAAATAGTGCGGCGGCCACATGACGGCAAGGATGCGCGCCCGTGAGCCTCATGGCTCTCTGGGGCCTGTTTCTGGCCGCCTTTGTGGCCGCCACCCTGCTGCCCGCCCAGTCAGAACTGGCCCTGGCGGGCCTGCTGGCCGCCGGGCACAAACCCGTCTGGCTGCTCGTGGCAGCGGCCACGGCGGGCAACATCCTGGGCTCGGCCGTCAACTGGCTGCTGGGCCGCTGTTGCGTCCGCTTTCAGGACAAGCGTTGGTTTCCGGTCAAAAAAGAAAAACTGAACAAGGCCCGGACCTGGTACCGCACATACGGCCGCTGGTCCCTGTTGCTGAGTTGGGCACCGGTCATCGGCGATCCGCTGACCCTGGTTGCCGGACTGCTGCGGGAGCCCTTTGCGTCCTTCATCCTGATCGTGGGCCTGGCCAAACTGGCCCGCTATCTCGTGGTGGCGGCCCTGGTTCTGCCCTGGACCGCGTAAGACCATTCGTATGAAAACAGCAAAAGCCCCTTTCCCGGCATGGGAAAGGGGCTTTGATATCAGATGCGCGTCAAAAAACTATTTCTTGCCGTTCTTGGGCGCTGCGGCCTTGTCCTTGGACTGGTCTTTGGACTGATCTTGCGCCTGTTCCGCGGCCTGATCCTTGTCCTGCTGCGCGGGAGCCTGGGCGGCCTCGGGCGCGGCGGGCTCGGGCAGCGGCTTGAAGTCGATCTTCTGCTTGTTCACTTCCGCGATGACGGCCGTGGTCACATCCGCCTTGGGATTGAAGGCGGCGGCCACTTCGGCGCTGATGATCACGTCGTAGCCCTGCTGCTCGCGGTAGGTGTTCAACACGCGCTGAATGGTGTCATACAGCAGGTTGACCACATTCTGCTGTTCAGCCTGCATGCGCTGCTGCGCCGTCATGTACACGCCCTGCAGCTCTTTCTGGGCGGCCTCGTCCTTGGGATCTTTTTCCAGGCGGGCCTGAATGGCATTAAGTTTGTCCTGCATCCCGGCCTGAAGGCCTTCCAGGAATTTCACGCCGGCCTTGCCCGGCTCGCTGTCGCGCATGATGCGCGCCATATCCACGACCGCCAGTTTGGGTTGGGCGTCTTTGGTTTCCGTCTGCTGGCAGGCCAGCAGCATGAAACTCAACACAAAAACCAGCGGCATAAAAAGACGGATTCGCATGGTAATGGGCACTCCTCTCAAAGCGTTGTTGCCTCTGGATACGTGTTTTTCACGCCCAGCTCAACAGTTTTTTACCCGCGCGGACAGGGCAAGCGAATGAATGCTTCCTCTCCGGATATGCATTTGACTCCATGCGTGCGTCTTCCTTCCTTAGGCACGCGAACGCAGCCGACACAGTCGGCAAGTGAGCGGGGGCCGGCTTTGCGGGAATTTTGCAAAATCGGCGATTTTTCCGCGCGGGCTTTCCGTCCGCCGGAGCGGCCCTCAGCGCAGCTCCGCGTACTGCCCCTTCATCCGCCGCACCTTGGCCACATAGAAGCGCGTTTCACGCACCGGCAGGCGGGCGGTCAGATCCTCATACAACTGCTCGGCGCTCAGCTCATTGATCCGCGCCACGGCCTCCTCGCCGGTCTTGCCGTAAAGGCGCAGAAAACGGTTGGGCCCCATGTTGTAGGCGGCCACGGCGCAGTACTCGCGCGACAGGGGATCGCTCACGTCCTGGAAATAACGGGTCAGCAGGATATGCAGATACGCCGTGCCGTAGCGGATATTGATTTCGGGCACGCGCAGCTCGTCAAAGCTCACGTCGCCGGGACGGCCATAGAGAAAACGGTGCACTTCGTCGCTGGCCGTGCTGGGCAGAAGCTGCATGAGGCCCATGGCCGACTTGTCGCTGACCAGGGTGGGCGAAAAATCGCTTTCACTGTGGATGATGGCGTAGACCAGCTCGGCGCTGAGGTTATAGCGGCGAGCGAAATTCTCCACCAGTTGCTGGTAGCGCCTGGCCCGGGCGAACAGGCCGCCGCCGTCGAAATACGCGTCTTCCGGCAGCATCTCCTCCGCCGCCTTCCGGCCGCTGTCGGCCGGGCGCGGATTGACGGGCGTGTAGCCGGAAAGCAGGGTTTCCGCCGCCTGCCAGCGCAGGGGACGGCCGCGCGCGTCCAGGGCGTCGCCGTACTGGCGGGGCTGGGCCGTCACCAGCAGCGGCATGGATACGCCGTCCAGAGCCAGCAAGGGAGCGAGGTCCGTAGGCGTGGCCTCCTCGCCGAAGAGCAGGTCGTCGCCGCCCATGTCCAGACGGACGCCGCTTTTCTCAAAGCTGATGATCTGGTCCGTGTCGGCCTGCCCGGCGCGTCCGGAGAGATCCGGATCGTCCGTTTCGATTCGGCGCACCGCGTCCGGAGACACGGCGGGCAGGCGCACGGCCCAGAGACGCGTGCCGTCGCCGCGCGACACAATGGGCTCGGGCAGATCCTCAGGCCGCAGGCTGACCACATGGGCGCTGGCCCGACGGCGCACCTCCGGTCCCTCGCTCTGGGGCACAAAGCCCGCCAGCAGGCCCAACAGAAGCAGGGCGCTTCCGAGGCTCAGCGAAAGAATTACGAGGGTTTTGCGGCGCAACATAACGAATATCCTGGCTGGGGCATTGAAAAATTTCTTACCTGAACGGCTCTTGATATGAGTGTCCGGGAACCGCTGCGGCGGAGCTGCGTCTCCTTTTTGCAATTCTTTTGCCATGCTTAAAAAAGATTGTTTTTCCAGCATGTTGCCCATGAAGAAAAATAATTCACAACCTTTCGGTCAAAAAAATGAATCCCGTTGACCTGACCTGTTTTCAGGACTAGACTGTTGACCTTTGGAACGGGCGTCCGCTGTTCCGCCCCCGCGCCGGGCGCGGGGGCGCGGCGCGGCAAACCATGCCGGTGGCAAAAGGCCGGGCTGATCGTGTCGCAACATTCACCGCAAGCCATTCGTGAGGAGATCGGGCGTCTTTTAAAATACGCCCCCCCTGAAATGCGCGGCGCCGTCCTGGGAGTCATGCCCGCGGCCAAGCGTACCCTCGACTCCGGCTATCGCCCGGAAGTGCGCGGCGTGCCGCTCAAGAGCTGGCGCTGCCTGCTGCATCTGCTCTCCTCCGTGGCTTCCATGCAGAGCGACACCGAAACCCTGTTGCGGGTTTCCAACGATCTGCTGGGCATTGCCGACCACATGGCCCCGCCCGACGAAGTGTTGCGCCAGAGCGCGGAAATTCTGGTTCACGCCCTGCATGCCGAAATGTACGTCTGCCGCCTCAGGAATTCCAGGGGCGAATGGGTGACCCGCGCGGCGAACCACGTCAACGGCAAGAGCATCCCCATCGTGGCCCCGTACCTGGATGAGAACCTGCGCAGGCACCCGGTCATGAGCGCCATCATGGAAGGGCATGTCCGCTACGTGGTTTCCAACAACCTTCAGGGACTGGAGCGCGGCGGCGGCTCTTTCGACTGTGTGGTCTACAAGGAAGGCTACCGCTCGCGCCTGGCCTTTGTGCTGCGCGAACGCAACAACCGCCCGGCCTTCGGCCTGGTGCAGCTCTACACCAAGCGTGAATACGGCTTCGAGGCCTATGACGAACGCTTTCTCGCCAAGTGCGCGCGCATCGTCTCCCTGACCGTGGGTCGCCGCGTGGCCGTGGCCCGCGACACCTTGGAAAAGGCCGCCGGGGCCATGGCCCATTACGGCAACAACGCCCTCAACGTCATGCGCAACCAGGCCGAATACTGCGGCGAGCTGGTGGAGGACATCGACGCCAACCTGACCCGCGCCCTGCGCATCTCGCGCGAGCTGATGGCCGAATTTCCCTCGGATTCGCGCGGCCGCCGCCTGGCCCTGGAGCTGGAAAGCATCCTGGCCCGCGCGGACCTCACGGAGCTGGCCGGGCATCTGGGCGGCGTGCTGGAAGGCACACGACGCATGACCAGAATCATCAATTCCCTGAAAAAGTCCGTGGAACGGCCCCGCCTGATGCACTACGCCCTGGGCCATGACGTGCTTAAACTGGAAGACGACGTCCGCCACGAGGATTAAGATGCACATACGCGCCCGTAGTTTTTTCCCCTTTCTGCCCACGCTGCAAAGCTACACGCGAGGGGATCTGCGGGCCGACATCATGGCGGCCGCCACCGTGACGCCCATGGCCATCCCCCAGGCCATGGCCTATGCCCTGATGGCCGGGGTGCACCCGCAGTACGGCATTTACGCCTGCATGCTGCCGGTAATTATGGCCGCGCTCTGGGGTTGCTCACGCTTCATGGCGGCCGGGCCCACCAACGCCATTTCCGTGGTCCTGTTCTCGACCATGGCCACGGTCAGCGTGGGCGGCGCCACCCTGGCCAGCCTTCCCGAAGCGGCGCGCATGCCCTATATTTTCGCCCTGGCCCTGCTCTGCGGCCTGATCCAATTGGGCATGGGCCTCGCCCGCATCGGCGATCTGGCCAACTACATTTCTCATTCGGTCATGGTGGCCTTCGGCTCGGGCCTGGCCTTCCTGATCGCCGGAAGCCAGCTCAAAACCGCCCTGGGCCTGCCCGGCGCACAGCCCTCCGGCTTTTTTCCCCAACTCTGGCTGGTCATTGAGCATATCAGGGAAGTAAATCCATGGAGCCTGGGACTGACCGCGCTGACCATTGCCCTGATCCTGATTCTCAACCGCGCGCTCTCGCGGCATTTTCCCTCCATCCTGGCCTCCCTGGCTCTGGCGACCCTCGCGGGCATGGTCCTGGACGTGCGGAGCAGGGGCGTGGCCCTGGCGGGCGCCATTCCCAGCATCATTCCGCCCCTTTCTCTGCCGGCCGCCTTCAGCCTCAGCCTGTTCAGGGACCTGTTCATGCCCGCCCTGGCCATCGCCCTGCTGGGGGCCGTGCAATCCCTGGCCATCGGCAAGCAGATGGCGGGCATCAGGGGGGACAAATTCGACGGCAGCCAGGAGCTTATCGGCCAAGGCCTCGCCAACATCGCGGCCGGGCTGACCTCGGGCATCCCGGGCTGCGGCTCCTTTACCCGCAGCGCGCCCATGGTTGCGCTGGGCGCGCGCACCCGCATGGCTTCCGTGTTTTCCGGCCTGCTGGCCCTGCCCATGCTTTTTGTGCTGGCCCCCATGATCAGCCGCCTGCCCATGCCCGCCCTGGCCGGGGTCCTACTGCTCATCTCGGTGCAGACGCTTGACCCGCGCGCCATCCGTCTCTGTCTGGTGGCCACGCGCGTGGACCGCGCCGTGCTGCTGCTGACCTTTGCCGCCACTCTGCTCCTGGATCTGGAACAGGCCATTTTCGTGGGTGTGCTGGTCTCGCTGCTGCTCTACATTTACAAAACCTCGCACCCGCGCGTGATCAGGCTCAGGCCCGACGACCCCCTGTTGCGCAACGCGCCGCCGGACATGCCGCCGGGCGTTGCCGTCTATGTCATTGAAGGCACGCTTTTCTTCGGGGCCATTCACGAACTGGAACGCCAGCTTGAGGAGGAAGACCGCGAGCCCGCCCGCCTGGTGGTCTTGAGCCTGACCCGCGTGTTCTGGCTGGACGCCTCGGGCGCGCACGCCCTGGAACAATTCGTGGAACGCTGCTACGCCCGCTCCCTGCCCGTGATTCTGGTGGTGGGCAGCCGCAACGTCCGCGATATTCTCCGGCGTACCGGCATCCTGGAGCATCTGAGCGCCGGTTTCGTGGCCGATACCATGGATCAGGGCCTGCAACTGGCCTCTAATCTGCTGCAACGGATCACCTGCCGAGGCGATGACTGCGAGCTGCCGTCCGCCGCTCAGCCCCAGGAAACGGCCTCCGGGCCTTCCCCCACCCCGAGGTGAATATGCGCGCCGCCAGATTCTTTCCCTTTCTGGATACCCTGAAGACCTACACGACACGCGATTTCCGGGCGGATTTCATGGCCGCGTTGACCGTGACGCCCATGGCTATTCCCCAGGCCATGGCCTACGCCCTTATTGCCGGGGTACACCCGCAATACGGTATTTACGCCTGCATGCTGCCGGTGATCGTGGCCGCGCTCTGGGGCTCGGCCCGCTATCTGGCCGCCGGACCCACCAACGCCATTTCCATGGTGCTCTTTTCCACCATGGCGACGGTGAGCATAGGCGGCACGCTGCTTTCCAGCCTGCCCGAAGAAGCGCGCATGACCTATGTCTTCGGCCTGGCCCTGCTCTGCGGTCTGATCCAGGTGGGCATGGGGCTGGCCCGTCTGGGCGATCTGGCCAACTTCATCTCCCACTCGGTCATGGTGGCTTTTGCCACGGGCGCGGCCCTGCTCATCGCCGCGGGGCAGCTCAAAACCGTGCTGGGCCTGACCGGGCCCAAGCCCGCCGGGTTCTTCCCCCAGATCGGCATGGCTTTCCGGAATCTGGACCAGATCAACTACTGGAGCCTGGGCCTGGCCGTGCTGACCATAGTCCTGATCGTGGCCTTGCGCCGCATTTCCCGACGCTTCCCGTCCACCCTGATCGCCCTGGCTCTGGTGGGGGCCGTGGGCGCGATCTTCCAGATCAAGGAACACGGCGTAACCCTGGTGGGGCCCATCCCCAACGTGATCCCGCCCTTTTCCCTGCCCCCGGCTTTCGACATCACGGCTCTGGGCGATCTGTTCATGCCCGCCTTGGCCATCGCCCTGCTGGGCACGGTGGAATCTCTGGCCATCGGCAAGCAAATGGCCGCCATCAAGGGCGACAGCTTCGACGGCAGCCAGGAACTCATCGGCCAGGGCCTGGGCAATATCGCGGCGGGCCTGACCTCGGGCATACCGGGCTGCGGCTCCTTCACCCGCAGCGCCCTGGTGGTCACCTCCGGCGGCAACACCCGCATGGGCACCGTGTATTCCGGCCTGCTGGCCCTGCCCATGCTCTTTGTGCTGGCCCCGCTGATGAGCTGGCTGCCCATGCCCGCCCTGGGCGGCGTGCTGTTGCTGATCTCCTTTCAGATGATAGACCGTGAATCCATCCGCCTCTGCCTGGTGGCCACGCGCATCGACCGCGCCGTGCTGCTGCTGACCTTTGCCGCCACCCTGATCCTGGACCTGGAGCGGGCCATTTTCGTGGGCGTGCTGCTTTCGCTGGTGCTCTTCATCTACAAGACCGCGCACCCGCGCGTGCTCCGGCTGCGGCCCGAAGCCCCCCTGCTGCGCGACGCGACACCGGACCTGCCGCCCGGCATCGCGGTCTACGTCATTGAGGGTACTCTCTTTTTCGGGGCCATCCACGAACTGGAACGCCAGCTTTACGAGGAAGACCGCGAGCCCGCCCGCCTGGTGGTCCTGAGCCTGACCCGCGTGTTCTGGCTGGACGCCTCGGGCGCGCATGCTCTGGCCCAGTTCGTGGAGCGCTGCTACGCCCGCTCCATGCCCGTGATTCTGGTGGTGGGCAGCCGCAACGTCCGCGATATTCTCAGGCGCACCGGCATTCTGGATTACCTGAGTTCCGGCTTTGTGGCCGAGACCATCAATGAAGGCCTGCGTCTGGCCACTAACCTGCTCAACCGGGTTTCCTGCCGGGACAACCAATGCGTTTTCCCCGCGCCGGAAGGCCCGCCGCCCGCTCCGCCCGTGCCGCCCGTTCCGGGGGACCCGGTCGCGCGTGCCGCCCTGGCCAGAGAGGCGGCCGCGACGGCATCGGCAGGCGGACAGAAAGGCACAGTCGTCCTTCCCGGCCCGGAAAAACCGAAAAACACATGAGCAAAACCGCCTTGCTGCCCCGTTGTCCGGCCAATCCCGACCATCTGCCCTTCGGCCGGGACAAACCCTGGCTGGCCCCGTTGGCCGGATACAGTGATTTGCCTTTCCGCCTGCTCTGCCGGGAATACGGGGCCGCTGTCTGCGTCACTGAAATGGTCAGCGCCAAGGGGCTGGTTTACCAGAGCCCCGGCACTAACGACCTGCTGGTCAGCCTGCCCGAGGACCAGCCCCTGGTGGTCCAGCTGTTCGGCGCGGAAGCGGACTTTCTGCGCCGGGCGGTGGGCCTGCTGCGCGAGGCGGGCTACGGCTGGTTTGACCTGAACATGGGCTGCTCCGTACCCAAGGTCTTGCGCCAGGGCGCGGGCGCCGCCATGCTGGGCGACCTGGAAAACAGCCTGGCCGTGGCCGGAGCCATGCTGGAAGAAGCGGGGCCGGGCCGGGTGGGCTTCAAGCTGCGCCTGGGCCTGGACGACGCGCGCACGGTGCTGCCCGATCTGGCCCTGCGCCTGGAGGACCTGGGCGCTGGCTGGCTGACCCTGCATCCGCGCACGGCTCGCCAGGGCTTCGGCGGCACGGCGGACTGGGAGGCCCTGGCCCGCCTGAAGCCGCGCCTGTCCCTGCCGCTGCTGGCCAGCGGCGACCTGTTCAACGCCGCCGACGGCCTGCGCTGCCTGGAGCAGACCGGGGCCACGGGTGTGATGTACGCGCGCGGGGCCATGCACGGTCCGGGCATTTTCGCCGCCCATCTGGCGCTCTGCCGGGGGGAGCGCATTGCCGAGCCCACGCCCGCCGCCCTGCGGGCCATGATTTTGCGGCACATGGACCTGGCGCGCTCACTCTGCCCCGGAAAGGCCGCGCTGTGGAAAATGCGCTCAGTGGTGCCGCGCTACGTGCGGGCCCTGCCCGGCACGCGGACCTTGCGCCGGGAGCTCTGCCGCTGTACTGATTGGCGGGAGCTCACGGACGCGCTGGAAAATTTTCTGGCCGCCGCCTCCCGCTGACCTCCCTTTCCGCCAACCGCCCCTCAAGGAGATCGGGATATGAATGTCATCCGCGCCAAAACCGCGGGGTTCTGCATGGGCGTGAGCCTGGCCCTGCAAAAACTGGACACGGCCCTGGACGAAGCCACCACCGGCATCGACAAGAGCAACGACCCGCGCGGACGTATCTGCACCCTGGGACCCATCATCCACAATCCGCAGGTGCTGGCCTTCTATGAGGCCAAAGGCGTGGCCTGCGTGCGCGATGCCGCCGAACTGCTGCCCGATGACAGGGTCATCATCCGCGCCCACGGCATCCCCCGGCAGGAGGAGGAGCGCGTGCGCGCCAGCGGCGCGCGGGTTGTGGACGCCACCTGCCCCAAGGTCAAAAAGGCCCAGCTTGCCATCGCGCGGGCCACGCGCGCCGGGGCCACCCTCCTGCTCTTCGGCGAGGCCGACCATCCGGAGGTGCGCGGGCTGGTGTCTTACGCGCACGGCCCGGCCCATGTCTTCGGCAGCCCGAAAGAGCTGGCCGAACTGCGTCTGGACCCCGGCCACAACCATGTGCTGGCCTCCCAGACCACCCAGGACCGCGAAACGTTCACCGCTCTGGAAGCGGGCCTGCGCGCGCGCTTTCCCGGCCTGACAGTGCTCTCCACCATTTGCGACGCCACGCGTGAGCGCCAGGAGGAGGCCCGCAGCATTGCTTCCTCGGTGGATGTCATGGTAATCGTGGGGGGCAGACAGAGCGGCAATACCCGCCGCCTGGCCGATGTAGCGGCTCTGAGCGGCATCGACACCTTCCATGTGGAAAGCGCCGACGAACTTGACGCCAAAAGATTTGCGCAAAAAACGCGCGCAGGCCTAACGGCCGGCGCATCCACGCCGAAAAGCCTTATTGACGCCGCTGAAAACTGGCTGACGTCACTGTAGGCAACGCACATCCACGGCGGGGCGCACGGCGTCCGCCGGACCGACAGCGCCTGAAGAACATGTCCGCATGTCGCGGCTTTTTCCCGGACGCGCCATATGTAGAGCGTCTTTTCGGAGGCAGCATGGCTCAGACAAACATTCTGCTGGAAGCCGGCACCAATGAGCTGGAAGTGGTGGAATTTTACCTGGATGAGGCCACCTTTCCCACAGTCGATGCGGGGGACGTGAACGCGGACCCGCAAGCGCCCGCCGGTGAAGGATCTTACCGGGGCTATTACGGCGTCAACGTGGCCAAGGTGCTGGAAATCATCCGCATGCCCAAGGTCACGGAACTGCCGGAAGTGCAGCATCCCAGCGTACTCGGGGCCTTCAACCTGCGCTCGCGGATCATCCCTCTGGTGGATCTCGCCATGTGGCTGGGCAAAACCCATACCCAGACCGACGAGCAGCCCAAGACCATTGTGACGGAGTTCAATAACGTCACCACGGCCTTCATGGTTTCCGGGGTCAACCGCATCCACCGCATCAGCTGGGAAAAGGTGGAACAGCCCAACAAATACGTGGCCGCGGTATCCAACAATACGGTCATCGGCGTGGTCAAACTGGAAGAACGCATCGTCTTCCTGCTGGACCTGGAAAAAGTGGTGGCCAACCTTAATCCCAAGCTGGGCCTGCGCCTGGACGACCTGGGCGCGGACTGGGACAATACCGGCTACCGGGCCCTGGTGGCCGACGACTCGGCCCTGGTGCGCGAAATGCAGCGCGACCTGCTGGAAAAGGCGGGCTTCACCGTGGAAGTCGTGGAAAACGGCCGCGAAGCCTGGGAACGCCTGGAAGACTTCAAGCGCCGCGCCGAAGAGGGCAACCGTCCCATCACCGACTTTGTGCATGTGATGGTTTCCGACATTGAAATGCCGGTCATGGACGGCCTCAACCTGACCCACCGCATCAAGACCGACCCGATGCTCAAACAACTGCCGGTGGTGCTCTTCTCCTCCCTGATCACGGACAAGCTGCGCCACAAGGGCGAAAGCGTGGGCGCGGACGACCAGATTTCCAAGCCGGAAGTGACCCAGCTCGCCAAGCGGGCCCTGGCCCTGATCAAGGACCGGGAACGGGCCCAGGCCGGGCAGGTCTGATTTTTCATATCCCTACAAAGATGTTGATATTAGGGGGAATGCGCTTGCGCATTCCCCCTTCAGCGTATCGGCCTTGTCAGCGCGAACGGAAGCGGCTTTGCCCGCTTGGTTGCGGCCATGGCATGAGCGCACATCGACAGGCGCACTGTCGATGAATCTTTAGAAATCAATACATTCAGACACAAAAATTTGCAATATCTTCACTCATGAAGAAAATTCACTTCATAATATATTTAAAAAAATCCTTATAAATTCATATCAATAGCCTGTAAATATTTATTTCATCCCCATCCACTAATCGACAGTGCGCCTGTTAATGGCGTTTCAGAGTGTCAAATGTTGTGGAGATGGGGAATGACAGGTAAAAATTTTCTCAAACGCTGCTGGAAAACCTCGCCCCAAAGCCTGCGCTGCCTGCTGCTCGGCGGCTTGTGCCTGTTGCGCGCGCAAAAGCGCGTGACTGTGGCCGACGCCGCTCCCCTCTTCGTCTGCGGGGCCTTCCGCAGCAGCAGCGGTCTGGCGCACTCCGCCCGCCTGTATGCGCAACACCAACAGCGGATGGGTGCGGATGTGCTGCTGGTGGACATCACCGCCACCATGCTCCAGCAACGGGACTTCTCCCCCGCCGAAGAGCCTCTGGACCCGGAACAGATCCTGAACACGCGCGGACGCGGCACGGTGGTCATTCACGCAAATCCGCCGCAGTTCCAGTTGGCGCTCTGCAAGCTGGGCAAAGACTTCCTGCGCGGCAAACGCCTGATCGGCTACTGGGCCTGGGAACTGGAAACCATACCCGATATCTGGCGGCAGGCCCTGCAATATGTGGACGAGGTGGAAGTGCCCAGCAGTTTCGTGCAGCGGGCGCTGCAAGGCCATACGGACAAAAAAATCAGCGTCGTTCCCCACGCTGTGCCGCAACCGGCAGGCCGCAAGACCGCCTATGCCGAGGACGGCGTACTGCGCTGCCTGTTCGTGTTCGACGCGGCTTCTTCCTATGAGCGCAAAAATCCTCTGGCGGCATTGAAGGCTTTTGAGCTGGCTTTCGCGCCGGGCGAGGCGGAGCTGACCTTCAAAGTCAGCAACTACCAGGCGGACGACAAAGCATTCGCGGCTTTTCAGGCTGCCTGCGCCCGCGTGCCCGGCGTTCGCATCCTGGCGGAAACATTGTCGTCCGCCGCTCTGGAAGCACTCTATCTGCGGCACGACGTCTATCTTTCCCTGCACCGCTCCGAAGGTTACGGGCTGACTATTCGCGAGGCCATGCTGTATGGCCTGCATGTTGTGGCCACCGGCTGGTCGGGCAACATGGATTTCATGACCGGCGCGCTGGCCCATCCCGTTTCCTACAGGCTTGTGCCGGTCAATATGACTTCCGGCTCGTACAAAGGGCTCAAAGCCACCTGGGCCGAGGCGGACGTGCGGGAGGCCGCCGGAATTCTGCAGGAACTGCGGCGGCGTTTGCCGAACCAGCGAGCCGATGCTTAAACTCCATCTGCTGTTCGCCAATCTGAAGCGTATTTACGCCGTATTGCCTCCCGCGCTGCAACGCCGCATCTGGGGACTGTTCGTCATTATGACTCTTCTGGGTATGACGGAGCTTGCCAGCATCATGGCCCTGACTGGATTTTTTACCATCCTGAACGCACCGGCGCAGTTCGCGGCCTCGCCGTATGCCCAGGCCTTTCTCCAGCTCGTACCGACGGCTGAGTCCGTTTTCGCGGATTATCGCCGCCTGATTTTATGGGCCTGTCTGCTGCCCATCGGCCTGATTGTGGGCAAAAATGTCTTCTCCGCCCTGGTGGCCTGGCGTGCGGCCATGCTGGGGGAAGCCGTGGCGGCCCATGTGGGCACAAATATTATGGAGCGCTTTCTGTATATGCCCTACAGCTGGCATCTTTCCGCGCAGAGCAGCCAGGCCCTGACCTGCATGCAGTGGCGCTTCAATCTCGGGCAGATGCTTTTGCAGCTTCTCACCGCCTACAGTAATCTTATTACTGTGGCCCTACTTTTCGCGGGCCTGACTGTCTATGCGCCGGGCGTCACGCTCTGCGCCGTGGCCTTCATGCTGACCGTATCCTGGGGCATTTACAGCCTGCTGCGCAGGCGCATTGACCACGCTGCCTCCGCAGCGGCCGAGGCCCAACGGGAGGAAAACGCCGCCAGCATGACCGCCATCGGCGGCGTGCGCGAGCTGATCATTTATCAGCAGCAACCGGCCTTTCTGGCGGCCATTGAGCAAAACGTCCGCGCGGGCATGAAGCCGCGTTCCTTTCTCGGGCTCAGCCCCGCCGTGCCCACCTGGGTGCTGGAAAGTTCCGGCTTTCTGCTGATCTGGCTGGCGATTTTTCTGCTGATCCACATCCAGGACGCGACCCTGCCGGTCATCACCGCCACCGTGGCCCTGCTGACGCTGACGGCTTGGCGCGTGTTGCCCTCGCTCAACCGGGTGGTGGGCGCGACGGTGAACATCCGAGGCCTGCAATCCACGGCTCTGCCCTGTCTGGACTATTTTGAACAGCTCCGCGCCGCCACGCCGGAGACCGTTCCCGTGCCCGCGCCCGATTTCCGCATCCGCAAAGAAATCGTCTTTGAGCATGTCTCCTACCGCTATCCCGGCGCGGAGCGTGATGCACTCACGGACATCAATTGCCGCATCCCTTTGGGAACGACGCTGGGACTGGTGGGCCGCTCCGGCGCGGGCAAAAGCACGTTCATCAATATTTTGAGCGGGCTTTTAGAGCCCACTGCCGGACGCCTGCTGGTGGACGGCAAAGCCATGTCCTCCAAGGAACTGGCTGCTTACCGCAAACAGGTGGGCTATGTGCCGCAGAGCCCCTATTTGCTGGCGGGGACCGTGGCCCGAAACGTGGCGTTCAGCGACTGGGGAAAACCGCCGGACAATGAGCGTGTCCGCCGGGCCTGCCGTGAAGCGGCCATCGACTTTCTGGGGCCGGACTGCATGGATATTGACCGCCCCATCACTGCGGGCGGCTCCGGCCTTTCCGGCGGGCAAATGCAGCGCGTCTCCATAGCTCGGGCACTCTATGTGAACCCCGCCCTGCTTATTTTCGACGAGGCCACCAGCGCCCTGGACCAGGCCAGCGAATCCGTGGTGCAGGAGGCAGTGGCGCGCAACAAGGGCAAACGCACCAGCGTCATTGCCGCGCACCGGCTGAGTACGCTCGAGGTGTGCGATACGGTGTTGTGGCTGGAGGGGGGGATCTGCCGTCTCAAGGGCGACGCCGCAAGAGTTTTGCCCGAGTATGTTGCATATATGGAACATACACATGCGCAATAGCGTCAATCTGTGGAATGACGCAAAGAGAGCGGAGCATTTGCAGGAGGAAAACCGAGATATGACGATGAACCGGATTGTTCCTGTCATTCTGTGCGGCGGCAGTGGAACGCGGCTCTGGCCGCTATCGCGCGATCTTTATCCAAAGCAGTTCATGAATCTGGGCGATGGTCGCACACTGTTCGGAGATGCCCTAACGCGAGCTACAAAAGCGACGGATAATGCAGCTCCATTAATTGTCTGCAACGAAGCGTACCGCTTCTACGTTTCTGCCGCTCTTGCCGAGCGCGGACTCAGTGCCAGCATAGTATTGGAAACCGAGCCACGCAATACCGCCCCGGCCATTGCGCTGGCGGCGTTCGCCCTCAGCGGCGATGACCCGCTGATGCTGATCCTACCCTCGGATCAGACCATAGAAGACGAACAAATTTTTTGTGAAGGCGTTCAGCAGGCCACTGCGGTAGCGGAAAAAGGGTATATCGCAACCTTCGGTATCATCCCTACCGCAGCCGAAACGGGCTTCGGCTACATGGAACAAGGCACATCGCTGGGCGAAGGCGCATACCGCGTCGCCCGGTTTGTGGAGAAGCCGGATAGCGCCACGGCTCAGGCGATGCTGGCTCAAGGGAGTTTCGTCTGGAACAGCGGCATGTTTCTACTTCGCGCCTCCACCTATTTGCGAGAGCTGGAGCGGTATGCACCGGACATTTTTGCAGCATGCCGCAAAGCGTGGATGACACGCCAGCCGGACGGCGCGTTCTGCCGTCCGGCGAGCGATGCCTTTCTCGCCTCGCCCGCAAATTCTATCGACTATGCCATCATGGAGCATACTGACAGAGCCGCGCTTGTGCCGCTGCAACTGCATTGGAGCGATCTTGGTTCTTGGGAAGCCTTCTATCAGGCTGGGCCGCATGACGAAAACGGCAATGTCTGTGTGGGCGACGTTTTCATTGAAGATGCGACCAACAACTATCTTAACTCGGGCGAACGCCTTGTGGCTGCAGTCGGCGTTAAGGATATGGCCGTGGTGGCTACCAAGGACGCTGTTTTCGTCGCCCCCCGCAATCGGGTGCAAGAAGTAAAAAAAATCGTAGAGCGCCTAAAAGAGAAAAAACGTCCGGAGTGCGAGCACCATCCATTAGTTTATCGACCTTGGGGCAGCTATGAGACGCTGGCGCTGGGCATACGTTTTCAGGTCAAGCGCATCACGGTCAATCCTGGAGCGGAGCTGTCGCTTCAGATGCATCATCACAGGGCTGAACATTGGGTTGTGGTCAGCGGTACGGCAGAAATTAGTAACGGAAATGATGTAGGTATATATACTGAAAACCAGTCAACATACATTCCTGTTGGTTGCCATCACCGTTTAAAAAATCCGGGATTGATTCCCCTTGTCCTCATTGAAGTCCAATCTGGATCATATCTCGGAGAAGACGATATTATAAGAGTTGAAGATAATTATGGTAGAAAATAGATATAATTAAAGAA
This sequence comes from Desulfovibrio sp. 6_1_46AFAA, assembly GCF_000224635.1. Classification (NCBI taxonomy): domain Bacteria; kingdom Pseudomonadati; phylum Thermodesulfobacteriota; class Desulfovibrionia; order Desulfovibrionales; family Desulfovibrionaceae; genus Desulfovibrio; species Desulfovibrio sp. 6_1_46AFAA. The sequence goes on from NZ_JH114303.1 coordinate 93,018, forward strand.
AAATTAAGGAAGGAATATGGAACGCGTTCTCGTGACTGGCGGTGCAGGTTTTGTGGGCAGGCATCTATGCAAACATCTTCTCGATAATAAATATGAAATTGATTGCGTTGATAACATAGTACCACTTACTGGTGGCATAAATCCAAATGATGGTTGGCCACTGTATAATCCGTTGGATTATGAAAATTTTAATTTTTTTAACATTGATTGTCGTAATTTTTTTCACGAAAACAAAAATAGAGAATATACGTATGCATTTCATCTTGCCGCCATGGTGGGCGGACGGATGATGATAGAATACAATCCGATAGTTGTTGCCGAGGACTTATCCATTGATGCAGCATTCTGGAACTGGGCAAAGGTGGCGAAACCGAAAAAAGTTATATGCTTCAGCTCAAGCGCCGCATATCCTATAAAATATCAATATAAAGATGGATACCGTTTGCTCACGGAAGATATGATATCGTTTATCGATGATATCGGCATGCCAGACCTGAGTTATGGTTGGGCAAAACTCACACATGAATATCTGGCAAAGCTCGCTTTTCGAGCGCATGGCATCAACTCCGTTATTTACCGGCCTTTTTCAGGATACGGCGAGGATCAGGACAAGGCCTATCCATTCCCAAGCATCTGCATGCGCGCGCTGACCGCAAAGAATCCCGATGAATTCGAAGTGTGGGGCTCTGGCGATCAGATGCGTGATTTCATTCATATCGACGACTGTGTCAAAGGCATTATTGCGACGATGGATATGGTGGATGACGCGGGCGCGTTAAATCTCTCAACCGGCCGGTTGACGAGCTTCAAGGAGTTTGCCCGCGTAGCGTGTAAGCTGTGTGGGTTTGCGCCAACAGTCCACGGAACGTCCACCAAACCGGAAGGCGTCTTCGCCAGAGGTGGCGATACGGAAAAGCAGAAAAAATACGGATTCACAGCGCAAACGTCGTTTGAGACAGGCATAAAGAACTGCCTTGATTACTTTGAGAGGAATATGCGCTCCGAAAATTTGAAATAATACTATTTCTATCGTGTTTGGAAATTATGAAACTGGATTGAGCAATGCACAACAGATTTGCAGTTATAAAATTATGGGAAAATACGGTCAGTGCCGAGGATGAAAACATATCTCGTCTTGTTTCTGCCGCACGAGAATTGAATTTGGAATGCGTTCCAGTCGATCGAAATTATCGTCTTATATGTGACAAGAGCATTATTGCGGACGAAGATAATTTCGATTTTGTCATTCATCTTCATTTTGATTCTTCTAAAATAAATAATCTCTTTTCATTCGTAGCGCTTTGGAACCCAATTCAATTCTATCATGAGTGGGGTTACAGGAAGTACTCTGATGCGCTTCTGACGCATGACGACTACCTTTCATGCTCTTCAACTGGTGCAGACAGGCATCTGAGAAGATTGATACATGATGATCCCTACCATCTCATACCTGAATTTACGCTGTACCATTCGTTGGCAGCCCCTATTTTCGAGCCGAAAAAAGGAGCACGCAAAAAGCTATTTTATTGCGGTATAAACTGGGATCGCTTGGGGAAGAAAAAAGGCCGGCATACGGATTTGTTACAATATTTTGACGCCAAGGGCCTTGTCGACATTTACGGCCCGGCAATTCTGCAAGGAGTGAAGGTATGGGAAGGATTTAGCGGCTATCGGGGCGAAGTGCCTTTTGATGGCGTTTCGATGGTTAATAAAATTCATGAGTCAGGCATAGCGCTTGTGCTCAGTTCAAAGGCACACATCGACTCTGAACTTATGTCTAATCGACTATTTGAGTCGCTGGCAGCTGGCGCGAACATCATTTGCGACCAGAACCAATTCGCTCGCAGACATTTTGGTGATCTTTTCCATTATATTGATACAAACGAGCCGCTATCCGAGCAATGTCGGCAGATCGAGCGATATCTGAGCGACATAAATGAAAATCCTGAAAAGGCATATGCGCTGGCGAAAGAAGCGCAAAATCTGTTCCTACAGAAATTCGAACTTAAGCAGTCGTTACAACGCATATACGCCCGATTGGAAGAAAGAAAGAACAGGTTGCGAGGAATGTATGCGATGGATACCACAAGATGCATAAAAGTTTGTTATTTGTGCGGAGATGGGGCTGATAATATCCCATATAATCTGCGAGGAAATAGTGCTGGAAACATAGAAAATTTTATTTGTTGCGCGGAAAACCAAAAAGATACATTTCATAATGTACTACAGAAAGATAATACCAGGTATCTTCCTCTTAAAGAAAATGGAAAATTCGGCTCCGCAATTGCGAATTTTCTTTCTATGGTCCATAAAAATGATTTCTTCGCCATTGTACTTCCTAATGAACTTATATTGCGTGATCATTTTTCCAAACTAGCATATGTTATGAACGTAGACAAGTATGATTGTGTCTATTCCCAGATTCTTATTGCGCTGCCGGAAAGAGGAAATAATCATATTCCTTGGTATAGTTACAATGTGTCAGACATAAAATCACTAGGTAATTTTCTTTTTTCAGGCACTATCCTCTCTCCGGACGTCGTATCCACTCCCATAGATCTGGACACCATGTTTGCCCACTTTCTGTTTTTATCCGCAAGGAATAGTCAGCCGGTAAAATCTTTTACATGTATCAGCAAAAATCCTGATGAACTCAATTTAGTAAACGAAAAAGACATTAATGTAATTCATGACATGCATCGCTGGGCATCTATTCGCTTTAATAATCCCAATATTTATACTGATAAGACGGGATATATAAAGAAAAAGCTGATTTTTTTGAAAAGATATCCTTTGATATGGAGATTTATGCGGAATATACAACAAAAATTTTTTTTGAATTAAACTTTGACAAGTTAAGTTAGAATTTCATTATGGAGAATAATAGATGTACAAGTATTTTACAGGGCTGAAAGGTATTTTGCGCTTTTTTTCTGACAAAAAAATGCCATCGCATGCGAAGTTCTACTTGATATTTTTTCTAATTTTTATGCAAAACATGGAAAACATCAGATAGAAACAATACTAGAAAATAATTTCTACAATTCTTTACAGAATCGTGCTTCAATTATGCAATCCATAAATAACAATACTATAACAGGTTATGATTCACATAAAAAAAGTGTTCTTGTCTTTTTTAATCACTACAGGAATATAGAACATTTCAATTCGCTTTTGAATTATTTGAAGTCAAAGGACTATCAAATTATTTATGTGACAGTATGGTCAAATATGAACGCCGTATTCTGTATGCAAAACGACATTCCGGCATTATATGCCAACATCTTTTTAGGACAATATGAGTTAGAAGCCCAGCGCGATGATTTTGCCATGTTGTTCATGACACTTTTTAAAAATTTCAATATTGAATTCATATTACAAGATGAGTGGACAAGTCATCCCCTTCGGGGATTCTACCAAGGTTGGCCTAAGTTTTCCGACTGCCCCCCCATTTTTTGTATGCGACACTCCCTATCGACATTCTATGAAATGCCTAATAATCAGAAAGAATTTTATGAAAAGAATATAATGCGTTATTTTGTCTGGGGAAACTATCACAAAAAATTTTTCTATAAACAATCTGATAAGGTAATTCCCTCAGGATACAACAAACTTGACTCATATAATGGTATCGACGCAAAAGAAGATAACGAAATATTTTGTGTTGGTAATCATATTTATCTTGATTCACAAATTTCTTGGAAGCGAATTATTCATTCATTACTTACGGATTCAGATGCAATCATTAAATATAAGCCTCATCCCGATGAAAGAACATATGCTCTTGAAAACTTTCGCAATGAAATCCTTGCCGATCTTTCTCTGGCTGCACGACAGCGTTTCATAATGCTTGATCAGTATGAGCCTTACATCCATGACCTGAGCTCTTGTCGTCTTGTGGTGAGCTTTGGCAGCAATCTGGTCGCTGATGCGCTTGCTTTGGACAAAAGTGTCTGCCTGCTCCCCTCGAATTATGCCCGCGATCCCATCTATACCATGACGCCTGGCAACGTGTTGTTGTTGCCCTCAAATATTGAACCAAACGCGAAAAACATTCTCGCGCATGCGGAACGTGTACGAGCGTCACGGGACCGGGTTCTGGAATTCCGGGCAGGCCTGTTGAGTCATCTATTTACTTCGACAACATTCATTTATGACGCCATTATTTCGGAAAGTTAATGACGAGCAGCTCCATGCTCTTCGGCATCTATGCACCATCACTTGCCCAAGCTAGTCACATCTCTGCCTCTTCTGTTAGAAACTGCTGACTGCTTTCATATTCACGGCCGCAGAGGAGAAAATGCGAAATGGAAGAGCACTTTCCTATAACGGCGCTTTTGCCAATGAAAGAAAAATCCGAGCGTGTTCCAGAAAAAAACATGCGCCTTTTCGATGGAGAACCCCTTTGCTGCAGGATCATGGAGACACTGGAAAAAAGCAGATTTATTTCGAGAATCATCGTCAACACTGACTCACCGCAGATTGCGACTACTGCGTCCCGCTTTTCGAAAATCGTAATACATGAACGGCCAGCCTATCTCATTGGGAATCAGGTTCCCATGAATGATATAATCGCCTACGACATTGAGCAGGAGAGTGGGGGAGTATCGACACATTATCTTCAGACGCATGCCACAAATCCGCTGCTCAGTTCCGAAACGATAGACAGAGCCGTGAGCGCGTATTTTGCCAACCTACATCGATATGACGCTTTATTTTCCGTTACACGATTACAGACACGACTTTATTTCTCCGATGGTAAGCCAGTCAATCATGACCCCAAAATCCTTTTAAACACACAAGATTTACCCCTGCTGTATGAGGAAAACAGCTGCATCTACCTTTTTTCTGGAAAGACTATTCGTAATTCTGGCAGGCGCATCGGCAACAACCCTATTCTGTTTCCCATCCCAAAACTTGAGGCTATCGATATAGATACGGAAGACGACTTTCGTCTTGCGGAAGCCGTATTTGTCGCAATGCGTAAAGAAAAAATATTTTTATAGAAATATGAAAGAGCCGTAGGGGGAGCCAGTAATGAAATTTTTGCAGTTTTTTCATGGAGTGGGGGAAAATGCCTCTTCCTTGTTGCATCGAGCCATTTTGCAGCAGAGCATGCGCGAAAGAAATAATGAAAAAAGAGACGAATTGACGTTATTTTCAGAAGAACTGGTTTATGCCTATCCTGCAACGGCGATTGACGTGCTGGGATATCACGCTAAATTTATGATCGGCATTGGCCTTGGCTGGCATTATCTTTTGGATATTATTTGGACGCTGGAAAAACTACGTCCCTTCGGCCAGCGGCTCCGAATTCTTGATGCAGGGGGAAGCCTTGGACTTTTGCAGTTTATTCTTGCATCGCAGGGCCACGCCGTGCTGTCGGTGGATGCATTTTACCGCGATGTGCCAAAACAATGCGATAATATTATCCAGGTTCGCCTTTCGGGAAGCAGTTCTTCATTAGAGACCGACTATGTAAAGCGAGTACCAGAAAACTATCGGACTGAAGCTAGGCTTCCGCTGAGGTCAGAAGTTGGCTGGGGGGGAATTGAATTTCATTGCGCCGATCTTGGGTATATGCCTTCTGTCAAAACAAACGAATTTGATGCGGTGGTCTCCATAAGCGCGCTGGAACACAACTCCCGTGAATCGCTTGTCCCTATCCTAAAGGAAATCCGTCGCGTCGCAAAACCGGATGCTCCGCTTGTGTTTACTCTTTCCACATCCATAAATGGAATAGTCTTTCATGAACCAAGTCATAGCTACTGTTATGATGAAGAGGAATTAAAAGAAATTTATGGTCTTTCGCCGCATACGCTCAGCAATTTTTCCCAAAAGGAAGAATATCAAGAAATGCTGGCCGCATCGAAATTTTGTAAGAAATATCTCAGTTCTTTTTATTTCCAGAGTGACAAGAGTGGAATGCCCAACGGCGTGTGGATTCCCCAATATCTTCCTTTCGGGCTTTTTTGTATTAATAAAAAATAAAGGCCCGCATCCGTGAAGTATAAACCGAAGCCTTTTAGTCATTTGCCTTCAGCCTGTGTTCATGTTCGAAGTCCACGGCCGTGAAATTTACTTTGACTGCCAAGAGGAAATAATCGTTTTACGACCAGTAAAAGCTGGCTCAATCCATAAATAAAACATATAATCCATTTTAATTATATTAAAAATTTTAGTCATATCTAAAAATTTGATGCACACAGCAAACTTGTTTTCTCTGCAATACTGCATCAATTTGTTTCGAGAAATACAGTCGAATATGCAACATCAGCGACTGTAATGCGAAGGTACGGCGTCGCCGGTAATCAGGCGCATGGGTTCCGTCATAGCCTGCTCCACCAGTATATGATCAAAGGATCGTTGTGGTGACGGGGCAGTTCTGCCAGCATTTCCGCATGCGTCCCAGTATCAGCAACTCCAGAAAACCGCTTTGCCGCGTAACGGCGCGAATCTCCGTCAGATTGGCTCCCAGCTTGTTGATACGAATTTTTATGGCAATCTTCCACCAGGAAACTGTGCTGACAAAAACATCATTGCTTTCGGCAAGCAGCAGTTCCCGGACGGACTCAATGCGCGGTGCGTTCGCCAGCGCCGGAGCAGGGCATTTGTATCCAGCAGCCTCATGCCCTTTCGCCTCCGAAAGCGGCCAGCAATTCCGGCGGCAAGGATGCGTTTGACCAGTTGCGACAGGGAACTTTTTGCCTGATTCATAGATATAATGGTTGTCGATAGATATGACTCGTTACTTTCATATCAGACTTAGTCCGAACTAAGCCCGCAGTCACACGCACAGCAGCACAGTTGACATCCCCCGTTGCGTATTCCCCCTTTTTCGTGTCCGTCTCATTTGCAATGCCGTATTCTCCGGTGTATGTTCGCTCTGACATATTCGGCGACGGAGGGTGCGGAACATGGCTGTTGTACTGGGCACGGCCGGACATATTGATCACGGCAAGACCTCCCTGGTGCGCGCCCTCACCGGCATCGACTGCGACCGTCTGGGCGAGGAAAAGCGTCGGGGCATCACCATCGAGCTCGGCTTCGCCTGGGTGGATCTGCCCGGCGGCGAGCGCCTGGGCATTGTGGACGTGCCCGGCCATGAGCGCTTCGTCAAAAACATGGTGGCCGGCGCGGCGGGCGTGGACTTCGTCATGCTGGTCATTGCCGCGGACGAGGGCGTCATGCCCCAGACCCGCGAGCATCTGGAAATCTGTTCCCTGCTGGGCATCCGCAACGGCTTTGTGGCTCTGACCAAAACCGACATGGTCGAGCCGGACTGGATCGCCCTGGTCAAAGAAGACATCCAGCGCTTCCTGCAAGGCACTTTTCTGGAAAACGCGCCGGTCTTTCCCGTTTCCTCGGCCACGGGCGAGGGTCTGGACGCGCTCCGGACCCATATCCTGAATTGCGCGGCCGAGCTGCCCCCGCGCCGCCGCGGCGACATCTTTCGCCTGCCCGTGGACCGCGTGTTCAGCATGAAGGGCCACGGCACGGTGATCACCGGCACGGTGATTTCCGGCGCGGTCAATGCCGGGGATGAAGCCCGCTTCATGCCGCCGGACCTGCCCACCCGCGCGCGCGGCCTGCAGCGCCACGGCAAGTCCGTGGACACGGTGGCGGCGGGCCAGCGTTGCGCCGTCAACGCGCAGGGCCTGGACGTCACGGAAATTGAACGCGGCTTTGTGCTGGCCCACCCCGGCGAACTCTTCCCTTCCCGGCGCTGGCTGCTCCGCCTGACCTGCCTTTCCTCCGCCCCCCGGCCCCTGCGCCAGCGGGTGGAAATCCATTTCCATCACGGCACGCGCGAGTGCCCGGCCCGCGTGATATTCCGGGACCGGGACAAACTGGCCCCGGGTGAAACCGCGCTGGCTGAAGTGCGCTTTGCCGAGGACATGGTGGGCGTGTTCGGGGATCACTGCGTGCTGCGGGCCTATTCACCCCTGCGCACTGTGGCCGGGGGCATTCTGATCAGTCCCCTGCCGCCGGAACTGCGCCGCAAAGACCCGGAACTGGCCGACAAGCTGCGCCTGCTGGAGCAATTGCCCAATCTGCATGAGCGCGCCTGCGACGGCAAAGCCGCCAAGGCCGAGGACCGCGCGGCTCCGGCCCGCGCCGTTCTGCTGCTGCGCGGCCGGGACGGCGCCGACGAGGCCCGGCTCAAGGTCCTGACCGGCCTGCACGCCTCCGCCCTGGAATCCGGCCTGAATCTGCTTTCCTCCAAAGGCGAAGCCCTCTGTTGGGACAAGGAGAGCCGCCAGTGGATCAGTAGGACGGCTTTCGCGGACCTCCTGGCCGCCTGTCTGGCGCGGGCCGAGGAGCTGCACCGCAAGGACCCGCTCAAGCCCGCCTTTTCGCGCAACGCCCTGTTGAGCGGTTGGAGCAAACGCCTGCCGCAGCGCCTGATCCAGAAAATTCTGGACGCGGCCCTCAAGCAGGGCCGCCTGGTCGTGGACGGCGAGGGCCTGCGCCTGGCCGGGCACAAGGTGACTTTGGCGGCGGATCAGGCGGGTCTGCGGCAAAAGCTGTTGCAAGCCCATCAGCGCGCGGGCCTCACCCCGCCCAACGCCAAGGATGTGCTGGAAGAACTGGGGGTCAGCGCCAAAGAGGCCGCGCCCGTGCTGCGCCTGCTCTGCGAGGAAGGCGCGCTGGTCAAGATCAGGGACGGTCTCTATTACGACGGGGCCGCGCTGGCCGACATTCTGGAACGGGTGCGCCAATGGTTCACCGACCATGAAAATCTGGACGTGGGCGCATTGAAGGAAATTCTGGGCCTGTCCCGCAAGTATCTCATCGCCCTGCTGGAATACATGGACAATGAACGGATTACCGTGAGGGTGGGCGATCAGCGCCGCTACAGAGGGCGCTGACTTCCCGGCGGGTAACGGCATTGAAATATGATATCTTGGAGGCTTTACTTTTATGCCCTGCGCCCAAACCACTGCCCTTCGGGCACAACTGATTTCGCCTGAGCGGCGATGGGCCGCGCTCCTTAAGCGCCGCGCGTCCATTTTCAAAATATTTTTCCAGCCGCCTGATTGTCGACAAGCCCGTACGTTCCAATCCGTCGGCGACAATGACAACATGCCCGTAGAGCGGAACATAATCAGTCTATAAACAATGAAGGAGAGTTATAATATGCCTGAAAAAATTCTGATTGTGGGCGGCGTGGCCCTGGGCCCCAAAGCCGCCTCCCGCTGCAAGCGCCTGATGCCCGACGCCGAAGTGACCCTGGTGGATGAAAACGTCTACATTTCCTACGGCGGCTGCGGCATCCCCTATTATGTGTCCGGCGAAGTGCAGAATCTGGACGATCTGCGCGCCACGCCCTACCACACCATCCGCGACCCCGAGTTTTTCCGCGCCATGAAGGGCGTGACCGTGCGCAACCAGACCCGCGCCCTGTCCATTGACCGCGCGGCAAAGACCCTGCTGGTCAAGGACGTGATCAGCGGCAAAGAGGAAGAATTGCCCTACGACAAACTGGTGCTGGCCACGGGCGCGAGCCCGCGCGTGCCCCCGGTGGAAGGCAAGGACCTCAAAAACGTGCTTTCGCTCACCCGCCTGGAAGCCGCCGACGCTATCCGCACGGCCTGCCAGGAAGGCAAGGTCAACGAGGCCGTGATTGTGGGCGGCGGCTTCATCGGCCTGGAGGCGGCCGTGGCCCTGGCCGACATGTGGGGCGTCAAGGTCAGCGTGGTGGAAATGATGGACCAGATCCTGCCGGGCGTGCTCTCCCACTCCCTGGCGCGCATGGCCGAGCATGACTGCGTCAGCCACAAGGTGGACGTTTACACCTCCGAGAAAGTGCTCAAACTGGAGGGCAAGGACGGCGCGGTGAGCAAGGTCGTCACCGACAAGCGCGAACTGCCCGCCCAGCTGGTGATCTTCGCCGCGGGCTTTATCCCCAACGGCCGGTTGGCCAAGGACGCGGGCCTGGACGTGGCCCCCTTCGGCGCGGTGGTGGTGGACGAGCACATGCGCACCTCCGACCCGGCCATCTACGCCGGCGGCGACTGCGTGGCCATCAGGAACATCATCACCGATAAGCTGGGCTATCTGCCTCTGGGCAGCATGGCCAACCGCCAGGGCCGGGTCATCGGCACCAATCTGGCGGGCGGCGACGCCACCTTCCCCGGCTATGTGGGCACCTGGGCGGTCAAGCTCTTTGAAATGTCCTTCTGCGGCACGGGCCTTACCGTGGAGCGCGCCCGTAAGGAAGGCTATGACGCCATCGGCGTCAGCGTGGAGCAGCTGGACCGCGCCCACTTCTACCCCGAAAAGAACATGATGAGCCTGGAGCTGGTGGTGGACAAGCCCACCAGGCGCGTGCTGGGCATTCAGGGGGCCTGCTCGGCGGGCGACGCCCTCAAGGCCCGCGTGGACGCCGTGGCCGGTGTGCTGCAATACGCCAGACCCACGGTGGAGGACATCTCCAATCTGGAAGTTTCCTACGCGCCGCCCTTCGCCTCGGCCATGGACGTGGTCAACGTGGTGGGCAACGTGGCGGACAACGTGCTGGCCGGACGCTTCAAACCCGTGACCGGCGACCAGTTCATGGAACTGTGGAAGAACCGGGACCAGAACCACATCTTCTTCATCGACGCCCGCCCGGCCAAGGCCGGTCAGGCCGTGCAGGCCCGGCATCCGGAATGGCACTCCATTCCGCTGGAGGAAATCGCGGCCAGAGTCAATGAAGTACCCAAAGACCAACCCGTGGCGATCATCTGCAATACGGGCCTGCGCGCTTATGACAGCCTGCTGATCCTGGCCCGCAACGGCATCACGGATGTGGTCAATTCCACGGGCGGCATGCAGGCCGTGGGCAAGATGGGCCTGAAACCGTAACCCGCCGCGCACACGGCATTCTCGGGCTCCGCTCCCGCGTCTTGGGGCGCCGGGGCGGAGCCCGCATTTTTCGGCACCGTGTCCGCCACGAGGAGGCAGACATGTCCCGAGCGAAAAACGCGCGCCACGGCCCCCGGCGCAAAGGCGATCCCGACGCCCCCGTGCGGCGGGCCGTTACAGCGGACACGCCGCCGGAAGGACTTCCGATTGCGGCAACGACGGAAAAAATCTACGGCATCCCGCGCCGTCTACTGCGCGTCCTGCTTGTGATCATCGCCGTGCTGGGTCTGGTCATGCTTTTCCGGGATCCGCTGGAGGACAGTCTCACGGGTCTGGTCCGCATAGCCCGTTCAGACAAACCCATGACCCTGCTGGAGGCGGCGCCCCGGCTAGGCCTTCTGCTGGGGCGCAAGCCCGCTTCAGTGGAGGAATTCGCGGCCGTCTGCCGCCACGCCCGCCCCGAAGACGCTCTGGCCGCGCTCAGGGCGCTGCCCGCGCCCATGCTGAAGCACGGCCTTTTGCTGCACGCCCTGGTGAAGCACACGGACAATCACGCCGTGCTGTCGCGCCTGCTCCGGTCCGATTCCCCCCTGCGCTCCCAGGTCAACGCCCGCGACGCATCAGGCCGCACCCCTCTGCATCTGGCCGCGCGCAAGGCCGACCCGCTCTTTCTGCTGATCCTGCGCAATGCCGGAGCCGAGCCCAATGTCTACGACGCCGCCAATGCCTCGCCCCTGGCCGAACTGCTGGCCGCGCCGGATGAGGCCGTGGCACGGCACGCGGAGCCCCTGATCCGGGAAGGAATGAATCTGGGCTATGAGCCGCCTCCCAAACCCAAGGGCAATGAGTCCAGGAAGATCTCCCCGCTGATCCTTGCCCGCGCGCCGGAAGCGGCCCTGATAGCCAAGCTGATGGGGTGGCTTTACCGCCTGAATGACAAAAGCTCCCCTTTTTTCATCCTGGCAAAGCAGATGGAAACGCGCGCGGGCAAGGACTATGTGGCCATTCTGGCCGCCGCGCTCAAGACACTGAGAGACGACGGCGCCCGCGACACGTTGATCCCCGGCCGCGATCTGCCCGTACCCCCGCCTTCCCATGCTGAACGGCTTTACATGGATTCCCTTATCCCGGACATGCAATCCATGTTGCCGCCCCCGGACAAGGGCTCCGGCGAATGGCGCCGGCTTCAGCTTCAGAAAGACACCGGCCCGCGTATGGCGGCCGTCAAATGCCTGTTGCCCGAAGCCCGTTCCGCCTCTCTCAATTGGCTGTCCGCCCTGGTCGCCGGACGCCCGACAAAAGAGCCGCCGCTGGAAATGGAGTGGGAAAGCTGGGATCTTCCCCCGGAAACCGTCGTAGCTCTTGCTGTGAGTATTTTCGGTAAAAACAAAAGCAGGGAACCGGACAACCGGTTTGCAAGGATGCAGCGTGACCTGAGCGCGCATACACGCCGACAGGGCCTGGAGGCCTTGCTGCATTTCCGCGCCGAAGTGGAACAACGCCATCCCCTGTTGCTGACCTGCCAACTGCTGGATGTCGCTTCCGGGAACAGCCTGCGCGCCTGGCGGGAGGCGCGGATGAAAACACGGGGCAAAAACAAGAAGGACGACAGTCTGGACGCGCTCTGCGCCCTGCGCCTGGAGCTGCCCGACGCGGCGTGGCGTGCGGTGGGCGGCCACCTGACGGCGGCGGCCTATCTGAAAAAAATCCATGCCGCGCGCGTGGTCACCCGGCCGCCGGACTGGTGCCGCCGCCAAAAAAGTTATGAGCCTTTACGGACCTGGGACGCGCGGCCCCTGGAACGCCAACCGCAAGCCCGCGACAGGGACAGGGCCGTGGGAAACGTTCCAACGGCCCGGAACGTCTTCGAAGCAGGCCGCAACGACGGCGGTTGGTGCCGCCCGCCCCGGCCCGAACGGGACCCCGGCGAGCCGCTGGTGGCCGTAGCCCGCATCCTGGGACAGGTCTCGCCGGAAACCGGCCCGCGCCTACTGCGCCTCATGCTGGACGCGGGCGCCAGACTCGAACAGCCGGACCAACACGGCGTCCTGCCTTTGGACGCTGCCCGCGGGGCAAACGCGCCGCCGGAAGTTCTGCGCCTGCTCGCGCCTGCTCCGGCGGCAACCACGCCCGCAGTCCGGGAATAACGCAACGCGCCCCTGCCGGGCATTCCGGTTCCGGGCTTACTCGGTACCGGCGGCTCCCCCATCCTCCGCGCTCACCGCGCTGTCCTCCGGCCTGCCTTTTACCGCATCCGGCCCGAACAGGGCGTACATGGCCTGTTCCACCAGCCGCTGGCCCAGTTCCCGTTGGGGATTGAGCCGGGCCATGATCTTGAGCCCCCAGATCTGGGCCTGCAGGAACCAGGCGGCCCCCTCAATGCTGAAGAAGCCGGACAGACCGGGAGTTTCGGCCAGGGCCCAGCTGAATTCCGTGCGGATGTCGGCCATGTGTTTCTGAAGGCGCTCGGCAAACTCCGCTTCACCGGCATTGGCCTCCAGCACGCCGTTGACCAGAAAACAGCCCCGATGCAGGGGATCGTCAAAACAGTCAATGGCTTTTTCCAGCACCGCCCTGATCCGCTCCGGACCCGGGGGCATGCTGTTCAGCAGACGGTGCAGATCCGCCAGATGATCCTCGGCATAGACATCCAGCGCGGCCAGCAGCATGCCCTTCTTGCTGCCGAAGCGGGCATACAGACTGGCGGCCTTGGCCCCGGTGCTCTGCACCACGGCGCTGATGGGCGCGTCATAGCCGAGCTGCCAGAGACAATCCACCATATCCTGCTTGAGTTTGGCGTCGTCGTGCAGCGGTGGTCTTCCCATGGGCATGCTCCTTGATCTTCAAAATATCGCTTGACAAGCATAGCGTTTTTTAGTTTTTTAACAATCGTTAAATAATTAATTCATTTTTTGACTCCGCCCACCTCAAACAAGCGAGTTGCGCCATGAAAATTTTCCGCCCCGCCGCCCTGCTTCCCCTATTTATATTCGCCGTCCTGCTGTTCTCCGGCACCTCCGCCACGGCCCGCGCCGACCTGCCCGCCACGGGACCGCTCAAGGCCCAGGCCGCCCAGGCCCTCATCGACAGCCTGGGCAAGGATCTGGTAGTCATTGACGTACGCAGCCCCGACGAGTTCGCCCGGGGCCATGTGCCCGGAGCCCGGCTGCTGCCGGTGGAGGAACTGCCCGCGCGACTCGCGGAAGTGCCGACGGACAAGCCCGTGCTTTTCGTCTGCCGCACCGGCCGCCGGGCCGCCTATGCCTATGAAATGGTCCGCAAGGCCCGGCCCGCACAACAGGCGCTCTGGTACCTGAACGGCTCGCCCGAGTACCGGGCCGACGGCGGCTACGTGTTTCATTAATACAGCACTCGGGCGGCCCCCGCGCCGCCCGGAGGACATATCATGCAAAACTTCGACGATATCATCATCGGCTTCGGCAAAGGCGGCAAAACCATCGCCGCCGCCCTGGCCGGCAAAGGCCGCCGCGTGGCCATGGTTGAAAAATCGGACCGGATGTACGGCGGCACCTGCATCAACATCGCCTGCATTCCCACCAAAACGCTGGTGCACGAGGCCAAGGCGCTCTCCGGCTGTGCGGAGCGCGATTTCGCGCAAAAAGCCGCGGACTACGCCCGAGCCGTGGCCCGCAAGGACGAAGTCACCGGCTTTCTGCGCCAAAAGAACCTGGAGATGCTGACCAGCCGGGGCGTGACCGTGCTCACGGGCCAGGCTTCCTTTGTGTCGCCCCATGAGGTGGAAGTGCGCTTTGCCGACGGGCGCGCGGAAATCCTGCACGGTGAGGATATTTACATCAATACCGGCGCGTACAGCGTGATTCCGCCCATTGAGGGCCTGGCCGAAAGCGCCAACATTTACACCAGCACCAGCCTGCTGGACCTGACCCGGCTGCCGCGCCGGCTGCTCATTCTGGGCGCGGGCTATATCGCGCTGGAGATGGCCTCCATGTACGCGAAGTTCGGTTCCAGCGTGACCATGCTGGAATATTCCCGGCGGTTCCTGCCGCGCGAGGACGCGGACATGGCCCAGAGCGTGCGCGCGGCCCTGGAAGCTCAGGGCGTGGACATTCACCTGGGAGTCAGCGCCCGGTCGGTGCGCGACATTTCCGAAGACGGCGCGACCCGCACGGAACTGCGCTGCCGCGTCGCCGGGCCGGACGGCGCGGAGGAAGAACACGTGTTCACGGCCGACGCCGTGCTGCTGGCGACCGGGCGGCGGCCTCTGACCGAAGGGCTGAACCTGGAGGC
The DNA here is from genome assembly GCF_000224635.1 of Desulfovibrio sp. 6_1_46AFAA. Taxonomy (NCBI): domain Bacteria; kingdom Pseudomonadati; phylum Thermodesulfobacteriota; class Desulfovibrionia; order Desulfovibrionales; family Desulfovibrionaceae; genus Desulfovibrio; species Desulfovibrio sp. 6_1_46AFAA. Next base: position 108,138 of record NZ_JH114303.1, read on the forward strand.
CGCGGGCGTCCGTCTGGACGAACACGGGGCCATTGCCGTGGACGACCGGCTGCGGACCTCCCAGCCGCATATCCGGGCTCTGGGCGACGTCAAGGGCGGCCTGCAGTTCACCTATATTTCCCTGGACGACTTCCGCATTGTGCGGGACGCGCTCTGGGGCGAGGGCAAACGCGACACCGGCAACCGGGGGCCCGTGGCCTACGCCGTGTTCATGGACCCGCCCCTGGCCCGCGTGGGCCTCAGCGAAGAGGAAGCCCGCGCCCAGGGACTGAACGTCACGATTGCCAAACTGCCCGCCGCGGCCATTCCGCGCGCCCGCCTGCTCGGCGAGACCCGCGGCCTGCTCAAGGCCGTGGTGGACGCGGACAGCGGCGCGATTCTCGGTTGCGCCCTGCACTGCGCGGACGCCGGGGAAATGATCAATACCGTCACCGCCGCCATGCGCGCCGGTCAGAACTCCGCCTTCCTGCGCGACATGATCTACACGCATCCGTCCATGACCGAAGCGCTTAATGATCTCTTCGGCCAGATCAGCTGACGCCTATTGCCGGGCAGGAGCGTGAAGGGCCCGGTTCAAAAACAAGCACAGGGAGAAATTCCTCCGCAAATACAGCGGCCTCAAGAAATGCGCCGTGCCGATGCGCCTCCCTCCCGTCGCCGGAAATCCGATCAGGATTTCCGGCGGCCTTTGTCTCGCGCGGCCCGGAACACGGGAAAGATAAAAAAATATTTCACAATGCAAGCTCATTTTAACTGTTCAATCAAACAATTTTATGCTATGGCTGCTGGCAACGCGTGAACACGGACGGATTTCCCGGATATGCGGCGGCTACGCCAAGCCCCGTAATAGTTCTGATGGACGGGCAGACGCGGATCGGATAAACTGTTCCATCCCGGATTGACGGCGGCTTTCCCGGTTTTTTTATGGACGGGAGCGGGCCTCCGGCACTGTCGGCGGGACGGTTCAAGCGCCCGCGCGGCATCTTTTCCGGCTTCACCACTATTGCGCCATACCGGGCGATTACCGACGGCCCGGAGCTGACTGAAAAACATTGCGCGCCCACACGGCGCCAAGGAGGAACAGATGGCTAAAATGAAAACCATGGACGGCAATAACGCCACAACACATATTGCCTATGCCCTGTCGGAGACGGCGGCCATTTACCCCATCACGCCTTCTTCGGTCATGGGCGAGGTCATGGATGAAATGGCCTCCCGCGGCAGGAAGAACGTGCTGGGCCAGACGGTCATCGTGCGTGAAATGCAGTCCGAAGCGGGCGCCGCGGGCGTTGTGCACGGCATGCTGGCCGGTGGTTCGCTGACCTCCACCTACACGGCCTCGCAGGGCCTGCTGCTGATGATCCCCAACATGTACAAGATCTCGGGCGAGCTGCTGCCCGGCGTCTTCCATGTGGCGGCACGCGCCCTGGCCTCCCACGCCCTGTCCATCTTCGGCGACCATCAGGACGTCATGGCCGCCCGCCAGACCGGCTTCGCCTTCCTCTGCGCCTCCTCGGTGCAGGAGTGCATGGACATGGCCCTGGTGGCCCATCTTTCGGCCATCGACGCCAGCCTGCCTTTCTGCCACTTCTTCGACGGCTTCCGCACCTCCCATGAAGTGCAGAAGATCGAAGTCATCGACTACGAAGACATCAAGGACCTGGTGAACTGGGACAAGGTGGCCGAATTCCGCGCCTCCGCCATGAATCCCGAACACCCGCACGTGCGCGGCACCGCCCAGAATCCTGACATTTACTTCCAGAACCGCGAGGCCGCCAACCTCTACTACGATGCCGTGCCCGGCATTGTGGTGGAAAACATGAAGAAGGTGGAGTCCATCACGGGCCGCAAGTACCACCTCTTCGACTACGTGGGCCATCCGGAAGCCGACCGCGTGATCATCAGCATGGGCTCGTCCTGTGAGGTCATTGAAGAGACGGTCAACTACCTGAACAAACAGGGCCAGCGCACGGGCCTTGTGAAAGTGCGCCTCTACCGTCCCTTCTCGGCCGAGCATCTGCTGCGCGCCATCCCGGCCAGCGTGACCTGCCTTTCCGTGCTGGACCGCACCAAGGAATGCGGCGCCCTGGGCGAGCCCCTCTACCAGGATGTCTGCACCGCCTTCCTCGAAAAGGGCGAAGCGCCCACCATCGTGGGCGGCCGCTACGGTCTGGGCTCCAAGGATTTCACGCCGGGCATGGCCAAGGCCGTGTTCGACAACATGCTGGGCCTCCAGCCCAAAAACCACTTCACCGTGGGCATCAATGACGACGTGACCCACCTTTCCCTGGATGTGGAAGAGGAAATCGACACCGTGCCCGAAGGCACCGTGCAGTGCAAGTTCTTCGGCCTCGGCGCGGACGGCACCGTGGGCGCCAACAAGCAGGCCGTCAAGATCATCGGCGACAACACCGACATGTACGCCCAGGCCTACTTCGCCTACGACTCCAAGAAGTCCGGCGGCTTCACCGTGTCGCACCTGCGTTTCGGCAAGCAGCCCATCACCTCGTCCTACCTGATCACCCAGGCCGACTACATCGCCTGTCACAAGGCCGCCTATGTGACCATGTACGACATCCTGGAAGGCATCAAGGAAGGCGGCACCTTCGTGCTCAACTCCAACTGGTCCCTGGCCGACATGGAGCAGCATCTGCCCGCCTCCATGAAGCGCATCATCGCCCGCAAGAAGCTGAAGTTCTACAATATCGACGCCGTGAAGGTGGCTCAGGAAGTGGGCCTCGGCGGCCGCATCAACATGATCATGCAGACGGCCTTCTTCAAACTTGCCAAGGTCATCGACTTCAGCAAGGCCGTGGAGCTGCTCAAGGAATCCATCAAGAAGACTTACGGCCTCAAGGGCGACAAGATCGTGAACATGAACATCGCGGCCGTTGAAAAGGCCAGCGACGCCCTGGAAGAAGTCAAGTATCCCGCTTCCTGGGCCGACACCACCGAAGGCGCGGTGGTCTGCCACTGCTGCGACGACGATTACATCCGCGAAATCGTGCGGCCCATCCTGGCCCAGCAGGGCGACAAACTGCCCGTGTCCGCCATGGATCCCGCCGGTTTCGTGCCCCTGGGCACCGCCGCCTGCGAAAAGCGCGGCGTGGCCATCAACATCCCCGAATGGCAGGTGGCCAACTGCATCCAGTGCTGCCAGTGCTCCTTCGTCTGCCCGCACGCCGCCATCCGGCCCGTGCTGGCCACCGAAGCGGAACTGGAAGGCGCGCCCGCCGGCTTTGAGACCAAGGACGCCATGGGCAAGGAGCTCAAGGGCCTCAAGTTCCGCATCCAGGTCTATCCCGAGGACTGCCTGGGCTGCGGTTCCTGCGCCGACATCTGCCCGGCCAAGGAAAAGGCCCTGGTCATGAAGCCCCTGGAAGGCCAGCTGGACGCCCAGAAGGCCAACCTGGAATTCGCCGAGGAGCACATCAGCCTCAAGGACAACCTGCTGCCGCGCGACACCATCAAGGGCTCGCAGCTCCAGCAGCCGCTCCAGGAATTCTCCGGCGCCTGCGCCGGTTGCGGCGAAACTCCCTACGTCAAGGTGCTCACCCAGCTCTTCGGCGAACGCATGCTCGTCGCCAACGCCACGGGCTGCTCGTCCATCTGGGGCGCCTCCTCGCCCACCACGCCTTACTGCACCAACAAGGACGGCTTCGGCCCGACCTGGGGCAACTCCCTGTTCGAAGACGCCGCCGAATACGGCTGCGGCATAGGCTTGGCCTATGTGCAGCGCCGCAACCGCCTGGCCATGCTGGTGGAAGAGGCCCTGAAGGAAGAAAACGTGCCCGCCGAGCTCAAGAGCGCCCTGCAGGGCTGGCTGGACAACAAGGAAGATCCCGAAGGCTCCCGCAAGTACGGTGAGATGATCCTCGCCAACCTGGACGGTTTCGACAGCCCGCTGGCCCACGAGCTCTGGGATATGGACGACCTCTACACCAAAAAGAGCGTCTGGGTCTTCGGCGGCGACGGCTGGGGCTATGACATCGGCTACGGAGGACTGGACCACGTGCTGGCCTCCGGCGACGACATCAATGTGCTGCTCATGGACACCGAAGTGTACTCCAACACCGGCGGCCAGTCCTCCAAGTCCACGCCGCTGGGCGCGGTGGCGCAGTTCGCCGCGGGCGGCAAGCGCACCGGCAAAAAGGAACTGGGCCGCATGGCCATGACCTACGGCTACGTCTATGTGGCTTCCGTGTCCATGGGCGCGGACAAGCAGCAGGTGCTCAAGGCCTTCCGCGAGGCCGAAGCCTACAAGGGCCCCTCGCTGATCATCGCCTACGCGCCCTGCATCAACCAGGGCCTGCGCAAGGGCATGGGCAAGAGCATGGAAGAAGCCAAGATGGCCGTGCAGACCGGCTACTGGCCGCTGTACCGCTACAACCCCGAACTGGCCAAGGAAAAGAAGAACCCCTTCCAGCTCGACAGCAAGGCCCCCAGCGCCAACCTGCACGAGTTCCTGGAAGGCGAAACCCGCTACGCTTCCCTGGACAAGATCGATCCCGAAGTCTCCAAGAAGCTGAAGAGCGAACTGGCCGAGGCCTATGCCGAACGCTACGCGCTGCTCAAGCAACTGGCGGATCTGCCCTATCCTGAAGTGGAAACGACGAAGTAGCCCGCAAAACAGAACCCGCCGCGCGTCCGGGGCCAGCCCGCCGGACGCGCGGACGCGATGACGGAATATGAGACAGGCAGGGCGCGGCGGACAAGCCGCGCCCCTTTTCACTTCACGGGGTCCGGTACGGACGGCGGCGGAGTGGGACGCAGACGCCCCGCCGTCGGCGCGGAACGCCGGGCAAGGAGTTCCTATGAAGCACAACGCACTTTATGTCACGGCCACGGGCCCCCTGACGGGCAAAAGCGCCATCGCCCTGGGCACCATGCAGATGCTCAGCCGCCACATGCGCAACGTGGCCTTCTTCCGGCCCATCATCAACGAGCCGCAGCTGGATGACCGCGACCCGGACATCAACCTCATGCTCGAACACTTCAAGATCAACATGGAGTACGCGGACACCTTCGCCTACACCCATGCCGAAGCGCGGGAAATCATCAATCAGGGCTCGCGCAACATCCTGCTGGAAAACATCATCCAGAAGTTCAAAAAAATTCTCATGGAGCACGACTTCGTGCTCTGCGTGGGCACGGACTTTCTGGGCAAGGACCCGGTGTTCGAGTTCGAGCTCAACGCCGAAATCGCGGCCAACCTGGGCTGCCCGGTCATGCTGGTGACCAGCGGCGACAATGCCACGGCCGAAGACATCCGCCAGTCCCTGCAGATGACCATGGACAGCCTGGACCCCTATGCGCTGGACGTGGTGGCGACCATCATCAACCGGAGCCATCTTTCCCAGACCGACCTGGACGAGCTGCGCGCCCAGTTCGGCCAGGACGGGCAACCGGCCCTGATCTACGCCGTGCCCAACGACCCGACCATCGGCCGGGCCACCATGGGCGACGTGAAAAAAGGCCTCAACGCCGAAGTGCTCTTCGGCGAGAACCGCATGGACACCCTGGTGGGCGACTACCTTGTGGCGGCCATGCACGTGGACAATTTTCTCCGCTACATCGCCAAGGATCAGCTGATCATCTCGCCCGGCGACCGCACGGACATCCTGCTGGCGGCCATTGCCTCACGCCTGTCCTCGGCCAAGCCGGACATCGCGGGCGTGCTGCTCACCGGCGGCCTGCGCCCGCCGGAGGAAGTCTGCAAACTCATTGAAGGCTGGACCGGCGCGCCCCTGCCCATTCTGCTCACCGAGTTTCACACCTACCGGACCATCACGGCCCTGCAGGAAGTCTACGGCCTCATCGAACCCGGCGACATGCGCAAGATCAACACCGTGCTGGGCCTCTACGAGCACCATGTCAACGGCAAGGAAATCGCCAGTCGCCTGGTCTGCAAGCGCAGCGGCCGCATGACGCCCATGATGTTCGAATTCGAGCTCATCGAGCGGGCCAAAAGCGACAAGATGCGCATCGTCCTGGCCGAAGGCGAGGAGGAACGCATCCTGCGCGCCACGGACATCCTGCTGCGCCGCGAAGTGGCGGACATCACCCTGCTGGGCAATGTGGACCTTATCCGCCAGAAGGCCAGCGAGCTGGGCCTGGTCATTGCCGGGGCCACGCTCATCGACCCGGTGAAATCGCCCAAATTCGACGACTACGCCCAGACCTACTACGAATTGCGCAAGGCCAAGGGCATTACCCTGGAACACGCCCGCGACGTCATGAGCGACGCCACCTACTTCGCCACCATGATGGTCAAGAAGGACGACGCCGACGGCATGGTTTCCGGTTCGGTGAACACCACGGCCCACACCATCCGCCCGGCCTTTGAGTTCATTAAGACCAAGCCCGGCTATTCCGTGGTTTCTTCGGTCTTCCTGATGTGCCTCAAAGACCGCGTGCTGGCCTTCGGCGACTGCGCGGTGAACCCCAATCCCACGGCCCAGCAGCTGGCGGAAATCGCCGTGGCCTCGGCGCACACGGCCAAGGTCTTCGGCATTGAGCCGCGCGTGGCCATGCTCTCCTACTCCACCGGCACGTCCGGCAAGGGCGCGGACGTGGACGTGGTGGTGGAAGCCACCAGGATCGCCAAGGAAATGGCCCCGGACCTGGCCCTGGAAGGCCCCTTGCAGTATGACGCGGCCATTGATCCCACGGTGGCGAAAACCAAGATGCCCGACAGCAAAGTGGCCGGCAAGGCCACGGTCTTCATCTTCCCGGATCTGAACACCGGCAACAATACCTACAAGGCCGTACAGCGCGCCGCCCAGGCCGTGGCCATCGGCCCGGTGCTCCAGGGCCTGAACAAGCCGGTCAACGACCTGTCGCGCGGCTGCACCGTGCCCGACATCGTCAACACGGTGGCGATCACCGCCGTGCAGGCCGCCGCGGAAAAGAGCGGCAGCAAGTAAAGCATCAAAAGATACTGACCGTGCGGGAGCGTCCCGGCGCTCCCGCCTTTGACATTTCCCCTCAACTCCCCGGCAGGAAAAAGGACGGCATATGAAAGTTCTGGTGATCAACGCGGGCTCCTCGTCGTGTAAATATCAGCTTCTGGAAATGGACACGCAACGCGTGCTCTGCTCCGGTCTTGCCGAGCGCATCGGCCAGGACGGCGGCCGCCTGACCCACAAAATCGCGCCCGACACGGACAAGGAAAACAAAATCGTCCGCGAGGCGGCCTTCCCCACCCATGTGGAAGCCATGGAACTGGTCATCGCCCTGCTGACCGATCCCGAGCTCGGCGTGATCAAAGACAAGAGCGAAATCTTCGCCATCGGGCACCGCGTGCTGCACGGCGGCGAAGCCATCACGGACCCGGTGCTGGTGGACAGCCGCGTCAAGGAAATCATCAAGGAATGCATCCTGCTCGGTCCCCTGCACAATCCGGCCAACCTCATGGGCATTGAAGTGGCTGAAAAGCTCTTCCCCGGCGTGCCCAACGTGGCCGTCTTCGATACGGAATTCGGCATGGGCATGCCGCCGGAAGCCTATATGTACGCCCTGCCCTACGAGCTGTACGAGGATCTCAAGATCCGCCGCTACGGCTTCCACGGCACCTCGCACAAGTACATTGCCCGCAAGACGGCGGAATACCTGGGCAAGCCTCTCAACGAGCTGCGCTCCATCACCATGCATTTGGGCAACGGCTCGTCCATGAGCTGCGTCAAGGACGGCAAGTGCTTTGACACCAGCATGGGCCTGACACCCCTGGAAGGCCTGATCATGGGCACGCGTTGCGGCAGCATCGACCCGGCCATCGTGCCCTTTGTGATGGAAAAGAAAAGCCTGAGTCCGGCCGAGGCCGACACCCTGATGAACAAGAAGTCCGGCCTGCTGGGCCTGTGCGGCTACACGGACATGCGCGACGTGCACTCCCAGGTGGAAAAGGGCAACGAGCGCGCCGCCCTGGCCCTGCAAATGCTGGTGCGCAGCATCAAAAAAACCCTGGGTTCCTATTTCTTCCTGCTGGACGGTAAGGTGGATGCCCTGGTCTTCACCGCGGGCATCGGTGAAAATGACGACATCGTGCGCGCGGCTGTCTGCGACGGCCTGGAAGGCTTCGGCATCAAGCTGGACCTCAAGGAAAACGCCATCCGCAAGCCCGGCGCGCGGACCATCTCCCTGCCGGACAGCAAAATTCCGGTGCTGATCATTCCCACCAACGAAGAATTGCAGATCGCCCTGGAGACTCTGAAAGTGCTGGGCAAATAAGCTCTTCGACACTTGACGCGAAAAGGCCGCCCTGTGGGGCGGCCTTTTCGCGTCAGGGAACAATCGCATCCATGCTGCGCGCGGAATTCGGCCGGGACAACGCCTACCGCATCAGCGGCGATGAATTTGTGGCCTTTGTCATTGACGCGGACACAGAAACACTTCTGCGCAAGGTCCGGACCGTGGAAAAAACCCCGCCCCCTTCTCCGCCTACGGACTGATCAAAACAGCGGAGCGCAATATGTATGCTTCCAAGCAGCGGTATTACTCCGGCAAGACGGACCGGCGCAAAGCCAGGATCTGAATCCCGGCGCGTCCGGAGGGACAGACGCCTCAGTGGCGGAGCGTCCTCCGGACGTTGGTCAGAGCGCGACGCAACAGCCAGGCCGTGGCGCCCGCCGCCAAGCAGGGCAGCCAGACCCAGCGCCACTCCGAGATCAGCACCTCCAGCCCCTGCCTGCCGAAAAAGACGCGCAAATTGAGAGGCGAGACCCGGATGGGCCGCCAGTCCAGAAAATACCGCGCCTTGTCCAAAGGCCACAGCGCGGCCACGCCCAGCCCGCCGTTGGTCATGGCATCCAGCAGAATATGGCTGGCCACAGCCGCCAGGCCCACGCCGAAGGCCGCCGGGCGGGAACAGCGCAGCCAGGGGGCCAGGACAGCGCCGAACAGCCCCATGAGCAGCGCAAAGAGCAAAGAATGGGAAAAGCCCCTGTGCCCCAGCAGATCCGCGTAACGGATACCCAGCTTGAAGCCGATCACATCCAGATCCGGAAGAACGGCGCAGAACACGCCGAAAAGCAGCAGACGCGCGGGAACGACGCGGGAGCCCAGGGCCGCCGCCAAGGCCAGCACGGGCGCGGGATGGGAAAACACGGTGGGCATGGAACCTCCTCCGGCGCGTGAGACGCGCCTGCTGTCCGGCGGCCGGGACGCTTCCACCCGACCTGTCAAATCTCCCTGTAACGCGAAATTTTCTTGCACCCGACGGCGACACGGCATATCTAAACATTGTCTAACAATTCCGCAGCTCCCCGTCCCTCCGGGCGAAAACCACAGGTTTGCCATGTCACGCATTTCCCGTCCCCTGCCGTTCCGGGCCACGGCCCATCTGTTGTTTTTCTTGCTCCTTTTCGCTCTTGCGGCTCCCCAGATCCGGCCGGACCGGGCAGTCGCGGCTCCGGCCGTGCCGCCCCACGGTTTTGTGGGCGTCTGTTCGGCCATTCTGTACGACCTGGACAACGACGCAATCCTCTTCGAACAGAACGCCGATGAGCACATCCCCCCGGCCTCGCTGACCAAGGTGCTTTCCATGTTTCTGGCACTGGACCACATCAGCGCCGGGCATGCCGCCTTTGACAGCGTCGTGCCCGTCAGCCGCGCGGCCGCGCGTACCGGCGGTTCGCGCATGGGTCTCAGGAACCGGGAGCAGGTGCCCCTGGAAGAGCTGCTCATGGGCATGGCCGTGTCCTCCGGCAACGACGCCAGCATGGCCGTGGCCGAATTTGTGGGCGGCTCGGCCCCGGCCTTTGTGAACATGATGAACGTCAAAGCCCGCACGCTGGGCATGCGCGACAGCCGGTTCCGCAATCCGCACGGCCTGCCCGCCCAGGGGCAGTACACCACGGCCCGCGACATGCTCACCCTGGCCCGTGCCTATCTGCGGGCCTATCCTTGGGCGCTCAAATTCCACAACACCCATGTGCTCAATCACCAGGGCCGGGTCACCTGGAACAAAAATCCCCTGCTAGGCCAGTATCCCGGCGCGGACGGTCTGAAAACAGGCTGGGTCAACGCCTCGGGCTACAACCTGATCTTTACGGCCAGCCGGGGGGACAAACGCCTGCTGGCCGTGATTCTGGGCGCGCCCGACGTGCGCGTGCGCGGCACCGAGGCCTGCCGCCTGCTGGACGCGGGTTTTCAGGTCTGCGGCAACCAGGCCGTGTCCGTGGCCGCCGCCCTAACCCAGATGCCCCAGGAAAATTACCGCCTGGATCTCCGCAAAACAGCCCATGAGGCGGGCCGCCAATACGCCCAGGCCCAGCCGGAAGCCCGCAAGCAGGCCAAGCACGGCACCCAGAGCAAATACGCCAAAAACAAAAAGCACAAGAGCCGCAAGGCCGTCAAACAACGCGCCTCCCGCCCGCAGCATTCCCGCCAGGCCGCCCAGAACTCGCGGCCCCGGGCCAGTTGACGCCTTACCGGCCCCCGAACCTAAGACGTCGGCCGTTGGCGAGCTTGCCGGCGTTTCCTTAGCTGTGGGCACCGCAGGAGTCGTACTGATAAGGACCGCAGCGCTACGGATCAAAATGGCAATGGTAGGCTGAAGACTGCTCTAAAAAAAGTCGTCCGCATTTCTCAGACGACTTTTCCTTTGCGTTTGTGCCCCTTGGCCCCGACGGCGTCATTTTTCGTGCAAAAACAGGCGTAAACCGGCATAGCCCACAACGTGCTCCGTATCGCCCGAGGCCGTGGCCGAGGTGTCGTGCGCCGTGAGTTCCGCCCGCGCCCGGCCTAACTGCCGGGCGGCAAAAAGCGCCAGAGCCAGCGGCCCGGCCCCGCACATGCTGATACGTTCGCGCGCCGCCACAGCCAGCAGGCCCTCGGGATCACAGGCCAAGGCTCGCTCCAGGGCCAGGGCGTCCTTTTCCACTGTGCGGCGCTCGTCTTCATAATGGTTCATATCCGAACTGACGATGACGCCCACTTCCTGCCCCTTGGACCGGCAACCGGCCAGCACATCGGCCAGGGCCTGCCCGGCCGCGCGCAGGGCTTCCGGCTGCTGCGTGCCCACGCAGACGGGCGTTATGCGCAAGGGCCTTTCCTCGCCCGCCGCCACCTGCAGAAAGGGCAGCACAACTTCAACGGCGTGTTCCCCCAGATGGGAAAGCGTGTCCGCCGCGAAGCCCCCATTGCCGTCGCCCCTTTCGATGAGGGCGGCGGCCAGGTCCGCATCCACGGGCAGCGGGGCCAGGGGCGTGAGCCAGGCGCCCTCGGGCCAGACGCCCAAGGCCTGGCCCCGCCCGGTGTGGTTGGGGCAAAGCACGACCAGGGTGCGCGGCAGCTCCACGCCCGCCAGGGTCGTGCCCAGCACCCGCCCGCAATAGACGTAGCCCGCATGGGGCAACATCAGGCCCCAGGGACGGGACACGGCCTCAGTTTCCGCCGGTGCGGACGCGTCTTGGACCCCGGGCCGCCGGATGGCGGCCCCCGCATCAAGGCAGGCTCGCACTTCCCGGATCAGGTCGGCGGGCGCGGCGGGATAAAAACGCCCGGCGGCCACGGGATTGCGAATCAGCATGGCCGATTCCTCCTGGTGAGATCTGTCGCTTGACGCGACACCAGGGTCTGTTGACACTATAGAATTTTTGTTCGCCCGCAAGGAAGATACGCCTGCTTTGAGGGAGTGTACTCTTTTGGTACTCGACCGAAAAAGCAGATGAAATCTAACGTAGCGAGCGGGCAAAAAGGCATAGTATCAACAAACCCTAGGCCAGTCCGCCCAGCAACATATAATGCGTCTCCATATACTCCAGCATGCCCTCGCTGCTGCCCTCACGGCCCAGACCGCTGTACTTCACGCCGCCGAAAGGCGTCTCGGCCGCGGCCAGGGTCGCGTCGTTGACGCCCACCATGCCGTACTGCAGAGCGCCGAACAGCCGCCAGGTCCTGGCCAGATCCCGCGTGCAGACATAGGAAGCCAGGCCGTAGCTGGTGTCGTTGGCCAGGGCCACGGCTTCCTCTTCCGTGACAAAAGGCATGACGGCGGCCACGGGCCCGAAGATTTCGCCTTGGAAAACCTGCATGTCCGGCTTCAGGCCCGTGAGCAGGGTGGGCTCGTAAAAATTGCCGCCCAGCGCATGCCTGTGCCCGCCGACCAGCAGACGCGCGCCCTTGGCCTCGGCGTCGCGGACCATGGCGTCCACCCGTTCCACGGCGCGGGCGTTGATCAGCGGGCCCATGTCCGTGTCCGGGTCAAGGCCGTTGCCCACGCGCAGGGCCTTGACCCGTGCGGCGAGCCCGTCCACGAAACGGTCATGGATGCCGCTCTGGACCAGAAAACGGTTAGCGCAGATGCAGGTCTGCCCGGCGTTGCGGAATTTGCTGCCCATGGCCAGATCAAGGGCCTTGTCCAGGTCCGCGTCGTCAAAGACCATAAAGGGCGCGTTGCCGCCCAGTTCCAGGGACATGCGCTTGAGCGTGGGCGCGCAGTCGGCGGCCAGTTGCTTGCCCACCTCCGTGGAGCCGGTGAAGCTGACCTTGCGCACCGTGGGATTGACCGCGATTTCGCCGCCGATGGCCGACGCGTCGCCGGTCAGCACATTGATGACCCCGGCGGGAATGCCCACGCGCATGCCCAGCTCGGCCAGGGCCAGAGCGCTGTAGGGCGTGCGGCCCGCGGGCTTGACCACGATGGTGCAACCGGCGGCCAGGGCCGGAGCGGCCTTGCGCGGCAACATGGAGAAGGGGAAATTCCAGGGGGTGATGGCCGCGGCCACGCCCACGGGCGCATGCCGGGTGAGAGCCTGGGTGCCCGGACGAAACGACGGGGTGACGTCGCCGCAGACACGGCGGCATTCCTCGGCGAACCAGGGGAAATAGGACGCGCCCTGCAGAATCTCGCCCCTGGCCTCGGCCAGGGGTTTGCCTTCTTCCAGAGTCAGGATTTTGGCCAGATCCTCCAGATTGTCCTTGATGGCCTGTTCCCAGGCCCGCAGGTACGCGCCGCGCTGCAAAGGAGTCAGCGCGCTCCAGGCCGGAAAGGCGGCGGAAGCCGCCGCGACAGCCCGGCGGGTTTCGGCCGCGCCGCATTTGGGCACCGTGCCCAACGGTTCCTCATTGGCCGGATTGGTCACGCCCAGCACGCTGTTGTCGTCCGCGTCGCACCATTGGCCGTTGATCAGGCATTGCCGACGGAACAGGCTCTTGTCGCTCAGTATATCAAGCATGGACATGGGGAAACCTCACGTAATTCAGATTAGGGAACTTCACCCGGGAATGCTCCAACGCCGCGACGCGGCGTGAATTCAGCCGAAAAGCGTGTTTCCCGGCTGAATGAACAGTTGAAGAAGCGCGGCCCTTCAAAGGGCAATCCGCCCCAGATGCGATCAGAACAGCCGCTGTCCGCCGAGCCAGTGGTGCTTGACGCGCCCGTGCAGGCTCCGGCCCAGAAAGGGCGTGTTGCGGCTTTTGGAATACATGGTCTCCGGGCCGGGCGTCCAGACCTCATCCGGGTCCAGAAGAAAGAAATCCGCCGGGTCGCCGGGCGCGAAGCCGTTCCAGGGCAGGCGGAAGATTTCCGCCGGGCGGCGGCACCAGAGGCGCTGCAGATCGGCCTCGGCCAGCACGCCCTCGCGCACCAGGGCCCAGGTCAGGCTCACGGCCAGGTCCAGGCCGGTGAGCCCGCAGGGGGCTTCGTCCAGGGTGCCTTCCTTTTCATGGGCCGCGTGCGGGGCATGGTCCGTGACCAGAATGTCGATGGTCCCGTCCTTCACGGCCCGGCGCAGGGCCTCGCGGTCCTCGGGGCGGCGCAGCGGCGGGCTGACCTTGGCGGCCGTGTTGTAGCCCTCCAGCGCGCTCTCGTCCAAAAGAAGATAGTGCGGGCAGGTTTCGGCGCTGACCTGAACGCCGCGCGCCTTGCCCCAGGCGATGACGTCCACGCTCAGGCTGGAGGAGACATGGGCGATGTGCACGGGCAGGTGCAGATATTCGGCCAGCATGACGTCGCGCGCGATCTGCACGGCCTCGCCCACGTCCGGCTGGCCCTTGACGCCCAGCAGGCCGCTTACGGTCCCCTCATTCATCAGCCAGCCCCGGCCCAGGCGGGCGTCCTCGCAGTGGTCGATGAAAATCAGGTCCAGATCCGCCGCGTATTCCATGATCCGGCGCAACAGTTCCGCATTTTCCACCGGACGGCCGTCATTGGACACGGCCACGCATCCGGCCCGCTTCAGTTCCGCCAGCGGGGCCATTTCCTCGCCCTTGAGGCCCACGCTGGCCGCCGCGATGGGATGCAGGCGCGGCCCGTGCGGATGGCTCTCGCGGGCGCGCTCCAGCATGAAACGGGTCACGGCCGCCGTGTCGTTGACCGGCTTGGTGTTGGCCATGCACATGACCGCGCCGAAACCGCCGTGGGCCGCCGCTTCCAGACCGGAGGCAATGTCTTCCTTGTACTCGAAACCCGGTTCGCGCAGATGGACATGGGCGTCGATGAAGCTGGGCATCAGCGCCAGGCCGTGCGCGTCGAAAATTTCGCAGCCCTCGGGCGCGGCGTGATGGCCCGCCGGGGTCATGGTCAGTATCCTGTCCCCGTCCACCAGAAGGTCCACCGGGGCCTCCAGGTGGCGGGCGTTCTTGATGCAGAGCGTCATGCGTTTCCTCCGTCGTTGCGCGTGGCCAGCAGGTAAAGCACGGCCATGCGCGTGGCCACGCCCGCGGCCACCTGGTCGAGCACCAGGCTGGCGGGCGCGTCGGCAATCTCATGGGAAATTTCCAGGCCCCGGTTCAGGGGGCCGGGGTGCAGCACCTTGACCTCGGGCCGCGCCAGCTCCAGCTGGGCCGTGCCCAGGCAGAAACGCCGCGAGTATTCAGCCAGATCGGGCAGCAGGCCCGCCTGCTGGCGCTCCAGTTGCAGACGCAGGCACATGACCGCGTCCACGTCGCGCACGGCGCGTTTGAGGTCGGAAAAGACCTCCACCGGCCAGGTTTCCACCCCGGCGGGCAGCAGGGTGCGCGGCGCGCAGAGCCGGACCTTGACCCCCAGCAGATGCAGCAGACGCACATTGGAGCGGGCCACCCGGCTGTGGGCGATGTCGCCCAGGATCAGCAGGGTGCGCCCGGCAAAGCTGTCGCCCCAGACTTGGCGCAGGCTGAAGCAGTCCAGCAGGGCCTGGGTGGGATGGGCGTGCCAGCCGTCGCCGCCGTTGACGACGCCGCAGGGCAGCAGGTCGGCCATGAAGGCCGCCGCGCCGCTGCTGGAATGGCGGATGACGATGACGTCCGGCCCCATGGCCTGGAGGGTCAGGGCCGTGTCCTTGAGGCTTTCGCCCTTGTTCAGGCTGGAGCCGGACTTGGCCAGGGAATAGGTGTCGGCGGACAGGCGCTTGCCCGCCACGTCAAAGGAAGTTTTGGTGCGGGTGCTGTTTTCCACAAAAAAGAGCACCACGGTCTTGCCCTTGAGGGTGGGCACCTTCTTGACCGGGCGCCGGTTGATTTCCTGAAAGCTGGCGGCCAGATCCAGCAGATGGCGGACGTCTTCTCCGCTCAGCTGGGTCACGTCCAGCAGGTCCTTGTGCGGCCAATGATAGCGGTTGTCGGTATTCATGGGCGTAGGGACTGAAAGTTAAAAAAAAGCCCCGCTGGAACCAACGGGGGACAGATCGGCACGCGGACAGGCCGCAACGGCGCAAACTCCGGCGTGCGGCCGGGGCGGCGCGACGCATAGGCATCACTCAACTTCATGGACAAAAATGTTAGACGCGCGACGGGTCTTTGTAAAGGAAAAAGTCTGTTGACGCCTCCAAGGGCTTTGTCTAGGTTTGGAACAGTTTTTCACGCCCTTGCGCCCACGGCGCGGGGCGCTGGAACGGACGCGTACCGGACGCCCATCAGGCGTCCACCGGGCCGGGCCCGACGCCGCCGGAGGAACGGATGAACGCCTTCGCGCATGCCCGGAACAACGCGCGTAATCATTGCCGCGTCCACGGCATCTGCAGCGGGAGGAAGCGTATGCGGGCCATCGGCATCACCGGCTTCAAAAATTCCGGCAAGACCACGCTCACGGGCCTGCTGGCCACGGCTCTGGAAGGCCTGGGCCGCAAGGTCGCCGTCATCAAATGCACCCACCACGGCCTGGACCTGCCGGGCCGCGACACCAGCAAGCTCAGCGCGCCCGGCCGCCCCGTGGCCGCCCTGGGCGAGGACGACGCCGCCATTTTCTGGCGCGGCAAAATAGGCTTCATAGATCTGTTCACCCGGCTCCCGGCGGACATCGTTCTGGTGGAGGGCGGCAAGAATCTCACCTTTCTGCCGCGCGTGCTCTGTCTGCACGACGTGCTGGAGGCCCCCATGCTCGCTCCGGAACTGGCCGTGGGCACCTTCGGCCCGGTCAGCCTGCCGCCCCTGCCCGCTTTTGACGAGGATTCCGTGGAAGAGCTGGCCCGCGTGGCCGACGCCAGGGCCTTTGTGCTGGGCGGGCTGGACTGCGGCCTGTGCGGCCGGGAGAACTGCGCGGCCCTGACCAGGGACATTCTGGCCGGTGAAGCCTCCCCCAAGGACTGTCAGGCCCTGACGCCGCCCTCCCTCAGCCTGAAGGTCAACGGCCGGGAAGTGCCCCTCAACGACTTTACGGCCCGGATGCTGGAGGGGGGCCTGCGCGGCATGCTCGCGCCGCTCAAGGGCATGGCCGCGGGCACGGTGGAAATTGTTTTGAAATAGAGCGAGGCAACGTTGAAAAGTTGCTTCGCTCCGACGGCTGCGAAAGCGGATGCCCGCGCCTGACGCCGAGCGGGAGCGCGTTCCCGCTGCCGACCGAGGGCTGAGCCTAAAACCCCACGGCGTTGAGCCGCCGGATGTTCGCGGGCAAAGCGAACGCGGTGGATTATGTGCGTCCCGGCCGTCAAAACATGGTCCGGCAGCCGGGGCACAACGAGCGCGCTACCGCGCGGGGACGCCGCGCGGCGGCAATGGTTTTTGGTCGAGGTTTTTATATTTTTTCAGGAGACGCTGCATGTTCCTTTCTCTCTTGGTCTATCTCTGCTGTGGCGCGGTGGCCGGTGTTCTGGCCGGACTGCTGGGCGTGGGCGGCGGCATCGTCATCGTGCCCATGCTGGTGGCTATTTTTCCCGGACAAGGCGTGCCGCCCGAGTATGTCCAGCAGATGGCCCTAGGCACTTCGCTGGCCAGCATCATGATCACCTCCATTTCCAGCGCGCGGGCCCATAACGCGCGCGGGGCCGTGCATTGGGACATTTTCCGCAACATCACGCCCGGCATTCTGGTAGGCACCTTCGTGGGCGGCCTGGTGGCCACGCACATGCCCACCATGTTTCTGAAAATCTTCTTCATCTGCTTTCTGTTCGTGGTTTCCGCCCAGATGCTTTCCAACTACCGGCCCCCGGCCAGCCGCGACATGCCCGGCGCGCTGGGCACCGCCGGAGTGGGCGGGGTCATCGGTCTGGTCTCCAGCTTTGTGGGCATCGGCGGCGGCACCCTGTCCGTGCCCTTCATGAGCTTCTGCAACGTGCCCCTGCACCATGCCGTGGGCACCTCGGCGGCCATCGGCTTTCCCATTGCCGTGGCCGGCACCCTGGGCTACATCATCGGCGGCTGGGGCAGGCCCGACCTGCCCGCCCTTTCCCTGGGTTTCGTGAACCTCTGGGCCCTGCTCGGCCTGGCCGCCGCCAGCTATCTCACCGCGCCCCTGGGGGCCAAACTGTCCCATGCCCTGCCCACGGCCAAGCTCAAGCGCGGCTTTGCGGTTTTTCTGATCCTCGTGGCCTTGAAGATGCTCTGGGGCATCCTGTAATAGCAACGCATGAAGCTGTATACCTACAATCAAAAACTGGCCGAATCGGTCTGGTGGAACCTGCTCTGGATGACCCTGGGCTCGCTCCTGATGACCATCTGCATTCAGAGCGTGGCCGCGCCCCATGACTTCCTGGCCGGGGGCGTCATGGGCGTGGCCCTGCTCGTGGCCTACTGGACCGGCACCCTCACGCCCCTGCTCTGGTACATGCTGATCTGCCTGCCCATCTATATCGGGGGCTGGTTCTTCGTGGGACGGCGCTTCCTGCTCTACACGGCCTACGGCACGCTCTGCACCACGGTGTTCGGCATGTTCATCACCTTCCAGATCCCGCTCTCCACCGAGGTTTACGCCGCCGTGGTGGGCGGCGTGCTGCACGGCGCGGCCGGGGGCATCATGCTGCGCACTCTGGGCAGCGGCGGCGGCACTGACATTGTCGCGGTGCTGCTCAAGGAGCGCTGGAACATCCCCATCGGCCAGTTCAACTTCATCTTCAACGTCCTGCTGTTCCTGACGGGCGCCTTCCGCCTTTCCCTGGACCTCATCGTGGCCTCCATGCTGATGATGTTCATCTCCTCCAATGCCCTGGAATACGTGCTGGGCATGTTCAACCGGCGCAAACTGGTGATGATCATTTCCGACCACGGCGAGGAGATCAGCGAGGCCATTCTGGTTACCGAGCGTTTCGGCGCGACCATGCTGCGCGGCAAGGGGGCCTATTCCGGCTCGGACCGCGAGATTCTGCTCACCGTCACCAACAACGTGTCGCTCAAGCGCCTGGAAAATCTGGTCTACGCCATTGATTCCCACGCGCTCTTCATTGTGGAAAACACCTTTTACGTTTCCGGCGGCCAGTTCGCCCGCCGGGGCCGCTGACCGAGGCCCGCCGTGCCCGCCTCCGTCCTGGCCATCCGGGCCAGAACCATTGTGCCCCTGACCGGCGAAAGTCCGGCCCGGGGCGCGCGGCTTTTCGCGGCCCTGAAAAAAATCGACAACGCCGTGCTGCTGGTGCGCGACGGCCTGGTGGAAGACGTGCTGCCTTGGAAGAACGCGCGCCTGCCCGCAGGCGCGCGGGTGCGCGACGTGGGGCCGGTCTGCCTGGTCCCGGCCTGCATCAATGCCCATGCCCACATCCAGCTTTCCTATCTGGCCGGGCGCACGCTCTGGGGCATGGGCTTCACGGCCTGGCTTGCCAGCATGATTCCCCAGCTGGGCGCGTCAACAGCCGCCGAAGTGGCCGCGGCCGCGGAAAGCGCCTGCGAAAGCCTGGCCGCTACCGGAGCCCTGCACGTAGGGGATGTGGCCGGTTCCCTGCGGGGCGGCGTGGCTCTGGTGGACCGGGCCTGCCGCGAGGCCGGAGTGGGGGTGAGCCATTTCTGCGAATGGTTCGGCTTCGGGCCGCCCTTTATCGACGGCGAGCGCCCCTGGCCGCCGCGCTGCCGCGACGAACTGGCGGCGGAC
This sequence comes from Desulfovibrio sp. 6_1_46AFAA, assembly GCF_000224635.1. Taxonomy (NCBI): domain Bacteria; kingdom Pseudomonadati; phylum Thermodesulfobacteriota; class Desulfovibrionia; order Desulfovibrionales; family Desulfovibrionaceae; genus Desulfovibrio; species Desulfovibrio sp. 6_1_46AFAA. The sequence continues at coordinate 127,354 of NZ_JH114303.1, forward strand.
CCGGCCCTGGCCGGACGCTGCGCTCCGGCCGGGCATGCCCTGTACTCCACCGCGCCGGAGGTGCTGCGCGCCGCGCGGGACCACTGCGCCCGTCACAACACGGTTTTCAGCTTTCATCTGGCGGAATCGCCGGAAGAAACCCAGCTGCTGACCAGCGGAGACGGTCCCCTGTACGACTGCTACGCGGGCACGGTACTACCCGAGGGCTGGCGGCCGCCGGGCATGCGGCCACTAGCGTACGCGGCCGGCCTCGGCCTGCTGGGACCGGGCGCGCTGGCCGTGCACGGCGCGCAACTGGATGCCCAGGAAGTGGAAGTGCTGGCCGCCGGGGGCACGGCCCTCTGCCTTTGCCCGCGCTCCAACCGCAATCTGGGCGTGGGCGCGCCGCCGGTGCGCGCCCTGATGGAAAGCGGCGGCCTGCTCTGCCTGGGCACGGACGGCCTGACGTCCAATACCGACCTGGACGTGCGCCAGGAGGCCGTCTATCTGCGCGAAAGCCTGGACGTGCCGCCCGAGGCCCTGGTGCGCCTGCTCACGGTCAACGGCGCGGCGGCGCTGGGTCTGGGCGGATCCGGGGCGGGACGCCTGACGCCGGGTGCGCCTGCCAATTTCTGCCTGCTGCCCGAGGCCCTGACCTATTAGAGCAGTTGACGCCGCAGGTGTTTTTTTCTTGCCAGCGAGCCCCCGCCAGCATATTCTATCTTTACGGGGATGGAGTCCCCCTTGAACCGCATGTATTGCTGATGACTCCTGCCTGACGAATATGGGCGGGAGTCATTTTTATTTTGTCGCGTTGCCCTTCCTTTCTGTCAGGCATTGAAGAAAAGGAACCGGCAGCGCGGCTTTTACGGTACAAGGAGGACAGACATGGCTCTGCTGCAACGACGGAACACGGCTCCTGCCGTTGCCTTCATTCTACTCATGGGTATTGTCAGCCTGTTTGCGGACATGACCCATGAAGGGGCGCGCAGCATTTACGGGGCATATCTACCCCTGCTCGGCGCTTCGGCCACCGCACTCGGCTTTGCCACCGGCTTTGGTGAATTCATCGGCTATGCGCTCAGGCTCGCGACCGGAATCATCGCCGACAGGACAAAACACTATTGGAGAATGACCATACTGGGGTACGGGGTCAACATGGTCGCCATTCCCCTTCTGGCGCTCGTGCCGGAAAACGGCTGGTTTTGGGCCTGTCTGCTGATTATTCTGGAACGCACCGGCAAAGCCATACGCCAACCCGCTAAAAATACGCTTCTCTCCTTTGCGGCCACTCGGGTAGGTGTGGGCAAGGCTTTTGCCGTGCAGGAATTTCTTGATCAAATAGGCGCGTTTCTCGGGCCGGTATTCCTGTTCGGCATTCTCTGGTTCAAGAGCGACGCGGGGCTGCGGACAGCCTATACGCTTTGTTTCGCCGCTCTGGGCATTCCGGCGCTTTTCACTATGGTCTGGCTCTTCATGGCGCGTCGGCGTTTTCCGGATCCGGGACATTTTGAAGAGGCGGACGCACGACAAAATAACGGCTCAAGCCGAGGCGGATTTCTTCTCTACTTGTTCGGGATCATGTTTTTCGCCCTGGGATTTGTGGATTTTCCCCTAATCACGCTGCATGTTTCCCGCCAGAACATCATCCAGGGCGACGCCCTGCCCCTGCTCTACGCGCTGGCCATGCTGGTGGACGCCTTCGCCGCGCTGTTCTTCGGCTGGCTCTATGACCGCCTGCACTTCAAAGCCCTGCTTCTTTCCAGCCTCATGGCGGCTTTTTTCCCTGTATTCGTATTTTGCTCTGCCTCTCTCTGGAGCACCCTCGTCGGCGTCGCGCTTTGGGGCATCGGCATGGGCGCACAGGAATCCATTCTCAAGGCCGCCGTGGTAACGCTTACATCAAAGGAAAAACGTTCCACCAACTTTGGAATTTTTGAATCCTGTTTCGGCCTGAGCTGGTTTCTGGGCAGCTGGCTGATGGGCTGGCTGTACGATCTGGAGCCGACCTGCCTGGCGGCGTTTTCCATAACAGCGCAGCTTTGCGCGCTTCCCCTGTATCTGGGCGTTACCATGAAAAACAGACAATGACGGCGGCCTCCCCACGCGTGCTCCACAACAAACAGACAGTACGGTTTACTTTTTCACCCAAGCGGATATATTCAGGGCAACGGGGATGGGGTCCCCCATAAAACCGCATTCGTTGATGACTCCTGCCAGCGCTTCGGCGGCGGCGGGAGAATATTGTGCATGGAGCCGCGCCAGGCAGCGCGGCTCCTTTTTTGTTATGCAATCACCATAAAGGAGGACACCATGACGTTTCAGATTGCCACAGTAACGGCTATGGAGATTCTTGATTCGCGAGGCAATCCCACTGTCGAGGTGGAACTTGTGTCCGATACGGGCCTGCACGCGCGGGCCGCCGTCCCCTCCGGCGCGAGTACGGGCACACGGGAGGCCGTTGAACGGCACGACGACGACAAACAACGGTTCGGGGGCAAAGGGGTCTCCGACGCCGTGGCGGCTGTCTGTGGTGAAATATGCTCCGCCGTGCAGGGCATGGATTGCCGGAATCAACGCAGCATTGACAGTGCTCTCGTCACTCTGGACGGCACGGAAAACAAATCACGCCTGGGGGCCAACGCTCTGCTCGGCGTTTCCCTGGCGGTCTGCCGCCTGGCGGCCCTGTCGGCAGACCTCCCGCTCTACGCCTATCTCGGCGGCGCCGGAGTCAACCTCATGCCTGTGCCCTGCATGAACATCCTGAACGGCGGAGTGCATGCCCGCCGGCAAGGAGCGGATTTTCAAGAATACATGATCGCTCCTCTGGGCGCGCCTTCCCTGCGTGACGCCGTGCGCTGGGGCAGCGAAGTCTATCAGGCCCTGCGGAACGTGTTGCTGGATCGCGGCCTTTCCGCCGGAGTGGGGGACGAGGGAGGTTTCGCCCCGTCGGTTTCCTCCAATCGGCAACCGCTGGAACTGATTCTCCAGGCTGTGGAAAAAGCCGGTTACCGACCGGGCGAAGATATCGCCGTCTGCATGGACCCGGCGGCCACAGCCTTTTACAGGGACGGGCTCTATCATCTCAAGACGGAGAAACGCGCTCTCAACGCTGAAGAAATGACGGAATACTATGCCGCCATTCTACGGGATTTTCCCGTGGTTCTACTGGAAGACGGCCTGGCCGAGGACGACTGGGACGGCTGGGCCATGCTCTGCAACACGCTGGGGCGTCATGTGGAACTGGTGGGCGATGATATTTTCGTCACCAACGTCCGCTATATCGAACGAGGCATTAAAGAGCACATAGCCAATGCGGCACTGATCAAACTCAACCAGATCGGTACACTCAGCGAAACCATCGACGCCGTGCGACTCTGCCAGCGCAACGGCTGGGGCGCTTTTGTCTCACACCGAAGCGGGGAAACCGTGGACAGTTTCATTGCCGACATGACCGTGGCTCTGGAAACGGGACATTTGAAAACCGGCGCTCCCTGCCGGGGCGAGCGGGTGGAAAAATACAATCAGCTCATGCGGATTGAACGCGCATTGGGGTCAAGCGCCGTTTACGCCGGGAAAAACGCTTTCGTCGCAAGTCGGTAAGCGCACGTACAGACCATTCCTTTTCAAGGGGAGTTATCGCAGATGATCAAATCCATACTGGCCGTGTGCGTCGGGGCATCCGGGGGAGCCACGCTTCGCTGGCTGCTCGGTCTCGCGCTCAATTCCGTATTCCCAGTGATACCCTTGGGAACGTTGGCGGCCAATCTGCTCGGAGGCTACTGCATGGGAACGGCGCTGGGCATTTTTTACACATTTCCCCTGGCCCCGGAATGGCGCTTGCTCTACATCACCGGCTTTTTGGGCGCGTTGACCACCTTTTCCACGTTTTCAGCGGAAGTCGCGACACTGTTGCAGGCCCAGCGTTTTGGCTGGGCCTGTGGGGCAATAACCTTGCATGTGGGTGGTTCGCTACTGATGGTTTTTCTGGGTATGGGTTCCTTCGCTCTGGTCAGACGTCTCTTTTAGGAGACGCAATCTGAAGCCGCCATGCGCGCGTCCGGGATTTCCCCAGAGTCCGCAGGGGCAGGCGGCTTTTCAAAGATAAACGGCTCTGTAAGGAGACAAGACCATGCACGGCTATCAATTGGTTTTCTTCACGCAACTGAAGCGCACACATGGATTGCTCAGCATCGCGGAGTGGTTGACGAAAGAGGCGAAACAACTGGGCGTGAGCGGCGTGACCGTCAGCGTGGCTCAGGGCGGCTACGGACGCGACGGGAAATATCAGTCCGCGCGTTTCTTTGAAACAGGAGAACAGCCCATTGAAGTAACCATGGCGCTCAGCGCGGACAAAACGGATGAGCTTTTTGGCCGAATCAACAAAGAAGGACTGAGGGTTTTCTATATGAAAACCCCCATTGAATACGGCATTACCGGAGAGGAATGAAACCAGTGGATAAGCCCGCTTTTCTGGTTCTGGAATTTCCTCCGCATGACGCGGCGGATGCTGACCCCGCATTGGCGGCGACACAGGCCATGCCCGGCTTTGATCGGCGCTTTCTGCCTGAAAGACGGGCGATATTGCGTCTGCCGCTGGAAAAAGCGGCATCCTGGCGCGACAGCCTGTTCGAACTTTGGGAGATGGTTCGTTCACGGCCCGGGGCCGCGTTGCGTGTCAACGACGTGAACGTGGACGATAACGGCCTGAAAGATGTATTACAGGTCCATGATTGCTCGCGCGGCCATACGGATGCGAAATATTGTTCGCCGTTGCACGGCTGGGACTGGGGCTGTCTGTTTCTCGCCCATATATTTCCCGAAGCCTGCGAAGCGGAAGGGGATGGGGCGCTGCGGGCCCGGCTGGAAAAGGAGGCCGCACGACTTCATCTCACGCTGTGTCCGCATTTTTCGGCCGATGTCCTGGCGGCAAAAGCGGCAGAAACCTGCCGCAATACCGGCCGGAATCCTACATCCCCGAAGCCCGCGCCCCACATTCGGAGCGCGTTCGTGCCCGGCGAGAAACAGGGGGCAAAAACACGTGTGCGGCCCGCACGCTATGCCGATATCGGAGGACTCGACGATGCGGTGCGGGTATTACGCGAAGAGGTGGAGCTACCTTTGCGGCACCCTGAAATACTCCGCCATCTCGGCATCACGCCAGCCAGGGGTTGCCTACTGCATGGCCCGCCCGGCTGTGGCAAAACTCTTTTGGCCAGAGCCCTGGCCACGGAAAGCAGCGCTGCCTTCATCCCGATCAACGGGCCTGAACTGGTGACCAAATGGCATGGCGAATCCGAGGAAAAACTCAGAGACGTTTTCGAGCAGGCACGGAAGGCGCAGCCGGCAATTATTTTTTTCGATGAAATCGACGCCATCGCGCAATCTCGTTCTTCCGCCGAAAGCCTGCGCCTTGACGCCAAGTTTACCGCGCAGTTGCTGACACTGATGGACGGCGTTCAGGATGGGGGGAGAGTTTTTATCCTGGGTGCGACCAATCGCCTGGATCTGTTGGATCCCGCCTTGCTGCGTCCGGGCCGTTTTGACAGAATAATACCCATTGGCAGACCCGATGCCGGAGGACGCGCGAAAATCCTTGCCATCCATGCGCGCAGTCTGCCGCTGGCGAGCTCAGTGGACTTTCCGCCATGGCCGCGCGCCTGAACGGATATACGGGCGCTGAAATGGCTTTCCTCGTGCAGGAAGCCGCCCACACTGCATTGCGCAGGATGATGCCTCTGGACACGCTGCTCCGCTCCAGCGAAAGAATCCCGGACGAAAGCCTGCAAAGTATCCGTGTTACCCAAAAGGACTTTACAAATGCCCTGCGCGTGCTTCGCAACCGTCTGCCGCAAGGGAGGAAAGCAGCGGAAGCGCGTCAAACGCCATGCCGGACGCATCCGGCATAAAGCCCTTGTCATGGGCCGGTCTTGCTGGCATCATTCCCGGACAGCATATCCGTTTTTTCACCAAACCACGCTAAGAAGGACATCATGAGCGAGGAAGTTCTGGATTGGAAGGAAGCCATTGCCCGCGTGCTCAACAAACGCGACCTGTACGTCAAGCTGCTGCAAAAATTCATTGAGACGGAGCGGGACAGCTCGGCCAAGGTGGAACAGGCCCTGAAAAACGGCGATATGGAAACCGCCCGCCAGCTGGTGCACAGCACCAAGGGCGCGGCCGCCAATCTGGGGGCCAAGGCTCTGGCCGCCGCCGCTCTGGAACTGGAGATGGCCATCAAGGCCGGTGCGGACACAGGTCCGGCCATGAACCATTTTGACTCCGCCGTAACGGATACGCTGGTGACCATGTCGGCCTTTATGAGCCAGTAGCGCGCTGTTGCGCGCACAACGATTTTCGGCATTATCCGCAAAGAGCCCCGGCCTTGACCCGCCGGGGCTCTTTTATAACCACATGCCATGTAACTAATGAGGCTGCTCTCGCAGCCTCGCGCTACGGAGCCGTAAGTTCAATTCATTTGCGCCGGTTATGCGTCTGCCCTGCCGCCGCGATCCAGCACGCGCAGGGCCACGGCCTCGGCCAGATGTTCGGCGCTGATGCGCCCGGCTCCGGCCAGATCCGCAATGGTCCGGGCCAGACGCAGCACGCGGGTGTAGGCCCGCGCGGAAAGGCCCAGACGGCGCATGGCCGCCTCCATCAGGCTGTGCCCGGCCGCATCCGGGGCGCAATGCCGTTCCAGCAGCCCGCCGGAGAGTTCCGCGTTGCAGCGCGGCGCGAGCCCGGCGAAACGCTCTTCCTGCACGGCGCGTGCGGCCAGCACGCGGGCCCGCATTTCGGCCGAGGAGACGCCGCCTTCCGTGGCGCGCAAATCCGCATAGGGCACGGCAGGCACTTCCACATGCAGATCAATGCGGTCCAGCAGCGGACCTGAGAGTTTGTTGCGATAGCGGGCCAGTTGCTCCGGGCGGCAGGTGCAGGCATGCGCAGGATCGCCGTGATAGCCGCAGGGGCAGGGATTCATGGCCGCCACCAGCATGCAGGCCGCCGGATAGGTGATGCTCTGGGCCGCGCGGGCCACGGTCACCACGCCGTCTTCCAGGGGCTGTCGCAGCGCCTCCAGGGCGGGCTTGTTGTATTCCGGCAACTCGTCCAGAAAAAGCACTCCGCGATGGGCCAGGCTGACCTCGCCGGGCCGGGACTGCCTGCCGCCGCCCACCAAGGCCACGTCCGAAACCGTATGATGCGGCGAGCGGAAAGGACGCGCGGCCACCAGGCCCGCGTCCGGCGGCAGATGGCCCGCCACGCTGTAGATTTTGGTGACTTCCAGGGCCTCTTCAAAGGAAAGAGGCGGCAGGATGGTGGGCAGGCGTTGGGCCAGCATGGTTTTGCCGCTGCCCGGCGGCCCGATCAGCAGCAGATTGTGCCCTCCGGCGGCGGCCACTTCCAGAGCGCGCTTGGCGGCTTGCTGGCCTTTGACCTCCGCGAAGTCCGGCATAGGAAAGGACGGTTGCGCGGGAGGCGCGCCCGGTTGCCGGGCTTCCAGGGCTTCGGCTCCGGCCAGAAAGGCCGCGCACTGGGCCAGATCGCGCGGTGCGTAGACCTGAAGGCCGCGCACCACGGCGGCTTCCGCCGCATTGTCCGGCGGGGCCACCAGACCGGCGGCCTCACGCCGCCGGGCCAGAATGGCCAGAGGCAGCACGCCGCGCACGGGCTTGAGGGCCCCGGTCAATGAAAGTTCGCCGATGAAGAACAGGCCCCGCACCCTGTCCACGGGGATAAGACCGGCGGCGGCCAGCAGGCCCACGGCCAGCGGCAGATCGTAGCCGGTTCCGGCCTTGCGCCGCCCGGCCGGGGCCAGGTTGACCGTGATCCGCGCCGGGGGCAGCCGGAAATTGCAGGCTCGGAGCGCGGCAAAGACGCGGTCCCTGGCCTCGCGCACCTCGGTTTCGGCCAGACCCACCAGGCTGAAGCCCGGCAGACCCCGGCGGACGTAATCCACCTCGACTTCCACCGGAAAGGCGTCCACCCCTTCGAGGCCGCCGCTGTACAGGCGAATCACCATAGCCGCGCCGTCAGCGCCGAGCCGGAGCAATGTAACATTGAAGTTAATCCGCCCTTGGAGCTGTTTCTAAATAAGGATGTTCGTTCTCTGCCAAGGCAGGCGCGTCCTGGGCGGAGGGAGTATATTCAAACCCGACCTTCGCACGGGGCGAGCCTGACGCCGGCAGAGGGCGAAAGGACAAGTTAGAGGCAGCTCCTAGTGGATCTGCTGCCCGATACGTCCCCAGCGGATATCGTCCAGCCCGCCCCAGGACCAGTAGATGCGCCAGGCCTTGGCCCGGATGGCGCTGCGGTCCACAAAGCCCCAGAAACGGGAGTCCAGCGAATTGTCACGGTTGTCGCCCATGACGAAGTATTTGTTGGGCGGCACGGTGACCGGCCCGTAATTGTCCCGAACGGGTTCGACGCCGTCAGGATCCGCAAAGCGGATGTAGGATTCCTTTACGGGCTGGCCGTTGCGATAGAGCTGCTTGTTGCGCACCTCGATGACGTCGCCGGGCACGCCGATGATCCGCTTGATGTAGTCCACGCTGGGATCATTGGGGTACTTGAAGATGATGATGTCGCCCCTGGCCGGATCGTCGCCCTTGTAGACATAAGTGTCGGTAAAGGGGATTTTGATCCCGTAAGCGAATTTGCTGGCCAGCAGATGGTCGCCCACCAGCAGGGTCTGAAGCATGGATTCCGAGGGGATCTTGAAGGCCTGCACCACAAAGGTGCGGATCACCAGGGCCAGGACCAGAGCTACCAGCAAGGCTTCACCGTATTCACGCCAGAGCGGTTTCTTGGGGCGCGCTTTTTGTTGCAACAGGGTGGGTTTCATAACGATTCCTTGTTCAGGGCGGATTCCGGGATGCGCCTCTCGGCGGACGGGAGTCCGCAGTATGCCGTGATGTTCTTCCGATGGCAAGCCGCCGTCGCGGGCAAGCGGGCCTTGTTCCGGCCTCAGCGGCGCGAACGCCGCCTAGCCAGCAGCCGCCAAAGCAACGTCCCGGCCGCCAGGATTCCGACGATCCAGCCTCCCATACCGGGCCGGTACGCGGTGGCCCAGAACAATTTCAGATGTTCCATGAGCCCGAACTTCTCCACATAGCCGACCGCGAAGAGCACGAGGATCAGAGCGGGCAGTATCCAGGTCAGATAGCCGCGCAGCCAGGGCGGAAACTTGACGCCTACCCCCTGGTCCACTTCGGTCAGGAAATTCTCCCAGCCCCAGCCGCGCCGCCGGCAGCAGAACAGCAGAAAAAGCAGACCGCCCAGGGGCAGGACGTTGTTGCTGATCAGAAAATCCTCAAAATCCAGGATGCTGCTGCCCGCGCCCAGGGGCTGCACGAAGCTCAGCAGGTTGAAGCCCAGGGCACAGGGCAGGGACAGCAGCCACATGGCCCCGGCATGCAGCACCGTGGCCCGGCGGCGGGGCATGCCCCAGACGTCGGCGCTGTAGGAAATGATGTTTTCAAACACCGCGATGACCGTGGACAGGGAGGCGAAAGCCAGAAAGATGAAAAAGAGCGTGCCCCAGAGGCGGCCGCCGCCCATGGAATTGAAGATATTGGGCAGTGTCACGAAAACCAGACCCGGCCCTGCGCCGGGCTCCACGCCGAAGGCGAAGCAGGCCGGAAAAATGATCAGCCCGGCCATGATGCCCACAAAGGTGTCCAGGCCCATGATCCAGAGCGCCTCCCCGGTGAGGGAGCGGTCCTTGGGCTGGTAGCTGCCGAAGATGGTCATGGCCCCGATGCCCACGGAAAGGGCGAAAAATGCCTGGTTCATGGCCGCGTTGCAGACGTTGAGCAGGCCCACCTCGCTGAACTTGCCCCAGTCCGGCACAAGGTAGAAGCGCACGCCCGCGCCCGCGCCGGGCAGCAGCAGCGCGCGGGCCACCAGAAGCACCAGAATCAGCAGCAGGCCCACCATCATCAGCTTGACCACGCGCTCCACGCCCTTCTGCACGCCCAAGGCGCAGACGCCGAAGCCCAGAACCACGCTCAGACTCATGCCGATGATCTGCACATCCACCCGGCCCAGAGCCGCCTTGAAAAAGCCGCCCACGCCCTCGGGCGTGAGCCCGGACAACGCGCCCGAGGCCATGAACCAGCAGTAGGAAAGCATCCAGCCGGTCACCGTGGTGTAGAACATCATCAGCATATAGCTGCCCACCAGGGCCACCCAACCGAAACGGTGCCAGTACGTGCCCGCGGGTTCCAGCACCCGCAGGGCCAGGCCCATGTTCCGGCGCGAGGCGCGGCCCACGGCGAATTCCATGATCATGACGGGCAGAATGGCGAAGAGAAAGAAAATATAAATGCCCACAAAAATGGCGCCGCCGTAAGCGCCGGTGATATACGGAAAACGCCAGACGTTGCCGAGGCCGATGGCGCAGCCCGCCGACAGCAGAAGAAAGCCCAGACGGCTGCCCAGCATTTCGCGTTTGACCTGTCCCTTTTCCACCATCCTGCCCCCTCTTGCGGAAATTGTCCGAAGGTCCGCACAGGCTACGAGAAATTTTGCCCTCTGCCAAGAAAGAATGCCTTTTCGACCGGCTGTCGCCTCACGGCATGGATGTTCAGAGCGTTAAGGAAACGCTGAGTAGTGAGGATTTTTGTTCTCCGCCAAGAAAGGCGAGCCTTGGGCGAAGGGAGCATATTCAAGCATATTCGACCTTCGCACGGGGCGATCCTGACGCGGGCAGAGGGCAAAAAGACCAGTACTCAGCGTTTCCTAATGCAGGCGCAGGGCAAAGTTAATCCCGAAGCACAGCGCAATCAGGCACATGATCAGATTGACGTCCTTGAAGCGGCCCGACAGCAGCTTGATGCCCACCCAGCTCACAAAGCCGAAACCAAAGCCCGTGGCGATGTTGAAGGTCAGGGGCATGCTCACGATGGTCAGAAAGGCGGGCAGGGCCACGGTGAAGTCCGCGAAGCGGATGCGCCCCACTTCCTGCATCATCAGCGCGCCCACGATGATCAGCACGGGCGCGGTGGCGAAAGACGGTACCAGGGCCACCAGGGGCGCGAAGAACAGCGAGAGGAAGAACAGCCCGGCAATGACCACGGCGGTCAGGCCGGTGCGGCCGCCCTCGGCCACGCCCGTGGCGCTTTCCAGATAACTGGTGGCCGTGGTGGCCCCCAGCAGGGCGCTGGACATGGTCGCCAAAGAGTCGGTGATCAGGGCTTTGTCCAGGTTTTCAATATGCCCGTCCTCGCGCATGAAACCGGCCTTGTGCGCCAGGCCGATGAGCACGCCCATATTGTCGAACAGGTCCACCATGGTCAGGGTGAAAATGATGGAAAACAGGCCGTGGTGCAGCGCGCCCTTGAGATCCATCTGCAAGAAGGTCTCCGTGGGCAGGGGCAGTTTGCCGGAAAAAATCACCCCGCTGGGCACGGGCGAAACCCCCAGCAGCATGCCCGCCAGGGTGATGGCCAGAATGCCGATGATCATGGCGCCGGGAATGCGCAGGGCCATCAGCGCGCCGATCAGAAAGACCCCGGCCACGGCCAGCAGGGTCTGGGGCTGGCCCAGATTGCCCAGGGTCACGAAAGTGGAGGGGTCCGCCGCCACAATGCCGCAGCTTTTCATGCCGATAAAGGCGATGAACGCGCCGATGCCCACCACAATGGCGTATTTCAGGTCCATGGGCACGGCATTGATGATCATCTGGCGCACGCGGGTCGCCGTGAGCAGCAGAAACACCAGGCCGGAAATGAACACCGCGCCCAGGCCCGTCTGCCAAGTATAGCCCGCGGGACCACAGATGTAGTAGGCGAAAAAGGCCGTGATGCCCAGGCCCGGCGCCACGCCCACCGGAAATTTCGCCCACAGGCCCATGAGCAGGGTCGCCAGAATGCTCACCCAGATGGTGGCGGCCACGGCGGAATCCTTGGGCATGCCCGCGTCGGCCAGCATGGACGGCACCACAAAGATGAGATAGCACATGGCCATGAAACTGGTCAGCCCGGCCAGACACTCCTTTCTGACGGAGCTGCCCCTGGCGGCGGGATTAAAATATGTTTCCAGCAGTCGCACCCTGACCCCCCTCCCGGCTTCCGCCGGAACGCCGCCCGCGCACGCGGGACGGCCGCTGTTACACTTGAAATTCCCGCTCACCGGAAAAACAGACGGTCTCCGCAAGACGGCTTGCCCGGAAAAAACCTTTAGAACAGAGTATCTTTGAAAGAGTACGCGTTTCAAAGTTGAAATGCCCTATTTCAAAAACGCGCTGACCCCCGTGAAGATCACCTGGGCCGCAATGGCCGCCAGCAGCAGGCCCGTGAGCTTGGACAGTACGGCAATGCCGGTACGGCGCAGCACCCGGGCCACGCCGTCGGCCAGGCAGAGCAGCAGAAACATGCCCGCGGCCGCCAACAGCAGGGAAAACACGCCCACCAGCATTTCATGCAGGTCCACGGCGGACGCGCCCATGACCATGACCGCGCCGATGGAGGCCGGTCCCATGCCCAGGGGAATGGCCAGGGGCACCACGCTGATGTCGCCCTCGCGCTTGGTGTGGACCTGCGAGCCGTCATCGTTCATCAGGGCCACGGCGGTCAGCATGAGCAGCACGCCCGAACCGATGCGGAAGGCGTCCAGAGTAAAGCCGAACAGCTCGAACAGATTGGAGCCGAACAGATAGAGCACCACGCCGATAATGAAAATCGCCGTGGAGGTTTTAAAGGCCACGGTGACTTTCCGTCTTTTGTCATATTCCTTGGTGCCGCTGATAAAAGCGCTGAGCACGGCGGGCGGCGTCATCAGCGCATACAGCTTGATGCTCGTCCCGACCACTTCGCTGACAATGCCTTCCATACCCCTCCCCCTTGCGGCTCCGGCCTACTTCAAAAAGGCGGTGATGCCCGTAAAAATAACCTGGGCCGCAATGGCCGACAACAGCAGGGCCGTGAGTTTGGACATCACGGCGATGCCCGTGTCGCCCAGCACTTTCTCCACCTTGTCGGCCATGCACAACAACAGAAACATGCCGAACGAAGCCAGCAGCAGGCAGAACACCCCGGACAGCACATCATTCAGGCCCTCGGTGGTGGCGCCCATAACCATGACCGCGCCGATGGCCGACGGCCCCATGCCCAGGGGAATTGCCAGCGGTACCACGCTGATGTCGCCTTCCTGCCTGGTGCGCGGCTGGGTGCAGTCGTCGTTCATCAGCGAGATGGCGGTCAAAAAGAGCAGCAGGCCCACGCCGATGCGAAAGGCGTCCAGGGTGAAGCCGAACAGCGTGAACAGATGCGAACCGAACAAAAAAAGAAACGTGCCGATGATGAAAATCGCCACGGATGTTTTACAGGCCGTCAGGGCCTTCTGCTCTCTGTCGAGGCTTCTGGTGCCGCTGATAAAGGCGCTGAGCACTGCGGGCGGCGTCATCAGCGCGTACAGCTTGATGCTCATGCTGATTATTTTGCCGACAGTAATGTCATCCATACGTTCTCCGGATGCGGCGACGCGTTGCCGCAAAACCCTACGGGTTTTGCGTGTCTAATTTTTCGAATTAGGCACTAGGCAATGTTCAAGGCAGGCGCATCTTCCGCCGGGCCAGGTTTTTCTCCGATCCGGGCGTCCCGTGCCTCGCCCTCGGCGTGGATACCGTATTTTTTCGCTTTTCGCACCACCGAAGACTGGCTGATGCCCAGGCGACGGGCGGCCTTGTAGGTGCTGCCCGCTTCGGCCAGAGCCTCGGCCAGCATGCTTTTTTCCAGAGCCTCCACGGCCCGGGTCAGGGATTGTTCCGTCCGGGACACTTCACGCGGCGCGCTGGCCGATTCCCGCATGTAGGAAGGCAGGTCGGCCGGAGCGATGATTTCCGTCTCGGCCAGCGTGACCAGGGACTGGATCACGGATTGCAGCTCGCGCACGTTGCCCGGCCAGTTGTAGGCCAGGAAGAGCTGCTCCGTGCGCGGGTCCAGGCGCTTGTCCGTGCCGGTGCCTTCACTGATCTTGCGCAGAAAATGCCAGGCCAGCATCAGAATGTCGTCCTTGCGTTCGCGCAGGGGCGGCATGTCCACGTTCAGCACGCGCAAGCGGTAGAAGAGATCTTCGCGGAACTGGCCGTCGGCCACCATTTTGTCCAAAGGCTTGTTGGTGGCCGCGATCACCCTGGTGTCCACGGCGATGGCGCGGGTGCCGCCCACCCGGTAGAAGGGCTGGCCGTCCAGCACATGCAACAGCTTGGCCTGCATGGGCAGGGAGAGCTCGCCGATTTCGTCCAGCAGCAGCGTGCCGCCGCTGGCCAGCTCCAGCATGCCCGGCTTGCCGCCTTTGGAGGCTCCGGTGAACGCGCCTCCCTCGTAGCCGAACAGTTCCGATTCCATGAGCGCAGCGGGCATGGCCCCGCAGTTGACCACCACAAAGGGCTTTTCCGCCCTGTGGCTCATGTCGTGGATGATCTTGGCGGCCAAGGATTTGCCGGTGCCGGTCTCGCCCAGGATCAAGGTCACGGCGTCGGAATGCGCGGCCTTGACGATGTCCTGGCGCACGCGGTGCAGCAGCAGGCTCTGGCCCATGAGGCCGCTGTTGGCTTCGCTCTCCAGGCCCTGGGCGCGGAGCTTGTAGGCCATGGCCTCCACTTCCAGATTGGAGAGTTTTTTCTGAAGGTTCTCCAGCTCCGTAATGTCGCGGATGACCGCGATCACGCGCCAGACCTTGCCGTTTTCGTCAAACACCGGCGTACTGGTATTCAGGCAGCGCTTGCCGTTGGCGTAATCGTCAAAAAGGGTCACGGTGTGCCGGGCCTTCAGGGCCCGCAGGGTCACACAGGTTTTAAAGCGCCCCTCCTGCAGGGGCTTGTTCACGTGCCGGCCCACCACCTCTTCGGCCTTGATCCCGGCAATGCGCTCCATGGCCCGGTTGACGCGCCGGGTGACGCCGTCGGCGTCAATGACCCAGATGCCGTCGTGAATGAATTCCAGCATGCTGTCCAGCTCGCGCCAGGACAGCCGGGCGGCCTGGTCCAGCTCGCCCATGGGGATTTCATACACGGTGAAACAACGCACCGGGCCGTGGCTTTTGCTCACGTCCCCCCACCAGTAGAACAGATAGCTGGCGCCGCGCGGATGGCGAAAGATCATCCGGCCCTGCTCGCCGGGCATGCCCTCCGAGCCCCCGGCCTCGTGAAAGCCTTCCAGAACGCCCTGGCTCAGCCAGCGACTCAGGGCCGTGCTGGGCAAAATCTCGCCCCGAATGCCGAGCATGTCCCGCAGAGCGTCGTTGGCGTGGAGCAAGAGCCAGTTGTCCGAGCCGCATACGCCGCCCGGCATGCGCGCCAGACGGTCTTCCAGCGCCGCGCCATAGGCTGAGCTGTCGATCATGGGCATCTCCCGCGGATGGACGAAAAAATGCGGCTCCGCTTCCGGACGGAACCGGAGCCAACGAGGACCTGTTGACACTATAAAATTTTTGTTCGCCCGCAAGGAAGATAAGCCTGCTTTGAGGGAGTGTACTCTTTTGGTACTCGACCGAAAAAGCAGGTGAAATCTGACGTAGCGAGCGGGCAAAAAGGCATAGTGTCAACAGGCCCTAGGCCAAGTTATTATGGCATGCGCTTGCCCGGATGTCCATGACAGCGGGCAGGGATGCACGAAACCGGATGCTTTTTTCGCCCTTCGGGCACAGTTTTCACCCATGAAAACGAGGCCTAAGCCTAGCTCGTTGCCGCGCCCTTGTCCTCATCCTCTCCCTCCGGCGCATCCTCCTGTGCGGACTGATACTTGCTCAACTTGGCGTGCAGCGTCTTGCGGGTGATGCCCAAGGCCTTGGCCGCCTCGGTCTTGTTGCCGCCGAAGCGTTTCAGGGTTTTCAAAATCACGGCCCGCTCAACGTCTTCCAGAGTGGGACAATCCGTAGTCAGGGCGTCCGTCAGGGCATCGCCCTGGGACGCGGCGAAGCGCTCCGGCAGCTCCCGCTCGCTGATATGCTCTCCCAGCAGCAGGATGGACGCCCGCTCAATGACATTTTCCAGTTCCCGCACATTGCCCGGCCAGGCATAGCGCACCAGGCGGTCCATGGCTCCCGGCGTGAACCCCTTGATATTCTTGTTGTTCTTGTCCGCAAAACGGGCCATGAAATGCTGGGCGAGCAGAGGAATATCGTCCGCGCGTTCGCGCAGGGGCGGCAGGGCCAGGGTGACCACGTTCAACCTGTAGTACAGATCCTGGCGGAACGTTCCGGCAGCTACTTCCTTGGCCAGATCGCGGTTGGTCGCCGCGATGATGCGCACATCCACGGGCACGGCCTTGTTGCCGCCGACACTGAGCACCTCGCGCTCCTGGATCACGCGCAGCAGCTTGACCTGCATGGAGAGCGGCATTTCCCCGATTTCATCCAGAAAAATCGTGCCGCCGTCCGCCTTGAGAAAATGCCCCTCATGCTTTTTGTCCGCGCCGGTAAACGCGCCCTTTTCGTGCCCGAACAGTTCCGAAGCCAGCAACGACTCGGTCAGGGCCGCGCAGTTCACCGCCACGAACGGCCCCCGCGCCCGGCGGCTGGCGGCATGGACGGCCTTGGCCACCAGTTCCTTGCCCGTGCCGGACTCGCCGGTGATCAGCACCGTGGCGTCCGTGGGCGCGATGGTGCGGACCATCTCCCAGAGCGCGCGCATGGATTCGCTGCGCCCCACCATGCCCGTCTGCGCCTCGGTGGCGGCAAGGCTGCGGGACAGGGTGGCGTTTTCCCGGATCAGACCCACGTGGGCGAAAACATTGCGCAACACGACCTTGAGCTTTTCAAAGTCCAGGGGTTTGGTCAGATAGTCGTACGCGCCGGACTTGATGGCTTCCACCGCCGCCGCGACTTCCGAGAAAGCGGTCATGATCAGCACCGGCACGGCGGGATTATGGACCTTGATCTCCTTCAGGGCCTCCAGGCCGGATTTTTTGGGCATGCGCACGTCCATGAGCACCAGATCAAAGGGCTGCTTCCGGCACAGCGCCACCGCGTGCTCGCCGTCCACGGCCTCCCGGACCGCGTAGCCCCATTCCTCAAGCAGGGTCCGCAATACTTCGCGGTGCGTGGCGTCGTCGTCGGCCACCAGAATCGTCAACATTTTTTTCATGCCTCACCTCCTTCCCGCATAGCCTGGGGCAGCAGAATGGTGAACGTCGAGCCCTTGCCGGGCTGGCTGAACACCTTGATCTCTCCCCCGTGCCGCTCCACGATCTGCTGGGTGAGCACGAGCCCCAGTCCGGTGCCCGAGGCCTTGGTCGTGAAGTACGGGGTGAAAAGCTGGGCCACGGTCTGGGCCGACATGCCGCAGCCCGTGTCGCTGATGCTGATGCTCCAGAAAGCGCCGTCCGCGGCCTGCGCCCGGCCGCTTTCCAGCGCGACCTCGATGCTGCCGCCCGGCTCCGTGGCCTGTACGGCGTTGACCAGCAGGTTGAGCAGGGCCTGAATCAGGCGGTCGGGGTCGAGCCGGACCTCACCCTGGGGCCCGTCGCCGGGCCGGGGCAGGCGCAAATGCACGGCCACGCCCTTTTCCTCCGCGTCCGAGGAAATCACCCGCACGGCCTGTTCCAGAACGTTTTCAATGCGCACGGACTGCAAACGCAGATCAAGCGGCTTCGCCACGCTCAGCAGATCCGACATGACGCGGTTCAGGCGCTCGGTTTCCTGAATCAGAATATTTCCCGTGGCATAGGCCATTTTGTCGTTTTTCAGCTTTTCGGTCAGATAGGTGGCGTAGCCCTTGATGGAGCTGAGCGGATTGCGGATTTCATGGGCCACGCCCGCAGCCAGATTGCCCAGCGCGGAGAGCCGCTCGCTCTGCCGGAGCTGTTTCTGAAGCCTGCGGATCTCGCCCAGATCGCGCAAAATAAAGAGATAGCCCAGAAACGCGCCCTCGCTGCCGATGATTTTCGCGGCGCTGAGGCTGACCGGAAGCGGATTGGCCTTGGAGCGGAAAAGGTCCGCGTCGCGCTCCGGAATAACCTTGCCCGCATCCAGCTCGTCCATCAGGGCCTGCCAGTCCAGCACCGGCGCATCATGCAGGGAAAGCGGCGTCTTTTCCTGCCCGGAAAGGCCCAGCATGTCCCGCCCGTGCCGGTTGCTCAGGGAAATGACCCCGTGCGGGTCCGTCACCACCAGCCCGGCCGGAAGGCTATTGATGACCTGAGCGGCCAGGGCCTGCGTATCTTCCAGCATCCTTTTGGAAAACCGGTAATTCTGGATGTAGAACAGCAGCACGATGCCCACCAGGCCCGCCAGGGTGACAAGACCGGCTATGGCGCTGAGATGAAACACGTATTCGTGCAGGTTGGCCGCGAAATGCGAAGCATCCAGGCCCACAAAGATATACTTGTCCTCCAGTTCGCCGGACGACATCCGGGCGTGGTGGCCGCCCCGCATCATGCGGCCCATGCCCATATGGCCCGGCATGCCCGCGCCGCCGCGCGGGCGGGAAGGGGTAAAAATCTTGTAGGTTTCAAACACGCCCGGATCGTTCGGATCAAAACGGCTTTGGGAGTTGTCGCCCACATGCAGTTTTTGCAGTTCCTCCGGGCTGTACAGAATCGTTCCCACCTGATCCGGGCGGCTGTGGATCAAAACCCGCCCGTCCGCGGCCACCAGGGCGATGTACGCGACGCCCGGCTGTTTCGCCACCTCCTCCACCAGGCCCAGCATGGGATTTTGCCGCATATGCCCGAAGGAGCGGGCGCTGCCCTCCAGAGCCCAGATCAGCACATCGGCCCGGCCCTGCATGTTTGCCAGCATTTGCCGCTCTTCCTGTTCCGCCCCCCGTGAGACCATGAAGGCCGCGGCGCAGATGCCCGCCAGGGCGAGCCCCGCGAAGAGCCGCCAGAAAAAACGCCAGTGCCGCCGCTTTTCCAGATGGGAGAGTGGAGAGTAGTGATCCTGCATAAGATTCCCTTCGTGTAACCTTTTTACCCGCAGCGGGTAAAAAGGTTACGTTCTTCCCCCGCGCGGCGCAATGTTCTTTCAGGTTATTTTTAATTACATTTATCATTTAACATAGTTATTCATAATGGCACGCGCCTTGCTATATGCAGGACAATTCGCCTGAAACACAAAGGCGACACCTTATACATACTAACATCCGTGCATACCGCAATGGTATCCGCACACAACCCCTTCGGGAGGACACAATGAAAAAGGCTAACACTCTGCGCATGACGTCTCTGGCCCTCGCGGCGATGCTGGTTCTGGGCTTTGCCGGTCTCAGCCAGGCCCGCGGCTACAGCAACGGCGGACCGGGCTACGATGCCCCGCTGTCGCAGGAACAGGAGGCCAAGGCGCAGCAGATTTTCAGCAACCACTATGAAAAAATGGATGCCGTCCGGCAGTCCCTGATCACCAAACGCGCCGAACTGGATGCCCAGATGAGCAGCGTATCGCCCGACAAGGGCAAGATTGAAAGCCTGTCCCGGGAAATCGGCGAACTTGAAGGCAAGATGCGCTCCGACCGCGCCGACCTCCGGGCCCAGCTCGACAAGGAAGGCCTGCCCATGGGTGGCTACGGCATGGGCCACGGTTACGGGATGGGGCATCGCTACGGCATGGGCAACGGCTACGGCCCCGGCATGCACCACGGCGGTTACGGTTCGGGCCACGGTTACGGGCACGGCGGCCGCGGCGGCTGCTGGAGATAAGACCCTGTGCGCGGCGTACCGCGACGTGCCAGAACAGCAAAGGGCGGGGAATCCCCGCCCTTTTCATTTTCGGGCCGCGCCCGCACACCAACAGGACAGGCCCGGAAGACGCACTGTTTCCAAATTACCCGCTGCCGGAAACTGTTGCCGTGAAAGGATGCCCTGAAAACAGCTCCCGGCGCGGATCAAGTCTGAAATGTTCCAGAGCAGTCCACCACTGAAACGCTATAGGTTTCAGTGGGTTCATCCCGACAAAAAATGCGATTATCGCTGCTGTCGATCCCTGTATGGCTCCGTTGCCGCCAACGGGGACAGCCCTTCGGGCTGCCTTCGGTCACTTTGCCGGAATCCACGCCGTGTTCGGCGTTAGAGCATTTCAAGGTTGAAATGCTCTAACGGCTGCCCACGCCGACGCCCACAACCGCCTCCCCTTTGGGACGCACCTCAATATTCTGTCCGGCGCAGGCGGCCAGGGCCAGAAACATCAGGCAAAGTCCCAGGGCGAGCAGGCGACGGGCAATCGTTTTCTTACGCATACGGCTTCTCTTGGGAGATCCTGGCTCCGGCGGGCACGTCGCTGGTGATCCAGACATTGCCGCCGATGACCGCGCCGGCACCGATGGTGACCCGGCCCAGGATGGTGGCCCCGGCATAGACCGTGACGTTGTCCTCCAGCACCGGATGCCGGGGAATGCCCTTGGTCAGCGTGCCGTCGGGATTTTTGGGAAAGGACAGGGCCCCCAGGGTCACGCCCTGGTACAGGCGGCAGTTGCGCCCCAGAATACAGGTTTCGCCGATAACCACGCCGGTGCCGTGGTCGATGAAGAAATCCTCGCCGATGGTCGCGCCGGGGTGGATGTCAATGCCCGTGCACGAATGGGCCATCTCGGAAATGATGCGCGGGATCACCGGTACCTTGAGTGTATACAACTCATGGGCGATGCGGTGGTGGAACATGGCGTGCATGGACGGATAGCAGAAAATGGTTTCGCCGGGACTGGTGGCCGCCGGATCGCCCTCATAGGCGGCCTGGGCATCCCCGGCCAGCAGACGGCGGATTTCGGGCAACCGGTCCATGAACTTCAGGGCCGCCGCCGTACCTTCGCTCTCGCAGGCCTCGCAGGGCGTGGCCGCGTGCCGCCCCTCGCAGGAAAAACAGAAGCCGCGCAGAATCTGCTCGCTCAGTTTGTGGTAAATGGAATCCAGATTGGCCGCAAGGTGGTAACGCATGGACTCGCGCCGGATTCTGGTCGAACCGAAATAGCCTGGAAAGACGGCCGCGCGCAGGCGCTCCATGATTTCCTTCAAGGCGTCCAGCGAAGGCATGGCCGCGCCCTGGGCCGGACGGTGCCAGACGGCGTCCAGGGACGAGGAGTGGCAGAGACGCTCCACCACAGAGTCCAGTTCCGGCATGGTCACGGTCGTGTCGTCATGCAGAGTGCTCATGGGCGATATCCTGTTGTTTTTCCTCTTGTACACGCCCTGCCGCCTGCCCGCAACGGCTTTTGCCGGGCGGACGGGACAAACGCATCCGGTCGGGGTCTGAAAACAGCCGGTAAAAAATATCCGCCCCCCCTTAAGCCAGGCGCATTCCGGCCGATATCCCCTGTTGAAGACTATCAGCAGCGCCGCCCTGACGGCGCAAGGAGTGCGCGATGGAAGATGTGCAGATGGGCATGAGCGTGGCCGTCACCAAGGATGCCCTGAACTTTCAGGCCACCATGGCGTCGGCCGTCATCAACGGCAGCCTCGACAAAGGCCAGGAGATGCAGCAGAACATGGCCCGCATCGACGGCCTGGCCGCCGAAGGCATCGGCTCCAAACTGAATGTCGAGGCCTGAACCGGCGCAACCGATCCGGTTCGGCATGATGCGGCGCGGCCCGGGGCTTCGGCCTTCCGGGCCGCGTTGCGTCGCGCGCCGTGGATACGACGCCGTTCAGTCCGTCGCCCCGGCGCGGCCCAGGGGGAAAAAGCTCTCCACCGCCATGCAGAAGGCAATGCCGATGCCGGGCTCATTCAGGCAGGGCGTCCGGCGGATGGCCTCAAGAATGTCCGGAGCCGCCGCCTGCTCCGCCAGAATAAGCAGCAGTTCCTTTTCCGGCACAAGAGTGATGCCGAAAAATTTCACGTCCTCTTCCCGGCCCGTGCCGCGCGCGTTGATGACCGTGCCGCCCGTGGCCCCCGCCGTGCGCGCCGCGTTCATCACGTCGTCGGCATAGCCCGCGTTGACGATGACGCAGATCAGTTGATGGCTTGCCTGTGCGTTCATGCTTTCACCTGTTGCCGTATGGAAAGGTTGGGGGGCCGCGCCGGGCGCGGACAGAATATGTCGCAGAATGCCCGACACGTCGATCACGAAGCCTACGCCCGGCGCTTTCCCGGCCATGCCGCTTCCGTCGCGCAGGACGTTGATGATGGCGGGCATTTCCCCGGCCGGGGCCAGGGTGAGCACCAGATCCTTTTCCGTATCGCCCAGGCAGAGCAGCCGCAGAATGCGGCTTTCCGCCGTGCCGCGCCCGAGCAGCACCGTGCCGCCGCGCGCGCCCGCCTTTTTGGCGGCCTCCACCACCCAATCGCCCTGATTCCTGCCCACAATGCTCACCAGGAGCTTGCCGGGCGCGTAGATCGTCGCCAACAGGCTCATGACCGCCCTTCCCCGGCGGCACGGGAAGCCGGTTCGCGCAAGGCGTCCCGGCGCCGGGCGGCCGCCTTTTCCCGGCGATCCACAAGAATGCCCAAAAGCTGAATGGTGATCAGAGGCGTCATGGCGATCATGGCAATGACGCCGAACGCGTCGGTAATGGGGTTGCCGCCCAGGCTGTGGGAAGCTCCCAGGGTAAAGGCCAGAATGAAGGTGGACGCCATGGGCCCGGAGGCCACGCCGCCCGAGTCGAAGGCAATGGCCGTGAACATGCGCGGGCAGAACAAGGTCAGGCCCAGCGCCAGCGCGTAGCCGGGGATCAGGAACCACCAGATGCTCATGCCCGTCACCACTCGCAGCATAGCCATGCCCACGGCCGCCGCCACGCCGATGCACAGCGAAACCAGCATGACCGTGCGCTTGATATGCCCGCCGGAGACTTCCTCCACCTGGGCGTTGAGCACCCAGACGGCGGGCTCGGCGCAGACGGCCAGCGCCCCCAGGACCACGCCCGCCAGAATCAGGAAATAACGGAAGTCATGCTGGGCCAGAATTCCCCCGAGTTCACGCCCGGCCGGAATAAAGCCGCCCTTGACTCCCACAAAAAAGCAGACCAGACCCAGAAAGGTATAGACCAGGCCCACAGCCATGCGGATGGTCTGGTAACGCGTGAGGCGCAGCAGAAAAATCCTGAAGATCACGAACAGCCCCACCAGCGGCCCCAGAGCCATGCCGACCTCTCCGGCCACTTCCGGCACCAGGGCCAGAAAATGCCCCAGCAGGGTGGAAGCCTGCGCCTCAATGACTTCAGGCACGTCGCCGGTGCGGCCGTGGTGCAGCATGCCCAGAATCAGCACGGAAAGCACCGGCCCGATGGAGGCCAGGCCGATGAGGCCGAAGCTGTCGTCCTTGCCGCGTCCCCCGCGCACGGCGGCCACGCCCACGCCCAGCGCCATGATGAAGGGCACGGTCATGGGCCCGGTGGTGGCGCCGCCCGCGTCAAAGGCCACGCCGAGAAAGGCGGAGCTGGTCAGGGCCGCGCAGCCGAACAGCAACAGGTAAAAAAGCAGCAGCAACAACCGAAGCGACACCTGCAGGATGATCCGGCCCAAGGCGATGGCCACGAACAGGCCCACGCCCACGGCGATCATGAGCACCAGCAGGGGCCGGGAAAGGCCGGGGTCCACGGCGCTCACCTGCTGGGCCAGCACATGCACGTCCGGCTCGGCCACGGTGATGAAGAAGCCGATCACAAAACCCGCGCCCAGCAGGAGCGGCAGATTGCGGCGGGAAGTCAGGGCCGAACCCGCCTTCTGGCCCACGGGCAGCACGCCGATGTCCGCGCCCAGCAAAAAAACGCTCAAGCCGAGGATCAGCAGCACGCCGCCCACCAGAAATTCCCCCAGAGCGTCGCCCAGAGGGGCCGCCGTGAAGTGCAGCAGGCAGACCACCAGCATCACCGGAATGACGGAAATGGCCGACTCTTTGATTTTTTCCAGCAGAACCACGCGGACTCCCGATCCGTAAAAGCGTAATTATTCCTTATCCTACAATATAATGCACTACTAAACCGGATGCGGATAGTCAAGGCGGCCCGGCGGCGCGCCGTCCAGGAAAAGGCGGCTTCGCGGCGGGCGGGTTAGTGGGGGCCAAAGCAGGGCAGACGCATCTAAAAAGTCTTTATTCCCCGGTAGATCGGAGAACGAACAAAAAGAGGCGAAGCCACCTTTGCTCCGCCGGAGCGAAGCGCAGGCGGATGGCTGGTGCCGGGAGAATCCTAAAAAATGCGCCGGCCGTTGCCGCGTCAGCGGCTTGCTTGAGCCGTTCACGGCGAAGCCGTGTTGCCTTAGCTGTAGCCGCAGGGCGGCGTACAGATAAGGACAGCACTGCTACGGATAGCGACAGCGATTTCCTTGGATATAATTTTGCGTAACCAATTGCTGTCTTCATCCGTAGCTAGCGTTGCTGTCTTTATCCGTACGACTCACAAGTTCGCCTACGGCTAAAGCTCCTGCGTCACAACGGCTGAAGCAAGATTTTTGCGCGCCGGCAAGAAAAATGGCGCTTTTTGCGCGGAAACCGACCGGAAGGCGGCCCAAAGGGCCGTGCCCGTTGGCGAGCCGGGCGAACCTTGCGGGCATCGAGAGCAGAGCTGTACTCAAGTACATGAGCAGCAAAAAGCGCCAAGTGACGCAGCCGGCGCACAAAAGGCTGGTTTTGACGGATCATCACGGTGGATAAGGGGCCTGCAAGGGCTGGAATTAGGCTCTGTCGACATTCATTTTAGCCAAAGTGAAATTGCTGCAAGCTGAACAAAAGCCAAAAATGAAACTGCCGTTTTACTGTATCTCGTGGCAATCCCACGAAAATGCTTCATCTTGCCAAACATTCTTTCAATAACATTCCGTTCTTTATACAAAAAAACATCGTAATTGCGAGGCGTGTTACGATTTAACTTTGGAGGAATAACCGCTTCGGCTCCCATTGCTTGTATAGCGTCGACTATATAGCCAGCATCATAGCCTTTATCCGCAAGAACGGCCTCGGCTCTTTGCTCTTCAAGCAGAGGGCATGCTTGAAGAAAGTCTGACTTTTCCCCGCCTGTCAGAATGAACCTCATCGGATTGCCCAAGGCGTCTGAAAGTGCATGAATTTTTGTTCCAAAACCACCTCGTGACCGCCCTAACGCTTGGCATTGCTGCCCCCCCTAGCCCCGGCTGCATGCTGGTGCGCCCGGACTATGGTGCTGTCAATCATAAGCCACTCAGTGTCTGCATCGACGGCCAGAGTATTAAAAATCATTTGCCACACGCCATTTTTAGCCCAACGCATAAATCGTTTGTGGACATTTGACCACTTGCCGTACTCCGGCGGGAGGTCACGCCACGGGGCGCCTGTTTTAGCAATCCACATAACAGCTTCAATAAAAAGGCGATTGTCTTTGCTCGTTCGACCAGGATCGGTATCCTTGCCTGGCAAGGCTTCGCATATCCTCTCCCATTGATCATCTCGCAAGGCATGACGTTTTTGCACAACAACCTCCTGTGCTGCGCAAGTTTAACACACGTCAGCTTGAATGTCGACAGAATCTAGATGCGTCTGCCCTGGGGTCCAAGGGCGGAGACATTGACAAATCCGGCCCTTGGGTTAGGGTCAGGCCTCATTAAAAACGCCCGCGCCCGGCGCTATCCCAAGGCCCGCAAGCTCGCCGACGGCTGGCCTCAGGCGCGCATGGCCATCCGCAATTTCATGCACATAACTCGAGAGGAGCGCGTCCTGTGAAGATTCTTGTTACGCCCCGTTCCTTCGGCAAAAACAATCCCGAACTTTTCGACATCCTGCGCGACGCCGGACTGGAAGTCATCCGCAACGACACGGGCGGCATCCTCTCCGAGGAAGCCGTCAAGGAAAAGCTGGCCCCGTGCGAGGGCGTCATCCTGGGCGTGGACCCCATGAACGCCTCGGTGCTGGCCGCCGCGCCCAAACTGCGGGCCATCGCCAAGTACGGCGTGGGCCTGGACAATATTGATCTGGAGGCCTGCAAGGCACGGGGCATCGCCGTCTCGCGCACTGTGGGGGCCAACAGCAACGCCGTGGCCGACTATGCCCTGACCCTGATGCTCACCGTGGCCCGCAAGGCGGCTCTCATCGACCGGCGCTGCCGGGAAAAGGACTGGAGCAAGATCACCGGCATCGATCTCTACGGCAAGACCCTGGGCATTGTGGGCCTGGGGGCCATCGGCAAATGCGTGGCCCGTCGGGCGCGCGGTTTCGACATGAAAATTCTGGCCCACGATATCGCCTGGGACGAGGCCTACGCCCAAGAGGCGGGCATTGAGCGCGCCGATGTGGACCGCATCTGCCGGGAGGCCGATTTCATCACCCTGCACACGCTGCTTACGGACGAAACCCGTAATCTAATCAATGCCCAACGCCTGGCCGCCATGAAAAAAACAGCCGTGCTGATCAATACGGCGCGCGGCGGCCTCATCGACGAGGACGCCCTGCTGGCCGCCCTGCGGGAAGGCCGGATCCACGGCGCGGGCCTGGATGTCTTTGAGCAGGAACCTCCGGCAAATCCGGCATGGTACGCGCTGGACAATCTGGTCATGGGCTCGCATTGTTCCTCGTCCACGGCCGGGGCCACCGAACAGATGGGCCGGATGGCCGTGGCGAATCTGCTGCGCGACCTGGGCCTGCGCTGAGCGCGTTTTCCCGTCCATGCGAAAAGGGCCGGTTTTCCCGACAGCATGCGGGGGAACCGGCCTTCACTGTTTTTAGAGCGTTTGGCTGTTGAAAATATCCAAACGTTCCGCAGCCATCGCCATAGGCGGCCCCGCCCTACCGCGCGCCGTCCTCCTGGTCCCGCCTGAGGTGACGGTACAGCGTGGCCAGGCTGATGCCCATCTGGCGGGCCACGGCTTTTTTGCCTTCCGTACTGCGGCCGTAACGGCGCAGCAGAGTTTCCAGATGCGTCGCGTCAAAGGCAGGCTTCCGGCGGCGCACGACCCGCGCGCCGGAACATTCCGAGGCACCGACCAGCGCAAAGCGCGGCTCAAGCAGTTTTTTGGTGAGCCGACCGTCTTCGCTGAAGCAGATGCCGTACTCCACAAAATTTTTCAGCTCGCGCACATTGCCGGGCCATGCATAGGCCTCGAACTTCTTGAGCAGGCCGGAAGAGATTTCGTAACGTATCCCCCTCGCAGCACTGTAAGACTCGAGAAAAAATTCCACCAGAAGGCGTATGTCCCCCTGCCGTTCGCGCAAGGGCGGGACAATCAGCGGAATGACGTCCAGCCGGTAAAAAAGATCCTCGCGGAAGCGCCCGGATTTGACCGCATCGCGCAGGTTCCGATTGCTGGCGGCGACTATCCGCACATCCAGCTGGCAGACCTGGCTGCCTCCCACGCGGCGGATTTTATAATTCTGCAAGGTCCGCAGCATCTTGGCCTGCAGGCTGGGCGGCATTTCGCCCGCCTCGTCCAGAAACAGGGTGCCGCCGTTGGCCTTTTCCAGCAGGCCCGTCTGACCGGCGCTGTGAGCTCCGGAAAAAGCCCCGCCCTCGTAGCCGAAAAGAATGCTTTCCGTCAGCGACTCGGGAATGGCCCCGCAGTTGATGGCCACAAACGCCTTTTGATGACGCGGGCTTTGCATATGAATGGCTCGCGCCACCAACTCCTTGCCCGTCCCGGACTCGCCCTGCACAAGAACGACGGCGTCCATGGCTGCGACTTTGCTGATCTGCTCGCGCAGTCGGCAAATGGCCGGGCTTTGCCCTACCAGTTGCATATTTCCGTTAACGAAAGACATGCTGCCTTCTCCCGCTCGATTTTTATCATTCGCAATTTATATTGAGAAATTTTTTATTTTTCTAAATGCTTTTATTTTAAAAAATCAATAGTTTTTTCAAAAATAAAATTTATTTAAGAAAAATGAGAATAAAATTTTAAAAAATGTGAAAAAAATCGCTTCATTGTCCACAGTCGTTCTGCGGCATCACGGATAAAAAGACATAAAAAATAGCATGTTATCCCTGGAGAACATTTTTGGCACAATATTTGATTGTACACTGGACAGCATATGCTGCGGCTGTGGTGTTTTTTCTTTATAGTAAAATACATAAAGCATGCTTGACTACTAGTCCTTATGCAAGGAGAAGTCTGTATGGAGTGGAATAAAGAAGTTACAGAGCGTGTTCGCGGCGCAATGCGCGACCGCGCCCGTGTAATGGCCTGCCTCTGCGGCGAACTGGAAAAGATTCTGCCCTCCGACAAGGCCGAAGCCGCGGCGAGGAAGGCCATCACCAGCTACGGCTGTATCCGTGCTGAACGCGATGGGCACAAAATAACGCCCGACGAATGGGTGGACATCCACTACCGCGACATGGGCGGCGTCTTTGAAACGGAAATCACCAAGAACGACGAGTACAGCGAAATGCGCATGCATTACTGCCCCCTGCTGGAAGAGTGGAAAGCCATGGGACTTTCCCCTGAAAAGCAGGACTTGTATTGCGATATCGCCATGGAGCTGGACCGCAACCGCGCCGCCGAGCACGACATTCCGTGCGATATCGTCGAGCGGCTCGGCAAAGGCGACAGCTTTTGCCGCGTCCGCTTGTGGAAAAAAGCCCGGCCCTAGAAGCTGTTTTCCAATTAGGGAGCTTTGCCTTTCCAGCGAGAAAAATGAGCTTTTTACGACGAGAGTATACTCTTATGGTATTCGACCAGTGTGAAAAGCGACGTTTGACGAAGCCGGAAGGCAAAAGAACCGGTTTGGAAACAGCTCCCGGCCCGACACTCGCCGGGGTCTCCCTATGGAGGCCCCGGCAGAAAAAGAGCCTGAGACTTCCGGGGGAAGGAGACCATGAGAATCCATAAGGACGTCATTTCCGGGATCGTCATCCTGCTTTTCTGCGCCGTGGGCGCCCTGAGCACCAGCCAGCTGCCGCCCCCGTCCGCCGAGGAATGGGCAGGTCCCTCCACCCTGCCCTATATCACGCTCGGCGCGACGGCGTTATGCGGCGCTCTTCTCGTCATAACGGGGATTGCGCGACGCAATGCGGACAAGGCCTCACGGTCGTTTAATCTCGACCCCAAAGTTCTCGCATTCTATGTGTTCTGGGTCTGCTACATGGCCGCCATGGTCTGGCTCGGCGACCTGATCAGCGGCATGAACCGGCTCGGCATGCCCCACAACGGCGGGTTCATCGTTGCCACCCTGCTTTTCCTGCTTGTGGCCCTGCCCGTGCTCGGCAGGCGCAAGCCCCTGGAAATCATCTGCGTCGCCGTGGGAACCACCGGGATTCTCGTGCTGGCCTTCGGCGGTTTTTTTCAAATTCTCTTGCCCTAACAGGAGACCGGCATAATGGATATCTTTGCGGGACTGCAACAGGCCCTGACGCCGGCGGCGCTTCTCGCCAACTGCTCGGGCGTGGCTCTGGGCATTATTTTCGGATCATTACCGGGCCTGACGGCGGCCATGGGCGTCGCGCTGCTCATACCGCTTTCTTTCGGCATGCCCACAGTGGAGGCCTTCTCCCTGCTGCTGGGCATGTATTGCGGCGCCATTTACGGGGGCTGCATCTCGGCCATTCTGGTGGGCACCCCCGGCACCGTGGCCGCCGCCGCGACCATACTGGAAGGCCCCAAACTCACGGCAAAAGGGCAGTCGCTCAAGGCCCTGGACATGGCGACCTGGGCCTCCTTTCTGGGGGGCACCTTCAGCGGCGTCGCCCTGGTGACCTGCGCCCCGCTGCTGGCCATGGCGGCCATGCGCTTCGGCGCGCCCGAATACTTTGCCCTGGCCGTGTTCGCCCTTACGGTGGTCGCGACATTTTCTTCCGGCAACATTGTCAAAGGCCTTGCGGCCGCCTTTTTCGGACTTTTTCTTTCCTCCATCGGCATTGACCAGGTTTCAGGGGATTTCCGCAACACCTTCAATATGCCGGACCTGTTCAGCGGCATTCCCCTGGTACCGGCGCTGGTGGGCCTGTTTGCCGTGTCGCAGGTCATGCTTTCCCTGGAAGACGTATTTCGCGGCCAGTTCGGCATAGTGAAATACGGCCGTCTTTCCAACAAGGGCCTGGCGCTCAAGGAGCTGTTGGTCCAGAAATTCAATCTGCTGCGTTCCTCGGTCATCGGCACGATCATCGGCATCATTCCGGCGACGGGTGCCAGCGCGGCCTGTTTCATCGCCTACAGCGAAGCCAAGCGGCACTCGGCCACGCCGGAAGCCTTCGGCACGGGAACCCTTGAGGGCATTGCCGCCACGGAAAGCTCCAACAACGCCGTCACGGGCGGGGCGCTCATTCCCATGATGGTTCTGGGAGTGCCGGGGGATGTGCTGACGGCCATTTTGCTGGGCGCGCTCATGATTCAGGGCCTGGCCCCCGGTCCGCTGCTGTTCAGCGAGCACAGCACTGTGGTCAGCGGCATTTTCGGGAGTTTCTTCGTGGCCCAGGCAGCCATGCTGGTCATCGGCCTGCTGGCCGTGCGCGTGGCGGGCAAGATCGTCCATGTGCCCACCCCCATTCTCATGCCCATTGTCCTGGTGCTCTGCGCCATCGGCAGTTACGCCACCAACAATTCCACCTTTGACCTGTGGATTATGGCCGGATTCGGCCTGCTCGGCTATCTGATGCTCAAGGGGGGCTTTCCGCAGCCGCCCTTGCTGCTGGCGCTGATTCTGGGGCCCATTGCCGAATCCAATTTCCGGCGCACGCTCTCCATCTCCCGCAACGACCTGAGTATTTTTGTAACCAGCCCCATTGCCTGCACCATCCTGGCCGTCAGCCTTCTGATCATCCTCAAGGCGGCCTGGGACGAACTGCGCCGCAAACCCGCCACACCGGCGGGATAGCCTGCAACCGTAAGGAGAACAAGCATGTTTGAGACAGTCAAAAGACGTTTGGCGACAGCCGCCGCTTGCCTGCTGGCCCTGTGCTGTATGGCCGCGCCCGCAACGGCGGAAACCTTTCCCAACCGCCCCATTACGCTGATCATGCCCTTCGGCGCGGGCAACGCCCCCGACACGCTGGCCCGCATCCTCGGCGAATACCTGCAAAACAAGCACGGCATCACCCTGCTGGTCACCAGCAAGGCCGGAGGCAGCGGCATTCCCGCCATGGTGGAGCTGTCGCGCGCCCGGCCCGACGGCTACACCATCAGCCTGACCTCGGCCAACGTGCTGACCGTGGTGCCGCAGGTCAAGCCGTGCGGCTTCACCTACGAGAGCTTCACCCCCATCGCGCAGATTTCCGAGTTCACCATGGGCTGGGGCGTGTTGCCCGCATCGGGCATCACCTCGCTTGCCGACCTTATGGAAAAAGCCAAGGCCGCCCCTGACAAGTACAGCCTCGGCAGCCCCGGCGCGCTCACGGCGCAGCGATTTTTCCACATGCAGCTTATGAAGCATTTCCCCGACTCCAACGTGCCCTACGTCGCCTACAACGGCGGCGGCGAACTGGTGACCGCCCTGCTGGGCGGGCACATCAGCGTGGCCTACACCCCGGTGGCCAACTTCCTGCCGCACAAGGACGCCATCCGGGTCATTGCGGTTTCCAGCGCCAAGCGCGACGCCTACTACCCGGACGCGCCCACCTTTGTGGAACAGGTGGACAAAAATCTGGTTTTCGACTCGGTATACGGCATCGTGGGGCCCAGGCGCATTCCCGCCGACCGCGTGGAGCGCCTCCAGGAATTGTTCAAGGAAGCCCTGGCCGATCCCGGCGTGCAGGCCAAGCTGCAACAGGTCTATATCCGCCCCAGCTATTTGCCGGGCGCTGAATTCGGCAAGGTGCTCAAGCAGTACAGCGACTTCTTCGCCGCTCCGATCCGCCAGTACAAGGAAGAAAAAGGCGCCCAATAACCGCGCGGATGAACCGCGCCGACATCCGCGTCACGCGGCGTCCGCCCGCGCGGCTGCCGGAGCGCTTTCAAAACGTCGTCCGCTCTGAAAGGAAAAAACATGTATCGCGACCATCTCGTTTCTTTGCTCAAACGTAACGTCAAACCGGCCCTGGGCTGCACGGAACCGGCGGCCATCGCTCTGGCCGTATCGCGCGCCCAGGAGGAAAGCCGCGGGGACATCAGGGACGTCCGGGTGCGCCTGAGCGGCAACATCTTCAAAAACGCGCGCGGCGTGGGCATCCCGGGAACCAGTGAGTACGGCATAGAATTCGCCGTGGCCCTGGCCCTTGCCTGCGGCGACTGGCACAAGGGCCTGGAAGTCTTCGCCGATGTGAACGAGGACGCCGTAAGCCGGGCCCACGCGCTTCTGGATGCCGTTCCCATTCAGGTGGGCCTTTGCGACGCGGAGGAAAACTTCTTCATCGAAGCCGTGGTCAGCGGCGCGCAGGGCACGGGCCGGGCCGTCATCATCGGGGGCCACACCAATATGGTTCTGGTGGAACGGGACGGGAAAACCGTGGAGGAAGCGGCCCCGGCCGTTGCGGAGGACGGGAAGAAAAGCGCCGTCACGCCCATCCTCAAGGACATGACCATCCAGGAACTGCGGCAGGAGGTCGAGGCCCTGCCGCTGGAAGAGATCGCCTTCCTTATCGCCGGGGTGCCCATGAACTACCGCATGGCCCAGGCCGGTCTGGAACAGATGCCCGGCCTGGGCCTGGGCGCGGCTCTGCGACGTCTGATGGACGAGGGCGCCATAGAGGAAAATATGGTCAACAAAGTCCGCATGTACGCGGCAGCGGCGGCGGACGCGCGCATGGCCGGGCTCAAAATGCCGGTCATGTCCAGCGCGGGCAGCGGCAATCACGGCATTACGGCCATTTTGCCGCCCTACATCGTCTGCCGCGAAAAGGACCTGGACGAGGAAAAGCTGATCCGCGCGCTGGCCCTGAGCCACCTGGTGACCATTGCCATCAAGGAGTTCTCGGGCCCCCTGTCCCCGGTGTGCGGCTGTGCCATTGCGGCCGGCGTCGGCGCGGCGGTTTCCGTGGCCTGGCTTCTGGGCTGCGACGACAACCAACTGGCCGGGGTCATCAATTCCATGAGCGGCACCCTGGCCGGTATGCTCTGCGACGGAGCCAAGGGCGGCTGCGCCTTCAAGCTGGCCACGGCGGCCTCCGAAGCCGTGCTCTGCGCCCTTCTGGCCAGTCAGAACATCCATATCGGCCACGGTCAGGGCATTGTCTCGATCCACCCGGAAACGACGATCCAGAATCTCGGCACCATCAGCACGCAGGGTATGTGCTCGGTCGATAAAACGGTCATCAACGTCATGCTGGCCGACGCTCCGAGAGCCGCCGCCCTGTAGGCGTTCCGGACATAACAATTCGAAAGGGAGACCGGTGATCCGGCCTCCCTTTTTTCTGTCAGAAGCGGCACTTGCTTCCTACTGTTCCGGGTCCACGGCGCTGGGCCGGGTGAGGCCGGGCTGATGCCGTCTGCCTGGGGCCGACGGCGCGGGCGAGGCCACGGGTACGTCTCCGGGCGGCATGCCGGACCCGGCGGCTTCCGGCGCGCGGTCCGGCGACCGGGCTGGA
>NZ_JH114303.1:160784-225942 GCF_000224635.1 Desulfovibrio sp. 6_1_46AFAA
CAGTCGGCTGGGCCGCGGTTCCGCCGGGCACACCGGCGTCCTGGCGGGCACGCCGACGGCGCGGCGGCGGCAGGGTCTTTTCCGTGGGCGCTTCGCCGCGCAGGACCTGTTGCGTGCGATGCAAGGTATCCTCGCACAGGGGCTTCAGGTCCGGCGGCGCGATGGCCAGAGCCTTGCGGGCCAGGGCGCTGGCTTCCTGCAATTGCTTTTTATCATTGTTTTTTTCACCCAGGCGACAGAGCACCCAGGCCAGATTGTTGTTCAGATGCGGGTCATCGGGCATATCCGGCTGGGCTTTGCGGTAATACTCCAGCGCAACGGCGTCCTGCCCGGTAGCGGCGGCCAGGTTGCCGAGATAGAAATCTCCTTCCGGCACCGTGACGGCCGCCGCCGTATACTGGCCCTGGGCGCGTTCGGTTTCGCCCCGTGCCTCGTAGGCCTTGCCCAAGTCCAGATGTTCCTCGGGCATCAGGGGATCAGGCAGATGATGCGGCCCACAGGCCGCGCAGCAAAGCAGCAGCAAGGCCCCTATAAGACAGCCCAGGCTGTTGAGCGATATGCGCATGGCAAATCCTCCTTTCTCCGCCGTCTCAGGGGCAGCAATATCGGTTATGATTGTAGTCGTCGTCATCGCAGTGGGAGGATGATCCTCCCAGCGCGGCTCCCAGCACGGCGCCGCCCACGAGCAGGATCGCCAGCAGGACCAGCAGGCCGTCGCCGGAGCTGCCCTTGATGTATTTGGGAATCTCCACATCAATGGTTTTGCGGCGCTGCTCGTCGCTCATGGCGGCCGCGGCCTTGGCCGCCGCCTCTTCCTGCTGGCCGCGCGCCATGAGATAGTGGCGTACGA
This sequence comes from Desulfovibrio sp. 6_1_46AFAA, assembly GCF_000224635.1. Taxonomy (NCBI): domain Bacteria; kingdom Pseudomonadati; phylum Thermodesulfobacteriota; class Desulfovibrionia; order Desulfovibrionales; family Desulfovibrionaceae; genus Desulfovibrio; species Desulfovibrio sp. 6_1_46AFAA. The sequence continues at coordinate 161,635 of NZ_JH114303.1, forward strand.
TCTTGCCTTCCAGATCCCGCCGCGCCGCCTCCAGCCGACGCGAACCCTCGTCCGAAAGGTTGTAAAGGGTGGGAATGAAACCGGCCACGGCGCGCGGACTCACCGCCAACAGCGGGATGAGCAGCAGCGCCGCCACTCTGAAAAGGCACAGAGACATTCGCATGGCATTCATCCGGTAAATGTGAAACCAGTTGGCACATACAAAGCCGCTTTTCGACGATTCCCCCCTAGCCCTTAGCCCCCGGGTCGTCAACGCCAAAATTTTGTACGCGGAAACCGGCGCTGACGACCGCCTGCCGGGCGGCCGAGGCCGTCCCGACAAAAGTGTAGCGGCGGCAAAACAGGGGGCGTCCGGCCCGCGTCATCTCGAAGTGACGATGACAATTCGCCGGATGCAAAGCCGGCAGTTTACGAGGACACCACAACGAACATCCCCAACCAGCCTTCATTCCCCAATATAGTCTTAGGCCGGAAAAGCCTCTTCTGCCCGGCCTTTTTTGTCCGCGCGGGAGAAATAGGGTCGGGCGCATAAGAACCCCTCTCGGTTGCAAAATATAACTTATTGATATTAATAAATAATCATTCAAAAAATATAAATTCTTATAGCAAATTATCTATTTTTGGCTATAATGGAATCTTCATAATAACTAGGACCGTTTCTGAATAAGAATTGCCATCCTCTGCCAAGAAAGGCGAGGCGAAGGGAGCATATTCAAACCTGACCTTCGCATGGGGCGAGCCTGACGCAGGCAAAGGGCGAAAGGACAATTCAGAAACAGCGCCTAGGGGGGTGCGATCAAATTAGGAGGGATTGCACATGGTAGTGGAAGCGGAACAGATACAGACGGTGGCGGAATTCGACCACGAAACGCGGCTTGCGGTTGCTCATTCAGCCTGCATCATGCTGGCGCTGGATCCGGAACTGAGTCCGAAAGACGCCGTGGCCGATGCCTGCCAGGTATTTTCCGCAGTGTTTCCAAAGGAGGTTAAGGACAACTAAGTAAAGGATGGGCCGGGTTCTTGGGGGAACCCGGCCCACCCCTTGCGGGGCCGGGTTGCCAAGCGGAAAAAATGGGGGGAACAGCAAGCATGGGGCCGTTGCCGCACAGGCATTCTTTAAAGCAATCAGACATCTCGATGTCGATGGCAATGAATTTGGGCTGGCGCTGGAACTGGGGATTGCGTTGGGATATCGCCTGTGGTGGCACTTTTTGCAGATGATCGGAAAAGCCAGGACTGCTGATGTCGGCCATTGCTCTCGGGCAAATCCACGTTGCGTTCCAGGCGCGCGGGCAGGAAATCCGGGACGGAACATCCGGAAAAAGTGAAGCCCCGCAAGGCGTTTTGGGCTTTGCGGGGCTTCGTGAGATGGAAAATTGGTGGGTCGTGCGGGGATCGAACCTGCGACTCTCTGCTTAAAAGGCAGATACTCTACCTACTGAGTTAACGACCCATTGAGGGGGACACCATAGCCGCTTGCCCCCGGAGTGTCAAGCCCGCCGCGCGGATTATGGCCGGGATGCGGCACAGCGCGCCTTGCCTCCGGGCAACGAGACTTACTCGCCCTTCTTTTCCAGTTTGGCCCAGGTATCGCGCAAGGTGGCCGTGCGGTTGAACACGGGCAGTTCCGGCGTGCTGTCCTTATCCTTGCAGAAATAGCCCAGACGCTCGAACTGCATGGTCCGGCCCACCTCGGCGTCGGCCAGGGCCGGTTCCAACAGGGCGCGCACCATGCGCAGCGAATCCGGATTGAGGTTGTCCAGAAAGGTCTTGCTCTCGGGCGCGGCATTGGGGTTTTCCACCGCGAAGAGCTGCTCATAGAGGCGCACTTCCGCAGGCAGGGCGTGGGCCGCCGAAACCCAGTGGATAGTGCCCTTGACCTTGCGGCCGTCCGGGCTCTGCCCGCCCCGGCTCTGGGGGTCGTACACGCAACGCAGCTCCTTCACATTGCCCGCCTCATCCAGCACAGCCTCGCGGCAGGTGATGAAATAGGCATAGCGCAGACGCACTTCCGCGCCGGGAAAAAGGCGGTGGAATTTCTTGGGCGGGTCCTGGCGGAAATCGTCGTGCTCGATATACAGCTCGCGCGAGAACGGCACTTTGCGGCTGCCGTAGTCGGGGTCTTCCGGATGGTAGGGCATCTCGAATTCCTCCACCTGCCCTTCCGGATAATTCTCGATAACCACCTTGATGGGGTCCAGCACGGCCATGGCGCGCGGGGCTCCGGCGTTGAGGTGCTCCCGGATGCAGAATTCCAGCATGGAGTAATCCACAATGGAATCGGCGCGGGCCAGGCCGATGCGGGCACAGAACTCGCGCAGGGCCGAGGGGGGCACGCCCCGGCGGCGCAGGCCGCTGAGGGTGGGCATGCGCGGGTCGTCCCAGCCCCGGACGTGCCCTTCCTTGACCAGCTGGATCAGCTTGCGCTTGGAGAGCACAGTGTAGGTCAGGTTCAGGCGGGCGAATTCGATCTGCTGCGGGTGGTACACGCCCAGAGTGTCCAGCACCCAGTCGTAAAGCTCGCGGTTGTTCACGAATTCCAGGGTGCAGAGCGAATGCGTGATGCCCTCCAGCGAGTCGGACAGGCAGTGCGTGAAATCATACATGGGATAGATGCACCAGACATTGCCCGTGCGGTGGTGCTCGGCGTGGCGGATGCGGTAGAGCGTGGGGTCGCGCATGACCAGGTTGGGCGAGGCCATGTCGATCTTGGCCCGCAGCACGCGCACGCCGTCCGGAAACTCTCCGGCGCGCATGCGGCGGAAGAGATCCAGGTTTTCCTCCACGCTGCGGTTGCGGTACGGGCTCTCGCGGCCGGGCTCAGTGAGCGTGCCGCGATATTCGCGGATCTCCTCGGCGGAGAGGTCGTCCACATAGGCCTTGCCCATTTTGATGAGCTGTTCGGCGTATTCGTAGAGCTTTTCAAAATAGTTGGAGGCGTAGAATTCGCGGTCCTGCCAGTCCCCGCCCAGCCAGCGCACGTCCTCGCGGATGGACTCCACGTATTCGGTCTCTTCCTTGGTGGGATTGGTGTCGTCAAAGCGCAGATTGCAGAGACCGCCGAACTCCTTGGCCACGCCGAAATTGAGACAGATGGACTTGGCGTGCCCGAGGTGCAGATAGCCGTTGGGCTCCGGCGGGAAGCGCGTGTGCACCTGGCCGCCGAAACGGCCCGAGGCATTGTCTTCCTGAATCCGGGCGCGGATGAAGTCCACGCCGGGCTTGGCCGCTTCGCGGGCCGTGGCGTCATTGCCGGTCTGCATCGTGTCGGGCTTGCTGGTGGGGGCCATAGTGCGCTCCATGCGGAAGTGATAAACGGGAATTTGTAAAAATACGCCAAGCCGCGCCGGGGGTCAATGCGCGCCGGACCGCGACACCGGAAGCGACAGCCCTCAAAAACGCACGAGATCAGAACCGCGCCGCGCCGGAAAGACGGCCCCCGCCCTTGACAGTAACGCCGGACTGAGCTAGCTTCCAACCTCACGGTTTGCCATTGTACATGCTGAACCATGCGGAGAGGTGTCCGAGCCGGCCGAAGGAGCTCGCCTGCTAAGCGAGTATACGGGCTTAAACCTGTATCGAGGGTTCAAATCCCTCCCTCTCCGCCACATACAGTAAACGAAGGGCTTGCGTTAACAGCGTAAGCCCTTTTGTTTTTTATAAGCAGAGGTAAAATCATCAAGCTGCAGACGGCACAGCCAACTTTTTGCATGGTAAAAACATTAATGGGGCCGAACGATAAATGCCCTGCTCAAACCTATCCACGTTGACGGATACGGCTCAAAAAAATTTCTTGCATAGTTTTCGGCATATGGTCGTGCCCCTGCTCAAGGAATTGTGTTTTCCGCAACAGGATGCACGATGCCGCCCGCTATGTGCTCTTTTCATCCTGCGGGTCGCAATCCGTGGATTCCGCCGCCAGGTCGTTCAGGGATTTGCCGCTCTTGTCTTTCCAGATGGAACGCCCGTTGGTATTGCGACCAAGTGTGACCGATGACGCCATGCTGGGAGATGAGAAGGTATAATCCTGCGTAAAGGTATAAAGCTCGCCGTTTTTGAGCAGGACGCCCTGGCGGATCAAGTCTTCACGGAATGCTTTAATGCTCTTTGAGATGCTTGGCGTTGTTCCCGGCGCGGCCGTGGAATCTTTCAGCACAATAAATCCGCTGGGGTTCTGCACCGCTTTGGCAAAAATACCGTCACGGCCCTTCAAGGAGAACATATCCTTGGATTTGGCTTTCCCCGTACTTTTTGCACTTTCAAATATATCAATCCCTATCAGAGGGAACACGCCGAGCATATAGCCGAGAAAGCTTTCCATGTCGGCGAGTTCGGACTCGATGAGCGTCGGCGGCTGCGGCTGATTGCCGTTTTCAAGGTTGCAGCGCTTGCGGTCTTTGGCAAGTTCCACAAGTCTGCTTTCAAGATGCTGGATATGCGCCTTGTTCAGGCTGTTGTCCGTCGTAGTGAAAACGACGGCCCAATTCCAGAAGTCCTTGTTGAGGTTATGGCTTTTCAGACGTCCGAGGACAGGATCTCCTTCACCGATATAGATTGTCGGCAAGGTGCTGTCCTCACTGTTACCCACAAGCACGTAAACACCGGCCTGCGACAACTCTTTACGCTTTGTAGCCTCCTGAAAGCCTGTGCGGGCAAAGGTGACTCCGGTTCCCGTCCAGTTCGGACGGCTTAAAATCCGCAGCCCATTGGGCTCGCCGTTCGGCAGAAAGATTCGTATTGAGTAGGCTCCCGGCATATCCTCCCCCTTCTCTGCGAATCTACAGCCCCCAACTTGCGCGAGTCAATAAACCATAGGCTGAAAAGTCCTGGTCTGCCGCTTTTCGTGTAGATTTCCCTGCTCCGCATCTCTATGGCTCGTCGCTTTCCGTTCCGCCAGCGCCCGGCGCGCGAGTTCGGCAATCAATGCCCAAGCCGAAGATTATTCCGGCGGACTGATGTCCGTTACGCTCACAGTCTGAAAAGCGGCTTCTGCCGGTTCCGCCGGGCGCAAGCAGCGCGCGCCCTTTCCCGTCAATATCCAGTCCGGGTTTATCCCTTTGCCGCGCAGGAGCGTGAGCAGCCATTCCGCCGGAATAGTCCCGCGCCGTTTCGCGTCCGAAATGGCTGACTGGTTGATGCCTAAAAACCTGCCCAGCTCTCGCTGGGTTCCGCACCCGGTCACGGCTCGGATGCGCTCCATTGCCGCCGCGAAGTCAGAAAGCAAACTAACGCTCATCCCACATTCTCCTTTTCGACATAAAAAACGACACATCTGAGTGATAATATATTATCATTCAGGTGTGGGTTAAGCAATCCAATGCTATTTGGTAGTAATGAAGGATAGTTCAAACTTTTGTCTCGCCTTGGGGCAAATTATCCGCGAGCACAGAGAAAAGCGCAACTGGACGCGTAAAATTCTGGCCGCCAAAACCGGCATTTCCATATCGCATGTAAGGGTTATTGAAATGCGCCAAGGAAATCCTTCTGTCATGGTTTTTGTTGCAATAGCGATGGCATTCGGCATCGACGCGGACAAGTTGTTGCTGGAGGCCATGCAACGGCAGGCATACCTGAACGATAAAAACCGGCTGGAATAACGAGCAGACCATTCAGTAACACATCACGATGTTTCGCATCCCATCCGTTCCCCCAACGCCCGACGCACCAACTCGTTGATCAGTTCCTGCGCCGAACACTGTTCCGGCGGGCGGATTTCGATCACGCGCTCAGCCGGAAAAACGGGCTCTTCCGATTCCGCCGACCGCAAATAGTGCACGCCCTCCCCTGTCAGAATCCAGTCTGGATTGACACCCCTGTCACGCAAAAGTTTAAGCAGCCACTCAGCCGGGATGACTTCCCGCCTTTTCGCATCTGATATGGAGGATTGGCTGATGCCCAAAAATTCAGCCAATTGTTGTTGGGTGCGGCAGCCTGCCGTTTGAAAAACGCGCTCCAGTGCGGAAGACATAAAATTTCTCCATCCTATAAATCAAATAAAACGTTAAATTTCGCTATATTAAATAGCATATTTATTTGTCACCTGATAAATAGATCAGCTATTTTTTAAGCAGCTGTCAAGTATGTATATGGGATGCGTAAAAGACCCCCATCTCGATTTGGTGCAGCACTGGTTCAGGAATGCAAAAGACGGAACATCACCCAATACCGTCTTGCGCAACTTTTGGGTCGAAGTACTCGCTATCTCAATAACATCGAGCATGACAGAAGCGAGCCGCGCTTCACTACTATTTTGTTGCTCGCACAGGCTATAGGCATGGAACCGGGAGAATTGGTCGATGCTGCCGCGAAACTGAGTTGGGCGGCATTGGCGGAAGAAAAACAAGATTCCGGCAACGAGCAGTTGGAAATGACTGTTGGAAAAAAGAAAGAAAAGAAAAACGCCTGACAGATATGCCGCCGCAAACCGCATGCCTCCTTCCTGATCCAGATTATGAGCGGTTTCTTTCGTTGTACTAGGCTATAGCCAAGTGAACGTCAAGAAATTCTAGGCTACATCCAAGTAAAATGGGAAGGATGCATGCCTATAATCAGCCACTTAAGCCAAATAATGGAAGAAAAAGGGATGACCTATGAGGAATTGCAATACAGGTCAAAAGTGGCGCCCGATACTGTCGCGCGGGCCAGGGATGAAAGAATAGCGACGTGCAAGCTGCTGACGCTGGAAAAATTGGCTGACGCTCTGAATGTGAATATCTGCCGATTATTCACGCACAGTAAAAAATGAGGTCTCGCATCCGGCAGCGCCCGGACATATATAAGCATTTAACACTTGAAATGCTCGTTTACGGCGAGCAACGCCCGCCTGCTCGTATTTCGCGGCAAGAATTGAGCGGTTGCCGCATTTCATGCGTGAACCGCTCTAAGAATTTTGGTCCGGCGACAGGAGTTCTTCCTGTTCCCGCTCCCGTTTTAACGCGCGCTTGTGGGCATACATCTCGGCATCCGCGCGGGTCAGGGTGGCGTGGATGTCCGCATCGCGCTCCGGGTCAAAGCTGGCGATGCCGTAAGCGAAAAAGAGCGGAAAGCCCGCCACGCTGATGCGCAGGGCCCGCGCGTGCAGTTCGTCCATTTCGGCCCGCAGGGCGGCCACATCCACATTCCGCAGCAGGGTGGCGAACTCGTCGCCGCCGGTCCGGTAGGTTTGGCCCCGGTCCTTGAAGCGCTCCACCAGCAGGCGCGCCAGGCTGATGATGTACTGGTCCCCGGCGGCGTGGCCACGCTGGTCATTGACCTTTTTGAGCATGTTCAGGTCGCAGGCCAGCACGCTCAGTCCCTGCTGCTCATTGCGACTACAGAGACGCTTGGTATCCAGCTCAAAGGCATTGCGGTTGTTGATGCCGGTGAGCAGGTCGGTATAGGCCAGTTTGCGGTACAGGGGCACGGAAAGGCGGCGCAGCAGCCAAGTGGTGACAAAGATGAACAGGACCACCAGAGAGCAGGAGCCGATCAGGCTGATGGACAGCGCCTTGCGGATGCTCCCGGAAATAAGCCCCGCGTCGAACTCCATGACAATGGCCCCCACAGTGCGGCCGTCCCGGCGGATGGGCTCGCAGGCGGGCAGCACGTCGCCCCAGTCCGTGCTGATCACCTTGTCCGCATGCGCGGGATTCCCCTGGAGGCAGCGCGTCAGCAGGGGCAGCACCTCGGGCTCGATGAGATCCCCGATGTGGCGGAAGTCTTCGGCGGCCGGGTCCAGGCCGTCCACCACATAGACGGCCTTGCCCTGATCATTGAGCCGGGCCGTATAGAGATAGCGCACCGCCGTCAACTGGCGCACGCTCGTGAGCAGATCCTGAACCTCGTCATACAGGGGGCCGCCTTCGTCGGCGGCACTGTTGAGCTCCACCAGGCTTTGCGGCGGAATGCGGTCGGTCAAATAGGAAAAGATGGCGCCCGAACGCTCCAGCACCGTGTTGCTGACGCCCTTGGTCACCTGGTAATAAAAAATCCCGAAAATGGAGATCGCCGTGGCCAGAATTGCCAGGGGGACGCTCAGCAGGATTTTTCTTTCCGTGCCGGACAGCGGCGTACTGATGGAATCCGTGTTCATGTCTCCGGTCCAGGGTGCGTACCCGGCTGAAAAGACCACCGGATGCGGACTGCAGGCGCATAGTAGTATAGGGGACTATACACCAGGGTCGGGCATGATTCAACGAAAAGCTGCCGCGCGTCCCGGCGGGCGCGGAACTTGCCTCAACCCCCTCCCGCCTGTATAAGGAATAGGGTTGCCGCGCGATGCGCGGCGCGACCGAGGAGTTTTCCATGTCCCCCTTCACAAAAAACAGCGAGATGACCTCCCTCATTCTGGACAGCCTGCCCATGGGCGTGCTGTTCTGCGACATGGACTACATCATCCGTTTTGTGAACAAGGCCTATGCCGATCTGCTGGGCCAGCGGCCCGAAGACCTGCTGGGATGCGACATCACGGAGATCATCCCTCACTCGCGCGCGCGCGTGGTGCTGCGCGACGGCCGGGCCGAAATGGGCGAACTCTGCCAGCTCGGGCCGGGCAACGCCCTGCCCGTGGTGGTCAACCGCATCCCGGTGCGCGACGGCCAGGGGCGGCTGGCGGGCATGGTTTCCCAGGCTATTTTCAACGATCCCGAAGAGCTGAAAAAACTTTCCTCCAAAATCGACCATCTGGGCCACACCCTCAATCAGTACAAGCGGCGGATCAAGGCCAGCCTGGCCCCGCAGTACAGCCTGCGCAGCATCCTGGGCGAAAGCGCGCCCATGCGCCGCCTCAAGCAGCAGGTGCGCAGCTACGCCCAACTGGACGCGCCGGTGCTGATTCTGGGCGCCACCGGCGCGGGCAAGGAACTCTTTGCCCATGCCCTGCACGCCGAAAGCCCGCGCGCCGAAGGCCCGCTGGTCAGCATCAACTGCGCGGCCATCCCCAAGGATCTTTTTGAATCCGAGCTGTTCGGCTATGCGCGCGGCGCGTTTTCCGGCGCGCACCAGGACGGCAAGATCGGCCAGATCGAACTGGCCGACAAGGGCACCCTTTTTCTGGACGAAATCGGGGAAATGCCGCCCGAGATCCAGGCCAAGCTGCTGCGCGTGCTGGAAAGCCGCAGCGTCTGCCGGGTGGGCTCGGTCAATGCCCGCAACGTGGATTTCCGCCTGGTGGCGGCCACCAACCGGAACATTTCGGCCATGCTCAGCGCGGGTTCCTTCCGCGAGGATCTCTACTACCGCATCAACACCTTTGTGCTGGAAATTCCGCCGCTCTGCGAACGCGCGGACGACATCCTGCCCATCGCCCGCTATGTGCTTTCGCGCATGGGCCTGGAGCATCTGGCCTTTGCCCCGGAAGCCGAGGCGGCCATGCTGGCCTTTTCCTGGCCGGGCAACGTGCGGCAGTTGCACAATGCCGTGGTGCACGCGGCCACCATGCGCCACGGCGACGTGATCCAGGTGGACGACTTCCCGCCGGACACCCTGCCCAGCGCGGATCTGCCCCTGCGCGCCGTGGCCGCCGCCGGGGACCTTTCCGACATCATGGCCGACACCGAGGCCGTGGTCATCCGCAAGGTGCTGGCCGAACAGGGCGGCAATGTCTCGCGCACGGCGCGCACCCTGCATATCGCGCGCGCCACGTTGTACGAAAAGCTGCGCAAGTACGGCATCAGCCGCCGGAGCACATAGATTTAACAGGCCTGAAAACACGTCCGCTGATTGCCCGACCGACGCCTCGAACCGCCGGGGCGTTGAATATCGTTTCCGCCAATCAGCACCGCCCCTTCAAGGGGCGGTTTGATTTGGCCCTATAAGGGCCTGTTACTCGTCCGCCCCCTGAAGGAGGTCAGACCTGACTTCCGCCGCTATTCCTAGCGACCCATAAATGGGTCTTTATGTTCAAACAAACTATGCTGATCGGCTATTTTGTCTCGTATCTCTTGCTCACGAATATACTTCAAAAGAGTGGCTTCATTCACCCCTACCGTGCTGACAAAATAGCCTTTGCACCAGAAATGACGGTTCCCAGACTTATATTTCAAGTTCGAAAACTGCTCGAATATCATTAACGCGCTTTTTCCCTTCAAGTATCCCATGATTTGTGCCACGCTATACTTGGGAGGTATTTTTATGCACATGTGGACGTGATCAATACATGCATGCGCTTCTAATATTTCAATCTTTTTATACTCACACAACCTCCTTAATATCAGGCCAATTTCTTTCTTGTATTTGCCATAAATAATTTTGCGCCTGAATTTCGGTGCAAACACGATATGATATTTGCAATTCCAACGCGTGTGCTCTAAACTTTGATCATCCATTGTCGCTCTCCTTTGCTACTACGGAAGTCAGGACAACTTTTTTGTAGCAAAGAAGAGCTTCTTTTTTGACAGCTATAGGCTTCGCCTTTTTGGAACTCCCCGCTTAGCGGGGAGTTTTCGATCATAAAAAAAAAAAGGCCGCCCGATGGGCGGCCTTGTGATTCAGGTTCGGCGCCGTGCGTCGGCTCAGAGTTTGAAATCCGGCTTGTCGCGCAGATAGACTTCGCCCCCACGGGCCCAGTAGCGCAGCCCGGCGTGGTCCTTGAGCTTTTCCAGGGCCTTGTTTTCCGCCTCCGCGTCTTCGGACCAGAAACGGATTTTCACCTGGCGCATGCCGTCGTCGGAAATGATCGAGAGCACTGTGGAAATGCGCACCCCGTATTCCTTGAGCATATCCAGAATCTCGCGCAGGGTGCCGCGCTTGTTCTCCAGCTTGAAGGCCATTTCCACGCCCTCGGGCATGGCGGCTCCGCTGATGCTGACCAGGGCCTTGAAAATGTCCCATTCGGTGAGAATGCCGACCAGTTTTTCCTCGTCATTGACCACCGGCAGGCAGGCCACGCGCTTTTCAATCATACGCTGGGCGGCCTGCTCCACCGTGCCCTTGTAATTGATGGTCACCGGGTCCACGGTCATGATCTGCTTGGCCGGGGTTTCACCCAGAATGTCGAGCACTTCCAGGATTTCAAGGCCCGTGGTGCGCTGGGGCGCGAAGGCGTTGATGTCCGAGGCGGAAATCAGGCCCACCACAATCTTGTCCGCATCCACCACAGGCAGGCGACCGATGTGGTTGTCCTTGAACAGCTTCCGGCACTGGAGCAGGGAGGCGTCCGGCGGAACCGAGATCACATTGGATTTCATCCAGTCAAGTATCAGCATGGCATGCTTCCTTTTGGCGAATTTCCGCCCGACGGTTCTGGCGTCGATGGCGGCGCAAAGCCCGCGAAGCGGGGTTTGTCATCACGCTGAGGCCGCCGCGTAACGGCGGCCGTTCCGTGGTTATGCCCGTGTGTGATCGCAACCGCAACCCTGGAGCTTTTTGCGCAGGAATTCCGGCAGAATGCCGCGCACGGATTCGGCGGACACCATGCGGCGCATGATGCCCAGCTGGTCCTGCAGGGGCAGTTGTTTGGGGCAGACGTTGTCGCAGGCCAGCAGGCCCATGCAGCCGAAAACCCCATTGTCGTCGCCGATAAGGTCGTAATAATCCGCCGGGGTGCGGTTGTCGCGCGGGTCAATATAGAAACGGGCCATACGGTTGATGGCCGTGGCCCCGATAAAGTCCTCGCGCATGCGCGCCGTGCCGCAGGCCGCCACACAGCAGCCGCACTCGATGCAGCGGTCCAGCTCGAAGATCTGAGTGGCCAGTTCGTTGTCCATGCGCTCTTCCTGGGCGTCCGGGTCAAAGGCCTTGTTGGTGTGAATCCAGGATTCGATCTTTTTGCCCACATGCCGAAACCAAGTGCCCGTATCCACCGAAAGGTCGCCCAGCAGCTTGAACACCGGCAGGGGGTGCAGGCTGATGCGGGCGGGCAGATCGCAAGTCTGGGTATGGCAGGCTAGGCCCGGGCGGCCGTTGATGACCATGCCGCAGGAACCGCAGATGCCCGCGCGGCAGCAGAAGTCGAACTGAAGGCTCGCGTCCTGGGTTTCGCGGATCATGTTCAGGGCAATGAAGAGCGTCATGCTGGGATGCTCTTCCAGGTTAAAGGTCTGCATGTGAGGCTGGGAATGGGGATCCAGCGGATTGTAGCGAAAGATCTCAAACGTCAGATTGCGTCCCATGTCGGCCTCCCTTAGACCTTTTGCGCAAAGGGCTCAATTTCGCCCTCCCCGATGTCGCCGGGGATAATCTTGCCGCCGCCGTAGCCTCTGTCGCCGGGCGGCAGGATATAGAACGGCGTGGCCTTTTCATAGTTGAGGGTGGGCAGGCTGTCGCCCTCCTTCCAGGTAGCCAGGGTGCGCACCAGCCAGTCCTTGTCGTTGCGCTCGGGGTAATCCTCGCGGGCGTGCGCGCCCCGGCTCTCGGTGCGCTGCTGCGCCCCGTAGGCCGTGCACAGGGCCAGCTTGAGCATGCCCGGCACGCGCAGGGCCATGGAAAGTTCGCCGTGCGGGCCGGGAATGTTGCCGCCGCGCAGGCGCATGTTTTTGCTGCGCTCCAGCAGATCCTGGAGTTTCGCCACACCGGCTTCCAGATCCTTGCCGTTGCGAAAGATGCCCACGTGCTCCATCATTATGTCCTGCATGGCGTTGCGCAGGGTGTAGCAATCGTCGCCCGTGCCCCGGAGCAGGTTTTCGATGCGCTCGCGCACCTTGGCCGTCGCGTCGCTCATGGCCGCCGTGGAGAACACGCATTCATAGCCTTGCAGGAACTCCACAAGCTTCTTGCCCACAACACGGCCCGACACGATGGTTTCGGCCAGGGAGTTGCCGCCCAGGCGGTTGAAGCCGTGCATGTCCCAGCAGGCGGCTTCGCCCGCCGCGAACAGGCCTTGGAGGCCGTAGGCGTGGCCGTCCTTGTTGATGCGCACGCCGCCCATACTATAGTGCTGGGTGGGCCGCACCGGGATAAGCTGATGGATGGGGTTCACGCCCAGGAAGTGCGTGGAGATGTCGTAGACTTCCCGCAGATTGGTGGTGATATGCTTTTCGCCCAGGTGGCGGATGTCCAGCCAGAGGTGCTCGCCGTAGGGGCTGGGCACGCCGAAGCCCTTGCGCATATGCTCGGTCATGCGGCGGGAAACCACGTCGCGCGAGGCCAGTTCGGCCTTTTCCGGCTCGTAGTCGGGCATGAAGCGGTATTCGTTGACGTCCAGCAGGGTGCCGCCGTCGCCCCGGCAACCCTCGGTCACCAGAATGTCCGTAGGCACCGTGCCCGTGGGGTGGAACTGCACGGCCTCCATATTGCCCAGCGGCACCACGCCCGTGTCCAGGGCGGTGATCTGGCCGCCGCCGTCGCAGATCACGGCGTTGGTGGTGGCCCGGTAGATGCGCCCGTAACCGCCCGTGGCGATAAGCGTGGCCTTGGCGAAATAGCCCACCAGCTCGCCGGTGCGCAGGTCACGGGCCACGCAGCCCATGCAGCGCTCGCCGTCATGCACCAGGGCCTCGGCCTGCACGCGGTCGTGCACGTCCACGCCCAGTTGCAGCAGGCGGTTGTCCAGGGTGAAGAGCACGGCATGGCCCGTGCCGTCCGAGGTATAGCAGGTACGCCATTTGGCCGTGCCGCCGAAGGCCCGGGAATGGATCAGGCCTTCATTCTCGGCCTTTTCCGTGGCCTGAAAGGGTTTGCCGCCCTTGTAATAGGTATGCTCGCCGGGCACCACCCGGCTCCAGGGCACGCCCATCCAGGCCATTTCGCGCATGGCGATGGGCGCGGTCTTGGCGAACAGGCGGGCCACCTCCTGGTCGCAGCCCCAGTCCGAGCCTTTGACCGTGTCGTTGAAATGGATTTCCGGGCTGTCGCCGTCGCCCATGATGGAATTGCCCAGGGCCGCCTGCATGCCGCCCATGGCCGCCGAGGAATGGGAGCGCCGGGGCGGCACCAGACTCAGACAGATGACGCTGAAGCCCGCCTGCGCGGCTTCCACGGCCACGCGCTCCCCGGCCAGACCGGCGCCCATGCAGAGAACATCACTTTGAAAAACACGCATACGCACCCCCCTATCCCAGGAACCAGACGCGGGTCAGAGCCAGCACGCCGAGCACAAGGTAACAGCCCATGACAATCCATATCCACCTGCGCCAACGGGCGCGCTCGGCCTTGGTGCACACGCCGTACTTCACGGCCAGGCGATATACGCCGACGCCCGTGTGCAGAATGACGCAGGGCAGAAAGACCACGTAAAAAGCCAGCCAGCCATCGTGCAGGCGCTTGGCGCTGCCCGCCACGTTGATGGGCAGGTTGGTCATGACCGTGTAGACGTGGAAGAACACGCCCACCAGAATGACCACGGCGGTAAAGACCTGCACCAGCCAGAGCCAGGTGTCGGCCTCGCGCAGGCTTCTGCTGTGGCGCACGAAAATGCCCAGCTCATTGGTGCGGAAGGGCATTTTACGAGCCGCGATCCAGAAGTGGAAAATCACCAGCAGCACGATGAGCGGGGCCACGATCTGGGTCAGAAAGGTGGCTTCCAGCAGCCAGGCGATGCCGTTGGTCAGCGCGGGGCTGATCACCACGCTGCCTTCCAGCAGCAGATGGACACAGACGAAAAGGGCCAGCAGCGCGCCGGACGCGGCTTGCCAGAAATCCAGGCGGGTCCGGGCGTCGGCGGGGGATCTCATTGGCGCCATAGCAACTCCTTTAGGAAAGTATTCCGTATTGCGGACACGGCGGCGCACCGGAATGACCCGGCGCGCCAAGCCGCTACAACTGCCGATACGGGGCCTGGCCCGTTTCGTAGTAATTGTCGCCCAGGCTGTCGATGACCACGATGGCCGGGAAATCCTCCACTTCCATGGCGGCCACGGCCTCGGGGCCGAGATCCTCATAGGCCAGCACGGTGTACTTTTTGATGCTGCGGGCGATGAGAGCGCCCGCGCCGCCCACGGCGGCCAAATACGGCACGCCGTGCTTTTTCATGGCTTCCACCACTTCCGGCTTGCGGTAGCCTTTGCCGATCATCCCCTTGAGGCCCTGATCCAGCAGCCGGGGCGTATAGGCGTCCATGCGGCCCGAAGTGGTGGGCCCGGCCGCGCCGATGGCCTGGCCCGGCTTGGCGGGCGAGGGGCCCACGTAATAGACAACAGCGCCGCGCAGGTCCACGGGCAGCGCTTCGCCCCGGTCCAGTGTCTCCACCAGCCGCTTGTGGGCCGCGTCGCGCGCGGCCAGAATAACGCCGGAAATCAGCACCCTGTCTCCGGCCCTCAGGGAGCGCGCCGTGGCGTCGTCAAAAGGGGCGCGGATGCGTTTGACCTGATCGTCGGACATGTCTCGCCCTCCTCTTAGAGTACGACTTCCGCGTGGCGGGCCGCGTGGCAGTTGATGTTCACGGCCACGGGCAGGGAGGCGATGTGGGTGGGAGCCCACTCCACATGCAC
The DNA here is from genome assembly GCF_000224635.1 of Desulfovibrio sp. 6_1_46AFAA. NCBI lineage: Bacteria > Pseudomonadati > Thermodesulfobacteriota > Desulfovibrionia > Desulfovibrionales > Desulfovibrionaceae > Desulfovibrio > Desulfovibrio sp. 6_1_46AFAA. Next base: position 176,979 of record NZ_JH114303.1, read on the forward strand.
CTTGAGGGCCGTGGTCAGGCCGCCCAGGCCCTGCGGGCCGATGCCGGTCTTATTGATCATTTCCAGCAATTCCCGTTCAAAGGCCGCGTAGCGCGGGTCCGGGTTGACGCTTTCTAGATCGCGAGCGGCGGCTTTCTTAGCGCAGATGGCCGCCACTTCCATGGTGCCGCCCAGGCCCACGCCCACCACCAGGGGCGGACAGGAATTGGGACCGGCGGCCAGCACAGCGTCCAGCACCACCCGGCGCACGCCCTCGATGCCGTCGGCGGGCACCAGCATTTTCAGCACGCTTTTGTTTTCCGAGCCCGCGCCCTTGGGCGCGAGGCGCAGGCGCAGGCTGTCGCCGGGCACAATGCGCGTGTGGATAACGGCGGGGGTGTTGTCCCTGGTGTTCTTGCGCTCGAAGAGCGGTTCAGCCACGCAGGATTTGCGCAGATAGCCGTCCACATAGCCCCGGCGCACGCCTTCGTTGACGGCGCCCTCAAAGCCGCCGCCCACAATGCGCACATCCTGCCCCACCTCGGCGAAAACCACGGTCAGGCCCGTATCCTGGCAGATGGGCATGGTTTCGCGCGCCGCGATGGCCGCGTTTTCCAGGATCTGGTCCAGAATGTTCCGGCCCACCGGCGACGGCTCCAGGGCGCGGGCCGCCCGCATGGCCTCAACCATGTCCTCGGGCAGGCGGCAACAGGCTTCCACGGCCAGGCCGGCCACGGCCTCCGTAATGGTAGTAACGTGAATTTCCTTCATATTCTCTCTCCGCCGGAACGGCTTACGGATGGAAAGGCCAGATCATGGGAATGAGCAGCCAGCACATGAGCAGGGTGATCAGCTGCAACGGCCAGCCGGCCTTGACATAGTCCAGGAAGCTATACTTGCCCGGTCCCAAAACGATGGTATTGGGCGGAGTGGCGATGGGCGTCAGGAAGCAGGCCGAGGCGGACATGGCGATGCCCATGGTGATGGGCAGGGGCGAAATGCCGCTGGCCAGGGCGATGGGCAGGGCCAGCGGGGCCATGAGCGCGGCCGTGGCCGTATTGGACATGAAGTTGGTGATCAGGGCGGTGAGCGCGCAGCAGACCAGCATGAGCATCCAGGGGTCGGAAACCATGCTCACCACGGCGTTGGCCACAATGGCGGCCGCGCCGGACTTGGCCATGGCCGCTGACATGGAGAGCATGCCCGCGAAGAGGAAGATGGTGGTCCAGTCCACGCTGCGGAAGGCCTCGCGCATGGTCATGCAGCCGGAGATGACCATCAGGCAGGCGCCCAGTATGGCGGCGGTGGTCAGGGGCATGAGTTCGCTGGCCATCATGAAGACCACAAAGGCGAAAATGGCGATGGAGTACCACATCTTGTTTTCACGGCGCGTCTGGCCCTCGGTGACGATATCGTCGTCCATCTGGCGGCCTTCGGGCAGAAAGCGGTGGCCGATGAGGCCGTAATAGGCCAGGCCCACCACCAGCAGGGGAATGCCGATCAGGCCGAATTCAAAGAAGCCGAAAGGCGTCTGGCCGGTCTGGGCCAGCATGGAGTTGATGATGCCGTTGGGCGGCGTGCCCACCAGGGTCACGGTGCCGCCCAGGGATGAGGCAAAGGCCACGGGCATGAGCACCTTGCCCGGCGCCAGCTTGGCCTTGATGCACATGCCCAGAATCATGGGCACGGCCACCACGGTGGTGCCGGTGTTGGACAGCACTGTGGAGAGCAGGCCCACGGCGGCCATGGTGTAAACCAGCAGCAGCACGGTATTGCCCTTGGAGAGCCGCACGGCCAGCGCGCCGACCTTGTCCGCGAAGCCGGTAATGAACGTGGCTTCGCCCACGATGAACATGGCCATGAACAGAATGACCGTGGGATCGCCGAAATAGCTGAAGGCCACCTTGGAGGTAATGACGTGCGTCAGGGAAAGCGCCACCGGCACCAGCAGGGCGGTGATGGGCAGGGGCACGATTTCGGTGAAAAACATGACCGCCGCCGCTACCAGGATGCCCAGGGTAATGTAGGCCTTGGTGGGGTCTTCAGGCAGTTTTATGCCCATGCCCGTGGCGGCGAGAGCGTCCTGCCCCACCAGCAACACAGCCAGGATCAGCAGCATTGCTGCCGGGAAAAAGAACCGTTTCATCCGTCAACCTCCAAAGTTTCAGAGTTGAAGGCGTCCCCGCACGCATGCCGCCAGCGGGGTCCACACGGCCTCCGGCGCACTGCTGGCCGGAATGACTTGAAAAAGATGGAAAAGCATTGCATACGGAAACGATACTGACAACCCCCTTTTGTTGAATGACTGCTCAACTTTTATGTTTTTTTCAAGCATACCGTGATAGATAGAGAAAAAAATTTTATAAATCCGCATGTTGCGTAAAAAATCACAATTCTTTTATGCCTGTTATACCTGTGATACCAAATTGCAATATATATGGTATCAACAGTAAAAAGCCCATCATCCATAGCAGAGTACACGGACTTTGTGAAAACATTCCACCAATACAGGTGCTGATTCCATTGTCCGCCGCGCCTGCCAGGGCGGACGGCGCTCGGACGCAAAAAAGGCCCGGCCGAAATCTTTCCGGCCGGGCCTTTTTAGAACGTTTTGATATTGAAAATATCCCAACGCCCTGTGCGGATTTTCCACGGAAATCCGCACCGCGAAATTATCGCAAGGCGAATTTGCTTCGCCGTTAAGCGATAATTTCAAGCGCAAACGGCTCGAGACGACGCCGAAGAACAAATCCTGCGCAAATCAGGCTGGATCAGGCGGAAGAATTCTCACCGTGGCGCAATATTTCCGCTCACGGCACAGGACTGCCCCCTGCCCGTCACACAGTGGCCGGACGCCCGACTCGGGCGCTGCCCCGGCCTCAGCCCGGAAACGGATTGCTCCCAACGCCGTCTACGGGCGTTCGCCCTTTGCCAGGCGGGCGTTGATCTTGTCGATCAGGCCCGGCAGATCCGCAATGCTCGAAATCACATAATGCGCGCCCGCCTCGCGGAAGGCGCGGCCCAACTCCTCCTCGCGGCGGCAGAGTTCGTCGGCGGGCAGGGCCGCCGCTTCCTCGGCGGTCAGGCCCAGGGCATTGCTGGTACGGGTCACGCCCACGCTCCAGTGCCCCGCGTTGATGCCCTCCTCCACGTCGGCCAGGGTGTCGCCGACCTTGACCACGGCCTCCGGCGGATGCACGCCCAAACGCATGCAATTGAGGTAGCACATCCACGGCCAGGGGCGGCCCTGGGGCGCCTCGTCGGCTGTGACCACCGCGTCGGGTTTATACCCGGCGGCCTCGGCACGCGGCATGAGGCGCACCATCATGTCCCGGCTGTAGCCGGTGCAGGAGCCGATCTTGAGGCCCTTGGCGCGCAGGGCGGCAATAGCCTCCACGCAGCCCGGCACGGGCATGGCGTAGTCCGCCAATGTTTCAGGCATCAGTTCCTGCACGGCGGCAAAAATCGTATCCGTGGCGGCATCGTCGGGCGCATTGCCGTGCCCGGCACGCCAAAGTTCGGCCAGGCGCGGCATGGCCAGCATGGCCTGCACGTGCTCGCGCTTTTCGCGGCCCATGGGAGCGCGCACTTCAGCCACCTCGGGCTTCATGCCGTGGCGCTCAAAGGCCCGAGAAAACACGGCCACCGGCCCCCGGCAACCGTGGTCCACCGCCGTACCGGCCCAATCCAGAATAACGGCCTGTATCGGCCCCATATATGCTGTGCGACGCAGAAAAGGCTTCATGAACTGTCCTCATGTGCGGATTAGAGCATTTTCACAATGAAATTACTCTGTACTGTTACAAGGCCCGCGAGATTTTCGCAGGCGTGCTTTGCCCGCCGTCAAGCGGAAATCTCAAGCGCAATATGTTCTAGAGCAGATTAACTTTGAAATTTTATAAATTTCAAAGTTGGCATTCCGGCAAAAAGCGCGGTTATCGCTGCTGTCGATCCCCGTATGGCTCCGTTGTCGCCAACGGGGACAGCACTTCGGGCTGCCTTCGGTCGCTTTTCCGGAATCCGCGCCGTGTTCGGCGTTAGAGCATTTCAAAGTTGAAATACTCTAAAAAAAAGAAAGCGCGGGGAAATTTCCCCGCGCCGCCGTCAATCAGCGGCCCCGCCGGAAGATCCGGCGGGGCCGCGTTCAGTCAACAGTCACTTATTTGGGGAAGTACTTCTTGTCCAGCTTTTCGTACTTGGGCAGGAAGCGGGTAGGCAGCGCCAGAGCGTCGCGACGGAAAGGCGGCGCAAGGCGGGTGCCGTCGGTCATGATTTCGATGACGGCCGGACGGCGGTTCTTGTAGGCCGTTTCCAGAGCGTTGGCCAGGTCGGCCTGGGTGTTGACGGTGTAGCCGTCGGCACCCATGGATTCGGCGATCTTGGCGTAGGACTTGGACCAGATGTCCGCGCCCACGAAGCGGTTGTTGTAGAAGTCCACCTGGTTCTTCTTTTCCGCGCACCAGGCACCGTTGTTGTACACGGTGGCGATGACGGGCAGGTTGAACTGGCAGGCGGTGGGCACTTCAAACAGGCTCATGCCCCAGGCGCCGTCGCCGGCGATGGAGACGACCGGCTTGTCCGGGCAGGCGAGCTGCGCGCCCAGAGCGGCCTGATAGGCGAAGCCGGTGTTGCCGAAGGTCAACGTGGCGATGTCGCGTTTCGGATGACGGAAACGCAGGTAGCTGTTGGCCGTGGAGGAGGTGTTGCCGATATCGGTGGTGGCGATGGCGTCATTGTCGTAAATGAACTTGCCGACCACTTCCAAGGCCTTGCGGGGGTGCAGGCGGCCTTCGATCACGGGTTCGTTGGAGATCTCGTCGATTTCCTTGTGCCAGAGGGCCAGCTCTTCCTTGACCTTGTTGGCCACGGGCGTGATGTCCTTCTTGGGCATGGCGTCACGCAGCTGCTTGTACAGCTCTTCGGAAGCGTCCTTGGCATCGGCGCACAGCCCCACGGTGATGGGGTGGGTCTTGGCGATGTGCATGGGATTGATGTCGATCTGGACGATCTTGGCCGTCTTGGGGAAGTAGTTGATGCCGTCCTGGGGCAGGGTGCCGAAGTAGGACAGGCGGCTGCCGATGGCCAGGATCACGTCGGCCTTTTCCATCAGGCGCATGGCGGCATGGGAGCCCATGTAGCCGATGGGGCCGCACCACAGCGGATGGTCGGCCGGGAAGGCGTCGTTGTGCAGGTAGCTGCAGGCCACGGGAGCGGCGATGTGCTCGGCCAGGGCTTTGACGGTGTCCACGCAGTCGGCGTCAACCACGCCGCGGCCGGACACGATCACGGGATTCTTGGCGGCTTTGAGCACTTCGACGGCGTGCTTGAACATTTCCGGATTGCCGATGCCGCCGGGGGCCACGCGGTACTGGGAGGGTTTCAGGATTTCTTCATCCAGCTCGCCGTAGAAGTAGTCGCGCGGGATGTCCACCAGCACGGGGCCGCGCATGGCGTAGGCGGCGCGGAAGGCGGTGCGCAGAATGTCAGCGGCGCGTTTGGGATGGGGCACGCGCAGGGAAGCCTTGGTGATGGGCTTGAACAGATTCCACGTGTCGCATTCCTGGAAGCCGTCCCAGCCCACGGAAGCGGAACCGGCGCTGGGCGAAAGGATGATCATGGGGCTGTGCGCCATGTTGGCGGTAGCCACGGCGGTCACGTAGTTGGTGATGCCGGGGCCGTTCTGGCCGATGACAACGCCGGCTTTGCCGGTCATGCGGCAGAAGGCGTCTTCCATGTGGCCGGCGGTCTGCTCATGGCGCACGGAGATGAAGTCGATGCCCGCGGCCGGGAAGAGGTCCAACAGGTCCATGTAAGCGGAACCGAGGATACCGCTGACGTGTTTAACGCCTTCTTCCACCAGGACTTCGGCCATGGCCTCACTGGGAGTCATTTTAGGCATAATTGCTCCTTTTGCTTTCGCGCTGTTTGTGATGCTTGCGATCCGCAACCGCCCGTTCCTCGCGCCCGCATCTCCGCGGCACGTCGGAGAAAAACGGAAAAAAGGGGAAGAGCGGCCTGCAGGGCCTGAGAACACCCGAAAATTGTGACAGAAGTAGCAAATTGCGTGCCGGACGGAAGGCTTTCGTATCCGCCTCAATTTCATAGCTCTTTCCATGCAGCGGCCTTGCGGCGGCTTTTCTGGACGGCAAAACTGTCTTATAATCCGGACAGTGTCTGTCAAAAGTGTTCAATCTATCGGACAGATCGGACAGTTTGGAGCACTGTGATTTTATTTTACATGACTCCCGTGCCGCTGTCACCGCTGCCGTGCGGACAGAGGCCGCCGGGGCCGGTGCAGGGCCGGACGCGCGCGACATGCCCGAAGACGCGCAAGCGCCGGGTGCAAAAAAGCGGAACGCGCCGCCGGAGTCGCAACGGCAGCGCGTTCCCTCTGGCCGGGACCTCGCGATCCGGACCAAATCTCTTTTTCCATTTTGCGCTACCGGCTCCCCACCGCTCCTTCGGCCCGCGCCGAAGCCGTACGCGGCGTCAGGGCGGCAGCAAAAGCCGCCGGGCGTGCGGGAGGGGGCATCAAGGCCGCGGGATTCGCGGCGCGCTGCCGCGCCCCGCCCCGCTCTTCCTGCAAATGCCGCAGGCATTGCCCGGCTGTGGCGAAATTCCGGCGCGCGCCGCGGTAATCCGGCACCTGCCGGGCCTGCCCGTGGTCATAGAGGATCAGGCCACCGGCAAAGGCATCCACATCGTCGGGATCATGGGTGATGATCACGGCCGGGATGGTCAGATCAGCCAGCAGTTCCAGCAGTTCCTCGCGCAGGCGCTCGCGCAGCAGCGGGTCCAGGGCGGAAAAGGGCTCGTCCAGCAAGAGCAGTTGCGGGTCGGCGTTGAGAGCGCGGGCCAGGGCCGCGCGCTGGCGCTGCCCGCCCGAAAGCTGGACCGGCAGATGCCTGGCCAGATGCCCGATGCCGAAGCGCTCCAGCATGGCCTGGGCCTTGCTCCGCTCCGTCGCGCAGATCCGCCAGGGCCAGCAGCCGGTACGGGCGTAAGCCACATTCTGGAGCACGCTCAGATGCGGAAACAGCGCGTAATCCTGAAACATATAGCCGATGCGGCGGCGGCGGGCCGGTACGCAGACCTTGGCCGCGCCGTCATAGAGCACGCGCTCGCCCAGGCGGATATGCCCGGCATCCGGGCGGGTAAGCCCGACCAGGCATTGCAGGGTCAGGCTTTTGCCCGAGCCCGAGGGGCCGAACAGAACCACATGCTTCTGGCTGTCGCCGATCTCGTAGGCCACGTCCAGGCTGAAGGGCGTGTCCGCATTCCGGAACGTTTTGCGCAGATGCAGCGAGATCATCGGGACCGCCTTTTCCATTTCAGTTTCAGCAACAGTTCCGCCGCCATCAGCAGGCTGACGCAGACAGCGGAGGTAATGATCACCAGCCAGACGGCCTGGACGTCGTTGCCGGCCTGAAAAGCGTCATAAATGGCCAGGGCCAGGGTCTGGGTCTTGCCGGGGATATTGCCCGCGATCATCAGCGTGGCCCCGAATTCGCCCATGCCGCGCGCGAAGGCCAGCATCAGCCCGGCGAAAATGCCTCTCCAGGCCAGGGGCAGGGAGACGCTCACAAAAACCCGCCACTCCGAGGAACCCAGGGTGCGGGCCGCGTTTTCCAGGTGGGGGTCCACCTGCTCCAGAGCCGCCCGCGCGGATTTGTAGATCAGGGGAAAAACCACCACCGTGGCCGCCACCACGGCTCCCTGCCAGGAAAAGATCAGATTGATGCCCATGTCGGCCAGCCAGTGGCCGAATACCCCGCGCCGCCCCACCAGCAGAATCAGATAATAGCCCAGCACCGTGGGCGGCAACACCAGCGGCAGGGTGCAGAGGGCGTCCAGAAGGGCGGGCAGGGGCCCTCTTTTTCTTGCCAGCAGCCAGGCCATGAGCGTGGCCGCCACAAAGGAGAACAGGGTCGCCAGGCTCGCTACCCGGAGGGAAAGCTCCAGCGGGCTCAGAATGGATATCTGATCAAAATCCATAAGATCGGGTCACCCTGTCCGCTGCAAAGAAAAATAATCTGACGACACGCCTGGATATTTCACGGCATTTGAGGATTTTTGACCGCCGACAAGGCACATATATTTTTTGCGCGGGGAGTGGGTTCTTCTCGCCCATGACCCAAGCAAAAAACATGTGTAACGCCGCCGGCGGTCAAAAGGACCAAATCCCGTTAAGGCTTGGAGAAGCCGTACTTGGCCAGCACCGCCTGCCCTTCCGGCGAGAGCACGAAGTCCAGGAAGGCCTGTCCCATCTTGGGATTCTTGCCCGTAGTGGCCACGGCGATGGGATAAAGCACGGGCTTGTGGCCCGGCACCACCAGGACCACGTCCACCTTGCCGGCCTGCTGTTTGGCATCCGTGCCGTAAACAAAGCCCGCGTCCACTTCGCCGCGCGCCACATAGTCCAGCACCTGGCGCACGCTCGCCCCTTGGATCACCTGGGGTTGAAGAACGTCCCAGAGTTTGGCGTTGGTCAGGGCCTCGCGGGTGTAGCGCCCGGCGGGCACGGAATCGGGATTGCCCACGGCGATGCGCTTGAAGTTCTTGAGGTCGGCCAGATCAGCGGGCTTCTTGCTCCCGGCGGGCACGATGAGCACCAGGTCGTTGAGCGCGAAATCCTTGCGCGTGGCCGGGTCCACCACCTTGGAGGCCACGGCCTTGTCCATGGTGGCCTGGTCGGCGGAGGCGAAAACGTCCACGGGCGCGCCTTCCTGAATCTGCTTCAGCAGCGGATTGGAGGCGGCGAAGTTGACGTGCGCGGTGAGGCCGGGATGTTTTTTCTCAAACATGCCCTTGAGCTCGGTAAAGGCGTTGGTCAGGCTGGCCGCCCCGGAAATGGTCATTTCCGCGGCCTTGGCGGGCAGGGCCAACAGGCCGACACAGGCCAGGGCCAGAAGAATGCGGGAAAGGAAGGGCGTCTTCATGTGTTTTGTCTCCTCCATGAGTAGTACTGACGAGAAAGAAGGCCGACGGCGGCGACAGGGGGCGCGGTCGGGGTTATAGCTACTCTACCCCAGCGGCACGGACCGGCAAGCCGTTCACGTTTTGGGCAAAAAACGTGAACGGGGATCAAAACGGGTGCATACGCACGTTTTACGACAAAAACGTGAAGGCTGTACAAAGCCGGTGTTCTATTTGTATAAGGAGGAAAAAACGCGGAAAAGGCATGGACAAAACAGCAAAGCGTGAAGAACTGGCGGCGCTGCTGCGCTCGCTCTCCCCGGCGGACACGGCCTGGCTGCGGCAGCGACTGCTGCGGCGGGATTCCGTTGCCCTGCTGCAGGATACCGGCCGGATCAGCCCGCAGGAACTATTGAGCGTGGAGTCCTGGCTCTGGGAACGGGCAGCGGCGGCGCGCGGTCCGCGCGAAAAACGCCCCCGCCTGCGCATGTGGCTGATTTTCATGCTGTTGCGCTACGCGGGCCTGCGCCTGGTGGAAATTTTCGCCCTGGGTCCGTCGGATATGGATTTGCAGGGGGGGATCATCCGCGTGAAGGGGGCCTGCGGCCGCGAGGTGCCGTTGCCCTTGGCCGTGAGCCGTCGCCTGCGGCGGGTGCTGGAAGATCCGGGCCTGTTTCCGGCCAGCCCGGAACTGATGCGTTGCGACGCCAGTTACGTGCGGCGCAGCCTGCAACAGTGCGGCGCGGCCTGCGGCCTGCCCAAGGGCCTGCTCAGCGCGCGCAGCCTGCGCCACAGCCGGGCCCTGGAACTGGGCCGGCAGGGCCTGCCCCTGCCGGTGGTGGACATTTTTCTGGGACGGCGCGCCGGGCCCGGCCAGAGCGGCATTGTGCGCTGCGATCCGCAGAAGGCGCAACGCCTGTTGCGTGAACAACTGCAAAGGGAGCGACCCATGAAAACCAGCGCCCGGAACGTGTTTCAGGGGCGGATCGTTGCATTGCGCCAGTCCGGCCTGCTGGTGGAGGCCATTCTGAGCACCGCCGGCGGCCTGCGCGTGGCGGCCCTGATCACGGATGAGAGTTACCGCAGCCTGGCACTGGAGGAAGGCAAGCTGGTCAACGCCAGCGTGAAGGCCCCCTGGGTAATGATCGAAGCGGGCGCGCCGGAAGGCGGCAACGGCCGCGTGGACGCGACGTCCGGCGCGGAAAACCGCTTCGCCGCCGTGGTGGAACGGGTGCGCGAAGACGGGATGGTCATGGAAATCCTGGCGGCCCTGCCCGAAGGCAGCCAGATCTGCGCCCTGCAAAGCAAAGGTCCGGCCACAGGCGCGCCGCTGCGCGCCGGAGACAAAATCACGGTGCTGTTCAAGGCCTTCTCCGTGATCCTGAGCCTGGATTAGAGGCTGTCTCTAAATCGGCTCTTTTGACTTCCGGCGGCGTTATCGATGCTGTCTTTATCCGTAGCGGCCATGCCGCCAACGGCTGAAGAAAACTGCGTTTTTTGCTCCAGTCGAGCACCATCGGAGCACACTCCTTCCGCAAAAAACTTGTTTCCCTTGCCGGAAGGCCAAAATTCCTCAATTTAGAAACAGCCCCTGGAGTGAATCACCTTTTCAACGCTGATTCACTCCACAGCAATTCCTCAGAGTAATTTCAGTCAGTTTGAAAAGACGTTGACAATGGCGCGGGCGTCCATGTCCGGCGACAGGGGCAGCAGGGCCAGCCGCCGGAAGTCCTCGGGCCGGTCCATATCCAGCTTGAGGTCCGGACGGCGCAGCCAGTCCTCTTCCGGGTCAAAGGTGGAAATGCGGAATTGCGCGGCATTGTCCCAAATGTAGTTCAGGCAGTGCTCACGCTGGGAGGGCTGCTTTGCCCTGGCGTCCAGGTCATCCAGCAGTTCACGGGAGAGAACTTCGGCCCCCAGGCCGTCGGGCCAGAGGTTGTCGCGCGGAATATGATTGTAGGCGTAGTCGCAGTCCGTGCGTTCATAATGCGCCAGCAGCCGGTCCACGGCTTCGCCCCAGATCAGGGGATTGTCCGCGCAGACGCGCACCACCAGATCCGCCTCCGCCTCCCTGGCGGCCAGACAGAAACGGGCCAGCACGTCGTTTTCCGACCCGGCCAGGCAGGGCACGCCCCGGCGTTGCAGATGCTCCAGCAGCACCCGGTCCAGTTCCGTATCCGGCACGGCGACCATAATCCGGTCCAACCGCCGGGATTGGGCCAGACGGCGCGTCACCCAGTCGATGACGGGCAGATCGCGCAGGCAGAGCAGGGATTTCAGGGGCAGGCGGCTGGACCCCAGCCGGGCCTGGACAATGGCCACGCTTTTGCCGTGGCGGGCATTATGGGACATGGTGTTTTCCTTATCTCTCACGGCGGGTTCAGGGTCTTTTCAGATCCAGAAGCACCGTGACGTAAAACCAGGGAATCAGCAGCCACTCCGAGCGCTCATAGTATTCCGTATCCCCGCTGCCCATGCGCACGCGGCATGTGCCGAGCAGGCCGCCGTCAGCTTGAGCCGCCGGCCGGGACAGTCCCGGCCGGCGAAAGCCGAAACGTCCCTGGCCGTTCTTTTCCATTTCCCAGCGACAGCAGACATAGACCAGCGGGCGCATGCCGCTTTCGCGCCTCAAGACGTCCTCCACCAGCGCCGCGTCCGCGCCGCGCACCCGGTAGCGGGCCGCCAGAACGGGAAACCGAGCGTCACGGCCCGGCTCGCAACCCAGAAATTCCAAGACGTCCGGCTTTCTCCCGGCCATGGCCAGGAAATCGCCGCAGGCCGGGCCCGGCGGCAGAGGCGGCGCAACGGCCTCCCCGGCCCCGGCCGGAACCGGCAGCCCCAACGCCAGCAGGGTGCAGAACAACAAGACAAGCGCGGCCAGGCGTTGCGGGCAAGGCAGCCGGGACAATCCGGACGGCTGGGGCGGCAATGCCCGCGTGTACCCGCTCATGTCTCGTCCCGGTCCAGAAGATCCAGCATCAGGCCCACCACCCGCGCCTTGTTGGCCGTGAAGTCCAGGCGGTTCTGGCGCTCCCAGAAGCGCGCCCGGCGGGCCTGCTTGAGCATGGCCAGAAAGACGTTACGGATTTTGACGTCATCCACGCGGTCCATAAGGCCCACAAAGGCGAAGCCGTTGCGCGGGCGGGCAAAGGTGTGCCGGGCCTCGCGCTCGTGATGGGCCAGAACCATGCCGGGCACGCGCATGTGCGCCAGCTCATAGACCGTGCGCCCGGCCGAACAGATGGCCAGGTCCGCGCCTTCCATCATCCGGCTCATGACGTTGGTGGCCCAGGTGAATTCCACCAAGGGGTTTTCCAACTTGCGCAGATGGGCCTCCATGGCTTCCTTGTGGGCGTAGCCCGGCCCGGCCACCAGGCGGACCGAAATGCCGTAGGCCCGGCAGATGGGTTCGATGATGTCCAGTATCCGGCGCGAGCAGTCCCGCTGGTCCGTGCCGCCGAAGGTGAGCAGCACGGTGCGCACGTCGGGCCGCAGGGGATTGCGCCGTGCGCCCACAAATTCGTCGCGCAGACAGAAATAGTCCGCCCCGCAACGCAGGCGCTCCGTAGTCCGGCCGCTTTCATACAGGGCGTTGACCACCAGGTTGGCCAGAGTCGCGCCCGGCCCCTCGTCCTCGAAGTTGACGCAGCGCGCGCCGCCCGCGCGCAGGCGCTCCATATAGGCCGCGTCCGTGTTCAGAAAGTCGTTGACCACCAGGTCGGGCCGCTGGGCCAGCACCGTGTCGGCCAGATTCTCGTGCCCCTGGCGCACGATGCGGTAGTCCTTGCGGGCGATGCTTTCCACGGCCAGCTCGCTCTCGCGCGTGCAGACAAAGGTGATCTTGTGGCTGGTAATCTCATGGGCCAGCATGAGCGCGCGGAAGACATGGCCCATGCCGATGGCCGGATAGCCCGCCACCACAAAAACCACATGCCGTCGCCGCAGCAGGCGTTCGCAGATCCACCAGTCCTGATAGCCCTGGATTTCAATGGCCCGCTCATTGAGGAAATAGGGGATCACCTTGTTTGGACGGGGCACGGGGGCGCGGCCCGGTCCGGATACGACCTGCGGCGTCTCCCGCAGCAGGGCCAGGCGCAAGATGATCAGGGCCCGGCTTTCCACCAGAAGCTGCTCCTCGCCGCAGGCGCCCGCCTCGCCCGTGGCGCAATCCAGCAGCCTTTCCAGGCTGTCGCCGCGCACGTTCCAGATGCGCTGGCGCACGCTTTTTACCGTGACCAGGCTGTCGGCCCCGGCTTCCAGATATTTCTTCCAGGCGTCCTCCACGTCCACCCAGGTCAGCAGCGGGCAGGAGGCGCGCAGGATGATGCAATGCTCGTAGCGGCGCGCCAGATCGCCCAGCAGGTCGCGCATCTCGGCCACAATATCCAGGCTGGTGAAGCGCAGATCCTTGTTCCAGTGAAAGCCCACGCCCGTCCGCTCGCAGATCAGCGAGATTTCCTGGCTGTCCGTGAGCACCACAATGTCCTCGCCCGGAGCCACGGCGCGCGCCGTGTGGATGGCCCGCTCCATAAGCGTGACCCCGGCCAGCTTTTTGACCAGCTGGTCGGGGATGACCGCGTTTTTCTTGATGGCCGGGATGACGATGCAGCGTTCTTTCACGGGTTCCACTATCTCTGACCCAACCTGAAAAGATGGATTTTGTTCCCTGGCAAGAAAGAGGCTCGGCAAGGCACAGGGATAAAGCATTTCAACGTTGAAATGCTCTAACGCCAAACGCGGCGTGGATTCCGGCAAAGCGACCGAAGGCAGCCCGAGGGGCTGTTCCCGTTGGCGGCAACGGAGCCATATGGGGATCGATAGCAACGATAACCACGTTTTTCACCGGAATGCCAACTTTGAAATTTGTAAAAATTCAAAGTTGATCTGCTCTAAAGACGCTTTTCAGCGCAAGGAAGTCAGCACGTCGCGCGTGGCCGCCAGCATGTAGTCAAACTCTTCTTCGCTCAACCAGTGCTGGAAGGGGAAGGAAATCATGCTGTCGAAAAAGGCGTCCGCATTGGGGCAATTTGCCGTGCCGCAGCCCAGGCGCTTATAGTAGTCGTAACGGTCCAGCGGAATATACTGCACCACGCATTTGACGCCCTTTTCCCCGGACATGGCGCGCATGAAGCGGTCGCGCATCTCCGGGCCGGTGGTCATGCGGGCGGCCAGCAGATGGTAATTGTGGCGGCGTGAGTCCACGCGATGGAATTCCAGTTCCGGGAAATCGGCCAGAGCGTCCATGAAACGTAGGGCGCGTTCCCGCTTCCGGTCGTTGATAGCGTCAATGCGGTCCAGCAGTTTCGCGCCCAGGGCGCATTCCACTTCGCCCAGGCAATAGTTGTTGGGCATGAGCATGTCGCCGTCCAGCATGGGCACGTCCACATTGCCCATGGCCGGTTTCCAGTAGTCCGGGCGCTCGAAGTCATAGGCGCAGTGCCCGTTGTGGCGCAGGGCGGGCACCACGGCGGCCAGGGCCGGGTCGCGCACGTAGAGCATGCCGCCCTCGCCCAAGGTGGTCAGGTTTTTGTGCGAGTGGAAGGAGAACACGGCCATGTCCCCGAAGCTGCCCGCTTTTTTGCCGTCCACTTCCGCGCCGATGGCCTGGGCCGCGTCCTCGATGAGAATCAGGCCGCGCTCCTTGCAGAGGGCCGCTATGGCGGGCATGTCCGCCACATAGCCGTAGAGATGGACCACCACCACGGCCCTGGTTTTGGGGGTCAGAACTTTTTCGATGCTCTCGGCCGTGACCACGCGGGTGTGCGGGTCCACGTCGGCCCAGACCAGGCGCGCGCCCTTTTTAAGATAGGGATAGGCTGAAGCCGTGAAGGTGTGCGAGGGAATGACCAGCTCGTCGCCGGGCTTGAAACGGCAGAGCTGGGCCGACATTTCCAGGGCCGCGCAGCCGTTCATGGTGGTGAAGCAGGAGCCATCGGCCACGCCCTGATAACGCGCGAACTTGCTTTCAAACGCGCGCATGTACTGTCCCTGGGTCAGAGGATCGGCGTTGCGCATGGCCTCCACGACCACGGCGATTTCCTCTTCCGTATAGCGGATGGCGCGTCCGCTGAAATTGACCTTGATGTCCATCTCACCCTCCATGGGAGGTTACTAAAAACGGCATTTGAAATCTTTTTGCCGCCGGCAAGGACTATGGGCTGTTGCGGCCTGCCGCCTACAGCCCATGATGCCTTGGCGCAAACGAACTTTTTATGACGGGAGTGGACTCTTTTGGTCCATGACCGGAATAAAAAGCGTGTTTGCTTTAGCCGTTGGCGGCGTTGCCGCCTTACGGATAAAGACAGCATTGATAACGCCGCCAGCGGCAAAAAGGGACAAATGCCGCGCTACATATTTTTGAAACGCCCGATCACATTCTCTTTGGTGAGAATCTTTTTAAAATCCGGGCCCAGGCGGTTGATCAGGGGC
This sequence comes from Desulfovibrio sp. 6_1_46AFAA, assembly GCF_000224635.1. Lineage (NCBI taxonomy): Bacteria > Pseudomonadati > Thermodesulfobacteriota > Desulfovibrionia > Desulfovibrionales > Desulfovibrionaceae > Desulfovibrio > Desulfovibrio sp. 6_1_46AFAA. Next base: position 192,303 of record NZ_JH114303.1, read on the forward strand.
TTTTCATGCACGATGCTGGCCTCGTACAGGGCCGTGTACTGCGCGTCGCTGAGCCCTTGGCAGATGCCCTTGGGTAGATCAATGCCCTGACGCTCGATCATGGCCATGAAGTCCCGGTATTCCGTGGGATAGATGTCTTCCAGCACGGACAGGGCGTGGCAGTTGGCCAGACCGTGGGGCATGTGCAGCACCATGCTCAGACCCGCCGAAACAGGATGCACCACGCCCACGAAACCGGCGGCCATGCCGCCCAGGAAGGAGGCGATCATCATCAGCTCGCGGTTTTCGTCGCTCATCATGTCGTCGGAAAGAAAGACCCGCTTGCAGATGTCAATGGCCTTTTCCGCCAGGGAATCCACCACCACGTTGCGGTAGGAACCGGAAAGGCTTTCGAAGCAGTGCATGTAGGTGTCGATGCCGGTGTAAAAATACTGGTTGCGCGGCACGCTGGCGGTCAGGTCCGGGTCCAGAAGCACCTGGTCGAACATGGTATAGTCGCTGTTCATGCCCAGCTTGAGATTTTTGGCCTCATTGCAGATGATGCCCGTGCGCGAGGTTTCCGAACCCGTGCCGGAAAGCGTGGGCACGGCGATCTTGTAGGGCGCGGGATGTTTGACCAGCTCCCAGCCCTGGTAGTCCTCGGCCTTGCCGGGATTGGTCAGCAGATTGCCCACGCATTTGCAGGTGTCCAAGGTCGAGCCGCCGCCGAAGGCCAGCAGGGCGCAGGGCATTTTGCCGCCCAGAAATTCCTTGGCCCGGGCGGTGTAGCCGTCCACGCTGTCGGTGGTGGGCTCTTCCGTGGTATCCACGTAGAGCACCATATCCTGGTTTTCCACGGGCAGGCGATCCGCCAAGCCCTTGCCCTCAAAATAATGATCAAGGAAAAAGACCGCCGGTCCGTCCTGCGCCTCGCGGCGGGTGGTCAGCAGATCGCCCAGTTGGGCCAGCGCGCCCTTGCCTATCATATAGTAGCCGACATTTTTCGCATTGCGGTACATGGTTGTCCTCACGTTATGGCAGATGATTCCGGGGCCATACGCCAACGCGCCCGTTCTGGCAAGAGGGCCGCGGGGCGGCCTATTCCCCCGCGTTTCCCGCCGCCAGGGGATCGGGCCCGAAACGGTTGGGCCCGGCCGTGCCCGGCAGCGACAGGATGGCAAGATAGCAGATGCACATGGACAGGGAGAGCAGGGCCGACACCGGACCGGCATTGCCGCCGGGCGCGCCCCGGCCCAGCAGCCAGAACAACAGGCTGAAGATGGGAACCAGCAGCCACCAGCCCGCCAGATTACGATCGTGCAGGCGGCGCACCGTCACCCCGAGATTGGGCAGAAGCAGGGCCAGGGAAACCAGAAAGTTCAGCCCCATGGCCGTCTTGGGCGGCAAGGGCGAAAGCACGATATTGGCGGCCAGATTGATCAGGCCGATGCACAGCATGAACCACCAGAATTCCGAACGGGACGCGCGGCCCCGGAAATTGCAGTATTTGTCTTTCAGACAGACGCGCACGGCCTGGGCAAAGGTCATATCTCTCCCCTTTCTCCGTTTTTCATTGGGGGTTGCCCGGCGCGCTGTCCGGGGGCGCGGACCTCAACGGATCAGGGCCGAAGCGGTTGGGCCCGAGCGTGCCGGGCAGAATCAGCATTATGAGAAACCAGATAGCCACGGCCACCGCCAGAAGAGACAAGAGAACCAGGGCGGTCTCCGTAATCGACATCGTGAAAATCATCGCCAGCAGCAGAATGGTGGGGACTATGGGCGCCAACTGCCACCAGCCCGACAGGTTGCGGTCGTGCAGGCGGCGCGCGGTGACCCCGATATTGGGCAAAATGAAAGCCAGCGAAACCAGGACGCTGAGGCCGTTCCCCGCCGCTGAGGGAAGAAAACCGGCGACAAGGCTCACAACAACATTGACCAGGAACATAAATAACATGAACCACCAGAATTCCGAGCGCGAGGCCCGCCCCTTGAAGCTGCAATACTTCTCGGTCAGGCAACGCCGCACAGCGGGCGCGAATTCCATATGTTCCCCTTTCCCGGTTTTCCGATCGGGCACCACGGTATTTTACGTTTGGAGTGTTACACAGTTCAAACCCAACGCCGCCCGCGCACAGTGGAAACGGCAGCCGCTGGCGGGTTCGGGCCGTACGGATGTCGGCGGCAATGCTAAAACGCGGTTTAGCGCTGTGTCGATCCCCGTATGGCTCCGTTGTCGCCAACGGGGACAGACCTTCGGGCCGCCTTCGGTCGCTTTGCCGGAATCCACGCCGCGTTGCTCTCGATGTCTGTACGCCCTTTGGGCTACAGGCACGGCCCCGCAGGCCGCCCGTCGGGTCGGTCTTCGCGGCGCGCCTCACCGTGTCCGGCGTTGGAACATTTCAAGTGTGAAGTGCTCTATGCCGTGCGGCCGCGCCAGGACTGCACGGTGTTTTTGAGCAGCATGGCGATGGTCATGGGCCCCACGCCGCCGGGCACCGGCGTGATGGCGCGCGCCTTGGCGCTCACGCCCGCGAAGTCCGCGTCGCCGCAAAGGCCTTCGGGCGTGCGGTTGATGCCCACATCAATGACGACCACGCCTTCGCGCACCATATCGGCGGTGACGAAGCGGGGCCGCCCCATGGCCAGAAAAAGGAAGTCCGCATTGCGGCATTCCGCCGCCAGATCCGGAGTGCGCGAATGGCAGATGGTCACCGTGGCATTGGCGTAATCGCCGGGCCGGGCCAGGAGCATGGCCAGCGGTTTGCCCACGATGTCGGAGCGCCCCACCACCACGGCCTTTTTGCCTGCGGGCGAGAGGTCGTAGCGCCGCAACAGCTCCATGACGCCCGCGGGCGTGCAGGAGACAAAACCCGGCAGGCCCAGGGAAAGGCGGCCCACATTTTCAGGATGGAAGCCGTCCACATCCTTGGCCGGATCAATAGCCAGCAGGCAAGCCTGGGCGTCCAGGCCGCACGGCAGGGGCAATTGCAGCAGAATGCCGTCCACATCCGGACGGCGGTTGCATTCATGGATCAGGGCCAGCAGTTCGTGCTGGCCGGTGGACGCGGGCAGATGATAGGGGAAGGAGATAATGCCCGCCTCGGCGCAGGCCCGCTCCTTGTTGCGCACATAGACCTCCGACGCGGGGTCCTCGCCCACCAGGATCACTGCCAGACCCGGCGCGCGGCGGCCTTTGCCGCAGGCGGCGGCCACTTCTTCCCTGAGTTCCTCGCGGATGACGCGAGACGTTTCCTTGCCGTCAATCAAAAGCATGCTCTTCTCCGGCCTTGGGGTTCAAAACTGATCAGAAAAATTCAGCATACGCCATCCGCGCGCCGCGCTCAAGCTCCGGGCGGGTCTTCTCCCTCCATTTCGCCTGACGCGCCGGGCCGGTTCGGGCCGGTCAGGGCCCGATTCCCGGAAGACCAGCACCCTGGCCCTCCGTCCCGGCTCGCCCTCCAGCGAATCCGGCCCGTAGCGGTTGGGACCGGCCGCGCCGTCCACGGTCAGCAGCCAGTAAAGACTGAGCAGCAAACATGAAGCCGCAAGCTGCACCAACGGAGACAGGAGCTGAGGCATGTTCAGCTCCGGCCGGAGCATCAATTGGAACAGCCGGGCGCTCTCTTTCCCGCCCCAGATTTCCAGCGGCGCCCAGAAGGCGAGAGCGGGCGCGATGATCAGGGAGGGCAGACCCAGCAGCATCCACCAGCCGGGCATGCCCCGGTCGTGCAGGCGGCGTGCCCCGGCTGCGCACAGGGGCAAAATGCAGAAGGCCGAGCAGGCCAGACGCACAGCCGCCGGACCGTAGGGAACGAGATGCGAGCCCAGCAGCACGCTCAGGATCAGCACCTGACTCTCAAGAAAAAGCGCAAGCAGCTGCCAGGCCAGCACGAACCACCAGAACTCCGCGCGCGATGCCCGGCCCCGGAACAGAAGACAACGGCGCAGGCAAAGTTTCACGGCCGTTGTAAAGGACGGCACCCGCGCCTCTTTTCCGCCGGCGGCGACGGAAACACCCTGCTTATCTCTCCTTTCAGCGGTGAGCAGGAACAAAAGAATCACGAGACAGATTTCCGCGAGGGGGTACATCAGCGGTCCGCCAAAGGCATAGTCCGCCATCAGGAAGGTCGCCAGCTCCCAGCTCTCCAGTAAGAGGCGCGGCAGGGCCAGGCACAGCCACCAGGGACTTTTGCCGCAGTCACGCAGGCGCCGGGCCGCAGCCGCCAGAAAGGGCAAAAGCAACAGCCCTCGCACCATGAATGGCGGCGAGGAGAGCATAGAGCTGCCGAACGCCGGGAAAATGCTGCTCAACGAACCCGTCAGCAAGGACATTGACTGCGCTGCCAGCACGCCGACCAGAAAAAAGCACCAGAATTCCTCACGGGACGATCTGCCCCTGAAATCCGCGAACTGACTCAAATTGGCTCTGACTATGGCGGCAATGCTCATATCCTACGCTCCCTCGCCACTGTCAGAGGATCTGGGCCAAAACGATTCGGACCGGACGTGCCCTTTCTGAGGCAGAGGCACAGCAGAAGCAGAAGCAACAGCGCCGTCGGCAGATGCAAGATCCAGAATTCGCCGGGATACCGCTCCAGATGATAGGCAAGGGCCGCGTCCGTGATTTCCATCCAGACGAGTGAAGCGGGTATGCCCACCCAAGCGCCGATGCCCAGAGCCAGCAGTGTGGGAACAAGTGGAACCAGCAGCCACCAGCACCTGAGGTTGCTGTCGTGCAGTCTCCGGACACCCACGGCCAACAGGGGAACCGCCAGGAGCAACAGGGCCAGCAAGGGCAGACCCTGCGTCACAAAGAACAGCCAGTCCGGCCCCTGCTGCCGGAAGAGCAGTATCTTGTACCCCAGGAGCAGCAGCGCGTACAACAGCACGAACCACCAGAATTCCGCGCGCGATGCCCGCCCCCGGACATGCAGATACTTGCGCAGGCAGGTTTTGATGCCGCGGGCGAAGCTCATGGTCGCTTTGCGCTCCGCCGGGGGAGAAACCGGCGGATTCCCAGGGACCGTCTCCGGAGCCAGGGGGTCAGGCCCGAAACGATTGGGACCGGAAGTGCCTTTTCTGACCCAGACGAACAGCAAAAAGAATTGCAGCAGCATATTGAGGATGCGCAGGGACCAGGACAGCACGGGATGCCCGTCCAGTATCTTCGGGAACAATGAGGAATTGCCGCCGACCAGCTTTACCAGGTCCAGGGCTTCAGGCCTGCCCCACAGCAGGGCGCATCCCAGCGCAAGCAGCGACGGCAGCCACATGGCCGTCGGCAGCCACCAGCCGCTGAGATCGCTGTCATGCAAGCGTCGAATGCCGACGGCCAACATAGGGATAAAGATGACAAACTGCAGCAGGACGGCGATGAGCGCATCCGTGACGGCGAGTATTTGGAATCCCCCCCAGGACGGCATGCTTTTCAAGCTCCGGATGAGTGAAAGGCAGGAAATCAGGACGACGCCCTGCGCAAGCAGGGCAACAAACGAAAACCACCAGAATTCCGAGCGAGGGGCCCGGCCCCGGAAACAGGCGTACTTGCGCAGGCAGATTTTCACGGCTGCAATGAATTTCACTGCTCAAGGCCTTCCCGGTGGCTAAGGCCATGGGAAATAGCAGGCTTTCCGGCCAAGGCTTCCGCCGAAATCAGAGGGTCAGGCCCGTAGCGATTGGGGTCGGGCGTGCTTTTCTTGATCAGCAGATAAAGCAGAAAAAGCAGGGCGCCCAGCACTGAAATTGCCCACAGGACATGCCAAGCGGGATGATCCAGCAGCTCGGTGGCCCATGCGTCATCCCGGCAGTACCGCAACAGCAACACCTCACCCGTCTGCAACAATGAAGGCAACAGCGGTACGGCTACCCACCAAAGGCTGCGACCGCAATCCTTCAGACGCCGCACGCTCACTCCCACCCACGTCAGCCACACGGCTAGAATGGCCGCTCCACCGGCTAGACTCAGTAGCGGCATCATGGATCCCAGAACCGCCATGACCACATAGAACAGCGGCAGCATCAGGGCATACGCAAAGAGATTCCACACAAATTCCGCGCGTGACGCCCGGCCGCGAAAACAACACCATCTGATGGGAAAACTTTTCAACGCCATACGGCTCTCCCCAGGTCGGCTTTGAAACAGTGTCAAGTGCAAGCGATGCCGTCATTTCCAGGCACCTCCGCGCGACAGCAATAGAAAGCGGACTGAAAGACCGGGATACCGAATCTCGCTACCGCGAATGTTACGGCATGTTCCACCCTGAAAGACTCCGCTGCAACAAGGCCCGCGTCCTTTACGGGCGCGGGCCTTGCGTTCGGCATAGCGTTTTAGTCCTCGCTGTCGCCCAGCGCGTAATACTCGGCCAGCATGGGGCCGAAGAATTCGGCCTCGTCGCCCAGTTCCTCCTCAATGCGCAGCAACTGGTTATACTTGGCCATGCGCTCGGAACGGCAGAGCGAGCCGGTCTTGATCTGCCCGGCGTTGACGCCCACGGCCAGATCCGCAATAAAGCTGTCTTCGGTTTCGCCGGAGCGGTGCGAAATGACGGTGGTGTAGGCCGCTTCCTTGGCCATTTCAATGGTGTCCAGGGTTTCGGTCACTGTGCCGATCTGGTTCAGCTTGATCAGGATGGAGTTGCCCACGCCTTCGGAAATGCCCTCGGCCAGGATGGCCGGGTTGGTCACGAAGATGTCGTCGCCCACCAGCTGAATGCTCTCGCCCAGGCTGGCGGTAAGCATGCCCCAGCCGTCCCAGTCGCCTTCGGCCATGCCGTCCTCAATGGAGATCAGCGGGTATTTGCGGGTGAACCCGGCCAGCCATTCGACCATTTCGGCGTTGTTGAAGGTCTTGCCCTCGCCCTTGAGCACGTACTTGCCGTCCTGGTAGAATTCCGAGGCGGCCGCGTCGATAGCCAGGGCCACTTCGCCGCCGGGATTGTAGCCCGCCTCCTCGATGGCCTTGATGATGTAGGCAAAGGCTTCGTCATGGTTCTTGAGATTGGGCGCGAAGCCGCCCTCGTCGCCCACGCTGGTCACATGCCCGTCCGCTTTCAGGATGGCCTGCAGGGTATGGAAAATCTCCGTGCCCATGCGCAGGGAATCGCGGAAGGTCATAGCCCCGATGGGCATGATCATGAATTCCTGGATGTCCAGGTTGTTGGGGGCGTGCGCGCCGCCGTTGATGATGTTCATCATGGGCGCGGGCAGCACCTTGGCGTTGATGCCGCCGAGATACTTGTAGAGCGGCAGGCCCAGAAAGGTGGCCGCGGCCCGCGCGCAAGCCATGGACACGCCCAGCATGGCGTTGGCGCCCAGGCGGGATTTGTTGTCCGTGCCGTCCAGATCGATAAGGCTGTTGTCGATCTGCACCTGGCGCAGCACGTCCAGGCCCAGAAGCGCGTCGGCGATTTCGCCGTTGACATGCTCCACGGCTTTGGTCACGCCCTTGCCGCCATAACGTTTCTTGTCGCCGTCGCGCATTTCCAGCGCCTCCCGGCTGCCGGTGGACGCGCCGGACGGCACGGCCGCGCGGGCGCTGATGCCCGATTCCAGGGTCACTTCCACTTCCACGGTGGGATTGCCGCGCGAATCCAGGATCTCACGGCCGAAAACAGAGGCAATGCTGCTCATATTCGCTCCTTATGCCCTCATGTTGGGGTTATGTTCAGAACAAGGCCGGGCGCGCCGATGCGCGGCGGCCTCAGAGAATATCCCGCTCCTCATAGTACAGACGCCGCAGGCCATCCAGCAACAGGGCGGGCAGAACATGGTCGAAGACCGGGCTCACCCTGGCGATGGACGCGGCAAAGCCGCCTGTGGCCAGCACCTTGATCGGGCCGGACATCTGCCGCTTGAGCCGCTGGGTCAGGCCCTCCACCATACAGACAAAGCCAAAGACCAGACCATGCTGGATGCTGGTGGTGGTGTCGCGGCCGGGCGCGGGTTCTTGCGCGCGAATGTCCAGATTGACTCTGGGCAATTTGGCGGCTTCGCGCGACAACGCGGCCAGGGCCGTGGCCGGGCCCGGAAAGATCAGGCCGCCCAGATAGGCCTGCCCGCTCACGCAGTCAAAAGTCACCGCCGTGCCGAAGTCCACCACCAGCAGGGAGGCCGCGTCCGGGCAGAGCCTGCGGGCGGCGAAAGCCCCCACCAGGCGGTCCGCTCCCACTTCGGAGGGCCGTTCGTAACGGTTTTCCAGGGGAATGGGCAAGTCGTCGGGCGCGCAGTACAGGGGCCGGTCCAGATAGCGGGCCACGGCCTCGCGCAGCAGCGGGTCGAAACCCGGCACCACGGAAGAGGCCACGCAGGCCTTGAGCTTCGCCATATCCGTGTCCGCGTGCCGCAAAAGGGAAAGAAGCGTGAGGCCCAGGCTGTCCGAGGTGTGCCCGGCGTTGGCCGGCAGGGTGTAGGAAGTCAGCACGTGCCGCTCATTGGCCAGCCCCACCTTGATGGACGTGTTGCCTATGTCGAAGAGCAGAAGTTCCGGCTGCATGGGACACCCCCGCGTCGGCGTGAAAAGTCAGTTTCAGAGCATTGAAACAGTAAACGTGCCGCCCCGGCGTGTGCGGCGCACCGCGAAGCGTAACGGCTCCGGCTGGATGGCGCTTTGAAAACATCGCCTCCAAAACTACTCCGCGTCAGCGCGAACAGGCCCCGTCGGAATCCGCCGCGTTCCTATGCGAAATATTTTATGGAAGAGTAAGTATGCCGGATTCATGCGGCGGAGGCAAGCACGGCACGGCCGCCCCGCTTGCGGGACGGCCCCGGCGAGGTATACAAATACGCTCCGGGGAACACGCCATGGATGAAACGCTCTTTTTCCTGCATCTGCCGCGCACGGCCGGGACCACGCTGAACGCCGTTCTGCACGATAATTTCGCGCCTGAAACCGTCCTGAGCGTCTATGCCAAGGAGGATTACGAGCGCTGCCGTATGCTGGAGGCGGACGTGCTGGAGCGCATCCGCCTCATCGAGGGGCATCTGATGCCCGAAAGTTTCGATCCGCCCAGCCTCTACGGCCGTCGCCTGCGCATGTTCACCCTGCTGCGCGAGCCCTTGAGTCGGCTTGTTTCGGAATACGTCTTCCAGAAGTCCTGGCCTGAAAACCATCTCTACGCCTATCTCAACGAAAATGCCGTCAGCTTCCGGGACTACCTCACCAGCAACGATCCCCTGCTGAAATTCCGGGGCAGAAACTTCGTCACCCACTGTCTGGCGGGCGTGTTCGCGCCGGACAGGAATCCGGACGAGGTGCTGGCCCTGGCTAAAAAGCATCTGGAAGAAAGTTTCTGCTTTGTGGGCATTCAGGAGCGCTTTGACGAAAGCCTCCTGCTGCTGGCCGACGAAATCGGCTTGCAAAAGCTCTTCCACGAACGCCGGAACATGCTGCGCCCCGGCCTGGCCGACGCCGTCAGCGCCGAAGACCGGGCTTTGGCCGCGCGCCTGAACAATGCGGACCTGGAGCTTTACGCCTTTGCGCGCACCCTCTTCGAGCGGCGCGTGGCCGCGGCGGGTCCGGACTTCACGGCCCGGCTGCGCCGTTTCCGCTTTCTGAACGGCAAGTATCAGAAAATGTGCGCCACACTGGAAGACACCCTGGTGGGCGAGCGCGCGGGCCCCATCCTCAAGCCCAAGGGCTGACCGGCGCAAGCGGCGGCAATGCCGCATGGCCGTGCGGGCCGCGCACTCAGCGCCGACGCACAATAAGCCAGCCCTTGTTTTCCCAGAGCACATCGCCGTAAGGCTCCAGCAGAGCCCTGTCCTGCGGGCGGCCGCTCAACAGCCAGGACACGCCCGAGGCCAGCCAGGCGTCGATATAGCCTGTGGGTCCCCGCTGCATCAGGGCGTTGTAGCGCAGCCAGACGCGGGCCCAGTCCGCATCCTTGCCGTAGTAGGGATACAGACCGTCCTTGAAACTGTGGAAAAGGCCGCGCAAAGCCAGGTAACGGATGGCGGAATCACCGTTGTCGCTGAAGACCACGTCGCCGGGACGCGTCAACGCGCTCAGTTTTTCCAGCGCCTCACGCCGGGCGGCATTGTGCCGCAGCCGGTCCTCCGCCCGGTCCTGAAGCGGCAGGGTGAGGCCCGTATGCCGGGCCAGGCTGTGGAGCGCGCCCATGTGCCAGCGGTCCTGATTCAGCAGCAGGACCGCCAGGGCAATGCCGGCCAGCAGAGAAAAACGAAAAATCTTGCGCAGGCGCGGCCAGAAGCAGGCCACTCCGGAAACGACCATCAGCCAAGCCAACGGCACCAGAAAACGCGTGCCCCGGATCAAATCATGGCCCAGGGGCAAGCGGCCCAGCCGCGCGGCCAGTTGAAACTCGGCCCAGGAAAACAGGGCCACCAAAGCCAGAGCCAGCAGCATGCCGGGATACATGCGCGCCAGATCGCGCGCGCGCTCCCCGCCTCCCCATCCGGCGGACACGGTGATCAGCCAGCCCGCGCAGGCGGCGGGAAAGAGCGGAAATATCACGCTGCAGGTCAGCAGATACCCGCCCAGATCCGCCAGCATCCTCCCATAATCCGCCCCCAGGCGCAGATCGAACAAATATCTGAGCACGGCCAGATTGTCGGCGCTGAGAACAGCGGCCTGTCCCCCCAAAAGAGAACGGAGAGAAAACAGCACGGGCAGGAAAAAACATAACAGGCAGACTGCCAGGATGCCCAGATGAACAGCCCAGCTCCGCTTCTCTCTGTTCAGGGCAAAGGCCATGAACAGCATGGCCCCCGTGGCCAGCGCGCTGATATTATGCACCCAGACGCACAAACCGGCGGCCAGCATGACCAGGGGCCTGGCCCGGACATGACGCAGGGCCGCGATGCCGCCCCAGAGCAGAAAAGGAAACAGCGCGGCGAAAAATACGCGCGGCACAGGGTCGCTGTGGGTGACGCCCCAGAATGTTCCCCAGCCCACCCAGACGGTTACGCCCATGACCAGGCTCAGAACGGCGGCCAGAATGGGACTGCCGAACAGCCAGCGCCCCAGAAGATAAAAGCCCGCGTAAAAAACGAAGACCGCCAGGGCCCCGGCCCGCAGCAGGCCTACGGCATACTCGTTTCCCGGCGTGAGCAGGGCACCCAGATAACGCGCCGCATTCCAAAAAGAATGGGAATGCAGGGCCGCCGTCGGATCGGCGCTGAAACTTTCGGGATGTTGCTCCCCGGCGGTGATGTAAGCATACATGCCGAGGTCGCTGTCCAGCTCCGTCCCGTTGGCGGAAATCTCCAGCACGCCCGCCAAGGCGGCCAGCGCGTAGACCGCAATCAGCAGCAGAGCCGCTATATCCACCGCCCGGATGCGGCAACAATCACGCATGGCGACCTCCTCGCGCGCGGCCCGCAAACGGACGGGTCCGTCCGGCGGCTTTTCCTGCGCGAGCTTTTTTTGATATACGCCGTCACATAATTCATGTGAGTGATCCGTCAGAAAAATTATTCTGCCGGGAGCACAACACATTAACACGAGAAAAGCCCGCGGGCTTTTCTCGTTCCAGACTGTACAGTCTGGATTTTGAAAGGCGGTCCCCTTGGAAAAGTTGCGGCCCTATATTCAGATCGCGCGCCCGGATCACTGGTTCAAACAGTTTTTCATGTTTCCGGGTCTCTGCCTGGCTTTCCTCTTTCTGCGGGACATTCCGGCCAACCTGGCGGGAAATCTCATCCTCGGCCTGGTCAGCACCTGCTGCATCGCCTCGGCCAACTACTGCATCAACGAATATCTGGATGCGCCCAACGACAGGCAACATCCCACCAAATACCTGCGCCCGGCGGCGCAGGGCCTGGTGCGCCTGCGCTATGTGCTGCTGGAATACGCCCTGCTGGCCTGCCTCGGGCTCTGGCTGGGCTTTTATATCAATAAACTGTTTGGATTCACAGCGCTTTTTCTTCTGATCATGGGCATCTGCTATAACGTGCCGCCCCTGCGCACCAAGGATGTGCCCTATCTCGACGTCATCTCGGAATCCATTAACAATCCCTTGCGCCTGGTTCTCGGCTGGGCCATCTGCATACCCGATCATCTTCCGCCCAGCAGCTTTCTGCTGGCGTACTGGTGCGGCGGCGCTTTTCTCATGGCCCTGAAACGCTTCGCCGAACTGCGCAGCATCCGCTCCAAGGAAGTCATGGCCCGGTACCGCAAGAGCCTTGCCAGTTACACGGAACGGAAGCTGCTTGTCTCAGCCTTTTTCTACGCCATGAACACCGCGCTGTTCCTGGGCATTTCACTCATCAAGTACAAGATTGAGTTTATTTTTCTTTTTCCCTTGGTGGCCCTGTTGTTCTCCTGGTATTTCAGCATCAGCATGAACGCCGATTCCGTGGTGCAGACACCGGAAAAACTGTTTCATGAGAAAAAATTCATGCTGTATACCGCGCTGCTGGTGGTCTTGTTCTGTGCGACCTGCTTCATCAACGTGCAGAGCCTGCAATTCCTGCTGGAACCCATTAACTGACGCCGTACGGCTCTTGTGTCCAGCGGGGGACAATGCACATGACCTCAGGGTTCAGGGAACGCACCCTTTCCGCCAGCGCCGCGTCGCCGATCACATAGGCTTTGCGCGCTTCGGCCCAGACCGGCAGATCCGCTGTGGAATCGCCGAAATAGTCAAACCCGCCCCTTCCGAACATCTCACTGAGAAAGCGAGCCTTGTGCCCGCCTTTGAGATTCACCGCCGACGTGGTGGCGAAAACAGCGTCAAAAAGCGGCAATCGAACGCGCATGGCCTCGGCCACTTCCTCATAGGCGGCTGTAGCCAGGCAGACCCGGCGCCCCGTGCGGGCGGCTTCCCCCAGCAGGTCGGCCACCGAGGCATTGAGAGGCATGCGCAGACAGGCCGCCGCGCTCCAGGGGGCAAGCTGCTTTTTAAAAAAACGCCGCCCGCGCGCTACCCAGAACGGCAATACGCAGCACATCCACGGCCTGCGCGCCAGCAGATCCTTAACTCCCTCCACCAGGGTGTCTCCGGCCACCAGGGTGCCGTCCAGATCCGTCACCAAAGGGATATCTTTTCCATCCCGCTCCATGCCTATCCTCCACGCCGCCGCGCGATGAGCCAGCCGCCGTTTTCCCAGAGCACCTCGCCGTAAGGCTCCAGCAGGGCCTTGTCCCGCGGACGGCCGCTCAGCAGCCAAGGCACGCCCGAGGCAAGCCAGGCGTCGATGTAGCCCGTGGGTCCCTGCTGCATCAGGGCGTTGTAGCGCAGCCAGGTGCGGGAGCCCTGCACGTCTTTGTTATAGAAAAAAATATACCCGTCCTTAAAGGAATGCACCAGAGGGCGCTGAGCCAGATAACGCACGGCCATGGCGTCGCTGTCGCTGAAAACCGGCACACCCGGCGGCACCAGCCGTGCCAGCCTGTCCAGAGCTTCCCGATAGGCGGCGGCTCCGCGCATGGCTTCCCGCGCGTCGTCCAGCAAGGGCAGCGGCAGGCCGGTCGCTTGCGATACCGCATACTGCGCGGCCATATACTGGCGATCATGGCTCAGCAACAACACGGCCGAGGTAACGCCGCCCGCCAGCAGCAGACGCCCGGCACGGGACAGGCGAGGCCGGAAGCAGGCTAACGCGGCCACAATCATCAGCCAGGAAAGAGGCACCAGAAAACGCAGACCCCGCACGAGCTCATGCCCCAGCGGCAGACGTCCGAACTCCGGCGCAAGGCGGGATTCCGCCCAGGAAAACAACACAACCAGGACAAGGGCCAGCACAAAGGCCGGGCACATGGCGGCAAGGCGGCGCGCCCGCATTCCTCCGCGCCGCCGGACGATCAACCAGGCCGCGAAGCCGCCGCAAAGCAGGGGCAGCATCGGGCTGGAAAAACTTACCAGATGGGCCAGCCGTTCCCCCAGGCGACCATAGTCCTCCTGCCAGCGCAGGTTGAACAATTCCTGAAAAACGGCCATGTCAGCCGCACTGAAGGCGTGAGTCTGGGTCAGTGAAGGCCAGAGAAAGGCCAATACCGGTATGAAATACAACACCAGGCAGAAAACACAATTGACCAGATGCGCGACCAGGCTCTGCCCCTGGGGACGGTGCAGGGCAAAGGCCAGAAAGAACATGGCCCCGGTGTTCAAGGCGCTTATGCCGTGCACCCACATGCACAGGCCTGCGGCCAGCATGGCCGGAGGCCTCAGGAGCGCCCGCTCCTGAGCGGCCAGGGCCCCCAGCAGCAGAAAGGGCCAGAGCGCGGCGAAAAACACGCGCGGCACAGGGTCCGACTGCGCGATGCCCCAGAAAGTGCCCCACTCCACCCAGACAGTGACTCCGGCCAGCAGGGCCAGCAGAAAAGCCAGGCCCGGACTTCCGAACAGCCAGCGGCCCAAAAGGTACCAGCCCGCGTAGAAAATGAAGATAGCCAGAGCTCCGGCCCGGAACAGTCCCACCACATAGTCGTTGCCGGGGGTCAGCAGGCGCGCCGTGAAGCGTTCCAAATTCCAGATGCTGTTGGCCGGCGTGACGGCGCGCAGCACGGGATCCAAGACAAACAGTTCGGGATGATCCGCCCCGGCCATGCCTTGGGCATAGGTGGCCAGGTCACTGTCCAACTGCGCGCCGCCGACGGAAATGGACAGCACGCCCTGTAATGCGGCCCAGGCATAGCAGGCCGCCAGGGCCAGGACGAGCAGATCCCAGAGCCGGTACCGGCGTGCCGGGCCGCCTTGCGCGGACGCGGGAGCAAACGTTTGAAGCATAAAAAACGTACCGAGAGTATTATGTTGAATTATGCTCTGGCGCGCGGCGCGCAAGTAAAGCAACAGCTCGCCCGGAAAAAGCAGGCCGCCTGACAGCCCCGGTCACGCGACTGCCGCGTCAGAACTTCGCCTCGTCACCCTCCGGCATCCTGCCGCCCCTGGCGAGAAAGAGCGCGAAGCAGAGCCCGGAGGCGGCCAGCCCCATGCAGACCGAGGCCGTCATGGACCAGCGGAAGGGAAATTTATCAAAGTAAAAGAGATAGCTGCCGCACACGGCGGTCATGAACAACGCGGGCACGGTGGCCACCCAGTGCAGGCGTTTGCGGCGGCGCAGCCAGACCGCCGCCGCCCAGAGGGACACGCAGGCCAGGGTCTGGTTCGTCCAGCCGAAGGCCATCCAGATGGCCGTGAAGTCGCCTACGGCAAAGTAAATGCCCAGCAGAAAGAGCGGCACGGCCAGCACGATGCGCCGCCCCAGCGAGCCCTGCTCAAAACGGAGCACGTCGGCCAGGATGAGCCGCCCGGTGCGGAAGGCCGTGTCGCCGGTGGAAATGGGCAGGATGACCACGCCCAGAAAAACCAGGGTGCCCCCCACCAGCCCGCCCAGCAGGCCTTCGGAAGCCTTGGAAACCACCACCGCCGGAGTTCCGGCCGCCATCAGGGCCGCCGGGTCCCCGTCGTAAAAAGAAAGCCCGATGGTCACCCAGATCAGCGCCAGCACGCCCTCGGCGATCATTACCCCGTAAAACATCAGCCGGGCCTGCCCTTCCGAGCGCATGCAGCGGGCCATCATGGGCGACTGGGTGGCGTGGAAGCCCGAGATCGCCCCGCAGGCGATGGTCACGAAGAGTAAAGGCCAAAGGGGCGCACCCTTGGGGTTCAGGTTAGTGAAAAAGTCGGCCGGGCGCAGGTTGGGCAGAATGCTGTACTGGGGATTGAGCAGCAGCGCGGCCAGCAGGCCGAAGGCCATGAACAGCAGCAGGATGGCGAAAAAGGGGTATATCCTGCCGATGATCTTATCGATGGGCAGGATAGTGGCGACGAAATAATAGCTGAAAATCAGAGCGGAAAAGAACAGGGCCAGCACCTTGCCCGCAGAAACCGTGCCGTCCGCCCCGGCGCAGAACACGGCCAGCGGACAGGCTTCAAGCCACTGCAACACGGCCGCGCCGCCCTCCCAGGAACGCAGCAGCTCGCCGGTCTTGAAGGCCAGCAGCCCGGCCGGGCCGTTGACGAAAACCGCGCCCACCAGAACCATGAACCAGATGGTGAAGACCAGCATGAACCAGCGGGCATATTTGCCCAGATTGCGCCCGATGAGCTCCGGATAGGAGGCCGCCCCGTAACGCAGGCTCATGGCCCCGGTGAGGAAATCGTGCACCGCGCCCGCGAAAATGCAGCCGAAGACCACCCAGAGCAGGGCCGCGGGGCCGTACACCGCGCCCAGAATGGGCCCGAACACCGGCCCCAGGCCCGCGATGTTCAGCAACTGGATGAAAAAAATCTTGTACGGAGGCAGGGCCACGCAATCCACGCCGTCCGCCCTGCTCTGCACCGGGGTCGGCCGCGTGCGGTCAATGCCGAAAACCTTTTCCACAAAAACGCCGTACACCGCGTAACCCAGCACCAGCAGGCCCAGCGCCGCAAGAAAGCAGACCATCCCCATCCCGGCCGTCCCGCGAAGTATGTTGAAAATACTATAAATTGACGCCCATCTGCATAGTTCCGGCCGTGATAAAGGTCAAGACGCGGCCTGGGCCCTGTGTGCCCTGTCCGGCGACGATGAACCCGGGCTTTTCGAGGCCGCCCCTACCCGCCGTACCACGCGGGCCGGCCCTCCGGAACGTCGGCCCGGCAGCCCTGCCAGAGATCGCGCGCGTGCAGGGCGCGCAGCAGATCCGCCATCAGCGGGCGTTTGAGCGCGGCCCAGGCCGGGGCCACCAGTTCGCCGGGCGCGGGATCGCTTTGCAGACGGTGCATGACCAGGCGGGAAGGAATGCGCGGCAGGGCCGCGCAGAGCAGGTCCACATATTCGTCGCGCTCCAGGGGCTGGTAGCGCCCGTCCCGGTACCGGCGGGCCAGTTCCGTGCCCTCGGGCACATAAACATTGTGCAGTTTGAGGCCGTGCAGGGGCAGGCTCACGGCCCAGTCCACGCTTTCCAGAAAAGCCGCCTCGCCCTCGCCGGGCAAACCGGCCATCAGATGCCCGCAGACCAGCAGGCCGCGCCCGGCGGCTTCGGCCACGGCTTTGGCCGCGCAGGCCGCCGTATGCCCCCTGTTGACCCGGGCCAGAGTGGCGTCATGGGCGCTTTGCAGGCCCAGCTCCAGCCAGATCTCCGCAACGCCCGCTTCGGCCCCGGCCCGGAGCAGAGCGTCCAGCTTGGACGGGCTCAGGCAGTCGGGCCGCGTACCCACGGCCAGGCCGCAGCAGTCCGGCAGGGTTGCGACCGCGTGCAGCAGGTCTTGCAGGCGCTCCAGGGAGCCGTAGGTATTGGAAAAGGATTGCAGATAGGCCAGGAAACGACAGTCCGGGTCCCCGGCGCGGTACTTTTGCCGCCAAGCCTGCCACTGGACCGCCAGGGACAGGCCGCGCCCGCCCAGGCCCGAGCCCGAACCCAGGGCGTTGCAGAAGACACAACCCCGCGTGGACAGCAGGCCGTCGCGGTTGGGACAGGCCGAACCGGCGTCAAGTGGAATTTTTTGCACCCGCATGCCGTACTTGCGACGGAAATACGCGGCCAGAGTATGCCAACGCACCATACTAACGCGCCTTGCGGGCGGATTACGGGCTGTTCCGGGGCCGGTTCGGGAATCCGCCGGCCGGGACAAAGTTTTTGAACCCCACGCCCATCGTCTTGACTTCACGCCCGTTTTAGCCGAACAGTTTTCAGCCTGACGACAAAAAATTATTTCCGGACCGTTGCCGCCGCGACGGCCCCGGAATGCCGCTCCCGCCCGCCGGGACCATACGCATACCAGCACAGCGAGGCAAGCAAGAGTAATGTCCAAGATTCTGGATTTCGCACTGGGGATGTTTTCCAACGATCTGGCCATCGACCTGGGCACGGCCAATACCTGCGTCTACGTCAAGGGCCAGGGCATTGTGCTGCGCGAGCCCTCGGTGGTGGCGGTCAAAAAGGATTCGCGCGGCAACAACGTGGTGCTGGCCGTGGGCCACGACGCCAAGCGCATGCTCGGCAGAACCCCCGGCAACATCTGGGCCATCCGTCCCATGAAGGACGGCGTCATCGCCGACTTTGAAGTGACCGAGGCCATGCTGCGCCACTTCATCGCCAAAGTGCACAACTCGCGCCGCCTGGTGCGCCCCCGGATCATGATCTGCGTGCCCACGGGCATCACCCAGGTGGAGAAGCGGGCCGTCAAGGAATCCGCCCAGTCAGCCGGAGCGCGTGAAGTCTACCTGATTGAGGAACCCATGGCCGCGGCCATCGGCGCGGACCTGCCCATTCAAGAACCCACCTCCAACATGGTGGTGGACATCGGCGGCGGCACCACCGAAGTTGCGGTGATTTCCCTTTCCGGCATCGTCTATTCGCGCTCGGTGCGCGTAGGCGGGGACAAGATGGACGAAGCCATCATGACCCACGTCAAACGCAAATATAACATGCTCATCGGCGAATCCTCGGCCGAGGAAATCAAGATCAAGATCGCTTCGGCTTACCCCCTGGATCCGGAACAGCAGATTGAGGTCAAAGGCCGGGACTTGGTCACGGGCATCCCGCAGAATATCATCATCACCTCCGAGGAAGTGCGCAAAGCCATTTCCGAGCAGGTGGACAGCATTGTGCAGGCCGTGCGCATCGCCCTGGAGCAGACCCCGCCGGAACTGGCCGCGGACATTGTGGACCGCGGCATTGTGCTCACGGGCGGCGGCGCGCTGCTCAAGGGTCTGGATCAGCTTCTGCGCGAGGAGACCTCCCTGCCCATCACCGTGGTGGACGACCCGCTTTCCACAGTGGCGGTCGGCACGGGCCGGGCTCTGGACAGCCTGAACATCCTCAAAGAAGTCTGCATCGACTGACAGCGTGCGGTCTTCCACACCTTTGTGGCGTATTTTCTCCGTGGGCGACGTCATGCCGGAAGCTTCTTCCGGCATGACGTCGCCCGTGTGTATGTAATCGAGTCTGAGGCGGATATAACTCTGTGTCATTGCGGCGTATTCTGATTTTCGCGGGCATCTTGCTCATCCTCTTTCTGGGTATGTATTCCTGGAACCAGCGTACCCGTACCCTGGACGACTTTGCCGCCAACATCGGCCTGGAACTGAGCGGCGCCGTGCTCAAGCCCATGCGCTACATCCAGGATGTGGGCACGGGCTTCTGGGAGCGCTATTTCGACCTGGTGAGCGTGCGCGAGGAAAATGAGCGCCTCCAGGCCAGGGTGGCGGACCTGGAATCCCGCCTGCTGGCCAACGGCGAGGATCTGGCCGAGCTCAAACGCCTGCGCGCCCTGGTCCAGCTGCCGGTGGACGCCAGCTGGCGGCCCCTGGGCGCGCGCGTGCTGGCCGGGCGCATGGGCCCCAACGCCGTACTGGACAGCATCACCATCAGCCGGGGCTATGCCACGGGCGGACGGCCCGGCACGCCGCTGGTCACCCACATGGGCCTGGTGGGCCGTGTGCTGCGGGCCAGCGCGCATACCGCCACCGCCCTGCTGCTCACGGACCCGGGCAGCCGCATCGCGGTTTTCTCGCAGAACAGCCGGGCGCTGGGCATCCTGGCGGGGCAGGGCACGGGCCGCAAGCTGGAAGTGAATTTCGTGCAGCGCGACGCCAACGTGAAACAGGGCGAGGTGCTGATCACCTCCGGCCTGGACGGCAAATATCCCAAGGGCATTCCCGTGGCCCGCGTGCTCAGCGTGGCCCCTTCGGACTACACCCAGTTCATGGCCATTTACGCCGAGCCCCTGGTGGATCTGCAACATCTTGAAGAAGTGCTGCTGCTGGAGCCCACGGGCATCGCCCAGCCCGAGCCCGAGCCCGAAGGTCCGCCGCCTGTCTTCGTGGGGCCGCCCGCGCCGCCCGCCGCCGTGACGCCATGAGCAAGCTCCGCAACATCTGCTGGTGGATTTTCTTCATGGCCATCGCCGTCTGCCTGCAGGCCCTGGTGCCGGGCCTGGACGTGCTGGCCGTGGGCCTTATCATTCTGTTGCAGGAGCGGGACTACAAGAACATGCTCTGGCTCCTGCCGCTCTTCGTGCTCTTGCAGGAGGGCATGGGCACCCGCGAGTTCGGCGGGGTCATCGTCTGGTACGCGGCGGTCATCGCGCTGTTCAAGCTGGGCCGCTGGTTGTTCGAAGTGGAAAACTTCATTTTCATCTTTCTGCTTTCCGCCTGCCTGGGCGCGGCCTATTACGGCGTGGCCTGGCTCATGGCCCCGCTGCAGAATCTCGCTTTCAACGTGCCGGACGAGCTGGACAAAAGCCTGATCCAGGCGCTCTTCCTGCCGTTCGCCTGGCGTCTGTTGATCGCGACGCGGCACTGGACCACGGATGATGAAGAAAAATAAGCGCCTCTTCGCGCCCGGCTCCCCAAGTGCGACGCCCAGCAAAAAAGAGGGCATCCGCTCCTGGCTCAAAATCCAGGTGGAGAGCGAGGGCTACCAGCCCCCGCGCGGCGGGGTCGTGCTTTTGCAGGTGCTTGTGGGCCTGTTGTTCTTCGTCTTTGTGGTCCGCTTCTGGTACCTCCAGGTCCACCGCGGCGAGGAATTCGCCCGCCAGGCCCAGGAAAACCGCCTGCGCCAGGAGCGCATCTTCGCCCCGCGCGGCCGCATTCTGGACGACGGCGACAAGCTGCTGGCCGACAACCGCACGGCCTACGGCCTGTCCCTGGTACGCGAAGACTGCCACGACATCCCGGCCACCCTGGCCCAGATCAGCGCCTGGTCCGGCATTCCGCTGCCCCAGATCTGGGAGAAATACCAGCAGGACCGCTTCAAGGTGAAGTCTTTTGAACCCCTTCTGCTGATCACGGACATCGACTTTGACCTGGTGGCCCGCATCGAGTCCGAGATCTACGCCTGGCCGGGTCTGGAAATCGTGGTCCGCACCAAGCGCAGCTATCCGGAAAAAGAGCTTTTCGCCCATGTGCTGGGCTATGTGGCCGAAGCCAACGAGCAGGAAATGGCCAAAGATCCGGCGCTGGCCATGGGCGATCTGGTGGGCAAGCAGGGCCTGGAGCTGGAGCTGGAAAAACAGCTGCGCGGCCGCAAGGGCCTCTATGACGTGGAGGTGGACGCCCACGCCCGTGTGCTGGGCAAAGCCCTGCGCGAAGAGCCGCGCGGCGGGCATGAGGTGCATCTTTCCCTGGACCGGGGCCTCCAGCAGGCGGCCTGGGACGCCCTGGGCGGCGAGGCGGGCTGCGTGGTGGTCATGGAGCCGGACACGGGCAAGCTGCGCGCCCTGGTCACCTCCCCGGCCTACGACAACAATCTTTTCGCGGCGGGCATTTCCCAGCGGGACTGGGACGCCCTGCGCACCAGCAACCGCTTTCCCCTCCAGAACCGGGTGATCCAGAGCGTCTACCCGCCGGGCTCGGTCTGGAAGCTGGTCATGGCCGCCCTGTTCCTGGAACGCGGCGTCAATCCGCGCGAAACCGTGTTCTGCCCCGGCCAGGTCAAGCTGGGCAACCAGATTTTCCGCTGCTGGAAAAAAGGCGGGCACGGGGCCATGAACATGGAAAGCGCGCTGGTCAACTCCTGCGACGTCTATTTCTACCTCATGGCCGAGCGCCTGGGCATTGACAAGCTGGAGGAATTTGCCAAGGCTTGCGGCTTCGGGCGCCCCACGGGCATTGACCTGCCGCACGAAAAATCCGGCTTGGTGCCCTCGCGCGAATGGAAAAAGCGCCGCTTCGGCAGGCCATGGGTGCGCGGCGAGACCTACAACGTCTCCATCGGCCAGGGCTACACCCTGGTCACGCCCGTGCAGGTGGCGGTCTATGTGGCGGCCATGCTCAACGGCGGGGATCTGCTCAAGCCGCAACTGCTCAACGACGCCCCGCGCGTGGTGCAGAGCCGTATTCCGGCCAAGCCTGAAACGTTCAAGTTTGTGGTGGACGCCATGCGCAAGACCGCGGGCGTGGGCACGGCGCGGGTGGTGGGCCGCAAGGACGCGGACATGGGCGGCAAAACCGGCACGGCCCAGGTGGTCAAGTTGAAAATGACCGCCGGAGACCGCCGCGTGCGCTCCTCGGAAATGGAGTACGCCCAGCGCGACCATGCCTGGATCGCCACCTGGGGCTCCAAGAACGGCAAAACCTACGTGGTGGTGGTCATGGTGGAGCACGGCGGCGGCGGTTCCAGCGTGGCCGGACCGGTGGCCAAAAAGATTTACGATTATATCTTCGGCCCGGATTCGGGCGCGCCCGCGTCCCCGGCTCCGGCGGCAGCGCCGCGCCCTGTCCGGGGGCGGGAGGATTAGGACCTGTTAACGCTATGCCTTTTTGCCCTCCTGCTGCGTCAGATTTCACCTGCTTTTTCGGTCGGGTACCAGAAAAGTACACTCCCTCAAAGCAGGTTTATCTTCCTTGCGGGCGAACAAAAATTCTATAGCGTTAACAGGCCCTGGGGCAATTCACCTTTGAAACAGGCACATCGCCCTAATGGCCGCGAAGAGCGGACATCCGCGCCAAGTGCAGGGAAATGCCGCGTCATGGTCTTTTCGCCCTCCGCCCGCGCAGGGCGCGTTCCGTGTGAAGGTCGCACAGGTTTGAAATATATTTCCTCCGCCCGGAGCTCGCATGGATAAACGCCTGTTCAGCTACATCAACTGGGGCCTGCTGGCCTGCATGTTCCTGCTCTATTTTCTGGGCGTGGGCAATCTGTACTCCGCCAGCGGCACGCGGCTGGAAGACGGTCTGGCCTTTTCCGGTTTTTACCAGCGCCAGTTGATCTGGGGCGTGTGCGGCCTGGCCTGCATGCTTCTGGCCATGAGCTTTGACTATCGCCAATTGCGCAACCTGGCCTGGCCCTTTTTTCTAATCAGTCTGGCGCTGCTGATCCTGGTGCCCGTGGCGGGCAAAACCGTCTACGGGGCCAAGCGTTGGCTCTCCCTGGGCTTCATGAGCATCCAGCCCTCGGAACTGGCCAAGCTGGCCGTGCTGGTGCTGGCCGCGCGTCTGCTGGCCCGCGACGGGCGCCCGCTGGGCTGGAAGGATTTCAGCGCCGTGCTGGCTGTGGGCCTGATTCCAGCCGCCCTGATCGTCACCCAGCCGGATCTGGGCACCACTCTGATGATCCTGCTGATTCTGGGCGGCATGATCCTCTTCCACGGGCTCAAGGGCTATGTGCTCAAAACCTGCCTGCTGGCCGTGCCCTGCGCGGCGGCCTTCATGTGGTTCGTGGGCATGCACGACTATCAGCGGCAACGCATCCTGACGTTTCTGGACCCCGGCAACGACCCGCGCGGCACGGGCTACCACATTCTGCAGTCGCGCATCGCCATCGGTTCGGGCCAGCTCTGGGGCAAGGGCTTCAAGGAAGGCACCCAGAGCCAGCTCCGCTTTCTGCCGGAACGCCATTCGGACTTCGCCGTGGCCGTGTTCGGCGAGGAATGGGGCTTTGTGGGCTGCGTGGCCCTGGTCACCCTGTTCTGCCTCTTCCTACTCTCGATCTTCTCCACGGCGGTACAGGCCAAGGACCGCTTCGGCAGCATGCTGGTGGTGGGAGTCTTCTTCTATTTCTTCTGGCAAATTTTCATCAATATGGGCATGGTCATCGGGCTGATGCCGGTGGTGGGCATTCCCCTGCCCTTCATCAGTTACGGCGGCAGCGCCACTCTGGTCAATTTCACGCTGCTGGGCATTGTGCTCAACGTGTCCATGCGGCGCTTCATGTTCAAGGGATAAGTGTTAACCGCTCCAGAGGGTGTCACATGAGATGAATTTTCGTGTTATATCAATGAGAAAGAGCCTTTTAGCGCTGCTGTCTTTATCCGTAATGCTCGTTCCTCGCATAACGGCTAAAGCATGAAGGAAGTGTACTCTTGCCTCAGCCGTTGCAGCGAAGCTGCTTACGGATGAGGACAGCAGAGCTATGGTACTCGACCGGAATAAAAGGCGAATTTCGACGCGGAGATAACCGAAAAGACACTCATAACGACACCCTCTAATGGCGAAATGGGGGGTACCCGTGGGTAAGGACGAAATCGCATATCTCGGTTCCGACACCGTGTATGAAGGCAAACTCACCTTCAAGGGCACGGTGCGCATTGAAGGCAAATACACCGGCGAAATCGTCAGCGACGGCACGCTGAACGTGGGCAAGGACGCCCAAGTGGACGGCACGCTGAACGTGGGCGAACTGCTGCTTTCGGGCCGCTTTTCCGGCGAGGTCACGGCCAAGCGCCGGGTGGTGGTCTATGCCTCGGGCGTGCTCGAGGGCACGTTGCAGACGCCCAACCTGCTCACCGAGGAAGGCGGCGTCATTGAAGGCCAGGTGGTCATGAAAAATCCCGGCAAGGCTCCGGCCAAGGGCCTGCTGGGCGGCAAGGACGCCTGAACCCCGGACGCGAGCCGCCCTGCCCCGGCGGGAGCGGCCGAACGGAGCGCGTTGCCTGAGCGGAAAAAATAGATCATACTTGAGAAAGTAAAGGCAAAGGTTTTGACCTTTGCCGTCATCAGAGCAGGCTAACTTTGAGAATTACCATTTTCAACGTTACTTTGCTCCGGGCATTCTCGCCGCGCCCCCGCCCCTGGCGGACGGGTGCGGTCCACAGCGTTCCTCAAGGAGGCACTCATGGCACAAGATTATTTTCGCGCACTCAGGGACGTGGCGCTGGTGATCAACTCCAGCCTCGAGCCCAAAGAAGTCCTGCATAAAATCACGGAGCAAACCGCCGCCACCATGGGCTGCAAGGCCAGCACCATCCGCCTGCTGGACAGCACCGGGCGCTTTCTGCTGCCCAGCGCGGCTTCCGGCCTTTCGGGCACCTACATGCGCAAGGGACCGGTGGAGGTCAAACGCAGCGGCCTGGACGGTGAAGTGCTGGCCGGCAAAACCATCCACCTCAAGGACGCCACGGCCGACGGCCGCTTCCAGTACCCCGAATCGGCCAAGGCAGAGGGGCTGGTTTCCGTGCTTTCCGCGCCGCTCATGGCTGACGGCAAGGCCATCGGCCTGATCCGCGTCTATTCCGACGTGGAGCGCGACTTCACCCCCGACGAGCAGACCTTTATGGAAGCCGTGGCCGCCATTTCGGCCCTGGCCATTGAAAACGCGCGCCTGCACGAGGCCCTGCGCAATAATTACGAGCTGATGGCCAAGCATGCCTACTCGGTCTACGAAGACTAAACAGGCCCGGCCCTTTGCCCGCTGGCGGCGTCAGGCTTCGCTTCGCGCGCCGGTCACGTATGTTTTGATACGCTCCCGGCACTCGAAGCTCGCCTTCCTTGCCAGCAAACAAAAATCCGGGCCTGTTGCATAATCGGGCAACGAGCTGTTTTTCCTTTTTATGTTGAGGACATACACATGAAAAAAGTCAAAGTGGGCATCAACGGCTTCGGCCGCATCGGCCGCCAGGTTTTCCGCGCCCTGCACAAGAGCTACAAGGACCGCGTGGAAGTGGTGGCCATCAACGATCTCTTCGACGCGGAAACCAACTTCCATCTGGCGGAATACGACTCGGTCTACGGCCGGGGTTATCTGGACGCCAAGGTCGACGGCCGGGAAGTGACCGTGGGCGACTGGAACATCCACTGCTTTTCCGAGCGCGACCCCAAGCAGCTGGCCTGGGGCGCGCATGACGTGGACGTTGTGATTGAAAGCACGGGCATTTTCCGCACCGCGCCGCAGGCCGGCGTGCACCTGGACAACGGGGCCAAAAAGGTCATCATCACCGCCCCGGCCAAGGAAGAGGACATCACCATCGTCATGGGCGTGAATCAGGACCAGTACGACCCGGCCAAGCACAATATCGTGTCCAACGCCTCGTGCACCACCAACTGCCTGGCCCCGGTGGCCCTGGTGCTGCAACGCGAGTTCGGCATCCAGATCGGCAATATGGTCACCATCCACTCCTATACCAACGACCAGCGCATTCTGGACATGGCCCACAAAGACCCGCGCCGAGCCCGCGCCGCGGCCTGCAACATCATCCCCACCTCCACGGGCGCGGCCCAGGCCGTGGCCAAGGTCATTCCCGAACTCAAAGGCAAGTTCAGCGGCTATTCGTTGCGCGTGCCCACGCCCACGGTGTCGGTGGTGGACTTTTCCGGCATTCTGGAAAAGCAGACGGATACCGAAACCCTGCTGGGCAAGCTCAAGGAAGCCGCGGACAGCTATCTCAAGGGCGTGCTGGAATACAACGACAAGCCTCTGGTTTCCATGGACTTCAAGGGCAATCCGGCCTCGTCCATCCTGGAAGCCTCCTACACCACCGTGCAGGACGGCCGCATGGTCAAGGCCGTGGCCTGGTACGACAATGAATGGGGCTATTCCAATCGGGTCTGCGACCTGGTCTGCCTGATGCAGGACAAGGGCCTCTAGAGCAGATTAACTTTGAAATTTGTAAAATTTCAAAGTCGGCATTCCGGCGAAAAACGTGGTTATCGTTGCTGTCGATCCCCGTATGGTCCCGTTGGCGCCAACGGGGACAGCCCTACGGGCCGCCCGTCGGGCCGGTCTTCGCGGCGCGACGCACTATGTGCGGTGTCAGAGCGGGTTACCTTTAGAAGGTAAACCGCTCTAGCCCCTCCGGCGCCGGCATCGTTCTCATCCCGTGGCGGAAAGCGTCTCCGCCACGGGATGAGAAAACATCTCTCCCCCCGAAAAACAGAGGCACACGCATGGATTTCTCCCACACCGGAATCACGCGGCCCCTTTCCCGGTCCTTCATTCTCACGGCCGCATTTCTTCTTTTCCTGATCTCGCCCTTCCCAGCCTCGGGCGCGAACCGGGATACGTCCGACAAAAATACATTAAGCGACGGCTACCCCTCCGCCAACAAGGCCGAGGTGGAGGCAAAACTGCGCGCCAAGGGCAAGCGCCCCTGGATTGAGCGGGAAAAAGGCATGGGCGTCGTGACTCTGAAAAGCGGCGGCACGCTGCGCGAGGATTTTTTGCCGCTGGACGCCTATGAGGCTTACAGCGATGTGGATCTGCGCGACACAATGCCCAAATTCGCCCCGGGCTACGACAACCAGAAAGGCAAAGCCGACGCCGTTTCCCGCGCTCTGGAAAACTGGCTCAAAAAACGCCTGCCTTTCGGTTTCAAGGCTCTGGCCGGCGACGGCAAGGTGGACGTGGTCAAGCTGGAGAAGTACGGCGGCGTCAAAGCCTATGCCTTCATCATTCCCATGGGCCGCGAGCTGGCCGCCATTGCGCCCGACCACAAGCATTTCTACTATAAAGTACCCGACGTGCTGCGCGCGCTGGAGGGCTTTCTGGCCACCCAGCCCGAACTGGCCAAGGTCATCTGGCTTGAACGCGGCGACAACTTCTTCATGTTCGTGCTGCAACGCAAGAAATAGCGGCTGCCGTGCCGCCGCGCGGCGCGTTACGGCGCGGGCGCCGTTGCCCACGAGCAGGCCCAGGCATACCCCGCATATTTTGCGCATCGTTTCTCTCCAAAAATGTTTTGCCGCTGCCCCCGTCAGGGAGCAGCGGCATTTTCGGTTGTACACAAAAGTCGAGCTGGCCGCCGGAACCTATCCGGCCGGACAATCCAACATCAGGCGAAGTTGTAACCCGCTTCCAGGGCCTGGGCATTGACCGGGATCAGTTTGGCGTAGTGCGCGCTGACCACCCGCCTGAGGGCTTCCTGCACCGCCCTGAGCGGCAGCGCGCCCGTGGCCTTGAGCCATGCCCCCAGCGCCACCATATTGGCCAGCTTCACGTTGCCCAGTTCATGGGCCATGTCGTTGGCCGGAATGTAGACGCTGCGCAGGCCGGCATCCAGCAGCCCCTGGCTGACCAGCGAGGCGTTGACGATCTGCACGCCCCCGGCCCGCAGGCGCGGTTGGAATTTGTCCAGCGAGGGCTCGTTGAGCACAATGGTGGACAAGGGCTCGCGCACCAGGGGCGAGCCGATGGGGTGACTGTCCAGCACTACGGTGCAGTTGGCCGTGCCGCCGCGCATTTCCGCGCCGTAGACCGGAATGAAGCTCACTTCCAGGCCCTGTTCCATACCGGCCTGCGCCAGCAGATTGCCGATCAGCATCACGCCCTGGCCGCCGAAACCGGCCATAATCACGTCCTGATACTCAGCCACGGGGGGCCTCCTTTGCCTGCGCGTCCTCCGCAACTGGCGCAACAGGACCGGCCCCGGCCGTGGCGTCCTTGAACACGCCCAGGGGGAAGACCGGAATCATGGCCTCGGCAATGCGCTTGTTGGCCGCCACCGGGTCCAGATGCCAGTTGGTGGGGCAGCCCGAAAGCAGCTCCACAAAACCGAAACCCAGACCGTCCAGTTGGACCTCGAAAGCCTTGCGCATGGCCTTTTTGGCCACCCGCACATGTTTGACCGAATCCAGGGCGCAACGCTCTGCATAGGCCACGCCTTCGAGCTGGGCCATGATCTCGGCCAGGCGCACCGGGCCGCCCTCGTTGCTCAGGGAGCGGCCCTGCCGGGTCGTGGTGGTTTTCTGGCCTACCAGGGTGGTGGGGGCCATCTGGCCGCCGGTCATGCCGTAGACCGTATTGTTGATGAAGATGGTGGTGATCTTTTCGCCCCGGTTGGCCGCGTGCAGGGACTCGGCCAAGCCGATGGCGGCCATGTCGCCGTCGCCCTGATAGGTGAAGACCACGGCGTCGGGCCGGGCGCGCCGCACGCCCGTGGCCACGGCACAGGCCCGGCCGTGCGGCGCTTCCAGGCCGTCCACGTTGAAATAGTCGTAGGTGAAGGTGGCGCAGCCCACCGAGGCCACCAGTATGGTTCTGTCCGCCACGCCCAGCTCATGCAGCACCTCGCTGACCAGGCGGTGGGCAATGCCGTGATGGCAGCCGGGGCAGTAATGGGTGGGGCACTCATTGAGCACGGGGGTGACGTCAAACACCAGACGTTCGCCCGGCTGCGGGCGCAGCGCATCGGCCGTTTCCGAAATCCGCGTCATTATTTCTTCTCCTTGAGCGCCCGGAGGATGGGGTCGGTCAGCGCGTCCGCGCCGATGAACAGGCCGGGCATGACCCCGTGCCAGGCCACCGGGGCCGCGCTGTTGAGCGCCAGGCGCACATCCTCGACCATCTGGCCGGTATTCTGCTCGATAACCAGGAAACGCCGCCCCGGCGCCAAGGCGCGCAGGGCTTCGTCCGGGAAGGGATACAAGGTCACGGGCCGGAACAGACCCAATCGATGCCCCTGACCGCGCAACTGGCGGATGGCGCTGCGCGCGATGCGGGCCATGGAACCGAAAGCCACCACCACCAGCTCGGCGTCGTCCACGTCCATCTGTTCAAAGGCCGCTTCCGCGCGCATGGCCTCGTACTTTTCCATCAGCAGACGATTGCGCGCGGCCAGGGCTCCCTCGGCCAGATAGACGGATTTGAGCAGGCGCGGCGCGGCGGCGGGGCCGCGTTTGCCGTAGCCTTCCAGCCGCCAGGCGCGGGCCGTGTCCTGAATCGCCTCCGGCCGCATGGCCTCTTTGGGCGGCTCGCGGCGCACGGGCTCCTTGATCTGCCCCACAATGGCGTCGCCCAGCACCATGACCGGGTTGGCGTATTTGAAGGCCAGGGCAAAGGCCCGGAACATGAAATCATAACACTCCTGCGCCGTGGCCGGGGCCAGGACCAGGTTGCGGTGGTCGCCGTGGCCGCCGCCCTTGACCGCCTGAAAATAGTCGCCCTGGGACGGGCCGATATCCCCCAGGCCGGGGCCGCCGCGCTGCATGTTGACGATGACGCCGGGCACATGGCTGCCCGCCATGTAGGAAATGGCCTCCTGCATCAGGGAGATGCCGCAGCCCGAGGACGAAGTCATGGCCGGAATGCCGCAGGCCGCCGCGCCCAACAGCATGTTGGAGGCGGCCACTTCGCTTTCGGCCTGCACAAACTGGCCGCCGTTCTCCGGCAGCAGCACCGAAAGCGCTTCGGGAATTTCATTCTGGGGCGTGATGGGATAGCCGAAATAACAACGGCAGCCCGCGTCCACCGCGCCGAAGGCCACGGCCTCATTGCCTTTGATCAGCACGCGCTCCGTCTGTGATGCGCTCATATGGCGCCTCCTTCGGCCGCGTTTTCGGCTTTGACGCTTCTGAATACCCGGATGGCCGTGTCCGGGCACATGACAGCGCAGGACGCGCAGCCCGTGCACTGGCCGCTCATTTCCATGATTTCATAACCCTGGCGGTTGAAACGGCCTGACGGACGCAGGATATGCACAGGGCAGACCTCCACGCAGAGCCGGCAGCCCTTGCAGCGATCTTCCAAAAAAACTACTCGTGACATATGTTTTTTGCACTCCTTCTAGTGTCGCGCCAAGCGACACATGTCGCAAACCCGCAAGGGGTTGCGCGCCGCCGCAGGCGGCGTAAACACAGCAAAAATCGCGTTTTTTGCTGTGTGATCTTCACGCTGAACCGACAGGTGAGGCGTGACATTTCACTAGTGCCCAATTGCAAAAATTTCGAGCATAGGCATGCTCTCAATTTTCGCAGGATCGTCCGCGAAAAAACGTGATTTTCGCGGTCTCACGGCGGCTGCGCCGCCGCAGAACCCTACGGGCTTCGGGCACCTGATTTTTCAAATCAGACACCAGCGACAGCACGGGGAAGTCCCGCGCCGGAAAAGGACCGGGGAACCGGGCCCGCCCTTATTTAATGAGCATGGCGTCCCCATAAGAAAAAAAGCGGTAGCCCCTGGTCACGGCTTCGGCATAGGCCGCCAGCATGCGCTCGCGCCCGGCAAAGGCCGAAACCAGCATGAGCAGGGAGGATTCCGGCAGATGAAAATTGGTCAGCACCGCGTCCACCACGCGGAAGCTCCTGCCGGGATAGAGAAAAATGTCCGTCCAACCCGTGTAGGGCTGCACCCGGCCGCAGAGTTCGGCCACGCCCTCCAGGGTACGCACGCTGGTGGTGCCCACGGCCACCACGGGACGGCCCTGGGCCTTGGCCCTGGCTATGGCCGCGGCCGTGGCCTCCGGCACTTCCACGTATTCGCGGTGCATGCGGTGGCTGCGGATGTCCTCGCAACGCACCGGGCTGAAGGTGCCGTAGCCCACATAGAGCGTCACCTCGGCCCACTCAAAGCCCCGGTCCGCCAGCTTTTCACGCATGGCCGGGGTGAAGTGCAGCCCGGCCGTGGGCGCGGCCACGGAGCCGGTTTTGTCGCTTCTGGCGTAGACGGTCTGGTAACGGCTGAGGTCTTCCTCGCCGTCGGCGCGCTTGATATAGGGGGGCAACGGGATATGCCCGGTGGCCGCGAAGGCCTTGGCCAGGTCGCCCTGCCAGGCCAGGCGTACCCGGCGCTGCCCGAAGGGGCCGGATTCCAGCACGGTCACGCTGATGCCCGCGCCGAAAGCGAAGGTTTCGCCCTCGCGCACGCTGCCCCCGCAACGCACCAGGCCCTCGGCCTCGGCGCTGAAGGCCTCCGCGCCGCCGGCCCCGCCAAGGCGCTTGTCGGGCCGGGCACGCTCCATGACCAGGGGCAGAGGCGTGAGCAGCAGAAATTCCACCTTGCCGCCCGTGCCGCGCGAACCCAGCAGGCGGGCCTGCAAGACGCGCGAATTGTTGGCGATGATCAGCGCATTCTCCGGCAGGCAGTCGGGCAGATCGCCGAACATGCCGTGGCGCAGCTCAGGGCGGGGATCGGAAGCGCCCTTGCGCGGCAGGACCAGCAAACGGGACGCGCCCCGCTCTTCCGGGGGAAACTGGGCGATCTGCTCCGGCGGCAGATCAAAACGGTAACTGCTCAGAGAAAAATCCGCTTCGTCGGGAATCATGGCTGTGGCGGGCCTCATTGCTGCGCCCGCCCCGGCGCCGGACTTGTCAGGGCGCGGCGGAGAGGCTAGGCTGTGTTCCTGAATCCGGACGACCTGTCATGTCCGGGGGAAGGAGTATAGCCATGCGACGCACGCTTGTCACCCTCGCTCTGGGGCTGGTCCTCGCCGCCGCTCAGGGCTGCGCCTCCATGGGCGTCAGCAATCCCTTTTCCAACGACCCGCTCACCGGCGGCGCGGACGTTACATCCAGCCAGTTGCTGAACGTACCCCTGCCCTCCGGCATGCAGCGCTATGCCTCGCACGGCTATATGAACTACGGCGCGGACGGGGAGCGCGAGGGCCTGGAAACCCTGCGCGGCAATGTGGACGCCTCGCGGGCGGCCCAGAGCATGTTCACGGCCCTGCAAAGCCAGGGCTGGCAGCTGCGGCTCTCCCAGCGCAAGGGAGACCGCTCCCTCTATGTCTATGACAAGGGCAACAGCCTGGCGGTGCTGGCCTTCCGCCGTCAGACCGTGCTGACCATCCTGGAAATCTGGGTGGGCAGCCGCCTGCCCGACGGCTCGGCCCTCAGCCTGCCCGGCGGCTCGGACAGCGGCGCGGAACTGTCCGGCGAGGAATACGCGCCCCTGGGCAACGAGTCAGGCCAAAGCACGCCCACGCCGCCGCCCGTTCCCGGCACCACGGAGCAGTGGGGCGCGGGCGCGTCCGGCGGCCTGCAGGAGCGCACGCTGTGAGCCCGACCCCGGCCGCATCCCTTGCCACGCCTTTTGACCGGAGCACGCGCTTTGCCCATAAGCGACTGCATCTGGGGGTCTGCGGTTCGGTGGCCTGCTACCGGGCCACGGAGCTGCTGCGGGCCTGGCTCAGGCTGGGCATCCATGTTTCGGTCACGCTCACGGACGGGGCCCGGCGTTTCGTCACCCCCCTGCTCTTCGAATCCTTGGGCGCAATGCCGGTCTACGGCGGCATGTTCGAAGCCGGTCAGGATATTTTCTCCCATCTGGAGCCGGGACAGTGCGCCGAGGCCATGGTCGTGGCCCCGGCCTCGGCCGACGCCCTGGCGCGCCTGGCCCACGGCGCGGCCTCGGACATGCTGGCGGCCCAGGCTCTGGCCTTTGACGGCCCGCTGGTCCTGGCACCGGCCATGAACCCGCGCATGTGGTCCCATCCGGCCACCCGGGCCAACGCGGCTCTGCTGGAGCAGCGCGGCGCGCGTTTCGTGGGGCCGGACAACGGCGGCACGGCCTGCGGCGACGACGGCCAAGGGCGTCTGGCCGCCCTGCCGGAAATTTTTCTGGCCGGACTGCAAGCCCTGTCCCCCCAGGACATGGCCGGCCTGCGGGTCATGGTCACGCTGGGCCCCACGCGCGAAGCCTGGGACGGCGTGCGCTTCTGGTCCAATCCCTCCAGCGGCCTGATGGGCTCGGCCCTGGCCGTGTGCGCCTGGCTGCGCGGAGCCGAAGTGACGGCAATCTGCGGGCCGGGAGTGAGCGCTTTTCTGCCGCGAGGCGTGCAACGGCACGACGTGACGAACGCGCACGGGATGTACGAGGCCGCGCGCGGGCTCTGGCCGGATATGGACATGGGCATGTTCACGGCGGCGGTGGCCGATTTTTCACCCGCGCCCCTTGGGGAACGCAAATTCAAGAAATCCGAGGCGCCTGACGGCTTCAGCCTGGATTTCAGGCCCAACCCGGATATTCTGCACAACCTGGCCGCCGTGCGCCGTCCCGGCCAGAAGGTGCTGGGTTTCGCGGCAGAGACCGCGCCGGACATGGACGCCCTGTTGCCCCTGGCGCGCGCCAAACTGGCCCGCAAAAAAGCCGACCTGCTGGCGGCCAATCGCGTCAACGCCGTGGGCAGCGGCTTCGGCACGCCCACCAACAGCATGGCCGTGGCGGACGCGCGCGGGCGCGAGGAAATCTGGCCCTCACAAAGCAAGGCCGATGTGGCCTGGGAGCTCTGCACATGGCTTTTGCGGATCTGAATCCGCTGGGCGCGCTCTGGCGGGGCCACGGCCTGCGCTGCCTGCTGCTGCCGGAGGACGCGCCTCCGGCCTGCTCGCTCTGCGCCGAGCCGGG